>CAKAFC010000001.1 GCA_916438645.1 uncultured Mogibacterium sp.
AAAAGAACTTTAATTCCTATTGTGCGTCTGACGAAGAGATAGATAAGCTTTTCCAATCTGCAAGTTCTGAGCTTAATGAGATTTTTATAAAAATAAGAGAGTGTGCAGAAGTTGCAAAAAGTGATGAAGAGTTAATGTTCTATATAGGCTTTCTTGCAAGGTTGATATTGTCTTCAATCGTTGAAGGGGATAGAAGAGATACCGCCGAATTTATGAACGGTGATAAGTTTCGGGGAATGAATAGTTTCCTATCTCAAAATTGGGAAATGATGCTTAAATCGCTAGAAATTTTCCTTCATAGCAAGAATTCAGATAATGAAATTGGTAAAGCCAGGATGGAGTTGTCCAATCTGTGTTATGAGGCTGGTTCGAAATATACAAGCGGTATATATAGGCTAAACCTTCCAACAGGTGCGGGTAAAACTTTGTCAGGGCTGAGGTTTGCATTAGAAAACACAATTCAATTTAAAAAAAATAGGATTTTTTATATTGCTCCATTGATTAGCATTTTGGATCAAAATAGCGAGGAAATAAAGCGGGCGGTTGGAAATGAATTTAATAAAGAGGTTTTAGTTCATCATTCTAATCTTGTCAATTCCGAAGAGAATAAGGATGAAGAGCTAAACGTGAATGACTTGCTGGCAGAAACTTGGGACGCGCCAATAATAGTAACTACATTAGTTCAGTTTTTAAACACCCTTTTTGATGGTAGATTATCTTGTGTAAGAAGGTTTAAATCCCTCTGCAATAGTGTAATCATAATTGATGAGGTTCAGACAGTTCCCAAAAAAATGCTCACATTATTTAACTTGGCTTTAAACTTTTTATCGGAAGTATGTAGTGTAACTATTTTACTTTGCTCTGCAACACAACCATGTTTACAGAAGGTAGAACATGCTGCGCATGTTAAAGATGAAAAAGTAATTCCATTGGATATTGAACAAAGGTTAAAGGGTGTATTCAAGCGTACAAATATAGTTGACAAAGGTAATTATAAGTTCAGTGAAATAAATAATTTAATATATGAACTTGCATCCAATAATGGAAGTCTTCTTGTAGTTTGCAATAAGAAAAGTGAAGCGCAACAATTAACCTTAACCTGTAAGAATATCTCTGATGCTATCATCTTCCACTTATCATCTTCAATGTGCATGGCACATAGAATTAAAGTAATTGGTGAAATGAAAAATGCCTTAGAAAAAGGTCAACATATTGTGTGCATATCAACTCAGGTGATCGAAGCTGGTGTTGATATGTCGTTTGATTCGGTTGTTAGATTTCAAGCAGGGATGGACAACATTGTTCAAGCAGCAGGAAGGTGTAACAGAAATGGAGAGAATACTGCCCCCCAAAATGTATATGTTATTAATTGTACGGATGAGAATCTTGATTACCTTAAAGAAATAGAACAAGCAAAAATGGCAACACAAGAGCTGCTTGTTAATTACAAAAATAATAAGAGTAAATATGAAAATGATTTGACATCTGATAGCTCGATAAATTTTTATTACGAGAAGCTTTTTAGTGATGCATATATGCGTAGAAATGAAATGGATTATTACATAAAAAAATTGAACACAAGCTTCTTTAACTTACTGTCAATGGGGTTTGGCCACGGTAACAATAAATATGCTTTAAGACAAGCATTTGCGACCGCAGGAAAAGTGTTTGAAGTTATCGATAGTGAAACTTTTTCAGTGGTTGTACCATATGGAAAGGGAGTTAATATAATTACAGAACTATGCAGTAGCAAATCACAATTTGAATATGAATATAAAAAAACGTTGATAGATGAGGCTAAAAGCTATTCAGTTTCACTATTTAAATATCAGTTTGAAAGATTGTTTAAGAGTAAAGTTGTATACGAAATAGCAAATAGTGGTATATATGTGTTAGATGAGAATAATTACGATGATACGTTAGGAGTATACGAAAACGGAGGTGAAACAGAATGCGCTACCCTAATATTGTAGAGTTTGAGGTATATGGAGATTATGCGTTGTTTTCCGACCCTGTTATGAGAGTTGGCGGAGAAAAGTGCAGCTATCAAATTCCAACTTATGAAGCTATCAAAGGCATTTTATCCTCGGTATATTGGAAACCAACATTTATATGGTATATAGATAAAGTGCGAGTAATGAATCAGATACAAACGGAGGTTAAGGGTATTAGACCTATAAAATACAATGGAGGAAATGATCTATCCTATTATACCTACCTAAAAAATTGCAGATATCAAGTACAAGCACATTTTGAGTGGAATGAGAATAGACCTGAATTAAATAAAGATAGGAATGAGAATAAGCATCATCAAATAGCAAAAAGAATGATTTTAAAAGGTGGACGTAGAGATATTTATTTGGGAACGAGAGAATGCCAAGGGTACGTGGAACCAAAGAAATTTGGTGAAGGCGAAGGTTATTATGACAATTTGCCGGAGCTTGCTTTCGGAACCATGTATCATGGAATTACTTATGCAGACGAAGCGTATTCTTCGGAAACAAACGGCAAGATGACAATTAATCTATGGGCTCCCGTTATGAGGAATGGAATTATAGAGTTTAAAAGACCTGATCAATGCAAGTTGCACAGAACAGTGAGAGAAGTTCAAATTAAGTCATTCGGAACTGATGAGATGAATTTTAGTGGACTTGGAGAATTTGAGGAGGTGAAGTAATGAGCCTTTTGCAGCGAGCAATTGAAACATATGACTTCATGGATCAAAATCAATCTGTAGGAAAATATGAAGAGAATAAAGAACCGCTGGCACCTGTTGCACACAAGATTGTAAACTCCAATATCACAATTTCAATAGATATAACAGGTTCTTTCTTAACAGCCAACAAATGTAATGAAAAGATAATTATTCCCGTATCACAAGATTCTGCCAATAGATCAAATAATAATAGTCCACATGCTTTATGTGATACGATAAAATATGTTGCGGAGATTGATGATAAGAAGCATGAACTATATGTTAAACAGTTAAATGATTGGGGAAATTCGCGATTTTCTCATCCGAAAGTTGAGGCAGTACTTCGGTATATTAAAAAAGGTAGTGTCTTAAAAGATCTTGATAAATGTGGACTCATACGCTATAAAACAGATGATAGTATTGGTAATTGCGATGATATGATCCGCTGGATTATTCATGGATTAAGTGAGATAGAAACGGAGCTGTATGGAATGATAAATCCTTATTTCAAAAATATACAGAATACTATATAAACGAGAAACTAAAAAATTCTGCGACTAATTTTTGCTATGTGTCTGGGAATCACGAAATAGTTGCAAGGCTGCATTTAAAAGGACTTGTTTCTCGGTTTCCAAAAGCAGTTTTAGTATCAGCAAATGATAGTGAGAATTTCACTTTTAGGGGTAGATTTAAGAACAAAGAAGAAGCTTTGTGTATTGGATACATTTCGTCTCAAAAGGCTCATAACGCACTGAAATGGATTGTGGCTAATCAAGGTGTACCAATTGGGAAAAAGACTTTCGTATGCTGGACTCCTCGTGGTATCGAAATTCCTAGAATAGATTTGCCATTAAGCTTTAATGAAAAAAAAGTGTTCAGGATGAGTGAATACAGAATCAAATTGAAAAGTTTTTTATCTGGATATAGCGAATTGAATAAATATGATGCTAAGGCGGTTATATCAATACTAGATGCAACTAATAAGGATGCTGGGCGCTTATCTTTAGTGTACTACAATGAATTAGTGGGGGATGAATATATAAACCGGTTGATGGATTGGTATGAAACATGCTGCTGGATAACCGTTACAGGCAATATATCGTCACCATCCCTTAATAAAATAACAATACTGTCGTACGGGACACAACGTGGGAATGATGATAATGCCAAAATGGAAATAGATTCCCAAATAGAGGGTCAGGTATTTCAGAGATTGTTTGTTTGCAGGTTAGATAAAACTCGCTTTCCCCAAGATATAATAACGGGTTTATTTAATAAGTCAAATAATATGCAAGCATACAATGAAAATAATAGGAGAGACATATTATTTACAACGTGCGCAGTTATTAGAAAACATTGGAAAGATCATCATAATAAGGAGGTTTCTATGGCTCTTGATGAAAATTTTAAAGATCGAAGCTATCAATTCGGCAGACTTTTGGCAGTATTGGAAAAAATTGAAAGAGATACTTATTATGCCAATGAAAAAAGAGAACCTAATGCAATTCGTCTTCAATCGGTTTTTGTAAAGAGACCTGTGTATGCATTTAAACTGATTATGGAGCAAATAAAAAATGCATATTATCCAAAAATCAATCAAGGTTATCGTGTTATGTATGAAAAGCTAATCGGACAAATTATGGAAGAAATATCAACATATCCAGCAAGTGAGTACGGGAAACCCTTGAGTGAATTATATCTTATAGGTTATTATCTGCAAAAAAAAATCATTTGTATGAAAAGCATGCTAAAGATGAAGAAGTGAGGGAGACGGAATAATGAATAGTTTAGAAAATAAAATTGATTTTGTTGCACTTGTTACAGTCAATAATGCAAATCCTAATGGCGATCCATCGAACGGAAACAGACCACGTACTGATTATAATGGATACGGTGAGATTTCCGATGTATGCATAAAAAGAAAAATAAGAAACAGAATGCAAGACATGGGAGAATGTGTATTTGTACAGACGGATGAGAGATGTGATGATGGAGCTGGAAGTTTAAAGGTACGTGCAAAAGACCTAAAAAAAATAAAAGATTATGATGAGTTTTATAAGCGAGCTTGTGAAAAATGGACTGATGTAAGAACCTTTGGGCAGGTATTTGCGTTTAAGGACTTTGATTGCGCTTCTGTGGGTGTCAGAGGACCGGTTTCAATCCACCAGGCTGTGAGCATGAATCCAGTCGAAGTATATTCACAGCAGATTACTAAAAGTGTGAGCGGTGAAAAAAAAGAAGGTAAATTACGTGGACCCGATACAATAGGATGGAAACACTTTGTGAAATTCGGACTTTATAAAATAAAAGGCTCTATCAATGTGCAATTAACAGAGAAAACGGGATTTTCACGAGAAGATGCAAACCTTGTAAAAGATTGTCTAAAGACATTATTCGTAAATGACTCGTCATCTGCAAGACCTGATGGTTCAATGGAAGTTTACAAGCTATATTGGTTTGAACACAATTGTAAAGATGGACAGTATTCGTCAGCGAATGTGCATAGAAGTGTTGAAGTAACATTAAATAGATGTTCCAGCAAGTATTGATGACTATAGCATTCAAGTTAATCAGTTACCAGAATTAGCAGTTGAAGAAATAAATGGAATCTAACGAATATTTAATGATCTCCGGTATACAGCACTTTCTGTTCTGTAAGAGGCAATGGGCGTTAATTCATATCGAGAATCAGTGGAGTGAAAATTCTTTGACCGCTGAAGGACGCGTTATGCATAACAGGGTTCATGACGGAACGGTTCGTGACAACAGAAATGGCGTTATTACTATTAGAGGTCTGCAAGTGAAATCTGATAAATATAAAATTACCGGTACCTGTGATGCTGTGGAATTTTTGCCGGATGATAACGGAGTTAACATTTCGAAAATGAATGGACCACGAAGGATACGTCCAGTGGAATACAAAAAAGGTCATAGTAAAATTTTGGATTGTGATAGAATCCAGGTAACTACACAAGCTATCTGCCTTGAAGACATGCTTGCTTGCGACGTAAAAGAAGGTGCTGTTTTTTATGGAGAAACGAGAAGACGTGAAACCTTTGAAATAACAGATGAATTAAGGTATACTGCGATTTCTTCATTGGAAGAGATGTGGGGGTACTATCGTCGTGGTTATACACCAAAGGTTAAGCCTACTTCCAAGTGCAAAAAATGTTCATTAATCAATATATGTTGTCCAGGAATCTTATACAAGCGTAAGCGGGATGTTGGGGCATATATTGAACAACACATTTCTGAGGAACTTTGAGATGAGAAAACTTTTGAATACATTATATGTTACTTCTGAAAATGCCTATCTGTCACTGGATGGCGAGAATGTAGTGATATCGATAGACTTTGATGAAAAACATCACATACCATTGCACACTCTGGAAAATATAATTTGCTTTTCTTACAAAGGTGCCTCGCCTGCGTTAATGGGTAAATGTGCAAAGTATAATATTCAATTGTCATTTTTCTCTCCTCAAGGATGGTATCTTGCAAGTACAAATTCAAATACAAATGGAAATGTTTTTTTGAGAAGAGAACAATATCGAATGGCGGATAGCGAAGAACAAGCCATTGCTTTTTCAAAATCGTTTTTATACGGGAAAATACACAATGCTTGCTATTTCCTCTTAAAATTCAGTAGAGACTATGCCTTAAGGATTGACTGTGAGTCAATAGAAGTCGTTGCCGGTAATTTAAAAAATAGTATTAAAAATATAACTGATGGAGCCACTAAAGATATATTAATGGGTATTGAAGGTACTGCTGCAGCTGAATATTTTGGAGTTTTCGATCATCTGATTTTACAGAATAAGAGTGATTTTAAATTCTATTTCAGAAATCGTAGGCCACCGGTAGATAATGTTAATGCATTACTCTCGTTTGCGTATACACTTCTTGCAAATGACTGTGCTGCTGCACTACACGGAGTCGGATTAGATCCATATGTTGGATTTCTGCATACTGATAGACCAGGTAGAAAATCATTGGCTCTTGACATGATGGAAGAAATGAGATCTGTATATGCTGATAGATTTGTATTAACCTTGATCAATAACAAAATAATTACGGGACAAGACTTCTATGAGCAAGAGAGTGGAGCGGTTTTATTAACAGAGGACGGACGAAAAAAGTTCTTATCTGAATGGCAAAAAAAGAAGCAGGATAAACTAAAACATCCATTTTTGGAAGAAGAGGTTAGCTGGGGATTGTTGCCGCATGTACAGGCAATGCTCCTAGCGAGAGTAATACGTGGGGATTTAGATACGTATCCTCCATTTTTTTGGAAGTAGGTATTATTGTGTTAATCCTTATAACTTATGATGTAAGTACAACAACCGCAGAAGGAAAAAGAAGACTAAATAAAATTGCAAAAATTTGTTGCAATTATGGACAGAGAGTACAAAATTCCGTTTTTGAATGTGATGTAGATTATTCCCAATACGTGTTTATTAAAGATAAACTTTTAAAACTCTTTGATAGCGAGCAAGATAGTATTAGAATTTACAATATTGGAAAAAATTATGCTTCAAAGATAGAACACTTTGGTAATAAAAAGAGCTATGATCCGGAAGGAGTGTTGTTGTTCTAATCGCATGTTACTTAATTAATGCGAACTGGAAGCTGTTTTAATAATGACGCCTAATTTGCACAGAATAAACATAGTTTTATTAGTTGTAAAATCAGATTTTGCAACTAATAACGTAAAATTGTGTTGCGATAGCACAAGAAAAGTCTTAAAAAGCGACTTGAATTTGTGTATATCGCTGTCGCGTCCCGCATGGGACGCGTGGATTGAAATATTAACATGTGTGTCTTTTGCCAGCGCAGTAGCAGTCGCGTCCCGCATGGGACGCGTGGATTGAAATAACTTTGAGCCTTATCGCCTTTATAACAACATCTAGTCGCGTCCCGCATGGGACGCGTGGATTGAAATATCTACTAGAGACTTATAGCCAAACCCTCCGTTGTCGCGTCCCGCATGGGACGCGTGGATTGAAATCATATACTGTAAGTCATCCAGAACAAGGACACTGGTCGCGTCCCGCATGGGACGCGTGGATTGAAATAGAAAGCAAGAATGGATGGACGAAGGAACTTAATGTCGCGTCCCGCATGGGACGCGTGGATTGAAATATAAAGGATTTATTGAATCGGTGAAAGTCAATGCAGGTCGCGTCCCGCATGGGACGCGTGGATTGAAATAGGAGCGTAAAAGGTAAATACACAGACGTCTGGAAGTCGCGTCCCGCATGGGACGCGTGGATTGAAATAGATTAAAGATGCAAGAGTTGTAATGCAGCCTATGTCGCGTCCCGCATGGGACGCGTGGATTGAAATAAAGCTCTACTAGACGGAATACCTCCGAATACAGTCGCGTCCCGCATGGGACGCGTGGATTGAAATATTTTCTGTTAAATCTTTGCAAAACAAATATGCGTCGCGTCCCGCATGGGACGCGTGGATTGAAATATGGAAGGCGATACAATTATTGTTAGGCAACAGCGTCGCGTCCCGCATGGGACGCGTGGATTGAAATATAGTCGCCTACGTCGATAGGCCAAAATCTGCGGTCGCGTCCCGCATGGGACGCGTGGATTGAAATTGATGAGCTGTGAGAGTGTATCCGGAACATTCCCAGTCGCGTCCCGCATGGGACGCGTGGATTGAAATATCAGATAGCCAATACACAGGCAGAACACGAGCACCAGTCGCGTCCCGCATGGGACGCGTGGATTGAAATATGATGTATCTTGCATAGCTCTTGAGCTGTCCACGTCGCGTCCCGCATGGGACGCGTGGATTGAAATCATTCTTGCGCAGCTCTTGCCTTTACTTGTGCCGTCGCGTCCCGCATGGGACGCGTGGATTGAAATAAGTCAGAATCATTGATATGCCCCATAGAGTTCGTCGCGTCCCGCATGGGACGCGTGGATTGAAATATTTATTTATCCTCCTCATATATTTCGTACTCTAGTCGCGTCCCGCATGGGACGCGTGGATTGAAATAATCAACGGTAGGTCAAGTAAACGTGAAGTTAAAGTCGCGTCCCGCATGGGACGCGTGGATTGAAATATTGATGGTGAGATTTATGCAGTGTGCTATGGTGGTCGCGTCCCGCATGGGACGCGTGGATTGAAATTTTAGCCAAAGCTGCTGTTTGGCTCGGGAACGATGTCGCGTCCCGCATGGGACGCGTGGATTGAAATTTCAATCTCAGCTAAATCTTAGTAGGGATGAAATGTCGCGTCCCGCATGGGACGCGTGGATTGAAATATCATATACGCATACACGATTTCCGTCACAGTCAGTCGCGTCCCGCATGGGACGCGTGGATTGAAATCTTGTTTTAAGCCCTCGATAAGGTGTGCTCCTAGTCGCGTCCCGCATGGGACGCGTGGATTGAAATGATGCTCTCGAACCCTTAACAACTCGATATCTTCGTCGCGTCCCGCATGGGACGCGTGGATTGAAATACCTCAACTTTTCTAATTAGCGATTCGGAATATTGTCGCGTCCCGCATGGGACGCGTGGATTGAAATTGAGCTTTAAGTCCATCAATAACCCCTTTGAGAGTCGCGTCCCGCATGGGACGCGTGGATTGAAATTAAGAAGGGCAGCGACTCCATTAATTCGGGTGTGGTCGCGTCCCGCATGGGACGCGTGGATTGAAATTTAATAACCGTATCCCATACTGCAGAAATAAGGTCGCGTCCCGCATGGGACGCGTGGATTGAAATTGCAGGGCAAGGCAGCAGTGCAGAGCAAGAGCCGAGTCGCGTCCCGCATGGGATGCGTGGATTGAAATATGATGTATCTAGCACAACTCCTGAGTTGGCCACTGTCGCGTCCCGCATGGGACGTGTGGATTGAAATACCGATAGAGGTCTAAAACCCATGATACTCAAGTCGCGTCCCGCATGGGACGCGTGGATTGAAATAGTTCTGTTCGTATTACTGCCCCATACTTTATATGTCGCGTCCCGCATGGGGCGCGTGGATTGAAATGCTAACTTGTTAATACTCGATTGAACTTTTAAACGTTGCGTCTCGCATGGGCACGTGGATTGAAATTATGATGCAAAAGTAAGTGGATATGGTGATTGGTATGTCGCATCCCGCATGGGGCGCATGAATTGAAATCAATTTTCCGAGTTACAATATCGAAGTTAGTTTGAGAACCTTGTAAACCATCATATCAACCACATTGTTGTCTTATCATCACTATCTGTCCATTCATAGCTATTGAGAATTCAAAGAAACAATCAGAAAAGGAGTCGCAATTATGCCACAAGGAACCCCTAATGCTCAGACAAAAGCAACAGAAAAGTATCAAAAGAAAGCAGGACTAATCAATAAGTCATACAAGTTAAAAAAGGATGTAGTAGAAGAATTCAAGGAAACTTGTGATAATCTAGGAGTAAGTCAAGCGTCAGCTCTTACTGGTTTAATGAAACAGTTTATTTCAGAAAGTAGATCATTTTTGAAATAAGCGATGAATACTGTGCTCTTTATTTCAAAAACCATCTCTTTTTTGAAATAAGGAACCGTATTATCAGAACTATCACAATGTATCAAAGCAACAAAAAAATCAGGCCACGCCTGATTTTTTTCCTTACCCTACCTAATATCTTACTTATCCAATCCTACTCGCACATCGCCATCTCAACACTATTGAGATACTGACATAGCGACTTATTAAACTTCTCATAATCAGCATATGCAAATTCCTCAGTAGCCTGTGCGATATTGACATACACAGTCTGAGACTGGTTATAAAAAAAGTAGTCATCAGCGGCAGCTTGAATACCGTCGAAAATCCCCTAACAGTTAGATAGCTAGCTTCCTCTATATTCATGATGTCATCCTTCGAATGAGCACCTGTTAGATGATCATCCGTTAATATCTCAACTGGCATCTCCTTGCTATCGTAGTAATCGTACATCTTGGCAGCAGCCTTGCAAATGCCCTCCCAGCCGGTAGCATACGTAAGATTCCACTGCGATAGTAGCCAGTTCCCATCCGCTCTTACTCCGATTAATAGCATCTTAACCTCCTGACCCATACCACTAGGTATGTATCCAATATTTGCTGACTATAGAGTAAACCCATTATCGTTCGTTTTCAACCATCTAGTGCAAATAACTCTTCGCATGCATATATACACGACAATCCGCATAGTTTCACTTTGCCCTGTAATTCTAGTATAATACTCTGTAATAGACATAGAGATTACAGAAGATAGAATATTAGATACTTAAAGATGCTAGTGATATTCGCTAGAAATTGCATACCATTTGTACATAACAGAGCGGGCATCAAAAGGAGAAAAACTATGAATACCAAGATGAAGTTAAGATTAGCGATTGCGATTTTACTATCCGCATTTCTCGTCTTATCCATCGCAGGATGCAGCAAGAAGATGCCTAAGAAAGAGGAGAAGAAGCCGCCAAAACCAAAAAAAGTCACTGAGAAGCAAGAGAAGAATAGGAAAGCTGCGTATAGCGCATATAAGACCGTAATAGAGCAGAATCAGACAGCTATTAAGACATATTCATGGCAGACTATACCAACTATAGACACATATAACCGTAGGGGTATCGATAGACCTATAGCACTGTGCGACATAGACGGTGACAATGTACCAGAGCTGTTCTTCTTCACCGCGAATAATGAATTCGATGCACAGATGCATATCTATACATTTAATGGCCAAGGAGCAGTGGAGCTCAGCTACGATGGCTTTAATGAAGGTTCATATAGTGGTAAATTTGCGGACCAGCAAGCTGCTGCGGGTACTTCTTATGTCGTGTATAAGGGCAAGGATGCAAATACCCTATACATATACTATTCGAACGGCGATGATTACATGCAGTATAATGTCCACAAGTATGTGATGAAGAATTCAAAACTTGAACTAGTCCAAACTCTAACCAACGTCGTTGGACATGATGATAATGGAAAGATAACCGATGTATACAAGCGAAACGGTAAAGCCGTACCAAACGCAGAGGGTGGTAAATCATTTACAAATTCATTTGCCCAACTAGATAAGGCCATTATATTTAGCACCTATAGAGAAGAGAACAACGTATCGCTCTGGAAGAAGTTCAGCTTCGATGGGGCACTCTGCATCTCATATGAACAGGCGATAGCTAAGCTGAGCGAGAAGTAATATGATTAAGAACGGAGCAATTTTCATCATGCTTTCCGGCACCCTCTGGGGCACGACCGGAATTTATTCGCATCTATATAGAGTGTACGGCATCCCACCAGTGACGATGTCAATCCTGAGAGTATCATGTGCGATGCTAGTCATCCTCCCGTTCATGCTCATGAAAGGGCGAATGAGTTTCAAACTCAGTAGACGTGGTTTCAAGATAGCCTGCGTGCAGGGCGTAATCACACAGGCCGTGTTCAACGTAGCGTACTTCACAGCGATTGGTAAACTCGGCATGGCGAGCGCAGTCGTGCTCGTATACACATCCCCGATAATCGTGGCGATTATGTCGTACTTTATATTTAAGGAAAAGCCTACCCTGAGAAAAGTCCTCGCCATGTGCGTGACCATCATGGGAGTTACATTCACGGCGACAGGGGGAGTGTTCGACCTAGGGAAGCTGTCTCTTTATGGCATATTCATGGGACTTATATGTGGATTCTGCTTTGCAAGTCTAGCGATTACTAGTAGACTTGCCGGACAGTCGGAAGATACGACAGCGATGACATTCTATACGATGGTATTTGGGCTCATCGCTCTTTTGATATACGGATCCATAGTTGGCATTGGTGAATTTCATGCGGACGGAAAGCTGGCACTGATAAGTATAATCAATGGCTCGACATCTGTTGCCATTCCATACTTCATGTACGGCTTCGCGATAACGAGGCTTAAGCATGTATCGTATGCGCCGATATTATCCTCGGTGGAAAATGTCGCGGCGACGCTAT
Organism: uncultured Mogibacterium sp.; assembly: GCA_916438645.1. Classification (GTDB taxonomy): domain Bacteria; phylum Bacillota; class Clostridia; order Peptostreptococcales; family Anaerovoracaceae; genus Mogibacterium. Next base: position 12,655 of record CAKAFC010000001.1, read on the forward strand.
TCGGTACGTTCATCTTCGGGGAAGAGCTCGGTCCTTGGAGGGTTGTTGGTATCGTGCTGGTTATAACATCGATAGCGATGATTAACATGCCAGAACGCTCAAAGTGCACCCTAAAATCGCCTGGATGCGAATAAGGCAGGGCAAAAAAGTACCAAATAACGGAAAAATTTGCACAATTTTTGACTTAATAATCACTTTTTTCAAAAAAGTGCAGACAAATTACAAAAATAGGCTTATACTAGCTACATAAGTACAATAAAAATTATTTAGTAGCACACTTGTTTTGGTCGGCATCAAAGGCACGTGAGTAGTTAGGAGATTCATATGATTAGCATCTTTGATACAGATATTGTGACTTTTGAAAAGCCAAAGTATACGTTAGAGGTTCGTAGTGACGGATTCACATATACACACAAGAAGAAAGGCGTACTCAATGTCAGTTTCGACGATATACTAACGATTATTCCTACAAACTACTTCAGCTCCAATGGTAGCTACATTCTTAATCTAGTTAGCGTTGATCCCAAGCAGAAGATGCTAGATATAACATTAGATGAGGATTATAACTACGAGAAACATAATATAAAGGAGACTAAGACTCTTCTCACAGCATTTGCTGCGCACAAGCTGACTAAGGATTTTCCTAATAACATAGGAGAGTTAGACCTCACGTTGGGTACTTCTCTCAAGGAGAAGCAGATAAAGCTCCGCGGTAACAAGATTATAGGTGCTAAGCACGAAGTAGATATTAATGATATTAAGCGAGTAGTATGCGTAGTAGGTGCAGTTGGTAACTTCGGCGTATACACTAGTGAGACCAAGAAGGGCTTGTTCGATAAATCGGACATTTCTGTTCCGATTAACTCTGTAACAGCTCCACTTCTAGAGTCGATAGTTACTAAGAATACAGGCAAGGGAATCGATTTCAGCAGAGGTAACAGCTGGGATCAGAAGAACTCCGAATTTATAATTATTCGCTTTATGGAACCAGGCTTCTTCCTTACTGATAGGGATTCAATCAAGGAAGAATGGCAGAAAATCGCCTTCGATAGAGTAGTCAAGTACGGATACTTCATCAATGGCGATATGTAACTTAATTAGCCATATTCAAGATACCTTCTTTTATCTTGTTTATATACACACATTTAAAGGGACGAGCCATTGGCTCGTCCCTTTAAATTGTTTCCCAACCCTAAAAACTAATCTAAAAAAGTACAATTATTGGTCTAAATAATTGTTGCACATTTGTGTGATTTGCATTAAAATACATTATGCATTAGTTAAATTAAACTAACTTTTGTAATATAACTCTAACTTATTCAAAAATTTTACACAATTCATTCATAGGAGGAAAGATGAAGACAACTGGTTTCAAGGGAGTGCTGTCCTTTGTTGTTGCCGCAGCTGTAACGGTTGCGATGGCATACTCGGCTGTTACAGTCGTAGAGAAGAACAACGCTGCTAGAGAGAAGGCTGCCAAGGAATCTCAGGCGATAGGTTCTGAAGTTTCCACAGATAGCCTCAAAGATGGAGAATACGAGGGCACCGCAACCGGCTACGGTGGACCTCTTACTGTTCGCATCACCATCAAGGGTGGAAAGCTGACAGATATCAAGGTTGTATCACAGACAGAAACACCAGAATATTTCAACAGGGCATCCGCTGTTATCGGTAAGATTCTAAGCAGTGGTAATGTGAATGTCGACTCGGTATCGGGTGCGACTATTTCTTCAAATGCAATCAAAAAGGCAGTTGCAGATGCACTTCAGAAGGCAGGATCTAAGCAGCAAGCTAAGGTAACACCAGTCAAGAAGGATGCTAGAGCTGCTAAGGGCAGAAAGGGCAATGCTGCAGGTTCGTTTGCTATTGGAAGTGCTAATCTAAATGACGGAGTTTACACTGGTTCAGGTCAGGGGTTCAATGGACCGATCAGAGTTCGTGTAACCGTTTCTGGCGGAAATATTACTAACGTTGAGATTCTATCTCACAGCGATGATGCACCGTTCTTTAACCGTGCTAAGGCAGTAGTAGGAAGACTGCTAGGAACTCCAGGCAAGAGCGTGGATACAGTTTCTGGTGCTACTTATTCTAGCCGCGGCATCATAGATGCGGTAAGAAATGCGCTTGCAGGTGCTGGCAAGACTAACGTTACTAATACTAGCAGCAATGCTAATACGCCAGGCACAGACAGTGATAAACCAAGCACAGATAACACAACTCCAGCAGTTAATCCTGATACTGGAGAGCCAGCATATGTAGATGAAGCTCTTCGCAAGCATTATCCAGGAGATAAGCTAAAGGATGGAGAATACACTGGAATTGGTATCGGATACCTCAATCCAGGTGGAATCAAGACTTACGTAACAGTTAAGGACGGCGAGATCGATAGCCTAAGAGTCGGAATAGGCGAAGACTATCGTGATGATATTGATCCATTTAGAAGCAAGGCAGAGCGCGTATTACCTTTCCTAAAGGGCAAGGAAGGCCGCTGGAACATCGCTAAGATGGGACTATACCGTGAGTATTTTGAAGCTATTAGAAAGAGCAGTGATCCTAAGGCTAAGGTCAAGGAGCTCTTTGGAGATAAGTATGTAAGTATGCTTAACGGACTTTCTGGCAAGAACAAAGAGTCTGACCTTACACTCATGTCGAGAACAGTAAAGGCTTACATGGGTGACCGCTACGAGGGTAAGAAGATGTTCGATAGCGTAACAGGTGCTACTGTCAGTGCGAGCGGAATTTCTGCAGCGACTAAGGAAGCTAGCAGCAAGTCGGCTAATGACCACAGAACTAACTCAGATGTGAAGGAAGTTTCAATTGTAGCGCCTAAGACCAAGACAGTAGAAGTTAATACTGGTAGCACAGTGGACTTCTCTGACCTCAAGGCAAAGGTAGTCAAGAAGGACGGAACTTCGGCAGAGGCTTCATGGAATGATTTTGCAGCAAACGGACTCAGTATCACAGATGAGGACGGAAATGCAATCGAAAATGGCAGTGACCTCAAGGTATACGGTGACAAGAAGGTCATCAAGGCGAGAGTTGTTCACAAGGAATCACTATCTTACGATAACTTCAGAATCCTAGTAGGACGCTACAGCAGAGACTACATCGTTGGACTCGAGTACAGCAAGGACGGATCAAAGTGGTATAAGATTGATTCCGTTAAAATGGACTCAGTAGATGACCGCAAGATCGATGACCAGCAGGTTGTCGATGCACCGTCAGCGTTCGAGTTTGAAAATGTTAAGGTGCGTCTGGTTTCAAAGGAAGGACATCGCTACGAGTACACAACAGATAAGAAGCCTGTAAACAAAAAGGTTAAGTACACAGTAGTTAACGATGAGAACCCTAATGCACCACCAGCACTGTTCGTAACATTCCAGCTATCTGGCACAGAGGCAGACAAGCAGCTTGTTGAGAATACAGGTGGAAATAACGATAACCCAGGAACCACTGAACCTGAGGAGAATCTTCCTGAGGTAGAGGTAGACAGCAAGGTAATCGAGACAGTCCTCGACGAGTCAGGTAGACCTAAGTGGACTGAGCGTATAGCTATCAAACCAGCGACAGTGACTAGCCTCGACAAGGATGCAGAGATGCTGACAACAATCGAGGGGCTTCCGAAGGGACTCAGCTTCGACGGAACAACTATCACTGGAACACCAGTCGTTGAAGACGATAACTGGGATGGTGATGGCGGTATGTTCAGAACCGTGAATTTGAAGTTCAAGGCTAAGAAGAACGGTAAGGTCTTGGTAAGAAACTACAAGTACTGGATTTACAGAGATAAGGATCATGACGGAATTGCGGATGATGACGAGGATGGTGGAGTAGCATTTTCACCTCAGAGAGTAAATTCGAAGCCAATCGATGTAGAAGGCAAGGAGCCAACACTAGAGGATTACAAGGCGAAGTTCTCCAACATTCCAAATGACGGTTCTGTAAAGGTGACTCTAGTTCAGAAGCCTGACCTTTCAAAGAAAGGTCTGACCAAGGCAGTGCTCGAGTTCTCGGTAGACGGAATTGACAAGAAGGGCAAGGCAATCGTAATGGTTAACGTTAATACACCTGTGACAAGTACAGAAGCAGCTGCCGTTACAAGTGGAAATGCAAGTACAAGAAGTGCCGCAGTAGCCGCAATCTCAAAACCTGCAAGCGTAGAGCATTCAGAGAACGGTAAGGTTAATAAGAAAGAGGACGTACAGAAGCCAGCAGAGGGCAAGGAAACTGCAGAGAACTCTGCCGCAGCTGAGACGGAAAGGACGGTATCGTGAACTTAATAATCGGAATCGCAGTGACTGTCATATTTTATATCTTGGCAGCAGATGCAATTAAGAAGTACCCAGTGGCATTTTATCTGGGCATATACGTGTGGTGCGGAGCGGTAGTTCTATATTTTAACCACGGTTATGATCAAAAGTTCCCAGAGTGGTTTAACGTGTACTTTATGAACATGTTCGGTAGAGGTATATTCACTACGGCTACATTTATGGTAGTTATGTACCTTGGTGTAATCACTAAGCACAACAAGCTCTCTCGTAAGCTGATGAGTGTGCGCGGAGAGATTTCTATCATCGGAAGCTTGCTAACACTAAGCCACAACGTGGTTTTCGGAGTTCAATACTTCCCGATGGTGTTCACGAATCCAAAGGCTATGCCGACTAGGCAGCTGATTGCATCGATAATCACGCTGTGCCTACTGACAATGCTAATTCCACTCTTTGTAACATCGTTTAAGTCGGTTCGCCGCAAGATGAGTGGTAAGACTTGGAAAAAGATTCAGCGCATGGCATATCCGTTTTTCATCGGAATCTATGTACATATAATGGTGCTGTACTCGGCAGATGTTAAGTCTCATATGACAGGAATCATCGTGTATTCTGTAGTATACGTGAGCTACGTCGTTCTAAGACTTAGAAAAGCGGCTCTTAAGAGCAGAAAGCTCAAGACTGCTGCAGCATAAACTAGATACCTTTCATAGTCTATACATAAAATAAAGTAGTAAATAGGGGCTGATCTCGAATGAGATCGGCCCCTGTTGTTGTTAATACTTTTAGGGTTATAGGACAAAACGTGTTGGTAAAAACCGCTGCGGTCGTTGAAATTTCAACGGCTACAGCGGTTATATCTTTTTTGAAAGAAGATACAGGGTGGACAAAACGTGTTGGTAAAATCGTCTAAAACACTTGAAATTTCAAGGCGTATTAGGGTTATATCTTCCTTAGAAATAGTATTCTAGGAGGATTGTAAAATGAAGCGTGTTATTTGCCCTGTTTGTGGTAGGTGTTGCTCGAAATATGGTAAGACAAATACAGGAACACAGAGGTGGTTTTGTTGTAATTGTAAGATGGCGTTTTCCCCTAAAATAGACAATCTAACCAAGCAGCTTAATATATTTCTTAAGTGGCTTTTTAGCAAAGATATTCAAAAGTATATGCCTGGAGGTGGTCGTACATTTAGGCGAAAAACATCCAAATTTTGGGATATATGGACATTACCACCAGTTGTAGAAGAAAAGCATTCAGTAGTATTCGTAGATGGAATTTACCTGTGCCGTAATGCTTGTGTTTTAATTTGCTGTGACAGAAACCATGTGCTAGGTTGGTACTTATGCCGCTATGAGCATGCAAATGCATGGATCTCATTAATGTCTAGGATTACTGAACCTGCACTTGTAGTTTCGGATGGAGGAAAAGGATTTAATAAAGCTTTGAGAAAGGTATGGCCTCATGCAAAGCACCAGAGATGCCTTTTTCATGTGTTTTCTCAAGTAAGAAGATATACTACAACAAGACCTAAAACCCTTGCAGGGGCTGAATTATATGCTCTTGCTAAAAGACTACTACACCTAGAAACTAGATCTGAAGCAGATAAATGGGTAGATGAATTCTTAGATTGGATGAGAAAACACAACAAGTTTCTGAGCCAAAGGTCACTAGATGAAAACGGCAATTGGAGAGCAACGCATGAAAGACTTTTAAAGGCACAGAGATCTCTTTCTAGGTTGGTAAAAGAAGGCACTCTATTCACTTATTTGGATGAAGATTTAATAGCTAAGATAGGCAAGGCTCCATCTACAAATAACCAGATAGAAGGCGGTATAAATGCAAGGCTAAGAGCCTTGCTAAGGAATCACCGTGGACTATCTGTTGAAAGAAGAATAAAAGCGGTCTTCTGGTGGTGCTATGTGCACTCACCAAGACCGCTTTCTGTTTCTGAGCTATTAAAAGTAATGCCAACGGACAAAAGTATTGCAGCGATATACCAGAAGATTTCAGAGTTAGATAAACGCACTTCATCTATCCCTACATGGGGAGATGCGGTGGTCTGGGGAGAGCTGCATAAGTCATCTGAATTTCAGAATTATTGGGACTAGCGACCAACACGTTTTGTCCTATAACCCACCTTTTAAGTATGTTGCAATTATTCATATAGATTCTTTACAGAAAGTATAACATGTTCAATAAATTTTCCGTAAATTCCAGTATATTCTCTGTTTTTTGGATAAGCTAAATAAGTGCAGAATTTAACAGGAGATTCAATCAATATGGCTTTAATTCTACTATCATCTATTGAAGCTGCCGCAGATTCTGTTGCGATTGTTGCTCCGCGACCTTCTGATATCATGTCGTTCAAGAGACTAACATCCGTAGTATTCTCAAAAACTACATTAAAATTAGCGCCTATTTCTCTATATATTTTCTTTACATCGTTATATATACTTGAGTTAGCATCAGCCATTAACAGTGGTATTTCAGATAAATCAGAAGGGAAAATACTACTTTGATTAGCTTTTATATTATCTTTATTAATTACCAAATATAATTTCTCCTCTGTTAAAAACTTATATGTAAAAGTATTTAGTTTATCCTCAGGACGTAGTTTAACAATTGCGAAATCAAGTTCTCCGTTATTTAAGCCATCATAAGCGGCATAATTGTCAGTTACTTTTATAGACATAAGAATATTAGCATTTCTTTTGAAACTCTGTAACTACAGATGTTATGCCTACTTTGTTAGCAAAAGGAAACACTGCAATATTTAGCAATTCCTTATTAACCATAGTATTACTATTAAAATTCATCATTAATTTATCAATTCCATCAGTTACATCTTTTGCGTAGAAACAGAATTTTTTTCCATCTTCGGTTAGTTTTACTCCATGATGATCCCTAAAAAACAATTTTGTGTTTAGCTCTGTTTCTAAAGAGCTAATCTGCTGTGAGATATTAGACTGTGTAATAAATAGGTTAGTTGCCGCTTTGGAGAAGTTTTTTTCTTTTGCAACTTCTAACACGTAATATATTTGACGCATTTCCATATTAGTAATACCTCCTTCGGATGATAAAAAGCAGATAAAATTATTTCTATATTTATATTACCAAAAGTACTAGCAGTAATTACAAAAAATAATTTCCAAATCAAAAATAGGTAAACTAAAATTTAAATATAAATAAATGGAGAAGATACTCGAGTTTTGCTTCTTAAATCTAAAAAGAAAGGAGTAAGCAATGAAGTCTTGTATTTTGAAAAAAGCGGATGCTGTTTTTGATGAAGTTGTTGAAATTAGACGGGCTATACATAAATATCCAGAACAAGGTAACCAAGAATACGAAACATCTGCCCTTATAAAAGAAAGATTAAGAAGTTATGGTGTAGATGAAATATTAACACCTACATCTACAGGGGTCATTGCTGTTATAAAAGGTAATAAAACCAGTGGTAAAGAAAAAGTAGTAGGTCTTAGATGTGATATAGATGCACTTCCTATAACTGAAAATACTGGTTTGCCATTTAGTAGCGAAATTAATGGTGTAATGCATGCATGTGGGCACGATCTACATACTGCGATGATGCTAGGTAATGCAAAAATTTTATGTAACAACAGAGAGATGTTTAGTGGTACGGTGAAGCTTATATTCGAACCAAGTGAAGAGATTCAACCTGGTGGAGCAAAAGACATAATTAGGTCAGGGCTTGTAGATGATGTAAGTGCGTTCTTTGCTTTACATGTACTACCTACAGAAAATGATGTTGGAAAAGTACTATTGAGAAAAGGAGCTATAGCTACTTCGGCAGATGAAGTCTATATTACAGTTCATGGTGTTTCGGGACATGGTTCTCAACCTCATAAAGCAAATGACGCAATACTAGCTGCTTGCCAACTAAATGTACTTTTGGGACAGATTCAATCTAGAAACATAAATCCATTGGATACATGCATTTTTACACTTAATACAATAGAAGGCGGTGTGAAAAGCAATGTAATTGCAGACACATGTAGGTTATCTGGTGCGGTAAGAGCCTATTCAAAAGAAGCAAGAGAAACAGCAATTACAAAAATTCATGAAATATGTAGAGGTATAGAAATAATTTCACATTGCAAAATTGATGATGATATACGAATAGGCTATGATGCAATGATTAATGATAGTGACTTAGTGGAGTTGTTACTAGATACATATGAGGAGTCATTAGGTAATAACTATTTTGGACTTATGGATGAACCGTTTGGTGGAAGTGAAGACTTTAGCTTCTTTTCAACAATAACTGGAAAGCCGGCAGTTTTAATGTTTCTATCTGCAGGACATGAAGCTGGAATGCCACTATCTACACTACATAGTGCAAATTGTACGTTTGATGAGAGTGCAATGCGATATGGAATGGCTGCAATGACAAGTGCGGCATTGGCTGTTTTAGATTAATCTTTTGAATTTAAACAAGTTGAGTAATCGTTTTTTATTAAGAAAGGAGATAACAATGATACTATATAATGCTTTTTTAGCACTTGTAATAGTAGCTTTAGCATATGTTATAGGTGAGTGGATTTCAGAGATAACACATGCATGGGTTCCTTCAATACTAGTTACATCTATAATATTTATAATTGGATATTGGACGGTGTTTCCAAAAACACTCGCAGAGGATACGGGCTTAATCGATTTTGCTGCAAAGATTGCAGTACTAATGTTTATTACACATATTGGAACAGTAATAAGCTTAAAACAACTCATTGAACAATGGAAAACAGTTGTTATTTGTTTAGTTGGTTTAGTTGGAATGGTTTCATTGTGTTGGGTAGTTTGTCCGTTGTTAATGGACAAAACACTAGTAATTGTTGGACTTCCTCCACTGACAGGAGGCGTAGTTGCAGCATTAACAATGCAACAAGCTGCTAAAGCTGCAGGCCTTGAAACAGCTGCAGTATTTGCTATTGCTATGTATGCAATTCAAGGACTGGCTGGATATCCTATAACAGCAATCTGTTTACATAAGGAAGGGAAAAAATTGCTAAAGGAGTGGAGGTCTGGTGAACTTAATTTATCACAGGAAGAAATTGACAAGATGAAGTCAGTTGGTTTAACTGCTATAGCAAATGACAAAGATATCAAAAAGTTATTACCAGCAATCCCTGAGAAGTACAATAGTCCAGTATTTATTATTGCAAAAGTAGCATTCAGTGTGTGGATTTCAACAATTGTTGGACAGTTTGTACCTCAAGTTCCTACAATCGTCTGGTGTTTAATTATATCAGTTATTTTAACAAAAATAGGTATTCTTGATACAAGTTCGCTTTCAAGAGGTAATACTTATACAATATTTATGTTTGCAGCAATGCTAAGTGTATTTGCAGGACTTAAAAACTGTACACCATCAATGCTTGTTACAATCATAGTTCCAATGATTGTAATGATTATAATTGGAGTTGTGGGCATGGGAATTGCATCGTTTATTATTGCTAAGGTTTTAAAAATGAGTTTTCCTCTCGCGTTTGCAAATGGTCTTACTGCTTTATATGGATTCCCATGCGATGCAATAATTACTGAAAGCACTTGCAATGCATTGACAGATGATCCTGATGAAAGAGGGTACTTAATGAGCAAAATGTTCCCATCTATGGTTGTAGGTGGCTTCGTCACAGTAACCATAACATCTGTATTATTCGCAGGATATTTTGCTACCTTGCTATAGAAAATGAATTATAAATTTGATTTTACAAGATCTTCTAAGTATATGTTCAATAACCGCATGTTAAAAGAAAAAGGGTTGGTAAACCCCAAAAGTTAAACAGTTTAATTAAGCAACTTTAGAGGACTGAATCCTGTATTTCACAGGACTCAGTCCTTTTAACTTGCACTTAATTCGTCTGTTGTTGTAATAGTCAATGTATGCTTCAATCTCAGAAATTAGGTGTTCTGTAGGTTTGAATTCATGTTTGTAAAACATCTCTGTCTTAAGTAGACCGAAGAAGTTTTCCATGACAGAATTGTCTAGACAGTTTTCCTTTTGCGATTCAATATGTTAGGAGCAACTTTCCCAATACTACCTTTGTAGGAGCGATACTTATGACTTCTAATTTCGAACTTAATACCAAATGCGTGCATAAGCCTTCTAACAGTCTTGTGGTTAATGAAGTAGCCTTGTAGCTCATATCTTCTTCGATAACTCTTAAACAGATTCCAGTCTTTCTTCATACGAATATTTGCTCATAAAGTACACCTCCAAAAATTAGTTTTGTCTGACTTTTGGGGTGCACTTCAAAAATATCAATCCTTTTTATATAAATTTATAAAACTATCAGGTTATTTTAATACTTATAACTAGGCACAAGTTCCTTAAGCGTAGGCATGATGCCTATATTGCCAGGAGTCTGTCCTGGTAGCTGCCAGAAGTCGTGAGCACAGTATACATTGCCCTCGATGATAGCAGGTCCAGTCGGAGTTACAGCAACGTCCCATCCTACGTATCTAATCTGCGGAACTTCCATCGCAGCCTTCAGAATCATCTCCTTGGCTTCCTTAAAGAGAGGCGTCTTGAACCCGACTAGCTTCTCGTGTGAGTTAGGGTGCTCTGTGTAAAGTCCTTCTGCCTTAGTGTCACCAGAGTGAGCAGGGAAGAGGAACTCGCCAGTCTCTAAGTCAACTGGTCCGTGAACTCCATAGTTGTCTACAACTCTGCCGTTGATACCGAACTTCTGAACTGAATAAATCAGATGAGGCTTTCCGTCATCACCGATAATCGTAATCATACGCATAGTATTTGCACTTCCCGAATACACCTTGTCAAGGTCAGGATGATTCTCGATAACTCCTTCGAGAGTTCCAAATCCCTTATCCTTGATATAAGTAAAGAATTCGTCGAAGTTCTCAAAGTCAGAAGTCACAAGTCTCTCACAACCGATTCCACACTCGAGATCTTTCATCTTGCAGAAAATCTTATCTTTTTTATTGAAATACTCCTCAACTTCTTCCTTAGTAGCAGTCTCAAGCTCGATGAAGTCACGACCGATATAGTCCTTGAATTTCTCGTTGAACTCGTCCTTGTTATCAAAGAAATGTGCGTAAGCTGGATCGTTCATCTGAGATACAAGCTTCTTGCTTCTGAATCTAGTCAGGTAAGTATCTCTCTCCGCATCGGTCTTGTCCCAGAACTGGAAGATTACATAATCATAGTAACCGGCATCGAATTTTCTCATGCAGTGCACAATGTCCCTTGCACACGCAAGCTTACTCTTGCCAGAAATTCTGTGCGCCTCGTTGACACAGTCGGTGAACTTCTTGAAGCTAGCGTTCTTGAGCACTCTTAGTCCGTACTTTAGTTTGCTTTCGCCCATATAAATTCCTCGTTTCATAAATCGTAATTTTTCTCGCCTATTTTATTATTTTATATCATGTAATAGTTATAAATCAAATGTTTATTGGGCTATTTCATGAATCATAAGTTGCCCTATGAGCAACCAACTATGGTATGATAAGCGTATTCAGAAAGGTATGGAAACATGGTGAGACAGAGATATTCAAGGCAGGGATACGGCAGAAATAATAAAAAGATGGAGAAGATGGTTGCGACGTTAGTAATCGCTGTAGCTGTTTTTGTCCTCAATCAGATGGGAATTGATATAGGTGATTCAGGTAGTTCAAGTAGCAAGGTAAAACCGCTTAAGGAGAAAAGCGTCGAACAGTTGCTCGATGAAGTTAAGGTGGCATCGCCTAATGAATATATCGCTTATGACCGTGACTCATATACCGAACCTTACAAGAGGATCGAGTATAAAGGCAGGAAGTATTCACTTAGAAAATTCGCATTTGTAATGAGTAACCACTATAAGAGTGGTTCATATACAGATCCATATACAGGTGACAAGCTCGACATCGAGGACAGCAACTTTGACCACATCATTCCGCTAAACTATGTAAATAAACATGGCGGTGCTAGATGGAGTCACTCCAAGAAGCACCAGTACGCGACGGACGTGCGTGTGGGTGTTGATGTAGATGGGGCGGTGAACCGCGAGAAGTCTGACAAAGGGCCAAGCGAGTGGCTACCGGATACCAACATCGATGACTATTGCTACACTTGGCTAGTAATTGCCGTGAGTTACGATATAGCGCTCTCGCCTGAAGATGTGAAAGTGATCAAGGAGAATATCGGAAGCAATCCGAAGCTGATAAATCCATATAACTAATGGGGATTTGCAATGTACATGTATTATTATGATTCACCGATGGGGATAATCAAGCTGTGTGCTGATGAAGATAGCCTTCTCGGTGTGTGGTTTAACGAAGAGCAGATAGTAGAACCTGTAGAGCTTATCGATAGTCCAGCGGTAAATAAGCATATAGGTGATACGGTGTGTTGGCTCGATGAATACTTCAGAGGCGTTACTCCGAGCTTCACTCCAGAACTAAAACTACAGGGTTCAGAGTTTAGAAAGGTAATCTCGCGGATTATGCTAGATATTCCGTATGGTGAACTCTGCACTTATGGTGCAATCGCGAGGGAAGCCGCTAGAAGACTAGGCAAGGACCGTATGTCAGCTCAGGCTGTGGGTGGCGCTGTTGGAAGTAATGAGTTTCAATCATAGTGCCTTGCCACCGCGTCGTGGGGAAGGACGGAAAGCTTACGGGATATGCTGGCGGAATGGATAAGAAAATCTATTTACTACATCACGAAGCTGTTGATTTTGAAAAGTATAATCTGAAGTAATGACGGCCGAATATATCCAAGAGATAGCTGATAATAAAAATAGCAGGCAGAGCTATGCTCTTTGCCTGCTGTTTTCGTTTGATTTTAGAATGACTTTTCCACCTGCGGTCCAGTTGATGGCATTAGTAGGGCAGATGCTCCTGCACTTACCGCAGCGAATGCACTCGACACTATTGATATTATCGAGCACCTTGACTTGCATATCGCAGTGAATTTCGCATTTCATGCAGTTTATACATGTACTCCTATCCACCTCCATCTGCAGTACGCTAAAGCGGTTAAAAACGAATAAATTGCGCCTAGAGGGCATATATATTTACAGAAAGGCCTGTATATCATCGTCGAAAGTATGACAGTGATAATCAGGAGAATCATCTTCCAGTTAAAGAGAACTCCAATCATCGCACGTAGTGACTCGTTCTTAATGAGGAGCGGGATACCAGCTTCGATAGTACCTGCTGGACAGATGTACTTACAGAAAAATGGTTCGCCAATTCCAAACTCGTTCGATAGAGCTATCGGCAGTGCGAATACGAATACCAGAAGTATGACGTATTTGATGTATCTTAACACTTTGTCCACCTGTGCAGGTATCTTGCGTTTCTTTACTTTAATCTTGTGTAGCAAGTCTTGGAAGAAGCCGAATGGACAAAGGAATCCACACACGAATCTACCGAGAAATGCTCCTGTAATCATCAAAAATCCCATCACATAATACGAGATGTGGTATTTGTTGCCGTTCTCGACTGACTGAAGCGCTCCGATAGGGCAAGCGGTTCCAGCTGCAGGACATGAATAGCAGTTCAGACCAGGTGAGCAGAAGCTCTTGCTCTCTCCCTTGTGAATAGTGCCATTTCTAAAGTTTGCGACGTGAGGGTTGGTCAGGAATGTAGCTACAAGCTGTACAAAATGACGCCTTGGGTTGTTGGTCTTCATGGCGCCTCCTAACCGATACCGATGCATTCAAGACAGACGGTAGCAGCCTTGCTGAAGACCGTCGCCATCTCACCTCTATCGATACCAACTATTAACATAACGATACCAGCCGCAATCAAGCAGGCCGGTATCAGCTTCTTATACTTCTTAGACATAATAACTTACCGAGCATTCCTCTCTTAGGATAGCTTCTCAAGGCGAGAATTTACTTCCTTCAAATATAGCTCTGTAACTGCATCCGTGTCGCGGGTTGAGAATGCTCCAACCTTAGGCTCACCAACCTGCTTGCCGTTCTTATCAAAGAAGACTGTAGTAGGGGTACCGCTTACGTACTGGAGAAGTCCCTCGTTTAGAGAATCGCTTGGCACGAGTGTCTTGGCAGTTAATCCCTGTTTTGCGAGGATCTTCTTAGCAGTATCAGGGGATGCCTCACCATCGAGACAAATTGTTACAATCTGTACATTGGAAGGGAGCTGACCCTTTAGCTTTTCTAGAGCAGGCATCTCATCGACACAGTAACCGCAACCTGTAGACCATACGTTAACAACGGTTAGGTCATAATCCTTTAGGTTATCCTGTGTGAATTTTTCGCCGTCAAGGGTAGTAGTTTCAAACTTCTTGAGACTAGATTTAGGATTTTCACTTCCTTGCGAATCTGATCCACCCTTGCTACAACCTGCAAATGTTAGTGCGAGCACGAGCACAACTGCTGCCATCGCTGCAAATCTCTTAATGTGTATTTTTCTCTTCATAATATTCCTCAATATTCCTTATTTATCGCGAGTATAAGCAACATAATATACTATACCTTTACGATATGAGTTTAGTATATCATTTAATTGAGGGAATTAATAATTATAAAAATCTTAATTTTAATTGTGTACTATCAAAAATATTAATAAAAATACATCGTTGACCGATACGGTCAATGATACTAGAATTATACGGAATGGAAAAGGAGAAGAAGGATATGAATATTACAGTTTATTGCGGCTCGCGCTTTGGTGAGAAAGCCGAGTTTAAGAATAGAGCTCTCGAGCTTGGGAATTGGATTGCTAATAGTGGTCACAGTCTAGTGTATGGCGGTGGAAATGTCGGTCTGATGGGAGCTGTTGCAAATACTGTTCTCAAAGCTGGTGCCAAAGTCTACGGCATCATCCCAGAGTTCCTGCTCGACCAGGAGAAGGGTCACGAAGGACTCTATACACTCGAGATTGTAGAGTCCATGCCAGAGCGCAAGACTCGTATGATCAATCTGGGAGATGCGTTTATCGCACTACCAGGAGGCCCGGGTACTCTCGAGGAGATTTCAGAGATAATCTCGCTCAGAAGACTTAACAGAACTGAAAAGCCATGCATCGTGTATAATATTGATGGCTTCTATGATCCGCTAAAAAATCTATTAGATGAGATGGTAGCTGCCGACTTCCTACCAGCTGAGGATCTAAGCAAAGTCGTTTTCGCTAGCGATATAGATGAAATTAAGGCTACTTTAGGCGAAAAATAACGGTGATAACGAAAATATGATATTTATAGATGATGAAAACCCGCAAGCGATGACGCACACGCTTGCGGGTTGTTTAGTTAAATAAATTTACATATAAATTGTTATAAAGAATACCTATACAAAAGGGTGGACGTATAGATATAAGCAATTGTTAGAATTCTGATAGACTAGCTAGAATAATAAGGAATGCTATTCCCCAAAACATCAAATATAAAAGGAGGAACTATGAAGTTCAAGAGCAAGAGCTCAAGAAGTCTAGTAAAGGTTCTAGCGCTATCGATGATACTATCGACAGCACCAATGTTTGCCTTTGCAGATGATTCTGCAGCTACTGAAAAAACAGAAACTGCAAGTTTTTCAACCGAAGCGAAAGCTGAAAAAAGCGATGCTACACCGGCTACAAATAGCACAGCTCAGCCAGCTAATCCAAGACACGGATCAGGATTCCGTGCAGCGGAGCCTTCCAAGACTGGTCCTTATAAGGAGTCGGATTTTGCACTTCTATATAAGACTGAGAAGGCAACACTTAAGAACATGCCTGTAATTGACAAGGAAACAGGTAAAGCGTTAACTAAACCAATAAAGTTTAAGGTTTGGAACGCAACCCTTCAGAGATTTGAAAAGGAAGTTACTTCATCTAATGGTTTGCTTCCAGATGTTGAGTTAATCAAGGATCATCACTACATCATTTTTGCACAGGACAAAGAGTATAACTTCAAAAATAACGCATACATCATTATCAAGGAAACTGGAAGTGTCGTATATAATGACAGAACTCAAATTTCATCGAGCCGTCCTGGTGAGGATGAGGAAATAACCTCGTTTGTTCTAGAGAAGAGGGCTACACCGATTACGGATGCTACAAAGGCAAATCGCGTAAAGATTGATCTACAGCTCTTCTATATGGAGAAAGTTGGCAGAAACTATCTACCGAGTGACGATAGTTTTGACTGGGAGGGAACTAATTCAACCCTAGTTCTGACAAGTCCGTTCGAGACAATTAGAGTTCCAATCAAGGACAGCACTGTTGAAGTTGAGCTTATGGAAGACGATGTGTATACCGTTAGTGTTGAGAGTGAGCAGCTTGGAATGTACACATATCCACTAACTGTTAAAGACCACTCAGAGCGTGGAGCAGCTAAATTGGCTTATAACCACTTAAGCTGCACAAACAAGGATACTATCATGTTCTTTGACAAAGATGGTCAGATTGAGAAGAAATATCTTGATGCATTAACAAGTGTAAGTGGAAAGACTAAAGTTGAGGGACTAAACTTCAACAGCAGAATTTTACCAAGATGGTTCGAGCAGTATAACGATAGCGTAAGATACACAATGAATGAAACTTCTCGATAAGGCTGTTGCAAAAGGTTTAAAGGGAGATTTTGACGTAATAGATATTCACTCTATCAATATGGCCAGAACGGAGCGTTCACGTCTCATGCTTGCTGAAGGTCAGTTCTTTAATTACACAACTGAAGTTCAGTCTGGTAAAAATGTAGGAAAGGTTTCCTACATAGACAGCGATGGCAAGCTAAAGCCACTATCATTCACTCAGACTGGTAATAAAATCAAGTTCAATATGAATTCCCTATCGGTATATCCGATTGTAGTTCAGTACGTATCAGATAGCAGCGTTCAGTATGTAGCAACTGAGGGTGATGGATTATCATTTGAGAAGGGTAATGATGTTGATGTAAAGGCTGTATTTAAGGCTACATCTTCAGTGGACAAGAGCTTTGAAAATTTCAGTGGAGTTGAAGTTGATAACGTAAGACTCGAGGATTCTGACTATACTGTCACTGAGGGAAGCACAGTAATCAAGCTTAATAAGAGTTTTGTGGACAGGCTATCTGCTGGTAGACACACGCTTACTGCTTACTTCGATGCTGACACAAAGTCATCTTATATTACATTTACAATTAAGCCTGCAGTAGCAAGTAGCAACAATAGTGCTGTAAATAATACAAGTTCAAATAATAGCGCAACAAGAGTTTCTAACTCTACAGCACGTAGGAGCACTGTGACACATGGCAAAACTGCTAAGGTAAGAGCAGATAGATTTGTAAAGACTGGTGATACAGGAAATTACGCTCTATATGCTGTGCTATTAATTTCTTCAATATCCACATTATCTATCTTACTTAAGAGACGAAAGCAGAATTAGAAGTAAGATATTGGAAAAAATATGAGAGAGATTAATAAACTATTTATGTTAAAAAAGCTTTCTTTGGTGATAATAATAACTGTTTCTCTATCAGTGATTTTATCAGGTTGTACTGAACAGACAAGAAAACAAGCGCTTGAAACAGTCAAGGGCATTCAGATAGAATCATACATGGTAGAGGAGCAGCAAATCGTCAAAGACCTTAAGAAGGAATTCTCGAAAGAAATTGATAAAGCTAAAGATGATAAATCTATCAAAAAATTACTAAAGGATTTTAAGTCTCAGATTAAGTCTATCTCAACTAGAGAGGATAAAATAAAGGCTTGTAAAAAACTTCTGAAAGAGCAGATTGATGCAATGGATGGGAGCAAAGCTGAAGAGGCACATAAAATTCTGAAGTCATATGAGAAGAAGTTCAATAAGGTAAAAAGTGACAGTGATCTTACCTTGTTAACCAATGAGGTCGGTCAGAAGATTGCAGAGAAAAGTGGTACATCGTTTGACGCAAGTGCAACGACAAATCTCATCGAAAAGGAAAATGGGACCAGCGAAAAGCTGTCTAAGCAAAAGAGTTTATCTAACAGTGGTTCTACAAAAAGCAGCTCATCTAGTACAAGCGCAACTAGTCAGAGCAGTAGCGATAATGGCAAGAAAAAACGCTGGGTGCCTGCAGTTACTAAGACTATAACGCATCCAGAAACTACTAAAGAGAAACGATATATTGTTAGCTATGTATGTCAATGCGGAAGACCATTCCCAAATCTTTCAGCATGGCAAGCTCATAAACCAAATCCTTGAGATGGGAACCATGTGTACTACGATCCGTCTGGGGGACAAAGACTGTAAGAGTACCTGCATGGACTGAAACCGTGGTTGTTTCAGAAGGTCACTGGGAATAGGTGAAAAGATGAAGAGAAAGATATTACCAATTATTATGATTCTGGCTATCAGCACAGCGCTCTTTGCAGGCTGCACAAAGAAGGGCGCAGATGATAAGAAGAACAAGGATGGCTATACTCACATATCAGGTAAGGAAGCAGCCGAATTCGTTGAGAATGCAGATAAAGATGATGCGAAGATTGTCGACGTAAGAGGAAAAATTGCTTGGGGAATGGGACACATTCCAAAGGCTATTCCTATCTGGTACGAAGACTTCGACAAGGGAGAGGTTAAAGAGCTTCCCGATAAGAATCAAAAGATACTTCTGTACTGTGATTACGGTGGTCTCAGCAAGAGAGTAGCAAAGCGTCTTGCTAAGCAGGGATACACCAACGTATATGAGTTCAATGGACTAAAGGTATGGAAGGGAGAAGTAATCGTCGAGGAAGAGTATAAGGACCTGCAGGAGGCCGAGAGCAATTAAATTCTTGTAGATAGCAACTGAGTTTAGAAATCAAGACAGCGAGGGGGTTCCCTCGCTGTTTCTCTGTATTATAAGCAATTTTTTAATATTCTTCCTGTTCAACATATACTATGTTGTAACGACCATCTCAGGTGTTGCCTTGAGATAACCATTCCTGCCTATCTGCAGCAATCTGACCTCGTGAGTAGTAGCGACCTGCTCTAGTGATGTACACAGTTCTCGTCCTCTTAGCGGCAGGCTGCTGGGGCTGTGTATGTGATGTAGAGCCAGATGAGCTAGAGCTGCTTGAACTCGAAGATGCATGTGACGAGGAAGATGAGCTTGAGCCGCTCGAAGATGAAGCTGCGCTCTTACTACTTGAAGTGTCCTTCTTGCTCTTTTCGTCCTTTTTATCCTTCTTATCTTTCTTGTCATTCTTGTCTTTATTACTACTAGCCGTCTCGGATGAATCTGAATGACCTGATTCAGAGTCGCAGCTATCTGCTGAAGACTCTGTCTGCTTGCTCTTCTTTGCATTAGCCTTCTCGGTATTCCCTGACTTTGAATTTCCACAGGCACTTAGACTCAGAGCAATTGCGAGCGCAAGTATCAATACCAGTACTTTGCTGAGTAGGCTGGCTTTGTTCTTTGTGTTCATAAATTAATCCCGTACCCCTTATTATTAAACCGTTATATTATCTTTTAGTTACTTCTTAACTGTGAGCTTCCAAGCCTTGTTGTCCTGCTTATCAAACTCTAGAACTTCGTGATTGTGTTCTTCGCAGTAACCAGGTAAGTTAACTACTGCGTCTGGGCAAGTGAATTCTATTTCGATAACCTGACCTTCCTCAGCCTCACCAAGAGCTTTCTTGAGCTCTACTAGTGGTAGTGGGCAGTCCATTCCTTTAGTGTCTAGTTTAATGTTTTCCATCGTTGTTCCTCCTATGTAATGATAAATAATTTCCTATATTAACTGTAATATTTATAATTAACCTCTTGAATTCTTAGAACCTCTAACGTACATGAACCATGCGCCGAACCAGATTCCGAATGCTATGAATAGCAATGCGAGCCAAGCTCTGGTTGCTAGCTGAGAAGTTGCTACCAGACCGTTTCCAATCAGACAGCCCTTTGCCCATACAGCACCTATGCCCATGAGCATACTTCCCAATATTGTTTTAAATACTATCTTCTTATCAGTCTTAACTATCGAAAACTCTTTGCTTATTAGCGCTGTGAAGAATGATCCTAGGATAATTCCCACAATCACTAAGTTGTCCCAACCGACACCGCCGGTTCTGTTGTAAACAACTCATCCGATAGGCTCAGAGTGAGTGCCCGTAATCATGTTGAACCATGATAGCACAGGATCTGAGATGGAGATTCCACCGTTTCTACCAGTCAAGTTGCTGAAGTAAAATGCAGCAGCCATAAGTATTCCGATGAGGATAACAGTTATCTCACGGCTCCAAATCTTCTCGCAGAACACATGTCGTACCCCCGTGTAGGACTGTGGTAATTTGTACTTTGGTTTATGAGCTCTATAATGGCGAAGCATTATTACGTAGAGCAGAATAACTGTCGGTGCAAAGATAAAGATAGGTGAGAACGGCATGTCAAACAGGTCGATGTCGTAAACCTCTTGAAGTCCCATGACCTTCTGTATAAATGGTTTAAAAATCCATTTGTTTGTAAAGTATTCAGTTGTTGCAAATACTATCAGCGACAGTATTCCGATAATTCGTCCATCTCCCGTTTTAACTAGTGTGCTCGTAACGCAGCCATTTGACAGCACTGCGCCTAGTCCGAAGATAAAGCCCCCTAGCGGAACGGCAATCATCGAGTAGCAGCCAAAGAATGGTGATGGAATAGTCATACTTCCTACTAGTATGTGATAAAGCAATCCTTCAGTCGCGATTATCGCAAGGATGAGAACTGCGTTATAATATTTCTTCTCAAGATAGATATCTCGTATCGTTCCAGTAGGACAGAAGCGTCCGCGCTTGAGTAGAAAGCCGAACAGCAATCCTATAAACAAACCAGATATATTAAGTAACAAAGTAGCCTCCTTAGTTTATATGAGCTCTAATTTATAATTATATTTATTTAGATAAAGCCTTAACATACGTATACAGAAAATCAATACCAAATTATTTCAAATAAGGAATATCTATGTATTTAAATCTGTGGAATATTTGGCATCAGTGCAAAACAATCGAAATGGAATCAATAAATATCTTAAATAAATGTGAAATCATTGACTGTATGTGAAGGTGATAATATAATCATTTACAAAAGCAATAGTTAACGATATTAAGTATCAGGCGTTAGAACCGAATAGCTGTAAATGATTATTATGAACTGAAGTACATAGCTTGCTTTGAGCATGTTAATAAGAAGATTAAGATAACAGGAGTTTAAAATGAAAGACTATCAGTCAAAATTTTTACTTCAGATGCATAGCTTCCACAAGGTCAAGTTTTGGAAGCTTGTACCGGAGTTAAGCCCGAGCGAACATATGCTTATATGCGCCCTTTGCAGATGCGAGTCTGGCAAGTGCGGCGAGTTTTCCGATGATATAGATATCGATATATCTGCACTGAAGGGAATTAAGGTGTCTGAGCTTGCCAAAGCTATTAATACCACTATGCCTGGCGTTTCACGCATGTTAGCTAGTCTTGAAGAGAAACAAATCATCGAGAGGAAAATTGATCCTAGCGATAGGCGTAACACCTTGGTCTTTATCACTGAAGAAGGATATATGAAAATTCAGGGGTACAAGAAAAGAATCAATGCATATTTTGATGCCGTCTTCGAGAGATTTGGAGAAGAGCGAGTATCCGAGGTCATATCGCTTATTTCAGAACTTGCGGACATCGCGCAAGAAGAACTAGATAATGAGCTCAACGCAAACTCTTATAATCATAGAGAAAATAATATTTCTGCGAGTGAGAATTCGTGTGAGGAAGGGGATGACAGATAGCATATGACAAAGCTAATTAAGAACTTAAAGCCTTACAAATTAACCATCCTTTTACTCCTTGTAGTGCTTGTAATTCAGGCTTTTGGAGATATTTCCATACCTAGCTATATGCAGAAGATGATTGATACAGGAGTTCAGAATAAGGGTATAGAGCATATCTTACCTACTAAGATAACTGAGAATGAATACAGTGAAGCTCAGATCTTCATGACGGATAGTGAAAAAGAAATCTGGACTAAAGCATATAAAAATACGGGTGATACATACACTCTTACGGTTAAGGATGAGGCCAAGCTGGAGAAGCTAGACAGGAAACTTCTTAAACCGATAGTTCTGAGCTATCAACTTGGACACATGACAGTTAAGCAGTTCAAGAAGACGGTCAAGGAACAATTATCAGCGAGGCCAGAGTCAAAGGCTCTAGCTACACGTATAGATGATATGTCTGTTGGTGAAATCGCAGAGCTCATGAATGTTGATATCAGATCGTTTAAGGCAAAGGATCAGAACGGCAAGGGGCACACTTATGTTGACATGCGTCCGATGATTCAATCGAGAATCGAAAGTGGACAGATGGATGATGCGACTATTATGAAGTCCAAGAAGGACATGGATAAGACGCTCTCTTCTGTTGGAGATAGAACGCTTAAGTCCATGGGAATCGCTTATGCGACTAATGCATCAGAGTCAGCAGGTGTGAATATAGACAAGGTGCAAAAAACTTATCTGTGGGACATAGCTCTAAGGATGATGCTCGTAACGGTGGTTATGATTTCGGCAGCAGTTATCGCCTCGTACATCGCTTCGAAGATAGGAGCTAGGATAGGTATGACGCTGAGAAAAGAGGTGTTTGAAAAGGTAATGAGCTTCTCAAATTCTGAGATGGACAGCTTCCAGACATCGTCGCTGATTACAAGAGCTACAAATGATGTACAGCAGGTTCAGATGACTACGACAATCATGCTGCGCATGGTCCTATACGCGCCAGTGCTTGCAGCTTGGGGCATATACAAGGTTGTCGAGACCGGGGCCCATATGAGCTATGTTATAGCTCTTGGAGTAGCTGCGGTAATAGTCTTGGTGGCAATACTGATAGTCATCGCACTGCCAAAATTCCGCATAATGCAGGAGCTTGTAGATGCTCTAAATAGTGTTTCTCGCTCGATACTCATCGGTATTCCAGTGATTCGTGCGTTCGGTAGGGAACGTTCTGCGGAAAAGCGTTTTGATAAAGCGAATAGTAATCTTAAGAAGACACAGCTTTTTACAAACAGAGTGATGACATTCATGCAACCTCTCCTCATGCTACTTATGAATTTTCTGGGTGTGGCAATCATCTGGGTTGCTTCACATAGAATTGATACAGGTGATATGCAGGTCGGCTCGATGACAGCATTTCTCACTTATTCAATGATGATCGTCATGTCGTTCATGATTATTACCGTAATGTCAATACTCATTCCAAGAGCGGCAGTTGCGGCAAGCAGAATCGATGAAGTTATTAAGTGCGAATCATCGGTGCTGGATAGAGAAGGTGCAATTGAGATTAAAGATAGTGCAGGAAGACTAGAATTTGATGACGTCTCGTTTAGATATTCAAATGCTGAAGAGAATGTGATATCAGGCATTAGCTTTATAGCGAAGCCAGGAGAAACCACTGCGATAATCGGCAGTACAGGTTCAGGCAAGAGTACGATTGTGAATTTGATTCCTAGGTTTTTTGATGTAACAGCTGGAAGCATTAAGCTCGATGGTAGAGACATAAGAAATCTAAGTATGAAGTCACTTAGAGATCAAATTGGTTTCGTACCGCAGAAGGGAATTCTATTCTCGGGTACTATCGATTCAAATATCAGATTTGGAAATGAAGATGCCACATCTGAAGAGATACGCAAGGCCGCTGAGATAGCGCAGGCTCTCGAGTTTGTCGAGGAAAAGGAAGATGGATTTGAAAGCACTATCGCTCAGGGTGGATCGAACGTTTCAGGTGGACAGAAGCAAAGGGTCTCAATCGCGAGGGCTATTGCCAAAAATCCAAAGATTCTTGTGTTCGACGACAGCTTCTCGGCACTCGACATGAAAACTGATGCAAAGCTAAGAAAAGTGCTCGCTCAGTACGAAAAAGCTGCGACTAAAATCATTGTTGCACAGCGCGTTGGTACAATTATGGATGCCGAACAGATAATAGTTCTAGACGACGGTGAGATTGTCGGAAAAGGCAGGCATAGAGATCTGCTCAGGACATGTGATATATATAGGCAGATCGCTGAATCCCAGCTTTCGAAGAGCGAACTGGAGGTGGAATAATGGCGGAGAATACGAGAATTAAACCAGCTCAAGCAAAGAGGCAGGGGCATGGTTACGGTGCTGGATTAGCTACAGAGAAGCCAAAGAATTTCGGCAAGTCGATAAAGCAAATAATAAGATACAGTGGTAATTATAAATATGCATTGGTAGTCGTAATCTTCTTTGCAATTGCAGGCACAGCATTTCAGGTTATTGGACCTAAGGTTATGGGACGTGCGACTACAGTGCTGGCAGAAGGGTTGATGTACAAGATTAAAGGTACTGGAACTATTGATTTCACGACGATTAGTAAGATTCTTGTGCTAACCGTTTCGCTCTATTCACTGAGCGCAGTGCTTAGCTTCATCCAGGGCTGGATTATGACTGGCATAACTCAGAAAATTGTATATAACATGCGCCGTGATATCTCGGAAAAGATTAATCGCATGCCGATGAAGTATTTTGAAAGCCATCAGTATGGTGACGTGCTATCGAGAATTACTAACGACGTTGATACTTTGGGAACAGGATTAAACCAAAGTGTGACAACGATTATTACATCCATAGCGACGATAATCGGTGTAATATTTATGATGTTTACCATTTCTCCACTCATGACATTGATTTCGATTATCACGATTCCTATTTCCATAGTACTACTCAGCTTTATCATCAAGATGTCGCAGAAGCACTTTAAGACGCAGCAGGAATACCTTGGAGATATCAATGGTCAGATTGAAGAGAATTTCTCGGGTCAGCTTGTAATCAAAGCGTTCAATAAAGAAGCGTCAGTGGAGAAAACCTTTAACGAAACCAACGAAGTGCTCTATGAGTCGGCGTGGAAGTCACAGTTTATATCTGGAGTTATGCAGCCAGTGATGATGTTCGTCGGAAATCTAGGATACGCTGGTGTTGCTATATCGGGAGCTATGCTCGCTATCAGAAACGTGATTGGTATCGGAGACATCCAAGCATTCATCCAGTACGTTCGAAACCTCACCCAGCCACTATCTCAGGTTGCACAGGTTATGAATCAGGTGCAGTCTATGGGTGCAGCTGGAGAGCGTGTATTTGAATTTCTAGCTGAGGAAGAGGAACCGGCTGACCTTGAGAATGCAGCCGAAATACCTAATGTAGAAGGATATGTTGAATTTGAACATGTTAAGTTCGGTTACGATCCTGAGCAGACTATCATCAATGACTTTAGTGCGAGTGTAAATCCCGGTCAGAAGATTGCTATCGTAGGACCAACAGGTGCGGGAAAAACGACTATCGTCAAGCTTCTGATGCGTTTCTACGATGTAAATGCAGGTGCTATTAAAATTGATGGGGTCGATATCCGAAAGATGAGTCGCCACGGTCTAAGGGATAATATTGCTATGGTGCTACAAGACACGTGGTTATATTCCGATACGATAATGGAAAATATCAGATACGGAAATCAGTATGCGACGGATGAAGAGGTTGTAGCAGCTGCTAAGGCGGCAAGGGCGGATCGATTCATTAAGACGCTTCCAGGTGGATACAACATGGTTTTAAACGAAGATGCGACCAACATATCAGAAGGCCAGAAGCAGTTGCTTACAATTGCAAGAGCTATTCTTGCGGACAGAAAGCTATTGATTCTCGATGAAGCTACATCTTCGGTAGACACGAGAACTGAAGTCAGAATTCAGGAAGCTATGGACAATCTGATGAAGGGACGCACGACATTTGTTATAGCTCATAGGCTATCAACTATCAGAAATGCAGACCTTATACTCGTGATGAACCACGGTGATATAATAGAGCAAGGAACGCATGACGAGCTTATCGCAGAGGGTGGGGCGTATGCAGACTTATATAACTCGCAATTTGATGAAGTGGAGGCATCGTAATGGGCAAGGCTAGACTTAGCACACTGTGCTATATCGAAAAGGATGATCAGTATCTGATGATGCATCGAATAATCAAGGCAAATGATATCAATCATAATAAATGGATTGGTGTCGGGGGGCATTTTGAGGATCGAGAGAGTCCCGATGATTGTTTGCTACGTGAAGTACGTGAAGAGACGGGGTACACGCTTACAGACTACAAGTTTCGAGGCATAGTTACCTTTATCTACGGAAGCGGTGAAAAAGAGATGATCGAGTACATGCATCTCTTTACGGCAACTGAATTTGAAGGAGAGCCAGCACCGTGCGATGAAGGCGTGCTCGAGTGGGTGCCAAAGGACAAGCTGCTAGAACTCGAGCTTTGGGAAGGCGATAAGATATTTTTAAGGCTCCTTAATGAGCGAGATGATTTCTTTTCGCTTAAGCTCGTATATAACGAGAATGATGAGCTGATAGAAGCTGTGCTCGATGGCAAAGATATGTAAGTTGCTATAAGCGAATAAAACTCAAAACGAAAGACCTAGGAGCTGGAAAAATATGATTCCAAATCCTAGGTCTTATATTATCTATCCATAATTATGCTTAGAATAATTATATTCTGATCTTGGCAATGTAGTGAGCATTAGCAGGAAGCTTAAGATCTCTACCAGGCTCCTCAAAGCTCCACATCTTAACGCCAGCTCTAGTTGAATCGAGAACTGCGTAGAAATTGAACATTGCAATGCCATAGTTAAGGAGCTGATCCTCTGCTGTTGTGAGCTCGTCATCTAGTCCGATTAGCGATACGATATCGTCATCAACAACTACTCTGTATGGTTGGCGGTTGAAGAATGACTGTGCAACAGCGATTGATAGTAGTGCATCCTCTAGCTCAGTGTACAGAAGTTCCATGTTAACTGGCTCTCCGTACACTTTGTAGGAAAGTAGATCGTGCATACTGATCTTTGGTGCAACCTTCTTCTCACAAGAAACCATTGTAACGTTGGATGGGCTTTTGATATCGAGACGAACGTCCTTCTTAGCTTTGTTGCCGTGTCCAAATGCGATAAATACAGCAAGAGTCTTATCTGTATCCACACCGAGTGCTCCCTTAGCAGCTTCTGCATCGTTGATTGTTAGCCAGCAAGCATCAAATCCGAGCTGTGTTAGCTTAAGAGTTAGTCCCTGTGCGATAAATCCAGCGTTCTCTAGGTAGTGAGGTGCCTCCTCGGAGTAGAGAGCTAGGTAGTTTGGTCCCTTTACTGTAAAGCCGTTATATCCTACACTGCTTCCAACGAAATCCGATACGTCACCGTTGAAGAAGTGTAGCTCTGTAGCAATCTCAGGAATCAGTCTAGGCACTACTTCGTTGTAAGCTTTAATTTCCTCAACTGAAGTAGCATCAACTACTGTATCTGCGAAATCGCGGCACGACTGGCGGCGAGAAACAATTTCATCATAATATCTTAAGTATTCCATAAAGTTCTCCTTTCAAGTCCATACATAAGACCATGATATCAATTTTGTACAATTAGTACAAGATGGATAATGCATATATTTCTTAAATACTATAAAAAAACAATAGCTCTAACGGGGCACACTGGGGCACAGTATCCACAGCGTACGCATTTTTCAACGCTTATCTCAGCTAGTCCGTTGTTGTTCCAAAATATCGCTTCGCTCACACATCGAGCCTTACAAGTGCCACAGCCCTCGCAGTCGCTCTGGTCGACCATCATGCGTTTGTTACTGATATCAGGTATGTAATCACGACTAAGATTTCCCTCAAAGTAATTGACTGCAGTATCGACTTCATCTTCGCTGCCCATACCTAGCATCACGGAATTAACACCATTTAACGAGGTGACGTAGTCGAGACATTCGACGTAATCTTCGATTATATTTCCCCCGCCAAAAGCTTTCATTGTAAACACGCCAATCCCTCGCTCTGAACATAGCTTTATCGCTTCTTCCATATCCTCGCGGGTGCCTGGTCCATTACCATTTCTGATGCCCATGCCAGCTTTATTGATAAGAGGAAAGACTATGTCACACGACTGAGACTCCGACATAGCTTTGCAGGCATCGACATGGTGAGTCGAAATTCCAATAGATTTAATCAATCCAGCAGCCTTCTTATCCTGTAGTGCCTTCCACGCCTCTCTCCTGTCTGCAAGATCGGCAATTCCTCGAACCTCATGAAGCAGAAATATATCTATCTGCTCAAGCCCAAGGGCTATAAGACATTCGTCAACTGCTGCAGCAGTACTTTCGTAGTCTGCTTCGAGTGTCTTGCTACAGACAATAGGCATCTCGAGTTCTTCATCTGATTTAATTGTATCTAATGCGGGTTTTAGGTATCTGTATGTATCGTAATACTGAGCCGTATCGAGGAAATTAATCCCGCTCCTCACTGCATGTACGATGATTCGTGATCCTTCGTCAATCGAAAGGTTCTTTTGCGAGAAACCCATGGTGAGCGTTCCCATGCCAACTTCAGAAACCTCTATGCCCGATAATCCTAATCTAATTCTTTCATATCATAATTTTAACACGCAACTGATGTATAATACACATTAAGTTTAAGATGAAGTAGTGTTGCTTTTTGAAAAGCGATGCTCGTAGCAGGGGAGATAGATGTCGCTAAAAGGGTATAATTTACAGTTTTTGAAAAAAGATATTCCAGCAGGAATCATCATCGCACTCGTATCTATTCCGATTTCCATCGGTTATGCGCTCGTTGCGGGGCTTCCGCCGATTTACGGGCTATACGGCTCGTTGTTACCGATACTGGTTTACGGGCTTATAACGAGTTCGCCGAGATTCGTCTTTGGCGTAGATGCTGCACCTGCGGCTCTTGTAGGAGGTATGCTCTACTCTATGGGTGTAGCGTATCAATCGGAAGAGGCTGTACAAATCATACCTGTGATTACTCTGTTTACGGCAGTTTGGATATTACTAGCTCGAATCGTTGGTCTAGGGAGATTAGTGAAGTTTATCTCGTCGCCGGTTATGGGAGGCTTTATAACAGGTATATGCTGTACGATTATAATGATGCAGATTCCGAAGCTCTTTGGCGGGGATTCTGGAAGAGGTGAACTGCATGAACTCCTCGAGCATATATATAAATCAGCAAGTTATGGAGTTCACGTTCCGTCACTAATCCTGGGCCTGGGAACGATTATCATAATTTTAGGTTCCAAAAAGGTTATTCCAGCGGTTCCAATGAGCGCTGTCATGATGTTCATCGGAGCAGGGCTTACTTACTTTATGGATCTGGATAGCTATGGAGTGAAGCTCCTACCAGAGGTGAAGGCGGGCTTGCCCGCTATCGTAATCCCAGATGTAACGCTGGTTCATGGGAACGTCAGAACGATGATGCTTCAGACTCTTATCATCGCAATAGTTATCATCTCGGAGACACTTTTAGCGACCAATAATTTTGCTCTTAAGTATGATGACAAGATAGATAATAACCGAGAGATTCTAGCATATGCGATGAGCAATCTAGCGGGTGCGCTTGTTGGTTGCTGCCCGGTAAACGGAAGTGTTTCAAGAAGCAATATCGCCGACCAGTTCGGCGTGAAGTCTCAGGTGATGTCGATATCTGCGGCGCTTACTATGATGATAATCCTAATTTTTGGAACGGGCTTTATCCACATGCTTCCAGTGCCTGTACTTACTGCGATAGTGATATCTGCGCTCATAAGTAGCACTGAGTTCGATCTAGCTGCAAAGCTACGTAAAGTTGATAGGACTGAGTGGAAGATTTTTTATGTGGTAATGTTCACAGTTCTGATTTTTGGAACAATCTACGGGGTTCTTATCGGAATTATTCTATCCTTTGTGACGGTAATCATCAGAGCATCGAATCCGCCTAGAAGCAGGCTCGGTTACATACCTGAAAAAGACCAGTTCTATCCTGTCGATAGAACTACGGGAACTCGTGAGGTTAAGGGCGCTTTGATATATAGATTTGGTGGGGCGTTGTTCTTCGCTAATGCAAATACTATCAAGGATGAGATTGATGACCTAGTTACCGATGATATGAAGGCGGTTATCATCGATGCTAGTGGAATTACGAGCATCGATGTTACAGCAGTTGAGCGTCTTATGATTCTATATAACAAATACAAGGATCGTGGCATTAAGCTATTCCTGACGGAACACTCGGGAAATCTCAATGACCAACTACGTGCATTTGGTGCGGATCAGATGTTTAAAGATTATGCGATAGTTCCTCGTATATATCAGGCGTTAAAATCCGTAGGAATAAATAAACCATACGAGCTTGGCGACTGCGAAGGTGACATTTGTTACATACCGATTAGCGGCTCCGCAGGCAGCTCACAGATTGCGGAGTTTGAATGGGCGTATGGAGACCAGGCAGAAGCTAGGATGGAGGAGGTTGCTAACTCGCTCGCAGACAAGCTGATTAGCCTTGAAGAAGTGGATGAAGAAATGATTCGTGAAGCTGAGCGAAATGCACTTGGCAGCAACTGGAGTGAAATCGATGAAGAGAAATTCCTGGATTTCCTAGAGTTTCAGCTTGCACATCTCCTCGAACTCGGCAAGATTGATCTCGAGAAATTTCAGATGGTGCGTGAGAAGATTTTGCTATATCATGCAAAGTTAGACTCACAGATTAACGATAGAAACTCTGAAGAGCTTGATGAGATTATCCGAACGAGAATGATTCGTGAAGAGCAATTTAAGAGCAGATTTCCCGATGCATATCGTGCATTTTCTGAGGAGAGAGCTCGACACAGAGAGATTATAAAGCGAGATTACCCAGAGCTTTGGGAGAGAATAAAGAGGATTCGCGAAGAAGATCCAAATAAGGAGAAACTACGCGAGAAGCTTCATGAAAAACTCCATGATAAGCATATGCTACCAGGACTAAATGAACTAGAGCACCTGGTGGATGGAGTAAAAGAGTATTTCCATAGGAAGAAGTAAAACGAGGCACTAACGAGA
The DNA here is from genome assembly GCA_916438645.1 of uncultured Mogibacterium sp. GTDB lineage: Bacteria > Bacillota > Clostridia > Peptostreptococcales > Anaerovoracaceae > Mogibacterium. The sequence continues at coordinate 43,696 of CAKAFC010000001.1, forward strand.
CAGTAAGAAAGGCAAAGCCATTATGCGACTATACATTCTTAGACATGGTCAGACTAATTTCAACAGTGAGAAGCGCTTTCAAGGGCGCATGCAGACTGAACTTAATGATGTTGGAATTGCTCAATCAGAAAAGGTTGCAGAGCTACTTAGGGATAGTGGAATAAGGTTTAACAAGGTGTACTGCAGTCCCCTTGAAAGGGCGATTAAGACAGGAGAAATTGCAACTGGTTTAACTAGAGATAAGTTTATAATCGACGATGATCTCACCGAGATTGATTTTGGAATAAATGAGGGGCGTAAGTACGAGGAACTAAAGGGAGAAAAAGGCAATATTTTCCTGTCACCAGAGACTTACATGCCGCCAGAGGGAGGCGAGTCGCTCGAGACACTTAAGTTCAGGACGAAGAGATTTCTTGAGAGGGTTCGCGACGAAAACAGCGAAGGTAATATCCTAGCGATATCTCATGGGACAGCAATTCATATGATGTTGCTGTACATGAGAGGTATGGATATTTGCGACCTATGGACAGAACATGTTGGCAACTGCAATGTGACTGTAGTAGATATTGAAGGCTGGGAGCTTAAAATTAGGGATGATTTGCAGATAGAAACTGATAAATACATTAAATAGATAACCTATCATACAAAGGGGGAAAACATGAGAGCAGTTATTGACGTTGGTGGTGGAACACGCGATATATTTGGGGCAGGAGTATTCGATTACTTCCTCGAGCATGGGGTTACTTTTGATAGATGCTACGGAGTGTCGGCAGGTGGCGCTAATATTTCTTCATTTCTTGCTGGTCAACAACACAGGAATTATGAGTTTTACACTGAATATACTATGCGCAAGGAGTACATGAGCTTTGACAACTTTTTTAAGACAGGTTCATACGTGGACTTCGACTATGTTACAGGTACGCTATCAAATACTGATGGGGAGTATCCGCTCGACTACGAGAAACTGAAGGCTAATCCTGCGGAATTTGTGATAGTGGCGGCAGTTGCAGATACAGGTGAGACGAAGTATTTTACCAAGGAGGATCTCAGCCTGAACAACTATGCGCCAATTAATGCATCCAGCTCTGTGCCAGTTGTAAATAAGCCATACGAGATAGATGGGGTAGAGTACTTCGATGGTGGAATTGCTGATCCTATCCCGTATCAGAAAGCGCTTGACGATGGGTGTGACGAACTCGTAATAATATTAACTAGACCAAAGGGCAGCTACCGGGTTGATAATAGTGATAAGAGGATGGCGCAGGTGCTAGCGAGACAGTATCCTAAAGCAGCTGAGCTACTAGAGCGCAGAGCGGAGATCTATAATGCTCAGCTAGATGCTATCAAGAAGCTTGAAGATGAGGGTGTGGCTACAATAATTGCACCTGAAAGTATCGGCAAGCTCAAGACATTGACTAGAGATATAGATAAGCTAAAGTCACTTTATAGAAAAGGACTAGTAGCTGCTAAGAAAGCGAATATCAAGTAATCACTATTAAAAAATATATGTGTATACACTTACGTGCTTACGTGCATATAGCGATAATTGGAGAAGCAACTAAAAAAGAAAACAGGCAGGAGCACTCGCTCCTGCCTGTTTCTTTGATGTTTGTTCAATGTAATTGCCTGAACCAGCTTACTGTTCAATCGTGTTCATGAAACTCTGAAGTAGCTTAAACAGTGCTGCAGCTTCGTCATCTGTAAGGCTAACACATGAACGAATCTCTTGTGGTACAGAGAGGGCCTCTTCGCGAAGAGCCATACCCTTATCTGTAACCTTGATGATTAGATTACGTTCATCCTTTACAGAACGATTTCTAGTTAGATAACCCTTAGTTTCAAGCTTCTTGAGCAGTGGAGTAAGCGTGCCAGAATCAAGGAATAGTTTGTCACCAAGCTCCTTAACACTTAGCTCATGAGTCTCCCATAGCACCATCATAGTGATGTACTGAGTGTATGTAAGATCCAGTTTGCTCAGAAATGGCTTATATCTGCGAGTTATCTCCTTAGAGCATGCGTACAGCGGAAAGCATAGTTGATTCTAGCTTTAGGCTATCGTACTTGTCCATCAGTTTTCCTCCCAGTTGTGCAGATACTGCATGCAATTCGTTCTCAAAACATCGTGTTGCATGCAATTTAATTTGATTTTAGCTTAACGAAATATATGTGTCAACAATTGTTTGTACAAACGTTCAAAAAATCACTATTTTTCTTTTGTTGTTATAATCTCTCATTGTGTTAAAATATCAAGTGGGGGATTAGGCAAATGACTGAAGTTATGCGATTAGCGAATAAGCTCATTGATGAAGGGCTTTTAGCACACGATGAATATATAGAGCTTCTGGCAAATAGAGATGACGAAGTGCGAGAGTTTCTACGTAGTGCTGCGCAGGAAATCGCTATTACTAACTACGGTCGTGATATTTTTTTAAGAGGACTTATAGAGTACTCGAATACTTGTAAAAATGACTGCTATTACTGCGGTATAAGAAGGAGCAATGATAATATCGATAGATACAGATTGACTCCTGAAGATATCCTTCAGTGCTGCGAGATTGGATATCAGATAGGGCTAAGAACCTTCGTACTTCAGGGTGGAGAAGATCCTTATTTCACTGACGACATGATGTGCAAAATCATAGCTGCTATTAAGGAGCAGTACCCTGATTGTGCGTTGACGCTTTCGGTTGGGGAGAAAGAGCGCGAGAGTTATGAGCGGTTTTACGAAGCTGGTGCAGATAGGTTTCTGCTCAGACATGAAACAGCTGATGGTGAACACTACAGACGCCTTCACCCAGAGCCTCTTTCACTAGAGAGCCGTATGCGATGTCTCGATACACTTAAGGACATCGGATTTCAAATCGGTGCAGGCTTTATGGTCGGTTCTCCTGGACAGACTAATGAAACGATAGCGCGCGACTTTGAGTATCTCAAGGAGTTAAATCCTCATATGATAGGAATCGGGCCTTTTATACATCATAAGGACACACCTTTTAAAGACGAGCCAGATGGAAAACTAGAACTAACACTTTTCTGCCTGAGCATACTCAGGATAATGTTTCCAAAAGCTCTCTTGCCGGCGACGACGGCACTTGGAACTATCGATAAGACGGGACGTGAGAAGGGGATTCTAGCTGGTGCAAATGTCATAATGCCAAGTCTTTCACCAGACAATGCTAGGAGAAAATACTTGCTCTACGAGGGCAAGGTTGGAGTCAAGGATAAGGCAGCAGAAGGTCGTAAGATACTAGATGATAAGCTAGCTAAAATAGGATACAAGACTGCGACGACACGCGGAGACTACAAGGGCTGGAATAGAAAGTAAGGCCAAACTGCATTTGCAGATTTTTTAAGAATGAATTTAGGTCGTTATAGCATGATTAACGACTGATTCACAATATATTGCAGTATGTTTTATTCATTGTGGAGGTGCTTAATGGATAAAGAAACTCGTCCGTATATAGCTTGGGATATTGTGCAGGAATTTATGATAAAAGCTTTTATAGAGCTCGGACTACCCGAGGCTGATGCTGAAATCTGCGCAGAAGTTCTCATGGAGAGTGACAGAAGAGGTATTGAGAGTCACGGTGTAAATAGATTTAAGCCTATTTACGTTGACCGTATCAGAAAGGGTATATTAAATCCTGTCACAGAGGTTGATATTATCAGAGAATCCCCAACAACTGCAGTGCTCGATGCTAATGACGGCATGGGCATGGTTGCCAGCAAGATGGCTATGGATATGGCGATAGAGAAGGCGAAGAAGTATGGAACTGCTTGCGTTGCTGTTCGCAACTCCTCGCACTACGGTATTGCTGGATACTGGACTTCTATGGCAACAGATGAAGGTATGATTGGTATCACTGGTACCAATGCTAGACCGTCAATCGCACCAACCTTCGGTGTTGAAAATATGCTTGGAACAAATCCGCTCACAATCGGAATTCCTACCGATGAAGGATATCCATTCCTAATCGACTGCGCGACTTCAATTACGCAGAGAGGAAAGCTAGAGTTCTACGAGCGTATAGGTAAGGATACTCCGGCAGGCATGGTAATCGGCAGAGACGGATCCGCACTCACCGATACTTCCTACATCCTAGAGGCACTTAACACTAGAGAAGCTGCTCTTGCTCCACTAGGTGGAATCGGTGAGGAGCTTGGCGGATATAAGGGATACAGCTATGCAACTGCAGTAGAGCTACTATCAGCAGCTCTATCGGGAGGAATGTTCCTCAAGAATCTTACATGCGTTGGTGAAAATGGCGAGTTGAGACCGTATCACCTCGGACACTTCTTCATAGTAATCGACCCAGAAGCGATGATTGGTAGAGAGGTTTGTGAGAAGACTGCCGGAGATATACTGAGAGCATTAAGAGCTTCTCAGAAGGCGCCAGGTCAGGAGAGAATCTACACTGCGGGTGAGAAGGAATGGGATGTAAAGAATTCCGTAAAGACAAGGGTGTTCCGATGGGAGAAGACGTACAGCGTGAGTTTATCGAAGTTCGTGACTCGCTCGGTATAGAGTTCAAATTCCCGTTTGAATAAAAATTAAATTAGAAGGTAAAGGGGACTATATATGATTAAATTAGCTATTAATGGATTTGGTCGTATAGGCAGGCTGGCGTTCAGATGCCTTATGGAGATGAACGAATTCAAGGTTGTCGCAATCAATGATTTGACTTCCCCAGACATGTTAGCTTACCTGCTCAAATACGACAGTGTGCAGGGTTCGTATCTCGGACACACCGTGGATTATGACGATGAGTCGATCACTGTGGATGGTAAGAGAATTACTATTTACAAGGAGTCAGATGCTCGCAAGCTACCTTGGGGTGAACTCGATATTGATGTAGTGCTTGAGTGCACAGGCTTCTACGCATCAAGTGAGAAATCTCAGGCCCACATAGATGCAGGTGCCAAGAGAGTTCTTATTTCGGCTCCAGCTGGAAATGACCTCAAGACTATCGTTTATGGAGTTAATCATGAGACTTTGACTGCAGATGATAGAATTGTTTCAGGTGCCTCATGCACGACGAACTGCCTTGCTCCGATGGCAAAGGCGCTCGCGGACTATAGAGAACTTCGTACAGGCTTCATGACGACGATTCATGCGTATACAGGAAACCAAAAGATTCTCGACGCTCCAGACAAGGGCTCAAAGTTTAGAAGGTCTAGAGCTGCGGCTATCAACATAGTGCCAACTTCTACAGGGGCTGCACAGGCGATTGGAAATGTTATACCTGAGCTTGCAGGAAAGCTCATCGGATCTGCCCAGAGAGTTCCAGTCGCTACTGGATCAATAACTATTCTAGATGCTACGCTCAAGGATGAGACCGATTCAGTAACAGTAGAGGGAATCAATGCAGCGATGAAAACTGCACAGGATGAATCTTTCGGTTACAACGAAGATGAAATAGTATCGACGGACGTAATAGGGATGAGCTACGGCTCGTTATTTGACGCAACACAGACACTTGCTCAAAAGTGCGGAACGCATATATATGAGGTAAGAGTTGTCGCTTGGTATGATAACGAGATGAGCTATGTGTGCCAGCTGATTAGAACGCTGAGCTATATGGCTAAACTATAAAGAATCAAAATAATCAATATAACTATATGCTGCCATTTATTGCCGAGTATATTTCAAGACTACGCGCCTCGATTTTGCCGAGTGATAAGACAGCGCAAATGTAAAATGGATATCAAAGCATAAGGAGATTATTAAACTATGGAAGTAAAAGAAGCAAGACAATATGTCGTTGACAGACTCGAGTACGCATTCAAGCCTAACTCAATTGCTGTTATTGGAGCTAGTCGTAATGAAACTAAAGTCGGATTCAAGGTAATTCAGGGACTCAGAAAGTGCGGATACGAAGGTGAGCTATATCCTATCAATGTTAAGGCTACTGAAGTTGCAGGAATTCCAGCTTATCAGAACATCAAGGATGTACCAGGAGAAGTTGACCTAGCATTCGTGTCACTGCCAGCTACTGGTGTATTCGATGCACTTAAGGACTGCGTTGAGAAGAAGGTTAAGATTGCAGTGGTTTCATCATCTGGCTTCAAGGAAGTAGGAAATGGTGACCTCCAAAACGAAATTACGGAGTTCTGCCGTGCTCACGAGCTGCCGTTAATCGGACCTAATCTCGTAGGAATCGGAACGCCATATCATGACTTCAACTGTGGATTTATACCATATCTTCCTAATAAAGGTCCAGTTGCTTTAATCTCGCAATCAGGTTCAAACCTGCTTGCTGCACTCGGTTCCTCGCAGCTTGATCACTTTGGTATCAGCATGTTCGTAGGGCTCGGCAACAAGGCGGACGTTGACTTCTGCGAGATGATTAAGTATGCAGATAAAGAGCCGAATACAAAGTGCATTGCAGTTTACATCGAAGCTCTCGACAGTCCAGAGGCATTTAAGAAAGCTTGTCTAGAGTGCGAGAAGCCAATCACTGCAATCAAGGTTGGTTCATCTGAGATAGGTGTCAAGGCAGCATTTGCACATACTGCTTCTGAGAATAAGGGGCATTCAAATGCTGAATATGACCAGCTATTTGAAGAGTCGGGGGTTCTTCGTGAGAAAACTTGGCAGGAATTCCTCGATACTTCGCTTGCACTAGGGAGCTGTCCTCCTTTAAGAGGTGATAATGTGGTTATTATTACCAATGGTGGTGGAGCTGGACTTCTGGCAGCAGATCACTTCGAGAGACTCGGGATGCCACTCAAGGAGCTCAAAGATATTTCTCCAGATCTAAGAGAAAATATCAGAAACTACATGCCAGCTTTTGGATCACCTCTAAACCCTGTTGATATCAGCGGAACAGCTACTTCCGACATGTACGGTGGAGCTCTCAAGACCGCTTATAGAGATGAACATGTTGACGGAATCATGATTTCCGTTTGCCCAACTGCAGTAACTGACGTTGAAGCTATTACTGAAACTGTAATTAACATTCATAGACAGTACAAGAATCTCGGCAAGCCATTCATTATGGAATGCCAGGTGGAAACGAGTGCAGAGAGGCTATCATGAAGCTTAGAGACAAGGGAATTCCTGCTTATTCTACACCTGAACAGGCTGTAAATGCTCTGGTTGCACTCAGAAGATACAGTCATATCATGAACAAAAAAGAAAAGCTAATCAACAATATTTAGTTGATAAAACAATGAGTAAGATATTGCGTTATATGTGAGTGATGCAGAGTTTCATGCATCACATTTATAAGGAATGAGTATGAACGGAGACAAACTTTTCAGACTGCTTATGGTTCTGTGCCTTGCGATGGGAGTAATGGGGCTTACTGTTGGCAAGTTTATATTAGGTGGAATTTTCGTAGGTCTTGCTGTAGCTATTTGGCTTACGACTGGCGGAAAGCACTACAATGATCGCAACATATACGATAAGATTGTAGAGGGATGCGAGGATGTCACGATAGAGCATGTATATGAGCGCCTCAGCAAAATTGATACATGCCTAGGGCTACCATGGTTGGGCCACAACACATACACGAATGAAGCTGCAATTAACTTCGGGCCGAGCCCATTCAAGGACTTCATAACGATTTATAAAGACAAGAAAAATAACATCGTAATCAAGAGCAGTACCGAGCTCGAGCACCTTGTGAGGGATTCGGATAGTGAAGCTCACTTTGAAGGAATCTTGGACACCAAGAGCATGACTGTAACCCCGAAGTCATACTCGCATTTCGCAAGCTGGAAGCTGATGAGTGCGGTTCTGGTAGATGATTTGACGGAAATTGTTAAGCAAATCAAAGAAGGACAGACTCTTGAGGTTAAGGCACTTGATAAGTTTAAGTTCTTCTATGCAAATAGCACAGACTGTCTGTATAGAGACTTTGACGACAATGAGTACACTTACGTGAGAACGGTGAATGAGCCACTCAACGTAAAAATTTACGATATTCCAGAAGGTGAAGAACCAATAGAAGAAATCGGTGAAGTGCTCGCAGAGGTTTCTGGCTCTGCAAAGGCAGAAAAGAATGGTTTCAAATTCTCAATGTCAGGAGAAGAATATGGAATTCTCTATAGAGATACTGAAAGCGATAGCGATTCGTATATCCTTGGGACTAGCGATGGAAGAGTTTATGTAAAAGGATTTCGTGCAGTTCGTAAGGCAAATCTAAGTTGCAACTACATAATTACAATTGATGGTGTAAGAAAAGCGGTAATCGCAGGAAACGCAAGAATTGCTTTTGAAGAAGATGTATTAACTGAAAATAGCTTAATCTGCAGCTTTGACGATGAATATCTATTGCTATACATGGCTATTCAGGAGATGATAATGACCAAAAACAAGTGGCTGAAATAGTTTTTTAGCCACCGGCTAGTTTGATTTTACTATCTCTAAAATGTATAATAATTTGTGAATTTAAATGAAATATAAACGGACTGATAGAAAGTAGTAAGGGTGATTTGATGAAGAGAATCCTTGTACCAGTTGATGGTTCACCTAGGAGTTTAATAGCGTTAGAACAGCTCAAAACCACGTTTTCGCCTAAGGCGTTCGAGGTTGTGCTAGTTATGGTGCGTGAAATACCGGATATGCACTCTCGCTCGGTGAGGAAGCCGAGATTCGCGAAGAACTCGACAAGAAGCTTAATGCTATTGCCAAGACAATAGATAAATATAGCGTAATTAAAAGATCTGTAGTTGGTCGTGCGGGAGCTAGAGTTATCGAAGCTTCCAAGGAATTTGGCGTTGATATGATTGTCATGACAAAGTCCACAAAGCCAGGTGCAGGGAGCACCATCGGACTAACTGCATCCTACATAATCCGTCATGCTCAGTGTGACGTAATGATTGTTAAGGAAACAGAGAGCAAAAAGATTGAGAGCTATAGGGGTGCTATATATAAGAGAGCTAAGGGAACTGTTGCTCTTCGCGGTCAGCTCAGCCTCAAGCAGAGTGAATGCTTGATTCCGAGTGTAAAGGGTGATGTAATTTACCATATTGACGTGACTAGAGGTAGAATCAGGTTCCTTCACAGATCCTTTAATCCTGTTACAAAGGATTGGGATCTGCCACCAAGCAACGGACAGCAAGAGGTATATGAGATAGAGGCAGGGGTATCGATTCAGATTCCAGTCAATGCGACAGGCGATGGCAAGATGGCTGATAGAATTAGAATTCTCAATCGTAGCATGAAGACAGAAGCTGTCTTCAACTACGAGATTACGGCTGATAAGAGATCATATAAGCAAGAGTCAAAGCCTGAACGAAGCGAAGAGGAAGTGACGCATGAGTCAGAAGATACCGCTTCTATAGCTAGTGAAGAAGCTTATGAATCTGAAGATTCGGTAGCTGCGTCAGAAGAAACTACCAAAGAAGAAACTGAAACAACCGAACTTGAGAGTATCCTAGAATCGAAAGAAGACGATGAAATGGATGAAGAATCTGAGGAAGTAGAAGGCGCTTCAGCAGATGCTGAACTTATCGAGTCAGGTGATGCTGAAGACGTAAATCTAAATTCGATAGAGTCGCTAGACGAAATAGAGCCAATCAACACGATTGCTGCTATCGAGAGACTATGCGCAACAGGGGCTATCGATGCAGTAGAGCTATTAAAAGCCCTAGACGAGATGGAATCTAAGTCAGAAGCGCAGCTAGAATTAGATGCGGATGCCGAACTAATGGCTGAAGCTGAAGGACATGATAAGTAAGAACATTGCGATTATTAACGCAAATGACAGCGTCAGGATTGACAGTTTTAAACGTATTTGATATTCTATAACGAGTAATTAGGAGGATAACGTAATGAGCAGAATTAAGACAATTTCAACAAGAAATATGGCTAAGTCAACTGTTTCCGGTGGATGCGGTGAGTGCCAGACATCTTGCCAGTCCGCAAGTAAGACTTCATGCAGTGTTGCTAACCAGCATTGCGAGCAGGCTAAGAACAAATAGTAACTGAAGGCGCTGCTTATTGCAGCGCTTTTTATTGTTCTTCCGCTTCCGCCTGATTAACAAAATGAATTTATAAGGTATGGTACAAAAATAAATGATACATCAGTATAAACTAAACGGATATAACATAGTAATGGATGTGAATAGCGGCGCTGTTCACTCCGTAGACGAGGTAGCATATGATATCATCTCCATCTATGATAAGGGCGTAGGTAGAGATGAAATTGCCTCAGAGATAAAGGCTAAATATAGCGAAGTTACAGATAGCGATATTGATGAAACACTTTCGGATATCGAGGATCTTAAGGCAGAGAAGCTGCTTTTTTCAGATGACCCATTTGAAGAAATCGCTGGTGAGCTAAAAGCTAAGCAATCTGTACTTAAAGCAATCTGTCTTCATGTGGCTCACGGATGCAATATGGACTGCAAATACTGTTTTGCTGGTAAAGGTGAGTACAGTGGCAAGGCTGGAATTATGTCTCTAGAGGTTGGGAAAAAAGCACTCGATTTCTTGGTAGAAAATTCGGGAAGTCGTAAGAATCTTGAGGTTGACTTCTTTGGTGGTGAACCGCTTCTAAACTGGGACTTATGTAAGGAACTTGTTGCATATGGAAGAGAGCTTGAGAAGAAGCATAATAAGCGTTTTAATTTCACTCTCACTACGAATGGCGTTCTGATTGACGATGAGGTCATCGAGTTTGCCGATAGAGAGTGTAGCAACGTTGTGCTGAGTATGGACGGTCGTCGCAAGACTCATGATTTTATGCGTACCAGTAAAGATGGCAAGGGAACTTATGACAAGATAATCGAGAAATTCAAGGAGCTAGCTGACGATAGAGGTCAGAAGCAGTATTATATGAGAGGAACTTATACTGCGCACAATAAAGATTTTGCAGCAGATGTCCTAGCGATGGCAGACCTTGGTTTTAAGGAAACTAGTATCGAACCTGTTGTGAGTGATCCTAGCACAGATTACGCGCTTCACGATGAAGATTTAGCTATTCTAAAGGAACAGTATGAGAAGCTAGCTATTGAGATGCTGGAGCGAGAGAAGAGAGGTGAAGGCTTCAACTTCTATCACTATACAGTGGATTTAACTGGTGGACCGTGCATCTACAAGCGCGTCAGCGGCTGCGGAGTAGGTACTGAATACCTTGCAGTTACACCTTCCGGTGATCTTTATCCATGTCACCAGTTTGTAGGAGATGATGATTATATAGTTGGAAATGTCTATGATGGAATTCAAAATCGTGAAATAATCGATGGATTTAGACACAATAACAACCTTTACACCAGAGATAAATGTCGAAACTGTTTTGCTAAGCTATATTGCTCTGGTGGCTGTGCGGCAAACAATTTCCATACTAATGGAGACATCAACAAGGTGTACGACTTCGGGTGTGAACTCCACAAGAAAAGAATTGAGTGCGCACTTATGCTAAAGGTTGCAGAAGAAGAGCTCGGTATAGAGCGTGTATCAGAATAGATGGCTGATAATCATAATCCATACTGGAAGAGTTAGCATCGATAGCATAGTAGACATTGCTACAGCCTCTGACATGAGCTTGGTATCCTTGTGTTCACCAGCTGCTAGTGCTACGCTCAGCACTGCACTTGGATAAGTGAAGGATAAAGCGATTGTGAGCTTTATGATTTTGCTAAGAGGCATGAAATATAATATCAAGATGGAAAGTGCTGGCTCGAGGATTAAACAGACGAGACTTGAAATAATAAGCTCTTTGTCAGTAATTAATTCCCTGAACTTGCAGTCACCCAGCTGAATGCCGATGATTATCATCGATATTGGAACAGTCGCATCCCCGATAGTTGCGAGAAAGTCCATAGCAGGGTTTGGAATTCTAATACCTGCAAATAAAACTAATACAGAGCAAATTGAGACGATTGTCACCACATTTTTGAACGGCTTGATGATCGTCTCTTTGTTTATAGTTTTACGCGTACCAGACTCTTCTTGCCACCGAGGCTGAGCTGAATCATACATCCTGTGAAAATATATAGATTGCAGGCAATATTCTGAATAACCGAATAATATAGAACCACATGGCCAAAAACAGAACGAGCGATAGGGAAACCCATAAAACCCGAGTTGCTAGTAACCATCGCTACAGATAAAACATTTTGTTGCTCAACACTTTTCTTGGTAAATAATCTAGATATCTTAACTGAGATTGCTCCGAACAGAGCAAACATTGCTAATGATAGAAAAATGATTATTACAGTATTAGAAAACGTGTTCGCAGAAATCGTCTGACCACAAATTGAGTAGATCAGAAGGCAGGGAGTCGTGATGTTAAGCACGAGTGATATCAGATGATCAACTGCTTCAGTCCCCAACACGCGTAGTTTGTTCGCAACAAAGCCTACGGCAATGTACAGAAAAATAACTAGTACTTTAGATGCTATTACTTGCATAAATATGATTGTCCTCTCTCTTATAACATTTATATCATATCAAAGATTTGAATTTGCACCAAATTGTCATGTGTTTTATTTGTAAACTAATATAACCAATATAAAATACATAAATGAGCAACTGGATATGGTATAATTACTATAAATTTTTGAGATGTGGGGTTTAATTGCATTTCTGATAAATTCAGATATGCGCATTTCAAAAAAAGGGGTTTGGTAAGGAGATACTAATGGAAAAAGTAATTTTGGCAACACAGAACGCAGGAAAGATTAGCGAAATGCGCGAGATTTTCTCGAAGTTCGGCATGGATGTGATTTCTCGTGATGATATGGGCCTGCCAAAGGACGAAATTGAAGAGACAGGTAGCACTTTTGAAGAGAACTCGTATATCAAAGCTTCTACTATCGCTAAGCAGTGTGATGGAATAGTAGTTGCTGATGATAGCGGCATTGCTGTTGACTGCATCGGTGGTAAGCCAGGTGTATATTCAGCAAGGTTTGCTGGTGAAGGATGCACACCTCGTGATAACAATGTAAAGCTACTTCAGCTTTGGATGGAATCCCTACAGAAGAGAGGGGAGCTCGTTTCATATCAGTTATCACGCTTATTTATCCGGATGGCAAGACTCTCGTTGCTCGTGGTGAGTGCGAGGGAACCATTGCTGAGAAGATGAGGGGTGAAAACGGATTTGGATATGATCCGATATTTATACCTGAGGGATATGACCAGACTTTCGGTGAGCTACCTGCAGAGCTCAAGAATAGAATTAGCCACAGAGCTAAGTCGCTTCTAAAGCTAGAGGAACTTATCAGTGAGCAAAGAGATAGATAGTATTTCAAAAGTAAATAATGAGGCATTGAAGAAAAAGAAAGTTCGTCTTAACATGGATAATCTTGTTAGGATAAGCTTTCATATATTTAGACAATTCGATGATCAATACTATGCGGGGTTTGCCGCTCAGATTGCCTATTACTTCTTCATGGCTAGCGTTCCTACACTCATAGTACTTTCACAGGTGCTAGGAGTTTTTGACCTATCGCTAGATATTATAAAGAACTGGCTCAACCACAATGTGGACTCACAGCTTAGTAGCTTCGTTATGGGACTATTTTCCGCATCGTCTGTGAGATTGGGTAATTTCATCATGATTTTCTTAGCACTATGGTCTGCATCGGCCTTGGAGTTTTCTCTTTCTAGGTTGACGAGTTATACACTGACCGAAGGTGCTTACAAATTCAATTTTTTTGCAGAGAGACTGAAAGCTGTTCCTACAGCTGCTATTACAATTTTCGCAGTTGCATTCACACTTGTCGTATTCGTGTATGGAGAAGATATCTTCTACAAGCTATTTAATGGTGGTATCCTTGCAAGGGCTCTTATAGCATTAAAGCTGCCGATCGTAGCAGTATCATTCTTCGCCATGATTACATTAAATTATTATATACTGCCACTCGTAAGAGTTCCGATTAGAGCTATACTTCCGGGAGCTGTGTTCTCGTCATTTGGACTATTGATCGCGACTACAATATATGCAAACTATATCAGCTACTCGGTAAATTACGATATTCTGTACGGTGCATTTGCATCTATCGTTGCTTTGATGCTGTGGTTCTATATTATTTCGTGGATACTGTGCGTCGGGATGATGTTCAACAAGGCATGGGATGAAGTAATGCAGCGGAATAGGCTGAGTCATGAAAAGATGATTGAGTATATCGAAAAGAAATCGATGCTTCTTGGCGAGGAAAAATCAAAGCGATACATCGTATCAGATGATGATAATTGCAGTGCTGAATTAGAGACGATTGCAGTTAAATTGAGCCGCAAATTTGTAAAGGGATACGAAGAAGAACTCCGTAAGGAGAAGCAGAAAAAAGCACATCGTAAACTATAGTTTGCACCGTGTTGATATAAAATTTATGATACCTAAAGGTGTCAGTCTCAGGAAAACTTGAGGTGAATATATGGAAGAATTAAACATTGTAGAAAATAGCATCGAAACTAATACTGAGAGAAAGAAATTATTATTTATTCTTAATCCTCGTGCAGGCACGATGCAGGCAAGTAAAAACCTAAGTGATATCATGCAGATATTTTCAGATGCTGGATACCTAACTAGCGTATTACTAACCGCAAAGTCAGGTGATGCTAGAGATTTTGCACATCAATATGCTAATGAGTATGATGTAGTTGCCTGTGCTGGTGGAGATGGTACGTACAACGAAATGATTGATGGCGTCATATCTTCAGGAGCTAAGTGTAAGGTCGGATATATTCCTGCGGGGAGCACGAATGACTTTGGAGCGAGCATCGGACTATCAAAGAATATCATAGAAGCGGCAAAAGCTATTGCAAATGGAGAGACTATTACACTCGATGTCGGTTCGTTTAACGGACAGTATTTCTCATATGTGGCTTCATTTGGAGCTTTTACAAGTGCATCATACTCGGTGCCACAGAACTTAAAAAATATATTTGGGCACACAGCATACGTGCTACAAGGAATTAAAGATATAGTCAGCATTAAATCCCAACATGTAAAGGTTATCACTGACGAAGGGCTTCCAACGGAGCGCGTTATTGAAGAGGATCTGGTATTTGGTGCTGTATGCAATGCGACATCTGTAGGTGGAGTGCTTAAACTCGATTCATTTAGAGTAGATATGAATGATGGTCTCATGGAGGTGCTGTTAATCAAGTCACCTAAAAACCTGTTAGATGTGAATTCGATTGCGATGTCACTTCTTTCCAACTCCCTCGACACTAAGGATATTGCATTCTATAGTGCAAAGACTGTAAGGTTTGAGATGAGCCCCGACGTTCCATGGACTCTCGATGGAGAGTATAAGGAAGGCGAAAGTGATATCAAGATTGAGACAGTCTGTGATGCGGTAAATATTTTGGTTTAGAGATTGATTTCTGGAAGAGGTTCTTAATTTTTGGAACCTCTTTTTTGCGCAATTAGACTTGATAGGTTATAGAATACACAGAGACGGTTGTTAGGTGCACTTTAGGTCAAGAAGAAAGGGAAGTAATGGCAGCAGAAGCGGTTGATAAAATAAAGAAAGATATAAATGACGAAAGAATTCGTCGGAGCAACCTTTCAAGGGCAGATTTAGAAAAAGCTTTCCTTGAGTTGGAAAATAATAAATTTGATTCCGGCATGAGGATAAAATTCGCAGCCGACTTAGCAGAAAGTGATGAAATTTTATATCACTATGAACTTATTATCAAAGACTGGGAACAGAATTTAAATCTATATCTTGAAAATGGTTTTTATAAACATGACAGAGAAGGGATAGTACTTTTATTTGGGAAACTGGATGATAATATAGATGAAAAAATAAAAGTATACACAGCTTATCTATTGGCAAAAGCATTATCGCAATTAAAGCATAGAGAATTTTATCTACCGTTTTGTAATAAAGCCTGTGATATTCTTGTTTCGCTTTTAGATACAAATAATGATAACCTTCGTTGTAAAGTCATCATTGCCATTGGTTGGATAGGAGCATCGAATGAAATTGAATTGCTTGCGCATCAGTTGCTCTATGATGAGGAAGCGCTTTGCCGAGCGTGGTCTGCATCTAGCCTTATGCAGATGATGTTTCATCGTGTCAAAATAGAAGAATTACAGGAAAGAACTAAATTATCATTTCTCGAAGGAATTTCTAGTGAAATGGATTTATATACCTCGGGAATTATGATAGAAGCGGCACAAACCATATTTGGAAAAAGATGGATATCTTCATCCGCTGTAGAAAGTGAAGAACCTGCAACAATCGAGAAAGCGAGAAAGTCAGCTGTGCGTTTTTTACGGAAGTAATCAAAATTACTAATCTGATTAAGAATTTAAAACTGCTGGTAGATGCGTTACACATCTGCCAGCAGTTTGTGTTATCAAGTAAGTTTGTTAGTGCGATTACAGACCTCATTTCATATTCATAGCGAATCGACAGCCTGAGCACTGTATTCCCTATAG
Organism: uncultured Mogibacterium sp.; assembly: GCA_916438645.1. Lineage (GTDB taxonomy): Bacteria > Bacillota > Clostridia > Peptostreptococcales > Anaerovoracaceae > Mogibacterium. The sequence goes on from CAKAFC010000001.1 coordinate 60,042, forward strand.
CTCGCGAACTCTGAGGATTCCTTCTCCAGATAGCTCGCCAGATGCATCTGCAGGTACGAGCGCAATCGCAGCACCATACTCTGAGCGACTCTTGCCAACGCACACGTCATCAACACTTCCATAAGCAGCCTTTACAGCAGCCTCAACATCAAGTTCGCCCTTGAATAATATGCTAACCTTCTTAAAGCCTTCCTTAGCCGGTAGTTCAACAGCAGGGAAGTTAACTGAGTTCCTGATAGTTCCCTTCTCTAGATAATCCATGAGCTCATCAACAGCCATAGCAGCACAGTTCTCTTCAGCCTCTGCTGTGGAAGCACCAAGGTGTGGAGTAGCGATTACGCCAGTTTTGCCGATTAAATCTTCGCTTGGAAGGTCAGTTAGGTACTTTCTGAGCTTGCCAGATTCTAGTCCTGCTATGATATCCTCGTTCACTACTAAATCAGGTCTAGCGAAGTTGAGGATTATAGCACCGTCCTTCATCTTAGCGATTAGTTCCTTGTTGATCATACCCTTAGTCTCTGGGAGTGAAGGAACGTGGATTGTGATGTAATCGCAAACCTTAACCATCTCAGCGATATCATCATACATCTCGCATGGTGCAGTGAGGATAGGGTGAATTACTACAGAGTTTCCAACGATGTTCATGCCTAGAGCATGAGCCGCGTTAGCAACCTTAGCTCCGATAGCGCCAAGTCCGATAACTCCGAGAGTCTTGCCAGCAATCTCAGTTCCTGCGAACTGCTTCTTGCCTTTTTCAACCTGCCCAGCAACATCTCCCTCGAGGGTATTGGTCCAAGCAACACCTTCACAGATGTTTCTTGCGCCTATAATCATTGCTGAAACAACCAGCTCCTTAACCGCATTGGAGTTTGCTCCAGGTGCATTGAATACAACGATGCCCTCATCAGCACATCTGTCTAATGGAATGTTGTTAACCCCTGCGCCAGCTCTACCGATAGCCATCAAATTGTCGGAGAATTGCATGTCGTGCATCTTGAAGCTTCGAACGACAACTCCGTGTGCTGTGTCTATATCTTCTGTCAACTCATATCTATCTGTAAGTCTTCCGAGACCTACCTGTGAAATGTTGTTGAGCGTACCGATATTAAACTTATCCATTCTTAAGTACCTCCTATTGCCTCCCAGGTTAGGGGGCGTGGTCAAAGTGTTGAAAATAATAATTCGCTTAATAGCCCATCCATCGTGTGATATGCGGCATTCATGCTGCCGCAAGTGTTGAAAAATGCACTATTTACGATATTAAGTATAGCATTATTATTCTTTACATTCAATGTTGAAAGTGCTACAATTTATGTAAGTTTGAAACAAATTTGGAGGTATTTAAATGGCTACAAATGAACGTGTATTTAACTTCTCTGCAGGTCCTTCAACTCTACCTGTAGAGGTACTAGAGAAAGCTGCAGCGGAGATGCTCAACTACGATGGCACAGGCGAGTCTGTAATGGAGATGAGCCACAGATCGGCAGAGTACAAGCAGATTATTGAGGATGCTGAGAAGAATCTAAGAACTCTGATGAACATTCCTGATGATTATTATGTTCTGTTCCTTCAGGGTGGTGGAACTCTTCAGTTCTCCATGGTTCCAATCAACCTGCTAACTGGCAGCAAGAAAGCTGATTACCTCATCACAGGTAACTGGGCTAAGAAGGCTTATGAAGAAGCTACTAAGTTTGGTGATGTTAAGATTCTTGCAAGCTCTGAGGAAGATAATTACTCATATATTCCTAAGTTTAAGCCAGAGGACATCAGACCTGACGTAGACTACGTTCACATATGCTACAACAACACAATCTTCGGAACACATTGCAACGAAGTTCCTGATGTAGGTGATCATCTACTAGTAGCCGATATGTCATCTTGCATTCTTTCTGAGGAAGTTGATGTCACTAAGTTCGGTCTAATCTATGCCGGCGCGCAGAAGAATGTTGCACCTGCTGGTGTTACAATCGTAATCGTTAGAAAGGACCTCGTAGGAAAGGCTCCTGCTAATACTCCAGTATACTTAGATTATGCAACTCACGCTAAGAAGGGTTCGATGTACAACACACCTCCATGCTATCCAATCTATATTGCTGGTGAAGTGTTCAAGTATCTTCTTAAAAATGGTGGTGTAAAGGCTACTCACGAGAGGGATGTTGAAAAAGCTAACCTTCTATATGGCTACCTTGATAAGAGCGAGATGTTCAAGCCATCAGTTGCTAAGGAAGACAGATCGCTGATGAACATTACTTTTGTGACTGGCGATCCAGAGCTCGACAAGAAATTTATCGCTGGCGCAAAGGAAAAGGGTATGATTAACCTTGCTGGTTACAGAACTGTTGGCGGAATGAGAGCAAGCACATACAATGCAATGCCTTTAGAAGGTGTTGAAGCTCTCGTTGCTTATATGGAAAAGTTTGAGAATGAGAACAAGTAACAAGGCTGTTAATTCAAAAAATATTAATAAAAGTCTTGTAAGAATTTTGGTGACCGTCATGGTGATGCTTCTGGTGTCATCATTGATGGTCACCATCAATATTAATACAAGCTTTGCTGCTTCTAAATCCAAGAAGAAGGCTAAAACCAAGACGAGCACCATTGCTGCCCCTGAGATTGAGGCGGAATCGGCGGTCGTCCTTTCGGCGTCTACGAGTGAAGTGGTTTACTCGTCACGCAAAGACAGGAAGCTCCAGCCAGGGGGCACAGTGCAGCTTATGGTGGCAATGGTAGCTATCGATAATATGCACGATGATAAAGAATATAAGAACAATGTCCAGATTTCTGACGATATGTATGGAGCGGGAACAACTTTTCCGTCAGGTTCTAGCATTAAAGTAGAAGACCTAATGTACACCATGCTGATGTCGGGAGATGCTGAATCTGCCAAGGCTTTGGCAATTTATTCAGCTGGTTCAGAGGCAAACTTTGTTGACCAGATGAACTCAAAGGCTCAGCAGCTTGGGCTAGTCAATACAAGATATACAAACGCAACTGGTGAGTACGATACAGACCAGTATTCTACAGTTGAAGATACGGCAAAGATTGCGAAGGCTGCTTATCAATACGGAGCTATCAAAAGAATGTCGGGTGAAGCTAGCCACACAGTGAAGGTAACTGATGGTGAAGGTGATAAGAAAATTACAAACTCTCACCCGTTTATGTCGGGTAGCGATTCTTACAGGGGGTTCAAGGGTGGAATATACTCCAAGCTTACGGAACCTGAGGGCAAAGAGGTCTTCCTCGCATACGCAACTCATAACGATATGAATCTTGTAGTCGTGCTTTGACGAAGCGGAAGGAAAGTCGCCTGGTGATGCAACTAAGCTATTTAATTATGGATTTAAAAAGGCTACACAGAAAGTCATCATCAAAAAAGGCGTAAAGATTGGCAAGGTCAAGGTAAAGCATGGCGCGAAAACTAGACTGAAGGTTTACACTGCGAGCAAAGGATTTGTCTATATACCTCCAGAGGGGAGCGATTCCCTTATCAAGACTGAACCAGTGATTTTCAATAATGTTGAAGCGCCGTTAAAAGCTGGTGACAAGGTTGGAGAGTATCGAATATACGTTGCTAATGAACTGACTGGAACTGTAGATCTTGTTGTTAAGGAAGATGTAAGGGTCGGCTGGCCACCATCGTATATTTATATTTCTAATATGACGACGGTAATAATTTGTCTGATTCTGTTCATAATAATATTGCTCTTCGTTCGTGCTAGAAACATTAAGAGGCGTAAGAAGAGGATGAGAGCTAGAAAGCACAAGGAGAAGATTAGGGAAATTGCGAAAAAGAGACTTGAAATTGAAGAGGATAGACGAAGGCGAAATTGGACTTACAAATAGGATAGACAATATAGGGAACATTTAATGTTTAACATCGAAGAAGAACTTAAAAAATTACCTCTCTCGCCGGGAGTATATATGCATAAGGATAGCCTTGGTAACGTAATTTACGTTGGCAAGGCTATTAAGTTAAGAAATCGTGTTTCGCAGTATTTCCATAAATCATCGCAGCATTCTCCGAAAGTGCGTGCGATGGTTGATAACGTTGCGGAATTTGATTACATTACATGTGCTACAGAGATGGAGGCACTCATTTTAGAGTGTAATCTCATCAAGAAGTACATGCCTAAATACAATATTTTGCTCAAGGATGGAAAGACATATCCTTACATAGAGGTGACGACTAGCGAAGAATTTCCGAGGGTGATAAGGACTAGAGAAGTGAAGCGAGATGGCAATAAGTATTTCGGTCCTTATTCGGATAGCGGAGCTGTTACGAAGATAATCAAACTAATAGACGAGATTTATCCTGTCAAGAAATGTAAGACCAAAGAGTTTCCGACAAATTTTCGACCATGTTTAAATTATCATATCGGAAAATGCAAGGGTATTTGCATAAATGCTGCAGATAAGGTCGAGTATGATGAGATGATAGATAGTATTCTCAAGATTCTTAGCGGCAAGGATGCGAAGTTAATCAAGGAACTCAAAGAAAAAATGATGGCTGCATCTGAAAGGATGGAGTATGAAGAAGCTGCCAAATACAGGGACTACATAAATGCGTTTAAAGCACTTGGGGAGACACAAAGAGCTACGATGGCTGCGGATAGAGACATTGACGTGCTGCTTCCACTAGTAACGCAAAATAGCGAAATTATCGCTCAGTACAAAGTGCGTGAGGGTAAGCTTATCGGACGAGAAATTCATTATATGGATGAATACAACTCAGATCAGAGTAGCACTAGAAGCGATATGGTATCGGCTTTTATCAAGCAGTATTACACGGGAAGTGCTAGGCTGCCTAAGGAGATTTTGCTCACGGAACACATCGAAGAAGAGTCTCTCATCATTGCCCTTCTCGACAACACGAATGAAGAGAATGCAAAGGCGAAGAGCGATACTCTGCATCGTACAAAGATAATTTTGCCGGAGCGTGGCGAAAAAAAAGCTATTCTAGACTTAGCAATTAATGATTCTTTGCAGGTTGTAAAAGGACTCGATGAGAGAGCGGAGCGTGATGCGGAGAAAAAAGATAATCTTCGCGATGAGATTACAAGGCTTATCAAAAAGGCAGCTCAGATTGAAGGTTCAATTCCGTATATTATCGAAGATGGTGAAGAGCGCGAGTATAGGGTAGAAGCTTATGACATATCTAATATGAACGGACTCGATACCGTAGGAGCTATGGTCGTATATGAAGGTGCAAGCCAATCAGAAACGATTATCGCAAGTTCAAGATTAAGAGTGAAGATGCGGAAGGGGATGATTACGCTTCGCTTCAGGAGGTTATCTATAGGCGCCTAAAGCGTGCAAAAGATGGTGACTCTGGGTTTAACACATATCCTGACATACTATTCATAGATGGAGGTCTCGGACAGGTTCATGCTGTGCAGAAGGTTGTTTCGGCACTACGCATGTCAATTCCGGTAGTCGGTCTTGCAAAAAATGACGTTCATAGAACGAGGGCTATCGTTTTTAGCGATGGCTCAGAAATAGAGCTCGAAGGAGAACCTTTGCTATACAGCTATTGTGGTCGCATACAGGAGGAGGTTCACAGATTTGTGATAACATTCCAGCGAGGCAGAAGAACTTCTGCTATGACGAAATCTGTGCTAGAAGAAATTCCAGGGATTGGTCCGTCGAGACGTAAAGAACTGCTCAAACATTTCAGAGATATCGAATCGATAAAGTGTGCTAGCTACGACGAACTTATCGCTTGCGATACCATTAACAGTAAGGTTGCGGAGAGCATAATCGAATACTTTAGCAAGAAATAACGGAAATACATTGATAAATGAACATATTAATGTTATATTAACCTAACACAGATAGAGAAAAGGAGAGTAACTATGTCTCAGGAAGAACGTAACATGATTGAAGAAGAAGAGGATATAATCACTCTAGAATTTGACGATGGAACTGCAGTTGATTGCGATGTTCTAGGAACATTCGAAGCTGACTCCAAGGAGTATATTGCTCTTGCTCCAATAGATGGAACTGATGATGTATACATCTATGGATATAAGGATATCGATGCTGATACATTTGATATCGTAGATATCGATGATGAGGAAGAGTTCAATACTGCTGTAAAGGCTTTTGAAGCAGCAATGGCAGAGGAAGACGAATAATATATTTGATAGATTATATCGCCGCGCTGATTCCGTCAGCGCGGTTTTACTGTGAGTATTTAATATTTACAATATAAGGCAATTATTGTATAATATCGCTTGTCAATTTCAGTTAGAAACTGTATGAGCGGATGTGGCGGAATTGGCAGACGCGCACGGTTCAGGTCCGTGTGACGAATAGTCATGAGGGTTCGAGTCCCTCCATCCGCACCACATGGGCGAGGTTTATGCAGAACCTCGTTTTTTTATTAAGGAGATGGAGATGGATAATAGAGCAATAGGTTTTTTTGATTCAGGACTTGGTGGGCTTACTAGTGTACCCGTTCTAAAGCGCGCTCTTCCAAATGAAAAGGTTCTCTACTTCGGAGATACTGCGAGAACTCCGTATGGCTCTAAGTCACCAGACACGGTGTGTAAGTTTTCCACACAGATAGTCGATTACCTTGTGAGCAAGAATGTTAAGCTGATTGTAATCGCTTGTAACACCGTTACAGCTATGGCGCTAGATATGCTTAGGGAGAAACATCCTGAAGTGCCGATAGTTGGCGTAATCGATCCGACAGCAAGACGCGTGTCTGCAGATGGTGCTTATAATGTTGGAATAATCGGTACAAAGGTTACGATAGAGAGTGGGGTATATGCTGAAAGAATTCATGCTCTCAATCCGAATATCAATACATATAGTTTGGCGTGTCCAGCGTTTGTTCCGCTCATTGAGGAAGGCATCATAGATAATGAGATTATGGATCTCACTATCAAGTACTATATGGATGATTTCGTGAAGGCGAATAACCTAGATAGTCTTATTCTCGGCTGTACACATTATCCGCTTATTGCGAGTAATATAAAAAAGATATATCCCAACCTCAAGCTTTACAATTCTTCGGCAGAGGTTATCAGCGATGTAGTTAATATACTAACAGAAAATGATATGTTGGCGGGAGAAAATGACTTTCCAGACAGATTCTATGCCAGCGACTTGTCGGAAAACTTCTTGAGAATGACAGATACGCTATTTGAAGGGTACGATACAAAAATAAAATTAAAGAAATTAGATGATTAATACCGCGAAAGCGGTATTTTTTATGTAAAAAGTGTGTAGATATGCTCAAAACTGAGTGCTAAAGCGGCTCTCGCATTGACAAAATCAATGGTTTTATGTAAAATCAATTGATATTACGAAAAATGCCGCACTAGCGGCTATTGGGAGTTTATATGGAAACAGAGTTTAAATTTTGCATCGATGACTCGTCTATTGTTGATAAGATTTTAAACGATTCTATGCTTGATGATTATGTTGATCGCAACGCATTAGAAGAGATTGACATGAAGGCGATTTATTTCGACACAGATGACCTTGACCTTCGCAAAGCGGGGATTGCCTATAGGGTGAGATATGAGAATGATCGTATCACAGCTACAGTAAAGTGGGACAACAAGGTTGAAGATGGTCTTCACTCGCGAGAGGAATTCAATCTCGTTATAAATGATGAAAGGTTCGCTATGGAGCCTGACATTGAAGCCTTCGAATCAAGTGAAGCATATGATGTGCTTATCAAGGCAGCAGGAAGCAAGAAGTTGAAAGAAGTTATGAGAATGGATTTTACGCGTAAGCTACTCAAATCGATACTGGCGATTCTATAAGCGCACTTTCTTTTGACGTAGGTGCCGTTCACGGAGAATCAGGAGAGGTGCCTATCTCTGAGATGGAGCTCGAGTGGTATCATGGAAGCGAAGATGATTTCAAATACATTGCATGCAAACTAGCGGAGAAGTACAATCTCAAGACTGAGAATATTTCCAAGCTGCAGAAGGGCTTTGCTGAGTAATTACAGCGTAGCTCCATATACATCACATAATATCAACATTAATTATTTAAGAACCAAAAATTAGGAGGATATATAATGAACACTAACCTTATCTCAAAGGAAGAAAACATCGCTAAATTCACCATCGTATTTACAGCTGCTGAGTTCGAAGATGCGATTGTAGATGCATACAAGAAGAACAAGGATAAGTTCTCAATCGACGGTTTCCGTAAGGGCAAAGCTCCTAGAAAAATCATCGAGAACAACTACGGAGAGGACATCTTCTATGATGAGGCCTTAAATGGTCTACTCAACAAGGCTTATCCGGGGAAGCAGTAGTAGAGTTAGACCTTGAAGTTGTTGCTAATCCACAGCTTGAGGTTGGCGAAGTTAAGAAGGGTGAGGATATTACAGTCACAGCAACTGTACAGCTATTCCCAGAGGTTGAGATTAAGAACTATAAGAACCTTGAAGTAACAAAGGTTGCTTCAGAGGTTACTGATGCTGACGTTGATGCAGATCTCGAGAGAATCCAGAAGAGCCAGGCTAGACTTGAAACAGTAGAAGGCCGCAAGACTCAGGAAGGCGATACAGTAGTTATCGACTTCGATGGATCTATCGATGGAAAGCATTTTGATGGTGGAAAGGCTGAGAACTTTGAGCTTAAGCTAGGTTCAGGACAGTTCATCCCAGGATTTGAAGATCAGCTAATCGGTAAAGATGCTGGTGAGGAAGTAGACGTAAAGGTCACATTCCCAGAGAACTATAATGCTAAGGATCTTGCAGGTAAGGATGCCCTATTTGAGACTAAGATACATGAAATCAAGGTAGAAGTGCTTCCTGAAATTGATGATGAGCTTGCTAGTGACGTAAGCGAGTTTGAGACACTCGCAGAACTCAAGGCTGACGTTAAGAAGAACCTAGAGAAGAACGCAAAGGATAGAGACGAAGCTCAGATGAAGAACGAGCTCCTTGATAAGCTTTGCGAAGTTAATGAAGTAGATGTTCCTGCAGCAATGGTAGAAGAAGAAATCGATAGAATGGTTAACGAGATGAATCAGCAGCTCGCTTACCAGGGGCTATCTCTAGACCAGTATATGCAGCTTCTTGGACAGACAATTAATGATGTAAGAGAGGGAGCAAGAGAAGATGCTAAGAAGAGAGTTGCTATGAGAATTCTCATCAGAGCAGTTGTTGCTAAGGAAGGCATCGAAGCTACAGAAGCTGAGCTTGAGGAAGAGCTACAGAAGTTCGCTGATCAGTATGGCCAGTCAATCGAACAGGTTAAGAAGGTTATGGGCGAAGAGAACCTAAGATTCTTCGCAGAGGATGTAAAGACACGCAAGGCTATCGACTTTATGTTTGATAATGCTAAGCTTGTTGAGAAGAAGGAAGAGGCAGAGACAGAGGAGAGCAAGTAAGCTCCGTCTGATATAAATCTGCCATAAGGAGGAAGCATAGTGAGTTTAATACCTTACGTAGTTGAACAGACAGGCGGCGGAGAGCGCAGCTATGATATCTATTCCAGATTGCTCAAAGATAGAATTATCTTTATTGATCAGGAAATAGATGATCACCTCGCGAGCGTTGTCGTTGCACAGCTATTGTTTCTAGAAGCCGAAGATCCAGAGAAGGATATCAACATTTATATCAATTCATCGGGCGGCTCCGTAACGGCAGGTATGGGCATCTACGATACGATGAAGTACGTTAAGCCTGATATCGCAACGATTTGCTTTGGAATGGCGGCTAGCATGGGAGCAGTTCTCATGACAGCGGGTACAAAGGGTAAGCGGTTTGCACTACCTAATGCTGAGATAATGATTCACCAGCCACTTGGTGGTGCTAAGGGTCAGGCATCAGACATCAAAATCCAAGCAGAGTGGATGCAGAAAACTAAGGACAAGCTCAATAACATTCTTGCAGAGGCGACAGGTCAGCCTTACGAGACAATCCTAAGAGATACTGATCGTGACAATTTCATGTCTGCACCAGAAGCTGTTGAATATGGCTTGATAGATAAGGTTCTATCCAAGGAAGAGTTGAGTAGGTAAAGGGGGCAGAGTTGGAGAATAATCATAATCCACATGAACTAGTGTGCTCCTTCTGCGGCAAGACAAGCTCTCAGGTTAGACGTATAATTGTGGGTCAGGATGTAAATATTTGTAATGAATGCATTGAACTGTGCTCAGAACTGCTCAAGGATGATGGAACTCCTAGGGAAGTGCAAGAGAGCCTGACTTCATTACCAACTCCAAAGGAGATTGCGGCAGAGTTAGGAGAGTATGTAATAGAACAGGAAGCTGCTAAGAAGAGCCTTGCTGTTGCTGTTTACAATCACTACAAAAGAATTAAATATCTAGAGAATAATGCAGCTCAGAAGGAAAAGGATGCAGTTGAACTTCAGAAGAGTAATGTTCTGATGCTCGGTCCTACTGGTAGTGGCAAGACTTTGCTAGCCCAGACGATGGCACGTATCCTAGATGTTCCGTTTGCTATCGTAGACGCTACATCGCTTACAGAAGCGGGGTATGTCGGTGAGGATGTTGAAAACATTCTGCTCAGACTATATCAGGCTGCAGATGGAGATTTAGAGAGAGCGCAGAAGGGAATCATATATATTGATGAGATTGATAAGATTGCCCGTAAGTCTGAGAACACATCGATTACGAGAGATGTAAGCGGTGAAGGTGTCCAGCAGGCGCTACTCAAAATTATCGAAGGAACAGTTGCGAATGTACCACCTCAGGGCGGAAGAAAACACCCGATGCAGGAGTTTATTCACTTCGACACAAAGGATGTGCTATTCATATGCGGCGGTGCTTTTGCTGGACTTTCGACTATAATCAAGCGTAGGCTTGGAAATAAGGTTATAGGCTTTAACTCTACAAATGACTCAGCTCATGATATCGATGAGAAGGTTATTTTGTCGTTAGTTGAGCCAGAAGATTTGCTGAGGTTCGGAATTATTCCGGAGCTGATAGGAAGACTTCCTGTAATCGTTTCACTTGATGAACTGAGTGAAGAAGCTCTTAGCAAGATTATGAAGGAGCCACGCAATTCGCTTATCAAGCAGTATAAGACCATGCTTTCTATGGATGATATAGAGCTTGAAGTTGAAGACGAGGCTATTTCAGCCATTGCTAACAAGGCAATTGAACTTAAGACAGGTGCTAGAGGCCTGCGAGGGATATTTGAGAGCATGATGACAGATGTCATGTATGAATTGCCATCAAGGGAAGATGTGCGTAAGTGCATCGTTACCAAGGAAACTGTCGAAAAGGGAACCATGCCTGTTCTTATGACAGATTCTGAAATTGAGGCAAAGGACGCATAAAATTTCAAATGATATCTCAGGGCGGCATTAATATTTTGATGCCGCCTTGTGGTATAGGGACTTGAGGAGGGCGTATGAAAGTAAGAGTACCATTCATACCACTTAGGGGACAGACCTTCTTCCCAAATACAATAGTGGGATTTGATATTGGAAGAGATAAGTCGCTGAAATCGCTAGATGCGGCTATGAACGAGGACAAGTGTCTCGTCGTAGCAACTCAGAGAGACATTTCTATAAATGCACCAAAAGAAGAAGATATCTTCATGACAGGTGTGGAAATTCGTGTAAAGCAAGTTGTAAAGCGCCATGAGGAATACGTGAGAGTGCTCGCAGAGTGTGGAAGCCGCGTAAAACTTTCGGCGGTGTATGACGAGGATGATACGCTTTATTGTGACTATGAAGTGGCTGACGCCGCTTCTGAAGAGAGCGATGAACTTAATATAACTGCGCTAACTAGAGTGCTTAAGCAGACATACTTTAGGTACGTTGAGATGAGCAATGCTGGAGAGGCAGCTGCTCGTGCTCTAATTGACGGAGTAGAGGATCCAGTGGCACTTGCTTATATTATCGCTGGAGAACTTGATGTGCCATTCGAATTACTTCAGGGACTCCTGGAACTCGATTCTGTAAATGACCTGATAGAACAGCTAGTTGAGACCATCTCGAGAGAGAATCAGGTTCTGGCACTAACAAAGCGCATCAACAATAGAGTTATGCAGAATATGAATAAAGGTCAGCGTGAGTATTATCTTCGCGAGCAGCTCAATGTAATCAAAGAGGAGCTCGGAGAGAACGATGATGACACTGAGGATGAGGCTAACGAATGGCTCAAGAAGCTTGAGGAGCTCAAGCTTGACGAAAAGGTGGACGAAAAGATCCGCAAGGAGATAAACAAGTTCCGTAAGATGAACATGATGAGTCCTGATGCAAATGTCAGCAGGACATATATAGAGACGATTCTTGAGCTTCCTTGGAACAAAGAGGCCAAGGTCAATACAAACATCAAGAAGGCTGAAAAAACGCTTAATAATGAGCATTATGGCCTAACTAAGGTTAAGGAGAGAATCCTAGAGCAGCTTGCTGTTATGCATCTTACAAAGGGTGCAAAAGGGCCTATAATCTGTCTCGTTGGTCCTCCAGGCGTCGGTAAGACTTCTATTGCTCGCTCGATAGCACATGCTACTAATCGAAAATTCGTGAGAATGTCACTAGGTGGTGTTAGGGACGAAGCGGAAATCAGAGGTCACAGACGGACTTATGTAGGAGCAATTCCGGGTAGAGTAATCAACAGCTTTATCGAAGCAGGTACGAACAATCCGCTGTTCCTGCTAGATGAGATTGACAAGATTGGAAATGATTTCAGGGGAGACCCTGCATCTGCACTACTTGAGGTGCTAGATCCAGAGCAGAACAAGACGTTTACGGACCACTATCTCGAAGTGCCGTTTGATCTATCCAAGGCGATGTTTATCACCACTGCAAATACCACGCAGACGATTCCAAGACCACTGCTCGACAGAATGGAAGTGATTGAACTCTCGAGTTATATCGAAGAAGAAAAGGTCAATATTGCTGAGACTTATTTGATACCTAAGCAGCTCAAGGAGCATGCGATTAGGAAAAGCCAGCTTGCCTTCTCAGAATCTGCTATACGTGATATTATCAACTACTACACTAGGGAGGCTGGTGTTCGCAATCTGGAGCGTGCAATTGGCTCAATTTGCCGCAAGGTGGCTAAGAATATCGTTACAGATAAAAAACATAAATATCTAATTACTTCTAGGAACCTCGAAAAGTATCTTGGTAAAAAGATATATAGAGAAGATCTTGATGATTTAAGCCCACAGGTTGGTGTGACGACAGGAATGGCATGGACAGCTGTCGGCGGAGTTACACTTGAAATCGAAACACTCAAGATGCCAGGAAGCGGAAAGCTCATATTGACTGGTCAGATGGGTGATGTGATGAAGGAGTCGGCACAAGCTGCACTCGGATATATCAGATCGATAGCTTCAGATTATGACATACCTGATAGCGTATTCAAGGAAAGCGATATTCAAGTTCATATTCCAGAGGGTGCAACACCAAAGGATGGTCCTTCCGCAGGTATAACCATGTGTTCTGCGATCTTCTCGGTGTTATCTGACAACATGGTCAGAAGAGATGTTGCTATGACTGGAGAGATTACGCTGAGAGGTAGAATCTTGCCTGTTGGTGGAATTAAGGAAAAGGTGCTCGCGGCATATAGACAGGGAATCAGAAAGATTTTGCTTCCTGCTGACAACAAGCGCGATGTTGAAGAAATACCAGCTTCCGTACGCAAAAAGATCAGGTTTGTATTCCTTGAGACAGCAGAGGATGCATTTAAGGAGATAATCCTTGAGGATAAGTCTGGTAAAGAAGAAGCTAAAAGCAAATAGACAAAGAGGATGAGAGATGCAGATAAATAAATCCGAACTCGAAGCAGTTGCAGTTAAAGCTGCACAGTATCCAGAACCAAGTGTACCTGAAATCGCTTTTGCTGGTAGATCAAACGTAGGCAAGTCATCGTTACTTAACCTGCTGACGAGAAGAAAGAACCTAGCAAGAGTTAGTGGTAGTCCAGGTAAGACTAGAACAATTAACTTCTATAGAGTCAATGATGAGTTTAGAATTGTCGATCTTCCAGGATACGGGTATGCCAGAGTGTCAAAGTCTGAATCAGAGAAGTGGGGAGCTATGATGGAGGGCTACCTTGAAAATAGAGAAGGACTGCTAAAAGTGATTCAGCTTGTGGATATAAGGCACCAGCCTTCAGCACAAGATGTTCAGATGTATGAGTATCTCAAGTACTATAATTTAGATGGCATCGTTGTGGCGACCAAGGCTGACAAGGTATCGTCTAATCAGCGCAGCAAAAACATCTCGGAGATTCGCAAAACTTTAGGGATGAGCAAGGAAGATAAGATAATTCCAGTTAGCGCACTAAAGCGGACAGGACATGACCTTCTATTGGGAGAAATAGAGCAATTGCTGGAAAGCTGTGAAAATTTTGAAGAAAATGATGATTAATTAAGAGCGGAGGAAAACAAATGGCTAATATTAAGGCTTCTGAAAGTGGAATCTTTGGCAAAATTCTATACACAGAAGAACAGATCAGAGCACGTGCAAAGGAGCTTGCGGAACAGATTTCAAAGGATTTTGAAGGGGAAGAGGTTATCGTTATAGGCACGCTTAAGGGTTCTGTACCTTGGATGTGCGACCTACTCAAGGAGCTGACTATTGACACTAGTATCGACTTCATCAAGGCGAGCAGCTACGGTTCAAGCACTACTAGCTCGGGTGTGGTTAAGATAAAGATGGATACCGACATGAACCTTTATCAGAAAAATATTCTCATCATAGAGGATATCGTAGATACTGGAACGACACTCAAATTCCTGCTTGAGAAGCTTAAGGAGAGGAATCCAAAGACTATCAAGGTTTGCACTATGCTAGATAAGCCATCACGCCGCACTACTGGCTTCGAAGCGGACTATATCGGATTTACTGTTGATGATTTATTTATCATAGGATATGGACTTGATTTTGACCAGAAGTACAGAGGTCTACCGTATATCAGCTATCTTCAGCCTGAAGATTAATCATTAATATCTTTAGTTTTATTAACTATTATCGACATATTTGGACCTGTTTACGCAGGTCCATTTATTTTTGTCTTTCTTTTCAATAGAATGGTTTTGTAAAGGAGGAGCTATGTATGAAAGAGTATCAATATCGAGTTGAAGGAGAGCACAGTCTCCCGAGAGAAGTCTATTATCAGTGTGTATGGATGATTCGCGATATGGAGAGATTAGAGAGAATCGTGAGGAGTTCAAATCAAGGTGCGGAAGATGATCACAGACTAGATGATGCACTTGTCAAGCTGGACTGTCTTAAGAGAGCGCTAGAAGAGATTCCAGATTATTATAGACAAGGTGTGGTCAGCAGCGTAAAGATTAGAGGAGGTGGCTTCGATGAGTTTGCACATACAAATACATGGAAGAAGTGGAAGATGCGCTTCATGTATGCATTTGCAGCTAATTTAGGTCTTTATTAGGTGTAAGTAAAAAGTGTGCTGAAAGGGAATTCTTTCAGTGATAATATTTAAGCGTATCTTATTTCTTGCGCATGTGCGTGTGTGATATGAGAGCAACACATAATTCATAATTTGCAAAATCCCTCGTTTTTAAGTACAATTACGAGGGATTTTATTTTTTCTGAAAAATATGCAAAATTAAAGCTGAAATTCTAATGTTTTTTGTATTTTTTAAGTATAAATAGCAAGTTGTTTACTCAAGTTGTGATAAAGTTATATTAGTAAATGGAGGGTATACAGAAATATTTATGGCTTATGAGGAGAAAACATTAGAGTCGGATATTGTATACAAGGGAAAGATTTTTGACATAAGAAGGGATAAGGTTTTAGCAGTTAATGACAAGGTGTCTTTTAGGGACATAGTTGTGCATGGGGGAGCTGCTGTACTTATTCCGATTACAGAAGATGGCAAAATTATATTTGTAAAACAATGGAGACAGGCTCTCGGCAGGCAGGTTGTCGAGCTACCAGCTGGCAAGGTGGACCTTGGAGAGTCGTTCGAAGACGCAGCAAAGCGTGAGCTCAGAGAAGAGACGGGGTATTCAGCGGGACGAGTGGTTAAGCTCTTTAGAATGGCGCCATGCGTTGGGTATTCTGAAGAGATACTAGAGTTTTATGCTTGTCATAATCTCAGCCCAGGGAAAACCGATTTCGATGAGACAGAAGATATCGATATCGTTCAAATGACACCTGAAGAGGTCGTTAGACAGATAATGTCCGGGAATATTGAAGATGGCAAGACGGTTGCAGGTGTACTGTTTGCTAAGAATGCGGGGATTATCTAGAATAGGTGCATGTAGTTATAACGGGGGGTTAGGTTATGATTAATGAATTTATTACTTATCTGCGTGACACAAAAGGGAAAGCTGACAATACTTTGGTGGCTTACAAAAGGGATGTTATCTCGTTTGCGAGATTCCTTGAAAATCATAGTGGTAGAGAACTAGCTGATTGCAAGGAAAGTGATTCGATTGCTTATATTTTGGATTTGAACAACGCGAGCAAGTCTAAGGCGACAATCAATCGAAAGCTCTCGTCACTTAGAACATTTTACGACTATGGAATCGAAACTGGGGAGGTGACCGAGAATCCGTTCTCTAAGATTAAGTCTGCAAAGAATGATAAGAGACAGATTGAATTTCTCTCTGTTGAAGAGGTAGAGAAGCTGCTTGCTTTACCTGATCATACTGTAAAGGGTATCAGAGACACGGCTCTATTTGAGTTTATGTATGGAACAGGTGCTAGAGTTACTGAAGTTGTACGTCTTAAGTTTGAGGATATAAATCTCAAGATGAACTTTGTAACGCTTCGTGACGGAGAAGGTGAGAGCAGAATCGTACCGCTTGGTTCGTATGCACAGAAAGCTCTCCGCAGATATAAGGAAACTGCGTATTCTGGCTTATCACGCACAGAAGCTACAGACGACAGTTATGTATTCATTAACTTCAGAGGACAGCCGCTGACAAGGCAAGGAATCTGGAAGATGCTTAAAGAGTATGGTGCTATGATTGGTATCGAGGACCGCATGACTCCTCAGATTCTTAGAAATAGTTTCGCTGTACATATTTTGCAGAATGGTGGTGACTTAAAGACGCTTCAGGAGCTTATGGGCTTCGACGACATGTCTGTAGGTATCGCTTATCTATCCGTAACCAACATCAGAATTAAGGATGTATATAGTAGAACGCATCCAAGAGCGTAATTTAAAGCCCGCCTAAGCGGGCTTTTTTAACAGAATGGGCTTTTTAACCCTTGCAATGACAGCAGGGGTATGATATTATACATAAGTTATTACGGACGGTCCTCTAGCTATGCAAGTAACGAGTGAGGCTCGAAGAAGAAACATGCTACGAACGTCTTTGAGAGAGAGGAGGAATAACTATGAATATTTTAGATCAGATTACACAGGACTATAAGAAGAATGATGTTCCTGAGTTCAATGTCGGTGATACTGTAAAGGTACACGTTAGAATTATCGAGGGTCAGAGAGAGAGAATCCAGGTATTCGAAGGATATGTGCTCAAGATGCAGAATGGAGGCATTTCTCAGACTTTCACTGTAAGAAGACTTGCACAGGGAATTGGTGTTGAGAAGACTTTCCCAATGCATTCACCTAAGGTTGACAAGATCGAGGTAGTTAAGAAGGGTCGCGTTAGAAGAGCTAAGCTTAATTACATGCGTGAGAGAACAGGTAAGGCTGCAAGAATCAAGAAGGCGAAATAGTCTTAGCTTACAAGCAAGGATAATAATGCATACCTCGGCAGATTGCTGCGGTATGCATTTTTCTTAGGAGAAATTATGATTAATAACATTAACTGGTATCCAGGGCATATGAAGAAGACACGCGAGCTCATACAGGAAAATCTTAAGGCTGTAGATCTCGTAGTTGAAATAGTAGATAGTAGGATTCCGCTATCTAGTAGAAATCCGATAATAGATGAGTTAATCTCTGGGAAAAAACGAGTAGTAATTCTGGGAAAGTGCGATCTCGCTGATAAGCATGCTACTGACGAGTGGAAGTACTACTTTGAGGCGGCTGGAGATATTGCCCTGCCTATAGATTCCAGAAATGGTGACAATATAAAAGCTTTTTACAAAGTTTTAGACAAATATCAGATAGAGCGTAACAAAGCACGTGCCCTCAAGAGGCCGCTTCGCATGATGATTGTGGGAGTGCCTAATGTTGGTAAGTCGTCTTTTATCAACAGACTAATCGGTAAGAAGAGTGCAAAGACAGGAGACAGACCTGGTGTTACCAAGGGAAAGCAGTGGGTTACACTTGAAAATGGCATGCAGCTTCTAGACACACCCGGAATTCTCTGGCCGAAGTTCGAGGATCCTCATGTAGGGCTAAATCTTGCATTTTGTGGAAGCATTAAAGGATGAGATTCTCAACGTTCAAGATCTGGCATATGAACTACTGAAGGTTCTTAGATCGAACTACCCAGATGAACTTGTTGCGAGATACAAGCTAGACGGCATTATGCGCGATGACGAGGAAGAATATAACGAGTATGGAGAACCTATAGATCCAGTACTCGCTGACATGGAAGCAATTGCTCTAAAGCGAGGGTTTATCCAGTCTGGAAAGCGTATTGACTACGAGAGAACTGGACGTACGATTCTAGATGAATTTAGAGCTGGAATTATTGGAAATATTACTCTAGAGAGGATAAATCAAAAGTAGCATAAATGCTGCATTTAGAGGCATATCCGTGCTGATATAAGAGTTAAGAATATGACTATGGCGAAGAAAGAACGTGAAGAGAAGAAAATAAAAAGGATGCAGGAGCTACTTCAGATTGAGGATGAGCTCCGTGAATCAGGGCTGAAAAATATTGCTGGTATAGACGAAGTAGGCCGTGGACCGCTTGCGGGACCTGTTTACGCGGCATGCGTTGTATTGCCAGCAGATTTTAGAGTTCCTGGAATTGATGATTCCAAGAAGGTGACTGAGAAGCAGCGAGAGAAACTTTATAAGGAAATCTGTGAAGGAGCAGTAGCTTATGGAATCGGGATTGCGACGGCAAAGGAAATCGATGACATTAACATTCTCAATGCGACGAAGCTAGCGATGCATCGTGCTATTGCAGAAGTGCAGAATAAACTTCCGAACGGGGAAAATATCGACATACTTCTAATAGACGCTGTAGATCTAGAAGCTGAGGACATACCGAAGAAGCCGATAATAAAAGGTGATGCTACATGCTACTCTATCGCAGCAGCGTCTATAGTCGCAAAAGTCGCAAGAGATTCATTCATGAAGGAGCTTGAAGCTGAGTATCCGGGATATGGCTTTGCTAGCAACAAAGGATACGGGACAGCAGCTCACTACGAAGGTCTACGCACACTCGGGAGTTCTCCAATTCATCGCAAATCATTTCTAAAAAAGTTCGAAGCAAGTGAGGAAAGAAAGGTGGCGAATAAAAAGTTCTATGCGGTAAAAGTCGGAAGGAATCCGGGCATCTATACGACCTGGGATGAGTGCAAGATGCAGGTTGACGGCTTTCCAAATTCTGAATACAAGGGTTTTAAAAGACTAAGCGAAGCGGAGGAGTTTGTTGGTCCAGAAGTGCTTGAACGTATGGAGCTTAAACCGAATAACTTCGCACAGAAAAAAGCTGAACAAAGTGAAGTGCAGAAGGATAATGGCATCGTAAAGGCGTATGTCGATGGCAGCTACGATGTAGCGACGGGACACTACGCTTCTGGAGCAGTAATCCTTTTAGATGGCGAGACTGTAGAGCTTAACCAACTTTATACTGACGATGCTGGAAGCAAATTAAGGAATGTCGCTGGTGAAATCAAGGGGGCAGAGCTAGCAATTGAGTACTGTAAGGAGCATGGAATAGATTCGGTTGTTATTTATCACGATTATCTGGGCGTTGGAAAATGGGCAGATGATGAATGGAAGGCCAATCTAGACATGACGAGAGCGTACAAAGAGTACATTCGCGAGAGCCGCAAGTCTATGAAAATTAGCTTTGTAAAGGTCAAGGGTCACTCTGGTGATAAATACAACAATCTTGCGGATGCGCTCGCAAAGGCGGCTCTCGAAAAGTAGGAGGCGCTGAAATACATGCTTGAAGTCAGCACAAAATGTGTTTTTGAATTAATTACAATAATGAGTGTTATTGCATATTATATGTGATAACACTTTTGTTGTTTAGCTTAAAGAATGTACTAATTCTTTTGTCACTATGCTATAATATTAAATGGTTTTACACGTTAGAAATACGGAGGAAACAGTAGATATGCATACATTATTAAAGGGCGCACCCGTAAGGGATGCCATAGATCATGATATTATTTCAAGAGTTAATACGCTAGCTGAAAAAGGCAATGCTCCTAAGATTGCTACTTTCAGAATCGGTGAGGACGATGGAGAGAAGTATTACGAGGGAGCTATCATCAAGAGAGCGAAAAAGTATGGAATTGAATGCGAGCCTGTAGTCCTTGAGGAGACTGTGTCACAGGGGGTTGCTGAGGAAGTACTCGCAAGGCTTAATGACGATGATAATATCGATGGAATTATCATGCTTATGCCGTTTCCTAAGGGTATAGATGGTGAGCGCCTACGTGCTCTCCTTAATCCAGCTAAGGATATCGATGCGATTACTGATGCTTCTTATGCGAATCTTTTTGCAAATGATCCTAATGCATTCTATGCTTGCACAGCGGAGTCATGCATGGAGATACTAAAGTTCTATGGTGTTGACCTCAAAGGTAAGCAGGTAACAATTGTAGGTAGAAGCATGAGAGTCGGCAAGCCACTTATGCTCATGATGATGAATGCAAATGCTACTG
This sequence comes from uncultured Mogibacterium sp., assembly GCA_916438645.1. Classification (GTDB taxonomy): domain Bacteria; phylum Bacillota; class Clostridia; order Peptostreptococcales; family Anaerovoracaceae; genus Mogibacterium. The sequence continues at coordinate 80,745 of CAKAFC010000001.1, forward strand.
TTACCGTATGCCATACAAGAACTACCGATGAGAACCTAAGAGAAGCTTGTGAGAGAGCTGATGTTGTTGTGCTCGCAACAGGCCAAATTGAGTCATATAGCCCAGAGCTATTCCATGACGGTCAGATAATCATAGATGTCGGCACAGGTACAGGCAAGGACGGAAAGCTCGCAGGCGACTTCGATTCCGGTGCGCTTGAAGCTGAGGGCATGCCTACATCACTAAGTTATTCACCTGTTCCAGGTGGAGTTGGCACGGTAACAACTGCGCTTCTTCTACGCAATGTTGTGAAAGCTGCAGAACGTGTCTAGATATATTTGATTAATAGAGTCTTGCAAGAGGCATTTGATTTTAAAGGACGTAGAGTAGGAATGAATATTACTAATGAGATACTCAATCCTGAAAGGTTGAGTAAAAATAAGCTTGAGCTTGTACGAGACAAGGAAGCTTTTTTTCAAGAAATCGCTGACATTAGGCTCGAGTACGAGGCTGCGATAAAAGAGATTTCGACTAAGCTGGAGATCCTCGACGATGACTTCAAGCAGCATGATGATCACGGTCCTATTCACCACATTCAATACAGACTAAAGTCGGTTAACAGCTTATTCGACAAGGCTGAGAGATATGGCATAGAAGATCCGCTTAATAACATTGCAGAGATTAGGAAGCAGATTTACGATATAGCAGGTGTTAGAGTTGTCTGCAATTATAGAGATGATATATACAGGTTGTCGAGCTTGCTACTAAAACAAGAGGACATAAAGCTGATAAGGATTAAAGACTATAGCTCAAACCCTAAGGAGAGCGGATATAGGAGCTTGCATGTTGTTATAGAGGTTCCGATATTCCTCGTCAGCAAGAAGCTCTCGATTCCCGTTGAGATGCAGTTCCGTAGCATCGCTATGGATACGTGGGCAAGTTTGGAACATGAGCTTAAGTACAAGAATGAAGGTGCACTGAGCGAGGAGCTTCAGAACAAATTGAAGATTTGCTCCGAGATACTCGCTGATGTGGACAATAGGATGGAGAACATCAGGCACGAAGTTTTTTCCGAGGAATAAACTGGCTTGTGCCGAACGTAGATCGAATACTTTGCAGCAGGATGTATGAAGCTGCAGAGGTTGATAATAATAGGAATTTAGGAGTAAAAAATGGGTAAAAATCTTGCTAAAACGTACGATCCCAAGAGCTTTGAAGATCGTATCTATGAGATGTGGGAGGAGCATGGTTCTTTCAATGCAGAGGTTGATAGGGACAAGAAGCCATACTGCATAGTTATGCCACCTCCAAACATCACAGGGCAACTTCATATGGGACATGCACTTGACCAGACTCTTCAGGATATCCTTATCAGATGGAAGAGAATGCAGGGCTATAGTGCGCTCTGGCTACCTGGTAGCGACCACGCTAGTATCGCAACTGAGGTTAAGGTTAACAATGCTCTACGTGAAGAGACTGGCAAGGACAAGAAAGATATCGGAAGAGATGCATTTCTCGAGCGAGCATGGAAGTGGAAGGAAGAGTACGGAGGCAGGATCACGAAGCAGTGCCGAAAGCTCGGAGATTCCTGTGACTGGCGTAGAGAGCGTTTCACAATGGATGAGGGATGTAACAAGGCCGTAACAGAGCTATTTATCAGACTCTACGAGAAGGATATGATATACAAGGGCAACAGACTTGTAAATTGGTGCCCTGACTGCATGACATCTCTATCTGATGCAGAGGTTGAGCATGAGGATGAGCAGGGTAAGTACTGGTACTTCCGCTATCCTGCAAAGGACGGTGGAGAAGGCATCACCGTTGCTACATCGAGACCAGAAACTATGTTCGGTGACGTTGCAATAGCTGTAAGTCCTGAAGATGAGAGATATACTGATTTAGTAGGTAAGACAGTAATTTTACCTATTTTGAACAGAGAAATTCCTGTAATCGCAGATGAGTATCCAGATCCTGAGAAGGGAACTGGCGCTGTAAAGATTACTCCTGCTCACGATGCTAACGACTTTCTCGTAGGCCAGAGACATGACCTTGAAATCATGTCCTGTATGAACGATGATGCTACGATGAATGAGCTAGCTGGCAAATACGAGGGAATGACCAGATATGAGTGCCGTAAGGCCTGGGTACACGACCTTGAAGAGGCTGGATTCCTCGTTAAAATTGAAGATCTAACTATTCCAGTAGGGAAGTGCTATAGATGTCACAACGCCATCGAGCCGAAGCTTTCGGATCAGTGGTTTGTCAAGATGGAAGAACTCGCTAAGCCAGCGGTTGAGGCGGCAAAGTCTGGAAATCTAAAGCATGTTCCAGAGAGATTTGAAAAGATTTACCTAAACTGGCTAAACGATATTCACGACTGGTGTATATCTAGGCAGCTATGGTGGGGACACAGAATTCCAGCATATTACTGTGATGACTGCGGTGAAATCGTCGTAAGCCACGATATGCCAAGCGAATGCCCTAAGTGTGGATGCACGCATTTCCACCAAGATGAGGACGTACTTGATACTTGGTTCAGCTCTGGATTATGGCCTTTCTCAACACTAGGATGGCCTGAGAAGACACCTGAACTAGACTATTTTTATCCAAACTCAGTTATGGTAACAGGCTATGACATCCTATTTTTCTGGGTAATCAGAATGGTATTCTCAGCTTGTGAAGTTATGGGTGAACCACCATTCGAATACGTATTCCTACATGGACTCGTTAGGGATGAACAGGGCAGAAAGATGAGTAAGTCCCTAGGTAACGGAATCGATCCACTTGAAGTAATCGATAAGGTAGGAGCGGATGCGCTTAGATTTATGCTGATTACAGGTATCACACCTGGTAACGACACTAGGTTCATCTGGGATAGACTCGAGTCCTCGCGTAACTTCGCTAATAAACTTTGGAACGCTTCAAGATTTACAATCATGAATCTTCAGGACGACGACGGTAACCTACTGCCAATGGCTTCTGCTGAAACTGCAGCGCTTAGAGACGAAGATAAGTGGATTATCTCGCTTGTAAATGAAGCTGCAGCAGATATTACAAATTCTCTAGATAAGTTCGAGCTTGGACTTGCAGGTCAGAAGGTATATGAACTCATCTGGGATGAATATTGTGACTGGTATATCGAACTAGTCAAGGCAAGACTATGGAGCGATGATGAGGAAGATAAGTCTACTGCTAGATTTGTTCTCCAGAGTGTCCTCAAGGATTTACTTAAAGCTGCTACACCCATTCATGCCGTTTATCACGGAGGAGATTTGGGGATATCTACCAGCAGAAGTAGGGACTGCTGAAAGCAATGATAACTTGTTGATTACAGCATCATGGCCTACATACGATGGAGCAAAGTCATATGGTGAATCTGTAGCAAGAATTGAAACTGCGAAGGAAATCATCAAGGTAATCAGAAATGCGAGAACAGAAGTAGATGCTGCACCTAGCCGCAAACTAAATCTAATCGTCAAGACTGATACACTTAAGGATACAATTGATGCTATTGCTGCACACATTCAGAAAATAGCTAACGTTGTTGAGATAGAGGTTGAGAGTACTGGCAGCGAGACTCCTGATGGTGTAGTTTCAGCGGTATTCACTGGAGGAGAGCTCCTGATTCCACTAGCTGACCTAGTAGACTTGAAGCAGAGCGTGAGAGACTTGAGAAGGAGAAGAAGAGGCTTGAAGACGAGGTTGCTCGTGTAGAGAAGAAGCTCTCTAATCAGGGATTTGTAGCAAAGGCTCCTGCAGCGGTTGTTGAAGAAGAGAAGCAAAAGGGCGATAAGTATCGCGAGATGCTAGAAACAGTAATCAAGAGACTTGAATCCATGGGTGCACCAAGTGGCAAATAAAGCAAGTGAAGAACTTATTCAGCGCATATGGAGCATGACAGCTAAGAAGGGTCCGATTGGTCTTAAGAGGATGAAAAGACTTCTCGAACTGCTAGGCAGCCCAGAGAAAGAGCTTAAGTTCATCCACGTGGCGGGTACGAACGGTAAAGGCTCGGTGTGTCAATTCATGGCATCTATGCTTAGAGCTGCGGGCTATTCAGTTGGAGTGTTCACTTCGCCACATGTGATGGAGTATAACGAGCGATTTGATATCGATAGGCAGTATATCAGCGATGATGATTTCTGCAGGATTGCTAATTATGTGATGTCCTTTGCAGATGAGGTGAATGATGAAGGCTTCGGATATTTCTCAGAGTTCGAGATATTGACGTCTACGGCACTGGTGTATTTTAAGGAGCAGTCACCCGATATCGTGATTCTCGAGACTGGAATCGGCGGTAAGATGGATATGACAAATGTCATTTCACATCCTCTAGTATCGGTTATTACCCAGATAGGCTTTGACCACGTCGATATGCTCGGAGATACACTGGCTGAAATTGCTGAGGCGAAGGCTGGAATTATCAAAGAAGGGATTCCGGTTGTTTCGGAATCCCCGGAACTTGAAGTAAAAAAGGTCATATCGGATACTGCAAAGAAAAAGAATGCAAAATTTATCGACGCAGCTCTTGCTAAATATAAAATAAATGATTATTCTGAACTTATGAGTTTTGATTTTGAATTCAGTGAAGGGCCTGATGAAGTCATGATGGACGGTGTCAAGATAGGACTCATAGGTGAACATCAGGTTAGAAATGCAATTACATCATTGCTAGCTGTGAAAAGCATTAGGGATCGAGGTTTAATCGCTATTGATGATTCGGAAATCAAGCAAGGGCTTGAGAATGCGAGAAATATGGGGCGCTTCGAAATCCTCAGGAGCAATCCATACATAGTTATAGATGGTTCACATAATCCTCAGGGACTTACGGCTGCCATGGCTACCCTTAATGAACTTAGAGAAACCATTTTCAAGAATAAGAGGATAATGACAGTCTTCGGGTGTTTTGCCGATAAAGAGTATCATAATATGACAGAGATACTCAAAACGGGGCTTGCTAAAGTTTGTTGTAATGAAGTGATTGCAACAGAACCTGTAAGTCCAAGAGCTCTAAAAGCAGAAGAGCTCAAGAAACTGCTTGAAGACGAAAATATCGCTGTAACAGCTATCAGCGATGAAGAAACAGCCTTTGATAGGGCACTAGCGTCTGGTGCAGACGTATTGCTCTTTTTAGGATCCATATATCTTATTGGAGATATAAGAATTTTTTTCAATCGAAAGGACGGGAAAATTAATGTTTGACAGAAATGGCTACGATGACAGCAGATATAACCTAGAAAATATCGCTGAAATTGCAAAGACGTCTCCTACAGTTGCTGCTCTAATTGAGAAGGAGTACAACAGACAGAAGAATAACGTGGAGCTCATCGCATCCGAGAACTACTGTTCAGAGGCAGTTCTTGCTGCTTGTGGAAGCTGCCTATCATGGAAGTATGCAGAGGGATATCCTGCAAAGCCAGTTGCTAGACACTCTGGAAACAAGGGAAGATACTACGGTGGAACAAGATACGTTGATGAACTTGAAGAGTACTGCTGCGACAAGTGGAGAGAAGTATTCAATACAGATTATCACGTAAACGTACAGCCACACAGTGGTTCACAGGCTAACTTCGCTGCTTATAACGCAGTGCTAGAGCCAGGTGATACAATCCTTTCACTAAACCTTGACAACGGTGGACACCTAACCCACGGATCATCAGTTAACTTCAGTGGTAAGTTCTTCGATGTTCACTTCTACAATGTAGATGATAATGGATTTATCGATATGGCAGACCTTGAGAAGAAGGCTAAGGAACTTAAGCCTAAGATGATTCTCACTGGTGCTAGTGCTTATTCTAGAATTATCGACTTTGAGAAGTTTGCTGAGATCGCACAGAGCGTTGGATCTCTATTTATGGTAGACATGGCACATATCGCTGGTCTAGTTGCTGGTGGAGCACATCCATCCCCATTTGGATATGCTGACATCATTACAACAACAACTCACAAGACACTTAGAGGACCTAGAGGTGGAATGATCTTCTGCAAGGAAGAGTTCGCTAAAAAGATTGACAGTGCAGTATTCCCATTTGCACAAGGTGGTCCGCTCGAGCACATCATAGCTGGTAAAGCTGTTTGCGCTGAGGAAGCACTAAGACCTGAGTTCAAGGAATATGCAGCACAGGTTGTAAAGAACTGCGCAGCATTTGCTGATGAGATGCTCAAGCTAGGATATAACATCGTTACTGGTGGAACTGATAACCACGTATTCCTAATTGATCTTTCGGATAAGGAATTCTCCGGTAAGGAGCTTCAAAATGCGTGCGACGAAGCTGGAATCACTCTCAACAAGAACTGCGTTCCTAACGAGAAGCGTTCACCAATGCAGACAAGTGGTGTTAGAGTTGGAACTGCTCCAATGACAACAAGAGGATTCGTAGAAGCTGACTTTATTGAAGTTGCACACAGAATTGACGAAGTTGTTAAGAAGCTAGACGCTGAGAAGGCTGCTGAAGCAAAATAACTATTAGTCTTTAATAACTAATTAAATTCGATACCCGGATTTGTTGATATACAAATTCGGGTATTGTATAATCAAAAAAAGAAAATAAAGGAGGACGATTCCATGGTTAAATTATTGGTAGGACACAAAGGTAAGGGTAAGACCAAGAAAATGATCGAGCTAGCTAATGCAAGTGTCGAGGAGACCAAGGGTAGCACCGTATTTATTAACAAAAATTCCAGACTTATCTATGATCTAGACTACAAGATTCGTGTAATCTGCATGGAAGACTTTGTTCACATAACTAACGAGGATGAATATATCGGATTCCTATTCGGTATCATCAGCTCAGACAATGATATTCAGACAATCTTCTTGGATGGTATCATGAGACATGCTGATTTCTCTCTAGATATTCTTCCAAGCTTCCTTTCGAAGGTTAAGGATATCTCGAAGGATTACGGCATCGATTTCGTAATCAGCATCAGTGCTGAGCTCGAAGAGATGATCGGGGTTAACTTCGATGGAGTAGAGGTTCTTAACTAATTTTAATATGGACTTATAATACAACCTGACTATCGATTTTCGATTTAGTCAGGTTGTTTGTAATTAAATAATTTAAAAATGAGATGTTTATAAGGTGTTAATAAGTCATGGACTGGAGGAAAGAGATGAAATATAAAGCAAAGAAGGAAAAGACAAGCTATGCAGTATTGCTATTATGGATTGGACTTTTGATGCTAGGATATGGATCCGGATACTTTAGAGACATGTATCCGAATATTGTTATACCTGGTTATGTTGAGATAACGTATGGTATATCAATATTTGTCTTGCCATTAATACTAGTGTTCATGGCAATCAAACCGAAAAGTAAAACGTTGATTAAAAGGCTGCTGTTAATAGAAGGTATCATTGTGCTAATCCTAATCATATTTGTGACGCAATTGATTTGTGCTGCAAGGATGAGCAGCTAAGTTATATCAATTCTTCTAGGTAAACCATTTATCGATTATAACGACACAAATATAAACAGTGGTTGTCATAGTCAACCACTGTTTTCATTTCAAATAACCATTAAATCTATAATAAAGTAATAACCGCCTCAATGAATGCATCCACATCTTCCTGTTTCGTATACCAAGCAGTGCATAGTCTCATACACTTATGAGATTCATCCACAGTTTCAATTTCAGAAAGCAAATATTCGTCGCTGAGCGCTTTAATCTGCTCAAGTGTCATGATGAAGAACTGCTGGTTGGTCGGGCTATCTACAGCAAGCCTGATTCCTTTTGAAAGCATAGTAGCTTTGATATCTAGCGCCATTTTTACAGATGGTTTAGCAATTTCTGTGTAGAGATTATTCTTGAACAGAGTATAGAACTGAAGTCCAAGAAGCCAACCTTTTGCAAGTAGTGCACCGTGTTGCTTCTGATAGCTAAAGAAGTGAGGCTTTAGCTCATCGTTAAGTATTACAACTGCTTCTCCAAAAAGTGCACCGCACTTAGTTCCGCCTATATAAAAAACATCACAGTTACTTGCAACGCATTTAAGATCTACATCGCTATGAGGTGAGGCTAAAGCATAGCTTAATCTAGCTCCATCCAAAAATAAGTAGAATCCGAACTCAGTACAAGCAGCGCGAAGTTCCTCGAGTTCCGACTTGCTATAGAGTGTTCCGAGCTCTGTAGGCTGTGAGATATATACCATCTTGGGCTCTACCACGTGACCTGGAGTTGGATTATGTACCTTAAGCTCGCCCTGTTCTCTAATCTGATCGGCTGTGATTTTGCCATCTGTTGATGGTAGCGCTATGACCTTATGGCGTGTGAACTCAATAGCGCCAGTCTCATGAACATTTACATGGCCCGTATCTGCAGATATGACACCCTCGAAGCTTCTTAAAGCAATATCTATAATTGTCATATTAGTCTGAGTTCCGCCTACCAAGTAGTGTACATCGGCCGTAGAACACTCGGTAGCTCTACGGATCTCATCACTTGCTCGTTCGCACCATGAGTCGAGCCCATAACCAGCGTATGAATTATCCATATCTTCGTTTAGAGCCTTGAGTATCTCAGGGTGAGCGCTTCTGCTATAATCGTTATCAAATTTAATCATCTTACGCCTCGCTTCTTGGTATCGTTAATGGTTATTTCTTGCGATTTTCTTCCCATTCTTTAATTGCTTCTCTAGCACATTTATCGTCGTCCTGAGGGACATTAACACCCTTTATATGCTGATACTTGTCATCACCAAGACCGATAATAGCAACTAGATCTCCTGGTTCTGACTGAGTGATTGCATAGTGTATAGCCTCTGGTCTATGTTCGATAACCATATACTTTCCACCGGTCGGCTCAAGTCCTGATTTTACACCTTCGACGATAGTTTCAAATGGCTCAAATCTGTTGTGCTCAGTAGTGATAATAGAAAAATCCGCATACTTTCCAGAAGATTCACCCATTCCTATACGTCGCTGAATATCTCGGTTTCCACCAGCTCCAAAAACGCATACGAGTCTCTTAGGATTATATGCCCTAAGCGCTTCAAGAACCGCTCTCGTGCTTTCTCTGGTATGAGCCGAATCGATGCATACGCTGAGGTCCTCTGTTCGGTAAATCATATCCACTCTACCGTTGATATGAATCTGAGAAAGAGCCTTTTTCGCTGCATCTGAAGGTATTCCGAGAGCCTCTATCGTAGCGACTGTAGCTGCTCCATTTAGCGGAACGAATTCACCTGGCATGTTGACAAATACTGTATCGTCAAGAGTTCCCGAAAGCTTAAATTCTTCGCCGATAAATCCGTTATACTCCTTAGTGTGCTGATCTGAAATTACATAGTCTGGTGTTGTCCCGAGTTTTTCCGTCTTCTCGTGTACTCCCTCATGACCTATTGTAATCAGTTCACAGGTGGCGTCCTTGACGATAAAATCGATATGTTCATCATCTAGATTAATTATACCCTTATTGCACTGCTGAAGCAGGAGACTTTTGCAGTAAGCATAGTTATCGAAAGTAGGGTGCTCGTCGGTCCCAACATGATCACCGTACTGAACATTGAGAAATACTCCGATGTCAAAGTTAATCATATCTGTTCTATGCTGCATCAAACCTTGTGATGAACACTCGAGAACTGCGTATTCGATGCCTTTTGATACCATGATAGAAAGGAACTTCTGCATCTGATCAGAGTCTGGGGTGGTATTGGCAACTTCTAGAATTTCGTCGCCTAAGTTCACTCCGTTTGAGCCTATTGATGCTGCTTTCTTTCCAGCCTCTCTGAGAGCTGCAGTAATCATAGTTGCAACCGTTGTCTTACCCTTTGATCCAGTAACGCCAACCATCTTAAGCTTCTCTGCTGGATAGTCGTAGAATGCAGCTGAAACTACGGCTTTAGCATGTCTCGTATCCGGGGTAGCAACTACAGTTGAGTTTATATCTGATAGGTCAAGCTCGTAGCTCTCATCGACTATGATGAGGGCAGGGCGTCCAGTATCAATCTGTGCAAGTGCATTGTGTGAATCAAATACTGCTCCACGTATACACACAAAGACATCGCCAGATGCAACTTTTCTGCTGTCAAAGCATATGCCAGTTACATCTTGGTCGAGGGAGCCCTTTAGTAATTTATAATTTAATCTTGAGATAATTTCATTTGTATTCATAATTCCTCCGAAATCCATAAGAATATGAGATTTACAACTTATAATTATATCCTTAATTAGTTAATTTTCCAATACGTATGGTATAATACAGCGGTATAAAGAGGAGAGAACACCAGGTATAGGGAGATAAAATGGATAACAAAGATTACATAGTAAGAGCAAGCCTTGCCAATGACAGTGTCAGGGCTTTTGCTATTAGTTCGACTCATCTTGTCGCTGAAGCTAGGGAGCGTCACAAGACACTTCCTGTAGTGACTGCAGCTTTAGGCAGGTTACTATCGGCAGGTGCCATTATGGGTAGCATGATGAAGGGTGAAAAGGATATTGTAACGATTACGCTCAAGGGTGACGGTCCAGCAGGATATATAACTGTGACAGCAGATAGTCACGGCCATGTCAAAGGGTTTCCTGGAAATCCAAATGTTGATATTCCTCGCAAGTACGCCGGCAAGCTCGATGTTGGTACGGCAGTAGGAAGAGGATTTCTTACTGTTAGCTATGACCTCGGTTTAAAAGAACCTTATAGCGGTCAGGTTGAGATTCAAACAGGTGAAGTTGCGGAGGACCTTGCGTATTACTTCACAGTATCTGAACAGCTACCATCAGCAGTTGGACTTGGTGTAATGGTTGATACTGATAGCAGTGTAAAGCATGCTGGCGGATTTATAGTTCAGCTATTACCAGATGCGTCAGAGGATGTTATAGAACTTCTAGAGAAGAAACTAGCTAATCTCGAGCCAGTAACAACTATGATGGAGAAGGGCATGACTCCTGAAGATATGCTCTCATATTTATTCGAAGGTGTGGATATCGAGTTCACTGAGAAGCGTGATGTGGAATTCTACTGCGACTGTTCAAAGGAAAAGGTATCAAGAGCGCTTGCAGCTATAAGCGATAAGGATATGCAGGATATCGTAGATGATAAAGAAGATATCGAGGTTAAGTGCTTCTTCTGCAATACGGCATATAAATTTAGTATCGATGACATAAAAGCCCTCCTCTCGTCGAGAAAAAACGATTAAAATTTGTTAGATTTTAATAAAAATAACATATATGTATTGAAAGAATTTACAAAAAATGCTACAGTTAGATTTAGTTAAGTCATTGTATTGTATATAATTTTTTAGAAAAAGGTGTAGTAATGAAAGATAGAATTTATCTAAACGATAATGAAGTCATTTTGAACTTTGATTTAGTATACCCTGAGACTAGTCTAGAGGTAATTAAGTCCAAGGAATTTAAAGTGTTTATGCAGAGTTATATAGCTCATCTCGAAGAGAATGATTCGAAGCTATATAATTGGGCAACACAGGGCAAGTCACCTCAGGAAGCAATCGAGGCTCTATCTACATTTGCACGTCAGACACTAGTATTTTCTGCTGAAGAAATCGAGTCTCCATATATCGAGGACAGAGTTGCTGCTCTATCCTTCGTCGAAGGTATCTACGATTTCTGGAAGGCTCATGAGAGATATTCAGTTACAACAGACAGAAGAAGAGAGTCGAATTCAACAACATTTGTACACTCTGATTCTGCTCACAACCAGCTTATTATGGCTACGTATAGACGCATCGAGGAAACTCTGATGGGTCGTGCAAATAAGATATATCGTCAGCAGCCTGCAGGAACTAATGCGGCTCTGTCTCTATACAAAAATGAATCATTCAAGTTAGGAGCTCGTTATGAGTCTCTAAGAAAGGTTAAGTTTATAGACTCCATCATGCTCCGCACTCCGATGATTCTGCATCCGAAGTCCAACAAGCGTGAATGGGCATTTCAACAGGTGTATGAGAACCCACTAGATACATTTAATGGTAACAGCGATGAGTTCTTCTGTTTCCCTGCTAAGGTTGGAGACCTCACAGTCTTCATCTACTTCCACAGAGACTTTATGTCGAACGGTGTATCGCTAGCTAACCTATTTGAGCTTGCATCTAAGAAGGAAGCAACCAAGAAGCCAGACTGCGTATTGATCTTTGGTAATGATGATGGCAAGAACGCTTGCACATTCTACCATGATGAGGATGAGGATATCTGGGTGGGATCCGTTACATATAACGAAAAGATTTCTTACTTCGGATATATGAAGAAGACAGTACTCACACTACACAACGTAGCGATGATGCAGAAGGGATGGCTTCCAATTCACGGTGCATTCGTTAACATCACTCTCAAGAATGGCAAGAGCAAGGGTATCTGTCTCATGGGAGACTCTGGCGCTGGAAAGTCAGAGACCATCGAGGCTCTAAAGTCGCTTGGCGATGAAAAGATTAAGAATATAGAGATTGTGTTTGACGATATGGGAACATTCCATGTTGAAGACGGTACTGTATATGCAAAGGGTACTGAAATCGGTGCCTTCGTAAGACTCGATGACCTAGATCCAGGAACCCCATACCGCGATATGAACAGATCTATCTTCTTTAATCCAGACCTTTCAAATGCAAGAGTTATCACACCTGCAGCCCCTTACTCGGTAGTTACAGATAATCATCACGTTGACCTATTCGCGTATGCAAATAACTACGATGAAGACCTCGGGCTACATCAGTTCGATAATCTTGATGATGCAAAGACTGTATTCGTTGAGGGTAAGAGAATGGCTAAGGGTACAACGCAGGAAGTTGGACTATCTACAACATACTTTGCTAACCCATTCGGCCCAATGCAGCAGCAGAATATCTGTGATCCTATAATCGATAAGGTATATGAGTGCCTAAAGGATAACGGAGTATTTATCGGAGAGGTTTACACTCATCTCGGTAGAGATCCTGAGGATAGAGAGAGCATCAAGAAGGGTGCAGAAGAGCTACTCAAATTTATCGAAGAGAATTAATCTCAATATAAATTACAATCATTCGTGAGGTGGAGCAGCACTGCTGCTTCGCCTCGTTTAATATCATGTAATGAAATTGTGGTGGCGACATTCTTATGCGTATGAGATAAAATTTACAATATGAAATATATTAGACTTAGGGTTCGCAATATACGAATGGTTGAAATAAAAGAAAGATGATGTAGAATCTAGATATGAGAGAAATAGAAAGATTAAAAACTGCATTGATGAATGATCCGGGGGCGGAGTCTACATCTAAGAGATTCGGTGTTCTCATCCCTATAATCGAGACTCCGCATGAGCTTTCGGTATTGTTTGAGGTGCGTGCGAGAGATCTGAGGCGCCAACCAGGTGAGATTTGTTTTCCTGGAGGTAGCGCTATGGAGGGCGAGCCTGCCAGCATGGCAGCTGTGAGGGAGGCGAGCGAGGAGCTCCTCATCGCCGCATCGAGCATCGAAGTTCTGGATGAGCTCGATGCCGTTAATGTATATTCAGGCGGCACCCTGCAGCCTGTGGTTGGACTGCTCAAGGGCTACGACTGCTCGTTTTCTTCCGATGAAGTAGCAGAAGTATTCACGGTGCCGCTGGCGTTCTTCTTAACGACTCAACCAGAACGCTATGACGTAGCGATGAGGAGTATACCAGCCGAAGGCTTTCCCTATGACAGAATTGAGGGCGGGAAAGCCTACGACTGGGATTCTAGCTATAGAAGCATATATTTCTACCAATATGATGGTAGAAATATATGGGGACTGACAGCAGGAATCATTTATGATTTTATTGAGAAGCTTAAGAGGGGTGGATATCCAAATTAGTGGGTGTATCTTACCTTTACATTTCAGATAATTAAATGATAAAAAGCAATATGATTTCATTTGCATAGAGTCTTCACACAGCACAGATAAATATTATGCTATAATAAATTAATAGTGGATGTGGGTGTTCATCACCCACGTTTTATTTTTCTGATTTTTTTATTAGCAAATCCGCTGAATTCAATAGCTGTACATCATAGTTATACAATTTGAGAGATTAAAAATGAATCAAAACACCAAAGGAAATAGCTTAATGAATAATAGATATTTGTCCACCATTGGCGTGCATGTTGCTGCCTTGATTTTGGCACTCTTTGTTTTTGCATTTTTTGCCTCTAGATCTTCATTTGCAGGCACTTCGCTACCAACTACACCATCAGACCGTGAAGGTTATTATGAATTTCTCGGAATAGATGTATCTGAATGGCAAGGCAGTATAGATTGGAGTGCCGTAAAGTCCGATGGTGTTGACTACGCATTCATCAGAGCTGGTGCTACTACATCATCTAGCTTCGAGCTAAAGGTTGATTCTAAGTTTGATACTAACATGGAAGGTTCCAAAGCGGCTGGTGTTGCACGTGGTGTGTACTGGTATTCACAGGCGACAAATGAAGAAGAAGCAGTTGCTGAGGCAAAGAAGCTGATAGCTATCGCCAAGAAGTACGATATAGAGCTACCCCTCGTTATGGATCTTGAGTTTTCGAACGGACGCTTTGATAGTGCATATGCTTCATGGCGTGCAAATGGTAGTGACTATGCTAAGAAGCGTATGACTTCAGTTGCAGATGCATTTCTATCATATTGCCGCTCTCAGGGATATCCAGCTGCAATATATCTATCGACATCGCTTGCAGGAAGCACGACAGGAGTAGATACCACTAGTCTTGCGAACAACTCTCATGAAGTGTGGGTTGCTCATTACTCAAGCAATCTCTCGGCATCGTCTGACTATACGATGTGGCAATTTACCAGCACAGGAAGTGTTAACGGTATCAAAGGCAAGGTGGATTACGACGTGATGTACGTGAATAAGCATGCTAAGAAAGCAGGTAACCCTGGTCTTAGTGCTGAATCATCTAATGATATGCTTAAATACACGGGTAACCCACTAACGATTAACGTTAATTTGACTGACAACGGGAAATCGCTGACTCTGAACAATGATTATACGATTTCTTACGTTAATAACATCAATAAGGGGACGGCTTACGCACTTGTAAAGGGAAAAGGTAGTTATATAGGGTATACAGAAGTTATCCCATTTCAGATTGGTGATGAAGACATCCTAAACTCAGCAGACTTCGAGCCTTCAAAGGTCGTAACAAGCGTTAAGGATGGCAAGACGACTGTTAAGTTTACGGCGGCTAAAGGTAGTGTAGACGATTACAGGATTGAGTATAGAAATAGTGATTCAGATGAATGGAAGTCTGTGAATACAGGCGGTAAAACTGAGTATGTAATAGACGGAAAGTCTAAGCAGATCAGGGTATCTGCTATTGTTGGGAATTACATCTATGGACTAGAAAAGCCAGATAACTCACAGAAATATGAGATAATAGACGGCTCTGTAGAATCTGATGCCAAGCTCGGCGGACAGTCGCTACTTAACAGCGATAAATTTAAGAAGATTAATAAGGAGGTAAGCGACGATGTCGTTATCTAAGGGGAAGGCTCCGCATAAGAGATATACTCGCAAGCAGAAACTCCTTATAGGACTAATTATATTTATAGTCATCGATGTTGTGCTTTTTGTATTTACAATCACAAGATATAATGGTTACGATCTTATCAATTCTGAAAAGTATGTGGAGTTTAAAATGCCTAAGAGCAATGCTTTAACTGAGCAGGAATGGCAAGCTCTCGTCAAGAACACGAAAGTGATTAAGTATCCGAAAGTTCAGTTATCAAGGGAGATTGAACATATCAAGAGCCAGTATCATAAGCGAATCAAAGAGTATGACATGACGATGACCGAGTATCTAAAGGAAGCTGGTATTACTAAGGCACAGTTCAATAGACAGGTTGAAGAGATGGCAAAGGAAAATGTCAGAGATAAATTGGTTCTTCATGCTATCGCAGAAAAACGAAAAATATCCGTCAGCAATGCAGAGATAGAAAAAGCCAAGAAAGGCATTCTTAAAGAGAAAGGTGTGAATTCTGAGACCGAGTATAAGAAGCTTACTGGTGAATCGTTAAGCGAGCATATCAAAGAGATAGACCTTGAATCGAAGCTTCTATATGCTAAAATCGTCAAGAAATAATTGACAGAGATAAATTTAAATTAAACGCTTGATATTATGATGTATTTTTTTAATGCACCCCAAAAGTTAGGTTCAAAATAACTTTTGGGGTGCATGTCGTTTATGGCGATTTATTTTATCGTGTGTTAGGGAAATACGTGTGAGTATAAAAACCAATTAGATGAATGCGATTATTATCGCTATTTGCAAGTGATACGCCTATATGTGGTCTAGAAATAAACCATTGTACTTGTATAAAAACGTGGATATTTCAATCTTAATTTTTATTTAATAAATTCTTCCCCTTCATTTAAGGCACTTTGGATAATATTGTTAATAACAAAAGATTAACGGAGGTACGATATGGATATAATAGCAAAGATAAAAAGCACTGCTATAGAATCGCCAGAGCGTTTAGTGTTCAGCTCCAGGGATGGTGAGATGACATATGGTGAACTGTGGAATAAATCATCAGCACTGGCAAGCTACATATCGAATAGGCTAGATGGAAATCGCGAGCCGATTATGGTTTACGGACATAAGCACCCAGATATGCTTGTAGCTTTTCTTGCATGTGTTAGGTCAGGCCACGCGTATTGTCCGGTTGATATTGGTAACCCTCCTGAGAGGGTAAGCGATATAGCATCGGCGATAGATAACGAAATCGTGATAGTTACACAGTACGAAGAGATGCTTAATATAGATTCCAAGTATGAGGTTGTTGGTAGATCAAAGCTTGAGAGCATCTTTGATGAAGATGCATCATTCGAGGATAGAGAGCCTGTGTTAGGAGATGAGACTTACTACATTATCTTTACATCAGGAAGTACAGGGAAGCCTAAAGGAGTTAAGATTCCAGCAGATGCACTTAACAACTACCTAAAATGGTCTGTAACGCTTTCTGGGGGTATACCAGAAGCGACTAGATTCTTAAATCAGGCACCATTCTCATTCGATCTTTCGGTAATGGATCTATATACTGGCCTTGCAACTGGTTCTACAATCATTGCTCTAGACAAAGGCTTGCAGCAGGATATGCCGGAGATGCTAAAATATATAGCAGCATCCAACATAGAGTACTGGGTATCGACACCGTCGTTTTCAGACATGTGCCTCGGAGAAGCGGATTTTAGCGAGGAGAAATTTGGAAGCATCAAGGCATTTCTTTTCTGCGGGGAGGTTCTGACTAAGGACACTGCAAAGCAGCTGAGAACTAGATTCCCGAATGCAAAGGTAATCAACACATACGGACCAACAGAATCAACGGTATGTGTCACTGAAGTCGACATCACAGACGAGGTTATTGCAAAGGAAGGGGCTCTTCCAATAGGACTTCCAAAGCCTGGAACCGAAATCAGAATAGATCCAGAGAATAGCGAGATGATAATAGTCGGAGATTCGGTAAGTTCAGGATATTACAATGACAAGGAAAGAACCGATAAAGTATTTTTCATGGCAGAAGCTGGTTCGCTCAGCGAAAACCCTAAGGAACTAATAAGAGCCTATCGAACTGGTGATACTGGACACTACGATGAATCGGGAATGCTGTTCTGTGACGGTAGAATTGATCATCAGATAAAGCTTCATGGATACAGAATCGAACTCGGAGACATTGAGTCTAACCTTACAAATATAGAAGGGGTAGCGGCTGCTGCAGTTATACCAAAGAAGCGCGAAGGTAAGGTGGAAAGCTTGACTGCCTTCGTGGTAAGAGAAGGAGATATCATCGCTGATGATTATAGCGGTAGAAAGTATGTGCGTGAAGCGCTGAGAGACTTCCTGCCAAGCTATATGGTTCCAAAACGTGTAAAGTTCATAGATAAGATGCCGCTCACTAATAACGGCAAGGCAGATAGAAAGAAATTGGAGGAATTGGTATAGATGCAGCTCTTTACAGACAATAGCTTCTTTATATGGTTAGCGGGTCTGTCGATTCCTGCAATATATCTGGGTTGCAGGGAGAAGTCACTAAAATGGTACGGTATGTTCGTAACATTTGTGTTTATTTGGCTCTCTATGGGCAGCAACCTAATGGCCCTTTGCTACCTAGCACTGTTCACGGCAATAGAATATGCGATAGTTCATATATATCTAGAGCTTAGAACTAAGAAGGGCAGAGTAACTTGGCAGTATAGGATATTCTTGCTAGCGAGCATAGCACCACTGACTATCTATAAACTGCTCAGTCTAACAGGTAACAAATATCATATTTTTGCATTCCTGGGACTGTCATACATGACATTCAAGGCCGTGCAGATGGTAATCGAGATATATGATGGAGTTATCA
Organism: uncultured Mogibacterium sp.; assembly: GCA_916438645.1. GTDB lineage: Bacteria > Bacillota > Clostridia > Peptostreptococcales > Anaerovoracaceae > Mogibacterium. The sequence continues at coordinate 99,014 of CAKAFC010000001.1, forward strand.
CGAGTTTCAAGACTTCTAACTTCATATATCTACTGCTATTCTTCCCGGCAATTACATCGGGGCCAATCGATAGAAGCAGAAGATTTGACGAAGATATAGATAAGACCATACCTAGAGGCGAATACCTAGAGATGCTCGGAGAAGGTATTTACAAGATACTTAAGGGTATGATGTACAAGATGGTAATTGCAGCATGCTTCTACACGGTCATGAATTACTTCGGAACGGGAGGAACATGGTACTCGATAGCAATTTACTTCTACCTGTACGGAATATATCTATTCTTCGATTTTGCAGGGTATAGCAACATGGCTATTGGTACCAGCTACATATTCGGAGTTAAAACTCCAGAGAACTTCAATGCTCCGTTCGTTAGTAAGGATATCAAGGAGTTCTGGAATCGCTGGCACATGACACTGTCATTCTGGTTTAGAGACTTCTTGTTCTCAAGAATCACTATGGCTCTCGTTAGAAGTCGTAAGGTCAAGAACAAGATGGCAATCGCTTCCATGGCCTTTATGATAAATATGTTTGTCATGGGTGTATGGCATGGACTTGCAAGCAATTATATAATTTACGGTCTATATCACGGCATTTTGCTATCCGTATGTGAGGTATTCCAGAAGAAGTCGAAATTCTACAAGGCTCATAAAAAGGATAAGTGGTTTATCGCAGTATCGTGGTTTATCACATTCCACCTAGTAATGTTTGGATTCTTCATCTTCTCAGGAAGACTCGGAATACTGATAAATAAGTAATGAATAAAGAAAGACGATAACATAGCATACGCTTAAGCCGATGAGGTACGAGCCTTGGGAAATAAGCTAATAATAAAATTTAAAATTATATTTAACAGAGTGTTAAACACAGGAGGAAAACGACATGAGAGATAAGCTACTAGACATCATCGAGAACATTTGCGGAGACGAAATTGTAAAAGAGAATCCAGATATCAATCTGCTAGAAGAGGATCTGATCGATTCGCTAGATTACGTTAGTCTCTTGCTAGATATCCAGGATGAGTACGGAGTAGTTCTATCGCCATCCGAGTTCACAAGAGAACAGATGGATACACCTAATAAGATTGTTGATACAGTTTCAGCAAGAATTCTAGGAGAATAAGACAGGAACGAAGATAAGATGAAGAAGATAAACTCGTTTGTAGCGGCTCTCGTGCTGCTGGCGATGTTCACAGTGATTGTGCACTTCATATGCGCTAACAATGATCTTAGAGACAAGTCGGGTCAGTTCGGGACTTGGTATAATACGTACAAAGATTTGTCGTTCAACGCATTGTCTCAGAATCTTGATAAGGATTCCGTGCTCATGCTCGGTTCATCTGAGTTCAGGCATGGTCGTAAGACTCAGTACCATCCTACGAACTTCTTCAAGGATACAGATGTAAAGTTAGTTACAGTCGGAGGACCGTTCAATCAGACGCTGTTCCACACTGTAGCGCTCGGTTCATTGCAGCCGCATCTTAAGAGCAAGAAGGTCATATTACTAGTCTCGCCGACCTGGTTTAAGCAGTCTGGTGTTAAAAAGAATGACTATGCGCTTAGATTTTCAGAGACCGAGTACTTTGCTTTTATGGAGAACAAGAATGTTCCACTCAAGACTAAGAAGTATGTTGCTAAGCGAACTAAAAATCTGTTATCAAAGAACAAGAGTCTACAGATGAAGGTGTGTATGATCAACAATGTGAATCTTAATAAGGAATCAAATTTACTATATGGGTTTGAGAGACGTCATGCTTTTGATAAGGATAAGATTACTGTCGGAGCAGCTATGAGATTCATGATGAAAAATAAAAAGACACCGCCAAACTTCGAGAGATATAGTCCAGATAATTTTAACTGGAATAACCTTATAAAAGAGGCTCATAGGGATAGTGAGGACAAGGCAGACAATCCATTCTACATGAGTAATCGTGTATGGAGAAATAAGTTTAGGCAAGTATATCCTAAGATGAAGGATGTCCGACTGGATGAAAACTATGAAAGTCGCCTGAATACAGCGATCTTGAGGCATTTCTCCAGATTGCAAAAGCCAATGACATTGAAGTGAAGCTGATATTACTTCCTGTTAACGGTAGATGGTATGACTATACCGGAATGACTGCAGATAAGCGTGCTGTTGTAGGTCAGAAGATTAAAAGTATAGCAGGTCGATACGGTGCGGATTACACTGATATGACAGGATATAGCTATAACAAATACATAGTTTCAGATGCAGTTCATCCTTGGAATGAAGGTTGGGTAAGGATTAATGAAAAAGTCGCAGAATTCGTTCATAAGTAAAATCAGAAATAAGATATCACTGAAGTATACGCTATATATGTTCATATTTATGGCAGTGCTGTACATGTTCTCTTTATTTGGAAGCATGTTAAGTAGTCCAGCATTTACATATGCTGAGTTCTAGGGAATGCAAATAGATATCTGTTGATTAAATGCCCCGAGGAATTGAGAGTGCAGTAATGCAGGCTCAGAGTCTCGGGGATTGTTTATTTTAATATTGGCAAATAGACATATTAATATCAATATTCTATAATGACAGATACGGCAAAAATCAGTGGAAGAACTACTAACTGAATAGGATGGTTGAAATGAGCAAAGTTCTAGGAATTGCAGAGAGCATAATTCGAGGTTTAGATAACAGTGAAATCACGGTATCTAAGCCATTTAAAGTTATGGAAAAGCACATGTATGATAGCTTTAGTGTTAGTTATGATGGTTCTAGTCTAGACGATAATATACTAGCTCTTGGCAATAATCTGGAATTCATGACTTGGCTGCTCGAAAACGGTTACGAAGGCAAGTTCAAGTGTATATATATTGATCCACCGTTTTTTACAAAATCAAAGTATGATGCTACAGTTGCGATAAGAGATAATGAAGGTAAGACCCATAAGGTTAAGCATCTAGCATATGATGATACTTTCGATAGAAGCATCGAGCAGTACGTGGAGAATATGACCACTAGACTGGTTCTGATGAAGAGGTTACTCGCAGATGATGGACTAATCTGGGTTCACCTTGACTGGCATTCAGCGCACTACGTTAAGCTAGTCATGGACGAGATTTTTGGATATGAGAATATGCGTAACGAGATCATCTGGAAGTATAAATCTGGTGGCAGTGCAAAAACCCATTTCTCGCGAAAGCATGATACGATACTTATGTACAGCAAGTCCAAGAATTATTACCTCGATGTACCGAAGGAAAAGTCTTATAACCGAGACTTTAAACCGTACCGCTTCAAGGGAGTTAAGGAGTATCAGGATGAATATGGCTGGTATACTCTGGTGAATATGAAAGACGTCTGGAGCATCGACATGGTTGGCAGGACTTCCGGTGAGAGAAATGGTTACGCAACGCAGAAACCACTCGAGCTTATGAGACGAATACTAAGCTCATGCACTAAGGAGGGCGATTTAGTTGGAGATTTCTTTTGCGGATCTGGTTCATTCCTCGAGGCTGCAAATTCAATGGGGAGATGCTGGGTTGGCTGCGATATTGAGACTCTGGCGCTCGGAACTACGAAGAAAAGGCTCGATAATTGCGATCCAATTACCTTTTCTATGGAAATGGAGAAGCGCGTCCATATAGGACAGATGCGATAATCAAGATTGAGAGAGCTGATGAGCTGGAAAATGGCAAGAAGCTTTGCCATGCAAAACTCATGGCCTTCAGGCCTGAACTTGAAATTGGATACGTGCAGCACAAGGATAGAGAGCTGCTCCAAAATGCATGTAAGAGTACACTGGAGGCTCTCATCGATTACATCATGATTGATCCTGATTATAACGGCGAATTTTCAGCAGAAATTAGTGTTACGGAAAACTACGATGACATAAAGTTTATTTCTAGGGGAAATGTCGCATATATAGTTGTTGATATATTTGGTAAGGAGTATTTAGTAAAGTGAAGAAGGATAGAGGCATAAACATCAAGGGATTGGTGCGTGACATAGTCATCGTGCTGTCATCATGTGGAATCGGTGCTTTTGGAATTGCAGCCGTCATGATTCCAAACGGACTGACATATGGTGGTATTTCGGGTATCGCAAGACTGGTACAGAGTACGCTTAATATCAACTACAATATTATGTTCTACGGACTTTCGATATCAGTTTTGACGGCAGTATGGTTGACTCTCGGGATGAAAGATGTCAAAAAAATCCTGGCTATGTCTATAATTTACCCAGGTATGACAGTTCTATTTACTGAGATGGGGCTGAAGTTTGACCTTGTCGATGACCAGCTGATGGCTGCAATTCTGCTCGGGGCTACATTTGGAGTGTCATACGGTATTTCATTCTATGGTGGATTTTCATCTGGTGGAACTGATTCAGTTGGTAAGATTATCAAGATGAAACTTGCGCCACATGTGGGTCTTAGTAAGATAACAACGCTTGTCGATGTCATTATCGTATCGATACAAGCAGTGTTCTTAGGACCTAGAATCGCTATATATGCATTCGTATCGATGTTTACAGCTATGAAGATTACGGACATGGTTCTCTACGGATTCTCTAGCAAACTGATTCGAATGACAATTATCAACAGTGAATCAGATGCACTAATCAAGCATGTGATTAAGGATATGCACCGCGGCGTATCAAGTGACACGATGGTTGGCGAGTTTACAGGTGAGCCTCGTAAAGAGATAATAATTTACTGCACAGTTCGCGAGAGTTTCGAAATTAAGAAATACTTGAGCGAACTCGATCCGAAGCTTTCGTTACAGTGATGCAAGTCAAGGCGGTATGGGGCGAAGGAAAGGGATTTTCCGATATCGATGAACTAGGCGAGATTTAGAACCCTTTATCTGATTATAGAGGTTATATAGTCGTAAATTGCAAACAGATACTTATAAACTCAAAAGCGGCGTGCTAATTATATCCACACGCCGCTTTTCATTTTCTCGTACTATTACTTACTTATGCAGTATACACTAGTTAGAAGTTGAAACTATTTCGTCAGCCTCTTCTCGAAGTTACCGTATATCTGAGCACCTTCGTTAACAACCACAAAGGCATCAGGATCAGCCTTTTTAACAGCTATCAGAAGTTTACTTACCTCGTATTTAGCGATGATAGTAACGATGACATTGGAATCTTCCTTAGTGTAAGCACCAGTTCCTGTCCAGTTAGTAACACCTCTTTTGAGCTCCTTCATGATGACATCTTCCACACCAGGCTTCTTAGTGAAAATCATTGCCTGCATGTTGATGTTCTGAATGTGGACTCTGTCGAGTGACATCGCGAGTATTGTCGTGTATATCAAGGAATACGCAACGATTTCTATATTGAATAGGAATAGGCATATGATGTAAATTCCAATATTAATCATGATACTTATTTTACCAACGCTGTAATTCGGATTCAGTACCGATACGATAACGCCGATAATATCTTGCCCTCCTTGCGAGCTACCTGCCCTGAGCACCATCCCTGCTCCTGTACCAGCAACTACACCGCCGATTAGACAAGCTGTTAGATAGTCGTTGAAAATCGGAGTCTTAGGAACTGGTATCACACCGAGTGCAACTGAACATAGCGTAATCGAGATTACAGATGTGATACAGAACTCCTTATTAACAACCTTATATGAAATAATCAAAAGTGGCAGATTCAGTAGGAAGTAAAGTATACCAACGATGTCCACGCTCGGGATCTCAGGAAAATGTAACACATTTACAAACAGCAACCTAAGTAGCTGAGCCATTCCTGTAAATCCTCCGTTATAGAGATTCATCGGAGTGATAATAACATTTACTCCAAATGCGAATATTACATTTCCAGCTAGCATCCAGCCCAGATAGTGGACGAGGTACTGCTTACGTGGTGATAGATTGTTATATAGGTTCAAATGGACCTCCTGTAAGTAGTAATTTATTACAATGCAAGTTGCTGTATGATATTGCATTGACAATTATAATACGATTTCTGTATATGGAATTCAACCGCAGATTGCGCACAATTAATTACGGGAAATGTAGAAAAATCTGTGATATAATCAATATATATATAATATAACAGGTATACGCAGGTGATTTTTGTCTGCGTTTTTACATTGGGGTTAATTGAGATTACTTGATGAAAGGTAATGAAAAATGGGAGAGTCAAAGGATAAAGTTATGTCATCCAGCTATTTGATTCGCAGATTCGCTCCTTACTTTAAACCATATAAGGGAGTGCTGATTTTTGACCTAATCTGTGCGTCATTCACCACGGTAAGTGACATAGTTTTGCCACTGTTAATCAGATATATAAGCAACGTTGTAGCTACTGATATTGCAGGGTTTACAGCTGATTTGATAGTTAAGATTGTGGGTATATATCTCTGTCTCAGAGCGGTCGACGTAGTGGCTAATTACTACATGCAAAATACTGGTCACGTGATGGGTGCAAAGATAGAAACTGACATGAGGCGTGATCTATACGAAAAGTGTCAGAATCTATCATATTCATATTATACTGAGAACAAAACGGGCCAACTTATATCCAGAATTACTAGTGATTTATTCGATGTCACAGAGTTTGCACACCATTGTCCAGAGGAATATTGGATAGCATTTATCAAGATTGTACTCGGTTTTATACTTCTTGTGAGAATAGATGTGCTGCTTACAGTGCTCATGTTTGCAATAATTCCAATTATGATTGCAGCAACCTATACATTCCGTAAGAGAATGCGCAGAGCTTTCAAGATGCAGAGAAGTGGACTTGGCGAGATTAACTCACACGTTGAGGATAGTCTTCTCGGAATTAAGGTAGCAAAGTCATTTGCAAATGAAGAGTATGAACAGGAACGTTTCGAAGTAGATAATTCGAGATTCCTTGGCGTAAAAGCTATAGGATATAAGGCGATGGCGGGATTTAGAGGCGTTACGCGTACGTTCGACGGTATCATGTACATCGTCGTGATTCTTGTGGGCTCATTTGAACTAAAGAATGGTAGAATTACCACTGGTGACTTTGTAGCGTTTATGATGTATATAGGTGTATTGCTTGAAGCTGTAAGAAGAATCGTTGAATTCACGGAGCAGTTCCAACGTGGAATGACAGGAATTGAGAGATTTATCGAGGTTATGGATGAGCCTGTTGAGATTGATGATGATCCAGATGCGGTAGAGCTTAATGGAATTACTGGTGCTATCGATTTCAAGGATGTGACATTTAGATATAATGATAGCGAAGAAATTCTTAATAAGATAAATCTAAGCATAAAACCAGGTGAGAACATCGCACTAGTAGGACCGTCAGGAGCAGGTAAGACAACTTTTTGCAATTTAATTCCTAGGTTCTATGATGTTACTGATGGATGCATTGAAGTCGATGGTCATGATATTAGGAAGCTAACCTGTAAGTCACTTAGATCTCAGATTGGAATGGTGCAGCAAGATGTGTATCTGTTCTCGGATACTATTGCTGGCAATATCGCATACGGAAAGCCGGGGGCAAGTATGGAGGAGATAGAGCAGGCGGCAAAGCTTGCGGGTGCAGACGGATTCATCAGAGAGATGGCTGACGGATATAATACCAGTGTTGGTGAACGTGGCATGAAGCTATCAGGCGGACAGAAGCAGCGAATAAGCATTGCAAGGGTATTTCTCAAAAACCCACCTATCCTGATTCTCGATGAAGCGACATCCGCTCTGGATAATGAGAGTGAGAAGCTTGTTCAGCAGTCAATTGCTGACTTGTCAAAGGGCAGAACGACAATAACGATTGCACATAGACTAACCACAATAAAAAGTGCTGACCGAATACTGGTGCTTAGTCAGGATGGAATAGCAGAAGAGGGAACTCACGATGAACTCATAGAGCGTGATGGAATATATGCAAATATGTACCGCATGTACGAGCTATAAGCGAATATAAACGGATGTCGAGACATAAAGACTAAGTAGTAAATATAATGAGCACAATTGCAAGGCAAATTGGCTAAAGGGGCTGAAAAATCGGGCGTAAAATTGTGCTCTTTTTTTAAAACACTAAATTCCTATATGAATAATAGGAAAAAGCTTGATTGGTTGTGCACAATGTGTTATTCTTCACTTGTAAGATATAAATACGCAAGATATCAAAGAGAGGATGAGCCATGATTGTTTCAACAAAAGGTCGATATGCTCTGATGGTCATGATTGATCTTGCTAACCACGATGACGGGGAATATATCTCTCTATCAGATATTTCTGAAAGGCAGAAGCTATCAATGAAGTATCTAGAGAATGTTGTATCGATGCTCAATAAGGGCGGATTACTTAAGAGTTTACGAGGAAAGAACGGAGGCTATAGGTTAATTAAATCGCCAAATGAGTATAACATCGGTGAGATTCTCCGTATCACGGAAGGCAGCCTTGCTCCCGGTAGACTGCATTAAGTCTGGTGAGGTGAGCTGCGGTAGAGCACATTCGTGTGTGACACTTCCATTGTGGATTGGCCTTGACAAGGTTATAGATGAGTATCTGGATAATATAACACTCCATGATCTCATGAGCGGTAACGTCGATAAGCTGATGCAAGATCAAGACACATCTAATTAATTGTTTTAAGTTATATCCAAAACTAATTCCTATTGACCGAGTAGGGATTTAAGGAATATAATAACGAATGCACAAAGATGACTATTTTATTGGTAGGGAGGTATACATGAGAGTATATGCAGATAATGCGGCAACAACGTATCTAAGCGATGTCGCACTCAATACGCTGCTAGATTGCCTTAAGAACTATAACGGCAACCCTAACAGTCTTCATACAGATGGACAGATTACTCAAGAGAAGCTTGATGAGTCCAGAGCTAAGGTAGCTAAGGCACTCAACGCAGCGAAGCCTAACGAGATTTATTTCACTTCAGGCGGAAGTGAAGCAGATAATCAGGCGCTTATTTCAGCAGCGAGAGGTCTTGTTAAAAAGGGTAAGAAGCATCTGATTTCGCTCAACATTGAGCATCACGCAATTCTTCATACACTTAGAAAGCTTGAGAAGGAAGGCTTTGAGGTTACATTGCTCAAGCCACAACCTAATGGAATCGTGGATGTTAAGGATGTAGAAGATGCAATCAGAGAGGATACAGCTTTAGTATCAATTATGTTTGCTAACAACGAGATGGGAGCTATTCAGCCGATTGCTGAAATAGGAAAGCTATGTCGCGAAAAGGGAGTTCTTTTCCACACAGACGCAGTTCAGGCAGCTGCTCATCTACCGATAGATGTTCAGGCTATGAATATAGATATGCTTTCTCTATCCGCTCACAAATTCCACGGACCTAAGGGCGTTGGAGTTCTATATGCTAGAAATGGTATCAGACTCATCAATGTCATTGAAGGTGGTGCTCAGGAGAGAGGAAAGAGAGCTGGCACAGTCAATGTTCCAGGAATTGCAGCACTTGCAGCGGCTCTTGAAGATGGAATTGAGCATATGGAAGAGAATAACGCTAAGATGATTGCTCTTAGAGATAGACTTATCAAGGGGTTATCTGATATACCATATTCGAAGCTCAACGGAGATCCTGTAAAGAGACTCCCTGGCAACGTTAACTATTCGTTTGAAGGAGTTGAAGGAGAGTCGCTATTATTGGCTCTAGATATGTATGGCATCGAATGCTCATCTGGATCAGCTTGCACTAGCGAGTCACTCGATCCAAGCCACGTTCTAATCGGCATGGGTGTTGCCATAGAGGCGGCTCATGGATCACTTAGATTCAGTCTTAATGAAGAGAACACCGAAGAGCAGATTGATTACATCATCGAGAAGGTTCACGATGTTGTTGAGCACTATAGAAAACTATCACCATTCTGGGATGAACTAGAGAAGGGGGAAAGAGAACATGTTATATAGCGAGAAGGTAATGGATCAGTTTGAGAATCCAAGAAATGTTGGCGAAATCGAGAATGCTGATGGCATTGGTGAAGTTGGTAACCCAACATGTGGTGACATCATGAGAATGTACCTCAAGATTGAAAATGATATCATCACAGATGTTAAGTTCAAGACATTTGGATGTGGATCAGCGATTGCATCGAGCTCGATGGCAACTGAGCTTATCAAGGGTAAGAGCATCAAGGAGGCTCTTGAACTAACTAACAAGGCTGTAGTGGAAGCACTTGATGGGCTTCCAGCAAGAAAGGTTCACTGCTCAGTTTTAGCTGAGGATGCTATCAAGTCTGCTCTCGTTGATTATTATGAGAAGAATGGATTGGAGCTTCCTGATGAAATCAAGGGTTTTGAGCCACACGAAGAGCACTAATATTCGATTAGAAGAATTAATGCCATATACAACAAAATTTTGCGGCGGATTTTAACATTCTTCTCACATAGCATGAGCCAAAAATGTTATACTTCTATAAGATATGTAACGAAAAGTTATCAAGAAGTTTAATATAATTGGAGGAACTATGACTACTGCAATTAAAGGCGGAAAGATTTATAAATCTGGAGAATTTACACCTAACGAATTGTTTGTAGTTGATGCTCGTGAGAAGACCGGTCTAGAATCCGAAACCGGTAGTGATTTTGATTTTGAAAGAGTTATCAATGCTGATAACTCTTTTATTTTGCCATCATTCTGCGATGTGCATGTTCATTTTCGCGAACCAGGTCAGTCTTACAAAGAGACCATCAGCACAGGAAGCAAGGCTGCAGCACACGGCGGATATACTACAGTGTGCACTATGCCTAACCTAAAGCCAGCACCATCTACACTCGATGCGCTAAGCGTGCAGCTAGATTTAATCAATAGAGATGCTGACATAGAGGTTATTCCATATGGAACCATAACTTTAGCACAGAATGGTAGAGGAGAGCTCGCTGATATGGAGGCTCTTTCATCATATGTATGTGCGTTTTCTGATGATGGCCGTGGTGTACAGGCAGATGATCTTATGCGTGAAGCTATGTATCACGCTAAAGAGTTAGGTAAGCTAATCGTAGCTCACTGTGAAGATGAATCGCTGCTTAGAGAGGGCAAAGTTAGAGAGAGTGAATGGAAGCAGATTGAGAGAGACCTTAAGCTAGCAGATGAAACTGGCGCTGGTTATCATGTGTGCCATATTTCTTGTAAAGAGAGTGTCGAAGTTATCAGGGAGGCCAAGAAGAGTGGTGTTGACGTAACTTGTGAGACAGCTCCTCACTATCTCGTGTTCGATACTGATGATATACGCACATTTACAGGCAGCTGGCCAGAACTTGGCGGCCGTTTCAAAATGAACCCACCTATTAAGGATAGAGCCGATAAGGAAGCTTTGATAGAGGGACTGCTTGATGGAACAGTCGATATGATAGCAACTGACCATGCGCCGCACAGCGCGGATGAGAAGAGCCGAGGCTTTGCCAAGAGTCCAAACGGAATCACAGGATTAGAGTGCGCTTTTCCAGCACTATATACATATCTAGTTAAGCCGGGAGTTATATCGCTTGAGCACCTAGTACACATTATGTCTATAGTACCAAGAGAGAGATTCGGCTTAAAACAAAATGGCTGGACGATGATTGATTTAGATAACACATTTAGACTAGATACTGCAAGTTTTCTATCCTTAGGAAAGTGCACACCATTTGATGGACATGTTCTGAGTGGTCTAGTTAAGATGACTATAATGAATGGCAAAATCGTATACGAGAATTTGGAGAAGTAATATGCACGACTTAAGAAGCGAAATCCTTGAGAATAAAATGCTTGCTGACGGGATTTATCGAATGACTCTCGAGACACCGAAGTCAGAGTTTACAAGACCTGGACAGTTTGCGATGATTGAAGTTCCTGAGAAGTTCCTAAGAAGACCAATCTCAGTTAGCAGCTATGATAGCAGTAGATACACGCTCATCTATAAGGTAGTGGGAGAAGGAACAGATATCATGAGTAAGATGGAGCCTGGTGACTATGTGAAAGGTATCACGGGGCTAGGTAACGGGTACGATCTCGATGAGATTCCAGATGGAGCATATCTAATTGGAGGTGGAATCGGAATTCCACCGATGCTAGGACTACTTAAGTCGATGGTAATGTCTGGAAAGTCCTGCAAAGTAGTGCTCGGTTATAATTCAGTTGATGAAATGTTTATGCTCGAGGACTTTGAGCAGTTTTCGGATGATATCACTGTAATGACGGCAGATGGTTCATATGGGCAGAAGGGATTTGTGACGGATGCTTTTGATAAGTGTGAATACGCATGTGCTTGCGGCCCTCTACCGATGCTTCGCGCTTTAGACCACAAGGTGGAGCGTGGACAGTTCAGTCTTGAAGCACGTATGGGATGTGGCTTTGGTGCATGTATGGGCTGTTCGATAAGAACCACTGATGGAAGCCAGAGAGTCTGTAAGGAAGGACCGGTTTTTGACAAGGAGGTGCTGAGATGGGAAAGCCTATAACTAAGGTGAATCTAGCAGGAATTGAACTTAAAAATCCGGTTATGCCAGCGAGTGGAACATTTGGCTATGGTCAGGAATACAGAGATTTATTTGACCTAAACGTTCTAGGCGGTGTGGTGACCAAAAGTGCTACCTCTGAGCTTAGATATGGTAATAATCTTCCTAGAATCGCAGAGTGCACAAGCGGAATGCTTAACTCTATAGGGTTACAAAATCCTGGAATAGATCACGTCATCGAAGAAGATTTGCCTGCGTTAAAAGAGATTTATCAGGGACCACTAATTGTCAATATCAGTGGATTTAGCATCTCTGAGTTTGCTGAGATTGCGTCAAAACTCGATGCATCGGGATATGCGGACATACTTGAGGTCAATATTAGCTGTCCTAATGTAGAACATGGCGGATCAGCATTTGGAGCAGATCCGGTGATGTCAGAACAGATTACTAAAGCAGTAAGAGATGTGACTAAGCTTCCGATATTTATGAAGCTGACTCCAAACGTGACTGATGTTTCTGAGATTGCAAAAGCGTGTGAAGCCGGCGGGGCAGATGGAATCAGTTTGATAAACAACTTCAAGGCGATGAGAATCGATCTTCGAACGAGAAGCACAGTTACTGCAATGAAGTATGCGGGGCTATCTGGACCAGCTATTAGACCGATTGCTCAGCGCATGGTAAACGAAGTTTTTCATGCTGTAGAACTTCCAGTAATCGGTATTGGTGGCATACAGAGTGCTGATGACGTGCTTGAGATGATAATGGCAGGTGCAACTGCTATTGAAATCGGTTCGGCTAATCTGGTCGACCCTTGGACAATGCCACGCATAATTAGTGAGCTGCAGCCAAGAATGGAAGAGCTAGGAATAAAGAATTTAGAAGAAATAAGAGGGGTAATATAGATGAAGCCAGAGATTATAATTGCACTAGATTTTCCTGATGGTGAGAAGGCGCTTTCATTCCTCGACAAATTCGAAGAAGAGAAACTCTACGTAAAAGTAGGAATGGAGCTGTTCTACGGAGAGGGGCCTTCTATTGTAAAGGATATTAAGGCAAGAGGGCATAAGGTGTTCTTAGATCTTAAACTGCACGATATTCCAAATACAGTTAAGAGTGCCATGAAGGTTATCGCTTCTGTTGGTGCTGATATGGTCAATGTTCATGCAGCTGGAGGAATAAAGATGATGAAGGCTGCTGTTGAAGGCCTTGAAGAAGGTGCTCATTGTGGAGAAAGACCAGAAATCATTGCAGTTACTCAGCTAACGTCAACAGATCAGGAGACGATGAATAGCGAACTTAAGATAGAAGGCGAGCTTAAGAATGTAGTTATTGCTTATGCGAAAAATGCGCAAGCAGCTGGTCTCGATGGCGTTGTGTGCTCGGCTTGGGAGTCGGAAGAGATTCATGAGGAAACTTCCCAGGACTTCCTTACTGTAACGCCTGGTATTAGACTTCTTGGAGATGCTAAAGGCGATCAGAGCAGGGTTGCAACTCCAGGAAGAGCAAAGAAATTGGGCTCAAACTATCTAGTAATTGGCAGGAGCATCACCAAGGCAGATGATCCTGTAAAAGCATATAAAATTTGTATGGAGGAGATTAACAATGACTAATTCAGCGAGCAAATCAAAGCAGATTGCAGAGGGTCTACTTAACATCAGAGCGGTATTCTTAAGCCCAAATGACCCATTCACTTGGGCTAGTGGAATCAAAAGTCCAATTTACTGCGATAACAGACTTACGCTCACATCACCGATAGTGAGAGATGTGATTGAGAATGAGATGGCTAGAGTTATTGAAGAGGAGTATCCTGAATGCGACGTAATCATGGGGACTAGCACAGCTGGAATTGCACACGCAGCAATCTCTGCACATATCCTTGGAAAGCCTATGGGATACGTAAGAGGAAGTTCAAAATCTCACGGACGTAACAACAGAATCGAAGGAAAGCTTGAAAAGGGGCAGAAGGTTGTAGTTGTTGAAGACCTTATCTCGACAGGCGGTTCTTCAATCGAAGTAGTTGAAGCACTTCGTGAAGCGGGAGCAGAAGTGCTTGCAGTTATAAGCATCTTTACTTATGAGACAGCCAAGGCGGATAAGAACTTCCAGGATGCAAATGTTGAGAAGGTAAGTCTCTGTACCATAAGCGAACTCATAGATACTGCTGTTCAAGAGAACTACGTAACAAGTGAAGAAGGAAAGGGAATAATCGAATGGCTAAGAGAGATTTAATTAACATTACTGATCTCAATCTTGATGAGCTAGATCGAATGCTCGCACTGGCAAGCGATATAATTGATGATCCTGAAAAATATCAGGAAAAGTGTGCGCATAAGACTTTAGCAACGCTATTCTACGAGCCTAGCACACGTACAAGGCTCAGCTTCGAGTCAGCTATGTACGGACTAGGTGGAAATGTGGTAGGCTTTTCTGATGCAAACTCTTCATCTGCTTCTAAGGGAGAGACAGTGAGCGATACGACGAGAGTTATGGAGTGCTTTGCTGATATAATTGCCATGAGACACCCTAAGGAGGGTGCAGCACTCGTTGCTGCGAATTCATGTGAAATACCTGTTATCAATGCAGGTGATGGTGGACATTTACATCCATCACAGACACTGACTGACCTACTGACAATTCTTCGTAACAAAGGACGCCTGACAGACTTAAAGATAGGCTTCTGTGGAGACCTTAAGTTTGGAAGAACAGTGCATTCACTCATACTTGCGATGCTTAGATATGAGGGTATTGAAGTAGTTCTAATTTCTCCAGATGAACTAAAATTGCCTTCCTACAACAAGGATGCCATGGATGATGCGGGTGTGAAGTGGGTTGAAACAACCTCGCTAGAGGAAGCGCTGCCAGAACTCGACGTCCTGTATATGACAAGAGTACAGAAAGAAAGATTCTTTAACGAAGAGGACTATGTAAGACTCAAGGATACATATATTTTGGATGAGCAAAAACTTGAGTCTGCAAAGGAAGAATTAGTAATCATGCACCCGTTACCAAGGGTTAATGAAATTGCTGTAGAAGTGGACAAAGACCCTCGTGCTAAGTACTTTGATCAGGTTAAAAATGGAAGATTTGTCAGAATGGCACTTATTCTTATGCTTCTAGGTATCGAAGGAGGTCTGAATTAATGAACATTGATGGAGTAACAACCGGAATAGTTCTGGATCATATAGACGCAGGAAAATCTTTAGCAATATATAATCTTCTCAGACTGGATAAACTTGATTGCAGTATTGCTATAATCCAGAATGCGAAGAGCGGTAAGTACGGTAAAAAAGATATAATAAAGATTGACCAGATTATTGATTTAGACTTTGATCTTATAGGTTTTGTAGATCCCAATATCACGGTTAATATAATCAAAGATAGCAGTCTGCATAGCAAGAAGCATATGAAACTGCCAGAAAGGCTTACCAATGTAATAGAGTGTAAGAACCCTCGCTGCATTACTTCTACTGAAAGAGGGATAGAGCAAAAGTTCAGACTAGATGATGCTGAAAACCGAGTATATAGATGTGAATATTGTGATACAGTTCATCGTGGAACAATAAAATTTTAATACTTCTAATGCGAAAATAAGATAAAAAAAGCTGCAGGTGTATGATGTGCCCCCCAAAAAAGCTAGATCAAAATCTAACAATTAGGAGGTCGGTACACACACCTGCAGCTTTTAAGTGCATAAATAAGAACAATTAAAATGAAAATCAATCTTGTTTTACAAAATTTAATTTGCTACAATACAAATAATGTTTTATTAGATAAAGGAAAAGACCAAAGTTAAAGTGAGGTCATTTAAACAGAGGTAAAGTTCTTTATTTAAATTATATTTAAAGTGTCTTTATGGTACTGAAGATTGGACATAGTACTTAAAGGGTGATAAATTCAAACTAAGTGCAGTTGTTTTTAATTCGAGTAATTTCAATAAGAAGGGTAATATTATGCAAAATATAATTATGAATTACGAAAATAATAAATCAAGTAATAATAAAAGATTTGTATCAACGCTTCTTGCGTTGCTATTAACTGTGCAGATCTTAACTATGATGAATATTGGTACCGCATTTGCTGAGGAAGGTAATCCTGTAGTGACTGAAACAGAGGCTAACGAGGACAATATTACTTATTTGGGAGAGCGCACCTTGACAGGACAGAAAGCTACTGAATATATTAATTCCTGGAAGTCTGAAAATGCTGATATTGTAAATCCTGATGCCAATGATCCAGATGCAGAGCCAGCAGAAGCTGCTGTTATTCCTTGGGCAAAAGGAAGATATGGCGAGTATAGGATAGTTACACAGACTATAAGATATAGGACTGAAGAGGATGGAGTAGAAGTGTTTAAGCCGGTTAAGAGAAGAGTTATCTTTCTGGGTATGACGCTTTCCAGTGGCGTTCCTAATGTAGTTCCATCGCTTGAAATTCCAGTTGCAAAAGCAACTAGATATATCGATGAGGATGGGAATATTGTTAAGGAAGCCGAAGTTTTCGGATTCCCCTCCGCTGACCAGTACATATATGATGCAGATGGTAATATAGCATATGTATTCAAGAAGACGCTTCCTGACACAGACGATGTTCGTACACATGTTTATACAAAGTACGTTGCACCAGTTACACCAATACCTAGCACTCAAGTTACACAAAAACCTGAAACACCTAAAGTAAAAAAAGCTAATAGGGTTAATAGTGTTACACCAAAGACTTCAGATAGCACCGATATTATTCTATATTCAGAACTACTCGGTCTGTCGCTTATAAGTGGATGTTTGATTCTTCTGCGTAGGAAGCTAAAAAACAGCAAGTAAGAAATAACAGAATTATGATAATAAAAGGGTCATCAAAGTTTTTTAGGGGCGAATTTTAGGGGCTAGTTTTAGGGTCTTACGAAATGTAAAGGGATTGGGCCTTTTGCCCAATCCCTTTTGCATGGGGAAACATCAGTGTCTAGTTTAATAGCCTTTGTAAATTGGATTCCTACGAGTAGCAAAAAGAAATCTATTTTCATATGTTCACAGAAATAAAAAAATGGAATGTTTAGGCCATTCCATTTTTTCAACTTCTTTTACAAATTTAGTGATATGTGTAATATATTTAATTATTATCAAGCTCCGAAAGGGCTTCTCTGATAACCTTCTCAACTAGAGGTCTACAGTTTCCACAGCTGGTACCTGCACCAGTTGTTTCCTGAATCTCTGTATATGTGTGTGAGCCATTTCTAACAGCTTCCTCTATATCCGAACGATATACACGGACACATCCACAAATTAATTTATTTCCCATTTGTCTCTTCTCCATTTTGCATATCTAAATTGGCTTGTATTTAAACCACCAATATGGAAAAATTTTAACATGAAATTCAATTGCGTGCAAGGGAATATACTGTTTTATCTAATCATGAACAATGAATAATTATGTGGAAATGCATATTTAAGATATGAATTTATGTAAGTGTGTTATAATAAAAGTCACTATAAAGACTAAATACAAGGGGGACTAACTATGAAGATTATTCTTATGGAGCCATTGGGCATATCTGAGGACACCTTGAAGAAACTATCTGATACTTTAACTAAACAGGGACATGCTTTTAATGCATATGACACTGTTACTACTGATACAGATGAACTGGTAAAGCGTGCAGAGGATGCGGATGTTCTAGTCATCGCGAATCATCCTCTTCCTGGAGAAGTTATCAGGGCTGATAAGAATCTGAAGATGGTATCAGTTGCATTTGTAGGGATAGATCATGTAGATGTTGAAGCTTGCAAGGAAGCTGGTGTAACTATATCAAACACCGGCGGGTATTGTGATGATGCTGTTGCTGAACTAGCAATCGGACTAACTCTAGACTGCCTAAGAAATATCACAGAATGCAATGCTGCTGTACAAGATGGGCTTGGCAAAGGAAACCTCGCTGGCCATGAACTGGCTGGCAAAACTGTCGGAATAGTGGGTACTGGTGCAATTGGTATCAGAACTGCTGCTATTTTCAAGGCATTTGGATGCAAACTCATCGGTTACAATAGAAGTGAAAAGACTGTAGCTAAGGCTCTTGGACTCGAGTATATGCCGCTTGTCGATGTTATGGCAAAGGCTGATATAGTTTCAGTTCATACTCCGTTAACTCCTGAGACGAAAGGTTTAATCGGAGAGAAGGAAATTGCCGCTATGAAGAAGGGTGCGATAATCGTGAATACGGCAAGAGGTCAAGTTATTGAGACTGAAGCTCTAGCAAAAGCTCTTAGAGAAGGCCGAATCAAGGCCGGAATTGATGTATTTGAGAAAGATCCACCACTGCCAGAGAATCATCCGCTAATCGATGCACCTAATTTAGTATGCACACCTCACGTCGGCTTTGACACGAAAGAGTCCATAGATAGACGTGCAGAAATGGTATTTGAGAATGTGACATCATGGATGAGTGGAAGTCAGATTAGAAAGATGCTGTAATGTGTCAGAAATATAAAATTATTAACAGAAACTTCGCTTTCTGCAGGAGGCAGGTATGTCTAAAGTAAAGAGGCATTCAATAAAATTCATAATTGTATCGCTACTTGTGTTAGCAATCGGACTATCTATGGCTGGTTGCTCTTCATCGTTTAGCGAATCTAAAATAAAGGAGCTGTATGCTCACCCAGAGGATTTTAAAGGACAGACGGTAAATAATCTGACTATGCAAATAGTCGCTGTTGATAAGGTCAAGGGGGAGATTCATCTGCAGGCGTTTGAAAACTTTGTTAAGGCCAAACATCCTACAGTATTAGTTCTTGGCGATGATAAGTTAAAGTACGAAGAGGGTGAATATATTAAAGTTAAGGGTAAGATTCTGGGCAAAGTAACTGTTGTAGATGAAGAAGGCACTGAGATGGAAGCTGTGAAGTTAAAGGCCAAGAAGATTAAGAAAATTAAGTCAACCGATGCAATTCCTGCAGAGGATACGCTTGATATCGGATATAATGTAAAGATGAAAGGTGTCTCTGCATCTATAGAGAAAATTGATTTCACAAGTGATGACACTAGGGTATATATAAAAGTAAAAAATGATACGAAGAAGACGATCGAAATCTACCCTGATCAGGGCCTTATCGTCCAGGATGGAAATGATTACGTGTCAGATGAAGAAAATTTCGTTTATGAAGATGTCCATCTTGCAAAGAGTGTAAAGGCAGGTGAGTCTACTTCTGGAGTAATCGTATTTAAGAGAATTGATCAAAATTTACCGTTTACATTTACATTGGAAGGTTCAGATGGCAAGGGCAATGAGTTTGAATTACCTTTCGTTTTCGAGATGCAGTAGATGTGAGAGCCAAATAAAAATTTGAAAGTAAAAGACCGTATTCATATATGAATACGGTCTTTTATAGAATTATATTTATATTTAAGGTAAGGGGTAGATATTTACCACTGCTCGCAATGTACCTTTTCTGAAGGTAAGCATGGCATCTGCTGTGGATTTGGTGATTCGTCTATGTGACCTAGGACTAGGAGTGCCTCTAGCTTCATATTTTCAGGTGCATTTAGTTTGGAATTTACGAAAGCTTCAGCGCTTACACCCTCTTTGTTCGAAGGACGTAGACGAATTTGTAGCCATACTGCACCAAGATTTAGTTCAGCAGCTTCTAATAACATGTGAGTCATTGCTATTGAACTGTCCTCTATATATGTATCGGTCTTTTCTGAATCTGAATATACTGCAATGGCAACATTTGCGGTTTCAAGCATTTTAGCACCACCTTTACGGCAGTTAATTAGTTCTTTAAGAGTATCCTGATTTCTAATCACCACAAATTCCCATGGCCGTTGTCCTTTGCCGTTTGGGGCAAGTAAGGCTGCTGAAATAACATCATTTAGCTCTTTTTCTGTAACTGGCTCAGTATTATATTTGCGAATGCTGCGTCGATTTTGCATTATTGTTAATAAACTCATTTCAATACATCCTTTCTATCTTGATATTAACATTGTACCATAATAATTAAAAAGTGGTTGAAAATAAACAAGAAAATTTAATAAATTTCTGGTATATCAGCCACTTTATCATATTTAGTTTTTAAATAGATACGTCATACTCCACCATATGCCTGTCAATGTGTCGATTCCTGATGAGTGACCTATTGCAAGGAACTTCTTTAAAAGGACATCAATTTGTTCATCGTCTAAAAACGTTTCGCTTGACTCACCATTAGGGTCTTTAGAGCAAATCATGTCATAAAGTTCGATGAGAGGCAGACTGAATTTCCCGTTAAGAGCACACTTGATAAATGAGCGACTTATCTCGTTAGTATCCGCTAGATGATGGTAAACAGAATCTCTTAGCAAATTAATAAGTGTTCTGTCGAAGCTGTCTGGGAATGCTGTAAATGTAGAAAGAATACCAGTGAGAAAATCATCTCCGCTAGGAGTGAGACCAGTTCCAACCCCTATGAGAGATGAGAGTGAGCTGCTAATATTGCTGTATAGTGATTGTAGATCGGCATCATCTTCGGAAGCTATAGATTGTATCTTATTGCATCTATCTGCGATTTTGTGTAACAAACCTTGTACATATGATAGAACTAGATCTTCGCTACTTGATTTTGGATTCGTTAAAATTGAGAAGCCTGTTCTATCTGACTTGTTAATGAGTGTAAGAACGATGGTCTGCAAGTTCTTTGTCACTGAATATGATGATAGTTGATCATCGTAAATCGATGCAAGAGAATCTAGATTAATTTCTGTGCAGCCCACAGAGAGGATTGTCCCATCAAATGATACTGAGTCACCTTCTTGTACACGTAAGTCTCTCATGCCAGCTTCATCAAGTGGCAATATTATGCTGATTGGGGAAACGGGCGAATTCGCAGTCTGTAGGGCTACTAACTGCCCATCGAGCATGAGGTTAATCGTTCTTTCGTATACCGAGTGTACATATAATCTATGAGTTGCATGGGATTGAGCTGATTTTAGTCTATTGAAAGTTTTTATTATGT
Source organism: uncultured Mogibacterium sp. (assembly GCA_916438645.1). Taxonomy (GTDB): domain Bacteria; phylum Bacillota; class Clostridia; order Peptostreptococcales; family Anaerovoracaceae; genus Mogibacterium. The sequence continues at coordinate 120,370 of CAKAFC010000001.1, forward strand.
ATATAGATGTTTGCAATATATTTATCATAAATGCTCCTTGTTTTGGCTATATTATCACCATTATAACAAAAATTAAAACTTGTTTTAGTAGAATTGTACAATAGTAAAAAAATAATAAAAAAATTTTCAATTAAAAAAATGGTATCAATCCGTTTTTTTAATTACATAAGATTGTTGAAGATTTTTAGCTACTAATGTAGTATATATCCATAGAAATGTTGAAATTGGTTGACCAGTTTTTTTAATAATACAAATCAACTGAAGTAATCTGGTTTCACAAATTGATACTTACTTCGTATATATGGCCCATAGGGTTATAGGGAAGGAGACTATATGTATGATTTATTAATTAAGAACGGACAGGTGGTTACATCGGATCTAGTTCAGGATGCAAACGTTGCTATCAAGGATGGCAAGATTGCAGCAATTCTAGCAAAAGGTGATGAACCCGAAGCTGCAAAAGTAATAGATGCAGCTGGTAAACAGATTTTCCCGGGAGCTATTGACACGCACGCACATCTTAATGATCCAGGATATGAGTGGAGAGAGGACTATGAGCACGGAACTGCTGCAGCAGTAGTTGGCGGATATACAACAGTTATCGATATGCCACTGCAGAATGAGCCAGCACTCACAACACCAGAGATCTTTGATGCTAAGTTAGCAAAGGTGCAGCCGAATGCATATTCAGACTTTGCATTCTGGGGAGGTCTAGTTCCAGGCAACCTAGATCAGCTGAAGGGGCTTGACGAAAGAGGCGTTATTGCGTTTAAGTCGTTTCTAGGACCTGTATCACCGGATTACTCACCGCTCACATACGGACAGGCATATCAGGCTATGAAGATTATCAAAGACTTTGGTGGTATGGCTGGGTTCCACTGCGAAGACTTTGCGATGATTAAGGAAGGCGAAAAGGCGCAGAAGGAAGCTGGGAACCTAACTTGGAGAGGGTTTCTCGATTCAAGAACTCCAGCAGCAGAAATCGTTGCGACAGAGACTGTCGTAGAGATTGCTAAAGAGCTTGAGTGCCGTGCACATATCTGCCACGTAAGTCATCCTGCAGCTGCTGAGAAGATATATCAGGCACAGTGCGAAGGGTATGAAGTGTCTGCTGAGACATGCGGGCATTATCTCGCTTTCTCAGAGGAAGATGTTCTTGAGAATGGACCACTATTCAAGTGTGCGCCACCACTCAGAACTAAGGAAGATGTTGAATCGATGTGGATGTGCGTAGAGGCTGGAGTCTTCTCTGGACTTGCATCTGACCATTCACCTTGTACATATGATGAGAAATTCAATGAAATTCTAGGACAGAAAATTGAGAACGTATTTGATGTTTGGGGCGGTATCAGTGGCATCCAGAGCTGTGTTCAGGCAATCTACTCAGAAGGAGTTGTAAAGCGCGGTGTGGACCCTCGTGTACTGGCAAATGCATGGGCTAAGCTGCCAGCTGAGACTTTTCACATTTATGGCAAGAAGGGTGATATCAAGGTTGGATTCGATGCCGACATAGTAATTATCGATCCAGAGAGAGAATGGGAGATCACAGCTGACTCGCTATATTATGTAAACAAGATTTCTGCATTTGTCGGAATGAAGGGAAAGGGACTCCCTGTAGCTACTCTCGTAAGAGGAGAGCTAATGGCGGAGGACGGAAAGCTTGTTGGTCAGAAGGGTACCGGCGAGCTAGTTAAGAGACTATTCTAAACGAAAATATTTAACTTATTAAAGGAGAACATTTAAATGAGTATTGTAGATAACAAAACACTTGACCCGAATCTTGTAGTCGGGGTCAATGAAGACCTACAGCCGACAAAGAGTCGTATCATGGGATCGCTATCTTACACAGCATCATTCCTTGGTGGCTGCGTTTCAATAGGAACCTTTTCGATGGGATCAGCTCTAATCGGAGTACTAACAATCACTCAGGCTATCCTAGCCATGGCTATCGGATGCCTTGTAATCGCTATTGCACTTGTACTTATTGGTAATGCAGGACACAAGTACGGCATGCCTTACGTAGTACAACTTAGATCAAGCTTTGGTACAACTGGTGTAAAGATTCCTGGAGTTCTAAGAGGTCTTCCAGCTATCGTATGGTTTGGATTCCAGTCATGGGTTGGAGCAGGCGCTATCAATAGCTGCTTCAAGATTCTATGGGGATTCGATAACCTTCCAGTAGTGTTCGGACTGTTCACACTGCTTCAGGTTGGCCTCGCTATCAAGGGATTCCACGGAATCAAGTGGCTTGAGAACTTATCATGCGTATTCATTGTAGCAATCCTCGCTTACATGCTATACGTTGTAAAGACTAAGTTTGCAGTCGACATAAGCGCATCTTTTGCAGATATTAAAGGAACTTGGGGAATGCCTTTCTGGGCAGCGACAACATCATTCCTTGGAATCTACTCGACAATGATTATTAACGCATCAGACTATGCGAGAAACCTCAAGGAAGATATAAAGCCTGTTAAGACTGGTTCGATTTACACAATTGCTATTCTACCAGTAACACTGTTCATGGGGCTCATCGGACTTCTCGTTACTGCAGCAACAGGAAATTCAGATCCAGTAGTTGTATTCTCAACTACAATGGGTAGTAAATTCCTTACAGTCATCACACTGATATTTATTGCTTTCGCACAGGTTACTACTAACGTACTTAACAATATCGTTCCACCAGCATACGTTCTAATGGAGTCCTTCAAAATGAAGTGGTCACATGCGACAGTACTCGTTGGTATACTATCAGTATGCGTTATGCCTTGGAAGCTCGTTACTGCTGATTCAGCTGCTGGACTATCCCTTTTCACAAAGGTATACTCCGCATTCCTTGGACCAATCTTTGCTGTAATGGTTGTAGACTACTACTTCCTCCGTAAGAGCACACTTGATATCAATACTCTTTACGACAAGCAGGGACCTTTCAAAGGAATTAACTGGGCAGCTATCATTTCAATCGCTGTTGGAGCTCTCGTATCAGTATTCGTTGTAGACCTATCGTGGTATGTCAGCCTGATCCCAACAGGAGCTGCTTACTATCTACTGATGAAGCACATGCCATCTTCTAAGAATTTCAGAACTGGAACAATCTTTGAAGACTAATAAAGAACTTAGTTAGAAATTGATTATATCATTTAATGAAGCAATGGAGAGGTGCGATATGCATCTCTCTCCGCTCATAATAAGGGAGGATTAGACATGTATGATCTAATTATCAAGAACGGAAAGTTAGTTACACCAGACCGTGTTTATGAAGCAGATATTGCCGTAAAAGACGGTAAGTACGCTGCATTCCTAGCTCCAGGAACAGAAACTGAAGCTAAAGAAGTTATCGATGCAGAGGGAAACCTAGTCTATCCAGGAATCATCGACTGTCATGCTCATCTCAACGAGCCTGGGTTCGACTACCGAGAGGATTTTGAGACTGGTTCAAGAGCTGCTGCAGTTGCAGGTTGTACCACTCTCATCGACATGCCTCTTAACAACGACCCATCACTCATGAATAAGGAAATCTTCGATCTTAAGATGAGTAAGATTACTAAGCATTCATACATCGACTTTGGTCTATGGGGTGGAATTGTAGGAGACTTCGATGATGATCCAGATTCAGTTCACAACAACCTTGCTGACCTAGAGGATCTTGAGAAGGCTGGCGTAGCAGCATTTAAGGGGTTTACTTGCCCTAACGGACCACTTTTCCCAACTGTCAATATGGGTAATGTTCGTGAAGCTCTTGAAATTCTTAAACCTTACAAGGCACTATGCGGATTCCACTGTGAGGAGTACGGTCAGGTACTTGAGAGAGAAAAAAAAGCTAAGGCTATGACGGGCTTATCCCGTCAGGAGAAGATTAGAGCATTTCTAGATTCTCATGATGTATGGACTGAATACGTAGCAACTAAGAATGTAATAGACATGGCTAGAGCTACCGGCGGTAGAGTTCATATATGCCACGTGAGCCATCCGATGGTTGCACAGGTAGTTAAGGATGCTCAGCACGAAGGGCTTCCAATCACAGCAGAGACTTGCCCACACTACCTAGGCTTCTCAGAGGACTTCGTCTTTGAAAAGGGTGGACCAGCTAAGTGTACACCTCCTCTAAGAACTAAGGAAGACGTAGAGAAGATGTGGGACTACGTACTAGATGGAACACTATCATGCGTTGGTAGTGACCACTCACCAGCTGCTGATGAGGAAAAGGACAACGAGTCGAGAGATATTTGGCAGGCATGGGGTGGACTAAACGCTATCCAGTTCTTCCTTCCAATGATGTTCGACATGGTTGTACACCAGAGAAAACTTTGCCCAAGTCTAATCGCTAAGGTTATGGACTATAACCCGGCAAAGGTATTCGGTTTCTACGGACAGAAGGGAGCATTTGAAATTGGCTTTGACGCGGATGCGGTAATCCTCGACCCAGAGAAACCTTGGAAAGTTGAGCAGGAAAAACTCTTCACTAAGGGACATGTTACTTGCTTTAACGGACTAGAAGGAAAGGGTGCCCCAACTTGCACCGTTATCCGTGGCCGTGTTGTTGCTAAGGACGGTATGTATGTAGAAGAAGCTAAGGGCTTTGGAGAGTATATAACACCTGTAAAATAATCGGTGTTAAATAAATAAGGGAGAACAATAAATGAGTACAGAAAACAAGAACGTAAATGCGCCTAATAAAGAAGGTGAGAGCATTAGACCGATTCCGTGGGAAAAGCGTACCATGAGCTGGGGATCTAACACTATGCTATGGCTCGGTGGTTGTATTTCCATCGGAACACTAGCTATGGGTTCAGCACAGATGGAAACTGGTCTTAACCTACTACAGTTATTCCTTGCAGTGCTTTTAGGATCAACTATCCTGGTAATCGGAATCGCAATGAACGACCAGTTTGGGTACAAGACTGGTGCACCTTACTCCATTCACCTAAAGAGTGCTTATGGTACTAAAGGTAACGTGCTTCCATCTATGATCAGAGGACTTCCTGCTATCGTATGGTATGGATACCAGACATGGCTAGGTGGTGCAGCTATCAATAATATTTCTAAACTGCTGCTCCACTATGATAATATCTGGCTATTCTTCATCTTATTCCAGATTGTGCAGATCCTTCTTTCAATCAAGGGATTCAAGGGTGCAAAATGGGTTGGAAACATCGGTGGTACTGTAATCGTAATCGCGATGTTCTATCTGCTCTATATCTGTATGACCACTCAGTGGGATGCTATTTCTGCTAACCTAATGCATAAGAGCGGTACATGGGGGCTTCCATTTGTAGCTTCTGTAATTGCTTTCTTTGGAAACTCAACTACAGTAATGCTCAATGCATCGGACTATTCTCGTGAGATGAAGCAAGGATACAGCGCACCTGTAAGAGGCTTCTCGTATTTCATGGCTATGGTTCCAGCGACAGTTATGCTTGGAATTATCGGTGCTATGGCCTCGACAGCTACTGGAATTGCTAACCCAATCAATGCGTTTGCAGAGATGGTAGATAATAAGATTGTACTAGTTGTTACGCTGGCATTTATCATATTTGCCCAGCTTTCGACAAACCTTGCAAGTAATGTAATTCCGCCAGCATACGTATTCATGGATACATTTAAGATGAAGCACAGAACTGCTGTAATCCTAATCGGAATCCTTGCAGTAGCAACTTGCCCATGGATCCTAACTAATGATAGCTCTGCAGCAGGTCTATCGCTATTCGTTAAGATTTATTCGGCGTTCTTCGCTCCAATCTTCGCTATCCTTATTGTTGACTACTTCATTCTCCACAAGAGAAACTTCACTAAGGAGCAGCTAGACGATCTATATGATCCAAATGGGTCAAAAGCTGGTGTAAACATGGCGGCTATCATTGCAACTGTAGTAGGTGCAGCAATTGGACTTTACAAGGTTGACCTTTCGTTCTTCACAGCTACGATTCCTACAGGTGTTATCTATTACCTGCTAATGAAGAATATGAAGTCTTGTGAGAACTTCAGAAAAGGAACTACACTCGAGAAATAAACGAGTAGAGATCATATTACGGGATTTGCGAATAACTTTTCCTAAGATAGACTAAAATGCATCAAACCCATTCACTCAAATATTGAGTGAATGGGCTTTTGTTTTGGTATAATATCTTTAAGTTGTGAAAGCGGGGAAAAGATATGAATGAAAAGATGACACAAGCTGAGAGGTTAGATTTTCTAGTTGAGCAATTTAAAGCGGATTCTATAGATTATAAGGATTTGCAAACGCCAGGGGACGTTGTTGGAAAAAGGCGACTTCTTCGTTCGCTTATGAACATACGCAGCCCTCGTCACATCGACGATTTAATTTTGAGAGTTCAAGATGAATATTTAAAAGGCGTGGCAGATGAGCATGGAATTGTTGAAGTAAATGATATTCCTATTAGAAGCGAATGTCTCTCAATCTGGCAAGGGGACATTACTAGGCTATCTGTAGATGCAATAGTGAATGCGGCCAACTCACAAATGCTAGGCTGTTTTATCCCTATGCATACTTGTATAGATAACTGCATTCATACATACGCAGGAGTACAGCTTAGAGAGGAATGTAATAGGCAGATGAATCAGCTAAGAGCCAAGTTCGGAGCTGATTACCAACAGCCAACGGGGATCCCTATGCTTACAGACGGATATAACTTGCCGGCGAAGAAAGTTATCCATGTTGTTGGACCTATCGTGCAGTTCAGTCTTACTCATGAACTTGAGCAAGACCTTGCAAATTGCTATATCAACACACTAAATATGTGCATGGAAAACAGTTTAAAGACAGTAGCGTTTTGCTGTATATCGACAGGGGTATTCCATTTTCCTAATGAGCGCGCTGCAGAAATTGCAGTTAGTACTGTAAGAAGCTGGCTTTCGGAACACCCAGGGGTTATGGACAGAGTGATATTTAACGTATTTAAGGACGAAGATAGAGGGTATTATGAGAGACTTATTTAGAGATAGACCTAATGGATATATAGAGAGCATAAAGAGAGGGCAAGCGGTTATGAGCTACCTCAATGGGCAGATGGTTTATGGTGAAGGCTCTATTCAAGAAAGAACTGAAAAGCTGGCGGTAGCCATAGAGTCAGTCGATGCTGTAATCATCGGAGCAGGGGCAGGGCTTTCAACATCGGCGGGTTTTACGTATAGCGGCGAACGATTTGAAAGATATTTTTTTGATTTTGCTGAGGAGTATGGAATAACCGATATATATTCAGGCGGTTTTTTTCCATTTCCTAACGATGAAACTCGCTGGGCATGGTGGGCAAGGGCAATTTATTATAATAGATATATAAAGGCTCCTAAGCCTGTCTATGAAAATTTACTTAAGGTTGTTAATGGAAAAGATTATTTTGTAGTAACTACGAATGTTGATCACCAGTTTCAGAGGGCAGGTTTTGATAAAAAGAGGTTATTCTATACACAAGGAGACTTCGGGCTGTTCCAAAGTGAGGATGGTAAGGATGGCATTACCTTTGACAACGAAGTCTGGGTCAATAGAGCTATGGAGGCACAGGGATTTATACGTGATGATTCTGGCGAATTCGATGTTCCTAGTGATAAGTCAATCAGGATGCAGATACCTTCTGAACTAATTCCTGTTATGCCGACCACAGGAGGACCAGTAACAAATAACCTTAGAGCTGATGGGACTTTCGTCGAAGATGGTGGCTGGCGAGATGCTTCGGCAAGATATTCGGATTTCCTGCGCAGACACGAGAACATGAATGTGCTATTTCTTGAGCTAGGTGTCGGTGCAAACACACCGGTGATAATAAAGTTTCCATTCTGGCAGATGGCGATTGCAAATAAGAACTCAACTTATGCGTGTGTTAACTACGGAGAAGCATTTTGTCCAGTAGAGCTTGAAGATAGAAGCATATGTATAAGCAGAGATATCGGTGATGTGCTTGAAACAATACTGCAGTTCTAATCAATAACTTAGGAGAATTTGAGTTGCATGAATATCTTAATTGAAAAAGGTATAAATGATGCTAATGCATTGTCTCTATGTGAATGGTCTAATGATAAGGGTAAGGATTTTCAAGAACAATGGATGGGGAACAAGGTATCTTATCCGCTTGATTGTGACAAAATAAGAGAACTTGAAAATGTTTTTTCAATTTTCAACGATGATGAGTTTGTCGGGATAATACAAGAAATAAGGTCAAGTATAGATAGTATCCACATCGGTAGGTTTGTAATAAATCCTGAAAAAACAGGTATGGGCTTAGGTTCAATGGCATTAAAAGAATTTTTAAAATATATTTTCGATAATAAAAACGTTAATAGCATTACCTTATCAGTTTTTGATTCTAATAAAGTTGCTAAGAACCTATATGAAAAACAAGGGTTCGTAATAGAGAAAATAATTGAGAAACCAAAGTTAAAATATATTATGAGAAGATTCCGATGAATTTTCATACGGAATCCCTCATAGTATCTAATTATATTTAAATATTATTAGATATAAATGTAATAGTCTTATTAATAAGTTCAACTGTCTCAGGTTCAGTTGTATCCCTGTCGAAGTCATGTTCAGGTATAGAGGCAACGAATTTATCCGGATGATATTTATTACATAGGGAGATGAATTCGCTATATGGAACATCTGTGTCACCTGTACTATGTGCAGCAAATAAAGGCGCCGGAAGACTATCTACGGCTCTTAACGTGTATAACAAAAAGAAATATTTATCGCGCCCCTCGTATATTAAGTCTTTCCATTTCCCGGTCTGCCTTGCGTATATATATGTGCTGAAATAGTTAGCTATATCCCCTCGATATATGATTTCTTTATCGTGAATCTTTGTAGAGGCTTCTTCGACAAGAGGAAGGTTCATATAGTATGGGCTTGGCGTGTCATACCAGCTGTCACATAGAAATCCATAACCGTAGTACGAAATTATTCCGTTCAATTTAAGGTGGAGCTTATCGCTAGCAGATGCGAGCAATGCGAGGTAAGCGCCTGCAGATCGTCCCCAGACGAATAATGAGAGATCGCTTCTAAGTTCAGTTAGCTCAAAACAATTATTTATAGAATCAATAATGTCTTCTAGAATATCATCAATCTTCGCCTGCGGAGCAAGAGGATAATCAATAGCTAAAATAGCGTATCCCTCGTCTGTCAATTTCTCTTTATGAAGTTCCGGTAAATCCTTGGCATTACCACATAGCAGTCCGCCTCCGTGTATGTATACGATTAAAGCACGTATCGCGGAATCGCCAGGATAATACAACGTAAATCTACGCGATGAATTGCAGAACTCCTCTTTGCTTATTGTAATGCTCTTAGTTGATATCATAATTGTAAGAACCCCCCGTTATCAGAATACAAAATTTTTTTATATAAAAGATAAAAAATATCTAACCTCTTAGCTGAATTTATTGAATACTGACATATATTGCAATGTGTGACCACATAATAACACAAATATTTCAAATAAGATGAAATTGTTAAAAATCCTTGAAAAATAGCCGATTTTACGAATTTATATCTATAGAATTATACAATATTGTTAATTGAGATTCAAAGTTTTCTATAACGCGGCATTATGAACATTAAATTTTAAACTAATGCTTGAAAAAAAGGTTGAAAGATGATTAAATTGTATTAGAAAATTGGTTGACAACTTATGCCAAATAAAAGTCTATTATTATTAAACATGAGGAAGAGAGGTAAACTTCATGAGTTATTTAAACAATAATACTGGTTACAGAGAGACACTACTTTCGACAAGATCTGTTTATAAGAAGGGTAAGTACACTATTCTTGAGCCAGACGGCATCGTTAAGAACGTTATTCCGGGCTACGAGAACTGCGATACAACTATTCTAGGTTCACCCGCTATGGGCGCATCATTTGCTGATTATATTTCAACAGTTCACCCAGGCGGAAAGAACGACAAAATTGGTGGAGATGGAATCGAATCTTTCCTATATGTAATTAGCGGAGAGCTTACAGTAAAGAATGTTGATAAAGAAGCTGATTTAACAGAAGGTGGTTACATTTATTCGCCAGCAGATAAGCCATTCAGTTTCGTAAACAATAGCGACAAGGACGCTTTTGTTTATATCTACAGAAGAAGATACAATCCACTTCCTGGAAAAGAAGCTTACACAGTTGTTGCAAATATTAACGATACACCTTGGAAGGATTACGAGGGCATGACGAACTGTCAGAGCAAAGACTTCCTTCCAGCTGCAGATGATCTAGGATTTGATATGAACATGCACGTGCTGAAATTTGCTCCAGGTGCATGCCATGGATATATCGAAACTCACATTCAGGAACATGGCGCATACTTCCTACAGGGTAAGGGAATGTACGTACTAGATGATGAGTGGGTTCCTATACAGAAGGGTGACTATGTATTCATGGATTCATACGTACCACAGGCTTGCTACGGTGTAGGTACTGAAGACTTTATCTACATCTACTCAAAGGATTGCAACAGAGACGTTGAGCTGTAAGTTAAACAATAATAAGCATTGTTGGTAACAGGTTCGCGTTAGATATGCGGACCTGTTTTTATAAATCAAACTTGTAGGCGCAAGTTTATGGAGGACAAACAAGTGAAATTATCGAGAGAAGAACTAAAGAGTTTAATGAAAGATAAGCTCATGCAGGCTGGTCTGCATGCTGATGATGCTGAGACAACAGCAGAGATTCTTACGTGGGCACACGAAAGAGGTTATTATTCACATGGTGCAGTAAGAGTTGAGTACTACAGCGAGAGAATCGCAAAGGGCGGAATTACAGTTGAGCCAAATATGACTTGGAAAGAAACTGGTCCATGCTCAGGAATCCTTGATGGTGACAATGGTATCGGTTTTACTGTTGCTAAGGTAGGAATGGAAAAGGCGATTGAAATGGCTAAGAAGAATGGAATTGCTGTTGTTGGAATGGCTAACCTTTCCCACTCAGGTTCCATCGGCTATTACACAGAGATGGCTGCTGATGAAGGGCTTCTTTCAATTTCATTCTGCCAGTCAGACCCAATGGCTGTTCCTTACGGTGGCGCGGAACCATACTATGGAACTAATCCGATGTCTTTTGCTGCTCCAACAGCTGATGACAGAAAAGTCGTATTTGATATGGCTACTACTGTCCAGGCTTGGGGGAAGATTCTCGATAAGAGATCTAAGCACGAAGAGATTCCAGCAGATTGGGCTGTAGATGAAGACGGTGCTCCGGTAACAGACCCACATAAGGTTAATGCACTTAACCCAATTGCTGGAGCTAAGGGATACGGACTGATGATGCTCGTAGATGTCTTCTCGGGAATCCTACTTGGAGTTCCATTCGGTGGACACGTAAGCTCGATGTACCACGATCTATCAGAAGGTAGAAGACTTGGGCAGATGCACATTGTAATCGATCCTGAGAGATTCGTTGGAGCAGATGCGTTCAAGGCTGCTATGGGACAGTGCCTAGATGAGCTAGATGCAATGAAGCCAGCTCCAGGATTTGATAAGGTTAATTACCCTGGCGAGAGAGCTAAGAACAGAATGGAAAAAGCTTACGCAACAGGTGGACTAGATGTTGCGGATGAGCTAGTTGAATATCTAAAAGGCGAAGCGGTTCACTTCGATAGATATGATCACAAGAATAGATTTGCAGACTAATTATTAAGGGAGAGAATAAATGCTAAAGACAATTGTGAAAGCAGGAAGCTACCATGATTCTGTTACACTAATGCTTCTAACCAATGCTGTTTCTGTAGTAGAAGGTGTTAAGAAGGTTTCCATCATGATGGCAACTCCAGCTAACAAAGATATTTTTAAGCAGAGTGGACTCGAGACTGAAGAGCTGATGAATGCAACAGCTAACGACATGGTAGTAGTTGCTGATGTCGAGGATGAGAGCGTTCTCGATGCTCTAATGGATAAGGTTGACGAATATTTCGCTAAGGAAGCTAATGCTAACAAGAAGAGCGAAGGAAATAAATCTGCAAAGAGCTGGGATCAGGCGCTTAAGCAGATGCCTGACGCTAATCTAGCTGTAATCTCAATTCCAGGAGCATATGCTGCGCTTGAGGCTGAGAGAGCGCTAGACGAAGGGATGAACGTGTTCATGTTCTCTGATAACGTAACTATTGAGGACGAGAAGAAGATTAAGGATAAAGCCCACGAGAAGGGACTCGTTGTGATGGGACCTGACTGTGGAACAGGAATTATTCAGAGTGTTCCAATTGCGTTCACTAACACCGTAAACCCTGGCTCAATCGGCATTATCGGTGCATCTGGCACTGGTATTCAGGAACTTACAACTATCATAGATAGACTTGGTGAAGGTGTAACAAATGCCATCGGTACTGGCGGCCGTGACCTTTCCGAGGAAGTTGGCGGTACTACGATGATGGATGTCATCGATGCAATGGAAAAGGATCAGACCGTTAAGGTTCTCGTAGTTATCTCGAAGCCTCCTGCAAAGGCTGTAAAGGATGAGATTGCAGCAAGACTTAGTGTATACAGCAAGCCTGTAGTTTGCCTTTTCCTAGGTGAAAAGCCAGAGTACTATGAAGAGGGGCTATACCAGACTTATACGCTCGATGAGTGCGCTCGCCTTGCAGTTAGTCTCGTAAGAGGCAAGAAATCGCTGAAGGAACTGTTGAATGCGATAAATCAAAGTTCTTCAAAGCTGAGGATAAGAAGACTATCAAGGCATACTACTCCGGCGGAACACTTGCTGGTGAGGCTGCAATGATGATTAAGGATGCCCTTAAGATCACTGATAACACTCATGAAGATGGATTTAAGCTAAACCATGACGGCCATGTTGTTATTGACCTAGGTGATGATATGTACACCCAGGGCAAACCACACCCAATGATCGACCCTACAAAAAGAGTCGAGTGCATGGAAGAGGCAATGGACGACACAAGTACAGGTGTAATTCTATTTGACGTTGTACTAGGATACGGTTCACATGATGATATGGCAGGAGCGCTTATTCCAGCTGTTGAAACTCTCAAGCAGAAGGCAGCAGATCAGAACAGAGAAGTATTCTTTGTTGCTGAAGTTTGCGGAACAAGAAACGACTATCAAGGATATGATGAGTCAGTAAAAAAGCTTCAGGATGCGGGTGTAATCGTAGCTGAGACAAACAAGCTGGCCGTAGAGACTGCAATCGAAGCTGTAGGATATAAGTTTACAGAAGAGCCAAAGGAAACTCGTGCTAAGGAAGTAAAGGAATTTAAACCAGCTGAGCCTTCTGAGAAACTGCTATCAATGCTTTCAAACAAGCCTAAAGTTATCAACATCGGTCTAAAGAGTTTTGCAGAAGTTACTGCTAAGTTCGGGTGCGACGTCGTTCAATACGACTGGATGCCACCAGCAGGTGGAAATATTGAGCTTATCAAGGCTCTAAATTTCCTCAGAAACTATGAGGGCTTTGACATCGATGAAGCTAACCGCAAGGTAATAGCTAAGGTTGTAGCTGCTCAACCAGTTCTAAAGGACAATGTTCCAGCTATGACTGTTATTCCACAGCTTAACGAGAATAACGGAAGAGTTATTCTTCACGCTGGACCACCGATTGAGTACAAGGAGATGCCTGCGACAGTGCAGGGTTCTTGCGTAGGCGCAGTACTGTTTGAAGAGTGGGCAGACAACGAAGCGGATGCTCGCAAGCTACTCGAATCTGGAGAGATTAAGTTTATTCCTTGCCACCACTGCAACGCTGTTGGTCCTATGGGTGGAATTACAACTCAGCACATGCCAGTATTTGTAGTTCAGAACGAAACGGATGGAAACTACGCATACTGCCAGATGAACGAGGGAATCGGAAAGGTTCTCAGATTCGGTGCATATTCTGAAGAAGTTGTTAACAGGCTAAGATGGATGAGAGATGTTCTTGGTCCAACACTTGGAAGAGCAATCAGAAGCCTAGATGGAGGACTCAATGTTAACCCACTAGTTGCTAAGGCTATTGCAATGGGAGATGAGTTCCATCAGAGAAATATAGCTGCTTCTCTATGCTTCCTCAAGGAGATGGCTCCAATTATTACAGATATGGATATGCCGGAGGATGAAAAGTCTCAGGTAATCAAGTTCCTATCTGATACAGATCAGTTCTTTCTCAATGTAATGATGGCTACAGGAAAGGCTATCATGGATGGAGCAAGAACTTTGACAGAAGGAACTGTTGTAACTGCAATGTGTAGAAACGGAGTTAACTTCGGAATTCGTATCGCTGGCATGGGAGATGAGTGGTTCACTGGACCAGTTAACACTCCGCAGGGACTCTACTTTACAGGGTACGATGGCGAAGATGCTTGCCCAGATATTGGTGACAGTGCAATTACTGAAACCGTTGGTGTAGGCGGTATGGCAATGATTGCAGCTCCTGCAGTAACTAGATTCGTAGGTGCAGGCGGATACGAGGATGCTCTTAATACATCAAATGAGATGACTGAAATTACTATTGATAGAAACCTAATTACATTGTTCCTAACTGGAACTTTACAGGTACTTGCCTGGGAATCGATGCGAGACTCGTTGTTGAGAAGGGAATAACTCCTGTAATTAACACAGGTATTGCTCACAAAATTGCTGGATTTGGACAGATTGGAGCTGGTACAGTACACCCACCAATCGAGGCATTTGAGAAGGCAGTACTCGCATACGCAAAGAAGCTGGGATTCTAAAATTTATCAGAGACCGGAAGGTAAAACATCGACGCAACGGCCTGAGAAATCAGGTCGTTGCTATTATTAAACAATATCAAGGGGGATATACACATGGCAAAGAAAATTGTCATCGCACTAGGTGGAAATGCCCTAGGCAATACAGTTGACGAGCAGCGTGAAGCAGTTGCTCATACTGCGGAAGTAATCGTTGATCTTATCGCTGAGGGACATGACCTTATTGTTACACACGGAAATGGTCCTCAGGTTGGTATGATTCAGAATGCTATGGATGCTCTAGCCGCATCAAATCATGGATACGGCGCAGTGCCACTACCTACAAGTGTTGCTATGTCACAGGGATACATAGCGATAGATTTACAGAATGCTATTAAGTATGAACTGAAGAAGAGAGGAATGGATAAGAAAGTTTCATCAATCATCTCTCAGACACTTGTAGATCCAGCTGACGAAGCATTTAAGAATCCAAGCAAGCCAATTGGAAGCTTTCTAACTAAAGAAGAGGCTGACAAGCTTGCTGCTCAGGGTATTTCAGTAGTTGAAGACTCTGGTAGAGGTTACCGTAAGGTTGTTGCATCTCCAATGCCGTTAAGAATTTGTGAACTAGGCACAATCAGAACGCTTGCAGAAGCAGGACACGTTGTAATCACTTGCGGTGGTGGTGGAATTCCAGTATTTGATGAGGGAGGAAAACTCGTTGGTGCTGAGGCAGTAATCGATAAGGATAATGCATCAAGCCTTCTAGCAAGAGAGCTTGGAGCTGACTACCTTGTAATCCTTACAGCAGTAGAAAAGGTTGCTATTAACTTTGGTAAGGAAAACCAGGAATGGCTATCAGATCTATCAATTGAAAAGGCTAATCAGTATATAACTGAGGAGCAATTTGCAAAGGGTTCAATGCTTCCCTAAAGTTGAAGCGGCAATTCGCTTTGCTGAGTCAGGTGAGGGTAGAAACGCTCTTATCACACTCCTTGAGAAAGCTAAAGAGGGTATTAACGGAGAGACAGGAACAGTTATTCACAAGTAGTTCCTCAAACGCAAGTTAAATATCTATATAATTCATGGGAGTTATTAAGAAAATGAACATACCTGTTAATTTTGCGATGTGGGGTATGGCTATCCTACCAATCATCGTATTAATCGTATTAATGATCAAGTTCCGCTGGGGTGCTACTGAAGCAGCCCCAGTTGGTTTGATTGTAACTATTATATCTGCATTATCATTTTACAAAGCGCCTGTGAGCCTTGTGGCAGTTGAGAGTGCGAAGGGCATATGGAGTTCGATGGTTATACTCTTTATCATATGGACTGCAATTCTTCTCTATCAGGCAGGTCAGGAAGCAAATGCTTTTCTCGTTATTAAGAACGAGCTTAGTAAGCTGATTCCTAATGAGCTATTGTTGATACTTGCTCTAGGGTGGATATTTGTAAGCTTTTTGCAGGGAATTACTGGATTCGGAGTTCCAGTTGCAGTCGGAGCACCTCTACTGATTGGAATAGGTGTAAGGCCGATATATGCAGTTGCTATTTCGCTACTGGGACAGGCCTGGGGAAACACCTTTGGAACACTAGGTGCAGCGTGGGATGCTCTTGCAGATGCTGCTGGATTAAAAGCAGGAAGTGATGAATATTTCAAGGCGGCATTCTGGGCAGCAGTATTTCTATTAGCATGGAATCTTGTTACAGGGCTGATTATTTGCTGGTTTTATGGAAAAGGCAAAGCTGTTAAGAAAGCTCTACCAGCTGTATTAATATTGACACTTGTTGGAGGTGGAGGGGGAGCTTATCCTCAGCCAGATAAATACAACTCTCAGCAACTTCATTCCAGCAGTATTGGCACTTGTTATGGTGATGATGCTCGGCAGAATGAAAATATACAATACAGATTGGAAAATTGAAGACTCTCCAATCATGGATCGAACCGATAAAGTCGAGACATCTGATAGCAATATTCCTGAGGATATGACATTATTTCAAGCTTTTCTTCCGTATCTGCTCTTGTCAGCAATGACGATAGTTGTTCTTGCTGTAAAGCCAATAAATGAAGCACTCGGAAAGTTCAAAGTGGGAATTAAAGTTCCAGAGACTCAGACGGGCTATGGAATCGTGAATATGGGTAGTGAGAGCTATTCGCCAATCGCGATATTTACTCAGGCTAGTATGTTCCTCTTCCTAGCGGCAATAATAGCGCTTGTGTACTACAAGAAGAAGGGCTGGATAAAGGGTGAAGGCATAAAGAATGCATTTGCAAATTCTGTATCGATGACTATGCCTTCAGGAATGGCAGTTATTGGGCTAGTAATAATGTCGAAGATTATGGGTGGTACTGGGCAGACCGTAGTTCTATCACAAGGGATCGCAAATGTCCTTGGTAGCAAGTACCTACTGCTAGCCCCTTTCGTTGGCCTTCTAGGAACGTTTATGACGGCAAGTAACATGAGTTCAAACATTCTCTTTGGAGGGTTCCAGGTAACCACTGCGAAGCTCCTTAATGTAACTGCTTCAGGTGTACTTGGTTCACAGACGGCCGGTGGAGCTATAGGTTCTGCGGTGAGTCCAAGCAAGATAATACTTGGAACAACTACAGCTAACATTCTCGGTAAAGAGGGTGAGGTTCTCAAGATATTACTCGCTATAACAATTCCTGCTACGATACTAATCGGCGCATTCTTATTCGTGGTATTTGGATTATAGGGGGTGCAATATGGATAAGACAAGTTTCTGGAAGACAAAGCTGGTGCACTAACTATAGGATTTATACTAGCGATGCTAAGCTTTGTGATAATATTGATAGGAATTAAGATAAATTCTGAGACGATTGAAAATCTTGGGTTAGTGATAGTAATAGTTGCAGTCTTAATTTCGCCTATTAAGGTATTTATACTCGATAAAAAGAGTAAATAGGAGGGTTAAAGATGGAAATTGAAATAGTAACAGGAAGAGTCGCTCAAAATCTAGAGCATCTAAAAAGATACACCTCTACACCTGATGCAGGATGCACAAGACTTCCTTTTACAAAAGAGACACGTGATGCAGTTCAATATCTCAGAAAAGAGATGGAAGCAATAGGACTAAAAGTTAAGGAAGATGCAGCTGGAAATATATATGGAATTCTAAGGGGAACAGATTCTTCTCTTCCTTGCGTAATGACAGGCTCGCATATCGACTCAGTACTACACGGAGGAAACTATGATGGTATAGCTGGAGTGGTTTGCTCTCTGGAAGTAGCTAGGCAAATTGTAGAGATGGGACTTGAGCACAAGAGAGATCTCGTTGTAATTGGATTCATGGATGAAGAAGGAATGAGATTTGGTACTGGATACTTCGGTTCAGGTGCTATTCTCGGTCATAGAGATGCAGCTTATACAAGACAGTTTGCTGATATAAATGGTGTAACGATAGCTGAAGCTATGAGAGAGTACGGACTTGACCCTGATAAGGTTGAAGAAGCTAAGTGGCCAGAAGGGTCAATCGGAAACTTTGTTGAGGCTCATATTGAACAGGGTCCAGTTCTCGATCAAAAGAAGATAGAAATCGGTTTAGTCACAGGTATCGTTGGTATCCAGAGATACATGGTTACTGTGTACGGAAGAGCAGATCACGCAGGTACAACACCTATGGATATGAGGCTCGATGCGACTGATGCAGCAACGAAAGTAATCTCAAAGATTGCTGATTGGGCTAGAGAAAAGGCGGATGGAACAGTTGCAACTGTTGGACTAATTAAAGTGCCAAATGGCGGGATGAATATCGTGGCTGAAGAGGTGGAATTTACAGTTGACATTCGCTCAATGAACAATGACAATATAAATGATATTGCAAATAGAATTAAGGCTGCATTGGAACGCGAATGCAAGATAATGGGTGGTTCATTCAAGATTGATACTAAGCTTGTAATCACACCAGTTGAGCTAAGCAAGAGCATGCTCGATAAGCTAGAAGATTCATGCAAAATGCATGGATTCTCATATCTGAGAATGCATAGCGGTGCAGGTCATGACTCACTTGAAATCGGACAACAATTACCTTCAGTAATGGTATTTGTACCTAGTAAGGATGGTAGAAGTCACGCTCCGGTTGAATTTAGCAAGTACAGTGACCTCGCAAAGGCTTCAGTACTGATGACAGACTTAATTGTAGAGCTATTGAACAAGTAAACAAAATGATGGATGGTGAAAACTATGGTGGATGGTAGATATAATTCTGCCTTCAAGAGAAAAAACATTAGACAGCTGAGAAGATCGCTAAAGATGACACAGAAGGAGTTCATAGACTATTTCTTATCTAATAGCTGTAATAAGCCATCGATGAGCATTGCCACACTCTCCAACCTTGAATCTAAAGGTGGAGAGCGTGTTAATGAAGTCGTAAGCTCAGTGTGTACTAAGCTCCAGATTGACACGATGTTATTCTCGCTAAGCACAGAGGAATTTATCAAAGAGATAGAAAAGTATCTGGCAGAGCATAAGGATAACGAAGAGTTAGTGCGAGGTATTGAAAAGAAGGGCAGTATTAGTAAGCTGGTGAATAGGCTTACTATGTATTTTGCTGACGAGATGCTTGAAGGTAGGCTTAAGCGGGGAGATCAAATTGAATCAGATCGGGAATTGGCTAGGAAGCTAGGTGTAGGTAGATCTGCGGTCAGAGAGTCTCTAAAGGTACTTGATGTGCTAGGGATGATTGATATTAGACTTGGACAGGGAACATATATCTCTAGTCGTGAGACTAATTTCTTCTCGATTCCTTTGTCGTGGTCTCTGTTTCTTGACGGAGATCAGGTTGATAGCATATTGACTGTTAGAACTATTCTAGAGATTAAGTCAGCAGAGCTAGCAGCGCAGTGTGAAGATCAGGTTAAACTCAATAGATTATGTGATATCTATAAGAGGATGGAAACGACTTTTGCAAGCTATGATGGGACGTGTAACGTACAGGTTGCGCTAAAAGAAACGCTTGATCAGGATATAGATTTTCATACGTGTATCGCAGAGTGCTCGGACAACCCTATTATTATATCTATGCTAAGGACTATTAGGAACTTTTTACAGAGAGTAAGCGGTACAGGTATGGTGGAGCCAAAACAGATATCTGCCGTGCTAGTGGAGCACAAGAAACTCTACGACGCAATTATGTCAAAAGACCCAGAGGCAGCGGGTCAGGCAATGAAAAATCACCTCAATGAATCGAGCCTACGTTACAATTTATAATTTAATGTAACTCCTTATAAAAATTGAATTATATGCTTTGAAAATTGGTTGAAAATTAATGAATCACTACGATAAAAAAGAATCAACCAATTTTTATTTAATATTGACACCATAGGGTGCGAGTAGTATAAATATATGTAAGGCTTTACCAATATGGCTTTTATGAAATTATTTAATTTTATTTGTGCGAACGTTTTAGATTGCATTGAAACGATTTTATGTAACTATAGTCGTATTAACTTTTTAATATGGAGGCAAAATGTACAAGATAGTTAGTAAGAAAATCTTGAACCCAGCACTTGGACTTATGGAGATACATGCTCCGTTTGTTGCTAGAAAGTGCGAAGCAGGACAGTTCATCATCATTAGAGTAGATGAAGATGGAGAGAGAATTCCTCTAACGATTGCTGATTTTGACAGAGAGAAAGAGACTGTTACAATCATCTATCAGAAGGTGGGATACTCTTCAAATCTTTTGGCAACAAAGGAAGAGGGAGATTATGTTGAGGACTTTGTAGGTCCGCTGGGGGTTCCTTCTCCACTAGAATACACTGATAAAAAAATTATCGGTGTTGCCGGAGGCTTAGGTGCTGCGCCTATTTACCCGCAGCTAAAGAAGTTAGCTGAGATGGGTGTAAAGGTTGATGTAATCATCGGCGGTAGATCAAAGGACTTTGTAATTCTTGAAGATCAGTTTAGAGAGTTCTGTGAGAACGTTTATGTCTGTACAGATGATGGCTCTTATGGAGAAAAGGGCTTCGTTACAGTGGTCCTTCAGGAGCTTCTAGATAAAGGCGAGGAATACGAAGAGTGTATTGCTATCGGTTCGCTAGGAATGATGAATGGTGTAGTTAACGTTACTAAGCCTGTAGGGCTTCGAACAATGGTATCACTTAACCCTCTTATGATTGATGGAACAGGTATGTGCGGATGCTGCCGTGTAACAGTTGGTGGCGAGATGAAGTTTGCATGTGTCGATGGTCCAGATTTTGATGGATTTAAAGTTGATTTCAAGGAATGCATGGAACGTCAGAATTTCTTTAAGGATAAGGAACAAGAGATGAACGACCACGCATGTAAGATAGGAAGGGGTTAAAATGGCAACTAATAGAAATATGAGTCTTGAAAAGGTCAAGATGCCTGAACAGGATCCTAACGTAAGAAATAGAAACTTTGATGAAGTTGCACTTGGGTATACTCCAGAGATGGCTATAGAAGAAGCTCAGAGATGTCTACACTGTAAGCACAAGCCTTGTGTAAATGGATGTCCTGTAAATGTTCCAATTCCAGAGTTTATCGAGAAAGTCGCTGAGGGTGACTTCGATGCAGCATATGAAGTTATTACTACCGAAAATGCACTTCCAGCAATCTGCGGACGAGTATGTCCTCAGGAAGATCAGTGCGAGGGTAAGTGTGTTCGCGGTATCAAAGGAGAGCCTGTAGGAATTGGCCGTATGGAGAGATTCGTTGCGGACTATCACATGGCTAAGGGCGATGCTACTGATCCAGTTATTGAAAAGAACGGAATTAAGGTTGCTGTTATCGGCTGCGGCCCTTCTGGTATCACCTGTGCTGGTGAACTTGCTAGAAAGGGATATGAAGTAACTGTATTTGAAGCACTTCATAAACCAGGTGGAGTACTCGTATATGGTATTCCTGAATTTAGACTTCCAAAGGCTCTTGTAGCTAAGGAAATTGAAAATGTAGAAAAACTCGGAGTTAAGATAGAAAACAATGTAATCGTTGGTCGCTCAATTACGGTTGACGAGCTATTAGAGGATGGATACAAGGCTGTATTTATCGGAAGTGGAGCAGGTCTTCCTAAGTTCCTTAATATACCTGGAGAGAATCTCCTCGGAGTGTACTCCGCTAATGAGTTCCTTACAAGAGTTAACCTCATGAAGTCGTTTAAGTTCCCTGAGACACCTACACCTGTTAAGGTTGGCAAGAAAGTAGCTGTAGTGGGTGCTGGAAATGTTGCAATGGACGCTGCCAGAACGGCAAAGAGACTCGGTGCAGATGAAGTATATATAGTATACAGAAGAAGTGAAGCTGAGTGTCCTGCTAGACTTGAGGAAGTTCACCATGCTAAGGAAGAAGGAATTATATTTAAATTCCTCAACAACCTGCGAAAATTCTTGGAGATGAGAAGGGGTATGTTACGGGAATTGAAGTAGTTGAACAGGAGCTAGGAGAGCCAGATGCATCTGGTAGACGTAGACCGGTTCCTGTTGAAGGTTCTAATTATGTTATCGATGTTGATTCCGTTATCATATCTGTTGGAACAAGTCCAAACCCTCTCCTTAGAGCGACTACACCAGGTCTTGATACACAGAACTGGGGTGGAATCATCGTGGATGAAGCGACTATGGAATCGAGCAAAGAGTATGTCTATGCAGGTGGAGATGCTGTAACAGGTGCTGCTACAGTAATCCTTGCCATGGGTGCTGGAAAAACTGCAGCTGCTGCAATTGACGAAAAGATTAAAGCTCAGAAATAAGCTATGTCCAGGTTCAAAAGAACCTATATATAGATACATTACCTCATACCTATGGATGATTAAGTACAGATTGATGTATAAGATTGTTCATAAAAATGCCCGCTTATGACCTTACCTGTCAGCGGGTGTTTTTTATGAATTGAGTGGCTTATGAAAGTACAAATATAATATTGTGGTACTATAAAATTCGTATTTTCTTCTTTAAATTTTATGTGAAAGTTCGGGTTTGTTGACGAAATGAGACCATGCACCATGATATAAATGACAAATTTACTAAATTTCATATTAATTATTGAAATTTAAATGTTTAACAGATAAGCTATATATGAGAAATAATGAAATCTAGAATAACTAGATAGATGGAGAAGACAATGGAAAGAAAAGTAGGCACGATATCAAGAGGAATTAGATGTCCTATTATTCGTGAAGGCGATGATATCTCAAGTGTTGTGGTTAACTCTGTACTTGAAGCTGCAGAGGCTGAAGGGTATGAAATCAGAGACAGAGACATTGTTGCTGTAACAGAGTCAGTAGTTGCTAGGAGTCAAGGTAACTACGCTAGCGTTGGGGCAATTGCAAAAGATGTTCAGGATAAGCTTGGAAGTGATACGATTGGAGTAATTTTCCCGATTCTATCGAGAAATAGATTTGCAATTTGCCTATGCGGTATATCGATGGCTGCTAACAAAATAGTTTTGATGCTTTCGTTCCCAAGAGATGAAGTGGGTAATCAGCTTTTAACAGAGGATCAGCTTGATGAGGCAGGAATTGATCCTTATTCAAAGGTTATGTCTCTTGAGGAGTACCGTGAACTTTTTGGAGAAAACAAGCATCCATTTACAGGAGTAGATTACCTCGCGTACTATGGAGAGGTTATAGAAGCAGCTGGCGCTGAAGTGGAGATTGTTCTTGCTAATCATGCGACAGAGATTTTGAACTACACCGACAAAGTTATTAACTGTGACATTCACACTAGGAAGAGAACTCGCCGCATACTAAAGGACGCTGGTGCAACAGTGATTGGTATGGATGAGATTCTAAATGCTCCAGTTGATGGAAGCGGATTCAACAGCAAGTATGGACTGCTAGGTTCCAATAAGAGCACAGAGGACAGTGTTAAGCTTTTCCCAGAGAGCTGCGAAGATGTTGTACTAGGTATCCAGAAGTCAATACTCGATAAAACAGGTAAGTGTGTAGAGGTGCTAGTTTATGGTGACGGAGCATTTAAGGATCCGGTTGGTAAGATTTGGGAGCTTGCAGACCCAGTAGTATCACCTGCATATACTCCAGGGCTTGAGGGTACACCTAACGAACTTAAACTTAAGTATCTAGCTGATAATGACTTTAAGGATTTAAGTGGCGAAGAGCTTAGAGAAGCAATCTCTGCTAGAATCAAGGAGAAAGATGATAACCTTGTTGGCAAGATGGAGACAGAGGGAACTACACCACGTAGACTGACTGATCTCATCGGTTCGCTTTGCGATCTAACAAGTGGTTCTGGTGATAAGGGAACTCCTGTAGTGCACATCCAGGGTTATTTTGATAACTATACAAATTAATATTAGAAACTACAAAGGCTCGGATGTATCCGAGCCTTTTCATATAAGAAATACCTTTTGTATTATATGAAATTCGTGGCAAATCCCCTTTACCGATTGTGTAAAATCGAGTAGAATATACGCGGGTTAAAATGAAAGGAAGGAATATGGGAAAGAAACAAAGTCTCAAAGAACGAATTATAGAAGTGTCGTGGGAACTGTTCGAAGAAAAGGGCTACGAAGCAACAACGATGAACGATATCATCGAGAAAGCGCAGGTGGCGAGAGGCTCTTTTTACTATTACTTTAAAGGGAAAGAGAGTTTGCTTGATACGCTCGCTACTGTTTTCGATAACAAGTATAGAGAAATTATGAAGGGAATCCCAGCGAACACTAGTGTGTTTGATACGCTGATGATCCTCAATTTTGAAACTCATACGTTTATTGAGAAGCATATCGATCATGAGCTTCTAGGCAATATGTATGCAAGTCAGCTAACCAACACTGCTGCTAGTAAGCTGCTCGATAAGGACAGATATTATTTCACCCTGCTTGGAGAACTCCTTGAGGCAGGGCAGGAGAACGGGGAGATAACTACAGAATTCAGCATTCCTGAACTGGTTAATAATTACGTAATACTTGAGCGTGCACTCGTTTCTGACTGGTGTATGAAGAATGGTGCATTTTCGCTAGCTGAATATAGCAAGAAGTATATGCCATTATTCTTTGGTGAGTTTAGGGTTAAATAATATCTAGTTTTTAAATAGTAAACTTATTAAAGTTAGTAAATAATAGATGTTTTGAAGACGCCTTTTTAGGCGTCATTTTTATGTAATATATGGTTTGATGTAATGGAATCAAAAATCGAATAGTTAAATTTTATATAGGATTTTTATATGCTCTGTTATTTAAAAAAATATAATTAATACAATTAGATTGCATATTATGATAAAGTAATTGTAATTATGCATTAAGAGTTTAAATGAACGGTGTTACTTAAACACTATATTACAATTACTAGACTTGTATTTATTTGATATAAGACGTGGTATCGTAAAGGAGAGAGTATGAGTAAGAATATAAGTATAGACGATAGTTATGAAAAAAATCTGAATCGGACAAGCTAAATACCATAATGGATATTCAATCAAGATTTTATTCCTATACCAGGTCTATCTGTCGTTATGGATTTTGCTGAGGATATGAATAATAGTTATAAAAATAGAACTCTTGCAACAAATTTAACAAGAATTGAAGTGACAAAAACAACTGATTCATATATTACGCAGGTTAATGACGAATGTATTATAAAAGATCTTAGCGAAGGAGGCTACAAGTGGATAGATTAAATAAAAGATTTACTTTAATTGTATTAGTTTCGATATTTGTATCCATTTATTCGTGCTACTCCATACTTAGAATGAGTAATACTATATTTAATATAAAACTCTTAATCAAATTAGACATGAATATGTATTTATTGAGCCTTGACTGTCAAGTTTCAGAGTTTGAAATAATCAATGGAGAGATCATCTACAGTGTAAAAACGGGACGTAACACTAATGAGATTATAAAATATCTAAACAGTGAAGGTTATCACATATCAATTAAAGAAAAAAATAATAAAGCAAAACAGCTGATTGACTTTCAAAAATATTATCGTTCTAAAAAAAATATAAAGGGAATGGATAAATGGTTATATATTAGAGATAAGATACGTGAGGATATGACAGAAGCAGGATATCAGTGGATTTATTGAGTGGCAATATGGATAGTCACTTGTTATTTCTGGATGGGAGCATTAGAAGAATGGATAGGAAACAAAAGATATTGTTATGTCTGTTTTTGCTAGTAAATGTAATATGTATAACAGTTATGGTGCATCAGTATCTAGAATTGCAGACTGCTGAGAGAGTATTAGACAGTTTAAAAATCAAATAGGATCTAAGCTTAATAAGGATAGTACAATATTCCTTTTTAGAATGATGGCAAAAAATTAGTAATGGATATATTCAAACATTATTTATGAATGAGGATGTATCCGTCGTTTTTTAGTACTGCATTAATTCAAGTAGAGGATAAAATAAAAGTCGATAATGATACTATAAAAGAAATATATGATATCTCAAATATAATAAAAAGAAGCTTGTAGGAGAAGCCAAATATAGTATATATATGAAAATTTTAGAGAAAAGCCTTTAGCACGCAGAAGGTGGGGCTTCAAAGGTACTAATATTTCCAAGTATGATGAAACATTGATTGATAAATGTAATGATAACATTACAACAGAATGCGCCTATGATAGATGCAGGGAAATTGAAAATAGTGTTATTTTTGATTTGCATATGATTGAATCCTCTAATGTTGCTGAATTCAATACAAAATTTGTAAAATGTAAGAATACACAAATGATAATAGAACATATTAATAATTCTACAGGCAGCAATATAACAGTGAATGATATAGTTTATTCCCAGGATAAAGTCAGTGAAGTAATAGATAAGTATAAAAAAATAGAAAAGACGGGAGATATCGGTATGGGTGCACTACAAGATTATATTAAAGAAAAAATTGCTTGGAGGGATGCTAAGCCATGGATGCATTAAAGAAAAAGAGAAATGGTATTATGGTTTTAGTAGTAATAAGTTCAATCATTTTTGCATTTGCAGCAAAACACTATCATGATCAATATAAAAAGGAAGAGCTAAACGTAATAAGAAAAAATGCCGAGATGAAACTCGTTTTTGATCTGGAAGTTGATGAGAATGACAATTGGAGCAAAGGTAGAAACACAGATATTGTTATAGAGGAATTTAACAAAAAAGGTTGCAAAATAACATTTCAAGAAATACAAAGTGCAAAAGTTTTCTATAGCGATATAAAAGGAAACAATAAGGCGTTAGAAAGTAGAAAAAAGATTTTTGAAGCTATAAAAAAGTATAAAGAAGTCGAGAGTTTAGGAGATATTGGGGATGGTGCTTTACAAGACTATCTGGTTTCTCAGTTAGATTGGCAGACAAAATAAATTTTATACAAGGTTAATTTATTATTTATAAACCCATATGAAAATATAGGTGAAAATATGGGTAATCAAAATAATAAATTAATACTTGTTGAGGAAAGTGTGGATTCTGATGAAAAAAACTAAGATTATTTTTTTATAATACTAATTTTTGTTAATAATAGGTGTTTCCTCAGTAATAATCGTTAAAGAGTATGGGGCATACAAAAACAAAGCGAAAAAAATTAAAGGAAGAATGGAAAAAGAAAATTTTTAAAATTAGCATTGTTTTTTGATTTAGATACTACTAAAAAAAATAATATACTTACTTGGCAAAAAGGAAGAAATACAGATGCAATCATAAGATATCTTAATGATGAAGGGTATTCGGTCACATATGAGGAAATTGAGAAAACAAAAGTAAAATTTGAAGATTGTGTAGATAATACGGAAGCTCAAAAGAACAGAAAGAAAATTATGAAGATGATTGATGATTATTGCGACAACATGAATTTGAAAGTTCATGTTCCTTTTGAATGCCACCTGATAATAATAGATGATATGAAAAAGAAAGGGTATGGTTGGGACTACGGATACTAAAAAAGTAATCTCTGTGGAAGCGATTGGGCTGTTTGCAGATACCGAGAAGAAAAATATGTCATCACTTCAGCTCTCTATGTATAACTATATGATTAAAGTTGAATTAGCAACAACAGATTCATACGTCACTCAGGTTAATGATAAGTGCGTCATAAGACTTGAACCAAATACAGAAGCGGTTATGATATATGTGGATAATAAAGACTATCCATTAAAAGGCTCAATGAAAGATAATATTGAAACTTTAAGAGAATGTGGTGAGCATGTAGGACTATATTCAACTGTGGAAGTTAGAGATGAAATTAAGAATCAATTAATAATGGGGGATATAAATGGATAAAAAAAATAGGTTCAATATAATTGTATTAGTTTCTATATTGGTATCTCTCTTTTCATGTTATTCTACGTATAAAATAAACATTGGGATAGCTAATTTAAAGTGGTTAATTCAAATGAAAATAAGTATGAACTTGAGAGTTGTTGATTGTAAACTAGTAGATTTTGATATAATCGATGAAGACGCCACTTATAGTATCAAAAAGGGTCATAACACAAATGCAATTGTAGAATACCTTAATAGTGAAGGGTATGATATATCAATTAAGGAGACAGGTAATAAAGCGAAGGATCTGATTGAATTTCAAAAAGATTATCGTGCTAAAAACAAAATTAAAGAGCAACATAGCCCCTCGGATATTAGAGATAAAATTTGTAAGGATATGACAGAGGCAGGATATCAGTGGGAGTACTAACTAATATTGTGTGCAGATTGAATTTTGATAAAAGGGAGGTTTAAGAAAATGAGCACCAAGCGAAAAATTGTTTTATGTGTACTTTTACTTGTTAATATAGTATGTCTAGTATTTGTAGTGCGAAACTATCTAGAGTTGAAGAGCCTACATGAAGCACTGGACAGTATAGAAATCAACTAGAATTATAGATTAATAAGGATAGTATGCCACTTATTTTTATAAAGGTGGTATAAATAAACAAGGGATATATTCAAACATGATTTTATCAAGTGGAATGTATCCATCTTTTTTTTGCAAAATTCCGAAAAATAATTAACAAAATAGATTGACAAGGTTTTATCATAATGTTATGGTTATATTAAATTTAGAACGCAGTCTAAAAATATTAGAAGGTGATTGAGACATGAAGGCGATTACTAACATTCAAAAGTTTTCGATACACGATGGAGATGGTATAAGGACCACCGTATTCTTTAAAGGTTGTCCGCTACACTGCACGTGGTGTCACAACCCGGAGACACAGTGCTATAATCCGGAGGTTGAGTTTGACAGTGAGAAGTGCGTAGGATGCGGTTCATGCATCAGTGTATGTCATACAGGAGCAATTAGCATTGTGAACGGAAAGGCTTTTACTGATGCTAGCAAGTGTGACCGTTGCGACAAGTGTAGTAAGATGTGTCCAACTTCAGCTCGGAAGGTAATGGGTAAGGACTATGAACCTAAGGCTCTTGTAAAAGAACTCATGAAGGATCTCATGTTCTACGAAGAGTCAGGTGGTGGCGTAACACTCTCGGGCGGCGAAGTGATGATGATGGATATAGACTATCTGCTCACTATAGCTAAGGAACTAAAACGCAATGGAATTTCGCTTTTTATCGATACATGCGGATATGTTCCATATGAGAGACTAAGCAAAATCCTTCCATACACAGATACGTTCTTATACGATCTCAAGTGCATGGATGATGAACTCCATAAGAAATACACTGGAGTTAGCAACGAGAAGATCCTCGACAATCTCGTAAGACTTTCTAAGGACGGAGCAAGGATCTATGTAAGAATCCCGGTCATCAAAGAAGTTAATGGCAATGAGAAAAACATGCAGGATACTATAAAATTCCTGCAAGATAACGGAATACATCCTGCTAAAATCAACCTTTTACCTTATCACGACGCAGGTGTTCCGAAGTATTCGAAGATTGGAATGGTGTATGAGGGACGTGAACTGCATGCGCCGTTCAAGGAAGAGATGGAAAAGTTCGCTAAACTATTTATAAAAGCTGGTTTTATTAATACCAAGATAGGAGGATAGCAATGGCAACACACGGTATGAATGAGAGGATTCAGAAGTTAAGGGACATCAGTGTAAATACACCGGTACACATCGATCTCGAAAGAGCTAAGATTGAGACAGATTTCTACAGAGAGAACGATGGAAAGTATTCAATCCCTGTAATGAGAGCTATGGTTCTCAAAGAGTATTTCTCCAAGAAGACGCTTTACTTTGGAGATGGAGAGCTTATCGTAGGTGAGAAGGGTAAGGACCCTCAGGCATCGCCTACATTTCCTGAACTATGCTGCCACAGTGAAGAAGATATGATTGTAATGAGCGACAGAAAGCTCGTTTCATTCCATACTACGGTAGAGGATAGAGAACTACAGAAGAAGGAAATCATTCCTTTCTGGGAAGGAAGAACTATCCGCGAGAAGATTCTAGCATCGATGAAGCCAGAGTGGCATGAGTGCTACGAAGCAGGCGTATTCACAGAGTTTATGGAGCAGAGAGGCCCTGGACACACTTGCGGTGGAGAGCAGGTATTCACTACTGGATACATGAATTATAAGGCTAAAATTAAGGAAACAATGGATAAGCTAGACTGGATGAACGATCCTGAAGCTTATGATAAGAACGAAGAGTTAAAAGCTATGGATATCTGCTGTGATGCGGTAATCATCCTCGGTGAGAGATATCACAAGCTTGCCCTCGAGAAGGCTGAAGCAGAAACAGATCCAGTTAGAAAGGCTGAGATATTGCAAATTGCTAAGAACCTCGAAGTTGTTCCTGCGCACGCACCACAGACTTACTGGCAGGCAATCCAGCTGTACTGGTTTACACACCTTGCTGTTACTACAGAGCTAAATCCTTGGGACGCATTCAGTCCTGGCAGAATGGACCAGCACCTCATCAAGTACTATGAAGCAGATACTGAAGCAGGTATTCTCGATGATGAGAAAGCTCTTGAGCTTCTAGAGTGCCTATGGGTTAAGTTCTATAACCAGCCAGCTCCAGTAAAGGTAGGAATTACACTCAAGGAGAGTGCAACATACACAGACTTCGCTAACATCAACACTGGTGGAGTTACACCAACTGGAGAGAACGGTGTTAACGCAGTTAGCTATCTAATCCTTGACTGTATGGATGATATGAAGCTTGTACAGCCTAACTCAAACGTAACAATCAGCAAGAAGACTCCTCAGAGATTCCTAAGGAGAGCTTGTGAGATTTCAAGAAAGGGTTGGGGACAGCCAGCATTTTATAACACAGAAGCTCAGATTATGGAGCTGATAAATGCAGGAAAGACACTCGAAGATGCTCGTCGCGGCGGTTCTTCTGGATGTGTTGAGACTGGAGCATGGGGAAGTGAAGCATATATCCTTACAGGTTATATGAACATTCCTAAGATATTCCAGATGACACTGTTCAACGGATATGATCAGGTGTCCGGCAAGCAGCTAGGTCTAAAACTTGGCTATGCTAAAGATTTCAAGACTTACGAGGAGTTATGGGATGCGTTTAAGAAGCAGCTAGAGTACTTCGTAAACATCAAGATATACGGTAACAACATCATTGAGCGAATCTATGCTGAGTTCATGCCAGCACCTCTACTTTCTGTAGTAACTAACGATTGTATCTCAAATGCTAAGGACTACAATGCTGGTGGTGCTCGTTACAACACAAACTACATCCAGGGTGTAGGAATCGGAACAGTTACAGACTGCCTAACATCTGTTAAGTACAATGTATTTGATGAGAAGAACTTCACTATGGACGAGCTTATCGAAGCTATGGAGCACAACTTTGAAGGATACGACTATATCTATAGCCTCGTAACTGAGAAGACTCCTAAGTACGGAAATGATGATGACTATGCTGATGATGTTATGAAGCAGATCTTTGACCTATATCACGATACAATCGTTGGCAGACCAAATATGAAGGGCGGAAAGTACGGAATCGACATGCTGCCTACAACTTGCCACGTATACTTCGGTGATGTTATACTCGCAACTCCAAATGGACGTAAGGCACACAAACCAGTATCTGAGGGAATTTCCCCAGAGAAGGCTGCCGATGTAAACGGTCCTACAGCTGTAATCAAGTCCTGCGCTAAGATGGATCACCTCGCAACAAGTGGTACTCTTCTAAACCAGAAGTTCACTCCTGATGTAGTGGCTGGTGAAGAGGGACTAGCTCACATGGCTGACCTTGTTCGTTCATACTTCGCTATGGATGGACACCACATTCAGTTCAATATCATCGATAGAGCAACTTTAATCGAGGCGCAGAAGAACCCTGAGGAATACAAGGATCTAATCGTAAGAGTAGCTGGATACAGTGACTTCTTCCGTAACCTCGATAAGCCACTTCAGGATGAGATTATCAATAGAACTGAGCAATCCTTCAGCTAAGAGGGATAAACCGTGTATAGAAGCAATTTCGATGTATAATAGATACGTGAAGCGACTATGCGCAGTGTATTCTAAATAATTACACCTTAACTGGATTGGCGTGAGACTGCGCCAATCCAGCTAATATCACTTTACCTATAGTATTTGCGTGCGTTAGGAGGCAGAAATGAAAATAGGCTTTATCGGCACAGGAGTTATGGCGAATGCGATGATGGGAGGCATCATCAGCGCTGGAGTCTGCAAACCCGAAGACATCATTGGTGCAGATCCAACTGAGTTTGGAAGAACTAAAACTAAGGAACAGAATGGAGTAGAGGTTACTGACAATAATCTAGATGTACTTGAAAAATGCGACTACGTATTCTTAACTGTAAAACCGCAGTATTATGCACCGGTAATCGAGGGAATAAAGGATCATGTAAAGGATAATCACGTGTTCATCTCGATTGGAGCAGGTGTGACACTAGACTATCTTGGTAAAGCTTTCGGTGACAAAAACGTAAAACTCGTTCGCGTAATGCCAAATACACCAGCTCAGGTTGGTGAAGGCATGTCGGCAGCATGCCCAAATGAGTTCGTAAGTGAAGAAGAAACTAAGACTACTCTTAGTATCCTGTCTGCCTTTGGAAAGGCTGAAATTATACCAGAAAATCTATTTGACGTAGTCACTGGAATTAGTGGCAGTGGACCAGCTTATGTATTCCTATTCATCGAGGCTCTTGCTGATGCGGCAGTGGTTGGAGGCATGCCTAGAAGACAGGCCTATGAATTCGCTGCACAGACAGTATATGGCGCGGCTAAGATGGTTATGGAAACTGGCAAGCATCCGGGTGAACTTAAGGATATGGTGTGCTCACCAGCAGGAACTACTATCGCGGCTGTTCGCACACTCGAAGCAAACAACTTCAGAAGCGCGGTAATCGAAGGTGCCAATGCAGCTACGGAGAAGTCAGCGGCTATGAGAGGCTAGAGCTCGATTCACAAAAATATCTAGCTGATACTAACATTGACATTTATATGTATAGAATATCGTTGCATAAAAAAGAACTCGATTCAGCTGAATCGAGTTCTTTGCTTTCTATTTGTCTTTCTTAGACTTCTTATCTTTCTCGTAGTAATGAGAATAAGTCTTTTCAATCGCATCTGCTACAGCTTTTGCATTCCCTATCAAGTTTTTGTCGAATAACTTGTTATCGTGCTTATTGCTGATAAAACCAATCTCAACTAGGCAAGAAGGCATTTTATTGATACTGAGTTCGTCGTACTCGTTGTTTTCGCTAACGAGTGTTCCTGAACGCACGCGTCTTTTTGCAAAGCCTTCATCATGCAGCTGCTTCATAATCTGTTTGCCGAGATATCGGCTTTTGGGATTATTATCCTTTGGAAGAAAGACCTCTACACCTTGAGCTCTAGGGTCTCCAGCTTTGTTTCTATGAATTGAGACCATAAGCTTGGCTTTTTTTCTATTAGCCATTTTTCCAATTTTGATCCTCTCGGTAAAGCTATCATTCTCACGAGTTAGATAGACCTTAAAGTTTTTCTTGTTAAGTTCTTTTTTTATTTGTAGTGCTATACGAAGCGTATCATCTTTTTCTTTTCGAGACTTGGTTTGAGAACCTGGGTCATGTCCACCGTGACCAGGATCGATGAAAATTACTCCGCGATCAAGCTTTGGTGGGGCGAGTACGTCTCTATTACGGTATAGTCCGATCACAAAAAATAGAACTAAGAAGAGCGATATGAAAAATGTATATTTGCGTCTACGACGTCTACGTATTTTTTTCTTGCGCCTGTCTGCGATTATTATCTCGCGCATCTGCTGCTCTGTAAGTGCCAATTTTCTTCTCCTGCCTAATTGTTAATATATGCAACTATGCTACTATATTGCATAAAATTTGTAAATAATACATATTGGGCTCCTTAGAATTATTGAAGGAGCTTTGTTAAAATGCTATAATTTAAGCAAACTATGTCGTAATAGGAAGAGGGGCTTTTATGTATGCATTGACGGCGAAGGCTATGCGTTACATGGATGAATATACGATTGGCAAGGGGATACCAAGCGCAGTTCTTATGGAGAATGCTGCTGGGGGACTTGTTAATGAGATTATTTCTCGCTTTTCTGATAAAGACACCGAAGTGCTCGTAGTCGTTGGTCATGGCAACAATGGTGCAGATGGTCTCTGTGTGGCTAGATGGCTAATTCATCTTGGCTATGTTGTCAATGTCTACTTCGTTGGAGATAGAAGCAAGGTTTCGCGTGCATTCACTGACCAACTAAGAATTTTAACGTCTATGAGCAAATCCTTTAGGATGTACGGGTTGGGTTCAAGAGATGATCTTAAGATTCTACAGCAACGTTACGATGTAATTATAGATGGTATTTTTGGAATTGGACTAAATAGGAGATTTGGCGCTAACTTTGCTAAGTTTATCGAGTATTTAAATACGAAGTCAGGCTTCAAGGTTGCTATCGATATTCCTTCAGGACTTAATGGCACGACCGGCGGCATCATGGATGCTGTGTTTAAGGCTGATCTCACAGTGACATTCGGGAATTACAAAACAGGAATGTTCTTTGGTGAAGGAAGAGTCGTATCAGGAGAAGTTAAATTAATAGATATTGGTATAATCAAAGCCGGTTATTCTACAATCGATGATAAGCTCTTTATATGTGATAAGAAATTTTTAGATGATACGAGGCATCTTGCTCTAGTTCCGCGTGAAGAACGCTCCCATAAGGGTACTTTTGGTTCGGTTGGAATTGTGGTTGGCCCTAATGCGATGATGGGAGCTAGCATGCTGGCGGCCAAGGCTGCCTATAGGTGTGGATGTGGTCTGGTTAAGATATTCTGCCCTAATAAGTATGTTGGGTATTTTAATGTTGCGATACCTGAGGCTGTAGTCGTACCATATAAGAACGATGATATAGCTGGTGCTATGACAGATTTTGTCGGTTCCGTTGATGTTGTCCTTATCGGACCTGGTCTAAAAGAAGATTCGACAGGCAGGATTCTCGTTAAGCAGCTGCTTGCAATGGAGATAAAGCTAGTAATCGATGCAGGCGCACTCAATATTATCGCACGAAATCTCAAGCCCTTCCGCAAGAGAAGAGCAAGCTGTGTTATAACTCCGCACGTTGGAGAGATGGCTAGGCTTTGCGATGAGGACATAAAGGTTATTGATAAGAACAGAATTGGATTTATCAAGAAGTTCTCGCAGCATTATAACGTGAGCATGGTGATGAAGTCTGACGTATCTCTGATATCGCTTCTGAACGGTAACGACCAGAGGCTATTCCTAAATACACTTGGTAATTCAGGCCTTGCTACTGCAGGTTCTGGAGACGTGCTTGCAGGCACCATCGCTTCGCTTATAGCACAAGGTAATAGTCTTAATAACAGCCTTTTGTACGGAGTTATGATTCATGGCAATGCTGCGGATAGCTTGACACTGGTGAAGATGCTAGAAGAAAGATGATGGCCAGTGATATAGTGGAGAATCTTTTTTAGGAAGCTATAGGTAATTTGAATAATCGTGGAAGTCACTTGCATAAGGTCAAGTCTAAAGTGGCTTCCGCTTTTTTATTTCTTGTACTAAGCGAGTGAAAATGTTATAATCAATCCGTTATGACGAAGCTTGTCCATAACACTCTGAAATGGCAGGAGGTGAATTAGTAATATGGCACAGGTTACCGTTAGAGAAAACGAGAGCTTGGAAAGCGCGCTCAAGAGATTTAAGAGATCTTGTGCACGTGATGGAGTAATGTCCGAACTCAGAAAGAGAGAGCATTACGAGAAGCCAAGCGTAAAGCGTAAGAAGAAGTCTGAAGCTGCCAGAAAGAAGGCAAGAAAGTTTTAAGTCTTAGGAGGTGAAGAGCGTGAGTTTGAAAGAACAGTTGATGGCTGATTATAAGACAGCTATGAAGGAACACGACGTCACCACCAAGGAGACCGTCAACCTTGTTAGAGCCGCTATTAAGCAGCACGAAGTAGATCAGAAGGTCGCACTTGAGGATGACGCCGACATCGTTCCAATCATCAAGAAGCAGCTCAAGATGCGTAGAGATGCGCTAGCTGATTTCGAGAAGGCTGGAAGGACAGACTTGTTAGATGGTTATAAGAAAGAAATAGAGGTTCTCGAGAGATATCTCCCTGAGGAGATGTCTGAAGAGGAAATCCTTGCTGCAGTTGAAAAGATTGCAGACGAAGAGGGAATAGAACGCAGCATGAAGAGCATGGGCGTTATGATGAAGACTGCTATGTCTAAGCTACATGGCAAGGCTGATGGCTCTCTCGTATCTAAAATGGTTAAGGAATACCTCAGCAAATAACTATCAATATGTAATTAACAGGGCGTACGCCCTGTTTTTTCTTTGTTAATTATTGAAAAATACAAATGAATGGAAAGTATCATTCCGTTGTAATGAAGGCTTAAAAAAGCTATAATAATAAGTAATATTTGCAAAGGAAAAGTGCATGGATAAGAGTAAAGAAATAGTTAGATTTGAGATTCCAGAGGATATTAATAGAGAACAGCTTTTTGGCACACTTGATGCTAATATCAAGCAGGTCGAAAAGGCTACAGGCACGTCAATCGTAATGCGAGATGACGGGCTTTTTATTAAAGGAACGGGTAATATTAAGGCGGCAAATATAATCAATAGAATGGTTGAGAATCTACGAGTTGAGCCAGAAATCGATGTGCGCAGAGTGAACTACCTGATTGATCTTGAACAGAAAGGCGAGAGTTTTGATGCTAGAGAGCAGGTAAATGATGTAATCTGCTACACGCATAGGGGGAAGCCGCTTAGGCCAAAGACTAAGGGGCAGAAACGATACATCGACACTATTCGAAGGAATGACATGGTTTTTGGCATTGGTCCAGCGGGAACAGGAAAAACGTATTTAGCATGCGCTCTTGCTGCTAATGCCCTTAAAAATAAAGAAGTAGAGAGAATAATATTGGCTAGACCTGCTGTAGAGGCGGGCGAAAGCCTCGGTTTCTTGCCAGGAGACCTTCAGGATAAGGTTGACCCATATCTTAGACCTCTATACGATGCTATATTTGAGATAGTTGGGCAAGAGACGGCTGCTAGGCTCAAGGAAAGTGGGGTTATCGAGGTTGTACCTCTAGCTTATATGAGAGGTCGTACACTCGACAATTCATTTATCATACTCGATGAAGCACAGAATACTACGCGTGAACAGATGAAGATGTTTTTAACTCGTATGGGCTTCAATTCAAAAGTCGTTGTAACTGGAGATATTACACAGATAGATTTACCGAAGGGCGCGGGGTCCGGTCTTGTTGAGGCAAAGCGTGTTCTATCTGGTGTGGAAGGTGTCGAATTCAGCTACTTGACTGAGGTGGACGTAGTTAGGCACGAGCTTGTTAAGCGGATTATAAAGGCTTATAGTGATTATGAAGACTCGAATAATTCCGGAACGAATGTCAGACGTGGTGGGAGTAAACGATGATTTTAGATATCAACTACAGTGATGCTGTATATGGTGATGCTGATATAGATGAACGCATCGATAAAGATTTGATTCATGAGGCCGCAGTCTACCTAATATCCTCAGAGCTGCTCGGTGAGATGAGTGAAGAAGCGCTTGATAGAGCGTTGGAGTTGCCACTATACATTGGTGTGTCCCTTGTTTCAGAGGATGAAATAAAGGACATTAATAGAGATTTTCGTGGCATAGACAAGGTCACTGACGTATTGTCATTTCCGCAGTTCGAAAGCACTGATGAAATTCTTGCGGAAATAGAAGGTGATGAGGCACTCGTAGATATTCCGCTAGGTGATGTGGTTATTTGCCTTGACCAAGCAGAACGTCAATCGAAGGAGTATGGAACATCCATTAGACGCGAAGTTACATACCTCTTCGTGCACAGTATACTTCATCTGCTAGGATATGATCACATGGAGGAAGAAGATAAGTCATTGATGCGGGCACATGAAGAAAAAATCATGACGGCACTAGACATCTTAAGATAGGCGATTCTTTAATTAAGTTACTAAGCAGTAAGTTTCTGTGTTCTCATAAACATAAAAGAACTGGAAGTATTGCTATCAAAATGAATGGAGAACTAATGAAATCAGGTTTTATTGGAATAATCGGAAGACCTAACGCAGGGAAATCCACACTTCTTAATAATGTACTAGGTGAGAAAATTGCTATCACCTCGGATAAACCGCAGACGACGAGAAATAGGATTACGGGTATTTACACGGATCTCGAGTACGATGAGGGACGTGGCATACAGATGATTTTTCTAGATACTCCGGGAATTCATAAACCAAAGAATAAGTTGGGAGCAGCGATTAACGAGACTGCACTCAATACGGCTGGTGGTGTAGATGTAGTTCTACTGATTGTCGATGGAACGAAGAAGTTTGGCAAAGGAGATCAGTACATACTGGATATGCTATCGCAGTCAGAGACTAAGAAAGTGTTAGCTATTAACAAGATGGACTTAATTGGTCCAGAAGCCTATTTTGAACTATATAACAAGTATGATGAGAGTGGTTTATTTGATGAAATATTTGGAATATCTGCATTGCAGGACACTAATGTTGATAGGCTCATGAAGTGTTTGTCGAACTATATGATTGAAGGACCTATGTACTATCCAGAAGATATGGCGACTGATCATCCGGAGAGATTCATTGTTAGTGAAATCATTAGAGAGAAGCTTCTCCAGTATCTAGACCAAGAGGTTCCTCATGGAGTATTCGTAGAGATTGAGTCGTATGACGAAAAACCAAGGATTACAGAAATCGGCGCAGTAATTTGCTGTGAGCGCACCTCACATAAGAGCATTATCATAGGCAAGGGCGGTCGTAAGCTCAAAGGAGTTGGGAAAAGCGCTAGAGAAGAAATAGAAATGCTTCTGGGTACTAAAGTATTCCTGTCTCTGTGGGTAAAAGTAAAAGAGCGTTGGCGCGACTCAGATCGAGTTATCAAGAATCTGGGATATAAGGACGAATAGGGATGCTGATTAATACAGAGGGTATAGTGCTACGGCAAAATAAAATC
The DNA here is from genome assembly GCA_916438645.1 of uncultured Mogibacterium sp. Lineage (GTDB taxonomy): Bacteria > Bacillota > Clostridia > Peptostreptococcales > Anaerovoracaceae > Mogibacterium. The sequence goes on from CAKAFC010000001.1 coordinate 159,355, forward strand.
GCCAATAATAGGCGAATTATTACACTTTTTACAAGGAGTCATGGCAAGATAACTGCGGGGACAAGTATTAACGAGCGAGCTAAAGGACGTGTAGCTCTTGCTATTAGACCGTTTACGTTTGCAGAATACGATATATTTAAGGGACGAAATTATTTCAATATCAATAATGCGGATGTAAAGAAGAGCTACTACTCGATTGGCGAAGACATAGACAGATATATGGTTGCTTCAAAGCTTCTTGAGTACATAGATAAAACGACTGAAGAGGAGCAACTTAGACCTAGGCTTTTTGACATGGCAATCGAGTTCATGGAGTCGATTACTAACGCTAAAGGCAATTATATGACGCTTTTCTATGCGTTTATAGTAAAGTCATTGGCGCTTAATGGTGTTATGCCAGATGTAAAGCAATGCGTTAGCTGTGGTAAACCACTTCAAGATATTAGAGCTGAAGAAAGTGGTAAGGTGAAATACTTTTCAGTTGGCGGTGGCGGCATTTTATGTGAGGATTGCTACACAAGGCTTGATATACGTGATGTTGCGTTGATTTTCAAACCTGATTTTGATATAGTTGAAGTGTTAGATTACTTTGCAAAAAGACCTCTTTCAAGTTTTGAAAAAGTGTCTCTAAAGCCAGGGGTATCTGCAGGATTACAAAGAATTTTATCGGAATATTTGAAGTATTACTTAGATGTTGACATTTTTGACGATGAACTAATTTTATAGCTTCAGTCGCCAAGTTTAAAAAGGAGGATGCTATGGAAATCACATTAGAAAAGATTGAATTAGTGAAGGACAGAACAGGGGTTAGCTACAGAGAGGCAAAAAGTGCGCTTGAAGAGTCTAATGGAAGTGTAGTTGATGCGATTATACTCATTGAGGAGACTAGCGAAACAGATGGTTCAAAGGATGAAAACCTATACGGCAATGAACTCTTTGCTCGTCTCAAGAAGACTGCTGAAAAGGGAAATATGTCACGTATCATCATCAAGAAGGGTGAAGATGTAATCGTTAACCTACCGCTTACAGTTGGTATTCTTGGTGTAGTTATAGCGCCTTGGGGAATGATTCTCGGGCTAGTTGCTGCAGCAGGCTTCAACTGTAATGTCGAATTTGTAAACGATAAGGGTGAGGTTACTGATGTTAACGGTAAAGTTAAGGCTCAGTATAGCCGTGCAAAAAGTGCTGGTAGTGAAACCGTAGATAAGATTAAAGACAGTGAGCTTTATAACGATATAAGACTCAAGGGTCAAGATACTTTTGAAGACCTTAAGGACAAGAGCTTCGACACATTTGATCAGGTAAAGAAAAATGTTAATCTATCTGATTTAAAGCGTAAGGGTAGCGAGATTCTAAAGAAGCGTAGTAAGGACGATGAGTTTGATTTCTCCGAGAGTGATCTGGCTGAAGGTGTAGATGAGTACTATGACCTAGATATTGAAAATCTTGGTCCAGATCAGCCTGGAAACGTATTTGTAGATAACGAAGACACTGCAAAGGTAGAGGCAGAAGATAAGTAGTTACTACCGCTAAATTGCGGAAAATAGCAGAAATATTTTTAAGATAGGACAGGTATAACGTATGGCAATTGATAAGAGTGTAGTTCAGCCAGATAGAGCTGTAACTATGGAGAAAATTACTGCTCTGGCTAAGAACAGAGGATATATTTTTCCTGGATCAGAGATTTATGGTGGCCTAGCCAATACATGGGACTATGGTCCTCTTGGAGTTACATTCAAGAATAATGTAAAGAAAGCTTGGTGGAGCAAGTTCGTTCAGCAGTCCAAGTACAATGTTGGAATTGATGCTGCTATCTTGATGAATCCAGAAGTTTGGGTTGCATCTGGTCATGTCGGTGGATTTTCAGATCCGCTTATCGATTGTAAGAGCTGCAAAGCTAGATTTAGAGCAGATAAGATTATTGAGGATTATATTCTAGAGAAGGAAGGCAATCAGATTACTTGTGATGGCTGGAGCAATGAGGAGATGGAGAAGTACATCGCCGATAACAAGATTACATGCCCTGAGTGTGGAAAGTCTGACTATACAGGTATTCGAAAGTTCAATCTGATGTTCAAGACATTCCAGGGTGTAACTGAAGATTCCAAGTCAGAAATCTTCCTAAGACCTGAGACTGCACAGGGTATCTTTGTTAATTTTAAGAATGTGCAGAGAACCTCCCGTAAGAAGGTTCCGTTTGGTATAGCCCAGATTGGAAAGTCATTCCGTAACGAGATTACCCCGGGGAACTTCACCTTTAGAACTAGAGAATTTGAGCAGATGGAACTAGAGTTCTTCTGTAAGCCAGGTACTGACCTTGAATGGTTTGAATACTGGAAGCAATATTCGATAGATTTTCTCAAGAATCTGGGTATGAACATGGATAATATCCGTGTTAGGGATCATGAGCAGGAAGAACTTTCACACTACAGTAATGCAACCTCAGACCTAGAGTATTTGTTCCCATTTGGTTGGGGCGAGCTATGGGGAATAGCAGATAGAACAGATTTTGACCTCACTAGACATCAGGAGCACTCAGGACAGGATATGAGTTATCTAGATCCTGAAACTAACGAGAGATACGTCCCTTACTGTATAGAGCCATCCCTTGGAGCTGACAGAGTTGCTCTTGCTTTCCTCATCGATGCATACGATGAAGAAACTGTGGTTGATGGAAAGGGAAATGAAGATACAAGAGTTGTTCTAAGACTACATCCTGCACTAGCACCTTATACAGTTGCAGTTCTGCCGCTATCTAAGAAACTAGAAGATGTGGCTACACCGATTTATGAGGAGCTCAGCAAATATTTAATGTTGAGTACGATGCTGCTGGTTCAATCGGTAAACGATATAGAAGAGAAGATGAGATAGGAACGCCTTTCTCAATCTGTGTTGACTTTGACACAGAAACTGATAAATCTGTCACTATACGCGATAGAGATACGATGGAGCAGATTCGTCTACCTCTTTCCGACGTTAGGGAATATATAGAAAACAAATTGCAGTTTTAACTAAGGAGAAATGCCATGGAAAAATTTGTTTATTCTTTTAATGAAGGCTCTAAGGACATGAAGAGCGTTCTAGGTGGTAAGGGTGCAAACCTTGCTGAAATGACCAAGATTGGTCTGCCGGTACCATTTGGATTCACTATTTCAACTGATGCTTGTAAAGACTATCTTGACAAGGGCGGAGTTCTATCCGAAGAAATTGTTAAGGAAGTTTACGATCATCTCGCTGAACTAGAGCATGTAATGGGTAAGTCTTTTGGTGATATTGAGAATCCGCTTCTCGTATCTGTTAGATCTGGTGCACCTGTTTCAATGCCTGGTATGATGGATACTATCTTAAACCTAGGTCTTAACGATGAGTCTGTAAAGGGACTTGCTGCAAAGACAGGAAACGAGAGATTTGCATACGATAGCTACAGAAGATTTATTCAGATGTTTGGAGACGTAGTTCTTGAGATTCCAAAAGCAAAATTTGACCTTATCTTTGATGGTAAGAAGGAAGCTGTTGGGGCGGAGTTTGACGTTGATTTATCTCCAACAGATTTACAGTCAATCATTGAAGACTACAAGGCTTTAGTTAAGAAGGAACTTGGCAGAGATTTCCCTCAGAATCCTAAAGATCAGTTGATGGAAGCTATTCAGGCTGTATTCCGTTCGTGGAATAACGATAGAGCTATTCTATACAGACAGCTTAACAACATTTCGGCATCGCTCGGAACAGCGGTAAACGTTCAGTCCATGGTATTTGGTAATACTGGTGAGACATCTGGAACAGGAGTAGCGTTTACACGTAGCCCTGTAGATGGAGAGAACAAGATTTTCGGTGAATTCCTCGTTAATGCTCAGGGAGAGGATGTTGTTGCTGGTATCAGAACACCTCAGCCAATCTCCGAGATGGAGCAAGCTTTTCCAGAAGTATACTCGAAATTCGAGTCAGTTGCTGAGATTCTAGAAAAGCATTACAAGGATATGCAGGATATGGAGTTCACTGTTGAAGACAACAAGCTCTTCATGCTGCAGACTAGAAATGGTAAGAGAACAGCTACTGCGGCTGTTAAGATTGCCGTAGACATGGTTGAGGAAGGTCTAATCGATAAGGAAACTGCTATTCTTCGCATCGAGCCTGACCAGATTAACCAGCTTCTTCACCCAACGTTTGACGGAGCAGAGCTTGCAAGCGCAACTGCTGTTGCAAAGGGACTTCCGGCTTCACCAGGAGCTGCTTGTGGTGAAATCGTATTTAGCGCAGACGATGCTGCTGAAGCTGCCGCAGCAGGCAAGAAGGTTGTTCTTGTTAGAGAAGAGACTTCTCCAGAAGACCTTGCAGGAATGGTAGCTGCACAGGGTATCCTTACAGCAAGAGGTGGTATGACATCTCACGCTGCTGTAGTTGCCCGTGGAATGGGTAAGTGCTGCGTTGCTGGTTGCAGTGCAGTTGCTGTATATGAGTCTGCTAAGAAGATGGTTGTTAATGGTAAAGAGTATCATGAAGGAGATGTAATTTCTATTAATGGTACTGATGGAAGCGTTTATGACGTAGCTATCAAGACAGTTTCACCTGAGCTATCTGGTGACTTTGGAACTATCATGAAGTGGGCTGACGATGCTAGAAACCTTGGTGTAAGAGCTAATGCTGATAACCCAAGAGATGCTAAGCAGGCTCTTGAGTTTGGAGCTGAGGGAATCGGACTCTGTAGAACTGAGCACATGTTCTTTGAGGATGAGAGAATCCCTAAGATTAGAAGAATGATACTTGCTGATTCTGAGTCTGAGAGAAGAGAAGCTCTTGCAGGCCTTCTTCCATATCAGAAAGGTGACTTTAAGGGTCTATATGAGGTAATGGGTGAGAGACCAGTTACTATCAGACTTCTCGATCCGCCTCTACATGAGTTCCTACCTAAGACAGAGGCAGATGTAAATCAGCTTTCAGAGCAGTTTGGTATTACAAAGGAAGCGATTGAGAAGAAAACGCTTGAGCTTCACGAATTCAATCCAATGCTCGGACACAGAGGCTGCCGTCTTGCCATTACATATCCAGAAATTGCTGAGATGCAGACAGAGGCTATCCTCACAGCTGCACTTGAAGTAGCTCAAGAGAAGGGATATAAGATTAAGCCTGAAATCATGGTTCCTCTAGTTGGAAACATCAAAGAACTACACTTTGTTAAGAATACTATCGATGAGACAGCTAAGAAGTGCTTTGAAAGGCTGGTATGGAACTTGAGTACATGGTAGGTACAATGATTGAGATTCCTAGAGCTGCTCTCACTGCAGATGAAATTGCTGAGGATGCTGAATTTTTCTCATTCGGTACTAATGACCTAACACAAATGGGATTCGGATTCTCACGTGATGACACTGGCAATATCATTAAAGAGTACATTAATGACGGTATTATGGAGAGAGATCCTTTCCAGTCTCTAGATCAGAGAGGTATCGGTAAGCTCGTTAAGATGGCTTGTGAAGGTGGAAAAGAGACTAGACCAAACATCAAACTTGGTGTCTGCGGAGAGCACGGTGGAGATCCTGATACTATTGAGTTCATGTACAAGATTGGACTTCACTACGTATCTTGCTCACCATTTAGAGTACCAATCGCTAGACTTGCTGCTGCACAGGCAACCATCAAGAATCGTAAATAGTAACTAAAGGTGAAGCATCCTATATGGGATGCTTCACCATAAATTTTTTGAAATGAACTGGTTTAATAAATTTGAAGACAAATGGAACGGGTTATCAAGCACCATATTGATGATCCTTGGCAACTTGATTTATGCTTTCAGCATAAATCTTCTCATTACTCCGATGCATCTGTATAATGGCGGATTCCTCGGAATATCACAGATCGTCAGACATCTAGTCACGGCTAACACCGGAGTTGCGATGATTTACGGACATGATTTTACAGGCGTCATTTACTTCCTGATAAATATCCCACTGTTCATATATGCATATCGCTCCGCAGGTTTTAAGTTTGCGACTAAGACTTTGATCTCAATCGGTATTTCATCTGTCTGCCTAACACTTGTTCCGGTGCCAAAAGTACCTTATATAGATGATTACTTGACTGCGTGCGTTGTGGCAGGTGTTATCGGTGGAGTAGGAACAGGTATGATTTTAAGAGGTGGAAGCTCGACTGGTGGACCAGATATTATAGCCGTGTGTATGTCAAAGAAGAACCCTAATGTCAGTGTAGGACTTCTCAATAATATCGTTAATTTTGCCGTATATGGTTGCTGCCTAGTGTTGTTTAATGTTGAAATTGCCGTATATTCCTTCATTTATTCCGCTATCAAGGCTATGTTCATCGATAGAATGCATACCCAGAATATCAAGACTGAAGTTTTGATTATTACAAAAAAAGAAGGTATTGAAAAGGTTCTTACTGAAGACCTAAGTAGAGGTGTTACGAGTTGGAAAGGTACTGGAGCCTTTACTGGAGATGAGGTAACAATAATTCTCACGCTTGTATCAAAATATGAGATTGAGCATCTAAAGGGGCTAGTTCACGATATGGATCCTAACGCATTTCTGATGATGTCAGATGGTGAAAGTATCGTGGGGAATTTTAAGAGACACATAGGAATCGGCGAATAGCAAAAGGCTGTGAGCATTGGAAGCAGATTGCATTTACTCGGCGGATTATACAAAGTCTGCGTAACTTGAAGTTTAAAACAATACTCGACTTTGTTAATCCGCATTCTCGTAAACATTAAACACTTCCAAAACCTCGCAGCCTTTTGTATTCGCCTCTAGCATTAGACTGTGATGATTATCAATAAGGTGGCCTGCGAGCATTGGAAGCGGATCACATTTACTCGGCGGATTATACAAAGTCTGCGTAACTTGAAGTTTAAAACAATACTCGACTTTGCTAATCCGCATTCTCGTAAACATTTAACACTTCCAAAACCTCGCAGCCTTTTGTATTCGCCTACAGCGCTAGACTGTGATGATTGTCAATAAGGTGGCCTGCGAGCATTGGAAGCAGATTACATTTACTCGGCGGATTATACAAAGTCTGCGTAACTTGAAGTTTAAAACAATACTCGACTTTGCTAATCCGCATTCTCGTAAACATTTAATACTTCCAAAACCTCGCAGCCTTTTGTATTTGCCTCTAGCATTAGACTGTGATGATTGTCAATAAGGTGACCTGCGAGCATTGGAAGCAGATTACATTTACTCGGCGGATTATACAAAATCTGCGTAACTTGAAGTTTAAAACAATACTCGACTTTGTTAATCCGCATTCTCGTAAACATTAAACACTTCCAAAACCTCGCAGCCTTTTGTATTCGCCTCTAGCATTAGACTGTGATGATTGTCAATAAGGTGACCTGCGAGCATTGGAAGCAGACTACATTTACTCGGCAGATTATACAAAATCTGCGTAACTTGAAGTTTAAAACAATACTCGACTTTGCTAATCCGCATTCTCGTAAACATTTAACACTTCCAAAACCTCGCAGCCTTGACATTATTAGAAATTTTTTGCAAACTCAATTTTATAAGAATAAGAAAAGTGAGAACTAATTAATGAGTTTTTTAATCGAAAGACCTTGGATTGTACCAGTGGGAATGTCAGTATTGTTCTTCATAAGTTTAGGATTCTTGTTTTACAAGCAGACTAGGCGCAAGAGAGCATTTAATATGATTAAGAGCATGAAGCGCGATAAGGAGCTATCAAAGGTATATCTTAGAATTGATAATGGTTATGGTGATTTCTATGATATGTCATTTTCTGTTGATGGGGAGAATTGGTCATCTGGAGTCTTATTTTCAGATGAGATTTTAACACCATCCATTTTGATGCCGCCTGGGGAGTACGAGATAAAGTTCTCAGTAAAAAGCCGCTCTGGGGCAACTGCATATTACAAGAAAAAAGGACCTTTTTATACGGAGGTCATAGTAAAACCGTTTACTGACACGATGATCGTGTTTGATAATGAAACATTAGCTAGTTGGCAAGAAGATTTAAAGGAGTAAAGTTACATGAGTGATCTAAGAATCAATTTTATCGACAACTGGGAAAAGAAGGACGTTAACTTAGAAGAGCTAAGACGCACTCTTGAGGACGGAAATTCATCTGTTTATAGCGATGCAAGTCTTAAGAAGGTATCTGCTAAGTGGAAGAAGTTCAAGGAGAGAGGTGTCTCTAATCTATACCTCCTCAAGGAACTAGATGATGATGGTGTTGCTTGTGCAATGTATGCATATTCGATTAGTGATGGTGTAATAGATGATGAGACTCTGGAGAAACTCAGAGAAGTGTGTGCTCAGAATCTATCTTCAGGCGAGATGAGAGCGGATGGTTCGTTCTCTAAACCAAGCGAGTGGTGGGATACTAATCCTGGTCGCTCAATCAAGGCTGTTGAATCAGGTTCTGCAGACAGCTTACATCAGTATCTAGATGCTGAACTATATCCGAAGGGAATCGTCCTAACTTCGAGAACTATTAAGTCAAAGAATGCTGATGAGCTAGCTTGTTCAGCTATCGCCTGGGGCGTAAGCACATCGATATTTAAGAAGGGCGCTTACATGAGCGTTTTAATTCATAACGATGTGCTATAAGATTTTAGGGTTATAAGTCCTAAATATTGGCAAGGTAGATGCAAACGCATCTACCTTTTGCATTTTTGTCTTAAACAATTCACACCAGCGCCTGCTCAAGTGTCCCCTTGCCCTGTGTACATGTAACTCTGCCGTATGCACCATTTATCACTGTAAAGCATGGCTTTACATGACCGATATCTGCATTCCAGATAAATGGAATATCAGGAATGGCCTGACGTAGCTGTGCGATGTATTCATCATCGGATTTGTCTCCAAACATCGTTCTTCCAAAGAGTATCGCCTTAGTGCCCTTGAAATATCCGCAATACTTCATCTGCATCATCGTAAGATAAAGGTCGAATGAAGTCATTGCAAAATTATCTAGGAACCATATCTTACGAGGATATTTTTTTACAAAAGATCTAGTTCCGTCAAAAGGTGTTCCAATTAGCTTTGCAATACAATCTATGCAGCCTCCAATAAGGCGTCCTTCAACTATTAGTTTTGGTGAATCAGAAGGGGACGATTTATCTATTATCTCGTCTACACCTGGAATCGATAGTTGCCAATTGACATCTCCATCTAGAATTACATCCTGAATACTAAAGTCAGTATTAGAATCGTACTTATCGAATGAATATTGCTTAATAGTGTTACCTTGCATAAGTTTAGTGAATTATTCTGGAACTCGTGAAGTGTATCCCAGTCAAAACTACCTGCATTAAAACCGTACATCGTAGCTATATCGAGCTTAGTAGTTACATAGTACATAATATTAGTAGGGTCGCTTGCACCAGCAATCCACTTAGGGTAGTTGGCAAGTGTTTCCGTATCTATGTATGGAAGCATTTCGATATTATAATCACCACCCGCTGCGGAGATAATCATCTCCACATCAGGGTTTTGTACTAAGAAGTTAAACTCTTCACCACGAGTCTTTGCATCAACAGATCTTATATTATCGTTTCTAACACTAGCAGTTTCAATTATGTCAAAACCTGATAATTTGAGGGCTGCTAATGATTTATCAAACAATTCAATTTTGCGACCAACTCCAGCACTCGGTGCACAGATACCGAGAGACGAGCCTTGTTCAGGAAATTTAGGATATATCATAAAGTCCTCCTTATATTAGAATGCACCCTGTAAACCGCTACTATAAAGTTTGCCACATGTAACGTACATTGAGAAAGTTGAACGGAGCAATGTTATCCCTAATGAATTTGCAAGAGCGACAAGTGATGGCTCTGGCTCATAAATTCCAATAAGAATAACGCACTGAACTCCTTTCATTTCAGCGGTTTTAAGTATTTGTGGGTTATATACTGCAGTAATTAGTATCGACTTATCACCAGCATATGTCACAATGTGGCTTATTACATCGGATGAAAAGGCATTAACTAACTCAAGATTTAAATCAGGATTCTTGGTGAGAATCTTTCCTTCGATGATAGAATTTATTTCAAGTAAAGTCATTTTGTCCTCCCTAGAAAGCACTGCGTGGTTTCCCCAATTATCTATATTATACGTTACACAATTATCAAATGCGAGCGGATTTCATCACAATTAATGGAATAATTTATGATGAAACAGTACAGAAATGCACGATTTTTATATATAGTCATATTCATAACTATCGTTGCAATCAATTTATTTAATATATATAATAAATTAAACATATGATTTAATTTTGTTAAATATCACTAACTAGGTTGGTTGAAGGAGGTTCTAAGTATGAAGGTTTCAAATGTCCCATTCAAGGGCACGCCTGAGCAGGAACAGCAATTACTGAAAGTTATTGACAAGCTCAAAGGTGAGAAAGGGTGCTTGATGCCAATAATGCAGAAAGCGCAGGAGATATACGGATATCTCCCATATCAGGTTCAGAAAATCATTTCTGATGGAACAGGGTTTCCGATGGAGAAGGTGTATGGCGTAGCTACATTCTATGCACAGTTCTCAATGTCGCCCAAGGGTGAGCACGAAGTTTCAGTCTGTCTCGGTACTGCATGCTACGTTAAGGGTGCAGGAGATATCTTTGACAAGTGTGTCAAGGAACTCAAGATTGGTGATGGAGAATGCACACCAGATGGAAAGTTCTCCTTAGATTCATGCCGCTGTGTAGGAGCTTGTGGACTTGCTCCAGTAGTTATTGTTGGCGGAGACGTATATGGTAAGATGACTGCGGACAAGATTCCGGAAGTACTTGCTAAATACAAGTAGTTTTCTGTTGTAAATGATGCGCTAAGCAGCGTTGTGTAGACTATGGAGGGTTATTATGAAATCGCTTAATGAACTTAGGACCATCAAAAATAAGATGATGTGCCAAGTCAATCTCAGACTAGGTGGTGAAGCCACTATCTCGGCAGAGGTTGAAGGGGCACAGGTTCATAAGAATTATATACTTGTGTGCGGTGGTACAGGATGTACATCCAATCACAGCTTAGATGTTGTTGAAGCTTTTGAAAAGCACCTTAACGAGCATGGACTTCAGGATGACGTAAAAATTATTCAGACAGGATGTCTTGGCCTTTGTGCTAAAGGACCTGTAGTCGTTGTTCACCCAGGTACTATTTACTATGAAGAAGTTGATCCTGAGAAAGTGGAAGCTATTGTAAATGAACATATAGTTGGTGGCATTCCAGCAGATAAGTACATGCTCAAGGAAGAGACTACTGACGGAAGTCCTGCAAAGACTATGACAGAATCCGACTTCTATACCAAGCAAGAGAGAATTGCTCTTAGAAACTGCGGAGTTATAGATCCAGAGAACATCGATGAATATATCGCTACAGGTGGCTATGAGGCACTAGGTAGATGTGTTACTGAGATGTCTCCAGATGAAGTTATTCAGACAGTGCTCGATAGCGGCATCAGAGGCCGTGGTGGTGCAGGATTCCCAACAGGAAAGAAATGGAAGTTTGCATCTGGTAATAGAGGAGAAGTCCAGAAATACGTATGTTGTAATGCTGACGAGGGAGATCCTGGTGCATTCATGGATCGTTCAATATTAGAAGGAGATCCGCATTCAGTTTTCGAAGCTATGGCTATTGCAGGCTATGCAATTGGTGCTGATCAGGGATATATCTATGTTCGTGCAGAATACCCAATTGCTGTTAATAGACTTGAAATCGCTCTAAAGCAAGCTAGAGAATATGGACTGATTGGTAAAGACATATTTGGTTCAGGGTTTAATTTTGACATAGACCTTCGACTAGGAGCTGGAGCATTCGTATGTGGAGAGGAAACTGCTCTGCTAACTTCTATCGAAGGAAATAGAGGAGAACCACACCCACGACCACCGTTCCCAGCTGTTAAGGGTTTATTTGGATGTCCAACAATCCTCAACAACGTTGAGACTTATGCGAATATCCCAGTGATATTTAACAAGGGACCAGAGTGGTTCAGTTCTCTCGGAACTGAACAGTCACCAGGAACCAAGGTATTCGCTCTCGGCGGAAAGATTAATAACACTGGACTCGTTGAAGTTCCAATGGGAACAACTCTTCGTGAAGTAGTTGAGAACATCGGTGGAGGCGTTCCGGATGGTAAGACCTTTAAGGCTGCTCAGACTGGCGGACCTTCTGGTGGATGTATACCTAGCACATACTATGATATCCCAATCGACTTCGAGAATCTTAAGAGCATCGGATGTATGATGGGTTCTGGCGGACTTATTGTAATGGACGAAGATAGCTGTATGGTAGATATCGCTAAGTTCTTCCTAGAGTTCACAGTAAGTGAGTCTTGCGGTAAGTGTACACCTTGCAGAGTTGGTACCAAGAGAATGCTTGAGATTCTTACTAGAATTTCTGAGGGTAAAGGCGAGATTGAAGACCTAGAAAAGCTTGAAGAGCTAGCTAGATTTATCCAGACTAACTCGCTGTGCGGACTTGGTCAGACAGCTCCAAACCCAGTTCTTTCAACCCTGAGATTCTTCAGAGATGAATATGTTGCACACATCAAGGATAAGACTTGTCCTGCTGGTGTCTGCAAGAAGCTGCTCAAGTACAGCATCATTGAAGATAAGTGCAAGGGTTGTACTCTCTGCGCTAGAAACTGCCCAGTTGATGCGATCTCTGGCGCAGTTAAGACACCTCACGTGATTGATAGCGTTAAATGTATCAAGTGCGGAGCATGTATGGATAGCTGCAGATTCGGTGCAATAATCAGAAAGTAGTGGAGGAAGCGATATGTCAGATGTTAAAGTAACAATTGATAACATAGAGGTTAATGTTCCTGAAGGTTCTACGCTACTCGAAGCAGCGCACATCGCAGGAATTGATATCCCAACACTGTGTTATCTTAAAGATGTAAATGAAATCGGTGCATGTAGAATGTGCTTATGTGAAGTAGAGGGTGCTCGTGCACTTGCGGCGGCTTGTGTGTTCCCTGTATTTGACGGAATGGTTGCACGTACTAATACGCCAAAGCTTGTTGAATATAGAAGAAAGAACTTAAAGCTACTTCTATCAGATCACAATATGGACTGCCTCGGATGTTTCAGAAGTGGTAACTGTGAACTTCTCAAGCTATGTAGGAGATACGGAGTAGATGATACTGAGTACTATAAAGGTGCAAAGAATCATTCATTAATTGAGGATAGCTCAAAGTCTATCGTTCGCGACAACAGCAAGTGTGTACTATGTCGTCGCTGCATCGGAGCATGTACTAATCTGCAAAGTATCGGCGTAATTGGTGCTAATAATAGAGGATTTGATTCTTATGTCGGAACAACTTTTAATATCCCTCTCGCTGAGACCAGCTGCGTAAACTGCGGACAGTGTATAGTTGCTTGTCCTGTTGGAGCTCTATACGAGAAGGATTCTATCACTCAGGTTAGTGAAGCGATTGAAGACCCAGATAAGTTCGTTGTTGTTCAAGCTGCTCCTTCAACTAGAGTTGCGCTCGCTGAGTGCTTCGACCAGCCAATCGGCACAGAAGCTGAAGGAAAGATGTCAGCAGCTCTACACAGACTTGGATTTGACAGAGTTTCGATACCAACTTCTCGGCTGACCTCACTATCGTTGAGGAAGCAAATGAGCTAGTTGAGAGAGTTAAGGGAGGCGGAGTACTTCCTATGATCACATCATGTTCGCCTGGTTGGGTTAAATTCTGTGAACATTACTATCCAGAACTTATTCCTAACCTATCGACATGTAAGTCGCCGCAGCAGATGTTTGGTGCTGTTACTAAGTCTTACTATGCTGATGTTATGGGAATTCCAGTGGATAAGATTGTTTCTGTAAGCATTATGCCGTGTACTGCTAAGAAACATGAGCTCGGAAGAGATAATCAGGGTACTGATGGATATCAGGATGTTGATTATTCCCTTACAACTCGTGAGCTTGCAAAGATGATTAAGATGGCAGGTATAGAGTTCATGCAGCTTGAAGATGAACCATACGATAATCCACTCGGTGAATACACTGGAGCTGGAGTAATCTTTGGTGCTACTGGTGGTGTAATGGAAGCAGCTCTTAGAACTGCTGTAGAGAAGCTTACAGGTGAAGAGCTAATAGACCTCGACTTCGTAGATGTTCGTGGTGTAAAGGGCGTAAAAGAGGCTGAATACGACTTACAGGGCAAGAAGGTTAAGGTTGCTGTTGCTAGCGGGCTAGCAAACGCAAGGACAATTATGGAAAAGATAAAGGCTGGAGAAGCAGACTATACCTTTATCGAAATCATGGGCTGCCCTGGAGGCTGTGTAAATGGTGGTGGACAGCCACATGTTGATTCTCAGGTTAGAAATTTCCTTGACGTTAGAGCAGAGCGTGCGAAGGGGCTATACACTTTAGATAAGAATGCTCCAATACGCAAGGCTCATGAGAATCCAGTAATCATAAAGATGTACGATGATTATCTTGGAGTTCCAGGAGGAGAGAAGGCTCATCACTTGCTACATACTTCCTATGTAAATAGAGGTGTGAATAGGCAAGCTGATTAATCATTAACAATTACAAAACCCCGTCTCGCTAGAGGCGGGGTTTCTTCATGATTTACATAAGCTGCTATGGGATAATTATGTTGTGAGTAAATTGTAGATATTCAATCGCAGCTTATCTCTATCCACAGAATTATTAGTCTATGCTTCGATAATGAACGCCTTATAGCCCTTGTATGCTTCGTATACATCGGACTTACTAACTGCTTCATATGGAGCATGCATGTTAAGTACTGCAATTCCGCTATCTACAACTTCCATTCCGTAAAGTGCTAAGATATATGCGATAGTACCACCACCACCGACATCTACCTTGCCTAGCTCAGCAGACTGGAACATTACATCATGCTTGTGCATGATTGCTCTGAGTTTACCAAGGTATTCAGCGTTAGCATCGTTAGAACCACCTTTTCCTCTGCTACCAGTATATTTGTTGAACACAATTCCACGACCGAATAGGGCTGCGTTTCTCTTGCTGAATTTGTCAGCATACATAGGGTCGTAAGTTGCACTTACATCAGATGAGAGCATGCGAGAATTTCTTAGAACACGAGCTGTATTTAGCTCTGTGTAGATTCCTAGTCTATCTAACAGCTCTCTGACGATGTCTTCGAAGAAGTGAGACTGCATACCTGTAGCACCGTAGCTGCCGATTTCCTCCTTATCGACGAAGAGTCCGCAAGTAGTGGTCTTTGGATTCTCAACTTCAAAGAGAGCGATAGCAGAAGCATATGCGCAAGATCTATCATCGTGACCGTAACCGAGGATAAGACTTCTGTCTAGTCCTGCCTCTCTAGCTCTTCCAGCAGGTACAGCTTCAATTTCTGCTGACCAGAAATCATCCTCTTCAACATCGTACTTATCCTTGAGTAGCTTAGGATATTAGCCTTAACAGCCGATTCACTTTCGCTATCTAATGGCTGTGTACCAAACACGATATCCATGTTCTCGCCGTCAATAAGCTTTGCTGCTGTAAGCTGCATCTGATCCTGAGCGAGGTGAACAAGTAGGTCGCTGATAAAGAAAACTGGGTCCGATGGGTCTTCTCCAATATTTACCTTTACGACTGTGCCATCTTTTTTAGCGATTACACCATGGAGTGCGAGTGGCATTGTAACCCACTGGTATTTCTTGATTCCACCATAATACTGTGTATCGAGATAAGCGAACTCATCTGTCTCGTACAGAGGATTTTGTTTTAAGTCGATTCTAGGTGAGTCGATGTGTGCACCGAGTATGTTCATACCGCGGTTTACTATATCTTCACCTATATTAAACGTTACGAGGCATTTGTTCATATTAACAGCATATACCTTGCTTCCAACGCTTAATGTTTCATTATTCTTGATAACTTCGTTAAGGTCGCGGTATCCGTGCTCCTCAGCCATCTTGACGAGAATCTCTGTGCACTCACGCTCAGTCTTTCCTTCTGAAATGAAATCTATATATCCTTTGTTTAAGTCCTCGAGGGCCTTTAGCTCCTCTGGAGAGTAGTTATTCCATGCATTATTATCTTTCATAATTTACCTCCTATAGTATGTAAATGTTAGCACAAAAGGTATTTAAGTACAATCAATCTGTGTGATTGTATTATGAATTGATAGGGGTAACGCCGTGTGATACAATGAACGGGTTAAAGAATAAGTAAGAGAAAGGAGGAACAGATGCTTAAAACATTTCTAATGGCTATGGTGCCTGTTATAGAGCTTCGCGGGGCAATACCGTATGGCGCTGGAATCGCAGGACTTCCAATATGGCAAGCTGCTTTAATTGCGGTGCTCGGTAACCTGATGCCTGTTCCGTTTCTCGTGGTTTTTACAAGGGATATATTCGCGTGGATGCGTAAGAAGTCTAATAAGCTCAACAGTATCGTTGAGAGGATGGAGCGAAAAGCAGACAGGAACAAGGACGTTGTTCTCAGGTATGAGTTCTGGGGTCTTATGATACTTGTAGCAATTCCACTTCCAGGAACTGGAGCATGGACAGGTGCTCTAGTGGCTGCGATGATGGATATGCAGCTCAAGAGAGGCATTCCCTGCAATTGCCCTTGGTGTAGTTGTCGCTGCTTTCATAGTTACATGGGTAACGTACGGCGCGTCGATGTTCTTATAGCGGTCTAGTGTTTCTTACCTAGATAATCTAAATCATAGCGACTAAGGTCTGGTTGATCATGATCAATCAGACTTTTTCTTATGTACTCAATTTCTGAAATTGCCTTATCTATGGCAACTTCGTATTTCTTCCAAATTTCCGCATTGCTCTCAGCTGAACGCGCATCGTATTCATGTGATGCGACCATATCACACTGCTTTCTTGTTGCTTTCGTTGAAGCTAGTATTGAGAGCAATCTCTTTCTAAGGAAGTCGTTCTTTGTACCAAGTATTAAAATTGAACGCTCATATCTCTAGTGGCAAGCTGCATCTGACTAGTGGTTGGTGTTTCATAAAACGGTGCTATTATAGAGCCAAGATTTTTCCTCACTGGAGCGATAAGCTTTAATTCAATAGTAAATGGTGTAAGGTAGTGCTGTTCGAGTACATAGTGATCAAATTCTCTTTCTACTAAGCTGTGTGACATTCCTGTGATTTTTACATATCTATTAATTACTGGATGGCAAAGAGCATCTAGTACATAGTGACACATGGCACCGTATAGGTAGCTTACTTTCTCAGGGGTAGGAGAGTTCTTGACAAGATTAAGAGCGTGCTCGAAAAAACGTGCGCCAGGACTATGGTGAATAGTAGCACCTTCTTTATTAAGAATACTTGGAAATATCGGTCTATAAAATGCAAGGATATCAGGTCCTTGTAGTCCAAAAACAAATGCTGCATATGAATCTGCATTAGTATTTATTAATCTTTGTATATCAGTAGGAAGTTTGCTTAGAACAGTTCTTCCAAATAGATAATGAGCGTTATGTGCAGGCATGATTACCTCCTATATGTCTTTAATAAAATAAGCCGTAAGCTGTTACAAAGCTCACGGCTCATAATATCTTAAATCAATAAAATATTAAACCTTAAATGTCTGGAACTTATCGTCCTCGTTTTCCTCATCAAACTCATAATCTTTGCCAGGGAGGAGCATATTAGCTACGATACCAACGATAGCTGCGATAGCGAGTCCTGATAGAGTGATGCTAACGCCAGCAATCTTGAATGTGATTCCACCAATCTGGGTGAATCCAAGCGAGCATACGAGGATGAGCGCAGTGATTATTGTATTACGAGTATTCTTGTAGTTAACTTGATTTTCAACGAGGTTTCTGATTCCGACTGCTGATATCATGCCGTAAAGTATCAAAGATACACCACCGATGATAGCAACCGGAATAGTTTCGATAATGAATGCAAACTTTGGAATAAACGAGAGTATTATTGCAAAGCAAGCCGCAATTCTGATTACTAATGGGTCATAAACCTTAGTGAGTGCGAGAACGCCGGTATTCTCTCCGTATGTAGTATTTGCAGGTCCTCCAAATAGAGAAGCTAACATGGTAGCTAGTCCGTCACCGAGCAGTGTGCGGTGAAGTCCTGGGTCTTTAATATAATTGTGACCCGTTGTAGCACCGATAGCAGAAATATCTCCGATGTGCTCCATCATAGTTGCAAGTGCGATAGGAGTTATGGTAATAATTGCGCTGATATCGAACTTAGCCATCATGATAGGTGGGAATGCAACTATTGACTCCTTGCCCATACCAGAGAAATCAATCTGTCCCATACCTAGAGCCACTATGTATGAAATGATTACACCTAAGATAATAGGTACGATCTTAGCCATCCCGCGACCCCACATATTGAAGAATATGATTGAAGCGAGTGCGACAATTGCAAGAAGCCAGTTAGTCTGAGCGTTCTTGATAGCAGATGGTGCTAGGATGAGTCCAATCGAAATGATGATTGGGCCAGTAACTACTGGAGGAAAGAACTCCATAACCTTCTCTATTGTAAATAGTTTGATCAGTGTAGCAAGTATAACGTACACGAACCCCGCAACTATTACTCCTCCGCAAGCGTATGGAAGCATCTCTGTATTAGGCTGTCCGTTCTGTAGAGGAGCTACCGCTGCATATCCTCCTAGAAAGGCAAATGATGAACCTAAGAATGCTGGAACCTTGCCTCTTGTCAGCAGGTGGAATAATAGTGTGCCAAGTCCAGCCATCATTAGGGTGGTAGAGATGCTGAGACCGGTGAGAAGCGGAACGAGCACTGTTGCACCAAACATGGCGAAAGTGTGCTGAAGTCCCAGTAGAATGGTTTTCGGCCAACCGAGTGTTCTAGCATCGGTTATGCCGCTAGAGTACAGATGTTCGTTACTCTGTGTCATCGTTTCCTCCTTGGATACTTATAATGTGTGAAAAGCTAATTAAAATATCTGAAGACTCCTTTTACCTTGCCGACAATCTTACAATCATCGACTATTATAGGCTCCATGAAGTCATTTTCAGGCTGAAGTCTGATATGGCCATTCTCCTTATAAAACCTCTTAACTGTAGCCTCTGCTTCAAACGCACCATCAATCATTGCAACAACTATATCTCCGTTAGATGCGTTCTTGTCTTCCTGAACGATTAGGTAGTCACCATCGTTGATGCCAACGTTGACCATGCTATCTCCGTGTACTACGAGAAGGAAGTTATTTCCATTTCCGATAAATCTCGCAGGGAATGGGATATTATCTTCTATGTTCTGCTCTGAGAGAATAGGCACACCTGCTGCAACATTGCCAATTACAGGTAATTGCACCATGTTGATGTCATCCGCTTCAAAAGCAGGCTCCTTACCTTCGTTGGGTACTGAATCCACAATCGCCAGTGCACGAGGCTTGCTGGGGTCTTTCTTGATGAAACCCTGTACTTCTAGTGCTTTTATATCGCTATAAACCGTGGAAGTCGACTTTATGCCTATAGCATCACAGATCTCGCGTACAGTAGGGGGGAAGCCCTTTAGCTTTATAGTTTCCTTCATATAAGCTAGCACCTGTTGCTGACGTTTTTCGCTTTTTTTACCCTTTGTCATGTCAAATCCTCTATAAAGTAAGTGAATTGAGTGTCATCTCTTCGCCGTAGTTGTTCCAATCATCGTAAATCTCTCCAGTCTGTCTGATGATAATATCACCGACCTTACCGTTGATTTTACTGTATGGAAGTGTCTTGTGGTAAGTTATTCTACTATCTCCGAGCTGAAATAAGAAGCCTGTTCGGAAAAGTTCCTTCTCAAGCTGCCCCTTGTATTCCGCAATTGAATCGATTAGCTTAAATAAATCGTCTTTCTCCGTATCAAACACGTTATCTAGAGTGAGCTTGGAGTAATTAGCTCGAAGCTGAATCTCATGTCCTGAGAATCTGTCTAGAACCTTGAGCAGCTTACCTTTTGTTTCTGGATCATCAGCTTCTTGGAAAACGACGCAGTTGATACGGTGAGGTACTTCGAGAAGTTCGAAAATCTCATCTGAGCATTCCTTTACGTAGTGCTTAAGGTGTCTGGATACATTAATACAGCTAATCTTGTCTTTGTTTCTATTTAATACATCAGCGACTTTATGTATGTCCTGTTCTTCGTTAGTTGGCAGTGTTGTGTTGATGTAGATGTGATGGCCGTCCTTGATATGGTTAAGGATATCTTGTAGTGCATCAAGGTCTGCAAGAGGCTCGCCGCCAGTTAGGACTATATCGTTGTGAGGTAGAATCTTATCAAGAAGATCAAGAGAACGATAGCATCTCTCTAGGTTGAATGATGATGTATCTCTATAGTCGTCTTTATTTACACAGAAAGGGCAGCAGTTGTTACAGTCGTATGGAACGAACATGGTAACGGTTGGCCCTTCTTTGATAAAATCTTTCATTCTAGTTAATCCCCCTATACTAAAATCATTAAATTATACCATTTCGAACAGTTGTTTGCAATTAGAATGAGGGTAAAATGCACTATAAATAAGGGTTTTTCGATGAAAAGCACTGTCTAATAACCATGTATGATTATTGGAACAAAATACTTTAAAGGTAGCAAATAATCATGTATACTAAAAGAACTATTATTAATTTAATCAAAATTTTTAAATGAAAGGCTAGAGGTAACGATGAGAGAGTTCTTTCGCGACCGACATCTGACTAGCAACCCGTACTTAAACTTCTTTGAAGTCTTCGGATTGCTTATGCTCCTGTGGATCGTGATGTCTGGAATATTCACAGTTAAATTTATAATTTATGGATGTGTTTCCTCGTTTTTGATTTCATGCTTCGTAGTGGGCTCTCTGCGCATCGGAGGGCTTAAATCTAACCGAACATATTTTATTCTTCATGCTAATTATCCAAAACTGATAATCTATTTTCTGTGGCTTATCAAAGAGGTCGTTAAGAGTGCAATAGACGTTTCTAAGATTGCATTATCTTCTAAAATGAAAATTGAGCCTCTAGTAGTATGGTTTAAGGCAGATTACGACAATCCGGTAGCAAGGGCGATTCTTGCAAATTCAATCACACTTACACCTGGTACTGTAACTATCGATATATATGATAGCGGTGTTTTTTCTGTGCATGCACTTAATCGAGATTTTGCTGAAGGCCTTTTGGCAGGAGACATGCAGAAACGCATAGCCAAGCTTTATGGAGAGACAATCGACTATAAAGTGATAGATGTTGTTACTGACTACGACTATATAGAGAGAGAAGTTGTGGAGCTGACTTCAAAGCGATTCATGAGAAGGAGGAAGAACAGAGATGCATAATTTCTTTATTGCGCTTCTTGCCGGACTTCTTGCAATTGTAATTGTAATGGTGGTCACAATGTTTATCGGCAAAACAGTATACGATAAGCTCAATGCTTTATTCGTCATAAATACGAATATAGTTATGCTGATTTTAGTCGTTGGCTTAATTGACAACAGAATGGATATGCATATAGATATCGCACTTAGTTATGCGATTCTAGGGTTCGTAACAACTGTTATTCTTGCTAAATTTATAGGAGGTAGAAGGTAATGAGTTTACAGAACATCGTGGCGATTACTATTATTTCCTTCGGTTTTATTTTTATGGCTTTAGCAGCAGTTGGAGTAATAAGATTTCCTGATTTTTTTACAAGGCTTCACGCTTCTGGTGTAGGAGAAACTTTTGGAGCTCTGATGATGACAGTCGGAATAATGATTTACACAGGATGGACATTGCTATCAGTAAAAGTATTTATCATATTTTTTTTATTGCTACTCACGAATCCTCTTGGAACTAATTTGATTATGATAACATCGGTTCATGCCAAGAACTACCAGGATTATAATCACAAGAAGCATTTGGGGGTAAATCAGGATGATACTGCGGATGAAAAGGAGGGAAGATAGATGAGTTCATTTCTTGTAGAGGCAATTCTACTTCTCGCTTTAATATCTATTACTCTCGTGATTATATTTGATAAAGACCTCGTGTCAGTTGTCGTAGTGTATTGTGCATTCAGCTTTGTAACGATGTTCCTATACATCATAATGGGAGCACCTGACGTTGCCTTTACAGAGGCTGTAATTGGTGTTATTTCAACTATTTACTTCATAATGACACTGAAGAGTATAGATAGGCGGTGTAAGTAATGCGCAAGTATATTAACGTGACATTTTTGATTACGGCGATACTGCTACTCTTTGTTATAGTAGCTAAAATTGATGTACTCCCAGCAATTGGGGATATCGACTCTGCACCAGCACTTCATGTTTCAAAATACTATATAGAGCATTCAGTACAGGATACGAATTCTCCAAATATGGTTACTGCTATGATTGTAGACTACCGTGCATTCGATACTATGTTCGAGACGACTGTTATGTTCCTAGCTGGAATAGGGGTAATCATGATCCTAGCGGGTAGACCAAAGGCAAAGAATAGAATTGTACAGCCAAAGAGATATTTTGGTCACCGTTATAAGCTCGGAGATCCTGCATACAAGACTATCAATAAGGATGTAATGATCACGCTCATTGAACCGCTAATCTTGATATATGCATTCTATGTATTATTTCATGGAGAAGTCAGCCTTGGTGGAGGATTCCAGTCTGGAGCACTCATTGCATTGACGTATATCATTGATATTCTAGTAATTCCCGATAAGAAAAACCTGTTTATGATGACAGGCAAAAATTCAGCGAGTATTGCAGGCATTGGTGTTTTGATATATGTGATGACAGGAGTTGTTCCGATGTTCAACGGAGGCTCATTCATGGATTACACCTATCTGCCAATTTCGGTTCACGCCGCAGAACGACATGCGATTGGAATTCTGCTCGTTGAGATAGGCGTAACTATCGGAGTAATGGGCACTATTATTACGATTCTCAATGCGATTATGAAGAGGGTAAGATTTGATGATGACACAGATAAATGGACTTCTGGCAAGTAAAGGGATTTATTTTTTAACTTTACTACTTTTGCTACTTGGAGTTTATGGAATGGTTTCTTGTAAGAACTACATGAAGAAACTCATTTGCATGAATATCATGCAGGTTGCAGTAATTTTTTTCTACCTATGCTTTGCTCAGAAGAAAGGTGGAACTATTCCTGTTGCGCTAGATACAATAGTTAATGCTGATAAATACGTTAACCCAATTCCCCATGGATTAATGCTAACAGCAATCGTTGTAAGTTTAGGTACTACTGGTGTTGGACTTGCGCTACTAACTAGAATTAAGGAAAAGTATGGCAGCATAGAAGAGGACGATATAATAAGAAGGGAGAACCGTTTCAAATGAATGATCTTCCAATAATTATTATTTTATTTCCACTAATAAGTGCGCTACTGTCGCTTCCACTGTCCAAGATAAATAAACACTTAGGAAGAAATGTGGTTGCAATTTCGATATTTGCGGCATTTGTTTGCTCGGTAAAGCTGCTAGCTAAAGTTATACATAATGGCGCAATTCGATATACATTTGGAGGCTATAAAGCACCGTACGGTATCGAATTTTATATCGACTCAATCGGTGCAATTATCGTTTTGATAATTCTGCTCCTCGGATTTATTACAGTGCTATATGCCATGAATTTTTGAAGTTACCAATGAACGCAAGATCATAGGCGGAGCATATGCTCTTATAGGCTTGTTAATAGTCGGAATGTGTGGTATGACGCTGACTGGCGACGTATTTAATCTATACGTATTTTTTTAGAGATTACTTCACTTTCTGGTTATTGTTTGATTGCTCTTGGCGGCAGCAGGGAATAGTAGCGTCTTTTAGATATCTTCTGGTAGGTACAGTTGCAGCTACCATGTACTTGCTCGGTGTCGGCATACTATATGCATCAACAGGGACGCTAAACATGACTGATATGAGGAGCATTCTGAATTCACAGGACTATACAGTTCAGATGACTGTCTCCATGTGTCTCTTTATCGGTGCTTTTGGCATCAAGATGCCGATGTTCCCGTTTCACGGCTGGCAGCCATCGGCATACGCACACGCTGAACCAGGCTCTAGACCGCTGATTGTCGGGATAATGGGTAAGATTCCAGCGCTTGCTATGTTTAGATATCTGTATATTATCTATGGCACAGATTTCAAGTATTTTAATCTATTTCTAACCATAATCGGTGTGCTCTCTTGCATTGGTATTATCTATGGATCGATTAGAGCTATGGCACAGGAGGATATCAGAAAGATATTCGCATATTCATCTATTGCTCAGATTGGGTACATAACACTCGGTTTTTCTATAGGTAATTCCTATGCACTAGCTGGAGCCTTCTTGCATTTGATTGGACACGTATTCATGAAGAGCGGGCTTTTCTTCAGTTCAGCTGCAATCAGATACAGATTCGGAAACTTCGAGCTTTCGAGTTTCGGCAGGATTTATAAGAAGATGCCTATTACATCAGCTCTCATCGTTTTGGCCTCACTTTCGATGATTGGAATACCGCCAACTGTAGGTTTTTTCAGCAAATGGTACATTGCGCTAGGAGCTGTACAGAATCATCAGTTTGTGTATTTAGCTGTATTAGTGCTTAGCAGTTTGCTAAATGCGATTTACTTCTTCAAGCTAATTGAGAAGATCTTTATTAATAAACCGACAGAGCTTAACGATAGACGAGAAGGAGAAGTGCGTGAACTTCCTATATCTATGCTTATTGCGATTGTAACTTGTTTTGTAGCAATAATTGCTATAGGAATACTTAACGTAAGCGTTATAGATGTGATTATGATGACTGTGAAGGGGGTAGGAATATGAATTTAATTTCTCTAAATATCCGCCCACTTCTTGCGATATTAGTTTCGCTATGTGCATCTGGGCTTATATATGTGCTCGGCGATCATATAAAGGAAATGCAAGAGAAGCTATAACCTTTATAGCTGCAATTATTAAAATTGCTCTCGTATATTCAATGGTACCAGCTGTTTTGGCTGGTCATACTATAAGATTAGAACTATTTAGGATAGTGGATGACGTAGATTTCACTTTAAATGTGGATACAGCTGGAATTGTTTTTGCATGTAGCGCATCGACGCTATGGCTATTAACATCTATATATTCTGTTGGGTATATGAGAGGGCATGGCGAGAAAAATCAGACCGGATATTATGCATCTTTTGCAATGTGCCTGTCAGCAGCCATGGGAATTTGCTTTGCGGCAAACATGATAACATTCTTCATATTCTTCGAAGTGCTGACTATTGCGACTTATCCGTTAGTTGTGCATTATCGTGATGCAGAAGGGACTAGATCTGGAAGAAAATATCTAGCATATACGCTAATCAGTGGGCAGATATTCTTTGCAGCTATGGTCATAGTTTACTCTGTATCAGGTAGTATGGAGTTTAAACCGGGTGGATTTCTGGATAAAAGCATGCTACCGGAGCCTTGGGCACTAGTTGTATTTATGATGATGATAGGGGCAGGAATAGTTAAGGCAGGTGTTATGCCTCTTCATAGTTGGCTTCCTGCGGCGATGGTAGCGCCTACTCCTGTAAGTGCGCTCCTTCATGCTGTAGTAGTCGTGAAGGCTGGAGCATTTGCAACACTCAGGGTAGTGCTATATGTATTTGGACCTAAGTTAGCTAGAGAGTGCGGTGGTGCAACTATACTAGCTTGGATGGCAGTAGCGACTATTCTAATATCATCGCTGATAGCACTTAAGAAAGACAATCTAAAGGCTAGGCTTGCATTTTCAACTATAGGGCAGCTGTCTTATATCGTACTCGGAATAGCTATTCTGTCTCCACTAAGCACAGCGGGAGCTCTATATCACCTTGTTGCTCATGCATTTATGAAGATTACACTCTTTATGTGTGCCGGTGCTATATTTGTGACTACTCATAAGAAGGATATCAGTGAAATGGTTGGACTTGGCAGGAGAATGCCCGTTACTATGAGTGCATTTACGATTGCTTCGCTTGGTATTGCAGGATTCCCATTTTTCGTGGGATTTGTAAGTAAGGCAAATATCATCATGGGTGCACTCAAGACAGGGCAGCTGCTATTTGGTGCTACACTTATTGTAAGTGCAGTACTGGCACTTACGTATCTGATGCCAGTTGTGCTTATTACTTTTAAGAGAGAACCGGTGAATCCAGAGTTCAATACGTACGGTGAAGCCAGCAAGACGATGTTAGTTCCGCTGCTTATCACAGCGACTGTATCTGTGATACTCGGCGTGGCTCCAAACTTTGGACTTCACCTTCTAGACCTAGCGATGAGCACGGGTGAAGCGGTGTTTGCCCATGTGGGAGGTGTGATATGTTAAACGAGATATTACATTATATCGTCCTCTCTCTATTGTAGGCTCATTGGCGCTGGTATTTATAAGTAAGGTTATCTTAAATAAGCTTTTACGCCGTAATGTGAATTACTACGAGGGCACAGAAATAAATGAAGCGATGGAACTTCTTCAGCATGCTAGATTAGATACGTCTTATTTGGAAAGGAGGACTGATGATGATAAATAGTTTTCACCCTGGACTCCTTATGATTCTGATTGGAGCGTTAATCCTCGTTTTACCGGATAGATTTAAAAAGCCGTGTTCGATTGTTGCAGCGGCATCGGGAATTCTTGGATTATTCACGCTAAATAATAGCAGCCAGTTGGTGTATCAGATTACGCCAGATATCAAGCTGCAGATGATTCATATTGATAGGCTATCTATGATATTTGTAATCATCTTCAGCATAATCATGGTCATTAACTCCATTTATTCATTTGACATACAGGACAAGTGGGAGAAGGGGGTTTCAGTTATCTATGGAGGCAGCATCATAGCTGCAACTTTAGCAGGTGACATAATTACCATGATCGTGTTCTGGGAGGTTGCTGCATTTAGTGCGGCATATCTGATATATGCAAGGCACACAAGGCGTTCGTCAAGGTCCGCGCTTAGATACCTTCTGATGCATGCATTTGGAGGAAACATGCTTCTAGTAGGTTTCTTGCTACACGCAGCACAGACGAATTCTCTTGGAATTCCTAAATTTACCGCACTAGGTGGTTCAGCTGCATTCTGGTTCGTTCTAATTGGAGTTGGGGTAAATGCATTAGTTCCGCCGTTTAGCTCGTGGATTTCGGACTCATATCCTGAGTCTACTATTGCAGGAACAGTTTACATGTGCGGATATACTACAAAGCTTGGTATTTACGCTATGATAAGGATTTTTGCCGGCACTCAAGCACTTGTGTATGTTGGCGTATTTATGGCGCTATATGGCGTATTAATGGCTTTATTAGAAAATGACCTCCGCAGACTTTTCAGTTATCACATTATGTCACAGCTGGGCTACATGGTCGCAGCGCTTGCTGTAGGCGGAGCATGGGGAATCGATGGGGCGTCATCTCATGCGTTTAACCATATACTATACAAGGGTGTGCTTATGATGTGCTCAGGGGCTGTAATAATGGCAACAGGTAAGCGAAAAATTACAGAATTAGGCGGACTAAGGAAGAAGATGCCAATTACAGCATGGACTTTTCTAATAGCCTCGTTATCCATTGCAGGTGTGCCATTTTTGAATGGATTTGCTTCCAAAGTATTATTATGCACGCAGTCAGTCTCAGTGGACATGAGACAGCAGCACTACTACTTACCGTGACATCAATAGGAACATGGCTCTCTGTAGCTCTAAAGGTGAACTGGTTCGTGTTCTTCGGCAAGGCTAGAAGTGAGTTTGAGGTAAAGCCTATACCTGTGAGTATGAAGATGGGTATGATTCTAGGCGCTTCAGGATGTATAATTCTAGGCGTATATCCATCTCTTCTATATAGGATTATGCCGTACAAAATATCAGTGAATCCGTTTAATATCAGTCATATCGCGGAGTATATAATATTGTTTGCTGGTGCTACACTAGTGTTTTGGATTTTCAGAGTAAAGATGCTTCCGCACGATAAACTATCATTGGATTTTGACTGGTTCTTTAGGAAGCCACTGGCAAAGTTCGTTAATTGCGTTTCAGCCGGGCTGAATAGATTTACTTCGTGGGCAGATGGAAAATCCCTGAACTTCGTCCATTTCTTCGGCGAGAGACTAGGAAATCCATATAAATGGACAGAGAACTCAAGAAATAGTGCTATTAGAAATATTTCATTTGAGAATGAAGATCGCGATATCGGTCTAGTAATCGAAATCTCCGTATCAATGTTTGCGCTGATTCTCATGATCGCGATGATTTACATTAATTAGATTAATTGGATAGTAAAAACCAGTTGCTTTGCGTAGCAACTGGTTTTGTCTTTGATGGTAAATGGTATAGGATATTTTCATTCAATGTGAAATCTATTTTTGGACAGTATTATTAGACAAGAAATACATTGCCAAAATAAGGCAGGCAATTCGTATACTCCATGCAAAGTTCGTAATTCTACTGATAGAGATTTCATCGGTAGTCACATTAATATGATCTGAGATAAACGTGCTTATTGGTGTAGAAAGCAAGCAAATGCATATCAATACTAATATTATTTAAGTTATCATTACGCATTATTTTCTCCTTTTCACTATTTATCATATTTCCAATAATTAACTAAACAATATCATATTGAACAGCTTATATCCTAGTTTTTTTTAATCAATAATGAACGAACTATTAGTAATTGTAATAGATTAAAATCTAGCTTCTTATTGACAATATATATCTGTCAATTATAATTATAAATAGAGTATGAGAGGTCATACGAAGGGGTACACCACCTTGGGTGTAAAACTTCGTATGACCTTTTTTTGTTGCCATATAGGTACCTAATTAATGACAGCAGCTAATAAACGAATCGAGGGAAATAGGCAAATTATAAAGTCCATTATGAAAGGTGGTGAGAATTTGATTAAGGTAAACGGTAAGGAAATTGAATATACATCTGGCATGACAGTACAAGACCTTGTGATATCGCTCTCGTACAGTACATCTCGTATTGCGGTAGAGAGACTTGGAGAAATCGTACCTAAGAAAAATTATGCAGATACCATAATAAACGATGGTGACAAGATAGAAATAGTTTGTTTTATGGGAGGAGGTTAAATAATGGAAAATTTGAAATCTTCCACTACTAAGTCGCCGAGTGCCAGTGAGCTTGATAAGGCTAAGGACGATAGATTTTCACAGGATATCCACCAGAAGTTAAAGCGAACAAGCGTAGCAATAGCAGGGGCAGGAGGTCTCGGTTCAAATATCGCCGTTATGCTCGCTAGAAGCGGTGTTGGGCACCTCCACATAGTCGACTTCGATATCGTAGATATAACTAATCTGAACAGGCAAGTATATACCATTACACATATTGGTTTGCGAAAAGTTGATGCCATAAAGGAAATTCTCATGGAGATAAATCCTTACATGAAAGTAACTTCAGACTGTGTTCGTGTAGTGACGGATAACTGCGATGAGATATTTGGAAATTATGATATTGTGTGCGAGGCATTTGATGGAGCTGAGTCAAAGGCGATGCTTATAGATTCACTCCTCTCGGTTGAAGATGGACCAATTGTGATTTCAGGGTCAGGAATGGCTGGGTATGGGAGCGCAAATGAAATAAGGTCAAGACGAATCATGGATAGATTATTCATATGCGGTGACGAGCATACGGATGTAGGTGACGGCATTGGACTAATGGCTCCTAGAGTTGCTATCTGTGCAGGTCACCAGGCAAATCTCGTGATAGGGCATATTCTAGGAGTGGATAATATTTAATCGATATCTAATGTGAAAACGAGATACATTGAGATGTAATTGGGATAAAGGGATTTTGGTTACACGCATAAACAGGAGTTTTAAAATATAAGGAGCACATAATGAATGATAAATTAGTGATTGGTGGTCATGAATTTGATTCCAGATTCATACTTGGTTCTGGTAAATACGATGTTGAGCTGATACAAGCTGCCGTTGAACAGGCGGGTGCCGAGATGATTACTCTCTCGGTGAGAAGAGCTAATACCGATGTTCAGAATATCCTTCAGTACATCCCAGACCACGTAACTCTGCTTCCTAACACATCTGGAGCGAGGAATGCCGAAGAAGCGGTTAGAATAGCAAGGCTCGCTAGGGAGCTGGGATGCGGTGACTTCATTAAGATTGAAGTCATAAGTGATTCTAAGTACTTGTTCCCAGATAATTATGAGACTATACGTGCAACAGAGATTTGGCAAATGAAGGATTTATCGTGATGCCGTACATGTATCCGGATCTTAATGTTGCAAAAGCTCTCGTAGATGCAGGCGCTTCGACTATTATGCCACTAGCTGCACCAATTGGTTCAAATAGGGGATTAGTAACTAAGGATATAATCAAGATTCTCGTTGATGAGGTGGATATCCCAATCATTGTAGATGCCGGTATAGGTTCACCATCTCAGGCTTGTGAAGCTATGGAAATGGGTGTAAGTGCGATTATGGCTAATACGGCAATCGCTACGGCAAATGACGTAGCAGGGATGGCAGGAGCATTTGGAAGGGCCATTAAGGCAGGCAGAGCAGCATACCTTGCAGGCCTTGGACGCATAGTGAAAGATGGCGGAGTTGCCTCGTCACCGCTTACTGGATTTCTGGAGGATTAAGATATGAATGATGTGAAACATATGGAGTCATCTGGCAGTGAGAAAATGAGGATGCGCACTGACCATATGACTTATATGGATGGAATGGAGATTATTCATCATGATACTTTTGATAGAGTTATCTCCGAGATGAATTCGTATAACCCTTTGGCATACAGCGAATCAGATGTAGTGCGTGCTATTAAGTCGGATAGATGCAGTATCGATGATTTCAAGGCACTGCTATCTCCAGCAGCTGATAAATACCTAGAGCAAATCGCCGAGAAGGCAAGTCTTGAGAGAAGGAAACATTTCGGTAATGTTGTAAATTTATTTACACCTCTCTATATATCGAATTACTGCGAGAATTACTGTGTGTACTGCGGCTTCAACTGCCATAACAAGATTCATAGGGCTAGGCTTTGCTCTCACGAGATAGAGAAGGAGATGAAGGCTATCGCGAAAACCGGGCTTGAAGAGATACTAATTTTAACAGGGGAAAGTAGGAGTAAGTCAGATATAGAATACATCGGTGAAGCGTGCAAAATAGGACGAAAATACTTCAAGAACATCGGTATTGAAGTATATCCGATGAACTCGGATGAGTATGCGTATCTAAAGTCGTGCGGAGCTGACTACGTAACTGTCTTTCAAGAGACGTATAATTCCTATGAATATGAGAGGCTTCACCTAGCTGGACACAAGAGGGTTTCCATATAGGTTTAATGCCCAGGAGAGAGCGATAATGGGCGGTATGAGAGGTGTGGGATTCGCAGCACTTCTAGGACTTGATAATTTTAGAAAAGATGCTTTAGCGACTGGTCTTCATGCATATCTAATTCAGCGCAAGTATCCATGGGCAGAGATTTCGCTGTCATGTCCAAGACTGAGGCCGATAATCAGCAATAACGATGAAGGGGCGATGTTCACCCCGAATCAGAATAATGAGAATGTAGGTGAGCGTCAACTACTTCAAGTTATATGTGCGTATAGGATTTTTCTTCCGTTTGCAGCGATGACCATTTCAACTCGTGAGCGAGCTGGATTCAGAGATAATGTCTTGGGTATAACTGCTACAAAAATCTCAGCAGGTGTGGATACTGGGATCGGTAGCCATAGCGATGATGAAACGAGTTCTGGTGATAATCAGTTTGAAATTGCAGACGGAAGGTCCGTCGATGAAATCTGTAAGGCTCTTAGGGATCACGGCATGCAGCCGGTTATGAACGATTATGTGTACATTTAAAAAAGTCTGTGTAACGAACCGCCACTTAACCGATAGATCGCTTTATGAACAGCTTAAGGTAGTATTTGCAATTTCGAAGCCAGATGTCGTGATACTTAGAGAGAGAAAGATCTTTCTGAAGACGAATATAGGGAACTAGCTTATAAAGTTAAATTGCTCTGTGATTTATACTCTGTAAGACTGATTGTGAACAAGTACTATAAGATTGCGCGCGAACTCGGTACAGCCGTTCAATTACCGATTAATGATTATGAATCCAATGTTAGAAGCTTAAACGGTTTATCGGTATGGGTTTCAGTTCATTCACTTCAAGAAGCTATTAGAGCTGAAGAGTCTAGTGCCGATGCCATACTTGCTGGTCATATCTATGAAACTGATTGCAAGAAAGGGCTTCCAGGACGTGGTATAGACTTCCTGACAAGCATAATAGAGCAAGTTGATGTACCAGTATATGCGATAGGTGGAATCGACGAGTTCAATATAGAAGAAGTTGCCTCGGCAGGAGCAAGTGGCGCGTGTCAAATGTCATATTATATGAAGCTATAAAAAGTGGGGCTACCATATGAAATGTGTAGCCCCATTTGCGTTGATGTTATTTATTAAGTTCGCTGATTATCCTATTATAAGGTAGCCCAACGACATTCTCGTAATCGCCTCTAAACTCTCTAATATATTTCCTAAAACCGCCTTGGATAGCGTATGCACCAGCCTTATCAGCAGGTTCACCAGTCTTTATATATGACCATATATCTTCATCTGTATAATCATCGCAGATGATTTCCGCAACTTCGGCAAACGAGCATATGTCATCGATCTGAGGAACTCCGTCAATAATGTCAATAAGTGTAACTCCGCTTGCAACGTAGTGAGTATCATTTCGAAGTGAGGCTAGCATATTAAATGCATCTTCATTATCAATCGGCTTCCCCATGATAATGTCCTTATAGACGATAGTATCCGAAGCGATAAGTAGCGATTTACCTTCAAATCCTAATATATCTGGAAGCTCTAGTGCTGCCATAGCTTTTCTCTCGGAAAGCATCGTAACCGCATCCGTAAAAGATATACCGTCTGGCAGTGATTCATCTGTATTACCAGGCATTATAATTGGTTCAATACCATGATCTCTCAGTATATCTAATCTGCGGGGTGATTTCGATGCAAGAATGACTCTGTCATATCTTGATAACAAAGGGTTATCAATCTTAGTTTTCATTCTTAATCCTCTCAAATAGGCTTTTAACAGGTGGCATATTGATTACAACAACCGTTATTGCAGCTTCAACCGCTAGGTAAGTGAAGTTGTACCAAATTGACCATGTAACTGCATGGAAGCCCTTTGGTGCATACGCTCCAAAGAAGATTATACCCGATGCCACAGCACAGAAATATCTTGCAAATACACCTGTTAGGTATACCTTTGTAAGCCCGTTCTTTCCATCGCGCAGTGCTCCACCAAGACCGAGCGCTCCGAAAGCGATTGGGTAGTCGAGAAGTAACTGAGCTGGGTGGATTACGTAAGGTCCAAAGATTAAATTTACAAGACCGAGCGCAACTCCAGCAGTAACTCCGCGCTTAGTTCCGTATAGGTATGTTATTACCGCAACTGGAAGAAGCGAGAGGAGGGTGACAGAGCCGCCCTGAGGCATGGTAAATATCTTGATGTTTGATAACACCATAGCTATTGCAATTAGAAGTGAAGAAACTGTTAGTGCTTTAACATCTATTTTCTTGTTATCGCTCTTTGCTTTTCCGCTAACCGTTATTAAGCATAGTAGCAGGATGATTACAAATATAATCAATACCTGACCAACTCTTGATTCAACAAAACTCTGTAAAGTCATAAAAAAACCTCCTATTATACAGGAGGGGGTGCTTTTGTATTCTAGCTAGCTTCCCGCTACGGCATTATCCGCGTGGTAGAAGGGTCTCGCTTCATCTTAGTGCGTAATTAGCGTATAAAATGAATGATTTTACACATAAGTGAAGCAACTCTCAGCTATCGCTCCCCCAGCAATATTTCGTTCATTAATTGTATATTGTTATATGTGATATTGCAATACGATAAATTTTATCAGTGTGAACATTGCTTTTTTTCTTGTTACTATATAAACTGAAACAATAATTACTATGATTGTAATACTTGATTGATACAATTGAGGTTTTAAAATTCAATGATACACTTATAAATTTACATAAAACCACTTAAAATACAATGAAAAATACAAATTAACAGTTTAAGAAAGTGTGATTTTGTGTAAAATTAAGGATGGTGCTTTTATTAGATAAGTAAAGGCTTTGAGACGTTATTTTTGTACTGAACGAGTTATTGAGGTGTTTTAATGAAAGAACAAGTTAAACTTCATCAGGAAAGAGAAGCAAGTGGCTTGGCGCTAATTCCGCTTCTTTCTTTATTGTCATTTATCTGGGTGTTGGAATTGTCCTACATTCCAAGGGTGTAGAGATGGCATTTTATCAGTTTCCTTCTGTAGTCGCTATGACAATTGCCGTTATCCTGGCTTTTTTAATGTATCACAAGACGGGAATTGATAATAATTTTAAGTTATTTGCAAGAGGTGCTGGTGATGAAAATATTATGACGATGCTCATGATATTCCTTTTAGCAGGAGCTTTTTCTTCTGTTGCTAGTGCGATGGGTGGAGTTTCATCTACTGCAAATCTTGGACTTGCGATTATTCCGCCAAGGTTTATTGTTCCAGGAATTTTCGTAATCGCAGCATTTTTATCTACGGCTACAGGTACTTCTATGGGTACTGTTGGAGCCATAGTTCCAATAGCTTACCAGATGGCAAAGACAGCAGACCTTAATATGTCTTTCGTTGTCGCTGCTGTTCTTACAGGCGCTATGTTTGGAGATAATCTATCGATGATTTCCGACACGACTATTGCTGCTACAAGGACTCAGGGAGTAGACCTTAAGGACAAATTTAGAACTAATGCCTGGATTTCAATACCTTCAGCTCTCATTGCCATTGCTCTAATGGTTATTTCAGCAAGGGTGGTACTGTAACTGGCTCCCTAGAATATAGCCTTATAAAGGTGATCCCTTATGTGTTAGTTCTTGGTCTTGCGCTGCTTGGACTAAATGTATTCGCGGTGCTGATAATTGGAATTCTGAGTGCTGCAGCAGTTGGTGTTGGAACCGGTGCTATCGGTCTTATGGAAGTTGCAGCAAAAATATGGGCAGGATATCAGGGTATGATAGAAGTATTCATACTATCTATGTTTGTAGGAGGTCTCGCAGAACTTACTAAACATTATGGTGGTCTAAAATGGATAATTGATAAGACGAGCAAGCTTTTCAAAGGTCCTAAATCAGCATCTGTGGGAATTGCAGCACTAACAGCTTTAACAGATGCTGCAACCGCTAACAATACAGTAGCGATTATCGTTACAGGTGAGATTGCTAAAGAAATCTCCGAGAAGTACAAGATTGATCCACGAAGAACGGCTTCGTTTCTAGATATATTCTCATGCATAATGCAGGGATTTATTCCGTACGGTGCACAGTTCCTTTTGATCGCCAGCTTGACTAAGAATGCGGTAAATCCTACTAGCATGATTCCATATAACTGGTATCTGATAATTCTAGGCATCATGTCGTTAATCTCGGTAATAATTCCTTCATATAATAAGATTGTGTGTAAAGGAGAATGGAACTGGGAACATATGGAGCCAGAACACGAAGTTAAAAAACAGTAAAAGGCTTGTGGAGTTTAGTATTGACACAAGCTCACTAATAGTTTATAATCACCTAGTCAAAGAAGAAGTTATCCGCTTCTCACCTTGTAGGCGCAGGCGTACGGGTTATCAATAACTTGATTTAATTCAGTTAATTCGCGGATACTTCTGTATCCGCTTTTTTTTATTATATGGAGGTAGACCAATTAGCAAGGATAAACAACAGATCAACGGAGATATTCGTGCAAAGGAAGTCCGTTTGATAGATGAAAATGGAGATATGCGCGGAGTTATGGGCATCAGAGAAGCACTTACAATAGCAGAAGAGGCTAATCTAGACCTCGTAAATGTTTCTCCAAATGCTGAACCACCGGTTTGCAAGATCCTAGACTTCGGGAAATATCGCTACGAGCTCCAGAAAAAGGATAAGATGGCTAAGAAGAACCAGAAAACCATGCAGGTTAAGGAGGTTCGTCTCAGCACATTTATCGAGGAGCACGATGTAAATGTAAAGGCGAATACAGCAATCAAGTTCTTAAAGGAAGGAGATAAGGTCAAAGTTAGCCTTAGATTCAGAGGAAGAGAACGTGATTACACAGCGAAAGGCTTCGATGTTATGAACAGCTTTGCAGAGCTGGTTTCTGAATACGGCATCATAGACAAGAAGCCAAAGTTTGAGGGACGAAGCCTTACTATGTTCCTATCACCAAAGAATAGTAAGTAATGAATTAACAACTTAGGAGGAAATCATTATGGCAAGAACAAGATGAAGTCTCATAGAGGCGCAAGCAAGAGAATGAAGCTTACTGGTTCAGGTAAGATTAAGAGAAACAAGGCATTTAAGAGCCATATTCTGACAAAGAAGACTGCAAAGAGAAAGAGAGGTCTTCGTAAGTCCACAGTGCTTACTAGTGCAGATACAAAGCGTATGCTTAGATCAATGGCAAAGTAGTTTAGGGAGGTTTTAAGATATGGCAAGAGTAAAGAAGGGCGTAAACGCTCATAAGAGACACAAGAAGATTTTAAAGCAGGCAAAGGGTTTCTACGGACAGAGAAGCAAGAACTTCAGAGCTGCTAACCCAGCAGTTATGAGAGCGCTAAGATCTGCTTTCGTTGGAAGAAAGAACAAGAAGAGAGAGTACAGAAGACTCTGGATCGCAAGAATTAATGCTGCTGCAAGAGCTAACGGCATTAACTACAGCAACCTAATGAACGGTCTCAAGAAGTCCGGAATTGAGCTAAACAGAAAGATGCTATCAGAGATGGCTATCTATGATGCTGCAGGTTTTGCAGAGCTATGCGAACTAGCAAAGAAGGCTAACTAATAATGGAATATTTTCTAAGCCATATAGGTGTTATATTTATTGCAGGGCTAATCGTTGCTGTTTGCGCGGTTACTTGGTGGGGCTTAACGGCGAGAAATGAAGTTCTTAAGCGTGAGAGAGCACAGGCTCGTAAGGAAGCTGCGCTAGCAAAACGTAGAGAACAGGAAAATAATAATAATTAGTTCGGAGGACAGGGCAATTGCCCTGTCTTTTATTGCTTAGGGATTGTAATTAATAAATTGTAATGCTCGTGTGGTTACTGTGAAACTCGTTGAACCCTCGAATTTGCTATGATAATATAGAATGAAATAGATTTATAAGTAGAACCAATTTAAAGCACAATATATAAGGGGTTTTAATATGTCACGTAACAAAATATGCAAGTCGACAATTATGGCTATTATGGTATTCTGCATGCTTATGTTAACTGCATGCGGTGGAGCAACTAAACCAGACAAATACAACTATGATGATTTCAGTAAATATGTGAAGCTCGGAAAGTATAAGAATCTTGAGTATACTAAGGCAGATGCATCTGTCAGCGACACTGAGGTTCAAGAAGCTATTAACACTACACTCGAACAAGCTAAGACTAAAGAAGAAGTAAAAGAAGGAACGGCTACATCGGATAGCATCGTTAATATTGATTACACAGGAAAGATTAACGGCAAGAAGTTTGATGGTGGCTCAGCTACTGGATATGAACTCAATCTCGGTGATAGCAATTTCATCAGCGGATTTGCAGAGCAGATTGTCGGACATAAGGTAGGAGAGACATTTGACATAACTGTTACGTTCCCATCCAATTATTCAAATAACACTGAACTTGCAGGCAAGAAAGCTACATTTACTATTAAGTTAAACTCGCTAGTTAAGACAGTTACCCCTAAGTATAACGATGAGTTCGTAAAGAAGAATACAAACTTCAAGACTACTGCAGAGTACGAAAGAACCTGAAGAAGCAGCTTCTAAAGGATAAGAAAGCTCAAGCTGCAAGTTCTGAAAAGCAGGAGCTATTCCAGAAAATTCTAAATGCAAGTCAGATTAAGAAATATCCAGAAAAGGAACTTAAAGATGCACAGCAGAAGATGATTGACACATATAAGTCACTTGCTAAGAAGAATGACATGTCTTACGAGAAGTATCTCAAAAGCACTATGGGTATGTCAAAGAAAGCATTTGAAAAGCAGGCAAAGGTAGTGGCTAAAAATACCGTAAGACAGGAGTTAGTGCTGTTCGCTCTTGCTAAAGAGTATGATATCAAGATTTCTGACAAGGAATACAAAGATTATCTTGATAAGCTGCTCAAGGATGCAGGATATACACGTTCTCAGTATGAAAAGGCTGCTGGCATGTCAATTGAAGAGTATGCTGATCAGAATAACCTTTATGATACAATGGTTTACGATAAGGTTATGGTTAAGGTGCTTAAGGATAGCATAGCAAAATAACTCTTAAGTTACATTTAAGACGATTTCTTCGTAAAATAATGTGTATATACGATAAATGAGTTTTATTGCGATTTATTTATAAAAGAGATTATATAAACTACGGAACTTTTAAGCTAATATTGATTGAACATGGAGGAACGAAATGAAGTGCCCTTACTGCGGTAATCCAGACACTAAAGTTGTTGATTCCAGACCTGTTGAGGAAGGTCTTGCTATCAGAAGACGTCGTGAGTGCGATAAGTGCCACAAGCGTTTTACAACATTCGAGAAGATTGAGAACTCGCTACTTGTAGTAATTAAGAGCGATGGCACAAGGGAGAGTTTTGACCGTAATAAGCTTATTAACGGTGTTCTCAAGGCTTGCGAAAAGACTAAAGTTAAGTACGATGATGTTCAGAGAATCGCTGATAATATCGAACGTGGGTTGAACAATACCATGGAAAAGGAAATTGATAGCAAGATGATCGGTGCTCTTATCATGGATGAGCTGCGCGACTTAGATCAGGTTGCTTACGTAAGATTTGCTTCGGTATACCATAGATTTACTGATATAGATACATTCGTAAAAGAGATAAATAATCTGCTTGAGAAAGACAGAAAAGGTCATGACGCAGAGAGGTATGTCAAGGAGTCGTCTGGAGAAGAAGATTTGCTTGATGAGAATTAAGGTAAAACTATGATTAGAATTGCTATTGATGGACCTGGCAGTGCAGGAAAAAGTACTATTGCAAAGCTTGTAGGTAATGAGCTAGGGCTCGAGTATATAGACACAGGTGCGATGTATCGTGCTATTGGATTAAAACTTAACCGTGAAGGAATTGCCCCAGAGGATGTAGAGTCTATTCATAATATATTATCCAAGACGTCAATTGACTTTGTTGAAGGTAAGATTATTCTCGATGGTAATGATGTAAGCGATATAATTAGAACTCAGGAGATTTCTAAGCTAGCATCGACATATTCTCAGATTCCGGAAGTTCGTACGAAACTCGTTGATATTCAGCGCAGAATTGCTGAGGGTAAGAGCGTAATTATGGATGGACGAGATATCGGAACTAATGTTTGGTAAATGCTGAACTTAAAATTTTTCTTACAGCTGACCCGATGGTTAGAGCACGTCGTAGATACGAAGAGCTTAAGGCCAAGGGTGTAAATGCTGTTCTTGATCATATATACGAAGAGATCAAAGACAGAGATTATCAGGATATGAATAGAACGATTAATCCATTGGTGCAGGCGGAGGATGCTAACCTAGTTGACACTTCTGATATGAGCATAAAAGATGTCGTTAATTCGATTGTCTCTATGGCATCCAAGATTTCGAAATAGGAGTGATGGAGGGCGATGAAAATGAAAGAAGGTGCGATTGCACTTGGTAAGGTTAGAGGGTATTGTTATCTGATATTTTTATTCGATGTACTACTCCTGTTTCATACTGAGGTAGCAGGATTTTTTGGAACTAGTGATAAAAAGATTCTGTATGGATTTATCGCAATTATTCTGTTTCAGGCTGTTCTCAGTGTGCTATACGTGGTCAAGTACGTGACTACAGTTAGCCAAAAGGATAAGAAACGTAAAGCTATAATTATGTATGCTGCGCGTCTAAGATACTGCTTTATAGCCATGCTAGTTCTGCTTACAGGACTAATAGGTAATTATGCGATTTATGCCAATTTGTATGTTGAAAAAGCTCTTATAATGATGCTTGTTATGATGCTGTTTTTATCACTTAAGAATCTGACGATACTTCAGCGAGGAAGATACTAGAATTCAGCGTAAAATATATTATATAATATTCAGAAATGAGGAATTTTGAACCCTGTCTGTGCTTGTTGCAGACAGGGTGTTTTGATATAATTTTAATGTGTTGCTCTCGAGAGAGGGTTATATATGAATAATGGAAATAACAACCTGTATAAGTTGCCACAGGAGAAACTGATGTATTCTGGTGTATCGTCGCTTTCTGATGTTGAGCTACTTGCACTGATTTTGAGAACTGGTACTGCTGACAAGAAGGTTCTACAGTTGGCTGATGAAGTCATGACTTACACAGATAATCTATCTCAAGATATCTGTAGTGTCGATGCTAGGGAGCTTCTTAATGTTGATGGCATCGGTGTAAGTAAAGCATGTTCAATAGTTGCCAGTATGGAGCTTGCAAGACGTGTAAGGGAGCCTAGCCTCATTTCAGGAAAGACGGTTACTACAGCTGAAGATATTGCTGAACTATATATGAATCGTATGCGAGGTGTAAAGAGGGAACATGTTCAGTTGTTCTTACTAAACACAAAGTGCAAGATTGAGTCGGAATATACGGCGTCTATCGGTGAATTAAATTCTGCTGATATACATCCTAGGGAAGTGTATAGCGTTGCAATTAGGCGTAGTGCTGCAGCTATTATCATAGCTCACAATCATCCAAGTGGTGATCCCACGCCTAGCAATCTTGATATTGCTGCGACTAAGAGACTTGAAGCGGCAGGTAAGATTATAGGAATTAAACTTCTAGATCACATTATCGTTGGATACGACAGCTATGTCAGTCTTAGAAGTGAAGGGGTTATTGAACAAGATTCTTAAATGGAGAGTGTCTAAGGTGTCTAAAACAATCTACATTACATCGGGAAAAGGAGGAACGGGCAAGTCTACATTTGTCGCAAACCTCGGGCTGACGCTTGCGTACATGGGTAAGCGTGTTATTTTGCTTGATATGAACATGGGTATGAGAGACCTAGATCTTTACATAGGTGTTCAGAATGAAGCTATATTCGATATTTACGATGTGATTATGAGGACATGCGAACCAAGGGATGCCATTATACACTCGAATTTTACAGATAGGCTTTCGATAATTCCTGCGCATCAGGGTGGAAACTGGATAGATATATCAAGAGCTGATATAGATGAATTGATAGAGCACCTTAAGAGTGAGTATGACGTTGTGATTATGGACGGAGCTCCTGGTATAAATCGTGCTGTTGATTTATGTCACAGCTCTGCCGATGAAGTAATTATAGTTACTACGCCTGATTATGCGGCTATTAGAGATGCAGATGCTATCGAAGATAGGCTGATTAAATGCGAGATCATGAATAGGCACTATGTTATAAATCGCATGATACCTGTCGCTGAAGATCTAGGATGTGGGCCTGGTCTTGCTGAGATTGACCTTAGATTTAGGTCTGAACTTCTAGGTGTGATAATGGAAGATGATAATATTCGTGCATCATGTAATATTGGCATTCCGATTGTAGCAAAAAGAGACACGTATATAGCGAGAAACTTCAATAAAATAGCGGAAAGAGTAATTAGAGAGATTCTCCAATAGTTGACTATGTTTTCATTAAAATATATAATAAATCAGTATGATTCTATACACGAAATGCTTATTTTTAATAACAAATAAGTAAAAATATACTGTATTACTAACAAATAACTGAATAAGGAGTTGAACATGACACCGCTATTAATAACTGTTGTAGCTGGTATAGCATTCCTGATTATAGGATTGATGCTTGGCTACGTTGTGCGTAAGCGTGTCGGAGAGAAAGAAATTGGAAGTGCAGAGCAGAAAGCTCAGAACATAATTCTTGATGCGGAAAGTGCCGCTGAGAATATCAAGAAGGAAAAAGTTCTTGAAGCTAAAGAAGAAGTGCACCAGATCAAAGAAAATCTCGAAAACGAAATTCGCGACAGACGTAATGAAGTTACAAGAACAGAAAGACGTATTCTTCAGAAAGAAGAGAACATAGAAAAGAAGCTTGAGAGCATTGAGCGCAGAGAAGAAGGCTTATCAAACGTGAGCGCTCTATGGACGAGAAGCACAAGGAAATTGATCAGTATCTAGAGAAGCAGATTGCTGAGCTAGAGAAGATTTCCGGCTACTCTAAAGATGAGGCAAAGCACCTTTTACTTGCTGAGATTGAAAAGGATGTAAGAAAGGATGCTTCAGCCATTATCACTAGAGTTGAAGAAGAGACTAAAGACGAGGCAGATAAGAAGGCAAGAGAGATTATTACGCTCGCTATTCAGAGATGTGCTGCAAGATCAGGTTGCTGAAACTACTGTTTCGGTAGTAGCGCTTCCTAACGACGATATGAAGGGTCGTATCATCGGTAGAGAAGGTAGAAATATCAGAGCAATTGAGACTCTTACGGGCGTTGATTTAATTATCGATGATACACCTGAAGCAGTAATTCTTTCAGGGTTTGACCCTGTTAGAAGAGAGATTGCTAAGAGAGCACTCGAGAAACTGATATCAGATGGCAGAATTCATCCAGCACGCATTGAAGAGATGGTGCAGAAGGCTACTAAGGAAGTTAACAACATAATTAAAGAAGAGGGCGAACAGGCTTGTTTCGAGACAGGCGTACACAACCTACATCCTGAGATGGTTAAACTTCTTGGAAGACTGAAATACAGAACATCATACGGACAGAATGTGCTTAAGCACTCTGTGGAGGTTGCTCTTCTTGCTGGCATGATGGCTTCAGAGCTAGGACTTGATCCAAGACTAGCTAAGAGAGCTGGACTTCTTCACGATATTGGAAAATCTATTGACCATGAGGTTGAAGGAACACATGTAGAAATCGGTGTAAATATCTGTAAGAAGTACAAGGAGTCGTGGAAGGTTATCAATGGTGTTGAAGCACATCACGGAGATGTTGAAGCCACTACACTTGAAGCCGTTCTCGTAGGTGCAGCTGATGCTCTTTCAGCAGCTAGGCCTGGCTCAAGAAGAGAAACTCTTGAAGCGTACATCAAGAGACTTCAGAGCCTCGAGAATATTGCCAATACTACAAAGGGCGTTGATAAGTCGTTTGCTATTCAGGCAGGACGTGAGATCAGAGTTGCAGTTAAACCTAACCAAGTTAAGGATGATGAAATCCCAATGCTGGCTAGAGAGATTGCCAAAAAGATCGAAGCTGAGCTTGAGTACCCTGGCAACATCAAGGTTAATGTAGTCAGAGAGACTCGCGCAATAGATTATGCAAAGTAAAACAAAGCTCTCCGCTTGCGGAGAGCTTTTTAAAAGCAATTTAAGATATTGGAGATGCCATGATATATCTAGACAATAGTGCAACAACACGCCAATACGATGAAGTAACAGATCTAGTGTACAAGCTAAGCAAGGAAGCCTTTGGAAACCCCTCGTCGCTCCATACGCTCGGCTTAAAAAGCGCCGAGCTAATTCGCGAGGCCAGAGGACGGGTTTCAAAAGCCTTCCCAGCAAATGGAGAAATCATATTCAATTCTGGCGGCACAGAAGGAGATAATACTGCTATATTCAGTACCGCCAGAAAGCTAAGACGAAGAGGGAACAAGATTATTACCTCAAAAATTGAACACCCAGCAGTTATGGAAACGTGCAGGAAACTCGCTGATGAAGGACTCGACGTATGCTATCTAGATGTAGATAAGGCTGGAGCTATTAAATTAGAAAGTCTGGAGGATGCGTTAGACGATAATGTTATACTAGTTACGTTGATGACGGTTAATAATGAGACAGGTATGATTCAACCGGTAGTACCTGCTTACGACATAGTGAAGACGTACAACAAAGAACATGGGACCAATATTGTCTTCCACACGGATGCTGTACAGGCCTTTGGTAAGATGAATCTTAGAAATGTTCCATTTGATATAATTACTATTAGCGGCCACAAGGTCCATGCACCTAAAGGTGTTGGTGCGATGTATATGAAGTCAGGGCTAAAGCTGCCTACATTCATTCCTGGAGGTGGACAGGAGAGTGGGTATCGTTCAGGTACTGAGAATACACATGGAATCGCGGGACTCGGGCTAGCAACGGAACTTGCATATGATAATTTGACAGA
Organism: uncultured Mogibacterium sp.; assembly: GCA_916438645.1. Lineage (GTDB taxonomy): Bacteria > Bacillota > Clostridia > Peptostreptococcales > Anaerovoracaceae > Mogibacterium. The sequence continues at coordinate 203,413 of CAKAFC010000001.1, forward strand.
AAAGCAGGAACGCCTCGCTACTTTAAATAATCGACTTCGTGAGGGAATAATATCTGAACTTGATGATATAATAGTAAATGGAACTACTGAGATGGGATTCGAGATTTCTGATTACGGAAAACGTTGCCCATCTGTACTCAATATTTCATTTCTTGGTTCAAGAGGAGAGGTAATACTTCATACACTTGAACAGGAAGAAATATACGTTTCGACAGGTTCTGCATGTTCATCGCATAAGAACAGCGATAGCCATGTATTGGCTGCAATGGGACTTGGGCATAAGGAGATAGAAGGTGCTATTAGATTCAGTATCTCTGAATTCAATACACTAGAAGAAATGGATGAAGCTGCGGCGAAGGTTTCGGAGGCGGTTAAAGGTTTAGAAGATTAGGTAGTTTCAGATAGGGGTTATGATGAACGAGAAGAATATTTACATTGTAAGATGCGGGGAAGTAGCACTTAAGGGAATGAATAAGCCATACTTTGAAAGGGTGCTTCTAGAGAGAGTTCGTGGTGCTCTTACTTCATACGACAATACTGAGTCTAAATGGAATGATGGTCTCATGATTGTTCGGGTTCCTAAGGAAATTGATAGAGAAGAAATCATCAGAAAAGTTTCAAAGGTTTTCGGTGTCGCTTCTGTAAGTCCTGCTGTTGAGGCAGAGAAGGATATTGAGCAAATCGGTGAAGCTGCGGCAGATTTCATGATGGAATTGATAGAAAAAGAGGGTATTAAGACCTTTAAAGTTAAAGGTAAAAGAGCTGACAAGACATTCCCTATACAGTCTCCAGAGATTGGACGAATTGTTGGTGCTAAAATCCTCAAGACTTGTAAGGTCCTGTCAGTAGATGTTCACGATCCTAATTGCGAGTTATACGTAGATGTTCGCCGTGAGGGAACATATATATTTAGAGATAAGATTAAGGGCTTTGGCGGTCTGCCACTTGGTACTAATGGCAAGGGCCTCGTCCTTATGTCGGGAGGTATCGACAGCCCCGTTGCAGCGTTTATGATGGCTAAGCGTGGAATGAGAATTGAGGCTGTTCATTTCCACTCATATCCATATACAAGCCCCCGTGCGCAGCAGAAGGTTGAGGACCTCTGTGCCACTTTGGCTGGATACATGGGAACTATAAGGATGTATGTGGTAAATCTTCTACCTATTCAAGAAGATATTGTAAAGAACTGTCCTGAAGAAGAGACTACTCTTCTCGTAAGACGTTTCATGATGCGTATTGCCGAGAGCATTGCTCTTCAGAAGAAGGATATGATGTTAATTACGGGTGAAGACCTAGGCCAGGTTGCCAGTCAGACTGCTGAAGCACTCGTCGTTACAGATAGTGTAGTAAAAATGCCAGTAATGCGACCATTAATCGCTATGGATAAGGTTGATATTATGGATAAGGCTAAGGAAATTGGAACTTATGATATCTCAATACAGCCTTATGAAGACTGCTGCACAGTATTTCTGCCTAAACATCCGGTTACTAAACCGAAGCTCAGCAAAATTGAAAAATCTGAAGAGGCACTCGATGTTGAAAAGCTTGTGAGCACAGCAGTGGATTCGGCAGAAGTAATTGATATAACACCTAGATAATGGAACCGATATTTGCTAACATATGACTAGGTATAATTTCATATAGAGTAATTAATATATAGAGAATAATAGGGACTAAATTATGACAGATAATAACATGAGAGGTAATGGTTATGGTAAAAGCAACCATACCTCAAAGAGACAAAATTCATGGCTAATTGCCCTAATAGTGGTCCTCGTACTTATGCTGATTGTAGGAGTTGTATTCACTTCTCTTGCATATATTGGTGGCGCTAGACCAGGATCTTCAAGTGGCTCATCGATTGGCGGCGGTTCTGTTGCTGTTCTTGATGTAACCGGCGAAATTGGTGATGTTAGCGCTAGATCTACCTATAATCATAACTGGACTATGAACACGATTAACGACCTTATCCACGATTCGTCTAATAAAGGTATCGTGATACGTGTTAATTCGCCGGGCGGCAGTGTATATACCTCTGATGAGCTGTATGAACAGCTGATGAAATATAAGAACAAGACTAAGCGCCCTGTTTACTTCTATTTTAGGGATCAGGCTGCATCAGGTGGATACTACATAGCGATGGCAGGAGATAAAATCTACGCTAATCGTAATACATGGACCGGCTCAATTGGAGTTAAGACAGGTACCATTTACGATGTCAGAGGCTTGCTTGACAAGCTTGGTATAAAGACTAATACCATTACCAGTGGTCGTAACAAGGCGATGGGAAGTATGACGGAAGAGCTTACAGATGAGCAACGTGAGATTATGCAGAGCCTTATTGACGAAGCCTATGACCAATTTGTAAGAATTGTTGCCAAGGGTCGCAATATGTCTGAGGGTAGAGTTAGAGAGATTGCTGATGGTCGTATCTATTCAGCAAGCCAGGCTAAAGAACTTGGATTAATCGATGGAATATGCAACGAAGAGACATTCTTTGATACAGTAAGAACCTTTAGGGGTATGAAGGACGTATCATTTGACTTCATGGAGCCTGAAGAGAGTGACAGCATGTATGATTTATTACAGCAATTCGTACAGTCAAAGAGAAGTAGCGGAAAGGCAGATGAATATCAGCAGCTAATTGAACTATCTAAAAATGGCAACAAGTTTACAGTGATGTACCTAGCGGACATTGAAAAATAGACAGCATAAGGAGTTATCATGGGTATTAAGTACAAAAGAGTCTTGATTAAACTTAGCGGTGAGGCACTCGCTGGAGATGATAAGTTTGGAGTTAATCCAGATGTCACACTTCAGACTGCCAAGCAGATTAAGGAAATCAGAGAGCATGGAGTTGATGTTGCTATTGTAGTTGGAGGAGGTAATTTCTTCCGCGGTAGAACAGGAGGCAACATTGATAGGGCAACTGCCGATTATATGGGCATGTTAGCTACAGTTATGAACGCCCTTGCTCTTCAGGATTCACTATTATCAATCGGTTGTGAAGCAAAGGTTATGACAGCAATTGAAATCAGAGACATGGCCGAAGGCTATTCTAGACGAAAGGCGCTTGACTACATAGAAGAAGGAAAGGTAGTAATCTTTGGTGGTGGAACAGGAAGCCCATTCTTCTCGACAGACACGACGGCCGCGCTGAGAGCTGCTGAGATGAATGCAGAGGTTATACTAATGGCAAAGGCTATCGACGCTGTCTATTCAGCTGATCCTAAGTTAGACCCTAGCGCTGTTAGATACGATCATCTCACATATATGGATATCGTTGAGAAGGATCTCAAAGTTATGGATTTAACTGCCGCAACGCTATGTAAAGACAATTCTATTAAACTTTATGTATTTGCACTTGCTGAAGAAGGCGGACTTATGAAGGTGATAAATGGTGAGAACATAGGAACTCTAGTTGAGTAGTCACTCATCAATAAATTAGGCGTTATTTAAGAAATTATCGAAATATCATGGAGGATATCATGGCTAAGAAGAGCTTAGAAGAGAAGATTGAAGTTACCAAAAGTGTTCTTAAAGAGAATCTAAACACAGTAAGAGCAGGAAGAGCTAATCCAGCACTTCTCGATAAGGTGATGGTGAGCTATTATGGAACACCGACTCCTCTAAAGTCGCTTTCCAACATCACAACACCAGACCCACGAACTCTTATGGTCGCGCCTTTTGATGCAAGCTCAATTGGAGATATTGAGCACGCAATCAATGAGGCAAACCTTGGACTCAACCCATCAAATGATGGAAAGGTTATCAGACTTTCAATTCCTCAGCTAACAGAGGAGAGACGTAAGGAGCTTATTAAGCACGTTAAGAAGTTTGGTGAAGACGCAAAGGTTGCAGTTCGTAATATCAGACGAGAAGAGAATGATGAGCTTAAGAAACAGGAAAAAGCTCATGAAATCACTGAGGATGATTGCAAGAGCGAACTAGATAAGGTCCAGAAGAAGATCGATAAGGCTGTCAAGGAAATCGACACTATTATCGAGAACAAGAACAAGGAAGTAATGGAAGTATAATTCTGAGTAAACGTGGCCTAGGTCACGTTTGCTTTTTACGAGGTTATATTATGTCAGAGAGTAAAAAATTACCTACGCATGTAGCGGTTATTATGGATGGTAATGGTCGTTGGGCTAAGAGTAAAAATAGACCGCGCTTATTTGGCCATAATGCTGGCATGCAGGCGATGAAGCAGATAGTTATCGCTGCTTCTGATATTGGAATCAAGTATCTTACAGTATATGCGTTTTCGACTGAAAACTGGAAACGAAGCACAGAAGAGGTTTCTGGTATATTTAAACTCATTATCAAGTATGTAGATTCTGAACTTAAGGAGCTGATTGAAAACAATGTGCAAATCAATATTTTAGGTGACTATAATATGCTACCGGTTGATTCTGTAAGAGCGATAGATAAGCTTATAGATAAGACAAAGGATAACGACGGTCTCGTATTCAATATTGCGCTTAACTACGGAGGTAGAGACGAGATTGTTAGAGCTATCAATGAGATTATTATCGATAGGCAGGCTATGGCAGATGAAGGCGTTTCTGTCGATGTAACAGAGGACGAAGTATCGAATCATCTGTTCACAGGAGTTCTTCACAAGAATATTCCAGATCCAGATCTGATTATCAGAACGAGTGGTGAAGAGCGCCTCTCTAATTTCTTGATATGGCAGGCTGCATACAGCGAGATGATGTTTACCGATACACTGTGGCCAGATTATTCACCAAAAGAATTTATAGAGATGGTTGAGAAGTTTGCACATCGCAAGAGACGTTTTGGTGGAAGAGAGAAGGAAGATAAGTAATGAAGACTAGAATTATCTCAGCACTAGTAATGTTGCCGCTGCTAGCGGTATTATATTTTGGAGGTCTTTGGCTCGTTGGAGCTGCGCTTCTAATTTCTATTATCGGAGTCAAAGAATTCTTTGACGGATTCAATGCATGTGACATCAGACCGTCGCGTAAAATTGCCATTGCTATGGCAGTGATTTTATATGCTGGATATCTAACTTTAGGAAACGTTTCAGACTTTGTTGGAGTTTGGCTTGTTGTAGCTGTCATGGCGAGTCTCGTTTATGGATGGGACATTAAGAATCGTAGTATTAGTGATTCGATTGCAACGCTCGCTGGTATCGTATACGTCGTGCTCTTCCCATACTTTATAGTATTAATAGACGCTTCTAGATATAGACATCTTACTTGGCTAGTACTTATAGCGGCTTTCGGTGCAGATATCATGGCATACTTCACAGGTATGGCTATTGGGAAAGCACAAGATGGCACCTAATCTAAGCCCTAAGAAGACTATAGAAGGCGCTATCGGAGGACTCGCTGGAGCGTCGCTATTTTCAGCTTTATTTGGACACTTCGTTATGCCTGACATAATTGTACAGTGCGCGATTATCGGTGTAATTGGTGGTGCGGTGTCAATGGCTGGAGACCTTACTGCCTCAGCATTTAAAAGACAGATGGGAATCAAGGACTACGGCAAGCTGATACCTGGTCATGGTGGCGTACTGGATAGATTCGATAGCGTGCTTTTTGTAGCACCGTTCGTATATTACTTTTCAGTGTTTTTCATTCGATAAGGGTGTATAGATAAATGGGAATTAAGAGAATTATTTTGCTAGGTAGCACAGGTTCTATAGGAACTCAAACCTTAGATATAGTCAGAGAAAATCCTGACAAGTTTAAGATTGTTGCGCTAACTTGCAAAAACAGGGTAGAAGATCTGATTAAACAGATTCAGGAATTTAAGCCTGAGGCTGTATGCGTTGGAAATAAAGAAGCAGCCGCACACGTGAGTGCGGCTTTTCCTGCTGTTGAAGTAAATATTGGAGATTCAGGACTAAGAGAAATAGCTAAGATTGACGCTGATATCGTACTCAATGCCTTGATGGGTATAAGCGGCATGGCTCCTACATACGAGGCCATATTGACTGGCAAGGATATTGCTCTTGCTAATAAGGAGACTCTTGTTGCAGGTGGAAGTTTGATTATGGAGCTCGCCAGAGAGAATAGGGTGAAAATTCTCCCAGTAGATAGCGAACATAGCGCTATTTTTCAGTGTCTAGAAGGAAATCAAGGAAGAAATGTGAGAAGGATACTGCTCACTGCCTCTGGAGGACCTTTTAGAGGATATAGCTTAGAGCAGCTTGAGCAGGTATCTCTGAAGGAAGCGTTACATCATCCTAAATGGAGCATGGGGCGCAAGATTACTATCGACTCAGCGACGATGATGAATAAGGGGCTAGAAGTCATTGAGGCAAAATGGCTCTTTGATATTGAACCTGAGAATATTGATATTCACGTTCATCCAGAGAGTATAGTTCATTCTATGGTCGAGTTTGATGATACTTCAATTATCGCGCAACTTGGGCTTCCGGATATGAGAATTCCAATTAGTCTTGCACTGGGATATCCGGAAAGACTCCAATATTCTGGAAAAAGTCTAAATATGTTCGAGGAAGGAGCTAGTCTTCATTTTGAAAAGCCTGATACTAATGTATTTGAGTGCTTATCCATGGCTTATGAAGCTATTGAAAATGGCGGTAGCTATCCAATACTTCTTAACGGTGCAAATGAAGAACTTGTAGCGATGATTCTCGAGGGAAGGATAGAGTTTTTAGACATACAGAGGTCACTTCGTAGATTGATGGATGAACATATGTCTATTAGACCAGAGACGATTGAAGATATTTTAGAGATAGATAGGGAAGCAAGAGCTAAGGCAAGAGAGCTCTTTAGATAAAAGTGATTTATATGATATTAACCGTTTTTCTGACAATTTTAATGCTCATGATAATTACAGTTCCTCATGAGTTCGGACATCTGGTAACTGCCAAGCTTTTTCGTATCAAAGTGAATGAGTTTGCGATTGGCATGGGACCACTAATCGCTAGTAAAGATATGGGCGAGACTAAATATTCTTTGAGAGCGGTTCCTATAGGTGGATTCTGTGCCATGGAAGCAGAAAATGAAGAAAGTGATGATGAAGGTGCTTTTAACAATAAGCCAGCATGGCAAAGAATTATCGTCTTAGCGTCGGGCGCAGCAATTAATGTTCTTGTCGCACTTACTCTGATGATAATAATAACTATTTATGTGGGGGTACCGACAAATACATTAGATAAGGTTGTGCCTAACTCCCCTGCAGCATCATCAGGCATTCTTGCTGGTGATAAAATCATCTCCATAGACGGAAAAGAAACGTCCTCCTGGATAGACACCGTGACGGCAATTTCAAAGAATAGAGATGGAAAAACCATGGAAATAGTGGTAAGCCGTGATGGAATGGAAAATACCTTTATCATTACACCTAAGAAGGATAAGGACGGAAGATTAGTAATTGGGATAGTGTCTAGAGCATCACACAATGTGTTTTTATGTGCAGGGCAAGGCATTAAAGTGACATGGAGATTAAATAGTCAGATGATCGGTGCACTTAAGCAAATGGCACATAAAGGGATTTCCAAGGATAGTGTAACTGGGCCTGTAGGAATGGCTGGCCTAGTGAACAAGACTGCTCATACGGGCATACTGTCGTACCTGTATCTCGTGGCTCTGATCAGTCTTAATATGGCGATAGTAAATCTTCTGCCATTTCCAGCGCTAGACGGTGGTAGAATTATTTTCGTGTTAATTAGAAAGGTTACGGGAAATGTAATCTCGGCAAAAGCCGAAGGTTATATGCACCTAGCTGGGTTTGGTGTTCTTATCGCATTGTTTGTGTTTATCACGTGGCAGGACTTAACTAGAGTGCTGGGATATTAATTTATAGGTAGGTATTAACATGACTAAACAGGTTAGATGCGGCAGGGTTCTTATTGGTGGAGGTGCACCAGTATCGATTCAGTCGATGACAAACGTGGATACGAGAGATAGCAAGAAGCTTCTAGCGCAGATTAATGCACTCGAAGACGCTGGGTGTGACATAGTGAGAGTTGCAATTCCCGACGAAGCTGCGGCAAAATCATTTGCGAAAGTGCGCCAGGAGACGAAGATGCCTCTCGTAGCAGATATTCATTTTAACTACAAACTAGCTATTGCAGCAATTGAGGCTGGAGCAGATAAGATTAGAATTAATCCCGGTAACATTGGTAGTGACGATAGAGTGGCTAAAGTGGTTGAAGCTGCTGGCAACAAGGGGATTCCTATTCGTGTAGGAGTGAATTCTGGATCACTTGATAAAAAACTGTTAGCTAAGCATGGCGGTGTGACTGCGGCAGCTCTTGCAGAGAGTGCGATTGATACCTTGGACAAGATAGAGTGTATGGGATATGATAATTTAGTGCTATCCATTAAGTCATCAAATGTCAAGATGAACTATGATGCTCATATGTTGGTTAAGGAGATGACTGAGCATCCTCTTCATATCGGAATAACTGAGTCAGGAACACCTGAAAACGGACGACTTAAGTCTGCAGTAGGCATTGGCTCATTACTTCTTGCTGGTGTAGGCGATACTCTCCGCGTGTCGCTTACGGACGACCCTGTAAATGAAGTTTTATTTGGACGTAGAATTCTTGAGTCTGTCGGTCTCAGGGAGAAGAGTATAGAGATTGTTTCGTGTCCGACTTGTGGTAGAACTGAGGTCAACCTAATTGAGATGGCTAATGATGCTGAAGAAAGCCTTAGAGAGATTGGTAATAGGAGAGCTATGCTCGGCTTAAAACCTCTTAAAATTGCGGTTATGGGATGCGTAGTAAATGGACCTGGAGAGTCTAGAGAGGCAGACTACGGTATTGCTGGTGGCAACAAGGAAGGTCTAGTGTTCGCACATGGCGAAATAATTGCTAAGGTATCTGAAGATGAACTTATTCCGACACTCATTGATATAGTATCAAAGGATACGACTAAGAAAAAATGTACTGATGGAGAGTTTTAATCGATGATTGAAGTACCTAATGGAATACTGACTCATGAAGAGGCTAGTGAATCTGCTGGAAAGCCTGTGGATGAACTTACACTGTCTTTAAAAAACATATCTCTCGATAGCGCTGGGCTAGTTCTTGAGCTCGATGTGCTCGTAAATTTTGACATTAAACCTAGGCTAGAGCGTGTCATGAGGGAGAGACTGATCAAGTCCCTGGGCAATATAAACGATGTTAAGTTTAATTACTTCTATGATGAGAGCTATAGCGAGAGCAAACAAACAGTATCAGGAGCAAGTGTAAAACCTACTGATAAACCAAAAACTAATAATAATGGGATAATACTTGGCAAGAGAATCACTATTGCTGAAACGGCTTATGAGAACCTTGCGGAGATTTCTGGTGCTCGCAGTAAGGTCGCAGTCTCAGGAACTGTATTTGAAATAGAAATTAAAGATACTAAGAAGAAGAACTTCTGGGTTATGACCCTTAGAATCAATAAGGGACCACAGGCTGTTGCTGTAAAGGCCTTTATTAAGAATAAGCAGGATTTTGATATCATCAATGAATCAGTGTCAAAAGGCGATGAGATAATCGCTCAAGGAGATATCAGATATGACGACTACATTCATGAGAATGTAATGATAGCAAACAGCATTAACAGGGCTGTAAAACGAACCAGAAAAGAGACATATGAAGGGCAGAAGCGCGTAGAGCTTCACGCGCACACGAGGATGAGTGAAAACGACGGCTTTAATGACGTCGAAGAGATGGTTAAGCAATCCGCCGAGTGGGGACAGCCTGCAATTGCTATTACTGACCATGGCGTAGTTCAGTCATTCCCTGATGCTGCAAGTGCAGCTAAGAAGCTTGCCAAAAAAAGGTAAGGAGATCAAGATCCTCTACGGAATGGAGGGTTATCTATATCCAGATGATGATGCATATGACGAAAACGGCAATATTAATCTGAGCAAGAAGAGAAATACATACCACATCATCCTTATCGCAAAGAATCTAACTGGGCTTAAGAACCTATACAAGATTGTTTCGTATACCCATATCGACTACTTTTATAGAAGACCACAGCTTCCAAGAAAAGTTCTCGACAAGTATAAGGAAGGTCTTATTATCGGTAGCGCCTGTGAAGCTGGAGAAGTGTTCCAGGCAGTGCTCAAAGGTGCTTCTGATGAAGAGTTATTAAAAATCGCATCTTACTACGATTATCTTGAGATTCAGCCGCTAGGGAATAACCACTTCCTAATTAATAGCGATAGATATCCTCAAGTGACTAGTAAGCAGAATCTTATCGACATGAATATGAAGATTGTTGAAATAGGAGATAAGCTTGGTAAGCCTGTTGTTGCAACTACAGACTCACACTACCCAGATAAGGAGTCTGCGATTTACCGCAATATCGTTATGTCGATGGTTGGATTTAACGACACGAATTCAAATTCACTATACCTTAGAACAACGGCCGAGATGCTTAAAGAGTTTGAGTATCTTGGAGATAGGGCCAAAGAGATTGTAATAGACAACACCAATCTAATTGCATCTATGACTGAGACATTCCAGCCAGTACCAGATGAAAAGTGTCCGCCAAGCATCGAAGGTGCCGATGAGACACTTAGAGAGTCGTGTTACGAAAGGGCTAAGAGTATATATGGAGATCCTATTCCAGAGCGTGTTCTCGAGAGACTAGATACAGAGCTAAATTCCATTATTAATAATGGATATGCGGTAATGTATGTTGCGGCACAGCTTCTTGTTGAAAAGTCCAATAAAGACGGTTATCTCGTAGGTAGCCGAGGTTCCGTTGGGTCATCATTTGCTGCCACAATGGCAGGAATAACGGAGGTTAATCCACTAGAGCCACACTATATATGTCCTAATTGTCATAATTTGAGGTTTACAGAACAACTTGATAAGTATGACACTGGTTTTGACATGCCAGACAGAGTGTGTGAAAAGTGCGGTACAAATATGGATAAGAACGGATTAAATATTCCGTTTGCAACGTTCCTTGGCTTCAACGGAGACAAAGAGCCAGATATCGACCTTAACTTTGCTGGTGAGTATCAGCCTGTTGCACATAAGTTTGTTGGTGAGATCTTCGGTGAGGAGAACATTTTCAAGGCGGGTACAGTTGCGACTATCGCAGAGAAGACTGCTTTTGGATACGTTAAGAAATATGAAGAGAATACGGGTAAGAGCTATTCAAACTCGGAAGAACTTGTGCTTGCAAATGGCTGTACCGGAACGAAGAGAACTACAGGACAACACCCAGGTGGAATCATCGTAGTTCCTGCAGATAGAGAGATATTTGAATTTTGCCCAGTACAGAAACCAGCAAATAACAGGGATGCGGAATTTATAACAACGCATTTTGACTATCACAAGATAGATAAGAACCTACTAAAGCTCGACATTCTCGGACACGATGTACCGCAGATGATTAGGCATCTGCAAGATATGACCGGAGTTGACCCGCTGGGAATCGATATAGCTGACAAGAAGACCCTCAGCATATTTACATCGATTGATGCATTGAACATAGTTGACCCTGATGAGTATGAATTCAAGCATGGTACTTACGGAATTCCTGAGTTCGGTACTAACTTTACAAGAGGGATGCTTGACGCCATTAAACCAAAGACAATCTCTGCTCTTATCAAGATTTCCGGATTCTCGCATGGCACTGATGTATGGACAAACAATGCAGAAGACCTAATCAAAAATGGAGTTGCTACTATCGATGAACTAATTTCTTGCCGTGACGACATAATGAACTATCTGATGATCAAGGGTGTCGACAAGAGTAATGCTTTCAAAATAATGGAGGATGTGCGTAAGAACAAGGAACTGAAGCAAGAAGAACTTGATATCATGAAAGAGCATGGAGTTCCTGACTGGTATGTTGAGTCCTGTAGGACACTCAAATATTTGTTTCCTAGAGCGCATGCTGCTGCGTATGTAATGATGGCACTCAGAATGGCATGGTTTAAGGTTTATTATCCAAGCGCTTTCTTACTGTGCTTGGTTATCAACAAAGATTGATAACTTTGACGTGAACGTGGCTAGAGGTGGAGCAGAGGCAGCCAAAGCTGCTATAAACTCATTAAACTCAGAAGATGATGACACTAGTGCTGCGAAAAAGAAAGAACTTAAAGTAGTGTATGAGGTTATATACGAGCTTCTATCACGAGGATGTGAGTTCTCACTTCCAGAGCTCGGTGTTTCTGACCCTTGTATGTTCAACGTCGTTGATGACAAATTAAGATACCTTTTATGGCTGTATCCGGAGTTGGCAGAAGTGCGGCCATTTCACTAGCTGAAGCATACAAAGAGGGGCCATTCTTGTCTATTGATGAAGTGCAGAGAAAGACTAAACTATCAAGCACTAATATCGAAGATCTTAAGGCGTGCGGAGTATTTGATGAACTTCCGGATAGTGCACAGGTATCTATATTCGATATGTAGAAAAACTTGCTATTTACAAGGTTTTGTGATACTATACTTAAGAACGTTAGAGAGCGAAAGAGTGGGGCAACCCACTCTTTCACTTATGTTGTGACTTTTTCCGGGAGGAATTATGGCTAATCAAGATGTTAGTGCAAGAATTGAATGCTTGCTAAATGAATATCTTACAGGCAGAGAGCTTGAGATATACAATATTGAATACAAGAAGGAGGGCAAGGATTGGAAGCTTCGCGTTTACCTTGATAAGCCTGTGGGCTGCAAGACAGAGTATGTCGATATTAACGAGTGCGAAGAAGTTACTCGTTTCCTTAGTGACAAGCTCGATGAAGAGGATTTTATCGAGAGAAGCTACACTCTTGAGGTTTCCTCACCGGGACTTGATAGAGAACTAATTAAACCATCTGACTTTGAGAGATTTGCTGGCAGAGAGGTTGAGGTAAAGCTATATAAGGCAATCGATGGCAATAAGGAGTTTGTTGGTACACTGATTGGTAAGTCAGCTGATGAAGTAACTATAGAGATAGAAGGTCGTGAAGTCGGAATACCGGCGGATCAGATTTCCAAGATTAACTTAGCAGTAATATTTTAGGAGGATTCGATGAACAAAGAGTTTTTGGATGCTCTCACCGAACTAGAGCGTGAGAAAAACATTTCAAAAGAGGACATTATCACTGCGATTGAAGATGCTGTAGAACTTGCATACAAGAAGAACTACGGTAACTATCCAAATGTTAGAGTTTTGGTTGATCGTGAAGATGGCGAAGTACTTGTTCTGATGAGCAAGGAAGTTGTCGAAGAAGTTGAAGACGATATGATGGAAGTTTCACTTGAAGAAGCTAGATCATATGACGAAAGATACGAGATTGGAGATGTCATCGAATATCAGGTTGACCCTAAGGATTTTGGGCGTATCGCTGCACAGACTGCAAAGCAGGTAGTTGTGCAGAGGATCAGAGAAGCTGAGAGACGTAATTCGTATGATGAGTTTGTTAACAAGCAGGGAGAGATAATCACTGCTAAAATCGAGAGGATCAACAATGGAACTATGTTCCTGTCAGTTGGAAACTCGGAGGGTATTCTACCGCTGTCTGAGCAGGTTAAAACTGAATCTTTCAACGTTGGTGACAGAATCAAGGTTTATGTTATCGATGTTAAGAAGGCTACTAAGGGTCCGCAGATATTCCTATCTAGATCACACCCAGGTCTAGTAAGAAGGCTTTTCGAGCTAGAAGTTCCTGAAATTTCTGACGGAACAGTTGAGATAAAAGGCATTGCTCGCGAGGCAGGGTCAAGAACTAAAATCGCTGTATATTCAAATGATGAGAATGTAGATCCAGTTGGTGCATGTGTTGGAAATAGAGGTACTAGAGTACAAAATATCGTTGATGAGCTTTTCGGTGAGAAAATTGATATCATCGTATGGGATGAAGATCCTGCTGTTTTAATCAGCAATGTGCTTAGACCAGCAGAGGTTGAAGGCGTATATATCAACTATGTGAGCGAGAAGGAAAAGATGGCAACTGCGGTAGTTCCAGAGCAGCAGCTATCACTCGCAATCGGTAGAGAAGGACAGAACGTTAGACTCGCTGCTAGAGTAAGTGGTTGGAAGATTGATATCAAGAGTAAGTCTCAACTAGAGGATAGCGGATTTGATTTTGATGAATATGAAGACCAGGACGAGACTGAGGTAGAAGTTTCTGCAGATGAAGACATAGCTAGAGAGGCGGTGCTTGAGCAAGATGCTTCTCAAGCAGAATCTGAAGTGGATGTGGAAGCATAAATATGGCTCTTAATGAAAACAGAGAGCCAATGCGTAGATGCATTGGGTGTAGAAGTTCACATCCAAAGGGAGAAATGTTTAGGTTTACATGCCAAGGTATGGAAATCTATGAAGATATGACGGGAAATGATGAAGGCAGAGGCGTTTACCTATGTAAAAGCAATTCTTGCATAGAGTCTGCCCGTAAGAATAGAGCATTTAACAGAGCTTACAAAAGGGCCATTGATGATAAGAGCCTTGGTGAGCTACTAGACAAGATGCTGGAGAAAATAAGGAGGTAGCGGATGACGAAAAAGGTAAATGAGCTGATGACAGAGCTCGGTGTGTCATATCAGGATATTAAGAAAGCGGCTGATACGATGGGCATCGAGGTGAAGTCGGAACGCACAAATCTTGCTCAGAAAGACGCTGATAGATTGAATGACACAATTAGCAAACTAAAGGGGCTGGATTCAAAATCCGATAAAAATAGCAACAAGCCGAAGATTAAGGCTGTTCCAATAATTAGCAAAGACTTTGCTCATAAGCCAAAGGCGCCAGCAGGAAAGCCGGTGCCACGCAAAGAAGAGCCTGTAAAGACTGAAGTTTCTGAAGCAAAGGCTGAAACAGAAGCAAAGGCGCCAGTAGAGACTGAAGTAAAAGTTGAAGCACCAAAAGCTAAGGCTACTAAGAAGTCCGAAAAAAAAGCTAAACCAGCTAATGAAACTAAGCCAGCCAAGAAAGAAAAGAAGGTAGCTGCTGAAGAAACAGCTATTAAGGCTGAAACCCAGCCTGAGAAGACGGAGGAGCCAACTAAGGGGTCTGAGCAGAAAGTAGAAAAGAAAGAGGAGTCATACGAGAATGCTCCTAACAAGCCAATGCGCTTCAAGAAGATTTTTGATGCTTCTTCTGCACCAAAGGAAGAGCCTAAGCCTGCTCGTAAGAAGTCTTCCGACAAAGACGGCCGTAAGGACAGTAAGAAGGACGAGCGTGGTGGCAGAAAGAATGATAAGAGGGATGGACAGAGCAAAAATACCGACTCAAAGCAGGGCAGAAGCTCATCAAGACCTCAGAGCTCGTCGACTTCAGATGCACCTATAGCAGATAAGCCACAGACTAAGGGTAAGAGCAAGAAATTCTTTGATAAGGATAAGGACAAGGATAGAGATAAATTCAAGCACGAGAAGCGTAGTGAAAGCAAGAATAGCAAGTCACGTTTCTTCGATGAGAGAAGCCTTGAGAAACAGGTAAAACATAGAAAGAAGAAGGCTCCTAAGGTTACCGAGCCTGAAATTGAAATAGAAGAGCTATTACCAGAAGGTGCAGTGGCAGTAACAGTTCCAATAACTGTAGCTGGTCTAGCTGAGCAGGCTGAAATATCCGTTAGCAAGATTATCATGTCTCTCATGAAGCTAGGAATCATGGCTACTGTAAACCAGACTCTTGATAAGGATACTGTTGAGATGCTTGGAGAAGACCTCGGGATGCAGGTTGTAGTTACTGAGGAGAAGGAAGAGGTTGTTGAAGAAGGCCTCGACCTACGAGAAGATAGTGAGAATGAACTAAAACCACGTGCACCAATCATCACTGTAATGGGACACGTTGACCACGGAAAGACTTCGCTGCTCGACGCTATTAGAAATACTAACGTAACTGCTGGTGAGTCTGGTGGTATTACACAGCATATCGGTGCTTCTGAGGTTAAAATTAACGGAAAGAAGATTGTATTCCTCGATACACCAGGACACGAAGCGTTTACTACAATGCGTGCACGAGGAGCTCAGATAACTGACATCGCTGTACTCGTTGTAGCGGCTGATGACAGTGTAAAGCCACAGACTATAGAGTCTATAAGCCACGCTAAGGCTGCAAACGTTCCTATGATCGTTGCCATCAACAAGATTGATAAGCCTGGGGCTAACCTAGACAGGGTTAAGAAGGATCTCGCAGACCATGGTGTACTCGTTGAGGACTGGGGTGGAGACGTAATAAGCGTTCCAGTATCAGCTAAGCAAGGTGAGGGCATTACTGACCTCCTAGAAATGATTCTTCTACAGGCTGAAGTTCTCGAGCTTCGTGCAAATCCAGATAGACTTGCTATGGGTACTGTAATCGAGGCAAGACTCGATAAGAGTAAGGGTCCTATCGCAACTCTACTTGTTACAAACGGAACTCTTAAGGCTGGACAAAGCGTAGTTGCTGGTACAACATCTGGTAAGATAAGAGTTATGACTAACTTCAAGGGAGAGGCTATCAGAAAGGCACTTCCTGCAACCCCAGTTGAGATTCTCGGACTTTCAGACGTTCCTATGGCAGGTGACTCGTTCAATGCTGTTAAGGACGACAAGGTAGCTAGAGAAATCGCTGAGAGTAGACAGGAGAAGATGAGAGAAGATGTACTTGCAAAGAATGCAAGCACTACATTAGAGAAACTATTCTCCCAGATTCAGGAAGGCGAGACTAAGGAACTCAACATGATCATAAAGGGAGATGTTCAGGGTTCAGTTGGTGCTATAATCTCATCGCTTGAGAAACTTGATACTGAAGATGTACGTGTAAATGTAATTCACTCAGGTGTAGGTACAGTTACAGAATCTGACGTAATGCTCGCTGAAACTTCTGGTGCTATCATCATCGGATTTAACGTAAGACCTACGACTGCAGTTCAGACTCGTGCAGACGATGCTGAAATTGAAATTAGAACATATCGCGTAATCTATGACATCATCGACGATGTACAGAATGCTATGAAGGGCATGCTCGATCCAGAGTATAAGGAAGAAATTCTTGGCAAGGCTGAAATTAGAGAGACATTTAAGGTTCCTAACCTCGGAATTGTCGGCGGTGCATATATCGTTGAAGGTAAAGTTAAGAGAAATGCTCAGATTCGTCTAGTAAGAGATGGTATCGTAATCCACGAAGGAACCATTTCATCGCTACGTAGATTTAAAGACGATGCGAAGGAAGTTGCCCAGGGCTACGAGTGCGGTATCGGAATTGAAGCTTACAACGATATCAAGCCTATGGATATTATCGAGTGCTTCCACATGGTGGAAATAGAGAGGTAACATGGGAAAGAATTATAGACAGGGTAGACTTGGTGAGGAAATTAAGAAGAGCATCTCAGGATATCTTCTTAATGGAATCAAGGACCCAAGACTTTCTGCAAGAATAATTACTATCTCAGCTGTTGAGGTGTCGAGCGACGGAAGCTATGCTACTGTTTTCTTCACACCTCTTACGCTGAGCGGTGAAGATAGCTCTGCAGTTAGTAAAGAAGTTCTTAGTGCATTTAATAATGCAAAGGGCCTATTTAGAACTAAAATATCTCATGATATAAAGCTTAGACATGCTCCTGAGCTTAGTTTTAAGCTAGATTCATCGATGGAGTACGGCAGACATATCGATGAGATAATCGATGAGATAAATAAGCCGGAAAGATAATATAATGACAAATAATAATTATAAGGAAATAGCTTCGCGACTTCATAGTTACAGCAAGATTTTGATTTTTCCTCACGTAAATATGGATGGGGATTGCTTAGGTTCATCCGCTGCATTATGCCATGTGCTACGTGGCTTTGGAAAAGAGGCATACGTTCTTGCTGACGATGTAACTCCTCGTAATTTAGATTTTCTAGAGAGCGGTACGGTTACTAGAAATTATGATGTGTTTGATGATTATGACCTTGCAGTTCTTGTTGACTGTGGAAGCAGAAGCAGAATAGGTGAAAGAGGGATAGTCTTTGACAGAGCTCGAGAAAGAGCTGTTATTGATCACCATGGCTTGTCGGAAAATGATACAGAGTTTAACTTTGGCATTGTTGAGTCTAGCTCGGCGGCTACTGCAGAACTTATTTACCTGATTGCGAGCGAAATGGGTGCTGATATCACTTTACCAATTGCGCAGTGCATCTTTGCAGCTATAAATACTGATACGGGAAGTTTTCAGCATTCAAATACTACAGCCAGAACTCATAAGATTGCTAGCGAACTGTATGAAATTCCTGGCTTTGATGGAAATAAGATTACACAACTTCTATATAATAGAAGGTCGTTAGGTGCAATCCAGCTTGAGGGACGTGTTGTCTCGGATATGCAGGTATACTACGATGGTAAAATCATATTGAGCTCCATAACTCAGTCTCTACTTGCTGAAACCAATACTGAGATGAATGAGTCAGATGGAATTATACAGAAGCTCATGAGCATTGATGGTGTTGAAATCGGTTGTATTCTGAAGGAAATTGACGAAAATACTGTTAGAGCAAGTTTGAGGGCAAAATCCTTTGCGAATGTTGCACGAGTGGCACAGAACTATGGCGGCGGAGGACATATTCGTGCTGCGGGACTTACTTTTAAAGGAACTATTAGTGAAGCAAAGGCTGAGATTTCGAAAGCCCTAGAAGCTGAAATTGTAAGGTCAAATGATGAAATAACGGCGTTATTAACATTAATAAACCTGAGGGCTACACGTCTCATGACGTTGTAGCTAAGCTCAGGCGTAAGCTCGGAATAAAGCGAGTTGGACACACAGGGACTCTCGATCCTATGGCGACGGGAGTTCTTCCTATTTGCTTCGGTAAGGACACTAGACTCATCGAGTATTATGACAACGATTGGAAGACGTATGAAGCGGAGCTGGAGCTCGGCAAGGTTACGGACACCCTAGATATTACTGGTGAAATCTTAGAAGAATATGAAGTCAATGGAATAACTATAGAGGATATTGAGTCAATTGCGGGCAGGTATAAGGGGATAATTACGCAGATTCCACCCAAGTATTCAGCACTTAAGGTAAATGGTCGTCCACTGTACAAGTATGCACGAGAGGGACAGGAAATAGATATTGAAGCGAAGAAACGACAGATAGAGATAAAGGATTTTACATTTAAATCTATAGATATTGCGTCAAAAAAAGTTTCGTTTACTGTAACGTGTTCTAAGGGTACTTATATAAGGAGTATTTGCTCTGAGATAGGAGAGATACTTGGAGTCGGGGCGACTATGACCAGACTTGTGAGAACAAAGAGCGGGGTCTTTGCTGAAGAAGCTTCTCATGACCTTGATAAGGTGCTCAAGATGAGTGAATCTGAACTAGACGGGATCATTATAAACGGTGAATCCACTATAGTTAATCTTAGAAAGCTTGTTTTAAGAAGAGGCAGTGAACCTTTTTACTTAAATGGCAGACTCATTGAGCGAAAGTACTATACAACTTATGAGGATGCTCATAATGTGGATAAATCAAGTAAGAAGGAGTTTTTCAATATCGCAGCGGATGAACTGAACTTATTCGATAATGTATATAGACTCTATAGTGAAGATGGTGTCTTCTTAGGAACTTGCCACATGAATCAAGATGGAATTTTGAAACCAGAGAAAGTAATGGGGAACAGAGATTAATATGAAAGTGTACAGATCACTTGCAGATATTAATATAGATTTTGAAACCTCGGTTGCGCTAGGTAATTTTGATGGTGTTCATATTGGGCATCAGAAAATTTTAAAGTCTGCCGTTCAGATGGCAGAGTCACTTGGAGTAATGACCGCTTGTTTTACGTTCTCGAATCATCCGCGTGAGCTATTTAGTAGAAAGGATGATAGGGGGATACTCTTTATCGCAAACGATGATGAGAAGCTGCAGCTTTTCGAGGACGCAGGTATTGAAGTGGTCTTCGATATTCCTTTTGATGAAGTTATGATGAATATGTTGCCAGAGGTATTCATTAAAGATATTCTATGTGATAAGCTAAAAGCCAAGGGCGTATCTTGTGGTTTTAATTATCGATTTGGCACAAGAGCTAGTGGCGATGATCAGTTGCTGCTAAAACTTGGCAATAGATACGGATATGAGACTAGTATTATTCAGCCGGTGAAAGTCGGTTCTGAAATCGTAAGTTCAACGGCAATCAGAACCTACATCGAGTCTGGAGATATTGTAAAGGCTAATGAGTTTCTAGGAAGACCTTTTAGAATATTTGGAGCTGTGGTTCGCGGAAATCATATCGGTTCAAAGATTGGTTTTCCGACCGCAAATATCGAACTTAGTTCAAACAAGATAGCGCCTATGAATGGAGTGTATTTTACGCGTACTTCAGTGGACGGTTCTACTTATAATAGTGTTTCTAATATCGGCACTAAACCGACTATCGGTGATTATGAGAAATCCATAGAAACACACATATTTGGCATAAATGAAGAACTATATGGAAGAGAAATCAAAGTTGAATTTCTTAAACTACATAGACCAGAGGTTAAGTTTGAAACTGTAGAGCTGCTCACCGAACGCATTGCTGATGACGTAGAATCAGCGAGGAGATTCCATGGTGTCAAATAGCTTTAACATCGGACAAAATGATAGAGAATTTAATAAAGATGTGATTTTAGCAGAGAAGATAATTACCGCAGCGCAGGACAAGATAGTCGCGAACATGCGGTTTATGGACTCTGCTGTTTTTGCACTTAAAAAAACTAATGTGCCGGAAAAACAGGATATTTTTATGGTAGATGGCACACAACTTTTTTATAGTAATGATGAGATATTTAAAAGGATGAAGCAAGGGCTATCGGTTCTAACACATGATTTCATGCATGTTATTCTGCACTGTATTTTCAAACACTATTATGTCTCGGATAAGGTAAATAAACTGTATTGGGATTTGGCAGCCGACATTGCCGTTGAAGAGATGATTGATTCGCTTGGGGCACCCTGCTTAAATACACCTGAAAGCAGTGAAAGACGAGATGAACTTAAGAAAATCAGAGCTAAACGAGGTAGGCTTTCGGCAGATAGACTTTACAAATCTTTTGTAATTGATCCACCGATCGAAGCTGAAGTAGGTTTAATGCGAGAACTATTTTCAGTTGATAATCATTCACCTTGGTACGGACGTAGTGATAATGTTCCTTGTCTAAAGAATAAATCTGACATCGAGGATGATGAGCGCAATAATCTTAGTTCGCAAGATCAAGGTGAAAATAATCAGCAGGTAAATAGTGATGGTGAAAACGATACAAAGTTTGATGTATCGAGCATAGAGGAATCAGATGTGAATGAAGAGTGCGATGGGGCTGCACTAATATCTGAGCATGACTGGGATAAGATACGCGAGATGGTTAAGACTGCACTCGAAATGGATGATAACTTCGGTGATGCTGGAGGAACCATGCAAAAGGAGCTTCGTTATGCCGAGGAAAAGCGGATAGATTACAGCACATTTCTAAGAAAGTTCGCGGCAATACACGAAGTAATCAAGGTGGACGATGATTCATTTGACTACATAATGTACACATATGGATTAAATCGCTACAGAGATATGCCGCTTATCGAGCCACTCGAGTACAAAGATGAAAAAAACATCCGAGACTTAGTTATTGCAATCGATACATCAGGCTCCACAGATGGGGAACTAGTAAAAAAGTTTGTCGATAAGAGCTTCGAGATACTCGGTAATAACGATGTGCTTGGGACTAAATTTAATATCCATGTGATACAATGTGATGCGGAAATTCAGGAAGATACAGTGTTAAAAAATAGAGAAGATGTAGATGTTTTTCTGCAAAACCTTGAAATAAAGGGGCTTGGGGGAACAGATTTTCGCCCAGTGTTCCATTATATAAATGAGCTCATACGAAAGAAGGAACTTAGAAATCTGAGAGGTCTGCTCTATTTTACAGACGGAAAGGGTACATATCCCAAGAGAAAACCGCTGTATGAAACAGCGTTCATATTCGTAGATGATGATGCATTTGATGAGGACGTTCCAGCGTGGGCAATGAAGGTGTATTTTAACGAGTGAAACATATTGAAATATGTGGAAATGGAGATAATTTGAACATTCAAGAAGCAAAGAATCAGGTGAAATACGCAGTTATTTCGTACCTGTCAAAAGATGAATTTGGAGAATATGTGATTCAGGTAGATAGGCAGAGGCCGATATTTCTCGTAGGACCGCCAGGAGTTGGCAAGACGGAGATTATGTCTCAGGTTGCTGAGGAAATGGACATCGCCTTGGTATCGTATTCTATGACTCACCACACTAGGCAGAGTGCGATAGGCCTGCCGTTTATTTCTGAGCATCAGTATGGCGATCATAGCTACAGAACTACAGAATACACGATGAGTGAAATTATAGCTAGCGTGTATGACAAGATGGAGGAAACTGGCAAACGAGAGGGAATTCTCTTCCTAGATGAAATCAACTGTGTGTCGGAAACACTTGCGCCCGCAATGCTGCAGTTCCTGCAAATGAAGATATTCGGTCGCCATAGACTGCCTGAGGGCTGGGTTGTAATCACAGCAGGAAATCCTTTGGAGTACAACAACTCGGCAAGGGAGTTTGACCTGGCAACACTAGACAGACTCAAGAGAATTGACGTTGAGCCAGAGCTTGAGCCGTGGCTCGTATATGCTAGAAATAATGCTGTTCATGCTGCTGTTCTAAATTATTTGTCAATCAAAAAGGATGACTTCTATAGTGTGAGACTTACGGTAGATGGCAAACTCTTTGTTACAGCGCGAGGTTGGGTCGACTTATCTGAGATGATTTACCTCTATGAACAAAACGATATCGAAGTTAACCTAGAACTTGTAAGTCAGTATGTTCAGGATGAGAGGATAGCTCGAGACTTTACTTCATACTATGACTTATTCTATCGATACAGGAGAGAATATGATATAGCTAGCATACTGGCAGGAACTGGATTCGATAAAGCTGCTGCGAAGCTGGAAGATGCTCCATTTGACGAGCGTATTACGGTTGTCAGGTTGCTAAGTGATGCACTCGGCTCTGATTTTAGACGTGAATTCGTCAGATCAAAGGTTATAGATGAAGTTATGAATCGAATTAAGCTTCAAAAGGAGGAACTTATTGGTGCTACACTCGATGATGCTGCGAAAGTTATGAAGAGGATATCTTCTGGGATGGAAAATGATCTTATGGATGAAAAGAAGGCCCATTCTGTATCGAGGATGAACGAAAGAATTGCTAGAAAGTCTATTCAAACGATGAGAGACATCATGCACAACGTAATGGGTGGAATAGGCGAACCTTCATCAGTTATCAC
Source organism: uncultured Mogibacterium sp. (assembly GCA_916438645.1). Lineage (GTDB taxonomy): Bacteria > Bacillota > Clostridia > Peptostreptococcales > Anaerovoracaceae > Mogibacterium. The sequence continues at coordinate 226,620 of CAKAFC010000001.1, forward strand.
TGCTGAGATGAGCAAGCTTAACGATGAGAGAAATTCTCTCGTAAAGTCGGTGCATGACCGCCTTAGAAACTCTTTTTATTTTATAGAAAGTGCATTTGAGGGCGAGAATGAGATGATGATATTTGTAAGGACGCTTTCCGAAGATAGATATAGTGCAGGATTTCTGGCAAAGCACGGAAGTGAAGAATACTCGAGGTGGAGCAAGGGTCTCATAATGAGCGACAGAGAACAAGATCTAGTCAAAGAGATTGAAGGCTTAGAGCAGTAAGGAGGATGTATGCCAAAGCTAATAGCAGGACATACCCTTATCAATTATGATGAAAATGTGCCGCGTGTCGTGATACCTAAATTCGTATTTTCAATTGCTGATAGGGCCTTTAGTGAAAGAGGTCAGATTAAAGCCATTGAGGTGGGAGAGTCGGTTAAGAGCATCGGCAATTACGCTTTTAGAATGTGCTACAACATGAGAGAGATAACGCTGCCAACCGCTGTAGATGAGTTTGGGAAAGGCGTGTTTGAAAACTGCTGGGCACTTGAACGTGTTAAACTTCCAGAAGGCGTTAAGCTCATTGATGACGAGATGTTCGTAGACTGTAACAACCTAAGAGAGATATCATTGCCGAGTAGTTTAGAGGAGATAAGTCGCGATGCCTTAGCAGGGTGCCGAAGCTTGTTTATGTTCACATTAGTCCTGAGAAGATAGTGCTGCTACCTGAATCAGTTAGCGATATAGCCATTCTCTCATATATGGATATGCATAATAACGATGTTGATGGACAGGAGAAGATAAGCGATCTAGCTATTATAAATGGATATATTGATGAACGAGGCGATAGTCTAACGAAACTTGCTATAGATCAAGCTAGGACACTTGCAATAAGGTATATGGTTAGAAGAGGACTAGTTCAGTCAGAGCATATAGCTGAACTTGTGGAACTGGCAGCAAAAATGAGGAGTTCAGAAATAGTAGCGCTCCTTATTGACGAACAGACTAGAGTACAGAGTGAAAAGGGTGAGCCTGCTCAAGAAGAATGGGATCCATTTGCTTAGAAGAGGGGGAGCGATGAAAAAGGAGTATGAGACTTCTGAATCAATGAGAATAGGGATACTTCTCGCTATCTGTGGTGGGTTTATGGATGCTTACTCGTATACAGGAAGAGGTGGAGTTTTTGCAAATGCAGAAACTGGTAACATTGTACTGCTCGCAATCAGCCTAGGTAATCATAATCTGCACGGTGTGTTTCACTATCTTGTTCCTATAGTTTCTTTTGCAATTGGCGTTATGATATCTCAGCATGTCAAAATTATTCGCAAGAACAGGCCGACAAGGCTTCACTGGCGTCAGATAACTATTTTTTTCGAGATGATTGCGATGCTTATCGCGGGATGCTTGCCACAAGAATATAACCTGATAGCAAACTCTCTAATATCGCTGACCTGCGGTATCCAAGTAGTTACATTTGCAAAGGTGAGAGGATATGCTATTTCGACCACGATGTGTACAGGAAATCTAAAGATTGGAACCATGAACCTAAACATGTATCTTGCGACCAAAGAAACCAGTTACGTTAGAAAGTGTTTACATTACTACGGTTGTATAATGTTCTTTATCTGCGGAGCAATTGTAGGTGATTTCTTTACAAGAAAAATTCATGAGTCAGCGGCCTTCCTTGTAGTTGGACTGCTACTCGCTGTAAATATTATGATGTTTTTTAATCACAAGAGCAGTGAAAGGAGACGTGATGAAGCGAGAGGAAATTAGGAAATCTCTATTTGACCTTAAGGATAATGGTTATAAAGAGTTTAACTGCAAACTGATTCCTGGAGTTAATCCAGATTCAGTTATAGGAGTTAGAACGCCAGCTCTTAGGAAGCTCGCAAAAGAGATTTATAAATCCGGTGACTACAAGACATTTATTGACGACCTCCCGCATGATTACTATGAAGAGGTTAATCTTCATGGAATGATAATATGTTTGATTAAGGATTATGAAGAGGCTATACGTGAAGTGGATAAATTTCTTCCGTATGTAGATAATTGGGCAACATGTGACCTGCTTAGTTTTAAGAATGCTTTCAAGGGGAACCTAGATAAGCTTGAAAATGATATTCAGAGATGGATTACATCTAAAGAGACCTATACAGTAAGATTTGGTATTGGTGTACTACTAGAGTTTTATCTCGATGATACCTTTGATTCCAAGTACCTAGAGTGGGTAGCAAATGTTAAATCCGACGAATACTACGTGAAGATGATGAAGGCTTGGTACTTTGCAACTGCGCTTGCAAGCAATATGAGGCAGCGGTACCATATATAGAAAACCACTTGCTAGAAGAATGGGTGCACCGCAAAACCATTCAAAAAGCAAAAGAGAGCTATAGAGTGAGCGATGAGATGAAAGAGTACCTTAATACGTTAAAGTAATTTGCCTGAAAGCTAGACAGATACTTGTATGTGTGATAGTATAACTAGGTAAATTTTTATACCCTTTCTTCAGCTGCACGTTACTCCGAACGGTGGCGATGTGAGGGCGGATAACAAATAGGAGGAGAAACTATGCTTACAAAGGAAAAGAAGCAGGAAATCATCAAAGAGTATGCTACTAAGGAAGGCGATACAGGTTCCCCAGAGGTTCAGGTTGCTATTCTAACTTACAGAATTAATGACCTTAACGGACACCTTAAGGAGCACGCTAAGGATTACCACTCAAGAAGAGGTCTTCTTAAGATGGTAGGACAGAGAAGAAACTTACTTAAGTATCTTAAGGACACTGATATCGAGAGATACAGAGCACTTATTGCTAGACTCGGTCTCAGAAAGTAGTAATATTATCTGACAATATAAGCGGGATATGTATCCCGCTTATTTGTATATAGGAGGGATAATTATCCCGAAGTCGGTTTTAATTGACCGATTTGCAATGCGAATCTTATTAGTAAAATAGTACGATTAACAGGAAGGAGTTGTTAATTATGGCAAGATTCACTGATTATCACACATTTAGGACAGCACTAGGCGGTAGATTACTGCAGCTTGAGATTGGCAAGGTTTGCGAACAGGCAAACGGCCAGGTTACAGTTAGATATGGAGATACTGTAGTCAACTGTACTGCTACTGCTTCGAAGCAGCCAAGACAGGATATCGATTTCTTTCCACTTAGCTGCGATTATGAGGAGAAGATGTACGCTGTAGGAAAGATTCCTGGCGGATATATCAAGAGAGAAGGAAGACCTGGAGAGCACGGAATCCTAACATCTAGACTAATGGATAGACCGCTCAGACCACTTTTCCCAAAGGGCTTTAGAAACGATGTATCAGTTGTTGCTGTGGCAATGAGCGTTGATCACGACTGCTCACCAGAGGTTGCAGCTATGATCGGTTCATCTGTTGCACTTGCAACATCAGATATTCCTTGGGATGGCCCAACAGGTTCTGTAAAGGTAGGAAGAGTAGATGGTGAACTTATCATCAACCCTACTTATGAGCAGAGAATGAAGTCAGACATCGACCTAGCGGTAGCTGGTACTAAGGAAGCTATCATGATGGTTGAAGCTGGTGCAAATGAAGTATCAGAAAGCGATATGCTTGACGCTATCATGTTTGCACACGAAGATATTAAGCAGTTATGCGCGTTTATCGAGGAAATTGTCAAGGAAGTTGGCAAGGAGAAGATGGAATACGTTGTATTCAAGGCTTCTGATGATGTAGATGAAGCAGTTAGAGCTTACGCTACAGATAAGATGATTGATGCGATTAAGACATTTGATAAGCTAGAGCGTCTAGAGAACATGGATAAGGTTGAAACCGAAACTCATGAGCATTTTGCTGAAATCTTTGAAGATAGGGACAAGGAAGTTGGCGAAGTTCTATACGCTATCAAGAAGGAACAGGTTAGATCCATGATTCTTGATGAAGGAGTTAGACCTGATAACAGAAAGCTCAATGAGATCAGACCACTGTTCAATGAGACTGGATTCCTACCAAGAGCACACGGAACAGGTCTATTCAAGAGAGGGCAGACTCAGGTTCTTTCTATCGCTACACTTGCTCCTCTATCTGAGGCACAGGACTTAGATAGCATAGATATCGATAGAACTACAAAGAGATACATGCATCAGTATAACTTCCCCGGTTATTCAACAGGTGAGCCAAAGCCACCTCGTAGCCCGGGTAGAAGAGAAATCGGTCATGGAGCACTCGCTGAGAGAGCACTTCTTCCTGTAATTCCAAGCGAAGAGGAGTTCCCGTATGCAATCAGAGTAGTATCTGAGGTTCTTTCCTCAAACGGATCTTCTTCGATGGGTTCAACTTGTGGATCATGCCTAGCGCTTATGGATGCTGGTGTTCCAATCAAGAAGCCTGTATCAGGAATCGCTATGGGTCTAATTGAGAGAGTAGAGGAAGACGGAAGCAGCAGATATGCTATTTTATCTGATATTCAGGGTATGGAAGACTTCCTTGGAGACATGGACTTCAAGGTAACTGGTACACCTGATGGAATCACTGCTATTCAGATGGATATCAAGGTTCACGGTCTATCGAGGGAGATTCTAGAGCAGGCGCTTGAGCAGGCTAGAGAGGGCAGAGCTCACATCCTTGACAGCATGCTAGAGGAGATTTCAGAGCCAAGAGCTGAACTATCACCTTATGCACCAAGATGCATCTCGATGAGAGTACATCCTGACAAGGTTAGATTAGTAATCGGACCTGGCGGCAAGAACGTTAACAAGATTGTTGAAGAAACGGGTTGTAAGGTTGATATCTCTGATGACGATGTAGGTCTAATCAGTATCTACAGCTCTGATGAAGCAAGTGCTGAAAAGGCTAAGTCTATGATTGAGTATCTTACTGCTGATGTAGAAGTTGGCAAGACTTACGAGGGTGAAGTTAAGAGAATTATGAACTTCGGTGCATTTATTGAAATTCTACCTGGTAAGGAAGGTCTGCTACATATTTCCAAGATTGCTAATCACAGAGTAGATAAGGTTGAAGATGTAATGAACATCGGAGACAAGGTTGTTGTTAAGGTAACAGAGATTGACAACCAGAATAGAATTAACCTATCAAGAAAAGAGCTTGTAGAAGACTAATTCTTCTTAAATAAGTATTAAGATGGGCATAGCGGGTTATACCGCTATGCTTTTTTTGTTATTATTAGATACGTATATTATTGGTTATACTCAATCTAGAGATTGAGACTATAGGAGTTAACGCTATGTATCATAATGCATATAAGAACAGACTGAGTAAGATGGCTCTGATTCTGGTTTTGATATTTGCAGTGACAATGGGTATAGCAAGTCAGAGTAATGTGTATGGGAGTTCTTCATATAACTCGTATTCAAATTCATATTCTAGCTCATACTCGAATTATTACGATCAAACCAGGGCTCGCCATTAGCTACGCAAGATTATGCTAGGTCGGGGTATACTACAAAAGTATTTAACGTAGACGTTAAAGTAAATAAGGATTATTCATACGAGTTTACAGAGACTATAACTGTTGACTTTAAGTATGCAAAGCATGGAATTTATAGGAAAATTCCAATTGCAAGCAACTATAAAATCAAGGATATCAGAGTTGAAGGCGGTGATGTTAAAGTAACTAAAGACAGATATGCTAATATCAGAATTGGTAGTCCTAATTCATATGTTACAGGCGAGAAGACATATGTTATAAAATACAAGATTTATAACTATACACGTAGCGATAAGGAGAATAACATTTATGTCGATGTACTTCCGACAGAATGGGAGACATCAATAGCTTCATCTAAGGTAACAGTTTCACTTCCAAGTGATTTTAAATACACTGAGATGAAGTCATATAGCGGTTCATATGGAACATCATCTGAAGACAACAGCAAGTGGACGTACGATAAAGAAAGTAACACATTATCTTATGAAGATGCTGCTATTAACTATAACTCTGGTGTGACGCTGATGATAAAAACTCCGGTTGATTACTGGGTCGGAGCACCTAGCAAGGCATGGAGTAATGTTGCGAATGCTATGGTACTCATTCTTTGTCTAGTAGTTGTAATTTTCCTAAAACTTACTAGGAAGAAAGATGTGGATATAGTTGCTCCTATAATGTTCAATCCGCCTGAAGGAATTACATCAGCGGAACTTGGATATCTCGCTGACGGAATAGTTGATAAGAAGGATATTGCATCACTATATCTCTATCTAGCTTCAAAGGGATATATTCAGATTATTGAGGGGTCAAAGAAGGATATTACTATTAAGGCACTAGCATATCCTACGGAAGAGCCTGCTTTTGTAAAGAAGACATACGATTCAATCTTTGGTGCTAAATCTTCGGCAAGGGTTGGTAGTACCGTCAGCGTTAAAGAGTCTGGTAAATCAATTGGAGAAGCATACGATACGATTAAGTCTCAGCTCAAAGATAGATATACTGGAGATAAAGACATAATTTCAAAGGTTTCAGATGCTAAGGGGTTATTGGCAAAGTTTGTAGCTGCGATGGGTTATATTATGAGCATAGCGCTTAGTGCATATAGAGGAGGCATTATAGGCGCTCTTTCCGGTGATGGATTTATACCGGCCATATTCGGTATAGTCGTTATATTGATCGTATGGGCATCGATATGGCTACTTATACTTCATAAGTTAAATGAAGCATACTTTTATCGTAAAACCTTAGGTGCAGGACGGCTAACAGCCAAGATTGTTGTCTGGCTCTTGATTTACTATGCATATATGAGCACTCTCATAAATACACTATACTTCCTGGGCAAAGGAGAAGAGGCCTCGTATGTGACATTACTACTTGTTATATACACGATTGTCATTCCTTTTTTACTCACTAATATGCAAAGTAGAACTGAGTATAACCGCAAGATTTACGGGGAAATATTAGGTTTTAAACAATTTATAGAAACCGCTGAGCTCGATAGAATCAATGAACTTGTGGAAAGTGATCCTTCTTACTTTTACAATGTTCTACCATATGCTTACGTTCTAGGGCTCACAGATAAATGGATCCATAAGTTTAACACTATTAGGATTCCTGAACATACTGGATTTAGTTCATATAACACCACTACTTTCAATTACATGAGAATGAGTGCAATGATGAACAGCATTCAGCATAGTACGTATTCTGGAATTGCAGCTGCACACGCTGATAGTGGCGGCGGAATTGGTGGCTTCGGTGGCGGCGGATTCTCTGGAGGAGGCTCTGGCGGAGGTGGCGGTGGAGCTTGGTAAAATCCTTATCATGCAACTCATCGTTTGTGCTTATTTGTTGAAGTTAGTGCATTGATGTGCTAATATAACGAATCAAAAGAGATATTAATAGTTATTGTTTATGAATAAAGAAGAGGTGTAAAATGATAATTTGGATAGTTGTTGCGGTAGTCATACTTCTACTACTTTGGGTTATTGCTACTTATAATGGCTTTGTAAAGCTAGCGGTTAATTGCGATGAAGCTTTTTCAACTATGGATGTATATCTTAAGAAGAGATTTGACCTTATTCCTAACCTTGTTGAAACTGTAAAAGGTTATGCTGCTCACGAGTCAGAGACACTAAGAGCTGTAACAGAAGCAAGATCTGCAGTTAGCAGTTCATCGACAACAGCTGAAAAGCTTGAGAATGAAAATATTCTATCTGGAACACTAAGAAGCTTGTTTGCAGTTGCAGAGTCTTATCCAGACCTTAAGGCGAATGCTAACTTTATAGAGCTCATGGACCAGCTAAAGGCAGTTGAGAATGATATCGCTAATTCTCGTAAGTACTACAATGCTGTTGTAAAGAAGTTCAATGTAAAGTGCAGAGTATTTCCTTCAGCAATTATTGCTAGAACGTTTGGATATGAAGCAAAGCCAATGTTCGAAGTTTCTTCTGAAGTTGAGCGTGGAAATGTTAAGGTTGACTTTGGAACAAGCAAGTAATCTAGATTATTAAATGATGACTTAAAATAGAGCGTGCAGGGATGTACGCTCTATTTTGTTATCATAAACCACAAAAAATAAAATTTAATTTGTGACTTTTGTTTATAAATTATATTTTTTTTGTTAGAATGACTACGACTATTGTCAAACTAATTATGAAGGGTAATTTTATAGATGTATGTAATAATTGATATTGGTTCTAACACAATTAGAATGGCGGTATACAACATAGAATGTGATAAGTCATTCAGTCAGATTATGAGTAATAAGGTTTCCTGCGGAATTGCCGGATATATAAATGATAATGAGATGAGCGCAGAAGGTGTCGAAGTTATGATCGATGCACTTAAGCAGTTTAGGATTGCTGTTGACGGTATGTCTAATGTAAATGTATTTGCCATCGCAACAGCTAGTATTAGGGAACTTAAGAACAAAGAGGAAATCATCGCACGAATCAAGTCTGAAGTTGGGTTTGAGGTAGAAGTAATATCGGGGCAGGATGAAGCCATATACGATTACTACGGTATAATGAAAGAGATTGGCGATGCTACGGGGATGCTAACAGACTGTGGAGGAGGAAGTACAGAAATTTCTTTATTTACAGGAGATGAAATCATTTTTGCTGATACCATGCCAATTGGATCACTTAACGCATATCACCGTCATGTAGATGGTATATTCCCAACAGAAGAAGAGTTGACATTGGTAAAAGAAGAAACAGAGAAGCTTCTTTCAAAGCTAAGTATCCCAGATGATATAAAAGTTTCGACAGGTCATGTGTATGCGATTGGTGGTACTGTACGAGCAACATGCAAACTCGCAAATAAGCTTTTAGATAGAAGCAAAAGTACGTTAACGCTTTCTGCAAATGAGTATGACGAGCTATTTAAACTATATTTTAAGAATCAAAAGAAATTCATACGCACGCTTCTTAAAGTTAAGCCTGAACGTGTACAATCGCTCGTTACAGGTATGTGTATACAGAAGACTATTATGGATAAACTTGGCTGTGATGAGATTACCGTTTCAGAATCAGGAATGCGAGAAGGTTTTCTGATGAATAAGCTAGAAGAGATTAATAAAAATTAAGTGGGACTACAGATGAGTGAGCTTTATCTCGAGGGTTTTACGCAGAATCGTGAATTATCATGGCTTAAGTTTAACGAGAGAGTGTTGAATGAAGCTGCCAATATAGATAATCCGATTCTTGAACGGCTTAAATTCAGTATGATATATGAGAATAATCTCACTGAATTTATAAAGGTCAGAATTGGAAGCTTGAATAACCTGAAAAGGGTCGATTCGGTAACGCGAGACTCAATGTCGGGACTCACTTCTGGTGAGCAGATTAATTATATTTGGCAAGAAATTAGACGAATTAATGATAAATTTGAAGCCATAATTACACAATTGTACGACGATTTACAGGATCTTGGCGTGAGATGCGGACAGCACAAAGATTTATCGGAATACGATTATGATTTTGTAGATGGACAGTTTCTCATGAAGCTTTCGTCAGATATTAAATCATACTTTTTGGATCGTGATGATATGACAGAGATAATCAAGGATGGTCACAACTATATTCTTGTTGAAACTCATGTCGATAATAATAGGAAGCTGATGCTGATAGAGGTTCCGAAAGCACTATTAAACGGCGTTGTGATTAGAAAAGAGAAGGTTATTAATTTACTGCTTCCAATAGAACTAGTTAAGCTATATATCAAAGAGTTTTGCTTTCCTTTCGAACCAAAAGCATTTATCGCGTTCAGAGCGTTCAGAAATGCAGAGATTGACTTTGAGTATGATGAATTTGAACTCGGTGATACAGCTCAGGAGCGAATCAAAAGGATGCTCGATAAACGTGTAAATTCTGATTTTATAGGAGCGTTTGCTCATATAGAATCAAGAGATGATAAGCTCCTAAAGGATCTTACGAATATACTTGCATTATCAACGGAAGAAATAGTGAGTTGTTCAGATTTACCATCTTTAAATCATTTAAATTATTTAAAGGATAATCTGTCAAGTCAAATAGTCTCTGAGTACTCGTATTGTGAGTTCAGTCCAGCAAAGTCACCTCTTATAACGACTAATTCTTTAATAGATAATGTAATGGAGCGAGATTTGCTAGATGCATACCCGTATGATTCTATGGATAATCTACTCGAACTTCTCAGAGAAGCAGCTTCCCATAGTAAGGTTAAGGAGATTAAAATCAGTATTTATAGGATGACAAGTCATCCTAAAATATACGAATATCTTATTAAGGCTGCTAGACAAGGGAAATGCGTAAGAGTCTTGATAGAGCTTAGGGCAAGGTTTGATGAAGCCAATAACGTGGACTGGGCATCTAAGCTCAAAGAGGCTGGGTGTGAAGTTTATTACGGAACTAAGTGCTATAAATCTCACTTTAAAGTATGTCAGGTCGTATTTAAAAAGTCATTTAGTAAAATTGGGGAACGTGAAATTATTACGCAGGTAGGAACCGGCAACTACAATGAAGCCACTGCTCGCCAGTATACTGATTTCTCTGTTATAACCGCTAACAGAGTGCTCGGACAGGAGGTATCGCGTCTGTTTGAGAGTGCGGTAAATGGTGTTATAAACGAATATTTTCGATACATAATAACATCACCAGGAAGCATGAGGAAAAAAATTCTTGAGCTGATTGACCGTGAATCGCAAAAGGGTAAAGCTGGAAGAATTTTCATAAAAGTAAACTCCGTATCTGACCGTGAGATTATCGAGAAGCTTACGGAAGCATCACAAGCTGGTGTAAAAGTTCGAATGATTGTCAGAGGCATTTGCACGCTACTTCCAGGCGTTGAAGGGTATACTGACAATATCGATATCATCAGCATTGTAGGCAGATTTTTAGAGCATTCTCGTGTGTATATATTCGGCAGCGGAGACCAAGAGGAAGTATTTATATCATCTGCGGATATCATGAATAGAAATATGGATAAGCGATTTGAGCTTGCTTTTCCAATCACGGATGAATCGTGTATCACAAAGATTAAACATATCATGCATCTTAATATGATGGATAACGTAAGGGCTAAGTATTTACTTCATAACGGTCGATATGTCAATATCGCTTCATGTTCTAAAGTTATAGACAGTCAGGAGAAATTACTAGCGGAGTTCTGTGATTTAACGTAATAGGGGGGTATTATGATAGCTGGATATCTTTTAACCGATATTGCGCTGTTCTTTCTGGTATATTCGGTAATTGGCTGGGTTACAGAAGTTATCTACCAGGCAGTTAGCAAAGGCTCGTTGTAAATAGAGGATTTCTCAATGGACCTGTTTGTCCGATATATGGATTTGGTTCATTATTTGTGATCCTTATTGTAAAAGCACTTAGCCTTGATCATAGCTCGTTCTCGACTGATGCCGAGGTGTTTGTTTTGGGAATGCTTTTATCGACGACACTAGAACTAGTTGGCGGATATGCACTCTTAAAAATCTTTCACGCAAGGTGGTGGGATTATTCTTCTAAACCGTTTAATTATCACGGCTACATATGCCTTGAGTTCAGCATAATATGGGGATTTGGAATTCTAGTTGTAGTTAGAAAGATTCATCCGTTCGTCGAATCGGTGTTTGGCGGACTGGCAAATTCCACAGTAGGACTAGCATTAGTAATTATCGCATACGCTGTATTTGCAATTGACTTTGGAGTTTCCGTATTGATTACACTTGGTTTAAATAAGAGGATTACTCGCCTAGATGATATGCAGAAAGCTATGACTGAATTCAGTGACTCTTTGAGCACAAGAATAGGTGAAGATGCTTTAAACGCAATGGAGAAAGTAGATACATATAGAGTTCAGAGTGCGCTTCTTGAAGCTGAGATAAGAGATACTGCGGCTGATAGAAGAGTTGAAGTGAGCCGAGAACTTGCTGATATGAAACATGACTATGAAATTGCTAGAGAAGAGTTTTACAGGAAGATGTGTAAGACAAAATTCTTTGGTACAGGCAGGATCTTTAAATCCTATCCTAATTTAAAGCTAGTTAACCATAGTGAAATCGTTGATAAAATAAAAGAAACTTTGAAAGATAAAGCATGATATCGAGGTGTGTTTTTGACCACGTACATAGTCCTCTTTTATTGACAATTTGTGCTTTTGATAGTAAAATGAGTAATTATTTTGTTTATATTAATAATAATTAATGTTAGAGGAAGGGATAATAAAATGTTTGAAAACTTATCTGAGAAATCAGTGGCAGATGTTCAGGAAGAACAGGTTCAGCATTGGTCTGATATAGATTTACTGCACCTCTGCGTAAAAGAGAGAGAGGGAGATCCAAGCTTTGTCTTCTACGAAGGACCTCCGACAGCTAATGGTAAGCCAGGTATACACCACGTAATGGCGAGAACATTGAAGGATTCGATTAATAGATATAAGACGATGCAGGGATTCCAAGTTAAGCGTAAGGCGGGTTGGGATACACATGGTCTTCCTGTTGAAATTGAAGTAGAGAAGCAGCTTGGTATGTCCGGTAAGAATGACATAGAGAGCTATGGAATCAAGGAATTTAATGAGAAGTGTCGTGAGTCAGTATTTAAGTATACTGGTCTTTGGCGTGACATGTCTGAGAAGATGGCATATCTTGCTGATATGGATGATCCATACATCACATATGACAATAACTATATCGAGTCTGTTTGGTGGATTATTAAGAAATTTTACGACGAAGGGCTCATCTATGAGGGACATAAGGTTCTACCTTACTGCGCTAGATGTGGAACTGGTCTCGCTTCCCACGAGGTAGCGCAGGGATACAAAGAAGACCCTGTTCTTACAGTAACTTGTAAGTTTAGACGCAGAGATAGAGATAATGAGTATTTCCTCCTCGCTTGGACAACAACCCCATGGACACTTCCTTCTAACATTTTAATTACAGTTGGTCCAGAAGTTGTATATGTAAGAGCTAAGATGGTTGAAGGCGCAGAAGAAGGAAATATCTTCTATGTTGCTAAAAACCTGGCCGATAAGGTTCTCGGAGAAGGAAAGTACGAAGTGCTCGATGAGATGACAGGTAAGGACCTAGAGCATGTTCCATATGAGCCACTTTCAACATTTGTATATGGTGATGACCTTGAGAATGTTAAAGGCTTCTTCGTAGCTACTGCTGACTATGTAACTGTTGATGATGGTACTGGTCTTGTACATACTGCGTATGCTTTCGGTGAAGATGACTATAACACTTGCCGTAGTTATGGAGTTGATTTCCAGAATCCAGTAGATGAGAAGGGCTGCTTCACAACTACCCCTTGGGAAGGCAGATTCGTTATGGAAGAGGGGCTTGATGTTGAGATTCTCAAGTACTTCGCAGCAGAGAATAAGGTGTTTGCTAAGCAGAAGATGGTCCACAACTATCCACATTGCTGGAGATGTGATACACCGCTAGTTTACTATTCAAAGCCAGGTTGGTACATTGAGATGACTAAGCTTAAGGATCAGCTAGTTGCCAATAACAACACGGTTAACTGGTATCCACCTTATGTTGGAGAGAAGCGTTTTGGAAACTGGATTGCCGATGTTAAAGACTGGAATATTTCTAGATCGAGATATTGGGGTACTCCAATTCCAATCTGGAAGTGTGAGTGCGGTCACCTTGAAAGCGCAGGAAGTCGTGCGGAACTGGCTGAGAAGGCGATTGAGGATGTAAATCCAGAGACTATTGAACTTCACAGACCTTACGTTGATGATATCCATTTCAAGTGCCCAAGCTGTGGCAACACAATGGAAAGAATACCTGAGGTAATGGACTGCTGGTTCGACTCTGGTGCTATGCCATTTGCACAGTGGCATTATCCGTTTGAGAATGCAGATAGATTTGATAAGGAACTGTTCCCAGCTGATTTCATCTGTGAAGGAATTGACCAGACAAGAGGTTGGTTCTACTCACTTATGGCTATTTCAACATTTATCATGAACAAAGCTCCATATAAGAATGTTCTTGTTAATGACCTCATCCTCGACGCTAAAGGCAAAAAGATGTCTAAGCATGTAGGTAATACAGTTGATCCATTTGACATGATGAAGAAGTACGGTGCTGATGTTATCCGCTGGTACCTCGTATCAGTTTCACCAGCTTGGACACCTACAAAGTTCGACGAGGAAGGTGTAAAGGATGTGCAGAGCAAGTTCTTTGGAACACTTAGAAACATCTACAATTTCTTCGTTCTATACTCAAATATGGATGATACAAATCCAGCTAATTTAGATGCACCTTATGAGAACAGACCAGAGCTCGATAGATGGATCATCTCCAGATACAACAGATTAGTTGCTGACGTAACTGAATACATGGATGAGTATGATCATATGAAGACGGTTAGAGCAATCAACGATTTCGTAGTTGAAGATTTCTCAAATTGGTATATCAGAAGAGCTAGAAGAAGATTCTATGCTGATGGTATGACTGACGATAAGAAGAGTGTTTATGCTACTACTTACGAAGTTCTTCTAGGTGTAATTAAGATGATTGCTCCAGTGGCTCCATTTATCTCAGACGAGATGTACGTTAAGCTGACTGGTGAGAGGACAGTTCATATCGCTCATTTCCCAACTTCTAATAGCGAGCTAATCGACGAGAAGACAGAGGAGAGAATGGGTCTAGTTAAAACGCTAGTTAACCTTGGAAGAGGAACTAGAGAGAAAGAGCGACTCAAGGTTAGACAGCCGCTAAGCGAGGTAATCGTTGATGGTAAGTATGAGGATCTAATCAGTGACCTTGTGCCTCTAATCACTGAGGAACTCAACGTTAAGAGCGTTGTGTTTGAAAAGGACCTCGATAAGTATATGAACTTTGCTGTAAAGCCTGACTTCAAGGCTGCTGGCCCTGTTCTAGGTAAGGATATCAAGGAGTTTGCTGGTAAGCTAGCACAGTTTGATGCTAAGGAGCTTATCACTAATGTTGCGGCTGGACCTATAAAGCTTGAGCTAGGTGGCACTGAATATGACATCACAGAGGACTTCCTCGACGTAAGAATTTCCGCTAAGGAAGGCTTCGTGGTAGGAATGGAAAGCAATGTATTTACTATCCTCGATACAACTCTAACTCCTGAGCTTGTTAACGAGGGATATGTTCGTGAGGTTATTTCCAAGGTTCAGCAGCTACGTAAGCAGAATGACTTTGAGATGCTAGACCATATCACAATAAGTTTTGAGGCAGATGAGGAAGTAAAGGCAGCAGTTCTAGGCGCGGTTGACCACATCAAGGAAGAAACTCTAGCTGACTCAGTTGTTGAAGCTACTGGACTCGAGACATTTGATATCAATGGTCATAAGACAGGACTTTCAGTTGCTAAGTGCTAAGAGATTTAAATACTATGAGTGAAGAGAACAACAACTTAATTTCTAAGCTCAATATCGTAGATTACGATCCCGACGAGTTAGCCGGGGTCGTTTCTTCATGCGGAGATAAGCGATTTAGAGCAAAGCAAATATTTGGATGGCTGGCTAAGGGTGTAGAGTCTTTCGACGAAATGACTAACATTCCGAACAAGTTAAGAGATGCTTTATCTGAGAGATATTACATTGGAATTCCTGACGCCGCTTTGGTTCAAGAATCGAAGCAGGATGGGACTAGGAAATGTCTATTTAAGTTTAATGATGGAGCACGTGTTGAGTCTGTTTTTATGAAATACAACTACGGCAATTCAATATGTATTAGCTCGCAGGTGGGATGCCGTATGGGATGTACTTTCTGTGCTTCGACGCGTAATGGTTTAGAAAGGTCCCTCACTGGCGGTGAGATGCTGGCACAGGTTCTTAAAATGCGAAATATCACTGGCGAAGATATAGGACACGTGGTAATCATGGGAATTGGAGAACCTTTTGATAATTATGAAAATATTTCTAAGTTCATAAGGCTCATAAATAGCAAGCAGGGTTATAATCTCGGTATGAGAAATATTACTGTCTCTACATGTGGCTTGATTCCGTTTATTGAAAGATTTGGCAAGGAGTTTCCGCAAGTAAACCTTGCGGTCTCTCTTCATGCTCCAAATGATGAGATTCGCTGCCGTACAATGCCGGTGGCAAAGAGTTTTGAGTATTCAGAACTCATGACTGCTTGCCGGAAATATACTGAAGCTACAAAAAGACGCATAACATTCGAATATGCACTAATTGACGGTGTAAACGATCAACCGCATCATGCCTGTGAACTCGCATGTCATTTGAAAGGTTGGCTAACACACGTCAATCTAATTCCTTTAAATGAGGTTGATGGCACGGGTTACAGGACGTCGCTTAAGACGAACGTCAGAAACTTTGCGTCTCTCCTTGAAGAAAAAGGGATAACAGTATCCGTTAGACGAACTCTTGGCACAGATATTGATGCCGCATGCGGACAGTTAAGACTGCGATAATAATAAGAATAATTCTGTAGTGCTGCTTTGAAAAATGCAGCACTTTTTTATAAATGAAAAATCTTAGATAGCTTTAAATATCGCATGTTTTGGCGTTTTATGGTATAATAATGTGCTAATTTAAGGCTTGTTATAAGAGCATATGATATAACGACACTATAAGTGCCAGTATCATGCTCAGAACTATGCAGGAACTTGCTTGCGTAATTTACGAATCATGGAGGGACTATGAGAATACTAATCGATGGTATGGGCGGAGATCACGCTCCTCAGGAAATAGTAAAGGGTGCAATTCAGGCGGCAAGAGAGATTGAAGATACAGTTGTAATCATTGGCGCTGAGGAATTAATAAAAGAAGAACTGAGTGCACAGAAATGGGACGGAATCAACATAGAAGTCGTTAATGCTACAGAGGTTATTACAAACAACGAATCTCCAGCGATGGCAGTTCGCAAGAAGAAGGATTCAACAGTTAATCGTGGAATGAATATGGTTAAGGAAGGCGAAGCAGATGTCTTCATCTCAGGAGGAAGCACAGGCGCTCTTCTTGCAGCTGGTCTTCTGGGTCTTGGACGTATCAAAGGTATAAAGAGGCCAGCGATAGCAGCGTTTTTTCCACAGATAGGAAAAGATGACACAACTCTTCTTCTCGATTGCGGTGCTAACGTGGACTGTAAACCGGAGTTCCTATATCAATTCGGTGTTATGGGAAGCATATTTGTTCAGAACGTAAAAGGCAAGGAAAGTCCAGATGTTAGACTTCTCAATGTTGGAGCTGAGGCTGAAAAGGGTGATGAACTTCATAAGGAAGCATATGAATTACTCGCAAATAGCTCGATTAACTTCCAGGGTAATATCGAAGGACGCGAAGTGGTATCAGGTGTGTGTGACGTGGTAGTTGCTGATGGATTTTCGGGAAACATATTTCTAAAGAGTTCAGAAGGCCTTGCTCTATCAATTATGGGCAGACTTAAGGAAGTCTTGATGGGAGGAACTATCTCTAAAATAGCTGCACTACTATTAGCAAAGCAGCTAAAGGGTATGAAGAAGGACTTCGATTACTCCGAAGAGGGTGGAGCTCCTATTTTAGGGCTAAAGGGTCCAGTTCTCAAAATTCATGGTAGTTCAAAGGCCTATGCTGTTTATAATGCTATTCTCAAAGCTAGAGATTATGTAGAGTCAGATGTAACTGGGCAGATTGAGAAGGCAATTGCTGAAAGCGATGAGATTGGAAGCGATGAAACCGCAAAGGCATAAGCATAATAATTAGCTAGAGATTAGAATGGACAATACGTTAATGCTTCTAATATATGGATGTTAGGTTTATGGATAGCTTAGAAAAGAAACTAGGATATAAATTTAATAATAGAAAGCTACTTGAAATAGCTCTTACACATAGCTCTTATGCATCTGAACATGGTAAAAGCTATGAGTTTAACAACGAGAGACTAGAGTTTCTTGGGGATGCATTCCTCGATGCCATAGTTGGTAAAAAGGTCTTTGTAATCATGCAGGAGGCTCATGAAGGTGTTCTATCCAAAACCAGAGCTGATGTGGTATGCGAGAAGTCTCTCGCAGATGTAGCACAAACCTTAGGAGTTGGTGAACATCTTAGGCTAGGCAAAGGCGAGGATAATGGTGGAGGACGACAGAAGGCCTCGATTGTAGCTGATGCTGTAGAAGCATTAATTGGTGCGATGATAATAGATGGTGGGTACGAGAAAGCCGAGAAAGTTGTATTAGGTTTATTTGCAGACAAGATTAGGCTCGCAATTAAAGGGGAGCTCCACAAAGACTATAAGACGCATTTGCAGGAAAAACTGCAGGAGCTGATAAAAGGTGTTCACATAGAGTATAAGTTACTGCGTGAAGAAGGTCCTGACCATAGAAAAGAATTCGTTACAGCCGTTTTGGCAAATAGCGAAGAACTTGGCCGAGGAGTAGGAAATAGCAAGAAGGAATCAGAGCAAGCGGCAGCAGCCAATGCGCTTACGAAGGGAGATATATAGCTTGTATTTTAAACGAATAGAGCTACAGGGATTCAAGTCATTTGCAGATCCCGTAACCATCGACTTAAATGACGGAATAACATGCATTGTAGGACCTAACGGAAGCGGCAAGAGTAACATCAGTGATGCACTACGCTGGGTGCTTGGTGAACAGAGCCCAAAGTCTCTCAGAGGCGGTAAGATGGACGATGTTATATTTGCTGGAACTGCTACCAGAAAACCTAAAGGAATGGCCGAAGTTTCTCTTGTTATAGATAATTCTCTTTCCATCCTACCTCTTGAGTACAACGAGGTGCAGGTTACGCGTCGTATGTACAGATCTGGTGATAGTGAATATCTAATAAACGGAAATCAGTGTAGACTGAGAGATATTAAAGAGCTGTTTATGGACACTGGAATAGGTGTTGACGGATATTCAATTATTGGGCAAGGAAAGATTCAAGAGATTGTCAGCACAAAGCCGGAGAATCGTAGAGAAATATTTGAAGAAGCGGCCGGAGTGGTTCTATATAAGAGCAGAAAGGCAGAGGCTGAAAGGAAGCTCGCAGCTGCGTCTGATAATCTCGAGCGCGTAAAGGACATTATTGCCGAAATTGAAGGTCGTATAGGAACGCTTAAAGATGAGTCTGAAAAAGCAAGTGAATATATAGTCCTCCGAGATAGATATAAATATGTAGGGGTTAACATCATAATTCATAATATTGATGGCCTAATTCGCACTGTTGAAAATTCTCGTAATGAGCTTATTGAGATGGAAGCAAAGCTTAGAGCGCTGTGTGAAAAATCGGAAGAAATCGAGCTTCAGATACAAGGATTCAGAGAAAAGTCGTCAGAGCTGGATCAGGAATATGAAGATGCGAATGCTGAGCTTCTAAACAAGATTGAAGAGCTCAATGCTATTACGAGTCGTGGGCAGGTCAATGAAGAGAAGATTCAGGGAATCGAGCGTGAACTAGCAAGACTCGAATCTGTTATCGAAGAGACGAATAATAAACTCAAGGTTGAAAATAATAATTTTGCAGAACTCGAAGCAAATGAAAAATCATATAGAACAGAGAAGGAACAAGCTTTAGCTGTGCTTCAGGAAGCGGAGAGAGATTTTACTGAAAGCAAGAGAAAACTGGAAGCTATTAATTCAGAGATAGATAACAGTAAGGACGATATTATCACCCTTAGCAATAAGAATATTACTAGAAAAGCAGATATCTCAACTCTTGAGAACTATGTAATCACGCTTAATGACAGAAAAGAGAAATTGAGCGAGGAGTATAGTGGTAAGGATGAGACTGATGCAGAGAATGCTCGTCAGCTTAAACAGCTCGAAAAGCAATATACTGCAGTAGAGAGTAGACAGAATGCTTCAACTCGTCAGATTAATGAGATTGTTGCGAGCATCAGGTCGCTAGAAGAGCATACAAGTAAGAGCTTTAAAAACATAGAAGACTTAAACAATAAATATAATAGAACTCTTGCTCGTAAAAACACCATCGAAGAGATGGAGAGCAACTATGAAGGTTATAACAATGCTGTTAGGTTACTTATGAAGCAGCATACTAACGGTATTATCGGTACAGTATCTGATATTATAAAGGTTCCATCTGGATATGAAATCGCTACAGAAACTGCGCTTGGAGCAGCGATGCAGAACATTATCTGTTATGATGATGCATCGGCAAAGTCTGCAGTAAGATGGCTCAAGGATAATAAAGCTGGAAGAGCTACATTCCTGCCACTTTCATCCATCAGATATAGTAAGCAGTATCCGGGAGCGTGAAGTTTTGAATGCTCCAGGCTATATGGGAATTGCTTCTGAAATTGTTAAAACGGAAGACAAATATCACGGCATTCTCGAGTACTTACTCGGACGAGTTATCTTTACTAGCAATATGGATGATGCAGTTAGAATTTCTAAGATGACCAGTAGAGGTTACAGAATTGTTACTACAGACGGTGAAGTAATTAATTCTAGTGGAGCGATTACAGGTGGAAAGTTTAAGAATAAGTCTGCGAACATACTAGAGCGAAAGAATGAAATCAAGGAATTGAGCGAAGCTGCTGATAAGTACAAGGAGCAGATAGCGATGCTTAGAGAAGAAATCGCTTCTGCAAATTCGAAAATAGCTGAGCTCAAAGAGTCTAGAGGAAAGGCATATGATGAGCTCCAGCAGATAGAAGTTGACAAGGGGGTAATCAGTAGTGAACTCGAGAGAATCAAAAAGCTAACAGACGAGGCTGGTGCACATAAAGACCAATATACAAATGAGATGGACACTCTCAACAGTGATATAAAGAGAGCTACTGAAATGGTCGAAAAGCATATAGCAGAGATAACTGATGCAGAAGAAGAAATCACTAGACTTAATAATCATATTGAAGAGCTCATGGGTGAAGCTGAAAAATACGATTCTCGTGTAAATAAGCTTCGTGAAATCACACTAGAAAACAAGCTTCAACTAAGTGAGCAGGATGCGAGGATTCTCGGTCTAAACGAGTTGATTGAACGTATTAGAGACACTATTACCGACCTTGAGAACGAGATAGAAGACTCTAAAGAAGTGTATGACGAGCTCAAGGGTAAGCACCACATGCTCACAAGCAGTGATGCTGAATCGAGTGAAAAGATTGCACAGTTAACTGATATTAAGCATGGACTTGAAGTGCGTATCAAAGAACTTGGAGAAGCGATTGACAAAAATAGGGAAGCTTACGAAGAAGCGATTGGAGAAGAAAAGAAGCTTGCACATGAATTGAACGAACTACAGGATGCTAAGTACAAGCTAGAGGTTAAAAGCGCCAAGAGCGAAACGCTACTCGATACACAGAAGGATAAGCTGTGGGATGAATTTGAAGTATCATTCGCAGAAGCGCAAGACATAAGAGATGATGATTTCGGTATAACAGCTGGTAATAAAGAAGCAAAAGAAATCAAGCTTCGCATGGCTTCGC
>CAKAFC010000002.1 GCA_916438645.1 uncultured Mogibacterium sp.
CTGAACTAGGTGATGTAAATATATCATCTATTGAAGAGTATAAGTCGGTGAGCAAGAGATATGAGTTTATGACAGCTCAGGAGAACGATATTTCTACGGCTATGAAGGAACTCAGATCGATTATTACAAACATGGAGCGCAATATAAGAGATAAATTCAAAGAGAATTTCGATAAGGTTGTAATTAACTTTGAACACAGCTTCAGAGAATTGTTCGGTGGCGGTCAGCTGAACTTAGAACTCGAAGATGAATCGGATCCCGTTATCATCAGGCATTGAGATTATTGCACAGCCTCCCAGGTAAGAAGCTCAAGAATCTCAATCTGATGTCAGGTGGTGAGAAGACACTTACGGCTATTGCACTGATGTTTGCGGTAATCAAGGCTAAACCAACGCCATTCTGTATTCTCGATGAGGTAGAGGCGGCGCTTGATGAGGCTAATATTGAGAGGTTTTCGAATTACCTCAAACGTTTTGAAGATGTACAGTTCGCACTGATAACTCACCATAAGGCAACTATGGAACATGCTGACGTACTCTATGGAGTAACAATGCCAGAGCAGGGTATCTCAGAGTGCTTTCGCTTAAGTTCGAAGATGGATTTGACCCCAGTGAGTATTCAAGCGAATAGACTAACTGCTACAGCTTTAACTGGAAAAGGATAAAGATGGGACTTTTAAGGATAAAAGCACATTCAGAAAATTTACAGAAAAGGTTACTAATGTAATTGTAGGTAATCCGAATATTGATGAGGAATTTTATGAGGAACTCGAGGAGTCCCTTGTAATATCGGATATTGGTATCGAAACGACGGATAAGATAATGAATATGCTAAGGAAGCGTATTAACGCAAAAGTATCTAACCAAGTCGGAAGACATCAAGAAAGCACTTGCAGATGTAATAGCGGAGATTGTTGATAAAGGCGAGAGAAACAAACTGTCGACTGATTATCCGCTCGTAATCCTGATGATCGGTATTAATGGTGGAGGTAAGACTACCTCGATTGGTAAAGCTTGCTAATCTTTTTAAAGAGCGCGGTCAAACCGTTCTGCTAGCAGCTGCGGACACATTTCGTGCAGCAGCCGCTGACCAGCTTAGTAGAGTGGGAAGTCGCTCAGGTGTTCGAGTTATTCGCCATGAGGAAGGTACTGATCCGCTGCGGTTATATATGATGCCGTTCAGTCTGCAAAAGGCAAATGATATAGACGTTCTAATTTGTGATACTGCAGGCAGGCTTCAGAATAAGACCAACCTTATGAAAAGAACTTGAGAAGATGGATAAAATCATCAGCCGTGAGTATCCTGAGGGCATCGAGAGAGACACTTATAGTGCTTGACTCGACGACTGGTAAAAATGCAATCAGTCAGGCTAAAGAATTTTTCAGAGATTGCTGATATTACGGGTATAGTTCTTACAAAGCTTGATGGTACGGCAGAGGAGAATTTCAATTACTGTAACTGATGAATACAATCTTCCGATCGAGTTAATCGGTGTGGGTGAAGGCATACATGACCTGAAGGAATTTAACCCACAGGAATTTGCAGGAGGTATTTTCGATGAGTAAACCTATACTCAGCAGTTGTGAGTAGGCCTAACGTAGGAAATCTACATTCTTTAACAGAATAATTGGAGAGAGAAAAGCCATCGTTCAGGATACGCCTGGAGTTACACGCGATAGAATCTATGCGGAAACTGAATGGAACGGCAGAGAGTTTGCCATTAGTAGATACTGGTGGTATCGAGGCCAATACAAGTGACGTTATACTTTCTCAGATGAGAGAGCAGGCCGTAACAGCTATGGAACTTGCAGATGTTATTGTATTCATGGTGGATGGTAAAGAAGAGCTGACTTCTGCAGACCACGACGTTGCCAATATCTTAAGGAGGAACAGGAAAGGAAATCATATTAGTAGTAAAACAAGGTCGATAACCCAACCAAGTACGGCGATAATATCTATGATTTCTATGAGCTGGGGTTAGGTGAACCTATTGCAATCAGCTCTGTTAACATGCTTAATATAGGTGATCTGCTAGATGCAATAGTTGCAGGTTTTCCAGATGAGATTTACGGTTACGAAGAGTCTACTAAGATTGCTATTATAGGAAAGCCAAACGTAGGAAAATCTTCCCTTGTAAATGCACTTACTAACGAGAAGCGCGTAATCGTATCGCCGATTGCCGGAACAACTCGCGATTCTATCGATACGCCTTTTACGTATAAGGATCGTGAATATACACTTATAGATACCGCTGGTCTTAGACGTAAGAGCAAAGTAAATGATTCGATTGAACACTTCAGTGTTATTAGGGCAGTTACGTCTGTTGAAAGATGCGATATCTGTATCATGATGATTGATGCAGCAGAAGGACTTACTGAACAGGATAAGAAAATTCTTGGTATCGCTCATGAAGCTGGTAAAGGACTGATGATAGTAGTCAATAAGTGGGATCTTGTTGCTAAAGAGACTAATACAATGAGGGATTACGAGCGCACACTGAGGGCAGATTTGCAGTTCGTGTCGTACGCTCCTATTATTTTCGCGTCTGTTCTTGAGAAGAAGCGAATTTTCGATATTATCGACAAGGCTGCTAAGATTGAAGATATTAGATCAAGAAGAATAACCACAGGAAAACTTAATAGCGTAATTGAAGATGCTGTGATGATGAGACAGCCACCGTCAGATAAAGGTAAACGTCTCAAGATTTACTATGCTAGTCAAATTGGCTCAAGACCACCGCTATTTTCATTCAATATAAACTCACGTGAGCTTATGCATTTTTCGTATTCAAGATACCTAGAGAATAAGTTACGTGAAGCATATGAATTTGAAGGAACACCTATCAAATTCTTATTCAATGAGAAAAAGGGAGAACAATAATGAAGTATTTACCACTTATCATCATGGTAATTGTTGCATATTTCATAGGAAATATATCTCCAGCTACTCTAATTGCGCGCTTCTATGGAATTGATATCAAGAAGGCGGGGAGTGGAAACGCTGGAACAACCAACGTTCTAAGAGTTCTTGGAACTAAGGCTGCAATATGCACTTTGCTGATAGATGTATTTAAGGGATTTATTGCAGTTTCGATCGCTCAGGGCAATTTTAATAACCTTGGAGCAATGCTAGCATTTGCGGCTGTGGTTATAGGACATATTTATCCGGTTGTCTTTAAGTTTAAGAGATTGGAAAAGGTGTGGCAACATTTCTCCGAGCTGCAATGGCCATCAATTGGCCGAGTATGTTCGCAGCTGCTTTGATTGCAATTGTAGTTGCGGCTATATCTAAGAAGATGTCGCTTGGATCGATACTCGCTGCAATGATGTATCCACTTTTGATGCTTTATTACTATCCGAAAGCCATACCGATTGCCGTGTTCATGACTTTCGTAATTATATTTACTCACCGTGGTAACATTAAGAGGCTTATGAAGGGTGAGGAGAAAGAGCTGAGCATCAGATCTAAAATAAAAAAGCTTAGAGATCAGCTAGATGATGCAGAGAATTCAGAAAAAATAGAGACTGATTGTTCTGCGGTTTCTGAAAATAATAATGTAGTAGAAAAAGCAGCTGAAAGATGCTGAAACTAGTCCAGAAGAAACTAAGCCTGAAGAATCTTCAGATGAAGTTATTGATGCTACAACCGAAGACGATATTATGGCTGCTGGTTTTAAGAATGAGCTTGTTAACGAAGCAACTGCAATTGAACATAATAAGATTGAGGTAGCAGATGAACCTGTTGACTATTACAATGATGTTAAAATGCCTAAACTCAAAACTGATGAAAAGAGAGTTGTGTCTGTAATTGGTAATGGTAGCTTTGGTACTGCTATTGCAAATGTTATAGCATATAATGGACACCGTGTAACGATATACGGACGTAATAAAGACGATATCAACAAGATTCGCGAGAGCAGAGTTAACGAGAAATATTTACCTGGTGCTATCCTGCATGACAAGCTTAGATTCACATCTAATGTTAGAACTGCAGTTGGAAAGAGGGATATCATCATTTTTGCTATTCCTGCACAGCAGTTTGGAAGCTTCCTTGAGAAGAATGCGAAGTATATTGATAAAAATGCTATCATTGTTAATTTAGCAAAGGGAATCGAGAATAAGTCTCTCAAGACCATGTCTCAGATTGCAAAGAAATTTCTGAAGAATAAGTATGTTGCTGTTTCGGGACCTTCACATGCTGAAGAGATTGTTCGCAACTATCCAACTACTGTTGTTGCAGCATCATCTGATGAAAAAGCAGCAATAGAAATTCAGAATATAATGATGAGCAATACGTTTAGAGTGTACACAAGTAGTGATATTATCGGTGTAGAACTCGGTGGGGCTCTTAAAAACGTAATAGCTCTTGGTACCGGTATTACTGACGGTATGAACTTTGGTGATAACTCTAAGGCAGCTCTCATGACCAGGGGAATTCACGAAATCTCAAGGCTCGGAGAAGCCATGGGGGCAAAAAGCGAGACTTTTGCAGGCCTTTCAGGAATCGGAGATCTTATGGTTACATGCTCATCTGATTTATCGCGAAATAGACGATGCGGTCTTCTAATCGGTGGTGGCATGACGCCAGAAGAAGCAGTTGCTGAGATTAAGACGACAGTTGAAGGATTTTACACGGTTGAAGCAGCGAGCAAGCTTGCTAAAAAACTCAAGGTTGACATGCCGATTACTAATGCTATCAAATCTGTAATCGATGGCAAACTAAACCCACGAGATGCTGTTGAAATGCTGATGAATAGAGATAGGAAGCAAGAGAATAAATAGTAGATGAAGAAATATCACATTATAACTTTTGGTTGCCAGATGAATGAGCATGACTCCGAGAATGTTGCGGGGATGCTTGAAGGCATGGGATATGAATTAACAGAAAATCCGTATAAGGCTGATGTAGTTGTTCTTAACACGTGTAGCGTTCGTGAGCATGCTGATAAGAGATTTTATGGGATGCTTGGACAGTTTAAAAAAAGGCGCGATGAGAACAAAGATACGAGAATAGTATGTGTTTGTGGTTGTATGCCACAGCAGCCACGTGTTCAAGAGGAGATTAAGAAGAGCTTTGCTTGGGTAGATGTAGTGTTCGGGACCCAGACTATTGGCGATTTTCCAAAGCTACTTAACGACAGAATAACCACAGGTAAGAAGCAATTTTCAATCACTGCAAATAGCACTGTTGTACCAGATGAGAAGGACTCTAAGAGACTACATAAGCACAAGGCTCTCGTAAATATCACGTATGGATGTAATAACTTTTGCACATACTGTATAGTTCCGTACACACGAGGAAGGGAGAAGAGCCGATCAGCTGATGACGTAGTTAAGGAAGTAAAGGAAGCTGGCATCAGATGGTGTAATCGAGGTTATGTTGCTCGGTCAAAATGTCAATTCGTTTATAGATGATGAAGGAAATACATTCCCTGCTCTAGTAAAGGAAATCAACAAAAATTGAAGGACTTGAGCAGAATCAGGTTTATGACTTCAAATCCTAAAAGATGCTTTCTGATGAGTTAATTGATTGCTACAGAACTTGTGAAAAAGCTATGCAAGCACATACACTTGCCTGTGCAGTCTGGTAGTAGCACGGTTTTTAAAGCGTATGAACCGAAGATATGATAGAGAGAGGTATATCGATATCATTGACAAGCTTAAAGATGCCTGTCCAGAGATTGCTATCACTACTGATATAATCGTTGGCTTTCCAGGCGAGACAGAGGAAGAGTTTAAAGAAACACTTTCACTTGTCGAGTATGTGGGATATGATTCGGCATTTACATTTATCTATTCGCCTAGAGAGGGAACTCCTGCGGCTGGATTTAATGATCAGATTCCTTATGACATTAAACACGAGAGGTTTGAACGACTAAATGAAGTTGTAAATAAGTATTCTTTGGAAAAAGAATTTTGCAACTTGCAGATAGCACTGTACAGGTTCTTGTAGATGGTGCTAGCCGCAAGAATGATAAGTCATATTCAGGTAGAACAGATGGGTTTAAACTAGTAAATATATCGTCAGGCAGGGATATCATTGGTCAGCTTGTCGATGTTAAAATTACCGATTGCAAGACATTCAGTATTGATGGAATACTTGCATAATTAGGGATGTAGTATGAAAGATAATCTAAAAAAATATACTTCGCTCAGGACCAGGAATTAGTTTTAATTTTACTCCTAGTGACTAACTTTCTGGATGGCGGACTAAGTGATCCAAAGACATATTTCTTTGATATGTTGCTGACACTGCCAGGTATTATTGTAGGACTCTCTTTCCATGAGTTTGCACATGCTTTTGGCATCAGATACATTTGGAGATCCAGCACCCAAAATACAAAGGGAGACTTACGGTTAATCCAGTAAAACATATTGATCCATTTGGCTTTGCGGCATTGATATTCTGTGGATTTGGCTGGGGAATACCTGTTCAGATTGACAATAGATATTATAAGCACCCAAGATTTAACGAGTTTATAGTTTCAGTCGCTGGTGTAATGATGAACTTTATAATTGCAATTGTGTTTTCTATCATAACACGATTTGCAATTAGTACATGGGGGAGAGAAGCGGTTCTGAGTGATTCTATTCAGGGCTTAATTATCAAGACATTTTTATATGTCGTAATGGTCAATATTACGCTTATGGTATTTAACTTGATTCCCGTTCCACCACTAGATGGATTTGGACTAATTACTGAGCTATTTAACCTTAAAAAGACGAGCTGGTATTCAGCAGTTTACCAGTACGGAGGGGTTATTTTGCTACTCATGCTTCTTTTTGGATTCGTTAACAAGATACTACATCCACTGACTAGCAGTATCTATACGGCTCTTCTAAATGGTATTATTTTAGCTTAGCTAATTTATTAAGTTGCGTATATCAGGATATTATGGTGAGGACCATTTTAAAAATAAGAATCTTCACACAATCATCACATTAATTATTAGCACTCGTCACAGACGAGTGCTAAATTTAATTATATAGTAAATGCTGAGCTTATAATAAATTGATTAATTAAGGAGGAAGGCAATGAATATTGAAAGATATACACAGAAAATGCAAAGGTGCCATTCTCGAATCGCAAAGTATAGCTAATTCATATGGACACCAGCAGCTTGAGATTATTCATGTCCATTATGCAATAATAAGTGATAACGAGGGGCTTATTCCCAAACTTTTAGAAGCGATGAATGTGGACGTGAGAGCTCTTAAAGCTGATTTAGAGTCTTCTCTAGAAAAATTACCTAAAGTTTCTGGAGCAGCTTCTCAAATTTACATGAGTCCAGAGTTAAATAATGTATTAACTAAGGCAGAGCAAATTACATCTGATTTTAAAGATGAGTATGTAAGTGTTGAACATCTGTATTTAGCAATTCTTGATTCTAGCAATCAAGATGTTCATAGAATTATGACTAAGTACGGCATTAATAGAGATGAATTTATGAAAGCACTTACTATGGTTAGAGAGTAATCAGAGAGTTACGAGTCAGAACCCAGAGGATACGTATGATGCTTTAAATAAATACGGCACAGATCCGGTTGAAGCAGCTAGAAAAGGAAAAGCTTGATCCAGGGTTATAGGTAGAGATCTCGAAATCAGAAGAGCCATTGAAATTCTTTCCAGAAGAACTAAGAATAATCCAGTACTGATTGGTCAGCCAGGAGTAGGTAAAACTGCAGTTGTAGAAGGACTTGCACAGCGAATCGTAAATGGAGACGTTCCAGATGGTCTTAAGGGTAAAACAATCTTTTTCACTCGATATGGGATCTCTTATTGCAGGTGCAAAGTATAGAGGTGAGTTTGAGGAGCGTCTAAAGGCAGTACTTAATGAGATAGATAAGTCGGATGGTAGAATCATTCTTTTTTTATCGATGAGATTCACACTATAGTTGGTGCTGGCAGGACAGAAGGGTCTATGGATGCAGGTAATCTACTAAAAGCCTAAAGCTTGCAAGAGGAGAGCTACATTGCATTGGTGCGACAACACTTGACGAGTACAGAAAATACATCGAGACTGATGCTGCTTTGGAGAGACGATTCCAGAAGGTTATGGTCGATGAACCTTCTGTTGAGGATACTATCTCTATACTAAGAGGTCTCAAGGAGAAGTTCGAGATTCATCATGGTGTTAGAATCACTGATAATGCTTTAATTGCTTGTGCAACGCTTTCAAATAGATATATTAGCGATCGTTATTTACCTGATAAAGCTATAGATCTTATGGATGAGGCAGCGGCTAGAATCAGAACCGAGATTGATAGCATGCCTTCAGACCTTGATCGATTTCGCGTAAGATAATGCAGTTAGAGATTGAGAAGCAAGCATTATCAAAAGAAGATGATAAGGCAAGTAAGAGTAGACTCGATGCCATTAGCGAAGAGCTTGCTAACCTCAAGACTGAAAACGATGAATTAACAGCTAAGTGGTCTAATGAAAAGAATATGATTCAGGAGCTCAAGAATAAGAAGCTAGAGCTAGATGAACTTCGTCATAAGATAGAAACTGCTGAACGTGAATACAATCTAGAAAAGCTGGCTAAACTCAAATATGGTGATTTGCCAAACCTTGAGAAGGAGATTGAAGAGCTCAAAAATAAAACTGAACAGGCAAATGAAAGCAGAATGCTTAGAGAAGAAGTTGGTGAAGAAGAAATCCAGGCTGTAATCTCTGAGTGGACTGGAATTCCAGTAAGTAAGCTAGCAGAATCAGAGCGCGAAAAATTACTTCAACTCAGGGGATATTCTTCATAAGAGGGTAATAGGTCAGGACGAGGGTGTTACTGCGGTCTCAGAGGCAATTTTAAGGGCTAGAGCCGGTCTTAAAAATGAGAGTCGTCCAGTTGGTTCATTTATTTTCTTAGGACCAACAGGTGTAGGAAAGACTGAGCTTGCAAAGGCGCTTACTGAAACACTCTTCGACACTGAGAAAAATTTAATAAGAATCGACATGTCTGAGTACATGGAGAAGCATACAGTGTCAAGGTTAGTTGGTTCGCCTCCTGGTTATGTAGGTTACGATGAGGGCGGGCAACTCACGGAAGCTGTAAGAAGAAAACCGTATAGTGTTATTCTATTCGATGAAATCGAGAAGGCACATCCAGATGTATTTAATATACTGTTACAGCTTCTTGATGATGGACGATTGACAGACAACCAAGGACGTACTGTTGACTTCAAGAATACGATTATCATCATGACTTCAAACCTACCTGAATCTCAGCTAAAGTCATTCTTTAGACCTGAATTTCTTAACAGAATTGACGATATAGTTGTATTCAAATCACTTTCTCTTGATGAAATCGAGAAAATTGTAGATTTAACTATAAAGTCGCTTGTTAAGAGGCTAGAAGAACGTGGGATTGGTCTAAAACTGACTGAAGAAGCACGAAGATATATAGCAAAAGAGTCATATGATGAGGAATTCGGTGCTAGACCCGTAAAGAGGTTTGTACAGAAGAGCCTTGAAAACCAGATTGCAGAGATGATTATCTCAAGCAAGGTTAATGATGGTCAAACTATCGAAATAACAACATCAGATGACGGTCTTCGTTTCCAAGTTCGCTAAAAATATAAGCGAAGGTATCAAAAAAGTTAATAAGGGCATATGCATAGAGATAGGTGTTTCATTTGCACCTATCTCTTATGTTATACTTGAATATATAGGTGTTAATTTCAATTTGATATTTTGCTAATTATCAAATAGTAGATAAAAAGTATTTCCGAAATATTATGGGCACAGTGTAGTAAGGGGGACAAATGGGAGAATACAGGGACATATATAGAAGAGCGGCGAATAAAGAGGGGCAAGTTGTTTCTTTCAAATACACGTGTGCTCATCCGCGTGCAGTAGTACAGATAGTGCACGACATAAGTGAACATAGTCTTCGCTATAAAGAGTTAGCAACGGCTCTTCATGATGCTGGATTTTACGTTTGTGGCAATGACCTTATAGGGCATGGTATGAGCAAACAAGGGCATCGGGGATGTTTTGGTTTACGCAAAAACTCTTATAAAGATCTACTAGCAGATATCAAATCACTATTTGAATATGTCTCATCTGAAGTCGGAGAAGATGTGCCTAAAATCTTGATTGGAGCTGGCTTTGGGGCAATGCTTTGTGAACTTTATACAATCGAGTATGGTGACGTTTCGATGCTAATTTCAATGGAAAATCTAGAGATTCCTGCAGCACTTAGTCTCATCAAAATAAATGCAAATAATCATATAAAGAGAAAAGGTTTTAACTCCATATCTGAAAGTGTTCATAACACGATGTATCAGACTGGAAAACTAGCAGGATCTTCACCTTATAATGATTTTTACTGGCTAAGTAGTGATGAAGAGGAAGTGAAATGCTACGTAGATGATGAAAACTGCGGTTTTATGCTCACAGCGTCGGCATATAGGGAGATAATTAGGGTTATAGAACAGCTTAAAGGAAAGAATGGTATTGAAAGATTGCCAGATATTCCAATATACATACTGGCAGGAGCTGAAGATCAGAGAGGTAATTGTGGTAGTTCTGTGATGAGAATTGCTAATATGCTAAACTCAAAGGGACATAACGAGGTTTCGTATAAATTATACAAGGATTGCTATCATGACATTTTGCATGATAGCTGCAAGCAACAAGTTATAAAGGATATAATTGGCTGGATAGAGCATAAGCTAAATAAACAGGATTAATTTAAAAATAAAAATGCGGTAGTATCATTAGACATCACTGTTAAAGATACTATCGCATTGATATATTGTTTAAAAAGGTGTGACATTCTGCGCAGCTTACTCTGCTTCATGTGATACTCCATGGCGTTCTTGCCAGCAGCAATATTCTTAGTTTCAAAGGCTTCAAAAATAGCTTTGTGCTCTTCGAGGATGGTTTTGAGATAATCATCTGAGAATGTCTTAGCAGGGGCAGAATGTTTTAGGTAAGTCTGGTAAGTTGAGAGTGTCAGGTAGAGCATCCTGTTTTTAGTTCCCTTATATATTATATTATGGAATGAAGAGTTGAACTGAAGAACTTTATCAACGTCATTTTTAAGAGTATAGAACTCCATAAACTCGATATTCTCTTTCAGTGTCTCAACTTCATCATCGGTCATACGCTCAATTGCCCACTCAACAGCCTGAACTTCAAATGTTCTTCTTAGGTCAAAAAGGTCTGAGATATCGCGGCTAGATAATCCGATAACATATGCCCCGCGATTTGGTATGTTTTCGATTAAACCATCTGATTCTAGCTGCCTAAATGCTTCGCGTACTGGTGTTCTGCTAACATTATATTTCTTGCAAATTGCCTGTTCCGTAAGCTTGGAGTTAGCCGGGATTTTGCCACTCAGAATATCTTTCTGAATCTGTACAAATAGACTGTTTGATAGTGGCTGGTTACTCTCAAGTTTTGCGTTCATTACCATGATTACCTCCAATGATTACACATTTATAATAGAGTATACAATTTTAATAGCTGTACTCTGCGTATACAATTATAATTAAAGTATGCATAAAGTCAATGAATAAAAGTGTCTGAAAATAAAGGAAAACAAAAGGAAACAATATGAAAAAACGTATGGCAAAGAATTATTTTAAGAGTAAAGATGAAGTTAAGACTGTATTAGATAAGCTTGAATCAGCTTATCCTGATGCTGATTGCGCGCTGCATCATGATTCAATATTCCACCTGCTTCTTGCGGTAGTACTATCTGCTCAGACAACGGATGCAAGTGTAAATAAAGTAACACCTAAATTGTTCAGCACTTATGTAGAGCCAAGTCAGCTAGCTGAAGCAGATATTAAAGATGTAGAGGAGATGATTAAGACTCTGGGATTATATAAGAACAAAGCCAAAAGTCTAGTAGGAATTGGTAAAATGCTATGCGAATTCTATGGGGGCGAAGTACCTCAAGATTTTGTAGAGCTTCAAAAGTTACCAGGCGTTGGGCGCAAGACTGCAAATGTCATTATGTCTGTAGGATTCGGTGAACCGCATATAGCAGTAGATACGCACGTATTTAGAGTTTCTAATAGAATCGGTCTAGTTACAGAAGACAACGTTTTGAAAACCGAAAAGGCTCTCATGAAGATAATCCCTGAGAATAGATGGTCGCATATGCATCACGTATTGATTTTTCATGGTAGACAGTGCTGTACAGCAAGAAATCCCAAGTGTGATAGCTGCTGTATAGGAGATCTATGTAGATATAATCAAAAATAATTTTAGAATTGCATTATTGAAAATACAACATCTAACTGATATTATATTTTTTTGTTGAAAGTTTTTAGTTTTTAAGGAGATAACTTTGTCTTTACATGTAGTCCTAGTTGAACCAGAAATACCGCAGAATACTGGTAATATTGCTAGAACCTGCGCGACTACTAACACCAAGCTTCATCTAATTAAACCATTAGGGGTTTAATATCGATGAAAAAGGCGGTTCGTAGAGCTGGACTCGATTACTGGAAGTACGTAGATTTAGTTGTGCATGATAGTCTAGAAGCATTTCTATCGCTATATGACGATGCGAGACTCTTTCTGGCAACTACTCATGGTGAAAACAAATATACAGATTTCGAGTATCATGACGGAGACATGTTCTTATTTGGAAGGGAGACGAAAGGTCTTCCAAAAGATTTGATAAGTCGTCATCATGATACAGCGATCGAGGATTCCAATGAGTGAGGATACTAGATTAAGATCTCTAAACCTATCTAATTCAGTCAACATAGTATTGTTTGAAGCTCTCCGTCAGAACGGATTCCCTGAGCTTCTGTAGCATTATTTAAGGTAATGGCTATCTTTTTTTCGAGATGTTAAGGAGGAAAAAAATGATTAAAGTCGGTATTAGCGGATTCGGAAGAATTTCAAGAGTCGTGATGAGAGCAGCTCTTGATATGGAAGATATCGAAATTGTAGGTATTAACTGGCGTAACTCCGATCTAGATTATATCGTCTATATGCTCAAATACGATTCTACTTTCGGCAGATTCCCAGGAACTGTTGAGAAGTATGAAAATGGAATCGTTGTAAATGGCAAAAAGATTAGAGTATATATGGAAGATGACGCTAAGAACATTCCTTGGGGAGAGTGTGGAGCTGAGTACATCGTAGAAAGGTACTGGTGCTTACAACACAACTGAGAAAGCTCAGGCGCACATCGAAGCTGGTGCTAAGAAAGTAATTATTTCTGCTCCTGCAAAGATAAAGGCAACACCTACATTCGTTTACGGTGTTAACCATGATGAGTATGATAGCAATGTTAATGTAGTTTCAAATGCATCTTGTACTACAAATTGTCTAGCACCTCTCTGTAAGGTTATCAATGATAACTGGGGCATTGATCGAGGGCCTTATGTCCACAATCCATGCTGCGACAGCTAAGCAGAAGGTTGTAGATGCAAGATCCATGAAGGACTGGAGAACAGGGAGATCTGTTTTCAATAACATAATCCCTACAACAACAGGTGCAGCTAAGGCTGTATCACTTGTAATTCCGGAACTTGAAGGAAAGCTAACTGGTAAGGCATACCGTGTACCAACAGCTAACGTGTCTGTAATTGACCTTAATCTGATTCTTAAAAACTCTGCTTCTTATGAAGAGATATGCGCAAAGGTGAAGGAAGCTTCTGAGAACGAGTTCAAAGGAATCATCGAATACGTTGATGATGAAGTTGTATCGTGCGACTTTATCGGCGATCCGTGCACTTGCATCTACGATGCAAGAGAGGGTATCGAGCTAAACGATAAGTTCTTCAAATTTATCATGTTCTATGACAATGAATATGGATACAGCGTTCAGCTTCTTAGACTCATTCAGCACATGGGTAAGGTTGATAATAAATAATTAATATAACTATATGATGCCGTGCTTTTTGCGCGGCATATCATTTATTTTGTACAAGTGAGGTGCACGATATGAAGAAGACAATTAGGGACATTGAGTGGGCTGGGAAAACAGCAATAGTAAGGTGTGATTTTAATGTCCCGTTTTCAGATGGGAAAATCAGCGATGATACGAGAATCGTAGCAGCGCTCCCTACTATAAACTATCTTCGTGATCAGGGAGCAAAAGTTATTATCCTATCGCATCTTGGAAGACCTAAGGGGGAGCCTAATCCTGAATTTTCGTTAGCTCCGGTTGCAGATAGACTCGGCGAAAAGCTTGGCTTAGGAGTTAAATTCTTTAAATCAGATGTAGTTGTTGACGATTCTGTTTCCGAATCTGTCAAGAGCCTAGAACCGTCAGATGTTGCTCTACTTGAGAACGTTAGATACAGAAATGAAGAGACAAAGAACGAACCTGAATTTGCAAAGGCTCTAGCATCTCTAGGCGATGTTTTTGTACAAGAAGCTTTTGGTACTGCACATAGAGCACATGCCTCAACTACGGGTATTGCTGACTATATCCCTGCGGTGTCTGGTTTCTTGATTGAAAAGGAACTTAAGTTCCTTGGAGCCGCTATCGAATCACCTGAAAGACCATTGGCTGCAATAATGGGTGGTGCCAAGGTAAAGGACAAAATTCCAGTAATAATAAATCTACTTGATAAGGTGGATTATCTATTCATAGGCGGTGGAATGGTTTACACATTCCTTAAAGCTGAAGGATATAGTATTGGAAAATCTATCTTCGATGAGGAAGGTTATGAACTTATTGGTAAGATAAAGGCAGAAGCTGATGCAAAGGGTGTTAAGCTTATACTTCCTGTAGATGTTGTGGCTGCAAAAGAGTTTTCAAATGACTCATACCATGGCGTTTACAGTGTTTCAGAAATTCCTGATGATATGATGGGTATGGATATAGGCCCAGCGTCCGAACAGTTATATTGCAGTGAACTTGAGAAGTGCAAGACCATTGTCTGGAATGGACCGATGGGTGTATTTGAAATGCCTACATTCGCATCTGGTACTAAGGCCGTTGCGGAATGCCTTGCTTCAAGCAGTGCTACAACTATTATCGGTGGCGGTGATTCTGCAGCTGCTGTATCATCGTTTGCTCTAGTTGATAGAATGACACATATATCTACTGGTGGTGGAGCAAGTCTAGAATTTCTAGAGGGAAAAGAACTCCCAGGAATCGCTTGCCTAAGTGATAAATAATTTAAGGATAGGATATTAAGATGAAAAAATTTTTAATCGCTGGCAATTGGAAGATGAATAAATCAATTGCTGAAGCGAAAGTCTTTGCTGAAAAGTTAAAAGGTGAGCAGATTGAACATCCAGAGCAGCTTGCTATTATAGCGCCTTTCACACAACTTCAATCATTAAAAAGTGAGTTTGAAGGTACAGGAATAAAAGTAGGTGCACAGAACGTGCATTTCGAAAAGAGCGGTGCTTATACGGGAGAAATTTCTGTTCCGATGCTACAAGAATTAGGTGTAGATATCTGTGTTGTAGGACATTCGGAAAGACGAGAATATT
This sequence comes from uncultured Mogibacterium sp., assembly GCA_916438645.1. GTDB lineage: Bacteria > Bacillota > Clostridia > Peptostreptococcales > Anaerovoracaceae > Mogibacterium. Next base: position 15,421 of record CAKAFC010000002.1, read on the forward strand.
TTGCTGAGACAGACGGAACGGTTAATCGTAAGCTACAAGCACTTCTTGCGGCAGGTATTACTCCGATTCTATGTGTTGGAGAAAGTTTAGAGGTTAGAGAAGCTGGGACTGCAATGTTATTCGTTAGCGGACAGATAACCGAAGATTTAAATGGACTTACACCTGAGGAGGTTTCGCAAATTGTAATTGCCTATGAGCCAATCTGGGCGATTGGTACTGGCAAGACAGCATCTCCCGAGCAGGCAGAAGAAATGTGTGGATTTATTCGCGGCATGGTAGAAGGATTGTTTGGTACTGATGTTGCTGAAACTATGATAATTCAGTATGGCGGCAGTATGAAGCCATCTAATGCACATGAACTGCTTGCAAAGCCAGATATTAACGGTGGGCTGATAGGAGGAGCAAGCCTTGAAGTTGGAACGTTTATGGAGATTGCAAAAGCTGCATTTGAGCTTCAGAAATAACTAATAATTGTTATGAGTATAATGTATAATTTATTTTAATAAACGGAGGGTATGGTATGTCAACATTAATCACAAAGGTAATTGGCAGAGAGATTCTTGATTCGAGAGGTAATCCTACAGTTGAAGCAGAAGTATGGCTTGAAGATGGAACTGTAGCAGTAGGTGATACACCAAGTGGAGCATCTACAGGTATATATGAAGCTCTAGAGCTTAGAGATGGTGATAAGTCAAGATATGGAGGAAAGGGTGTCTCTAAAAGCAGTAGAACACGTTAATAATGAAATCAGTACACTGCTTGTTGGGAAAGATGTTCAGGATATTCATGCTATTGAGAAACTTATGATTGACGCAGATGGAACTAAAGGAAAGAGCAATTTTGGAGCCAATGCAATTCTTGCAGTTTCTCTCGCTTGTTCAAAGGCTGCGGCACAGTCACTAGGGATTCCGTTATTTAAATTCTTTGGTGGAATTAATGCGAATACACTTCCTGTACCTATGATGAATATTCTAAATGGCGGGGAGCATGCTTCTAACACTGTAGATGTTCAGGAGTTTATGATTATGCCAGTTGGAGCACCTTCCTTTAAGGAGTGCCTAAGATGGTGTGCAGAGGTTTATCATCAGCTAGGAAAGGACCTCAAGAAAGCGGGATACTCTGTTGGAATTGGTGATGAAGGTGGATTTGCACCAGATCTCAAGGATGAATTCGAAGTTCTCGATTATATCATGGCTGCTATTAATAATGCTGGCTATACACCAGGAGACGATTTCGTTATTGCTATAGATGCAGCAGCGAGCGGATGGAAAACTGAGAAGACGGGTTTTTATAAGATGCCAAAGTCAGGTAGAGAGTTCAGTGCTGCAGAACTAGTTCAGAACTGGGCTGAATTCTGTGACAAATACCCAATTGCTTCCATCGAGGATGGAATGGATGAAGATGATTGGGATGGCTGGAAGCTTATGACAGAGAAGCTTGGAGATAAGATCCAGATCGTGGGTGATGACTTATTTGTTACAAACCCAGAGAAGTTAGCTAAAGGAATTGAACTCGGCTGCGCAAATGCAATCCTGATTAAGCTTAACCAGATTGGAAGCATTTCGGAAACACTTGAGGCAATTGCACTTGCTAAGAAGAACGGGTACAATGCAATTGTTTCACACAGATCTGGTGAAACTGAAGATACGACAATTGCTGATTTAGTAGTTGGTATTAATGCTATGCAGATTAAAGATAGTGCACCTGCTCGTACAGACAGAGTAGCTAAATACAATCAACTTCTAAGAATCGAAGATAAGCTCGGTGCAGGTGCTAAGTTCCCTGGAGCTAAGTGCTTCTAAGGAACAGATTAGGGGGATAATTGGAGATAATAAGGGCTGATCGTTTCTGGATTTTTGCTTTGGTGTTGAAAAAGCCATTGACAAAAACATTTGAACGAATTGATAAAGCAAAGCATGATTGCCGCACAACCTATACGTGTGGCAATCTCATCCACAACAAGTCTGTCACCGACAAAGTTGCTTCAATGGGAGTCGAGATGATTACTTCACTAGATGAAGCAGAAGAAGGTGATGTTGTTATCGTGCGTTCTCATGGAGAACCAAAAGAGTTTTACGATGAGGCAGAATCAAAAGGCGTAGAGTTAATAGATACCACATGTGTATTTGTAACTAAAATCCATAAGCTGGTACTAGAAGCATATGAAGAAGGGCGTCCGGTAATAATCGTAGGAAACGCTAATCACCAAGAAGTAAAAGCTACGAATGGGTGGTGTCATTACTCCGGTACCATTCTTGAAAATGAAGATGAGGCTGAGAATTTTGTAAAGAGTTTTGATTCATATAAGATTCCTCTCATTGTATGTCAGACTACGATTAGGAGAGAATTATTAGATTCGATTCTTCGTATATTTGACAAAGCCTCACTCAGATATGAGATAAAAAATACGATTTGTAATGCAACCAGAGATAGGCAAGAAAGCTGTGCAGAATTGGCTGCTAAAGTAGACCTTATGGTTGTTATCGGAGACCCCAATAGTTCGAATTCAAAAAAACTATACGAAATTGCGAAAAAAAACTGTAAAAATGCAATATTTATACAGGATATTTCAGATTTAGAGTTGAAAGAGTTAGGCAAGTATAATAAAATAGGTGTAACTGCGGGTGCTTCAACACCCGAATGGATTATTAAGGAGGTTATTGCTAGTATGAGCGAAAATGTCACAGCTAATGTGGATCACAATCCAATGTTGGATTTTATGGATGACATTGAGAATTCTTTACGTCTACCAAGACCTGGAGAAATTGTTGATGGAACTGTGCATCAGGTAATGGAGAACGAGGTAATCGTTAACATTGGATGCAAAAAGGACGGAATCCTTACGAAGAATGAGGTATCTCTAGAGCCAGGACAGACTCTAGCTGATTTATTCAAAGAGGGGAGATGAAATCCAGGCTAAGGTAATGAAGTCAGATGATGGTGAAGGTGGAATCCTTCTCTCCAAGAAGAGACTCGAGATGAACGAGAACTTCAAGGAGCTTGCTGCAGCACAGGCTAACAAGGAGATTATCTCTGTTAAGCTAATTAAGTCCGTTAATAGCGGAGTAATTGCTGCATATAAGGAGATTTCAGGATTTATTCCTCTATCACAGCTTTCTGATAGATATGTTGAAAATGCCGATGAATTCCTAGGACAGACAGTAGATGTTGAGGTTATCAAGGTTGACAACAAACGTAACAGAGCAGTTTTCTCAAGAAAGGCTGTACTAGTTGACGAAAAGCGTAAGCAGGTAGCAGAGATTTGGGCAAACCTAAATGTTGGCGATGTTGTTGAAGGTAAGGTAATGAGATTCACTGACTACGGTGCATTCGTAGATATCGGTGGAGTTGATGGTCTACTTCACATCTCTGAGATTTCATGGGGTAAGCTAAAGCACCCTAAGGAAGTTCTCAACATTGGAGATATCATCAATGTTAAGATTCTTGCATTGAATGAGGATAAGGGAAAGATTTCCCTTGGTCTAAAGCAGACTCAGCCTGAGCCATGGTCACTAGTTGGTTCAAAGTACGAGATTGGTCAGATTATCGAGGGTAAGGTAGTTCAGCTTAAGGACTACGGTGCTTTCGTTGAGCTAGAGGCTGGTCTTGACGGATTAGTACACATCTCTGAGATTGCTAACAGAAGAGTTGAAAATGTTTCTGAAGAGCTTGAGCTTGGTAACTCTATTACTGCTAAGATTATGGAAATTGATGCAGATAGAAAGAGAATCAGCCTAAGCATCAAGGCGCTACTCGGTGATGAGGAAGAAGCTGAAGCTGAGGTTGAAGCTACAGAAGAATAATAATAATCGATAGATTATTAAGGCCGACTTTTTGTCGGCCTATTTTTATATTTAGAAGTAGGATAATATGTCTAGGAAAAGAAAAAAATAAAAGAAATCTAAGAGAAATCTTAGGGAAATCAATGATTATCGAAGGTAAACTCACAAAGAATAAGCGTGGTTTTTGGTTTCGTGTGTCCTGAGAATGGTGATGATGTTTTTGTATCTGGAAGAGATATGAATGGCGCTATGAATGGAGATATTGTGCGAGTGAAGGCTCATGAAAATTACAGACGTCATGGAGCATTTGAAGGTTATAATAAAAAAATCATCGAACGCAGCTGCCAATATATTGTAGGACATTTAATTAGGGAGCGCGGTTTATACCTAGTCAATCCGATTAATAATAATAACGACTATATAATGGTTTCTAAAAAGAATATCGGCGCATCTAAACCTGGTGATGTGGTTAAAGCAAAGATTCTACGATACCCTAAGGCGATTATATTGCTGAAGGAAAGGTTAAAACCATAGTTGCTAGATCTGGAGATAGCGATGAATATATTTTGAGTCATATAGCCGATTATGGCGTTAAACAACATTTTTCTAATCGTGTAATAAATGAAGCAGAGGCAGTAGCTAATAGAGTTAAGATTGCCCCTTTGAATGGACGTAAAGACTACAGAAAAATTATGACTGTAACTATTGATGGTGCTGACTCAAAGGATTTTGATGATGCTATAAGTGTTAGCAAGTTAGACAATGGGAACTACGAGTTGCTCGTACACATCGCTGATGTTGCGGAATATGTACGTGAAGGAAGTGCTCTCGATAAGGAAGCTATAAGTAGAGGAAATAGTGTATATTTACCAGATAGAGTGATGCCAATGCTTCCTGAGCGTCTATCTAATGGTGAGTGCAGTTTGAATCCAGAAGTAGAGAGATTCACACTTACCTGTGCAATGGAAATAGATGGCGATGGTCATGTTGTGAATTATGATATTAACGAATCGATAATTAAGTCTAATTACAGGCTTATATACGATGATGTATCGGATATATTAGAGAATCATGATGAGAATTTGATTGAAAAGTATAATGATGTATTTCCGATGCTTACCGATGCATGTGAGTTATACAAGGTCCTGTCAAGAAGGCGTAAACGTGACGGGAGCCTTGATTTTGATTTACCAGAATCAAAGATAATTTTAAATGATGACGGTGACCCAATAGATGTTGTACTGGCTGCACGTCGAGTTTCTAATCGTATGATAGAGGAATTTATGCTCGCTGCGAACAAGACTGTTGCTGAACATTATTTCTGGGCGAAATTACCACTTGCTTATAGAGTTCATGAGAAACCCGATATGCTTAAAATGATGGAGCTTAAGCAGTTTTTGTTAAATCTTGGCTTTACACTCAATGGAAAATCAGATTCGATAAAGACGAAGGAACTAAGTAATATTCTATGTATGATTGACGGTAAGCCAGAAGAAGCACTAGTAAGCCGAGTGATGATTCGAACAATGCAGAAGGCGTATTATTCAACAGAATGCCTAGGTCACTACGGACTTGCATTTAAGTACTACTGTCATTTTACATCACCAATCAGAAGATACTCTGATTTACTCGTTCATAGAACGATTAAAAATCAAATTCATGCAGGTGACTATATTTCAAGTGAGAAAGGATATAAAACATTTTTAGAAGATACCTGCAAGCATATATCAGAGACTGAACGAAATGCGATGGAGTTAGAGCGAAAGATCACAAAGCATTACCAAGTTATTTATATGCGTAATCATATCGGCAGTGAATTCGATGGAGTTGTAAGTGGAGTAAAATCTCACGGTATATACGTTGAGCTTGAAAATACGATAGAAGGATTTATCGGACTAGAGTTACTTGGTAATAGATATATCATAGATGAGAAGTCGTATTCTGCCATTGATGAAGTTAGTGGCAATACAATTACACTCGGACAGCCTATTAGAATCAGAGTTGTTGATGCTAGTCCAGAAGACGGATATATAGATTTTGAGATTGCTTAACGGTAGTAACTTTATGGGTATATAGTAATCAGTCTATTTTTCGACTAATTTCAGGACGACAGATTCCTTGCTGGCATTATGTCCTACAACGATATCTATTTCCCAGTGACCACACATTGCTTATATTGAAGGTAAGTTGTCATTTGAAAAGGAAGCCTAGCTATATTGTCTTTCAACTTTGGATGGCTATTATTATGCATATTTTTAAAAGATCGTTGATGGTGAGGTACAAATGAAAGAATATAATATTAAAAGGTACAGCATATAAAATTCGATATAATGATTTTTTTATGGTGACTCAATACCAATTGTATTTATACATGGTTTTAGGATGTGCGGGATCTTTTGACTACGTTGAAGTAGCGTCTGCTCTTGGAAGTGAACATAGAATAATTTTTAGTTGATTTATTGGGTGCGGGTTATAGTGATAAACCATTACTATTTAAATATACAGTTGCTTCACATGTTAAATACTTAAAAAGAATTTATTGAAGATCTTAATTTAGAAAAAAAATTATTTTATTTGGGCACAGTTTAGGAGGTGCAATAGCTATAGAATTGTCTGCTTTGTTAAAGAGTCGTGTAAAGGCTCTTATACTTAGTGAATCAAACTTAGAACCTAGCACTCCTGGATCGAGCAAGTTTTTGAATTTGCAAATTTTTAATGAGATGGATTTAGATAAGTCTTTTTGAAAAAGAAACTTATAGAGTATGAAAAAAATCAGGAAATACAATGTGGACCGCCACCTTGAGAAACTGGCTACCAAAAGCCGCATTTGAATTATCTGTTAATGCTGTTAGTGGCGGTAAAGTATCATGGAGAGAACTTTTATATAGACTTGAATTTCCAAAATATTTTATTTTTGGAGAAAAATCATTACCTGATGCAGATTTTGATAAATTAACAGAGCATGGTATTCTTGTTGAAGTTGTTCCGAATGCTGGGCACTCAATGGCATGGGAAAATCCTGATGACTTTGCACAAGCAATAAAAAGGTGCTTGAATTCAAAGTCTCTAGGATAAAAATTGAATGTAAAACTATGGTAGATTGATAAATTCCATCTCTTTTCAAATACCAAATCTGACCCCCTAAAACCAGACTCTAAAATTCACCCCTAAAATATCTAGATCCTAAAAAACTTTGATTACCCGCCTTTTATTTAGAAGAAATCGTTATCATTCTTCCAGAAACTCTTGAAGAATAAGAGTATAACAGGGTAGATTTCAAGTCTGCCTGCGAGCATTAAAAACATCATCGCTATTTTTGATATAGCTGAATAATCATCAATTACTCCCGGAGTAGCTGTTTGATTAATGTATGAGCCTGTATTCGTTAGCATTGCAATCGATGTATTTAGAGCAGTGCCAAGATCAAGGTTGATAGTCAGTACAAGTGCACCGAATAGATACGTTACAACAAACATTACTATGTAAAGGTTACACCTGAGGAGTGTGTTCAGGTTTAGTGGTGTACCGGCGTATTTGATTGGTTTGATAATGTTTCTATGAATATGACGATATAAAGTTCGTGAGGATGTGTTAAAAGCTATAATTGTTCGTGCTGCCTTAATACCTCCGCCAGACGATATAGCGCATGCTCCTATAAACATCTGTATTAGTATTACTGCACAAGCAGCTGCTGGCCAATTTCCAGTGTCAGTAATTTCGTATCCCGCAGTTGTGAAATACGAGATTACCTGCATAAGAACTTTTCCAAATTCCTTGAGCGATGATAGCTCTCTGTTATATGAAACGAACAGTATACCGGTAATCACTACACTGGTAGCTAAGATTCTTCCTGAATGGAATTTTAATTCCGGACCCTTAGTTATATCTCTAAATTGTCTAAGCGATGTTAATAGAAGTACAGAGAAGTTGAGGGAACTTAGAAACGCGAAAATTGTAATTATAACCTTTATCGCTAAGCCATACCCGATAATATTTCCGTTATTAAGATTTACGAGTCCAGCAGTACTGATATTACTTAGAGAGGTTATAAGAGAATCACTCTTGTTCAAGCCAGCTAATCTAAGTAAAACATACTGAAGGGCAGTTAAGGAAATATAAATAGCTAACGCTCTACGGTATGTCTTTCTGAAAGTGGTACTAATTTTCAGAAAACCGGGGCCAGCTATTTCAGTAATTACGAGAGATCTGCCTACAAATTGCCAAGTTGGCAAGAAGTTTAGTGCAATAACAATAATTCCAAGAGCACCCATCCAGTTGCATGAAGCACGTAACATCTGAAGACCAATAGGCATAACATCAGAATTTACCACCGATGTACCTGTTGTGGTCCATGAAGCTACGGCCTCGTAAAGTGAATCAATAAATGATAAGTTAAGGCTACTTAGATAGAATGGGATTGCTGTTATAAAAATCATAGTGATCCATGTAAAAATGGTCGTCATGAAGCAGATTCTCGAATTCATGCGATTTACATCGTAGTAAAAAACTTTTTGACCTATAAAGCCTATAGTTAACGTTGTAAAGGAAAGAATTCCAATATGAATCAACTCGTTATAATCCTGATATCTTATACACAGCAAAACGGATGGAACTGTAAATGCTCCAAATATCATCATCGATGCGAATATCATATGAAGGACGAATCTTTTTTCTTTACTAATCATCAGATATCCTCATTAAACTATATGTCTATTCCAGTAGTAGCGTGAGAACATAATCAGAACTGTACTAAGTTCAAGTCTTCCAATTATCATTATTAATGCGAGCACAAATGTTGAGAAATCCGAATAGAAATGAAAGTTTTCTATTGGACCAACCTGTGCGAGTCCAGGCCCCACGTTACTTATACAGGACAAAACAGCAGTAAAATCTGTTATTAAGTCAGCGTCAGATCTTAGTGATACAATAATAGTTCCAATTCCGAGAGTTAGTAAGAAGGTGATGACAAATGAAAGCATATACATCATTACTTCTCCAGATATCTTAGTTCCATTATACTTAACATCATCTATGATATTATCATGCAATCTAACTCGCACTTCGCGCTTAAACATCTTAAATATTGACAGAACTCGTATAATTTTAATTCCTCCAGCAGTAGATGAGCTCATCGCTCCAGTGAACATTATGAGGATTAATATCATCTTACAAAATGCTGGCCATAGGTTGAAGTCCGTGGTCGCATATCCAGTAGTTGATATAAGTGTTGCTACCTGAAAGGCGGCATCTGTAACAGCCTTAAATAAGTTATTATATCTTCCTTGAAGTAGGAGCGACAGCGTTATAAGTGATGTAGAAACCACTAGAATTAGGCCATAAAGTCTCAGCTCTTCATCAGCGAGAGCAGTCTTTACCTTGTCAAACATCATGGTGAAAAATAGATTGAAATTAGTTCCTGCAATTACCATGAATAATGTTATAACCCAAGTTATGTAATAGCTATGAAAATGTGCAACACTATCGTTATAGATACCAAAACCACCGGTTGCCATAGTGGAGAATGCATGTGCTACAGCATCAAACAAGTTCATTCCACCAATAAGTAAAAGAATTATGAGTATAATTGTAAGTATTACGTATGCAATATATAGGCTTCTCGCAGTATCTGAGAATCTTGAGGTGAGCTTTGTTACAGTTGGTCCAGGTGTTTCTGCACTCGCAACATTTTGAGCCTTTACTCCAAGATTAGGAACTAGGGCAACCATTAGAACTATGATTCCCATACCGCCAAGCCACTGAGTTTCAGAACGCCAGAATAACATTGATTTTGGAAGGGCTTCAACATCAGTCAGGATTGTCGCACCTGTAGTTGAAAAGCCAGAACACATCTCAAAGAAGGCGTCGATTACATTAGGAATAGATCCCTGTATCACAAACGGAATTGCTGCAAGAACAGATGACATAATCCAAGTGAAAGCAACGATAAAGTAACTATCTGTGTAACGGAGCGCTTCGGTGGAAGCGTTTTTTCCAAGAATATTAGTCGTTAAAATACCTAGTCCGAAAGTTAGTGCACATGTAATAGTGAATGCAACTACAGAGTCATATTCCTTGTAAATAATCGCTACAAATAGAGGTAGCATCATGCTACCTCCGATAATAAATTGCAGTTTTCCAATTATGTTGATAACTCGTTTATACATATCGTTTACTTTAGAATGTTAAGTCTAATATTAGGTTTAAATAGCTTCTCTACAAATCCGATATTGGAAATCATGCATACTATCGTAACTCGGTCTCCTGGCTTTATTTTCGTATTTCCGTCAGGAATGATAGTTTCCATACCGCGGTGTATTGCTGCAATGATTATGTAATCAGGGAGATTCATATTTTTGAGCGGAATATTAATCATACTCATACCTTCCTGAGCATAAACCTCCATGAGTTCGGCCTGACCTTGCAGGAGGACAGAGGAGATAACCTTCTTAGCGCCTCTGATGAGTCTCAGAACAGTGGAACAGCTGATATCAAGCGGATTGAGTACTACATCTATACCGAGCTTTGATATTAGATCAGTATAGCTATCGTGACTTACCTTGGAAATTACATCCTCAATACCATGGTTCTTAGCCATTAGTGCGAGAAGGAGGTTTTCTTCATCGTAACCAGTTGCAGTTACAAATGCATCCATTTCGTCCATATCTTCCTCATTAAGGAGTCCGACATTTGAACCATCTCCGTTAAGAACCATTACATTTTCAAGCTTATTTGCTAAATAATGGCAACGTGCTTTATCTTTCTCGATAATTTTAACGAATACACCGTACTCGGAAAGTCTTGAAGCTAGATAATATCCAGTTTTACCACCACCGATGATCATTACTTTCTGTACAGAGGAATGCTTCATCTTAGTGTGAACACGACTAGCTAAAGCAAATACATTTTCTTTCTCACCGATTAGGTAGAGTAGATCGTGAGGTTTAATAACTGAATTACCATGTGGGATAATCATCTTTCCCTTGCGTGAAATACCAACCATCAGCATATCTGGCATGATGGTTCGAAATTCAACAAGCGACTTACCTATGAGCTGAGGTTTCTTGTCCGCCTCAAACTCAATAAGTGCAATACTTCTAGATGTAAATATTCCGTTACTTAAAGTGTACTTCTCTACCAAATATCTATAAATTTCTGATGTAATAAGAAGATCAGGGTTGATGAGCATATCGATATTATAGTGCTCTCTTAAAAAGTCGAGTTGGTTCATGTGCTCTGGCTCTCTAACCCTTGCAATTACACGTTTACATCCTAGAATTTTTGCAAACGAAGCTGTGAGGATATTAGTGTCGTCTGATGTTGTAGTCGCTATAAGAAAATCGAATGATTTAACATCGATTTTATTAAGTGTCTCGATAGTTTTCGCATCACCGAGAACCGTAAAAACGTCGAACTGCTGAGCGAGCATATCGAGTTTTTTCTCATTATTATCTACAACCGTAATATCGTAATCTCCATCGAGTAGGGCATCAGTAATTCTGATCCCTAACTTTCCGGCACCAATAATCGCAATCTTCATTTCGCCATCCTGTTCAAAAATTTAAAATATAGATTAAAGAGCCGATTCAATATATAATGTATTTTGATATCAGCTCAATAGAGAATTATAATTCAAACACATATTATTTGCAATTGAGTTATCATTTTTAAGCTCAAATTTCAAGTAAAAATACTTAAAGAGGTATAAATGGCTATTAAGATTATCGGATTAGATTTGGACGGAACAACCCTCGGAAGTAACGGTAGACTTCCAGAGCTTAATAAGATTGCTATAGAACGTGCTATTGATTCTGGCATTAATGTTGTAGTTGCAACAGGACGTGTTATTTCAGCCGTTCCAGAAGATATAATGAATATAGAAGGGCTTAGATACATAATCTCATCTAATGGCGCACATGTCCGCGACTTGAAACTCGGTCATGATGTTTATTCAAGTTTCATAAATCCAGTAGTAATTGAAAGAATAGTAAATCTTGCAAAAGAAGAAAAGCTATATCTTGAGGCTTTTCACGATGGAAAGGCTTATATAGATGCAGAGCTTTACCACGATATTGATGTTAATGGAAGTGTGTATAGAAGGCGTGAATATGTGCTTAGGACAAGAAATCCTCTAGATGATATATTTGAATTTATGCTTGAAAAATCAACAGAAATTGAAAATGTTAACATCTTTTTTGATGATATGGATAAACTCGAAGAAATCCGCAAGATTGTCAGTGTTTACGACGATGCAAATGTGACATCATCTGTACCAAATAATATAGAAATTGGTGGTCTTGGATCAAGTAAGAGCATGGCGCTGGCAGAACTTATGAAGATATTATCTATAGATAAATCTGAGCTAATGTGCTGTGGTGACGCTGCAAATGATATTCCAATGCTGCAATTGGCTGGCGTTGGAGTGGCTATGGAGAACGCATGGGATATAGTTAAAGAACATGCTGATTATGTTACTGATTCAAATATAAACGGAGGTGTCGGAAAAGCGATACTAAAGTTCTGCTTTGATAAAGAGGTATAATATATCATAAATTTAAAATCAATGCATACAGACTGAAAATGCACTAATTTCAGCACTGTATGCACTTTTTGTGCAACAATACTGAAGCTCAAACATTTCCGTGGTACAAATGGTTTAAAGCAATGGATAAATCGTATGTAAGTTAATGACATGGAGGGAATATGAAATATAACAAGGTAGTTGGGAATCTTGGAGAAAATATGGCTGCAGATATTCTTGAACAGCAGGGATATGAAGTAATTGCAAGAAATTATACATGTAAATTAGGAGAAATCGATATCATTGCAATGGACATTAGAGATAAGGTGCTTAGTTTTATAGAGGTAAAAACAAGAACTAGTAATAAGTATGGATATCCAGCACAGGCAATATCGCATGATAAGATTCGTCATATAAAAAACGTCGCAAATCATTTCTTACGTGAGCACAGAGATTTTAGTAGTTATAATGCCCGATTTGACGTTGTAGAAATCGAGTGTCGAGTTAACAAAGATTGTTTTTAGAGGTGACAATGCTTTCGAAAATTACAAGTGGGATAATAAGAGGAATTAATGGTCAAAAAGTAACCATTGAGACGTGTGTTAGTAATGGTCTTCCTAATTTTAATATAGTTGGTCTTGCTTCAAAAGCAGTAATCGAATCACGTGAGAGAATTCGTTCAGCAATAATACATTCAGGATATCAATTTCCTCATGGTCATATCACAGTGAATCTGTCGCCAGCGAGCCTAAGCAAAAGTGGAAGTCATCTTGATCTGTCTATTGCAATCGGAATTCTTTCAAGCACATTAGTAGTGAATAATCAAAAAGCAAAATCTTATGCGGTGATAGGAGAGCTATCCTTATCTGGTCAGGTTATGCCAGTAGACGGTGTGCTGCCTATTGTAATATCGCTGCGAGCATTAGGAATCACTAAAGTTATTATTCCAGTTAAGAATGTAAAAGAAGCTTCGTTGGTTGACGGTATTTCAATAATTGGTGTAAATAAGCTAGAAGATGTAATTATGGCAATTAACAATGAACTTAGTGAAGGTTGTAATTATGTATGTGATACTAATGAAACTGTCGAAATAACCCAAGATGATTACTCTGAGATAAGGGGACAAGAATATGCCAAGAAAGCGCTCGTAATTGCTGCTGCAGGTAAGCACCCACTGCTTATGATTGGTCCTCCAGGGTGTGGTAAAACAATGCTTGCGAAACGATTACCAGGTATAATGTCTAAGCTTTCAAAAGACGAACTTCTTGAAACTACAATGATTCATTCTGTAGTGGGACAACTAAATAAAGGTACGAATATTATTAACTGTAGGCCATTTAGATCACCTCATCATACAGTAACTCGTGCAGCTCTAATCGGAGGTGGACTATACCCCGTACCAGGTGAGCTTTCCTTAGCTCATAATGGAGTTTTATTCTTAGATGAATTATGTGAATTTGACACGGCACAGATAGAAGCACTACGTCAACCGCTAGAGGATCATAAGGTTGTAATTACTAGACAAGGTGCTGCATATGAATTTCCGTGTAAAGCTTTAGTTGTTATGGCTGCAAATCCTTGTCCATGTGGTTTTTTTGGTAGTGAATTAAAGGAGTGCACCTGCACTGCTCAAGAGATTGCTCGATATAGAAGGCGTATGAGTGGCCCTATTTTAGATCGCATTGATTTACAGTTAACCATGCAAGAGGTTAGATATGATGATATTGAGATTAGTAAAAAAGATGCAGATGAAATATTAGATAGTAAGATAATGAAATTGATGGTGGATAATGCAGTTAAATTTTCTGAGGTTGAGGGAAGAGGGACTTGCTGTGGTAACATTAGTGATAAAAAAATTAGAGAAGCGTGTCTATTAGGTACTGAAGAGAAAGAATTTCTTGAAAGCGCATACCACTCCTTAAATCTATCTCCAAGAAGCTATATAAGGACACTTAGGGTAGCGAGAACTATTGCAGATATCGAGCAATCAAAAAATGTCAATGTTACCCATTTAGCAGAGGCATTAAGTTATAGATGTAGCGAACATAATAAGGAGCAAGTTTAAAATGAAATATTCTTGTAATGAAGATATTAGAATACTTACCATAGATTCACCAAACTATCCGAACACATTAAAAGTAATAAATAATCCGCCCCAAAAACTGTACTGTATAGGAGACATCAGTTTACTTAAAAAGAAATCAGTTGCAGTTGTAGGGTCAAGAAAATACACTCTTTATGGCAAAATTGTTGCACAAATGATTGGTAAAGAGTTAGCTCATGCAGGAATTCCCGTTGTTTCTGGACTTGCATATGGAATAGATAGTTATGCTCATGAAGGGACCGTTAATTCAAGTGGTAAGGCTATTGCCGTTTTAGGAACAGGTATAGACATAATTTATCCGGCTAGGAATACTTGGTTATATAATAAAATTGCTCAAAGTGGATTGATAATTTCTGAATACCCACCTGGAACACCTGGTGCTAAGTACACTTTTCCACAGAGAAATAGAATTATCAGTGCAATATCTGAAGCGGTAGTAGTTGTCGAAGCAGGACTAAATAGTGGATCACTTATAACAGCTGACTTTGCTTGCGAACAAGGAAAAAGTATATATGCTGTTCCAGGCAATATTAATAGTCAGTTTAGCGTTGGAACTAATAAGCTTATTAAAGATGGGGCAATTCCTATGATTAGCATTAATGATGTTGCATCTGATATTAAAGGGTTTGAGTACATTCCAGATGATATTGAAAAATCTCTTGGACATGATGAACTAGAAATCTATATGGAAATTCAAAAGTCTACTTGTTGTACGATTGACAGTATTGCACACAATCTCAACAAAAATGCAGGAAAAGTCAGTGCTATACTTACAGTGCTCGAAATTAAGGGTATCATTACGACCTATGGAGGCAAAGTATTTCTTGCAAAATAAAATCTCAAGGTTTATGATGAACTCTAATATTGTAGAAAAGTTATATTCTAAAGTTATGATTAAGGGGTTAATCGATGCCGAGTACAGCAAGCACAACGTCAACTAAGAAGAAAAGCACAACAAAAGGCAAGAAGACAACTAGAAAACGTACACTTCTAATTGTAGAGTCTCCTTCAAAAGCAAAGGTTATAGGTAAATACCTCGGGCCTTCTTATAGTGTACTCGCGTCAGTCGGGCATGTAAGAGATTTGCCAAAGAGTAGGCTTGGAATAGATATAGAAAACCACTTCGAACCTGGCTATATAAATATCCGTGGTAAGGGAGATAAGATTAAAGAACTTAAGAAGGCTGCAGCAGCAGCTTCAAAAATTCTTTTGGCTACTGACCCTGACCGTGAGGGAGAAGCTATATCATGGCATCTTGCACACATACTTGATATCGATCCAAGTAGTGAATGCAGGATTGTTTTTAATGAAATTAATAAGGAAGCGGTAAAAGAAGCTATTAAGCATCCTCGATCTATTGATATGGGACTAGTTGATGCACAGCAAGCGAGAAGAGTTTTAGATAGGCTTGTTGGATATCAGATAAGTCCTCTACTTTGGCAGAAGGTAAGACGTGGCCTTTCTGCTGGTAGAGTTCAGTCTGCAGCCCTTAAGATGATTTGTGATAGGGAGAATGAAATAACTTCGTTTATTCCTGAAGAATATTGGACTATAACTGCTGATTACGGTGATAATTTCACAGCATTACTCAGCAAGTATAAGGGTAAAGATATTCGTATAAAATTCGTTTGACGCTGAAAATATAGAAAAAGAGATTAAATCAGGAAAATTCACCGTAGAGAGTGTAAAGACTGGTAAGAGGAAGCCAAAGCCATATGCACCATTTACAACGAGTAGTATGCAGCAGGATGCTTCAATAAAATTAAATTTCCAGACTAAGAAAACGATGCAGATAGCACAGCAGCTATATGAAGGTATTGATGTAAAGGGAATAGGAACACGAGGTCTCATAACATACTTGCGTACAGACTCTGTAAGAATAGCTACAGTTGCTAAGGAAGCAGCCGCTAGTTATATCACTGATAAGTTTGGCAAAGAGTACAGTTCTGATAACTCTTTCTCTAACAAAAATAAAGATATTCAAGATGCGCACGAAGCAATTAGACCGACGGACGTTACTTTAGAGCCAGAGGCGATTCGTGAATCGCTTACTGCTGATCAGTTTAAGTTGTACAATCTTGTTTGGACCCGTTTTGTTGCATCGCAGATGTCGGCTGCTGAGTTTGATACAGTTTCAGTTACTATAGATAATAATGACTATAAATTCAGAGCGTCTGGATCGAGAATGGTATTCGATGGATGGAGAAAAGTTTATCCTATTTCAAATGAGAAGGATTCTTTTGTTCCAGAGCTAAATGAGGGTGATGAACTAAAGTGTAAAGATATCATTAAAGAACAGAAATTTACACAGCCACCAGCTAGATACACTGAAGCTGGCATCGTTAAAGAAATGGAAGAAAAGAATATAGGAAGACCAAGCACATATTCCGCGATAATTACAACTCTGACAGGTAGGCGCTATGTGACTAGAGAAAAGAAGAATCTAGTTCCAACACAACTTGGGTTTGATGTAACAGGAATTCTTTCAGAATATTTCGGTGATATTGTCGATGTAGAATTTACTGGAGAGCTAGAGAATCATCTTGATCAAGTTGAGCTAAAAGTAGAAGCTTGGAAGCACGTAATTGAAGATTTTTACGGTCCATTTAGCAAAGAACTTGAGGTTGCTCAAAAAGAAGTAGAGAAAATTGAGCAAGAAGTAGTTTTAAGTGAAGAGGTGTGTGATGTATGCGGTAAGCCGATGGCTATAAAAGAAAGCCGATTTGGAAAATTTCTTGCATGCACAGGATATCCAGACTGTAAGAATACAAAGCCTATAATAAAGGAAATTGGAGTTTCTTGCCCTAGCTGTGGTAAGCCAATAATTGAAAAGAGGACTAGACGTGGAGGTAAGATTTTCTACGGCTGTAGCGGATATCCTGAATGTGAAGTCTCGTACTGGGATAAGCCTACCGGTGCTCTTTGTCCAAAATGCGGGTCAATGCTTCTTGAAGGAAAGGGTAAGAAAGCCAGGATCAAGTGCTCAAACGATAAGTGCAATTACAGCACAGATAAATAATATAAATTTAATGGAGGTGAATCTATGGTTCAATTTCATGCAACAACTATTTGTGCAGTAAAGAGACCTAATGGAGATATATGTATCGGTGGGGATGGCCAGGTAACAATGGGCGAAACCACTATAATGAAGAATGGCGCAAAGAAGGTCAAGAAAATATTTAAGGGAAAAGTGCTTACAGGATTTGCGGGTTCTGTTGCGGATGCGTTTTCTCTAACAGATAAGTTCGAGAACAAGCTTCAAGAGCACGATGGTAATCTAAAGCGTGCAGCGGTTGACTTGGCACAATTTTGGAGAGGTGACCAGGCAACAAGAAGTTTAGAAGCGTTAATGATAGTTGTTGACCAAGATGATTTATTAGTAATTTCTGGTAATGGAGAAGTTATTGAACCGGATAAGGACGTGGTTGCTATTGGTTCAGGAGGAAATTATGCGTATGCTGCGGCAACCGCACTGTTTGACAACTCTGATTTAGATGCTGAAAGCATTGTACGCAAATCTCTTGAGATTGCTTCTAACATCTGCGTATATACAAATAACAACATTTCAGTTGAAAAACTATAGGAGGGATCTATGAAACAGAATATTAAGACAATGACTCCTAAACAGATAGTCGCTGAGCTAGACAAATATATTATTGGGCAGGCTGATGCAAAGAAGTCGGTCGCCATTGCTTTGAGAAATAGATATAGACGCAGTCAACTTAGAGAGGAGATGCGTGAAGAAATTACGCCTAAAAACATTCTAATGATGGGACCAACCGGTGTTGGAAAAACTGAGATTGCACGAAGACTTGCTAAGATTATGGAAGCTCCGTTTGTCAAAGTTGAGGCTACAAAATTTACTGAAGTTGGATATGTGGGTCGTGATGTCGACTCCATGGTAAGAGACTTGGTAGAGGCTTCAGTGAGAATTACTAAGCAGCAGCGAATTAATGAAAAATATGGAATTGCTGATGAAATTGTAGAAGAAAAGATTATCGACGCACTTGTGCCAGGATCTTCTTCAGATAGCGTGAAGAATGTAAATGGACCTAACCCATTTGACTTTTTTCTAAACAATTCCAATTACCCGAGTCAAAAGAAGCAATATGAAGAACAGCAAAACCAGGAAAAGCAAAATATTCCTGAAGATGTTGCTATGGCTAAAGAACAGGTTAGAGTCCAGCTTCGAGACGGTAAGCTAGAAGAGCAGCTCATCGATATTGAAGTTGAAGATTCTATGAATACTAACCAGCTTGATATGCAGAATGAGGGCATTGGAATTGCAATTGGTAACATTTTTGGAGATATGATGCCAAAAAAAACCAAGCATAAGAAAGTCACGGTGCGTGAAGCAAGAAAGATTCTTCGAGAACAAGAAGCTCAAAACTTGATCGATATGGATCAAGTTATTGATGATGCTATTGAAAACGCCGAGCAGAATGGAATTATTTTCATTGATGAAATTGATAAAATTGCTTCAGGCAATTCTATGAGTTCAGGTGCAGATGTTTCCCGAGAGGGTGTGCAGAGAGATATTCTTCCAATCGTTGAAGGAAGTGTTGTAAATACGAAACATGGTCCCGTAAAGACGGACCACATGCTATTTATTGGTGCAGGAGCTTTTCATGTATCAAAACCTTCGGACTTGATTCCGGAGCTTCAGGGAAGATTTCCAATTAATGTTGAACTAAAAAATCTAGATAAGGAAGATTTTAAACAAATTCTCACAGATACAGAAAATGCTGTAACAAAGCAGCAAAAGGCGCTCCTTGAAACAGAAGGAGTAGAGGTTGAGTTTACAGATGATTCAACAGATGAAATTGCTGAAATGGCATATTTAATGAATGAACAGACTGAAAACATTGGTGCTAGAAGACTTTATACAATTCTTGAGAAGCTGTTAGAGGACGTTTCCTTTATGCTACCAGATGAATCAGTCGATAAAGTTTTAATCGATAGAGAATTCGTAAAAAATAAATTTAAGGAGACTGTCAAAGAAGTAGACGTTGACAAGTATATTCTGTAAATGAAGTTATACGACACCATATATGAAGAAGCTACGGCTGAATATATAATCCAGAAATCTCGCTTTATAGCGCATATAGCGCCTGTAGATACTTATGATGAAGCAAAGACTTTTATTGCGTCTATAAAGGCCAAATATAAGGATGCTACACATAATGTGCCGGTGCTTGTAGTAGGAGAGAAGCAGGAAATGCAATGGTCAAGTGAAGATGGTGAGCCGCAGGGAACTGCTGGCGCTCCAGTACTTCGCATGCTTGTTGATAGTGGACTTACTAATCTTGCGATAGTTGTAACACGTTATTTTGGTGGAATAAAACTGGGTACTGGAGGCCTTATGCGTGCATATACAGCAGCTGCAAGGTTGGCGATTGATAAGGCTAGACTATGCGAGGTCAAAGAAGCGGTTATATTGAAATATGAAATTTCGTATTCGGATATGACAAAAATTGAAAACATTTCAAAAACAGGGGTTTTCAATATTGCAAAAATAGAGTACACTGATAAAATCACACTAGAAATTAATGGTGATATTGATCGCAAAGACGAAATAATGGATACTATAACTGACATTACGGCTGGTAGATGCAGACTTTTAAAAAAGGAATCGAGAAAAAATAAATTTGTGATTGACAGTGCCACGATGCTGTGTTAGTATGAATAACGCAGTTGAGTGAAGACTGTAGCACGAAATTGACGATTCAGATTTTATAATCTAGTGCGACAAATATCTTTGGACGCTTAGCTCAGCTGGGAGAGCATCTGCCTTACAAGCAGGGGGTCATAGGTTCGAGCCCTATAGCGTCCACCATATTTTGGCCGGGTAGTTCAGTTGGTTAGAATGCCAGCCTGTCACGCTGGAGGTCGACGGTTCGAGCCCGTTCCGGTCGCCAATTTTTATAACTTATATGCTGATGTGGCTCAACGGTAGAGCAGCTGATTTGTAATCAGCAGGTTGGGGGTTCGATTCCCTCCATCAGCTCCAACATTTCGAGGGATTCCCGAGTGGCCAAAGGGGGCGGACTGTAAATCCGTTAGCTGTGCTTTCGATGGTTCGAATCCATCTCCCTCGACCAATATATATGCGGAAGTGGCTCAGGGGTAGAGCATCGCCTTGCCAAGGCGAGGGTCGCGAGTTCGAATCTCGTCTTCCGCTCCATTTTGCGGATGTAGTTCAATGGTAGAACTTCAGCCTTCCAAGCTGATAGCGTGAGTTCGATTCTCATCATCCGCTCCATTTTTTTTAAGGGTCCATAGCTCAGTTGGATAGAGCAACGGCCTTCTAAGCCGTGTGTCCGGGGTTCGAATCCCTGTGGGCTCACCATTTTTCGATATTAAATTGGTTAAGTAGACGAACTAGAAGTCATGTTATTGGGGTATAGCCAAGCGGTTAAGGCAACGGACTTTGACTCCGTGATTTCGCAGGTTCGAGTCCCGCTACCCCAGCCATTGTGACCCATTAGCTCAGGTGGTAGAGCACTTGACTTTTAATCAAGGTGTCCGGAGTTCGAATCTCCGATGGGTCACCAATTTTTTCAACATCCGGAGAGGTGTCCGAGTGGTTTAAGGAGCTGGTCTTGAAAACCAGTGATTCTGAAAGGGACCGTGGGTTCGAATCCCACCCTCTCCGCCAAGAATCATTTAGTTATAGCTTTTGGAGAAGTACTCAAGAGGCTGAAGAGGACGGTTTGCTAAACCGTTAGGGTTCGTATTAGGGCCGCATGGGTTCGAATCCCATCTTCTCCGCCATATAATATATACCATAGGGGTATAGCTCAGTTGGTAGAGCAGTGGTCTCCAAAACCACGTGCCGAGGGTTCGAGTCCTTCTGCCCCTGCCAATATTTTACGGGGTGTAGCGCAGCTTGGTAGCGCAACTGGTTTGGGACCAGTGGGCCGCGGGTTCAAATCCTGCCACCCCGACCATAATTAAACTGAATACTTTAATGTTTACAAATAACTCATTGAGTGTTAATATCAAAGAGCGCCGGGGTGTAGCGCAGCTTGGTAGCGCAACTGGTTTGGGACCAGTGGGCCGCGGGTTCAAATCCTGCCACCCCGACCACTTTTTGGGCCATTAGCTCAGTTGGTCAGAGCGTCCGGCTCATAACCGGCAGGTCCTGGGTTCAAGTCCCCGATGGCCCACCATTATTTATTTAGTTTATATGCCCAGATAGCTCAGTTGGTAGAGCAAGGGACTGAAAATCCCTGTGTCCTTGGTTCGATTCCGAGTCTGGGCACCACTAAAGAAGCAGAAATGCTTCTTTTTTTATTTCTATATATTGAACTCGTTTTATCTTATATATTTATATGTTGTGTTATTCTAGCTTTTTTTGCCTTTTGAACAATTGAATCTTTAATAATGACTGAAATTTCAACGGTTTTTATCCTTGATTTTTCTTCATATTAGAACCTAAATTTGTTAAAATTAAGAAAAAAATTTACATTTAAACAATTTTATATTAACTTATAAATAAATTATTTATTAAGAGAGAGGGAATAATGAATAATCGATTGAAGATCAAAGTAACTACTTTTCTATCAGTATTGATATTCTTGTTGCTGTTAATTGCATTTTCTGTACTAGATGCTAGTGCACAATCTGTTCAAAATGCAACAGGTTATATCAATTCCAAGGGTGGTGTTAATGTCAGACTAGGTACTTCAGTATTTACTAAAAAAGTAATGGTAATACCTAATAATAAGAAAGTAACTATTACTGAAGTTGTATTTTCATCTAATTCTAATGGTACAGCTAAAGATAAGTGGTATCACATAAATTTTGGCGGTAAGTCAGGTTATGTTAGATCGGATCTTATTGATAGGGTTGAATATTCTGCAGTTTCAGGTAGAACATCTGCTTCTGTTAATAGTAGACTTGGAGCAGGAACGGGTTTCAGGAGCGTTTCAATATTTGGAAAAAATGTAAATCTTACGGTTCTTTTAAAGGCAAGAGCTAACAAGTCAAATGCTACATGGTATATGATCAAGTATAATGGAGGTT
Organism: uncultured Mogibacterium sp.; assembly: GCA_916438645.1. Lineage (GTDB taxonomy): Bacteria > Bacillota > Clostridia > Peptostreptococcales > Anaerovoracaceae > Mogibacterium. The sequence continues at coordinate 37,853 of CAKAFC010000002.1, forward strand.
ATAATTATGTAGCTGCTTCGTGGGTTGATATTACTGGAAGTATCTTTTCTAGTAATAATAGTGGTACTGCTAATAATGCTGGAAATACTAATTCTACTCCTGCTACGAAACCTACACAGGATAATAATCAATCAAATAATAAACTAACACCTGGAACTGGTAGCAGTACTGCAAGTAATAATAGTGATACAAGTGCTAATATTAACTCTAATAGTAATAGCAGCAATAGTTCGAGTACATCAAGCCAGACTTCGAGAGATTTGAAAGAACAATTGCATCTTTTCCAGAGGATTATAGGGGTAAGTTAAGACAGCTTCATGCTGCACATCCAAATTGGAAGTTTGTTGCCAAAAATACAGGCATTGACTGGAATACTGCACTATCAAAGGAAAGTAGTGATGGCGTGTCTCTAATCAATGGTTCTTATCCACTTTCATATAGAGATGTAAGCTCATATAGTTTTAAAGCAAAGGACCAGACTCGACCTTTATACAATGGCGCTAGTAAATCATCAGGCTTGGCTGGTACAGCAAGTGCAAATACTTATATTACATTACTTGATGAAGTGTTTTCTGCTAATAATGGTAGTGAGGATTCAAAGTTTGTACACGTTAAGACTGCATCTGGTCAGACCGGTTATATACAGGGAAGCGTTACGAACGAGAACTACTCGGTAGAGGTTAATGGTACCGTAAAAGGTGGTTACACTAATATACGTAAAGGTGCAGGAACTGGATACGGCAAGATTGGTGGAGCAAACACTGGAAATAAGGTGTCTATTGTCCTAACTGCAAAGGCATCAGATGGAGTTGTGTGGTATAAGATTAAGAGTGGCAGCGGGTTTGCTTATATTTGTAGCAAGTTTGTTACGATTGAAGAGACGAAAAATGATAAAGTTGTTTCAAACAAGGCTGCTGCACCTAAAACCTCAAGTTCAAATAATAGCTCCGTCGTATATGGAACTATTAAGCAGGATACTGCGTATAGAATGGGACCATCTGACATATTTAAGGAAGCAGGAAACTTAACTGTTGGTCAGAATGTGACAATTATAAACTCTGTAAAGAACGTTGATAATAGCAATTGGTACAAGGTTGCTGTAAAAGGAAAAGTTTACTATGTTCCTTCTGAAACTATCGCGGCTTCAGGAGAAGTAAATTCGGGCGACGCGAGTGTAAGTGGTAAGGTTCATGATTATCTAAACTATAGAGCATCATATGACCTAACAAGCAAGCCTGCTGGAACATTTTCTAAGAATACGGAGGTAGTAATTACTGGTGCAATTAATTCAGGTAACTACAACTGGTATAGAGTTCAGTATAAAGGCACTACTTATTATGCGGCTGCAAACTGGATTACGGTTTATGACCAGAAATATGACGGACAGGAAGCAACTGCTCCTGTAGAAGAGAATAAAGATAGTGAGGAGCATGCGGTAGCAGGGATTGAATCTCTTAAGGGTGTTGGTAGATTTACGGCATCTGGAACTTATATCCCTAAGGATGGATCAACCTGGTTCAATGCAAATACAGATGTTGTTGGATATTACATGGATCCACGTAACTTCCTTAATGAAAACAATATTTATATGTTCGAAGACCTATCATATCAGTCGTATCAATCTCAGGCTGCAGTTTCTAAGATTATTTCAGGCACTGCTCTTGAACGCAATGGATTTATGGCTAGTTGGTTTGTAACGGCTGGACAACAAAATGGTATAAGTCCAATTGCACTTGCTGCGAGAGCTAGACAGGAGACTGGTGGCGGAAGTATTGCGATATCAGGATATGTTTTTCCTGATGGTAATTCTGCATACAATCCTTATAATATTGGAGCTTATTCCAATGCAAACCCTGTAATGAGAGGTTTAGAATATGCAAAGAAGCAGGGATGGGATACTAAGCAGAAGGCTGTATTAGGAGGAGCTAAGTTCATAGCTAGCGGCTATATAAAGCAGGGACAGAATTCTGTATACTTCCAGAGATTTAACGTTGCGAATGGTGCAAGTAAGGTTGGAACACATCAGTATATGACAAATATATCGGCTTGCTATACTGAATCTATCTCGACAAAGAATAGCTATAGTGCATATGGAATCACTAATGAATCACTTGTATTCATTATTCCTATATACAGTAATATGCCATCGTCTACATCTTTACCACATTAGAGGCATGCGATAGCGAGAAATCAAATACTTAGAATTATCAAAAAGTCGGATATCAAATTTGATGATGATATCCGACTTTTTATAAGTTTTAATATATGAATTAAAAATATAGTTTAAGGAGCTACAATTTGGCTCCTTGATATGTATCACGATTATTGAGTTCACGGTTAATTGAGTTTAAAATAGTTCTCTTTTTATAGCTCCATTCAGGGCTAACTAGGAGATTTCTCGGAACATCACCAGTTAAACGATGGATTGTTATATTTGGTGGTATTTCTTCGATCATTCTGACGACGAGATCAACGTAACTTTCAAGGCTTCCAAATGATACGTAATCTGGCATTTCCTTATATAGAGGAGATGAGCTCACGATATTCATAAGATGTATTTTAATTCCGAATACTCCGCTATTTGTTACATAATGAAGGGATTTGAACATATCTTCTTCAGTTTCGCCCGGTAAACCTAGAATCAAGTGCACAACTGCTTTGATATTTCGATTCGAAAGCTCTGCCATTGCATGATGAAAATTGATTAGGTGATATCCAATGTTCATATTATCTAGTGTTTTATCATGAATAGTTTGAAGACCAAGTTCAATCCACATAAAATGATTTTCGTTAATTTCAGAAAGAAGATTAAGTACTTCTTCATCAAGACAATCTGGTCTCGTTGATATCACGATTCCTTCAATATCTGGATGAGATAATGCAGCGTTATATTTTTCTCGTAACATATCGACTGAGGCGTAGGTATTCGTATGACTTTGAAAGTAAGCTAAATGACCTGCATTCGGCCATTTATCTCTAAGTAGCTCAATCTGATCTGAAATATTAGAAGCAAGTTCTCCAGAACCGCCTGAAGAACAGAATTTACAGCCACCATATCCTACTTTTCCATCTCTATTAGGACATGTAAAGCCAGCTTCGATTGAAAGCTTTACCATCTTTCTGCCGAAATATTCTTTTAGATAGCTATTTATAGAATAGAACCTTTGATCTTTAGTAAATTTCAAATTAAAACCTCGACTTAAATTATTATATATAGGTGCTCACAAAACATAAGAATATGTCAGTTTCTATGGAAAAATACCACATTTTTTTGTATAATTAGAAGATAATTTTTAAATTTAGAGGTATCCCAAATGAAAGAAAAATGCGATGCCTATATGGGTTTTCGTGCAGATGAATTTCATAAAAATGTGTCATCCGCTTACATGAGTGTCAAGTTGGCCGACAGGAAGCCGAGAATTCTCTTACATGCGTGCTGTGGACCTTGTTCTACATCGTGTGTAGAGCGATTGGCTTTTGACTACGAAGTCACCGTTTTTTATTATAATCCAAATATAACAGATCAGGAAGAATATCTTTTACGAAGGGACAGTCTCATTAAATTCATAGATGCTTTTAATGAAGAGTTCAAGGATAGGACACATGTTCATTATCTAGAAGGAGATTATAAAGTTGAGGATTTTATCAAAGTTACGCAGTCACTTTGTAATGAGCCTGAAGGTGGAAAGAGATGTGATGTGTGTTTTGAGTTAAGACTAGAAGAGGCTGGACGCAAGGCGAAGGAACTTGGGATGGACTATTTTGCTACTGCAATGGCTGTAAGTCCTCATAAGGATTATGTGTCGATACTAAGAATCGGACAAACAATCGGAGAAGCGAATAACGTCAAATTCTTAGACGTGGATTTTAAAAAGAAAAATGGTTTTGGCAGAAGCGTAGAGCTATCAAAGAAATATGGTCTTTATAGACAAAAATTCTGTGGGTGTGAGTATGCGCGCGCTATGATGAAAAACAAGTAGAATATTCTGCTTAATTTTGAAAAAATTAATTTTATATAGAAAGGCTTTTAGGAAATGAGTAAATTAGTACTTCCAAAAGATTACAGACCAATTATTAATCACGTTGAGACACAGAGAGCAATCAAGAAGATTAAGGATTACTTCCAGCAAGAACTCGCTTACGGACTTCAGCTTCGTCGTGTATCAGCACCTCTATTTGTATTCCCAGAGACCGGTCTCAATGACAATTTGAATGGATACGAACGTAGAGTTAATTTTACTATCAAGGATATTGATGAGAAACAGGTAGAAGTTGTTCAGTCTCTGGCTAAATGGAAAAGAATGGCACTTGCAAAGTATGAAGTAGAGCCAGGTCACGGAATATATACTGACATGAACGCTATTCGTAGAGATGAGGAGCTAGACAATATTCATTCAATATATGTGGATCAGTGGGATTGGGAGAAGGTTATTAGATCTGATCAGCGCACAGATCAGTATCTTGAGGAAACTGTTGTTACTATCTACAATGCGATGAAAAATCTCGGAGATTATGTGAATCGTCTATATAGAGATATTCAGATTGAGCTTCCAAATGAGATAACTTTCATAACCACTCAGGAACTAGAGGATAGATATCCTGACAATACTCCTAAGCAACGTGAGGCTATGGCTGCTAAGGAATATGGAGCTGTATTTATCAAGAAGATAGGTGGTGTTCTCGCTTCAGGTGATAAACATGACGGAAGAGCTCCTGACTACGACGACTGGGAGTTAAATGGTGATATTATCGTATGGAACGATGTGCTTGATGATGCTCTTGAACTTTCCTCCATGGGAATTCGAGTTGATAAGGAAACAATGGAGCGTCAGTGCAAGATTGATGGCAAAGAAGAAAGACTTAGTCAGTCATTTCATCAGAGTGTTCTAAATGGTGAAGTTCCACTATCAATCGGCGGAGGAATTGGGCAGAGTAGAATCTGCATGTTCTTCCTTCAGAAAGCACATATAGGTGAGGTTCAGGCTTCAGTTTGGCCAGATGACATGATTCAGGCTTGTGCAAAAGATAATATCTTCTTGCTATAAACTGCACCAAAGATACTACTATTCACGGTTAAAATAAAAAGAAAGGATTCATGTTCATGAAATATGTCGATGTTGTAATTGATAATAAAAGTGAATATATGGATTCTTTTTTTACGTATTTGGCGCCAGATGACATTAAAGTTGGTGATAAAGTAACTGTCCCACTCGCGAGAAGACCAAAAGGTGCCGAAGGATATGTGGTATCTACAGATACCGTTCCGAACGTCGACACTTGCAAAATTAAAGAAATAATCAGTATTTACAAACATCGTTCCATGACATCAGAGATAATTGATACAGCTATCTGGATGAGGTCACGGTATGGAATTAAATATATCGATGCTATCAAGATGTTTGATGTTGGAGGTAAGCGTATTCCTGTAAAAGCTCAAGTAAAAGTGAGTAATGAACTTGAAAGCGAACCGATTCTTTCTAACGAACAACAAGATGCGGTTAGTAAGATACATGATTCGATTGATAAGGGGATAGGAAAAACATTTTTAATCCACGGTGTCACCAATTCAGGTAAGACTGAGGTCTACATGAGAGCCGTTCAGAAGGTTATTTCAAGAGGAGAAACAGCAATTGTTTTAGTTCCAGAAATTGCACTTTCATCACAGGTTGCAGAGCGGTTTGCAAGTCGTTTTGGTAGAGAGCAAATTGCCATAATGCACAGTAAGCTTAAAACTAGCGAACGTCTTTCTGAGTGGTTAAGGATTAGATCTGGAAAGGCAAAAATAGTAATTGGTGCTAGAACTGCCGTGTTCGCACCAGCTCAAGATATTGGTGTTATCATCATTGATGAAGAGCATGAATCTACATATAAGTCTGATCATAATCCTAAATTTGAGACAATAGATGTAGCTTTTAGAAGAGCAAAGTGTCATAATGCCACTTTAATTTTGGGTAGTGCTACCCCAAGCATAATTTCATATAACCGCGCAATGGAAGGTATTTATAATCTAATCGAGATGACTGAGAGGATTGGCGAAAGCGTAATGCCTGAAGTTAATATTGTTGATATGAGAGAGGAACTACGAGCTGGCAATACAAGTATTATTAGCAGAAAGCTCTTGTCATCTATTGAGGATACTATTAATAAAGGTGAACAGGTAATTCTGTTCTTAAATAGAAGAGGCTTTTCAACGCAAGTGATGTGTCAAGATTGTGGATATGTCATGAAATGTCCTGATTGTGATATTACACTTACATTTCATAAAAAAGAGAATGCTGTAAAATGCCATTACTGTAACCGCAAGTTTAAAGTTCCTAAAGCGTGTCCCGAGTGTGGTAACATGCAACTATCTTATGTAGGAACAGGAACGGAAAGGCTTGAGGAGACGATAGGTGGTCTAATTCCAGTAGCTAAAACTGAGAGATTTGATCTTGATACTGCCAAGAATAGCAGAGAGATAAAAAATACACTGAAGCGTTTTAATTCCGGAAAAACAAATATTCTCGTTGGAACACAAATTTTGGCAAAAGGATTAGATTTTAGAAATGTGGGACTAGTAGGTATAGTTTTAGCAGATTCTTCGCTTAATATTCCAGATTATCGTTCACCTGAACGTACATTTCAATTGATAACACAGGTTTCTGGTCGTGCGGGCCGAGAAGGAGGAAGGAGCAAGGTTATCCTCCAGACATATCAACCAGAAGATGATACGATAAAGAGAGCTGCGGCGAGAGATTATATTGGATTCTATAAGCAGGAGCTATCTCACAGAAAGAACATGAACTATCCTCCTTTTTCTGATATTATCTCTGTGACATTCGTTGATAAAAAGGCTGCAAAGATTGATTGTAGTTCAACAATAGATCATGCTAACGACTTTAGAAAATATCTTTTATCGATGAATAATTTACCTGTTAATACTACAATTTACGAGCCTAAATTTGATTTGCAGAGAGGTGGAGCTGACAGGAATAGAGTATATTTCCTAATAAAGGCACCAAAAGGTAGTAGGGGTGGCTTTGTTAGCGCCTATATGAAGTATCGGGAGCTCATGATGAGACACAAGAGTACCTGTCATATTGAAATAGATATAAATCCATATGGAATATTATAGATGATTGCTATATTGAAGGGAGTATTATGGCATTAAGAAAGATAGTAATAAGAGGGGATGAAATTCTCACAAAACAGTGCAAACATGTAACAAAAATTACTGATAGGATAAAACTTCTATGCGAAGATATGCTTGAAACGATGAGAGAGGCTGATGGTGTTGGACTTGCAGCGCCACAGGTTGGCGTTATGAAAAGGGTGTTTGTATGCCGACCAGAACTAGATAATTTCGACAAGGAATACGTGATGATTAATCCTGAAATAATCGAAACTGAGGGTGAGCAGGAGTCAGCAGAAGGGTGCCTGAGTGTACCTGGTTACATTGGCATGCTGAAGAGACCTGAACGTGTTAAGTTAAAAGCTATGGATTTAGATGGTGAAATTAAGGAGTATGAGTTTTCTGGTTTTGCTGCAACTTGTATAATGCACGAAAACGATCACTTAAACGGAGTTGTTTATCCAGATATCGCAGAAGAGGTGTATACTACTGAGCAATATAACGATATGATGGCAGAATTAACTTCAGAAAACGAAGAGGGCAAGAACTAAATGCGTATAGTATATATGGGAACACCTGATTTTGCGGTTCCTGCATTAAATAGCATAATAAAAGCTGGACATGATGTATTGTTGGTTGTTACACAGCCTGATAGACGTGGTAATAGGGGGAAGATGGTATTTTCACCTGTTAAGGCTTGCGCACTTGAATATAATATTAAAGTTTCCCAGCCAAATAGCATAAAAAATGAACCTAAATTTATTGATGAGCTTAGATTGTTACAGCCAGATATCATAGTAGTAGCTGCTTTTGGACAGATTCTTCCCCAAGAGGTTCTCGATATACCGGTCCATGGCTGCATTAATATCCATGGCTCGATTTTACCTGAATATAGAGGAGCAGCACCTATTCAATATGCAATTCTAGAAGGTAAGGCTGAAACTGGTGTTACTATTATGCAAATGGAGAAAGGGCTTGATACTGGAGATATCATTAGTCTTGCAAAAGTAAATATTGGCAGAAAAGATATCATTGCTCTTTCTAAGGAACTTGCAGAATGTGGTGCTAAGCTAGTTGTAGATACCATGGAGTCAATAGAAAAAGGTCAAGCAACCTACACAAAACAAGATGATTCAGCTTCATCATATGCTCACATGATTAGCAAAGAAGATGGATATACTAATTTCGGTACTTCTGCTATTGAAATAGACAATAAGGTTAGAGCTTTTAAGGCTTGGCCAGGCACATTCACTAATATTGGTGAAAAAACCTTGAAACTATTTGAGGTATTACCGATAGAAGACGTTGATAACAATGCACAATACGGTACTATAACAAGTGTTGACAAAGATAAATTTACTGTAAAATGTAATCGTGGAACGCTTGAAATCAGTGAGGTTCAACTTCAAGGAAAAAAGAGGATGACTGTTTCTGACTTTTTGAGGGGAAATAAGCTAGAAGTTGGAATGCGTTTAAAATAAAAAAAGATTTATGGAGGTAAAAGATATGTTTGGAGGATATTATTCATCTATGATCGTTTTGATTCCAGCTATGATTTTTACGATGATTGTTCAGGCGCGCATTAAACGTGCTTTCTCGACCTATATTGATATTGAAAACAGCAAAAAAATTACAGGTTTTGAAGCAGCTCGCAGGATGTTAGACGCTAATGGACTTCAACAAGTACCAATTAATGCGCTTAATGGCGATGCTCTTACTAACTATTACGATCCTAGAAACAACACTGTAAATCTCAGTTACGATATATACAATCAGGATTCGGTTGCATCTGTATGTATTGCTTGTCATGAGGTAGGGCATGCTATTCAGCATGCGACAGGATATGCTCCTGTCAAGATGAGAAATGCACTAGTACCGGTTACAAATTTTGCACAAAATGCTTCATGGCCGTTAATACTGCTCGGAATAGTCTTATCTTCGACAACTCAGTATGGAACTATGTTCTTTAACATTGGAATCCTTTGTTTTGTTGCTGTTGTATTGTTCCATCTTGTAACTCTTCCTGTTGAGTTAAATGCTAGTAGTAGAGCTCTTCAACAGATGAAATCACTTGACTTAGTTGATGCTGCAGATTATTCAGGAAGCAAAAAAAGTTCTTAGTGCAGCTGCGATGACATATGTAGCAGCGCTTGCAACTGCAGCAGCAGCACTTATCAGGATTCTTCTAATCAGAGGAAATAGAGACTAATGAATAAAGATTGGCACGCTGTATACGATGCACTACACAGTGTTTATTGCGATAATTCATATTCAAACCTTGCAATTAATGAAGCTCTTAGGGAACACGACGTATCCTCTCAGGGCTTCGTTCGTGTTATGTCTAAAGGTGTTATTCGAGATACAATTCTCTTGGATTACAATATTGGAAGACTCGCGAAAAATGGAATTAAAAGAATCAAGAATAAAAACTTAATCATACTTCGTATGGGCATGTATGCAATTGCTAAGATGGGTTCGGTTCCTGCGTACGCTGCGGTAAATGAAGCTGTTTCGTTGGCTGGAAAAGTTTCTCCTGGCGCAAAAGGCTTTATAAATGGACTGCTCAGAGCGTTCGAAAGAGACGGTTCAGAACTTATAACACCAGATACCAGCGATGTTTTGGAAGAAATATCATACAAATACTCTTTTCCGTATCATCTCGTAAGATTTCTTAGCAAACAGTATGGAGAGAATGAAATCGAAGAGATTTTAAAAGGCTTGTACGAAATACCTGAACTAAATATTAGAGTTAATTCTAATATGTGTGAACGTAAGGAACTTTTGCATCGGCTAATTGATAAAGGGTTTATAGTTCATGAGAATCCATTGATTGAAAATGGAATAATCGTTGAGGATGGGGCAATTTTAGGAATCCCAGAGTACAAGTGCGGCATGTTTAGTGTCCAAAGTACTTCTTCACTTAGAAGTGTTGAGTTACTTAATCCTCAATCTGGTGATAAAATACTTGATATTTGCGCTGCACCAGGCGGTAAAACTTCGGCGATGGCAGAAATCATGAGGGACTGCGGTGAAATTTTAGCCTGTGACATACATGAACATAGAGTAGAGCTCATCAATGAAATTGCGAGTCGCCTGGGTCTTTCTTGTATAAAGGCGACTACAATGGATGCAACTTATTATGATGAAGAGTTATATGAGCAGTTTGATAAAGTTCTTGCTGATGTGCCGTGTTCGGGACTAGGAGTTATAGCAAGCAAGCCTGAACTTAAACTTCGTGTTAATCTAAACGATTTTCCGAATTTATATGAAATTCAATATAGTATTTTGAGAAATGCTTTTATGTATTTAAAACCAGGGGGAGAGCTAGTTTATTCCACTTGTACCATTAACAGGTGGGAAAATGACCAAATAGTCTCTAGACTATGTAATTCCTTTGAGAATGCGAGTATTGTTGAATACAATTCAATTTTACCGTATAATAAACAAGTAGGATTTTACTATTGTAAAATCAGTAAGTGTAACAATTTATAATTTTAATTTACTCAGGTGGTAAGACTTTAATGAGAGTAGGATATTTAACAGATAAGGGTATGAAGCGCCCTAAGAACGAAGATGCTGTAAAAGTATTAAAGGATAGCAGATTTTTTATGCTGGCAGATGGTGTTGGTGGAAATAAGTCTGGTGAAATCGCAAGCACTGCAGCAGTAGATTTTCTTGCTGATTATGTGTACAACAACCCAATCGAGTTAGTTGAGGGAAGTGAAGCCATATTTACGTATTTCGAGAACGCGGTTAACTTTGTAAATGAAAGCATTTTACAGCTTTCTAACACTAGACCAGAATACATAGGCATGGCGACAACACTCGTTTTTGCGTACGTTGACCACAAAATTCTTTACGTCGGTAATGTGGGAGATAGCAGAGTTTATTTTATTCACAAGGATGAAGTTCACCAAATTACCGACGATCACACTTATGTTAACGACTTAGTTAAGATGGGGGCTATTACACGTAATGAAGCTGACCATCACTATAAGAAGAATGTAATCACCAGAGCAATTGGTGGTAACGCATACAACAACCCTGACTGCTTCAACATATATATGGAGCCAAGTGATAGGGTACTTATCTGTAGTGACGGACTCTACGAAGAAGTATCAGATAGCGAAATTCTTGATATTTTCAACGAGAGTTCTGACATGCAGGAATGTGCTGAACATATGGTTGAAAGAGCGAACCTAAATGGTGGAAACGATAATATTTCAGTAATCTGTATTGATATGTTGGAGGAATCAAATGAGCAGTAGACTTCTATCTGGCCGTTACGAGCTCCTTGAGAAATCGGTGATGGCGGTATGGCAGTCGTTTACAAGGGTAAGGACAGACTGTTAAATAGATTCATCGCTATCAAGATACTCAGACCAGAGTTCACAAAGGACGCTTCATTTGTTGAGAATTTCAAAAGAGAGTCACAAGCAGCTGCGGGGCTTTCTCACCCTAATATCGTAAGTGTTTACGATGTAGGGAAGGAAGGAAATATCAACTACATAGTAATGGAGCTTGTTGAAGGCCGTAATTTAAGTAATATAATTGCAGAAGATGCACCTTTAGACTACCGCACGGTAATCGACCTAACTAAGCAGGTTGCATCTGCCCTTAGAATTGCGCATAAAAACAAAATTATACATAGAGATGTCAAGCCTCATAACATCATGGTTACATCTGATGGTGTTGCAAAGCTTGCCGACTTTGGTATCGCTAAGGCTGTTAACGATGCGACACTTTCTACTAACAGCAAGGTAATCGGGTCAGTGCACTATTTCTCGCCAGAGCAGGCTAGAGGAAACTACGTAGATGAGAGATCCGATATATATTCACTCGGCATTGTAATGTATGAGATGCTCACAGGAAAAGTTCCGTTTGATGGAGACAACCCTGTATCAATAGCTCTCAAGCATATAAACGAGGAGATTGTACCACCACATGAATATGTGGATGGAATTCCACCTGCACTTGAAAGAGCTGTTCTCAAGGCGACTAATAAGTTCCAGACAAATAGATTTAATAGTGCTGACGAGCTTATTGAAGAGCTTGATAACATCGAATTTGTTACGAAAGTTGTTGGAAATTCTATCTTCGCTGAAGCCTCTAACGAAGTTGCTCGTAAACGATCTGACGTCGACGAAGATGATAATGAAGAGCTAGTATCCGATAAGTCTAAGGGTAAGAAGAAAAAGAAGAAAGCTGGTCCTGATAGCCGCAAGAAGAAGCTTATCAAGATTGGAATCGCCGCAGCGATAATTCTTGTTCTCGGGCTAGGTGTTGCATTTGCAACAGGTGCATTCTCGAGCAAAGCTAAAGTTCCAGATATGTCAGATATGACATACAAGGAGGCGAAGAAGACTGCTGAGAAAAGTGGCTTTAAGGTAGAAAAGGGTAAGAGTGTATATTCTTCCGAAATCGCTGAAGGTCACGTTGTAGAGCAGGATCCTGCTGGTGGAGAAGAAGCGAAGAAAGGGTCAACTATCAAGCTAAACCTTAGTAAGGGTTCTAAAGAAGGAACAGTTCCAAATATCGTAGGACAGGATTACAAGAAGGTTGAGAAGAAACTAAAGAAGGCTGGATACAAGCTTGGAATAGTTAAATCTGAAACCTCAAACAAGCCAGAAGGAACAATACTAACTCAGGACCCAGAAGCAGGAACTAATGCTGATAAGGGAACGAAAATTAATATCACTATTAGTGATGGAAAAGGTAAGGAGAAAGGAACGGTACCTTCTGTAACCGGAAAGTCACTTGAAGAAGCGAAGGCAGCAATTACTAATGCAGGCTTCAAAGTAGGAAATATTTCTTACGATGAAAGTAATGTATACGGTAATGGATATGTAATGTGGCAGCAGTATGCTGCTAATACATCGCTCGAAAAGGGTGAAACTATTGATATTGAGGTAAGTAAGGGTGCACCTTCCTCAGGAAGCTCATCTGATAACTCTAATAACAGTGGAACAAGGTTGTAATATGCTAGGAAGAGTCGTTAAAGGAATTGGCGGTTTCTACTATGTAGATGATGGAGAGCGTGTTTACATGGGTAATGCTCGTAAAAACCTCAAAAGAGGTAAATCTATCATTTATGTTGGTGACATCGTTGAGTTTGAACTCAGACAAGAAGATGGCGACTGTATAATAACAAAGGTGCGCGAAAGAAAGAATTTTCTTTCGCGCCCACCTGTTTCTAACCTTGATAAACTAGTGGTTGTATTTGCGGCGGCATCACCGGATCCTAATAGACTTATTATCGACAAGTTTACTGCTGCTACACTATATAACAATATCGAAGTTATTATATGTATTACAAAGCCTGATCTTGTAGATGAAAGTCATTTAATAGAGCTAGTTACTACTTATCAGAAAGCTTTTCCGGTAGTTACTGTCAATGGTAGAAATGGCAATGGTATCGATGAATTATATAATCTGATAAAGGGGTCTAATGTTGCTCTTGCAGGTCCATCTGGTGTTGGTAAATCAACAATCATGAATTCTCTCACTGGTAGAACCGATATAGAAACAGGTGATATCAGCAGCAAGACTTCTAGAGGTCGACACACAACAAGGCATGTAGAGATTTTTAGCATAAATAATGACACTCATTTTTATGATACTCCTGGCTTCACTTCGCTAGATATGCCTAAGCTAGATAGATATCATGTGAGGGAATACTTTCCTGAAATAGCTAGATACAAGGGATATTGCAAGTATCTCGATTGTATCCATGTCGATGAGCCTGATTGTGCGGTAAAAGATGCTCTGGCTGTAGGAAAGATTTGTAAAAGTAGATATGAATCGTACCTTTCGATTCTGGAAGAGGTAAAAAAATGGCAAAGATAGCACCTTCTATTTTAGCAGCAGATTTTGCAAAGTTAGGTTCTGAAATCGCTGATATTTGTAAAGGAGGATGTGATTATATTCACATTGATATTATGGACGGGGCATTTGTTCCCAATATCAGCTTCGGAAGTGCAGTTATGAAGAGTCTCAATAACTATGCGAGTGTTCCGTACGATGTTCACCTTATGATTCTTAATCCAGATCAGTATCTCGAAGAATTTGTGACAGATAATACTGAGTATATTACTGTTCATTATGAGGCATGTCCTCACATCTGTAGGACAATATCACACATTAAAGAACAAGGGGTGAAAGCAGGAGTATCAATAAATCCTGGAACGCCAGTATCTTGTCTCGAAGCTGTTTTGCCATTTGTTGATATGGTACTTGTTATGTCAGTAAACCCGGGATTTGGCGGACAGAAATTTATACCTGAAACCGCTGAAAAAGTTGCAGAGCTAAATAAGCTGAGAAAAAGCAAAGGGTATAGTTTTGAAATTGAGGTTGATGGTGGTATTTCTGATAAAAATGCTGGACTCCTTACCTCAAATGGGGCGGATATTCTGGTAGCTGGTTCTGCAGTTTTTAATCATAATAACAGAGCTGAAGCAATAATGAAAATCAAGCAGGTTGATGCATAAAGCCTGGCTAACTTCAAAAATTATGGGTTATAGGACAAAACGTGTTGGTAAAAACCGCTGCGGTCGTTGAAATTTCAACGGCTACAGCGGTTATATCTTTTTTGAAAGAAGATACAGGGTGGACAAAACGTGTTGGTAAAATCGTCTAAAACACTTGAAATTTCAAGGCGTATTAGGGTTATATCTTCCTTAGAAATAGTATTCTAGGAGGATTGTAAAATGAAGCGTGTTATTTGCCCTGTTTGTGGTAGGTGTTGCTCGAAATATGGTAAGACAAATGCAGGAACACAGAGGTGGTTTTGTTGTAATTGTAAGATGGCGTTTTCCCCTAAAATAGACAATCTAACCAAGCAGCTTAATATATTTCTTAAGTGGCTTTTTAGCAAAGATATTCAAAAGTATATGCCTGGAGGTGGTCGTACATTTAGGCGAAAAACATCCAAATTTTGGGATATATGGACATTACCACCAGTTGTAGAAGAAAAGCATTCAGTAGTATTCGTAGATGGAATTTACCTGTGCCGTAATGCTTGTGTTTTAATTTGCTGTGACAGAAACCATGTGCTAGGTTGGTACTTATGCCGCTATGAGCATGCAAATGCATGGATCTCATTAATGTCTAGGATTACTGAACCTGCACTTGTAGTTTCGGATGGAGGAAAAGGATTTAATAAAGCTTTGAGAAAGGTATGGCCTCATGCAAAGCACCAGAGATGCCTTTTTCATGTGTTTTCTCAAGTAAGAAGATATACTACAACAAGACCTAAAACCCTTGCAGGGGCTGAATTATATGCTCTTGCTAAAAGACTACTACACCTAGAAACTAGATCTGAAGCAGATAAATGGGTAGATGAATTCTTAGATTGGATGAGAAAACACAACAAGTTTCTGAGCCAAAGGTCACTAGATGAAAACGGCAATTGGAGAGCAACGCATGAAAGACTTTTAAAGGCACAGAGATCTCTTTCTAGGTTGGTAAAAGAAGGCACTCTATTCACTTATTTGGATGAAGATTTAATAGCTAAGATAGGCAAGGCTCCATCTACAAATAACCAGATAGAAGGCGGTATAAATGCAAGGCTAAGAGCCTTGCTAAGGAATCACCGTGGACTATCTGTTGAAAGAAGAATAAAAGCGGTCTTCTGGTGGTGCTATGTGCACTCACCAAGACCGCTTTCTGTTTCTGAGCTATTAAAAGTAATGCCAACGGACAAAAGTATTGCAGCGATATACCAGAAGATTTCAGAGTTAGATAAACGCACTTCATCTATCCCTACATGGGGAGATGCGGTGGTCTGGGGAGAGCTGCATAAGTCATCTGAATTTCAGAATTATTGGGACTAGCGACCAACACGTTTTGTCCTATAACCCAAAATTATAAATTACAAAAAGTTAATGCCTAACATTCTACTTACGTAGAATGGATAGGCATTTTTTCATATCATCTGGTAATGGTGCTTGAATCTCAAGTTGCTTTCCAGTCATAGGATGTCTTAAAATCATTTTTGCAGCATGCAAAGCCTGTCTGCTCATAAGTTCGGGAGAATCACCTCCATATAAATGATCGCCGGTAATAGGATGCCCTATATGAGTAAGATGGACTCTTATCTGATGTGTTCTGCCGGTATGCAATGTAATTTCGACGAGGGTGTTGTTATCAAATCTCTCGAGCACTTTTACGTCTGTAATTGCATCTTTTCCACCTTCGGATAGTACAGTCCTATGGATTGATTCCTCACTAGACCTTCCGATAGGTTTATTTATTGTAAATTCATCATGTTCAATTACGCCATTAACTATTGCTATGTATTGCTTAAAAACAGTATTTGCTCGCATCTGATGCGATATATCATGCTGTGTATTAGCATTCTTTGCAACTATAATTAATCCAGAAGTATCCATATCTATTCTATTAGCAAAACGAATCTTATAGCTTTGGTTGTTATCCTGCATATATTTCATAAGACCATTTGCAATGGTATGAAGTGGGTGTCCCTTGGTTGGATGAACGATCACTCCTGGTTGCTTGTTAACAAAAATAAGGTCATCATCCTCGTAAATTACGTTAATAGGGATATCCTCTGCAGGAAAATCGCTAGTTTCTTCTGGCAATCTAATGGATATTACGTCGCCAATATTAGGTTTTATAAAGCCTGGAGTAGGCTTACCATTAAGATCTACAAGCTTTTGAAATTTCATCTTTGTTTTAAACCGAGAAGAAAATTTGAAATTTGCTTTAATAATCTGATTGATGCTCAAACCGATATCAGATTCAGTAACTGTATGATTATATTTTCCCATTTATTTCCTCAAATTTAGTCTATAAAAGTTTGTTAGTAAGCTTGTTCCAGTAATCATAACCAGGCAGTCTTAGAAGGTGTATCTCGTCGTCTGCCTGCATTACATCAATTTTAAATACATTGCTAAACTCTCTTGTTAGTCCATCATATGCTAATAATAGTTTGTCTCCAACGGTATTCTTACGCGGTACTAGTCTAACTTTTTTTGACGCAGGGTAGAGAATACTCGACCTAAAGCATCTATAGGCGCTAGTGTTCATCGGTGCCATCGGCGTTAGTTGTAGAGCGTCTAGCTCAGGAGCAACAAGAGATCCGCCAAGTGAGTAGTTATAGGCAGTAGATCCGACAGGTGTAGATACCAGAATGCCGTCGCCGATAAACTCCTGAATTGGAGTATCATCCATGATAATCGAAAGGTGCGCCAGCTTTGTATACATGCCCATTACGAGTATTTCGTTGATTCCAGTTATCTCGTGAATACCGTCGCGATCTGTGATGAGGGCGCGTATTGGGTGAATTTTTTCGATAGTGTAATTCCCGTCATTATAATGATTAACGAACATTTCTAGTTCGGAAGGAATTAGCTCTTGAAAAAATCCTAGATGCCCAGTGTTTATTCCAATTATTGGTGTCTTGGGAAGCCTGCATTCGTGAACACAGTTCAAAAATGTTCCATCTCCTCCGATGCATGCTATTAAATCAACGGTTTCATCGTATGTACCAGCAACCTCGAAGCCTCTTGCGTTCAAAACGCTAACTAGTTCACTTGCTGTGGCTTTTGATAGCCCGGTATCATTACTATAGATGAATACATTTGTAGGTTTCATAGTATTTCCTCTTGTATATATCTGCTATATCATCTCATCTAGTTCATCGACTAAGCTTGCGAAAGTGGATAGAGCAGAGAGAATCGGTTCTTCAGTACTCATGTCTACCCCAGCAATTTTAAGTAGTTCGATTGGATAGTTAGATTCTCCAGTAGATAGAAATTTCAAATAATCATTTCTCTCTGTTTCTCCACCTTTTAAAATTCGGTTAGCGATTGCATTTGCAGCGGAGTATCCCGTAGCATATTGATATACGTAGTAAGCACGGTAGAAGTGGGGAATTCTAGACCATTCATATTGGATGAGATCATCATGTTCTATTGCTGAACCATAATAAAGTGCATTTAGCTTATCATACTCCTCGTTCATAAGCTGTGCTGTGAGTGATCCACCATTTTCAACAGTTTTATGCATAATTTTTTCAAATTCTGCAAACATAGTTTGTCTAAATAATGTAGATTTAAACTCATCGATATAAAGGTTGATTAGATACTTCTTCATATCACTTGTTTCAGCATGCTTGAGAAGATAATGAATCAAAAGAGTCTCATTAACGGTGCTAGCAACTTCTGCCGTAAATATAGAGTGACCTCCATATACAAATGGCTGTGTGCGTCTAGTATAGTATGAGTGCATTGAATGACCGGCTTCATGGACGAGTGTAAATACGTCACGTAGCTCACCGCTGAAATTCATTAAAATATAAGGGTTACTATCGTAAGAACCGAAGCTATATGCTCCAGAAGTTTTACCTTTATTTTCGTATATGTCTACCCATCTATCTTCAGTTAGTCCTTTTCGTAAAGTTTGAATATACTCATCACCAAGAGGTTTTAATGCCTTGCAGGCTATATCAACAGCCTCTTCATAGCTGCATTCTAATCCTTCTGGTTTTACAATAGGACGGTAAACATCATACATATTAAGTTTATCAAGTCCTAGAGCGCGTTTTCTAATTTCCATATACTTATGCATTGATGGTAGGTTCTTATGTACAGCATCAATAAGATTATCGTACACAGAAAGTGGAATACATTCGCCAGATAGCTCTCTATCGAGTGTAGATTTGTATCTTCGCAGTTTGGAAATTATAGTGTCATGCTTTACATTGTAATTATACATAACAGAAATAGAGTTATTAAACTCCTTATATCGTTTGTACATTGCTTCAAAAGCATTTTTTCTTATCTCGCGGTTCTCAGACTCCATGAACTGGATGTAATTGCCGTGAGTGAGCTCAATATCTATTCCATCCTCATTAGTAACATTGCCGAAAGAAAGATCCGCATCGTTAAACATAGTGAAAATTTCATCAGGAGCGCTGGCAGACTCGTTAAGCTGAGCGATGATACGTTCCTCTTCAGCAGAGAGGACGTGAGGCTTACTAAGCATTATTGAATCAAGCATGAAGGAAAATTCCTTTAAAGCTGGTACCTCATGGATATATCCATTTATTACAGCGTCATCAGCTTCCAGTAGCTCTGGTGTAAAGAATGAGATATTAGCTGAAATTTGAGCGAGTGTAGAGAGTGACTTGTTGTTCATCTCTGTATATTTAGTATTTGCATTATCTTCATCATGACGCATTCTCGAATACACAAAAGCATTCTCAGCTTTACGCATAATATCAGCGTATAAGCGTAGTGCGTTGAGTAAACTTTCAGCGGAATCTGTTAGATGACCTTTAAGCGAAGTAAACTCTTCACTATCCTTAAGAGCAGTGGATAAATCTTCTTCCCACTTGGTTTCATCAGGATACATCGCTTCTAAATTCCATTTATCCTTGTCCGCTACCTCAGAACGGTTTTTTAATTCGTATTTATTCATTTAACTAGCTCCTTATGCTATAATTGATGATGTATTATTATAGCATAAATCGATTTAAAGGTGAATTAATGAACAAAGATGAACTCTATCAAATCCTTGATATTGTTGCGCCAGAGGAGTTTCAGTATTACGAAAACCTGGCGTCACTTCTAGAAGCTGATGAGGTAATAGATGCACAGCTTATCCTAAAATTAATAAGAGAACTAGACCTGGACCTACTAGCAGAAATGTTTGAATCATACTTTGAAGAGTGGAATAAATCAATCCCTGATGAAATGACAGAGCTTTATGTTACTGTCGATACTGCAAAGCGCAGTATTATGGGAAATTTTAATGAATGTATGACGGATGAAGATTATTCATCTCTTGCTGACGCTATATATGATTTTAGACGTTGGTATATTATTACTCCGCATGTAATCGATAATGATACAGGGGAAGAAATTAATGTGAGAGATGCCAGATATAATCTTAGTGCATCTAGATATACTGGAGAAATCTGTAATTATAATTTTAATGACGCTTATGAGTACGAAGGAGACTCGTATTCTGTGAAGCTGTCAGATATTATAGAAGTAGAATATAGTTAAGGGGGACATATGCTAGAGGTAATAGCGCTTGATTCAGGCGTAAGACTAATTCTTAATTCTATGGATTCCGTTAGATCTGTTTCCATAGGTATATGGTGCAATAATGGTTCAGTAAATGAAAATGATGATGAACAGGGCATTTCGCATTTTATTGAGCATATGCTCTTTAAAGGAACTAAAACTAGAGACCATTTTCAAATAGTTAATGAAATTGATAAACTCGGCGGACAGATGAATGCATTTACCAGTAAAGAGTGTACATGCTTCTACGTAAAATGTCTTGACGAACATTTTCGTGCGACTGCTGAAGTTCTTACGGATATGATATGTAATCCTACTTTCCCTGCGGATGAGCTTGAGAAAGAAAAAGGAGTAATCATTGAAGAGATTAATATGAATGCCGATGATCCGGATGATGTTGCATTCGATATTCTTGAAGATAACGTGTACTGTGGCATGGGCATGTCTCATCCTGTTCTTGGAACAAAGGAAACGGTTTCATCATTTACACATGATAAGTTAGATGAATACTACTTTGATCACTATACGAGAGATGAAATTATAGTTTCACTTGCTGGTTCGTTTGATAGAAATGAGGTAATCGAGTACTTTGAAGATAAGTTTTATAATCTTAAAGAACATAGGGAGTTCATTACTGATAAAAATATCTCGCCGTCTTCTAATGGTAGATACATTGAAGTAACTAAGGATATTGAACAAGCGCACATTGCGATGGGAATTAGACTTTTTCCAGCAGGAGATCCAAGAAGGTATCCTATGATGTTACTTTGCAACCTCCTTGGAGGAGGTATGTCTTCAAGGTTGATGCAAAATGTTCGTGTCAAGAAGGGGCTTGCTTATTCAGTATACTCTATGACTGGCTTCTATAGTCATACTGGACTGTTCGTTATTTGTGCAGGAGTTGCCAAGAATAAGGTAGACGAGGCATTAGAGGCAATAAAAGAAGAGCTGGATAGACTTAAGGGGGATGACATCAGTGCAGAGGAATTCCAAAGCTCAAAGGAGCAGCTAAAATCTAGCTTCATATTTGGACAAGAGAGTGTACAAAATCTTATGATATATAATGGCAGAAATCTTCTAACTTACGGAAGATGCATAACACCTTCTGAAGTTCTAAATATATTAGATGATATAACCTTAGAAGATATAAACGATGTAAAAAAAGAAATTTGCAACTATGATGAGTTCAATATCATAAATGTTACAGGTAATATTTAAAGGGATACTAACAATCTGACCAGTTTATTGCATCATTTTGTAAGCAGAATAAACATACTAACTATCAAGGTGATACCTTTGACATAATGAAAGGATATATAGGAATGGAGTTAAAAGTCATTTCAAAAAGCGGTATTTTACCATCATATGCTACTGATGGAGCTTCGGGACTAGATTTACGTGCTTTTACTGATGAACCTATCACGTTAGCACCGATGGAGAGAAGACTTATCCCTACTGGACTTTTTGTTCAGATTCCTGAAGGATATGAGGGGCAGGTAAGAGCTAGGTCTGGACTTGCAATTAAGCATGGAATCGGTCTAGTTAATAGTATTGGTACAATTGACTCAGATTATCGTGGTGAGCTTAAGATTCCACTAATTAATTTTGGAAATGAAGACTTTATCATTAATAATGGTGACCGCGTTGCGCAACTTGTAATTGCAGCTTATAAGCGAGTTGAACCTACAATTGTTTCCGAATTAGACGATACTGATCGTGGCGATGGTGGATTTGGACATACAGGAGTTAAGGGCTAAATGATATTAAGAGAGGATCTTGAACAGCGAGAATATGATTTTCTTGATAAGAGGGCTTCTAAAGTTAGAGATTCTTTGGGTCGTGATAAGTACGAGGAAAAGTGCGGGTTTCGTACAGACTATCAACGTGATAGGGATAGAATAATCCATTCAAAAGCTTTTCGCCGACTAATGCACAAAACGCAGGTTTTCTTAGCTCCTGAAGGTGATCATTATAGAACTAGACTTACTCATACTCTTGAGGTCGCTCAAGTTGCTCGTACTATCGCAAGGACGTTAAATTACAACGAAGATTTAACTGAGGCGATTGCTCTCGGTCACGACTTAGGCCACACGCCTTTTGGACATAACGGAGAAGATGTTCTTAACAGGATACATGATGGGGGGTTTAGACATAACGAGCAGAGTCTACGAACTGTAGAGCGTATTGAATGTACATCAAAGAGGATTGGTCTAAATCTTACCAAGGAAGTTAAGGATGGAATTCTAAATCATAGAGGAGCAGGTGTTCCGATAACTCTAGAAGGGCAGATTGTTAAGATAAGTGACCGAATTGCTTACATTAATCATGATATTGATGATGCGATAAGGAGCAATGTTATAACAATTGATGAACTTCCCTCAGATGATTTGAATGTACTCGGCCATTCTCATAGTGAGAGAATTAATAATTTGATTGCCGACCTTGTTACATACAGTGACTGCAATGATAAAGTTAGTTTAAGTCCAAAATATAATCGTGCATTGCTCCATCTTCGTAAGTATATGTTTGAACACGTATATTGTAGCGAGCTTGTTAAGCGTGAAGAAGATATGAATAAAGTAGAAGTAGTCATAACTGCTCTCTACAACTATTTTATAAAACATCCCGAAAAGATGCCTGAACTATATAGAGGAGTGGCACGTGAAGACGGTAGTGCAACTGCTGTAAAGGACTATGTTTCAGGCATGACGGATAGGTATGCAATCTCGCTTTACTCGGACTTGTTCGTTCCTCGTGGATGGACGGAATTTAAATAATATTTTCAGAAGGAGGAAAACATGGCATTTGGCAACAATTTCATTGATGAAATAAAGTCAAAAGTTAATATAGTGGATGTCATTGGCCGTGAAGTTCCTCTTAAACAAAGTGGAAGCAATTTCAAAGGACTTTGTCCTTTTCATAACGAGAAAACACCGTCTTTCATGGTTAATGAGCAAAAACAGATATTTAATTGCTTTGGATGCGGCGAGAAAGGCGATGTTATTCGTTTTATACAGCGATTCAACAACATGGAATTTATGGAAGCTTGTGAGAAGTTAGCCGAGGAGTACAATGTAGAGATTCCACAGCACGGGTCTCGCAAGAAAGTGGATTTATCCCACTTTTATGAGATTAATGCTATTGCTGCAAGATTCTTTTTTGACAACCTTACAAAGCGTGCAAATCCAGGGTATACATATATTTGTAAAAGAGGTATAAATGATGAGACTATAAAGCATTTTGGTCTCGGTTATTCTCTAGATTCTTGGAACAGTCTGCATAAACATTTACAGAGTAAGGGAATTTCAGATGAGGATATGCTCAAGCTGGGACTAGTAACTCAAGGGAAAAAAGGCGTATACGATAAGTTCCGCGGGAGACTTATGTTCCCTATTTTTAATCCACAAGGAAAAGTAATTGGATTTGGCGGGAGAGCTCTCGGTGATGAGATGCCAAAGTATCTTAATTCCTCTGAAAGTGACATATTTCTTAAGAAAAATAACCTCTACGCTCTTAATTTTATAAAAAAAAATATAAGCAATGAAAATCAAGTGTTGATGGTAGAAGGTTACATGGATGTAATATCACTATATCAGAGTGGGATATGCAATGTCGTGGCTTCTCTAGGAACCGCTTTGACAGAAAACCAGTGTCAGCTTATCACTAGATACACTAAGAATGTTGTGTTATCATACGATTCTGATGCCGCGGGTATAAAGGCAGCTCTTCGTGGAGTCGACGTCATGCGTACTTCTCATGCAAACGTTAGAATTCTACAGGTAACGGGTGGCAAAGACCCAGATGAGTTCATCAAAAAACATGGCAAAGAAGAGTTTTTAAAGCTTATAAATCGTGCAGTTCCCGCAACAGAATTCTCACTGGAGGTAATGAAGAAAAAATATAATCTCCATGACAATCTTGAGATAATAGAGTATATAAGAGCATGCGTTCCTATCCTAAGAAAACTTGGAGCTGTCGAACAAGATTTGTATGTAAAAAAAATTGCTCAGGAATTTGACATTTCGGAACATGCTATACTTACTGAGATAGCTACAGATAATAATTCAAGCAGTTATTCCTACCATAAAAGCTCATATGAAGGTAGACGTTCCAACAAGGTATATATGGCAATGATGAGCGCGTAGAAATATCTTTACTTTATATCTTAACAAGAGATACACGTTATCTCGACACGTTTAAAGAGGATGATATTGAGTTTAGAACATCTCTTGCACGTGAGTTTTACAATATTGCAAGCAAGCTAATTTTACAGAACAAATTGTCTGAAATAGATATTGATGGTATATATAAGGAGCTTGACCCTGAAGATGAGAAAGCGCTTAGAAGCATATTATCCAATATAAGAATCGGTGCGGATGAAAGTTCGTACTACAGAGAATGTTACGTTAAGTATGTGCAGATGCATTACGGAGAAAAAATAATAGAGCTACAAAATGCGATTGCAGTCGCTGAGAAGCTGGGTAATGAAGAAGAAATTTCACGTCTTGCTATGCAGTTACAAGGTATTGAAGAGAAGAGAAGAAAGGTTAGGTAAATTATGCCAAAGAAAGAAGCAACCGAAACAACTGCGAACGAGCGTGTTGAACAGGCTGTGGAAGAGATTCTGAGAATCTCTGAAAACACTGGTAACGAGATTACGCTAGCTGAGATTGGAGAACATCTTTCTAGAATCAAATTAAACAAAGATCAGATAGATGAAGTCTACGACTTAGTTGAAAAGAACGGAATCAGCATAGTTGACACCAGAGAGCCTAACGGAAGTGAGCTCGATGATGTAGAAGATGATGATATTGATGTTGATGACGGAGTAGTTCTTAAAACAAATGGTGAAATTGACGTTGATGCCACTGTTCCGAAGTCGCTACCGACTGATGATGCAGTAAGAATGTATCTAAAGGAAATTGGTAAGGTTCCTCTTCTTACTGGCGCAGAGGAACGTGAACTAGCTATTCGTATGGAACAAGGTGACGAGGAAGCAAAGAAAAAGCTGTGTGAATCAAACCTGAGGCTAGTTGTAAGTATCGCTAAGAGATATCTTAATAGAGGGCTTAGCTTCCTAGATTTAATCCAGGAGGGAAATCTGGGTCTGATTAAGGCTGTTGATAAGTTTGACTATACTAAGGGATATAAATTCTCGACGTATGCTACTTGGTGGATTAGGCAAGCTATTACTCGCTCTATTGCAGATCAGGCTAGAACTATTAGAATTCCAGTTCATATGGTTGAAACGATCAACAAGCTTATAAGAATTTCTAGACAGCTACTGCAGGAACTTGGGCGTGAACCGACTTCTGAAGAAATCGCAAAAGAGATGGGGATTACAGTCGAGAAGGTGAGAGAGATAAAGAAAATTTCTCAGGATCCAGTTTCACTAGAGACACCTATTGGTGAAGAGGAAGATAGCCACCTAGGAGACTTCATACCTGATGATGATGTACCTGCACCAGTCGAAGCAGCTGCGTACTCCATGCTAAAAGAACAGCTAATGGAAGTTCTAGATACATTATCAGAAAGAGAAAAGAAAGTTCTAATGCTTAGGTTTGGTCTTGAAGACGGAAGACCTCGTACACTTGAAGAAGTTGGTAAAGAGTTTAACGTTACAAGAGAGCGTATTAGACAGATTGAGGCGAAAGCACTTAGAAAACTGCGTCATCCAAGTAGAAGCAAGAAATTGAGAGATTATCTGGAGTAAAAATGAAAATAAGTAACAGAATTAAAGTTATATGTGATGCTGTTACACCTGGGGAAACTATTGCGGACATAGGCACTGATCATGCCTATGTCCCATTAATTCTATATCAAAATCATATTTCTCCAGATGTAATTATGTGCGATATAAGTGCAGACTCTCTATCAAAAGCAAGAAAAAGTTTTAGCGATGCCAAAATTGATATGCCTGACTCATCATTTAGAGTGGGGGATGGGATTAATGTGATTCAAAAGGGGGAAGTCGATACCCTTATCATCGCCGGACTTGGAGGTGTAACTATTGTAGATATTCTTTCGAATGATGTCGATAAATTACAGAGTTTTAAAAAGTTAATTTTACAGCCTCGTAACAATAGCGGCCCTTTAAGAAGTTTCTTATATAGATCTGGATTTGATATCACTGATGACAAATTAGTCAAAGAGGGCAAATTCTCATGTGAAGTTATTGTAGCTGTTAGAAATACTGATAATAGTAATGAAAATGGTTTATTCGATATTAAGGAATTGCCTTATGAAGATACTGATATAAGGTGGCGTTATCCAGAAACTATTATTCATAATGATGCATCAGTCGTTCGTAAAAGACTTAAACATGCGGTAAATAATCACATCGAGGAGATTGAAAACCTTGGACGTGCTAAGGAAGACAGAAGCGACAGAATAAAGATACTTGAATCGGAATTAGATTATCTAAAGGAGTTGATTGACAAGGTTAATAATTACGATTGCTAATCGTAATTAATTTAGTAAACAAATTTTAAATAAATTAAGAGATATTAATAATGGATTAAAATACGTTCAATATGTATTTTGCACAATGTATTTGTGGTATTATTATTGAAATGGGTAAACTGGATGATCGCGTGATTTAACAGTCATGAGGAAAGTCCGGGCTCCGTAGGGCAAGGATGCCAGATAACGTCTGGCGTAGGTAACTATAGGGAAAGTGCAACAGAAACATTCCGCCGAAACGGGTAGTGCCGTGGTAAGGTTGAAATGGTGAGGTAAGAGCTCACCGGCATCATGGAGACATGGTGGCCGTGTAAACCCCATCCGGAGCAAGACTAAGATAGGCATGAAATGCGGCGGCCCGTCGCAGCCGGTAGGTAAGTCGCTTGAAGCAGCTAGCGATAGCTGTTCTAGATGGATGATCATCAAATACAGAACCCGGCTTATAGTTTGCCCATTTTAATTTAGGGATATGAGTGAAAGGACCTCGATATCTCTATCGAGGTTTAGGTGACCATATGAGATTAGGTATTGATGTTGGATCAACGACGGTAAAGCTAATCGTCTTAGATGATTCAAATAGTATTGTGTATTCTAGATATGAACGTCATATGTCGAATGTTTTCGACAAAGTAGCTGAGCTTCTTACAGATATGACGAAGGAGCTTGGAGATATTGAAGTTAATGCAGTTATCACTGGTTCAGGTGGCATGGCATTGGCTCAAATTCTTGGTATTAAATTCGAGCAGGAGGTAATTGCCTGCAGTAAAGCCATCGAAACGATAATTCCGATGACAGATGTAGCTATTGAGCTTGGCGGAGAAGACGCTAAAATCACATTTTTTGAGTCGACTATCGAGCAGAGAATGAATGGAGCTTGTGCTGGTGGAACTGGAGCATTTATCGACCAGATGGCTGTTCTTCTTCATACTGATGCGCAGGGCCTTAATGAAGCAGCTAAAGAACATACGATGATTTATCCTATTGCATCTAGATGTGGAGTGTTTGCAAAAACAGATATTCAGCCACTTATAAACGATGGTGCTAAGACGGCAGATATTGCTGCGTCTATTTTCCAGGCTGTTGTCAACCAAATGATAAGCGGTCTCGCGTGTGGACATCCAATTAGGGGGCATGTGGCATTTCTGGGCGGACCTCTACAGTATTTATCTGAACTACGAAAAAGGTTTGTTGAGACACTTGAACTAAGTGAAGATGAAGTTATTTTTCCTGAAAATGCAAAATACTTTGTTGCAATAGGTGCGGCAATACTTGCTGAAAAAGAGGATGAACAGGTTTCTGTAAGTAAGCTAATTGAGTTGGTTCACAAAGCAGATCCTGCTTCAGCTGGTGGAACTGTATATCTAGATCCTCTATTCAAAGATATAGAAGAGCTTGAGAAATTTAGAGCTCGCCATGCGAAAGCTAAAGTTAAAAGAGCAGATATTTCTGAACAGTCTGGTCCTCTATTTCTTGGAATAGATGCTGGATCAACTACCACTAAAGCAGCGCTTATCAATCGTGATAAGGAGCTTGTTTTCGAGTACTATCAGAGCAATGAGGGAGATCCTCTTAATGTTGTTCGTAACATCATGACGGAAATTTACGATAGACTGCCTGAAAAATCATTTATAGGTAGATCTGTAGTTACTGGGTATGGAGAAGGATTGATCAAAGCTGCATATAGACTAGATGGTGGCGAGATTGAGACAATGGCTCACTATAAGGCTGCAGAAGAATTTCTTCCAGGTGTAACATTTATCCTAGACATTGGTGGACAGGATATGAAATGCATGAAGATCAAGGATGGTGCAATCAACAATATCATGCTTAACGAGGCCTGTTCAGCTGGTTGTGGCTCCTTTATTGAGACTTTTGCAAAATCCGTAAATACGAGTGTTGAAGAATTTGCAGAAGATGCACTTGGATCTAGCATGCCGGTTGACCTTGGTACTAGATGTACTGTGTTTATGAACTCCAAGGTTAAGCAGGCTCAAAAAGAAGGTGCTTCCGTTGCTGATATTTCAGCTGGTCTATCGTATTCTGTTATCAAGAATGCTTATATAAGGTTATGAAGCTCAGAAACCCTAGTGAGACTGGAGATAAAGTTGTTGTACAGGGTGGTACATTCTTGAATGAAGCCGTTCTAAGAAGTATTGAGCTGGTACTTGGTAAAGAAGTTGTAAGACCAGATGCTTCGGGGCTTATGGGAGCGTATGGTGCTGCTATCATTGGTGTAAACGAGTATGTCGAGGGTGCAAAATCAAAAGTTTTGACTAAGGATGAACTTGACGGATTTGCAGTTGCGACTAGTAACGATAGATGTCAGAAATGTGGAAACCACTGTCTGCTTACTATTTCTACATTCTCAGATGGAAATAAGTATGTTTCAGGAAATAGATGTGAAAAAGGCGCAGGCGAGACTATAGAGCCAAGAAATAACCCAGATTTATATAAAGAGAAGATGAAGCTTCTTTTTGGTAGAAAAAATTTAAAGACAGAAGAAGCAAAACGTGGAGTAATTGGAATTCCTCGTGTACTTAATATGTATGAGGATTATCCATTTTGGCATAGCTTCTTTACGACTCTCGGGTTCAGCATCGTATTAAGTCCGCAGAGCTCGAAAAAGCTATATGAGTCAGGTATGGATAGCATTGCCTCGGACACAGCTTGCTATCCTGCAAAGATTACTCATGGTCATATTAAATGGCTCGTTAATAAAGGGGTAAAGAAGATTTTTTACCCATGCGTTAACTATGAAGTAATAGAGGATAAGACTGCTGCAAATCACTATAATTGTCCAATTGTTGCAACTTATCCAGAGCTTATAGATAAGAATATGGCTGACTTATTCTACGAAAACAATGTAGAATTTTACCACCCATTCCTTCCTTATGATAATGACGATAGAATGGTTGAAGAGCTGTATAAATTCTTCTCTGGTAAGAGAAAAATTGACATTGATAGAGCCAAGAATACTGACTCGATAAATAGATTTGAGAATGATACTCGAACATATGATCTCTTTGATTTAAAGCTTTCTAGAACTGAATTAAGAGAGGCTATTAGATCTGGTCGAAAAGCTTATCATGATTTTAAAGATGAGCTTAACAAACTAGGAGATAAAGCTCTGAGATTTATGCAGGAAAATAACAAGAAAGGAATCATTCTTTCTGGAAGGCCATATCATCTTGATCCCGAAATTAATCATGGTATCAACGATGTAATTAATCAGCAGGATATGGTTGTGCTGACTGAAGATTCAATATCAAATAAAATTGATCTTGCACGTGACGTTCGAGTTCTCGACCAGTGGACATATCACTCAAGGCTATATAAAGCTGCTGTATTTGCTGGTCAGAGGGATGATCTTGAACTTGTTCAGCTCAACTCTTTTGGCTGCGGATTAGATGCGGTTACAACGGATGAGGTTGATGAATTACTCGGACAGAACAACAAACTACATACAGTGCTTAAGATTGATGAAGGATCAAATCTCGGTGCTGCTAAGATCAGAATAAGGTCATTAAAAGCTGCGCTTGACGAGAGAGACAAAGCTGGAACGCACTCTGAGGGCTTAAACGAACCTTATGAAAGAGTAGTATTTACACAAGAAATGAGGGAAGAGTATACACTTCTTGTGCCTCAGATGTCACCGCTTCACTTTCAGTATTTCACTCCGATACTTAGAGCTGCTGGTTACAAAGCTGAACTTCTTCCTGAGGCTACAAAAAACTCAGAAGAAGAAGGTCTAAGATATATTAATAATGATGCTTGCTATCCGACAATAGTGACTCTTGGCCAGATTATAGCTGCGCTTAAGTCTGGAAAATACGACCTCAATAAAGTAGGTGTATTCATGTCTCAGACTGGTGGAGGATGCCGAGCAAGTAACTACGTTGCACTACTTCGAAAGGCTTTAAAGGACCTCGGAATGGAGCAAGTTCCAGTAATATCATTTAATACTGCCGGATTAGAGAAGAATCCAGGATTCAAGATTACTCCTAAGATGGGGCTTAGCCTTGTATTTGCCGTAAATTACGGAGATTTGATTATGAAGTGTCTCTATCGCACTAGACCTTACGAAAAGGTTAAGGGAAGCGCTGAGAAGATTATGCATCAGTGGTATGACAGAATTGTTGAGAATGTACTGGATTGCAAAGCAAGCACTTTCAAAAGAAATGTCAAGAAAATTGTAGAGGAGTATGATAATCTTCCGATTTATGAAGATGTAAAAAAGCCTAGAGTAGGTGTTGTAGGAGAAATTCTTGTAAAATATCATCCTAATGCAAACAACAACCTTGTAGATATTATCGAATCCGAAGGTGGGGAGGCTGTTGTTCCAAGCTTCATAGACTTTTTTGAATACGGGATGCTTAATAAACAATTCAACTTCAAGAATCTATCTGGTTCTCGTAAAGAGATGATTTTCAATAGTGCTGCTCTTAAGGCGATTGAGCACTATAGGGAGTATGTAAGAAAAGCTTGCAGATCCAGCAAGAGGTTTGAACCTGACCATTATATCGAAGAAACTGCACTTAACGCTGAAAATATACTATCTGTAGGAAATCAGTGCGGAGAAGGTTGGCTGCTAACAGGAGAAATGGTTGATTTAATTAACGCAGGTGTAAAGAATATTCTCTGCTTGCAGCCTTTTGCTTGCTTGCCAAATCACGTTACTGGTAAGGGCATGATAAAGGTTCTTCGTAGCTATGATGAAGATGCAAATATCGTAGCAATAGATTATGACCCTGGAGCTAGCCACGTAAATCAGTTAAACCGAATTAAGATGATGATGTCCACAGCCTTTAAGAATCTTGAAAAGAACTAGGCTAATGTGCTACTATATTATGGCAAATTATTAGAAAATGAATAGAAGGAGGTCCACCTGTGGGTAGACATGGCACAATTGCAGGTAGAAAATCTGCACAGGATGCAAGAAGAGCAGCGATGTTCACAAAGTACACAAGACAGATTATTGTTGCAGCGAAGGATGGTGGTGATCCTGAATTTAACTCATCGCTTAGAGTTGCAATTGATAAAGCTAAGGCTATAGGTATGCCTAATGATAATATCAACAGGGCTATCAAGAAGGGGACTGGAGAGCTAGCAGGTGAATCGTACGATGAACTACTATTTGAAGGTTACGGACCATCTGGTGTTGCTGTAATTGTAGAAGCTTTAACTGATAATAAAAATAGAACTGCTGCATTTGTAAGATCTACATTTGATAAGAATGGTGGAAATCTTGGTACACCAGGTTGTGTATCCTATATGTTTTCTAGAAAAGGTGTGATTTTTATTGAAAAAAATAATAACCTAGATGAAGATACTGTAATGATGGAAGCACTTGAAGCAGGTGCAGAGGATATGATCGTTAATCAGGATAACTTCGAAGTTAGAACTGAAGCTACTGATTATCACACAGTACTAGATGCTCTTAAATCCGCAGGTTATGAAATTGCTGAATCAGAAGTTGAGTTTATACCATCAATGGAATCTAAGGTTGATGATGAAGCTACAATAAAATCGCTTCATAAATTAATTGATACTCTAGATGACAACGATGATGTTCAGAGAGTTTCTTATAACTGTGATTTACCTGAAATCGAGTAAAATACTTAAACGAATAGTGCATGAATCACTATTCGTTTTTTATTTCAAGTATTGAAATGTAATTTTATGAGAATATAATTTATACATAAGTTCTGGGGTATTTGTTATGTATCATTAATTGAACCTACACTACTTGCACGGGATTCCGAGTTCGCTGCTAGGCGATACGCTAAGCTGGTATACCAGACAATTAGAAATTACTGAATAGCGACAGGAAGTACCCACCTTATCATCCGATAGGGCGTCAATTAAGAGCATGACGGTATTTCGGATCTTTTCTTTAAAAGTAAGCCTCGTCTTCGGATGAGGCTTTAATTTTGTTTAAATGAACTTTATTACATGCTATAATATGTTGAATTGATATAATTTAGATATTCGTGTCAATTTATCGTGTATACAAGTAAGAAATAAAGCGAAAGGTATCAGAGAATGGGCTTTAAGAGAATTGACGTAAAGGAAATAAACGGCTTAAACTTGGTAATGCCGAAAATCAAAGTGCCGGTACGGGCTGTACTGTTATCATTTCTGAAGAAGGTGCTGTTGCTGGTGTAGACGTAAGGGGCGGTGGTCCGGCGACAAGAGAGACAGATTTGCTCAAATCAGAAAATACTGTTAAGGCAATTAATGCGGTAGTTCTTAGTGGCGGAAGTGCTTTTGGACTAGAAGCTGGTTCTGGTGTTATGAAGTACCTTGAGGAAAAAGGCATTGGTTTTAAAATCGGAGAACGTAGTATTCCGATTGTTGCACAGGCTTCGTTATATGACTTAGAAGTAGGTTCTGGTGATTTAAGACCTGATTGTGAAATGGGGATTCAAGCTTGTATCAACGCATATGATGGAATTTTTGATCATGGTAATCATGGAGCAGGCACAGGTGCATCAGTTGGTAAGTTCTATGGTATGGAAAGGGCGATGAAATCATCTCTCGGAACCTTTGCATGCTCTGATGGAATTCTAGAGGTTGGTGCAATTACAGCTGTTAATGCCTTTGGTGATGTTTATAATGGTAACAACAATATAATTGCGGGACTTCTGAGCAAGGAAAAGGATTATATAAAAGGCTCTATTTCTGTGATGAAATCATGTGCATGGAGATGGTGGCCCTGAAACACCTGATATTAGAGATCCGTTTAAGAATGATGAAGTTAACACAACTGTCAAGCTAGACGATACCGAAGTTGTTGATCTTGCAGATGATAATCATAATTACAATGATAATGCAGAGGAGCGTGATCTTTTATCAAGTACACAGGAAACCAATGCTAAGACTTTGGATTTTTCCGATACTGATGATTTTTGTGCATCGGAAATTGATAAGATTGAATCAAAAATTGAAGAATTGCGTGCTGAATTAGAAAACAATTTAGATACTCACAAAGAAGTTAATGGTGTTGATTCTATAGAAGATGAGCATGAATATGAACCTATACCTGTAGAAGAAATGGGGTACGATGTACCGTTTAACACTACTCTATCATGCTTAATCACTAACGCAAAACTTACTAAGACGCAGGCAAATAAGCTTGCATCAATATTACATGATGGATTTGCAAGAGCAATAAAACCTGTTCATGGAACTCTTGATGGAGATGCTATTTTTGTCATGACTACAAACCAGGTGGAGGTAAACATCGATGCTTTTGCCGCGCTTGCTACTGATATAATGCAGTATAGTGTTATCGATGGTGCACTTGCTGCAACTGATGCTTATGGACTAAAGGCATCTCGCTCTATAATTAGCAAATAGATTATATTTGTAAGAGGAAACGAACAATGAGGCTAGTGATAATAGATGGCAATAGTCTGCTTTCAGGGCTTACTTTGCTATGAGACCAATGATGACTAAAGAAGGGGTGTACACACATGGTGTGTACGCCTTTATCAATATGCTTAATAAAATTTTAGCAGACTATACACCTGACTATGTTGCAGTTTGCTTTGACATGAAATCTAAGACATTTAGACATAGGCAGTATGAAGAGTACAAAGCGGGAAGACAGCAGACGCCTATTGAACTTTTATCTCAGATCCCTCTCATGCACGATGTTCTTGCAGCTATGAATATATCTGTTTTTGAGAAAGAAACATACGAGGCAGATGATTTGATAGGTACTATTACTGCTGAAGCCTCAAGGCGAGGAATAGAGTCTATTGTCATAACAGGTGATAAGGATGAATTACAGCTTGTAGATGAGCATACTAAAGTCGTTATCAATAAAAAAGGTATGACAGAATTCGACATATATGATGAAGCTGCGATGATGGATAGATATTCTCTAACTCCTTTGCAATTTATTGACCTAAAGGGGCTTATGGGTGATAAGTCTGATAATATACCTGGTGTTCCTGGTGTTGGTGAAAAGAAGGGCATTACTCTACTTAAGGAATTTGGAACAATTGAGGGTGTTATTGAGAATGCTGATAGCATCAAAGGAAAGCTTGGCGAAAATCTTCGAGATAATATTGAAATGGCTAAGCTTTCTAAATCACTTGCTACTATAATGCGTGATGTGCCGCTAGACTATAATTTCGAAGATTTAAAGCTAATACCGCCTGATTATGATGCACTTCTAAAGGTTTATAGATCTCTTGAATTCAATAGCTTGATTAAGAAGCTCAATGTTGGAAGTGAAGAAGCTTCAACTGAGATTCAAAACTCAGATGCAAGCATTTCAGATGAAATTGCAAAATATAAGAAAGTCGATCTAGCTAATTTCTACGCTAATGTTAGTATAGGAAGTGAAGTAGTTGTATATTTTGAAGGCGATAATAATCATACTAGTCTTCCTGAATTAAACAGCTTATCACTTTTGTCCGCTGACAGAAAAGTATTCACTAACCTGGAGCTGTCTCCACTCAATACACCTTCGGTATTATCGTTGTTAATAGAACAAAAGTATGATTATGTGGGATTTGATCTTAAGCCTCTTATCTATGCTCTTCTTCGATATGACATTAGGGATATACACATTAAGCATGATACATTCGTTGCTGAATATCTGATTGATCCTAATAGAAGTAAGTACGCAATAGACAAGATGTTGGTCAAGTATACTGATTTTACGTTTGAAGAATCTTCTGATGAACTTATGAATCTTATGTATATTCTTAAAGTATATGAAGGTCAAAGAAAGTAATCGATGATAATGAGCTAACAAGGGTGTTTGAAGACTGTGAATTACCACTTATAGAAACCATGGCAGAAATGGAGTCTTCAGGCATGATGGTTGATAAAACTGTGCTTAATTCAGTTGGTGCCGAACTTGATTTGCGAATTTCTGAACTTGAGAAATCAATCTATGAGAAAGCAGGTCAGATATTCAACATTAAATCACCTAAACAGCTAGGAGTTGTGTTATTTGAAGATATGGGTATACCTTATCCTTCCCGTAGCAAGAAAAAAACTGGATACTCCACTTCAGTTGATGTGCTTGAAAAACTCCGAGATGAACAACCTATTGTTGGTGAAATTCTTGAATATAGAAAAGCCACAAAACTTAAGAGTACATACATAGATGGATTAATTTCCCTTATTGCGGATGACGGAAAAATACATCCACACTTCAATCAGACAGTTGCAGCTACTGGTCGTATTAGCTGCACTGAGCCAAATCTTCAGAATATTCCAATTCGTGATGAATATGGTCGCAATATTAGGAAAGCCTTCGTAACTAGTGATGAAAATCATACTTTTATCGGTGCTGATTACTCTCAAATTGAATTAAGAATATTAGCTGCCCTAAGTGGTGACGAAGCTCTTATAAATGCTTTTAATAACAACGAAGATATTCATTGTATAACAGCATCCAGAGTATTCAATGTACCGCTAGAAGAAGTAACGCCACTAGACCGATCCAAGGCAAAGGCTGTTAATTTTGGTGTTATATACGGAATGAGCGGATTTGGTTTAAGTGAAGAACTCATGATCTCAAGAGCTGAGGCTCAGCGGTATATCGACGATTACTTTTCTAAGCATGAGGCGGTAAAAGCTTATTTGGATGAACAGATAAAAATTGGTGAGCGAGACTATGCGGTAAAGACTTTACTAGGCCGTGTTAGACAAATTCCTGAGTTCGCTTCTCGTAAGTTTATGGACAGACAATTCGCCAATAGATTGGCTATGAATACACCGATTCAGGGCAGTGCCGCCGATATTATTAAACTTGCCATGAATAAGGTTTATAGAGAAATCAAAGACAGAAATTTAAAATCTAAGCTTGTTCTTCAGATACATGATGAACTCATTATTGAAGCTGATAACGATGAGATAGATATCATCAAAGAGTTGCTTAGACGTAATATGGAAAGTGCCTTAGAGCTTAAGGTGAAGCTGGTGTGTGATATGCATACTGGCAAAACTTGGTATGATTTAAAGTAAAGGCTGGCAGCATATGATCAGAATTGCAGTTACTGGCGGAATAGGGTCAGGGAAAACAGTCATAACAAATTATCTTGAGCATCTTGGTTTCACGATTATAGATGCAGATGTTATATCTCGTGAGATGACCGGTCCAGGCGGATGTGCTATAGAACGCATTATCGAGGTTTTTGGAGCAGATGCAGCATCTATTGAAAAAGGTTTGTATCGTGATTACATTCGAAGACTTATTTTCAGCAATAATGAGTATAAGCGCAAATTTGAAGATATAGTTACAAAATCTGTTATAAAAGCTATTAATCGTATATTAAGGGGCTATGAGCTCTCAGGTAAAAATGTTGTATTTGTTGCGGCTCCGCTGTTATTTGAATATGATATGCAGGATGATTATGATGCAATTTGGCTTGTTGTAGCGGATGAAAGTACAAGAGTAAAAAGGGTTTCTCATCGAGATGGGATTGATGACGAGACTAT
Organism: uncultured Mogibacterium sp.; assembly: GCA_916438645.1. Taxonomy (GTDB): domain Bacteria; phylum Bacillota; class Clostridia; order Peptostreptococcales; family Anaerovoracaceae; genus Mogibacterium. The sequence continues at coordinate 74,942 of CAKAFC010000002.1, forward strand.
CCTCAGAATAATCGATTCACAGTTAAGTGATGAAGAAAGTGCGCTCTGGCAACTGATATAATTGATAATAACTCAACAGTGAACGATTTAAAGCTTGCAGTTGACGAGCTTTTAGATAAATATCAACTGGGGACTTGATTGAGAGAAAACAACATTTGTGATAAAATTATATGTCTTATTTATGCGAGGTAGAGTTATGGGTGCAAATTTACGATATAAACTAAGAGTGCTTTCTGGAGCGCGTTTTTCAAAACTCAATGAAGTAGTTACTGAGATTAATAGAAGATGCGGCAAGAGCAAGGCTAATATAATAAAAGATATCTATCACTGTTACCGCCATTTTGGTAGTGGTTATTATGATTACATCACATATCATTTTTATGAGCTCGATGATAAAACACGTGATACATACATTACGCGTATGCGCAGCAAGAAACTAGTTACATTTCTAAACGATTCTGAAAAAGCTAAAATTTTCGATAATAAAAATAAGTTTGATGAGGTGTTTAGTGAATTTATTGCTAGAGATTTTCTCGATGCCTTAAATTGCAGTCTAGAGGAAGCAACACGTTTTTATAACGATAACGAAGTTGGTTTTGCAAAGATGCTTGATCTCGCATGTGGTAAAGGTGCAGAAGTTATTAATATGTCGGATTTTGCCGATGCTAAAGCATTTTATGACTATATCAAGGAAAAAGGCTTCGGTGTAGTTGAGGAGTATCTGATTAATCATGATGCAATTCGCGAAGTCTATAAGCCTGCACTCAACACGATGAGAATGTTCACTATAATTGGTGACGATAATAAACCGCATCTATTCTTTGCCGCACAAAAGTTCGGTGTAAATGGTCGTTTTATTGATGTTCATGGAATCCATGCACCTATAGATTTGGAAACTGGTATCATTCATTTTCCATTCCATAGTGGTAACACAGACACAGACCTAATATATACAAAACATCCTGATACGGGATATGATTTGACTGAATATAAAGTACCTATGTTTAAAGAAGCTGCTGAAATGATTCTTAAGGCTGCTATGGTTGTTCCAGAGATGAGATACGTTGGATGGGATGTTGCAATAACCAACAAAGGACCTAAGATTGTAGAAGGTAATAATTATACTGCTTATGACTATATGCAGCTTCCGGATCAGAATCCAAGTAGAATTGGAGTGATTCCTGATCTACTAAAAATCGTTCCAAGCTTTAAGGATGAGTTATATAAATAAATTTATAATTATTCTATTGCATACTATTAACTAAGAAAGGTCGGCAGTATTAAATGGGTAAATTGCGCTTTTTCTGCGCTCTTTTAATAGCAAAGCTATCAATAATTGCACTAAAGATAACTAGGCATAATGGCACTAATTTCCCTGGAATTGTAGCTATTAAAATATGTCCTGATTTTCTTAAGTATATTGAACTACCTGATAAAATAATTGGTGTAACTGGAACTAATGGTAAGACTACATGTTCCAATCTTCTTAATGATTCTCTTACAGTTCTTGGTGAAAGGGTTTTAAATAATTCCGCAGGTTCCAATACGATTACAGGAATAACGACATCTCTCATTAAAAGTGTTAACTTGATAGGAAAGCAGAAGTTTGGGACGGCCATATTTGAAATCGATGAACTTTCGTCCAGAAGAATATTTCCTTTCGTACATGTAGATTATCTTGTTGTCACCAATTTATCGCGGGATTCTATTATGAGGAATGCACATCCAGACTACATTAAGTCTGTACTTGAAGCACATATAGATAAATCAACGCGTTTGATTTTAAATGCAGATGACCTTATCTCATCGCAGATGTGCCGTGGCAATGAAAGGGTGTTTTTTGGTATTGATGCTCTTCGCAGTGATAAATGTAATTGTACTAATCTTATCGATGATTGCCCAATTTGTCCGGTGTGTAATTCTAAATTAAAATACAGCAGAAATAGATACAGTAACATTGGTCGTGCGTATTGTCCTAATTGTGATTTTAAATCTCCCGAAGCAGACTATCTTGCGACAAATGTAAATATTAAAGATATGACTATGAATATAGTTTTAGAAGGACAGAACTGCAAATTCAAGCTTTTTAATAATGGCACCTTCAACATTTATAATGAATTAACGCTAATTACAGTACTCAGCGAACTTAGATATTCGCTAGATGAGATTAAAGCTGCAGTTAGTCGTGTAGGTATCACAAAAGAGAGGCTTAATGAATTTGAGGCTGGTGGTATCAAATTAAGCTCAGTTCTCTGTAAGGACAGAAATGCATATGCTAGTTCACGAGTTTTTGAGTATATCGAAGCACAACCTGGTGATAAAGAACTCCTTTTATTTAATAATAATTTTCAAGATGATGCTACATGGTCTGAGAATATGTGCTGGCTTTATGATGCTGATTTTGAACTGCTTGCTGATGATAGGATAAAGACTATTGTCACAACAGGATCTAGAGGATTAGATTTTAAACTAAGGCTTCTAACCGCAGGAATTCCTGAAGAGAAGATTAAGTATGTAAGTGATGCTATAGATTGTATTAACGAGTTAAAGTTTATAGAAGGTGAGACAATTTATCTTTTATACGGTACGGATCCACTTTCACCTGCACGCAAGGTTAGAAAAAAACTAGAAGAACATTTAGAAAATATTGAGAAGGTAAAATAAATGATTATTGAAATGCTCTACCCAGAGCTTAGCAATTTATATGGAGATTCTGCCAATATTAAATATTTGAAAGAATCGTGTTCAGAGATTGAAATCATAGAAACTCATCTTGGTGAGCGACCTCAATTTTTGACTGAATGTAAAGTAGATCTCGTATATAGGGGAACTATGACCGAACGCGGGCAACAACTGTTTATTGAAAATGCAAGTTCGTATGCTGATGAATTCAAACTTTCAATAGAACGTGGGCAGCATTTTCTAATAACGGGTAATGCTGTTGAGGTCTTTGGTAAATACATAATTGATAAGACGGGTGAAAAGGTGGATTGTCTTGATTTCTTTGAGTATCATACTGAAAGAAATATACTTGCTAAGCGATTTAATTCTCTTTATGTTGGTCTTTATAATGACATCAAAATTGTCGGCTTTAAGAGTCAGTTTGGTCACAGTTTTTATGATGGGCGAATTGAACCATTATTTGAAACAGTTAGAGGACCAGGATTCAATAAGAATGAACAAAGGGAGGGAATTCATTATAGAAACTTTATGGGTACATATCTACTCGGTCCTTTATTAGTTCTTAACCCGGAATTTGCTATTGCATTTATTAAAGAGCTAGGAAATGATAATTTTAAACCAGCTTATTATGAAACTGCTAAAGCTGCATACGAATTAAGGCTCAAGCAGTATACAGATGAACAGACTGGTTTTTATTATTAATATCTACTTAATGCAATGATAGATATGTAGGATATGACCTATTTAAGTATTTTAAATAATTAAGTTTATTAATGTGTGATTATATTATTCTTTTTAAGTTTTTTAATATTTTACTTGCATTTTAGGCTATTGTTTTGTATATTTAAATAGTCGTGTGGCTGTGGCGGAATGGCAGACGCGCATGCTTGAGGGGCATGTGGGAGACCGTGCTGGTTCGAGTCCAGTCAGCCACACCATTTTTTTTACAAAAAAATAAGATTTTTGCCGGCGTGGTGGAATTGGCAGACGCGCGGGATTCAAAATCCCGTGGTAGTAATACCGTATGGGTTCGACCCCCATCGCCGGCACCAATCATATTTTCAATCATTACTTTAACGAAAATATTGGAGGTTCTGAGATGAAGACAGGTTTATACAACATTGTGTTAATTCTGGTATTTATACCGCTAATCTACTTTATGCTGATTAGACCACAGAGAAAGCGTGACAAGGAAGTTACAAGCATGAGAGCTGCTCTCAAGCCTGGTGATAATATTGTTACTATTGGTGGTATCGTTGGTAAGATTGTAAGAATCAAGGATGACCGTATTCTAATCGAAACAGGTTCTAGCAAGACTAAGATGGAAATTATAAAATCTGCAGTAGGTAGTGTCGTTGGTAAGCAGGAAGCTGAAAAGAAAGACGAAAAAGATTCTGATGTTAAGGCTGAAGTAGCTGAAGAAACTCGTACAAATAGGTCCAAGAAGGTTACTCCTAAGAAGCTTGGGGCTAATAAAGCTGAAAACAAGGAAGAAACTGAAAAGGATGCTGAGTAATAATGAGGTGTGCTAGTGCACGCCTTTTTTTATTTTTTGAGTTATTTTGCATTAAATATTTGGAATTTTTATAAGAAAATAAGTTATATCTAACTTTATTTTAGAAAATGCCCTAAATAGCTATATATCAAGGGATTTATCACTTGAAGAAATCGCCTATATAATGTAAAATATTTTGAAGTATTATTTAATAATTGGGGACGTATGTCCTTGATACAAAACGAACGAAGGAAGGGCAATTCATTATTATGAAAACTGGAACAAAAAAGTTTTTAGCGACGTTAGTGACAGTTATTATCATTATTGGATGGGCAGTAGCTATCAAAGGTGCTGGTCCAATTAAGAGCATTAATAAGCAGCTCAAGTACGGTCTTGATATTAACGGCGGTGTGTATGTATTACTTCAGGCAGACACCAAAGCAAAAGGATCTGATCTTAGCAAACTGATGGATCAGACTAAGTCAGTACTAGAAAATCGTGTTAATGCGATGGGTATTTCTGAAGCCACAGTTTCTGTCGAGGGAACAAACAAGATTCGTGTTGAGATGCCAGGTGTAGATGACGCTGACACTGCTATTAAGCAGATTGGTAAGACAGCACAGCTTAGATTTTTGTTAGCTGATGGCACCCAGATTATGAATGGTAATGATATCAAAGATGCGTCATTTAGCACTGATTCAAATCATGGCGGATATAAAATAACCATTGACTTTACATCAGTAGGTTCACAGAAATTTGCGAAAGCTACCGAGAAAACCTCTCAGGGAGCTGTGACGGCGACCTTAAAGAATTCTGACGGAAGCTCATTTGACGCACAGTCAATTATTATCATGCTAGATGACAAAGTTATCTCAGCTCCTAGAGCGCAGAGCGTAATTAACGGTAGAAGCTGTGAAATTACATCACCTAATGGTTTCTCAAAAGAAGAAGCTTCACAGACATCCTCTCTTATCAGAGGAGGAGCTCTACCAACATCACTCACAGAAGTTAACTCATCTGTTGAGACAGCTACGATTGGAGCCAATGCTTTAATTAAATCTGTAAAAGCAGGCATCATAGGTCTTGCTATTGTATTCCTGTTAATGCTTGTTACTTATGGATTGCTAGGATTTATTGCAGACCTTGCACTATCACTATACGTTCTAATCGTTCTTGTGATAATGGCTGCTCTCGGTGCGGTTCTTACACTGCCAGGTATCGCGGGTATTATTCTATCCATCGGTATGGCGGTAGACTCTAACGTAATTATATTTACTAGAATTAGAGAAGAGATTGCAAAAGGTAAATCTATTAGAGCATCTGTTGATACAGGATTCAAATCTGCACTATCAACAGTAGTTGACTCGCAGACAACCACACTGATTGCTTCAATCGTTCTGTATTTAATCGGTACAACTGCAGTTAAGGGTTTTGCCCTTACGCTTATGCTAGGTACAATCTGCAGTATTTACAGCTGTAATCGTTACTCAGCTGTACGTTACACTGCTTGCTGATAGCAAGAAGTTTAGTCAGAATAAGTATTTCGGTGTAAACGAAGATGGTTCACCTAAGTTCAAGCTTAAACGTCAATTCGACTTTATTGGAAACCGCAAAAAAATTCTACGCACTTTCACTCTGTGTAATAATCATAGGACTTGCTTGTGCAGGATTCAAAGGATTTAATTACGGAATTGACTTTACTGGTGGTACAACAATTCAGCTCGACATGGGTAAGAAGGTCAATATCGAACAAGTCAAGGATACCATTGCTAAGCACAAGCTAAATCCACAGATCGTGTATGCTGGCGAAAATAATGAACAGATTGTAATTAGAACGATTAAGGCGCTAAAGGCTGATCAGAGACAGGAAGTCATTAACACAATCGATTCTAAATACAATTTAAAGAAGGATGCAGTTTTGTCTTCTGAAGAATTTGGACCTACAGTTGGTAAAGAGCTCAGAAGAAATGCTGTCAAGTCGATTCTCATAGCGACTTTCTGTATGCTTATCTATATTAGGTTCAGATTTAAGAACTGGAACTACGGTCTTGCAGCTGTTGGTGGGCTCGGACACGACGTACTAGTTACACTTGCGATTTATGCAATTTTTGGATTTACAATCAACAATCCATTTATCGCTGGTATCCTGACAGTAGTAGGTTACTCAATCAATGATACGATTGTAGTATTTGATAGAATCCGTGAGAACACAAAATTCTATAAGCGCAAAGAGGTCGTTAGTCTAATAAACGATAGTATAAATCAGACACTTTCAAGATCAATTATGACATCTCTCACAACTATTGTTGTAATGATTCCGCTGTTTATACTCGTTTCATCAGAGATTAGACAGTTCCTAATTCCTCTTATTATTGGTGTATCAGTAGGAACATACTCATCAATATTCCTGTGCAGCCCACTGCTTTATGAGTCAATGCGTAGACAGAGTATGTCAAAGTATGCTAAGCAGATTGAGCAGAATGAGAAGCAGCGAAAGAGAATTGAGCGTGCTAAACGCGAGAATGACGGTATTATAAAATAGCCGAGAACAAATTCATTTTATTGGAGGCATCAATTTGCAGTCAGAAGCTATAGTTATGACAACTGAAGAATTTGTAGCTAAGCTTGAAAGTCTTAACCACAAGTACAATTCGCCACTTGTGGTTAAGGCATTTGAAATTGCTAACACTTTGCATGAAGGTCAGCGAAGGAAGAGTGGAGAACCATATATTATCCATCCTATTGCTGTTACATTTATATTGGCAAATTTTGGTATGGATACCGAGACTATCGTTGCTGGCTTAATGCACGATGTAGTTGAAGATACGCCGTACACTCGTGAAGAATTAGTTGATGATTTCGGCGAGGAAATTGCACTTCTCGTAGATGGAGTTACTAAACTTGGTAACATCAAATATGATTCTAAGGAGGAACTTCAGGCTGAGAATTTCCGAAAGATGTTCCTTGCTATGTCTAAGGACATAAGAGTACTAATTATTAAGCTTGCTGATAGACTTCATAACATGAGAACGCTCGAGTATATGCCGACCAAGAAGCGTGAAGAAAAGGCTCTTGAGACACTTGAGATTTATGCACCGCTTGCAGGTAGGCTCGGTATTTACAGCATCAAATTCGAACTAGAAGATTTGGCTCTTATGTACCTTCATCCAAATGAATACAAGGAGCTATCTAGCAAGGTAAGCCAAAGACGAGAAAGTAGAGAGAGTGTTATACAGCACCTGATTTCTGAAATTAAAGAAGGCCTTGCCAATGCAAATATAGAATGTGATGTTATGGGTCGCTCAAAGCATCTATACAGCATTTATAAGAAAATGATAATCCAAAAGAAACAACTGGATGAAATTTTTGATTTAACGGCCATCAGAGTTATCGTCGACAGTGTTAAGGACTGCTATGCAGCGCTTGGTTTAGTTCATACAAAATGGACGCCTATTCCTGGTAGATTTAAAGATTATATAGCGATGCCTAAACCAAATATGTATCAGTCGATTCATACTACTGTTTTGGATAAAAACGGTAATCCGTTTGAAATCCAGATTCGTACCAAGGAAATGCATCGCATTGCCGAATACGGTATTGCTGCTCATTGGAAATACAAAGAAGGCAAGGTTATTGGAACACAGGATGAAGATGAACAGAAGCTTGCGTGGCTAAGACAGGCCCTTGAATGGCAAAAAGAAACTGATGATTCTCTTGAGTTCCTCGAAACTTTAAAAGTTGATCTATTTGATCATCAAGTGTTTGTATTTACACCACACGGTGACGTTGTTGAACTTCCAGCTGAATCTACACCGATTGATTTTGCATTTAAAATTCATACCGATGTTGGAGTTAGGTGTGTTGGTGCTAAGGTCAACGGTAAGATGGTTACTCTTGACCATAAATTAAATACAGGTGATATTGTTGAAATTATCACATCGGCTAACTCTGCCGGGCCAAGCATGGATTGGCTTAATATTGCTAAGAGTTCTCAGGCTAAGAACAAGATAAGAAATTGGCTACGTAAAGCAGATAGAACCAATGTAGTTGAAAAAGGAAAAAATAATATTACTAACTACTTAAAGAAAAAAGGTTATGATCCTACTCTTGTGGCTAAGAACTCATATCTTCTAAAGGCTGTCAAAGACCTTGGTATGAGCAATATTAACGAGTTGTATGCTTCAATTTCTGGAGGTGGAGCCGCTCAAGTTAAACTGGGGCAAAGACTTATCGATTACTATATCGAAGACACTCATAAGGAAGAGAAAAAAGCAGAAGAGATAATTAAGAAGAAGCCGATCAAAAGAGAATCTAATTCCGGTACACCTGGCATTATTGTCAAAGGTTCAGACAATCTTCTAATCAAGGTTGCAAGATGTTGCAATCCTGTACCAGGCGATGACATCATCGGCTTTATCACTAAAGGGCGTGGTATCACAGTTCATAGAAAGGACTGTACCAATATCTTGAGTTTGCCAAACGCGGAAAAGGGTAGACTAATACAGGTTGAATGGGAAACACCGAAACTAGGTCAGACATACTATGCCGATGTTCTTGTATCAGGACAGGATAGGAAAGGTCTATTTAGCGATATTTCAAAGTCTGCGAGGATTTAGATATAAAACTTTCCGGTGTGAACATGAGGCCTATAGAGAATAATAACGTTACATGTACACTAACAGTTTCAATCTCGGATACACATCAGATGCAGCGATTATTAATCGCACTTAGAAATGTACCGGGAATCTCAGAAGTATATAGGGCTAGGTCATAATGAGTATTAAACTTAAGAGAATAGAATGTGCTCCAATAGGAGAGAATACGTATGTCATAAAGGATGAAAATACTGGATTTTGTGCCGTAATTGATCCTGGATGTTATAACGACTCAGTAGAAGAGTTTATAGGTGAAAAAAGCAACCTTGTTTATATAATTCTCACTCATGCTCATTGGGATCATATCGCTGCTCTTAATGAGTACAAGAATGTTTTTCCTGATGTCAAATTAGTTGCAAATTTTGATGAGCATGAGATGATAACTAACTCGTCTATTAATGGTTCTTATCAGTATACGGGGGATGAAGTTGCCATTGAAGCTGATATTTATGTTGCAGATGATGAAGTGCTTAAATTAGGTGAAACGCCTCTTAAATTTATCACAACACCAGGTCACACAAAAGGTGGTATGTGCATCTTTACTGATGGGAAACTCTTTAGCGGAGATACGTTATTTTTGAGAAGCGTTGGTAGAACAGACCTTTATGGTGGAAATTGGGGACAACTTAAGGATTCAATTCAAAATAAGTTATTCTACCTTGACGGAAGCACTATCGTTTATCCAGGACACGGACCTTCAACAACTATTGAATCAGAGATGAGGGAAAATCCTTTTGTATAGACTTTATGTTAATGGAATAGAAAACGAACATCACTATTCGGAACTCGCTAGAGAATTTTTTGCAGATGGAGAATATGAAGTTGTTCCTATCAATATATCCAATGCATCAAACCTTGCACTTGGAGATCACAGCCTAGTTTTCAATGCAGATCTAACTCAGGATAGAGATATTATAAAACGAGAGATGTTTAAGGCATTATCTGATATTACTGGCAAGTTACCTGACTGGGGAACATTAACTGGTGTTAAACCACTAAAGCCAGCGATGAATCTCTATCTTAAAGGATATGACTTAGAAGGTGTAGACAGAGCCCTTGCTGACATCTATCTTGTATCTGAGAGCAAAATAAAACTGATTGACGAGATTCTTAGTTATCAGGCTTTAAACGTTCCGATTACAGATGTTAAAAGTTGGGCAATATATACGAGCATTCCGTTTTGCCCTAGCATTTGCTCGTACTGTTCTTTCGGCTCTGAGTTAGCTCGAAAAAAATCTATCGAAAGGTATCTTCCTGAGCTTCATAAAGAAATTAGTGAGTGCGGTAAACTATTTACAAACAGTGATAAGAATATTGAGAGTGTTTACTTTGGCGGGGGTACTCCAACCTCATTAAATGGTAATGAACTTAAAATGCTTTTGAGTCATCTTGAATATTCATTTAATATCAGGCTTAAAGAAATCGAGACTACCGTTGAGGCAGGTAGACCTGACACTATTGATGAAGAAAAATTAGATGCTATTAAATCAGCAGGTGTAAATCGAATTAGCATCAATCCTCAATCTATGAATGATGAAACACTCAAAAAAATTGGAAGATCTCACTCAAGCAAAGATATAAGAGCAGCTTTCAGAATAGCGCTTGAGCATGATTTTGAGATTATAAACTCTGATGTTATCGTCGGACTTCCCGGTGAAACAACCAGAGATATTGAAAATACAATACATGAATTAATTAATTTAGGTGCAAATAATATTACCGTACATACTTTATCGGTAAAGAGAGGTTCTAAACTAAAAACCCAAGATCCTGAATACTATTTAAAGGGTATTCAGGAAGTTGAAAAGATGCTTAACACTGCATCTAACATGCTTCATGAGGCTGGCTTTATACCTTACTACGTTTATAGACAAAAGCACCAGATGGGATCATTTGAAAATACTGGGTGGTGCAAACCTGGGCTACATTCACTATATAACATCAGGATTATGGAAGAGATGCAAACTATTATAGGACTGGGTGCAGGAGCAATAGGCAAGATATATTATCCGGCAGAAAACCGATTAGAGCGAGTACCAAACATAAACGATTACAGAATGTACGTAGATAGAATCGATACTATACTTGCTAGAAAGCACAAGTATTTCGATGAAATTTACATTTAGGAGGAGATTATGGCTATTAAAGCACCAAAAGGAACGAAGGATTCGATGCCTAAGGATTCGTATAAATTTCAATATATCGAAAGAGAGTTTTACGAATTATGCCGTCGTTACGGGTTTAGAGAAGTAAGGACTCCAATGTTCGAAAGTACAGAACTTTTTAACAGAGGTGTTGGTGAGACTACTGATATTGTTCAAAAGGAAATGTATACTTTTGAGGATCTTGGACATCGCAGCATAACCCTTAAGCCAGAAGGTACATCTCCTGCAGTAAGGGCATTCATAGAAAGCCATGATTACGCTGAAATGCAGCCTACTAAGTATTATTACGATACTCCTTGCTTCAGATATGAAAGACCGCAAGCTGGTAGACTTCGTGAATTTCACCAATTTGGCGTCGAGAATTTTGGAACTCCTGATATGATGGCTGATGCTGAAGTTATCGCACTAGCTTCTGATTTCATAAGAAAAGTTGGAATTGAGGATGTTGAACTTCGCATCAACAGTGTAGGTTGCCGTGAATGTAGGACGGTTTATAGAAAAGCGCTTCAAGATTACCTAAGACCATATTATGAGGAGCTATCTGAGACAAGCAAAGATCGTTTCGAAACTAACCCAATGCGAATTATAGATAGTAAAGACCCTCATGATCAAGAGGTTGCTGCAGCTGCCCCTTATATGCTCGACTATCTATGCGATGACTGTAAGGCAGCTTTTGAATCGCTCAAAGCTAATCTCGATGCTATGGGTATTAGTTATACAGTTGATCCAAGAATAGTACGTGGACTTGACTATTACACTAAGACAGCATTTGAATTTGTGACAACTAAGATAGGTGCTCAAGGAACTATCTGTGGTGGTGGTAGATATGACCATTTGGTAGAAGAAATTGGCGGACCATCTATTCCTGGAGTAGGATTTGGACTAGGAAAAGAGAGAGATTGCTCCTCCTCATGGGACAGAACGATATTATTCTCGATGATCCGAATGTTCCAGACATAGCTATCTCATTTATTGGTGATAAAGCCAGACTATATGCTCTTGGACTAGCTCATAATCTTAGAGTAAATGGTATCGCCGTAGCAATCGATACATTAAACAGAAATCTTAAAGGACAGATGAAATACGCTAATAAACTTGCTGCTAGATATTCTGTGGTTATTGGAGATGATGAGATAGAGAGGGGAGTTGTCACTCTTAAGGATATGAAGAGTGGAGAGCAAAAAGAAATTAATGCCAGTGATTTAACTAAGGAGATTGAAAAATAAGATGTCTACATTACTGAAAAGAACACACATGTGTGGAGAGCTAAGACTAGAAGACGTGGATAAAAATGTTATCCTAAACGGCTGGGTTGCTAAGGCAAGAAGCCTTGGTGGTCTTGTATTTGTCGACATCAGAGATAAATCAGGAATTACACAAATTACTTTTAACGAGGATATTCCTGCAGAGCTTCTTGAGAAGGCAAAGTCCCTTAGGTCTGAATATGTAATAGGGGTTACAGGTGTTGTAAAAGAAAGATCATCAAAGAACGATAATATTTCAACTGGAGCGGTCGAGGTATTTGCAAACGATTTAGTTATATATTCAGAAGCAGATACTCCTCCTATTTATATTAAGGATGATGACAACGTTGACGAAAATCTTCGTCTTAAGTATCGATACCTAGATCTTCGTAAGAACAAGATGCAGAATAATATAACTTTCCGTCACAAGCTTACGAAGCTTGTACGCGATTATTTCGATGAAAATGAGTTTACTGAGGTAGAAACTCCTATGCTCATCAAGCCAACCCCAGAGGGCGCTAGAGACTATCTTGTTCCGAGCAGAGTAAATCAGGGATCTTTCTATGCGCTTCCTCAGTCACCTCAGATGTTTAAGCAGCTACTTATGCTTTCTGGTACTGATAGATATTTCAGATTGTAAAATGCTTCAGAGATGAGGATCTTCGTGCTGACAGGCAGCCAGAGTTCACTCAAATAGACCTTGAAATGTCGTTTTCTGATTCTGACGATGTTATAAACATGCAAGAAGGTCTTCTAAAGCGTGTTATGAAAGAGCTTAAGGGTATTGATATAGAAACTCCTTTCCCAAGACTTACTTACAAAGAAGCTATGGAGAGATACGGTTCCGATAAACCTGATACAAGATTTGATATTGAGCTCAACAAACTAAATGATATTTTTGCAGGAAGCGAATTCAAAGTATTCCAGGATGCACTGTCGGAAGGTGGTGATATTAGAGGCATCTCAGTTCCTGGTGGTGCTTCTGAGTTTTCTCGTAAGAAGATTGATAAGCTTACAGAAGAAGCTAAGCATTACGGTGCTAAGGGATTACTATGGATTAAAGTTGAAGAAAACGGATTTGCTTCTTCAGCTAGCAAATTCCTAACCGATGATGAACTAACTAAGGTTGCTGAACGATGCAGTTCCCAGGTAGGCGATATTATCTTTATAGTTTCTGCACAGCCAAAGGTTGTATTTGACACACTTGGATGGCTCAGGAGAAAGATCGCCAGTATCCTCGGTTTTCTTGATGAGAATAAGTTCAATTTCCTATGGGTTGTTGATTTCCCAATGTTTGAGCAGGATGACGAGGGTAATCTCAAGGCGATGCATCATCCATTTACACAGCCTAAACTAGATGAGCTATATAAACTCAATGGAGATATTCTATCACTAAATGCAGATGCTTATGATATAGTTCTTAATGGCGTTGAGCTTGGTGGAGGATCTATAAGAATACACGATAGAGAGCTTCAGGATAGAATGTTCCAGGTTCTTGGCCTTGGTGAGGAAGAAAGAATGGAGAAGTTTGGATTCTTTATTGAAGCATTTAAATATGGTGCGCCACCTCACGCTGGACTTGCCTATGGACTAGACAGAATGGTAATGCTATTACTCGGAGAAAGCAGTATAAGGGAGGTTATTGCATTCCCTAAGAATGCTAATGCCGAGTGCCCAGTATCGGAAGCGCCAGGTAGAGCTGATAAAGCTCAGCTTAAAGAGTTAGGCTTAGCAATTACTGCTGAGCTCGAATAAGTTTAATATATTAGTATTAGCATGTGGCTATTTCACATGCTAATATCCTTAATATTTATAGGAACTACTATATGAAAAAGATAGCGATTTTTGGTGGTACGTTTGACCCAATTCATCTCGCACATATTAAATTAGCGGAAACCGCACTTGAAGAACTAGGGCTTGATAAACTCGTATTTATGCCAAATACAGTTTCGCCATTTAAGCTAGATGCTAAGATATCTTCAGCCAAACACCGATGTAAGATGATTGAACTATCTATACAGCACAACCTAAGGCTTGATATGACTAGATATGAAATTGATAAGCAGGGAATATCATATACGTATGATGCACTAAAAGATCTTTCAGCTCAATATGATGCACATCTTTATTTCGTGCTGGGCTATGATTCTCTTGTTGCAATTGACACTTGGTATAAGGGAACTGAAATATTGAAGGAGTTCTCGCTTATAACGGCTGTAAGACCTGGAATTGACAATCAGTTAGGGGAGCAGAAAATCTGCGAGTACCGCACAGTCTATGGAGCTGATATTCACTTGCTCAATATGCCACCATTTGACTGTTCATCATCTCGTATAAGAGAACTTTGCAATAAAGGAAAATCATTATCTGGTCTAGTCGCGGATACTGTAGAGGAATATATTATTAGTAATGGATTATACAAGACTAGAGAACTTGATGCATATCTAAAACGCGTATTAAATCCGCGTAGATACATACACTCACTTGGTGTTGTTGAAATGGCAGATGAGTTAGCAACAATACATGGTGCCAACGTTCAAAAAGCAAGATTTGCGGGACTTGTACACGACATTGCTAAATGTTATTCGTGTGAGACCATGAACCGCTTAATAAGAATATATGGCGTTGATCTAAAGTTTTTTAATACACCTGAACTCGCTCATTCAAAAGTCGGTGCCGCTATACTGCAGAAGGATTTTGGAATTGAAGATGCAGAAATTCTTATGGCTGTTTCATCTCATACCGCAGGAAGATATGGTATGAGTCTATTAGAAGAGATAATATATGTAGCAGATGCGATTGAAATAAATAGAACCTACGCCGAAGCACCTGAGCTAAGAGAACTAGCTAAACAAGACTTAGACAAGGCATGCCTTGAGATTATTAAATATAGCATAGAGCTACTCGGCAAAAGTGGTGTTCCAGTTGACAACGATACATACGAAGCTAAGCGCTTCTTTTTTGATAAAATAACCGAAAGGAAGAGTAAATTATGACAATGCAGAACAACGCAATTGAAATAGCTAAAGTTCTATCAGAGAAGAAAGCTCGAGATATTACAGTTATTAATATTTCAGAAAAGTCTTCTTTTGCAGACTTTTTCATCAATGCTACTGCTGGTTCAGAGAGACAGCTAAGCGCACTTCTTGACTTCGCATCAGGAAAAGCTGCAGAGCTAGGACTTGAACAGAAGAATGTTGAAGGAATTCAGGGATCAGGCTGGATTCTTGCAGACTACGGAGATATCATTATCAATCTGTTTACAGCAGAAACTAGAGACAAATATACCCTAGATAAAATCTGGAGTGATTGCGAAATAGTATTCATTGAAGAGTAAAGGAACGGGTGAATAATATGAACGAAAAATACAATTTTGGAGAAATTGAATCCAAGTGGCAAAAGGTTTGGGCAGATGAATATGCCTTTAGAACGCTCGATGATGAGACTAAAAAAAAGTACTACACACTAGAGATGTTCCCTTATCCGTCTGGGAAATTGCATATGGGTCACGTGCGCAACTATTCCATTGGTGATGCCATTGCAAGATTCAAGAAGATGAAGGGCTTTAACGTTCTTCATCCTATGGGCTGGGATTCATTTGGACTTCCAGCTGAAAACGCTGCCATAAAGAACGGCATACATCCTGCTATTTGGACAGATAGTAATATCGCCGAGATGCGCAAGCAGCTCTCAGCTCTAGGCTTCAGCTATGATTGGGATAGAGAAGTGGCTACTTGTAAGGAGGATTACTATCGCTGGATGCAATGGCTATTTATTCAGTTCCAGAAGAAGGGCCTCGCTTACAAAAAGGAAAATCCTGTTAATTGGTGTCCCTCTTGCCAGACTGTACTCGCTAATGAGCAGGTAGTAGAAGGGGCTTGTGAGCGTTGCCATACTCCAGTAACTAAGAAGCATCTATCACAGTGGTATCTAAAGATTACAGACTATGCAGATACACTTCTAGAAGATCTTGATACACTCGATGGTTGGCCAAATAAAGTTAAGCTGATGCAGAAGAACTGGATTGGTAAATCAACTGGTGCAGAAATCAGATTTGATATCGATGGAACTGACAAGTCGCTAGAAGTATATACGACAAGATGCGATACTGTTTACGGTGTTACATTTATGGTTATGGCTCCAGAGCATCCATATGTAGCAGAACTAACTAAAGGAACTGAGTATGAAGAAGCAACTAATAATTATGTTGCCGAATGTGCTCATAAGAGTGAGATTGAGAGAGTTTCGCTAACTAAGGAAAAGACAGGTGTATTCATTGGTCACTACTGTGTGAATCCATTTAATGGTAAGAAAATCCCAATCTATATTTCCGATTATGTAATGATGGATTATGGAACTGGTGCTGTAATGGCTGTTCCTGCTCATGATCAGAGAGACTTCGAGTTTGCAAAGAAATTTGGCCTAGATATTATTCCTGTAGTAGATATTGAAGATCCTGAAATAGATTTAAATAATCTTAAAGAAGCCGCTCCAGCAGAAGGTAAGCTCATTAATTCTGGAGATTTTAGCGGCCTAGATAATCTTAAGTCAATTCCTAAGGTTATTGAGTATGTCGAAGAAAAAGGGATAGGAAAGAAATCAGTAAACTATAAACTTAGGGATTGGCTAATTTCGAGACAGAGATATTGGGGCTGCCCAATTCCTATGGTTTACTGCGATGAGTGTGGCTGGGTCCCTGAAAAAGAGGAGAATCTTCCAGTTAAGCTCCCAACGGATATCGAATTCACAGGAAAAGGAGAATCTCCGATTGCAACAAGTGATACATTTGTAGAGACAACTTGTCCTTGCTGCGGAAAACCTGCAAGAAGAGAAATCGATACGATGGATACTTTCGTTGACTCTTCATGGTACTTCCTCAGATACTGTGATCCACACAACGAAGATATGCCTTTTGATAAGAAGAAGGTTGATTACTGGATGAATGTTGATCAGTATATCGGTGGAGTTGAACATGCAATTCTTCATCTTCTCTATTCAAGATTCTTCCAGAAGGTACTAGCTGATTTAGGATATGTATCGGCTAGAGAGCCATTTCAAAACCTCCTAACACAAGGTATGGTTATTAAGGATGGCGCTAAGATGAGTAAGTCTATTGGAAATGTTGTAAGCCCTGAAGAGATTCAGAAAAAATATGGCGCAGACACGGCTAGACTATTCATCCTGTTTGCAGCACCACCTGAAAAAGAACTTGATTGGTCAGATGCAGGTGTAGAAGGAAGCTATAGGTTTCTTAACAGAGTATATAGACTAGTTTACGACTATGTAACTGGCATTAGAGATGTTGAAGCTGCAAAGGGAGACTTAGTTGCTTTGAACTCGGATGATAAGGCTCTTAATTATCAGCTAAACAAGACCATCAAGAAGGTTTCTGATGATGTAGGTGGCAGATTTAGCTTTAATACTGCTATCAGTTCAGTTATGGAACTTGTAAATGAAATATACAAGTATAAGCAGATTAAGAATATTAACATGCCACTTCTCGATAGAGCTATCAAGAGCACAGTTTTGATTTTAAGTCCATTTACACCGCACATTTGCGAAGAACTTTGGTCAAATTTAGGTGAGGAATCCCGCGTTTATAACGCGCTATGGCCAGAATATGATGATTCTGCTCTAGTACTCGATGAAGTTGAGATTATAGTGCAGGTAAATGGTAAGCTCAAAGACAAGCTCACTATGTCAAAAGACATATCAAAGGATGAACTTGAAGAAGCAGCAAGAAGTAGCGAAAAGGTTCAGGAGGCAGTAGGAGATCAAAATATCTTAAAAGCTATTGTAATTCCTGGCAAGCTTGTTAACTTCGTTGTTAAGTAAGCTCTGGGGATAGATATGAGAATGGAAAACAGAAACAATAAGAAGTTCCAGAGGTCAGACAATTCAAATTTATCCGGAACACGAAAAAAAGTTGTTAATAATCGTGGCGGTGAAAAATCGCCACGTAACAACAATTTTAAAGTAAGTGATAATTCTCGTTCCAAAGCAAAAGAGGTAAATTCTCGCATGAGTCGAGACGCAAAGAATTATTCTACTAACGGGACTGAGAACAACAATAAGAATAAGAACAATACTAAGAATAGCAATATCAAGAATTCTAATAGTAAGAATCCTTACAATAGAAATTTAAATAAGAATACGGCTAAGCAAAGTACTAACCATAACCAGAAACAAAATCTTAAAATGAGCACTAAGAATGTTTCTAAAAATAATAAGGCTAGTGCTAATCACAAGAATAACAATCATCAGAAAAGGACTAAGGCTCCGCTTGAAACAATGCGCGTTATGCCACTAGGTGGTCTAAAGGAAATCGGCAAGAATATCACTCTCATTGAGTATAAAGATGATATCTTGATTATCGACTGCGGATTTTCTTTCCCTGAGGATGAGATGTTCGGTATAGATGTAGTAATCCCCGATTTTACCTATCTAAAAGAAAATATGGAGAAGATTAAGGGACTTATTATCACACATGGACACGAAGACCACATTGGAGGCGTGCCATTCCTACTAAAGGAGATTAATACTCCAGTATATGCTCCACCACTAGCCATGGGACTTATACGAAACAAGTTAAAGAACATGGATTGTCAATGGATGAGCATGTTATAGAAGCAGGCGAAACTTTCAATGTAGGTGCATTTAAGATAGAGGCGATTCATACAAACCACAGCATTGCAGATGCCATGGCTTACTCCATTAAATGTCCTGGTGGTCATCTTGTTCATACTGGTGATTTTAAAGTGGACTTCTCACCTTTAGATGGCAAGAGAATTGATCTTGCAAAGTTTGCACAGCTAGGACAAGAGGGAGTAGATGTTCTTTTATGTGATAGTACAAATGTTCTGCGACCAGGATACACTCCATCTGAAAAAGTAGTTGTCGATTCGATGAATGAGATTTTTGCAAAAACGGAGAAACGTTTAATCATAGCAACCTTCTCATCTAACATATATAGAATCAAGTACTTCATGGAGGCTTCGATTAAGTACGGACGAAAGATTGCGATCTCTGGTCGTTCTATGGAAAATGTTCTAACACTAGCTAGAGAACTTGGATATGTTAATCTTCCAGAATCCGCTTTTGTTGATATAAGAAAAATTGGAAATATTCCAGATGCGAATATCACCATTATTACCACCGGAAGTCAGGGCGAACCAATGTCTGCACTGACACGAATGGCCAATGATTCGCATAGAGCGGTTAAGCTTAAGTCCGGAGATACTGTTGTCTTCTCGTCATCGCCAATACCTGGTAATGCGAAGGCTGTAACGAACATAGTCAATAAACTGTATGAGAAAAAAGTTAATGTATTCTTATCAGATTTTGTAGATATCCATGTATCAGGACATGCATGTAAAGAAGAACTGAAGTTGATTCATTCACTCGTTAGACCGAGGTTCTTTATTCCTGCTCACGGTGAATATCGTCACCTCAGAGAACATGCTGAACTAGCTGAATCAATGGGTATGGATAGGGGCAACATTTTCGTAATGAATAATGGCGATGCTCTTCGTATTACTGGTAAACAGGCTAAGGTCGAACCAGAGCAGGCTTCTGCAGAAGACGTACTTGTTGATGGCTATGGCATTGGAGATGTTGGTAACGTTGTACTTCGTGATAGAAAACAGCTCTCTGAATCAGGATTAATTGTTATAGCCGTTTCGATTGATAGTAATTCAGGATTACTAGCTGCTAGACCAGAACTTATAACGCGTGGCTTTATCTATGTAAAAGAGAACATGCCGCTTATAAATGAAGCTACTGAAGTTGTATACGAGTCAATCGATAAATGGAATAACCTTGGTTCAGATGATGTTAACGCTTTAAAGAACATAATCAAGGATGATATGAGAGGCTTTATATACAAGAAAACACGCAGAAGTCCAGTTATTCTTCCGGTGATAATGGATATTTAATAAGGTCTTTGGTTTCAGGAGGTGTTTAATATGAATGTATATTCAAGTGCCCATGAACTCGCATCTGCAATTAAGGCAAGTAATGAGTTTATGGATTACGATAAACTCCGCAAGGAGATAGAGCAAGATCCGACTCTTAATAAGATGATTAGCGATATGCAGAAGCGTCAAATTGAGATTCAGGCTAAACAATTAAGCGGCGAAGAGATTGGGCAGGAAGCAATGACACAGATGCAATCAATATATGCTATGATGTCATCAAATCCTAAAGCTGCAGAGTATATGCAAGCAGAGGCTAGATTTGCTATAATGATGAAGGACGTATACGAAATCCTATCAGATGTCGTAAAGATTAATATTTAATGTAAATGTTTGATATAATGTAAAGTATACGTAGCAAAAAGATAATAATTTTAATTTTTATATCACAGAAAGAGAGATTAAGTATGATTAGTGCAGGAGATTTCAGAAAAGGCGTAACTTTCGAGATGAACGGAGAGCCACATGTAGTACTCGACTTTCAGCATGTAAAACCTGGAAAGGGTGCTGCTTTTGTTAGAACTAAGTATAGAAATATTCTAACTGGTGCTACAAGAGAAGAGGCGTTCAATCCAAACGATAAGTTCCCTAAGGCACATATCGAAACAAAAACTATGCAGTACCTCTATAACGACGGAGAGCTCTACTACTTCATGGATCAGGAAACTTTCGATCAGGTTCCTCTAAGTGCAGACCTTGTAGAAGATGCAGTTAAGTTCATTAGAGAAAACGATACAGCAACTATCAAGTTCTATCAGGGAAATGCTTTTGCTGTTGAAGCTCCAAACTTCGTTGATCTCAAAGTTATAGAGACAGAGCCTGGAGTTAAGGGTGATACAGCTACTAACGTAACTAAGGCAGCTACTGTCGAGACAGGCGCTGTGATTCAGGTTCCTATCTTTATCGAAGAGGGTGAGATGATTCAGATTGATACTAGAGAAGGTGGAGAGTACCTCGGAAGATCTAAGTAGTCTGAAATTTTTCTAGTATTGATTATTTAATAAACTGTGTTTAAGGATTGTTAGCTGATATTAATCTTTGATTGATATTGGCTAACAATATTCCTAGTTGTGGGAGGTAATATGAAGAAGT
This sequence comes from uncultured Mogibacterium sp., assembly GCA_916438645.1. Classification (GTDB taxonomy): domain Bacteria; phylum Bacillota; class Clostridia; order Peptostreptococcales; family Anaerovoracaceae; genus Mogibacterium. The sequence continues at coordinate 96,248 of CAKAFC010000002.1, forward strand.
CAGTAAAGAAGGTTCTAGCCATTCTTATCGCTATACTGCTAATCCTGATTGCGTTGAGCGCCTCGCTTCTTATAATTAATAAGCCAAAGGACAGAACTGATAACACCTTTGTTGTTGTTAAGATTAAAGAAGGTTCATCTACCGATGATATCGCAAAAGAGCTTCACAAGAAGGGTGTAATCAGCAGTGTATCAAAGTATAAGCTCGTATCTAAAATTTGGAGATATGATGGCAAATACAAGGCAGGTAGTTTTTCTGTATCTCCTAGCATGAGATCTAGTGATATAGCTCAGACTATTGTAAAAGGTGTTTCGAGTACAAAAAACTTTACTATTCCTGAAGGTTATACGCTCGAACAGACTGCTGAGAAATTAGATAAAGAGGGCATAGTTAACAAAGACAAGTTCCTTGACGTTGCAAGACATGGCGACTTTAGTAAGTTTTCTTTCCTTAAGGAAGCTCAGCCTGGAGACAATCATCTTGAAGGATATCTTTTCCCAGATACTTATGCTGTTGATCTAGATGCAGATGAAACTCAGATTATTACTACTATGCTAAATCAGTACGATAAGGTATTTACAAAAAAGTACCGAAAACGCGCTAAAGAACTTAACTTAACTGAGAATGAGATCATTATCATAGCATCACTTATCGAGAGAGAGTCTCAGTACGACGGAGATAGAGCTAAGATTGCAAGTGTTATTTACAACAGGATTAAGGCAAATATGCCTCTTCAGATTGACGCTACAATCCAGTATGCGCTCGGAAAGCCAAAAGAAAATCTTTCTATTGCGGATACAAAGATCGATTCACCATATAATACATACACTAATCAAGGCCTACCTCCAGGACCAATATGTTCACCTGGAAAGGCATCCATCAAGGCTGCTCTTTATCCAGAGCATACTGATTACCTGTACTATGTTGTAAGTGAGAAGCTAGATGGCACTCACAATTTTAGCAACGACTACAGCAAATTCTTAAAAGATAAAGAAGCTTATTCTAAGGCTTTAGCGGAGAAGAACAAATAATGAGTATAACTGATGAAAAAATCGTTAAACTTTTAGATTCGTTTTATTCTCCTGCTTCAGATAGCTTAGGTAAATTAAGAGAGTTTTGCGAGAAAGACAGCGTGCCAATAATTCTTCGTGAAACAGAGAGCTATCTGAATACATTTTTAAAGATAACTAATCCGAATAGAATCCTTGAGATTGGAACGGCTTATGGTTATTCTGCATGCTATTTTGCAACTATTTGTGAGGGAGCTCATATCACCACGATAGAGAGAGCTCCTCACATGTATGACCATGCAGTTCCAAATATAAAGTCGATGGGCTTTGAAGACCGTATTGATATTAAATTTGGAGACGCAAATGATATACTCGATCGTTTAATAAATGATGATTCGCCAGAATCTCGTTTTGACCTTATTTTTATTGATGCCGCAAAGAGTCACTATCGCGAGTTTTTTGATAGGGCGGAAATTCTTGCAAGACCAGGTGCATCAATAATATGTGATAATATGCTTATTCATGGATATCTAACTGGCTCAACAGTTGATCCCGGGCGCAGACATCGGACAAGCGTCAAGAGAATGAAAGAGTTTTTAGAGTATTTAAAGGGTAGAAAGGACTTGACCATTTCGCTTCTTAGCTGCGGTGATGGTCTTGCTATTATAAAACTAAATGACTAAAAAGAAAATTGAGTTACTTGCTCCCGCAGGAGATATGGAAAAGCTGAAAACAGCCATTATTTACGGTGCTGATGCAGTTTACTTCGGAGGTGAACTTTTCAGTCTTCGTGCAGGGGCAGGAAATTTATCAATAGAAGAAATTAGAGAGGCCATGGACTTCATCCATGAGCATAATGCAAAAGGATATATGACTATCAATATATACCCGCATAACGATGATATTCCGCCTCTTAAAGCTTACCTTGAGAAAATTAAGGACATTCCCATTGATGCATTCCTCGTGTCTGACCCAGGTGTTATGACCATAGTAAAAAGCATCATTCCAGATGCTGAAATACATATTAGTACACAGGCAAACACAACCAACTACATGACAGCGGCATTCTGGGTTCAACAGATGGGTGCTACCAGAATTGTTGCTGCGAGAGAGATGAGTCTTGAGGAGCTAAAGGAGATGAAGAAGGTTCTTCCTCCTGATACGGAAATCGAAGCTTTTGTTCACGGAGCTATGTGTATGTCCTATTCCGGAAGATGCCTACTAAGTAACTTCATGGTTGGAAGAGATGCCAATAGAGGTTCTTGCACTCATCCATGCCGATGGAAGTACTCTCTAGTCGAAGAAAAGAGACCTGGGGAGTATTACCCGATTGAAGAAGACGAACGTGGAAGTTATATAATGAACTCACGTGATCTCTGTATGCTAGATAAGCTGCCAGACTTAATCGATGCTGGAATATACTCACTCAAGATCGAGGGCCGTATGAAAAGTCCTTTCTATGTAGCAACTGTCGTTTCTGCATATCGGGCTGCTCTTGACTCATATCTTGATAATCCTGATAACTACGAGTTTCAAGAAAAGTGGTTTACTGAGCTATGCAAAGCTAGTCACAGAGAGTTCTATCATGGGTTCTACTATTCTAAACCTGATAGCAGTGGACAGAATTACTCAAGCAGTGACTACACTAGAGAGTATTCTTTTATCGGTGTTGTAAGAGGCTTTGAACATGATACTGGGCTCACTATCGTTGAGCAGCGTAATAAGTTTAGTGTTGGAGAAGATATCGAGGTATTCGGACCACGCACAGAGTATACTGATGAGATTGTTAGGGAGATGTATGACGAGGACAATAATCCAATTGAATCGGCACCTCATCCACAGCAGATTATAAAAATTAAACTTAGCAAAGCATACCCTGAGAATTTTATTCTAAGAAAGAAAAAGTAGATTTATTTTAAGAAAAGTAATTTTATAAAATTGTTAATTAATGAAATCAATTAGAAGGAGAAAATCATGTCATCTGACCCCGTGAGTTGGACCATATACGTACTGTTATTGCTAGTCGTGCTTATCTCTAACGGATTAGTTTCAGCATCATTAAATGCACTTGACTATGTAGACAGAAACAAGTTAAACGATCTTAGAGAATACGAACCTAATAACAGAAAAGCCGAACTTATACACGACTTCATTAAGAAGCCTTCGAGGTATCATTACCCTGATAGAATTTTTATGCATTCAATGGCAATTATTGCCATAGTAGGTTTTAATTTTGGGTTTTACGCTAAGCTGGATTCTTATCGCTTTCTGCCGCTAATTGCTAATATATTATTTGCTATTTTTTACTTTGCTTTAGCTGATATTTTTCCAAAAAAACTAGCTGTTCAGTCCGCAGATTCTTATGCCATTAAACTCGTACGACTTCAACGCTTTGTTTGTATTGTACTTATTCCGATTACAACACTTTGCCTTGGAGTTGCAAACCTTTTTCTTCTTATCATGAGAAAAGATATAGATGTTGATGATACGCAGTTTTCCGAAGATCACGTAAGGTCAATGCTCGACAAGGGGCAGGAGAGCGGTGATCTCAAAGAAGAAGGTCGTCGTATGATCGATAGTATATTTGAATTTGATGATCTTCTCGCGTACGAGATTATGACCCCGCGTACAGATGTTTTCATGATTGATCTTCAGGACGACAAAGAGGAGTATTTTGAGGAATTAATGGAGCTTCGTCACTCTCGAATTCCAGTATGTGATGGTGATACAGACAATATAATCGGGCTTCTCCTTGTTAAGGATTATCTGCTTAAAGGCGCATCTATGGGATTTGATGCCATAGATATCAAAGAGATAATCAGAGAACCTTACCTTGTTCCCGAGACTAAGAACATTGATTCTCTTTTTGTTGAACTTCAGAAGACAAAACAACACATCGCCATATTAATAGATGAGTATGGTGGCTTTAGTGGAATAGTGTCAATTGAAGATATAATTGAACAGATTGTTGGCGATATAGATGATGAATTCGATGATGAAGACAGAATTATCGAGAAAATATCGGACTCTGAGTTCATAGTAGACGGAAATGTATATCTTGACGATTTAGATGAAGCAACTGGTATCGAGCTTGAATCTGAGAACAGCGAAACTGTAGGTGGGTTTATCATTGACTATATTGGTGAAATTCCAAAGGAAAATTCGACCTATAACCCAATACAGTACGAAAATATTGCTTTCCAGATATTGGATGTAAAGGATAGACGTATAGAAAAAGTTCGTATCTCTGTAGTTGAAGATACAAAAGCGGTCGAAAGGGAATATCGTACTGATGAGTAATTTTGATACAACTAAAGGTAATATAAATATTGACGATCAAGTTATCGTGGGATACATTACTGAAGAAATACATAAAATTAAAGGTGTAAGCCGTATGATTTCTAGTATTTCAGATAGTTTTTCCAAGAATATCTTTGGTCGTGATAGTGGCATGAATGGCGTTCGTATTAGTCGAGACGATAATAATATAACTATTAATATTCACATTATCGTGTATTACGGATACAATATTCCACAGGTTTCATACGAGATACAGAGTGCTATAAAGAATTCACTTGAAAATTTTACGGGACTTACTGTAGATGCTGTAAATATAAGTATCGAGGGAATCGATCAGGAGAATAGCTAATGGATAGAAGAATAATTAGAGAAAACATAATGCAGTTTGTCTATCAGATGGATGTATCTGATAATTTTGATTACGAAAAACAGGCATGTGTTGAAGAAGCAGAGAAAGCACTTAAACAGCATCAAGCAGTTGAGACGCTAAGCGCAATTAGGGATCATATCGATGATATCGATAAACTGATTTCTAATAACATTGATAAATGGGATATCGATAGACTTCCTAAGCTGATTTAGCAATCCTTAGAACGGCACTTGCAGAAATTTTATACGTCGATTCAATTCCGACCAATGTTTCTATCAACGAAGCGGTTGAGCTCGGTAAAACCTATGGTGACGAACGTTCATATGCATTTATAAACTCCGTACTAGGCAAGATTAACAGGGAATTAAATGAGCAGTAGATATTGCCTCGGCATTGATACGTCCAATTACAAAACATCGGTAGCGATGACCGACGAGCATAACAATATAATATTTGAAAAATCTGAATTCTTGGAGGTTGAACACGGTGCGCTTGGACTAAGGCAGTCTATCGCTTTCTTTAAGCACGTTAATGTTCTACCTTCATTTATTGAGGAGGCTCTTTCTAAGGTTGATATAAGTGACATTAGATGCATTTCCGTTTCAGATGCTCCTAGACGAGTTGAAGGCTCATACATGCCCGTGTTTATGGCAGGATATAATGCAGCTAAACTTTTGAGTAGCAGTTTATCTGTACCACTTTATACATTTTCTCACCAGGAAGGTCATGTTGCTGCAGTTTTAAAGTCTTTTGATACAGGGCTATCAGACAAAAAGTCAATATTCTTTCATCTTAGTGGTGGTACAACAGAAGCTCTTCTTACAGCTAATGATGGCGTTCACTATGAGCTCAAAATAGTGGGTGGAACAAAGGACATAAGTGTAGGTAAATTACTAGATAGAGCTGGCGTTGCGCTTGGCTATGATTTTCCAGCAGGTAAATACGTTGATAAACTTGCTTTAAAATCTGGATATAACGGGTCAAAATATTTATCTAAGATTAAAGCAAATGATGGATGGTTCAACTTGTCGGGTACTGAATATCAAGTTCTAGGTGCCATAGAAACATCCAGAACAGAAGTTGCTGCTGAACTTATGGAAAGGATATCGATACTTCTCTTCGATGTTTCAAAATACCTGGCTAATAAGTTTGATACAAAAAAAATATATATGGCAGGGGGAGTGGCATCAAGTAAGTATTTAAGAGCGAAGATAAGAGAACTTACACATGAGAATAATTATTTTACAATAAATTTTAGTAGCCCTGAGCTATCTGGTGATAATGCTGTAGGTATAGCTCTACTCGGAGGAAAGGCATTAAATGAATCCATTTTCAATAACACAATTTAATGAATATGTTTCGAAAAAGCTCAATGGCGATCCTAACCTCAAGAATTTGCCTTTAATAGGAGAAGTCTCTGGTGTTTCTATGAGTGGCGGTCATATGTATTTCTCCTTGAAAGACGAAAACAGCGTACTTCGTGCGGTAATATGGAGAAGTAATATTTCTAAAATCGACACATCCTTAATCCAGAATGGTAGTAAAATAGTGGTGATCGGTGACATAAGTGCATATGCACGTGGAGGAAACTATTCATTTTCTGTAAGAATGATTGAAAGCTTTGGAGAAGGCGACCTTGCAAAGGAGTATAACCGTGTCAAGAAGCTGCTCGAGTCAGAAGGTCTGTTCTCTAGGGAACACAAGAAACCGATTCCAAAGTTCGCTAGAAGAATAGGAGTTGTAACATCAGATACTGGTGCAGCTATTGAAGATATTAAGAAGATAATCACAACCAAGAATGATTATGCTGATATAATAATTTTTCCAACCCTCGTTCAAGGTATAGGTTCACCGGCAAGTATAATCAAAAGCATTGAAAATGCGAATATAGTTAGCAATTTAGGAAAGCATATAGATGTGCTAATTGTCGGACGTGGCGGTGGATCAGCGGAAGATTTAGCAGCATTTAACGACGAGGGTGTTGCAAGAGCGATATATGCATCAGATATTCCAATTATAAGTGCAGTTGGTCATGAATCAGATATATCAATATCGGATTGGGTGGCTGATGTTAGAGCTGAGACCCCAACCGCTGCTGCTGATATGGCTGCTATTAATACATTTGAACTTAGAGAACAGATTGCAAGAAATGAACAAGAGCTAAAAAAATCTATTGCTTATAAAATTAAGATGGAGCGTAATAATATTAAAATTCAAAGAGATCATGTTATTCACGTTATGAGTAGCAAGATTCGCGAAATGAGACTTAATATCGACAAAGCTGTTATAACGCTTAGAGAGAATAATCCGACCAATGTTCTTAGTAAGGGTTATGCACTAGTTACCAAAGAAAATCATGTAGTCTCAGAGGTAGCAAATATCGATTTAGACGAAACTTATAGAGTAGTTATGGCTGATGGATCATTTGAAGCTAAAACCGCTTCTAAAACGCAAAATAAAGAGGTGTGATATGACTAATAGTATTGATAAAACATTTATGGAGGCATACCAAGGACTGGTTGATGCTGCAACTAATATTACAAAGCAGACAACTTCTATCGATGAATCGATGAAACTATTTGATGATGGAATGAAGGATGCGGAGCTATGCAACAAGATGCTCGATGAAGCTGCACAAAAAATCGAAGTATACACTAAAGAAGATAAGTAGAGGCTAACATGTATAGTTACGACGAATACAAAACGATTATTGAAAAGCATTTACTTGATTATATTCCTAAGATTGATATAAAAGCGAGAACGCTTTTTGAATCTATGAAATACAGTGTTATGAGCGGTGGAAAGAGACTTCGATCAGTAATGCTATTGGCCGCATGTGATTTTGTAGGAGGGGACATATATGAAGCCTTACCATTTGCATGCGCAATTGAATATATTCATACTTATTCACTCATTCACGATGATCTACCTGCGATGGATGATGATGATTTACGTCGTGGGAACCCAACTAACCATAAAGTATTTGGTGAAGATATCGCGATTCTAGGTGGCGATGCTCTTCTAAATACAGCCATGGAACTAATGTTCAGAGACTTCACTTATCACTTCGATAATCCTGAAAAGCTTAAAAGACACTGCTGTGCAGGTCTAGCAATTGCAAAAGCATCCGGTGTCAATGGAATGATTGCGGGTCAGGTTGTTGATGTTGAAAATAACATTAAATACTGCTCGCATGAGCTCGTTGATTTTATAGAAGAAAATAAGACAGGTGCTCTTATCAGTGCACCAATAATAGCTGGACTAGGTATCGGCGGTGCTGACAAGGAAGTCGTTGATGCATTTACTATTTATGCTAGGTGTATCGGAAAAGCTTTTCAGATATCAGATGATATTCTAGACATGATAGGTTCAGCGGAAGAACTCGGCAAGACACCTGGAAAGGATTCTCAGCAAGCCAAAGCAAATTTTGCCATAGTTAACGGTATGGAACAGGCTCGTCAAGAGCTTCATAGGCTTACAATCACTGCTATCGAATCAATTGAGAAATTTGAGTCACCAGATAAAAAATTCTTTACAGATCTAGCACTTAAGCTAGAACAAAGGAGAGCATAATGAAGTATGATCTTGAACGTGAAGATCTAATATCTATTATAAAAACAACAGACGAAAGTGAACTCACTGAATTATGTAAGGATATTCGAGAGTTTCTAATTCAAAAAGTTTCTAAAACAGGAGGCCACCTGGCTTCCAATCTCGGTGTAGTTGAATTAACTGTTGCAATGCATAAAGTTTACGATAGTCCTCGTGATAAATTAATTTATGACGTAGGACACCAAACTTATGTACATAAGATACTTACTGGTAGAGCCAATCAATTTGATACACTCCGTAAGTTCAAGGGGCTAAGTGGTTTTCCTAAGGCTTATGAAAGCGTTCACGATGCTTATGACACAGGACATAGTAGCACGTCACTTGGCGCTGCTGCAGGATACGCTGTCGCACGAAATCTCAAGGTCGAGGATAATGAAGTAGTAGCACTTATTGGCGATGGAGCTATGACTGGAGGTTTAGTATATGAAGCGTTGAATAATATCGGTTCAAATAGACTAAAAGTTCGAATCATCCTTAATGACAACGGAATGTCAATAGCGCATAATGTCGGTGCAATGTCGAAGCATTTGCAAGGACTTCGCAGTTCTTCTAATTACATAAATGCAAAGAAATCAGTTAGAACCTCTCTAAACAAAGTTCCACTGATTGGAAGACCTATCTCCAACGGAATTAGCCGAACTAAGTCTCGCATCAAGTTATCAGTTCTTGACCAACAAGGGATCCTATTCGAAGAGCTAGGTATAAAGTATATCGGACCAATTGATGGCTACAATATACTAAGCTAATTGAAGCTTTTAATGCTGCAAATGCAGTTGATGGACCGACATTGGTACACGTAATAACGACAAAAGGAAAGGGTTATTCTTGGTCTGAAAAATATCCTAAGAAATTCCATGGAGTTGGACCATTTAGTATTGATGACGGTAATGTATTATCGTCTAATCTACTTTCGCCAGAACTATCCTTTTCTGAAGTTTTCGGTAAAAAATTGCTACAACTAGCTAAGGCTGATGAAAGAATCGTTGCAATTACAGCAGCTATGGGTTCTGCTACTGGACTCGGTCCATTTTACGAGGAATTTCCAAATAGATTTTTCGATGTAGGTATTGCAGAACAACATGCAGCTTTATTTGCTGCTGGTCTTGCTAAAGCTGGCATGGTTCCAGTGGCTCCGATTTACTCGTCATTCCTACAAAGGGCATATGATCAGATTATCGAGGATATCTGCATCCAAAATCAGCATGTTGTCTTTGGTGTTGACAGAGCAGGACTTGTGGGTGCAGATGGTGAAACTCACCATGGTGTATTTGATCTCAGTTACCTATCAAGTATTCCTAATATGACCGTATTTGCACCAGCAGATGGAACCCAACTTGAAGAAATGCTTGAATATGCAGTTAAAGATATAAATTCACCTGTTGCTATAAGATATCCGCGTGGTTCAGCAGAGTTTGAACATCTTAAGCTTAAACCTTTCTCAGGGATTAATATAAGACTTTCAGCGGGTACTGATATTACTATTCTCGCGGTTGGTAGCATGCTTGATACTGCTCTTGAAGCTGCTCGTGCACTTATGTCGAAAGGATATAACGTAGGTGTTACAAACATCTGTGTCGTTAGTCCGTTCGAAGATAGATTGACCGATTTAGATACCAAACTTGTAATCACTATCGAAGATAATGTCCTTCGCGGTGGATTTGGTGAAGCCTTTGCTTCTAGAGCTCTAAAAAACGGATATAGCTATGGATTGATCACACTTGGTGTTCCCGATGCATTCATAGAGCAAGGATCTGTAGAGCAACTTCGAATCGAATGTGGAATGACTGCTAGCGACATTGTGAAAGGAGCAACTGAATACTTTGAAAGAAAGGCTTGATGTCATACTTGTAAATATGGGACTTGCTACTTCAAGAGATAATGCTAAGCGCACTATTATGGCTGGATTAGTTACAGTTGACGGAGTCGTTGAGACCAAGTCCGGTCAGAAATTTGATGTCGACAGTGAGATTGTAGTTAAGGATAAACTTCTCAAGTATGTTAGCCGTGGTGGACTTAAACTTGAGAAAGCTATTGAATCGTTTGATATTAATCTCAAAGGTTATTACACAGTTGATATGGGGGCTTCGACAGGAGGATTTACAGATTGTATGCTCATGAACGGAGCTGCCAAGGTTTATGCACTGGATGTAGGCTATGGCCAACTAGATTATAAGCTACGTGTGGATCCTCGTGTGGTAAACATGGAGAAAACGAACATCCGTTACCTCGATACTGCTCTTATAGAAGAGCCGATAGACTTTATTTCAATCGATGTCTCTTTTATTTCTCTAAAGCATATGTTCCCGGTAGCCTCTGAGATTCTCAAAGACTCTGGATCAGTTATGTGCCTTATAAAGCCACAGTTTGAGGCTGGGCGTGAACAGGTTGGTAAAAAAGGTATAGTAAGAGATAGCAAGGTGCACGTAGAAGTTATTAAGAATGTAATTGGTTATGCGGCTCTTGATGGACTTTATCCACACGGTCTTGACTATTCTCCGGTAAAGGGAACAAAGGGGAATATCGAGTACTTGCTCTATCTCAAGAAGACTGAATCAATTGATAGTATTTCGCCAGAAGAAGTGGTGGATATAGCTCACAGTGAGCTTGATTATTAAGGTAGCAAGGGGGTAATCATGGGTCTTTCACCGATGATGCAGCAATATTACGATATTAAAGAGCAATATAAAGATTGCCTACTCATGTATAGATTAGGTGACTTTTACGAGCTGTTTTTTGAAGATGCTCTCACCACATCACGCGAATTGGAATTAACTCTAACAGGAAGAAATTGCGGCCTAGAAGAGAGAGCTCCTATGTGCGGTGTTCCTTTTCACGCTGCAAATTCATACATCGCAAAGCTTGTTGCTAAAGGTTATAAAGTTGCAATATGCGAACAGGTTGAAGATCCTAAAGAAGCAAAGGGAATAGTAAAACGTGAAGTTGTACGTATTATTACCCCTGGAACAATTGATATTGATGAAGCTACCAGTGCTAATGATAATCTATATCTCGCTTCTGTTTACATAACTAGCAAAAGCAGTTCAATTGCGTATGCAGATATTACTACAGGTGAATTTACAGCTCTAGAAATACATGACAATAACGATAATGAGCAGTTGGTTTCAGAGCTTTTACGTATAGCGCCGAAGGAAATCATCTACTTTGATGAAGCCTCTTCAGACTTTATCGATAGATATTCTAAGGCAGCACCTGAAACATATATCAACAATATCGATGAATCTTATTTTAAATATTCATCTTGTGAAGATATACTTATGTCACAATTTGATGTTACTTCACTTATTCCACTTGATATACAGGATAAAAGGGAAGTTACCATCGCATCCGGCGCACTACTACTATACCTAATGGAAACTGAGAAGCATGCATCACCTCAAATTAAATATTTATCCTTAAAAGAATCCGGCCTAGGTATGATTCTTGATCGTGCTACCATACGTAACCTAGAACTTATTGAGACGCAGTATAATCAAGGTCAAAAAGGCTCGCTTCTCGATATCATAGATAGAACACATACAGCAATGGGTGGCAGACTTATCAAAAGATTTATCAAGGAACCGCTCAAAGACAGCGTCGCTATAAACAAAGACTAGACGCAGTGGAGGCGCTCATTGATTTGCCACTAAACAGAGCTAATATAGTGTCTTCATTAAAGCACGTATATGACTTCGAACGTCTTACAGCTAGAATTGCAAGCCTGAGAGCTAATGGCAAAGATCTCATCGCACTTAAAACAACAATTAGGGAGTTGCCTTCTATAAAAGATGAGCTTCATAATATAGACACACCACTTATAAATGACATATATTCGTCACTCGATGATTTTTCCGAGCTAGAGGCTCTCATCGAGAACTCGATTGTAGAAGAACCTCCATTTACAATTACAGACGGTGAGTTGATTAAACCTGGCTATTCTAAGGAACTTGATGACCTAAAGCTATCAATAAAAGATGCTAAGGAGTGGATTACAAGCCTTGAAGCTAGAGAGAAAGAACGTACAGGTATTAAAAATTTAAAGGTGGGATTCAACAAGGTTTTTGGTTATTACATAGATATTAGCAAATCTAACCTTCCACTCGTACCTGATGACTATATCAGAAAACAAACGCTCGTTAACAATGAACGCTACATAACACCAGAACTTAAGGAAAAGGAAAGTCTTGTACTATCAGCTGAAGCAAAAATTAACAATATAGAGTATGAGATTTTCAAAGAGATACGATCATCAATTGAGCCATATTTTGCAAGACTGCAGAAAGCTTCTGCATCAGTTGCACTACTTGACGTTCTAGCGTCTCTTGCGGATGTAGCTTCCAGATACGGCTACATAAAACCAATTGTTGATGATTCTAATGTAATTGATATCAAGGCGGGCCGCCATCCTGCTGTCGAGCAGATGATAGGTGAAGGTCTATTCGTATCAAACAGCACTTCACTAGATACTTTTTCACGCAGCATGCTAATTATCACAGGGCCAAATATGTCTGGTAAGTCGACGTATATGCGCCAAACTGCAATAATTGTATTAATGGCACAGCTAGGCTCCTTCGTACCTTGTGAAAGCGCTCATATTGGTGCGGTTGATAGGATATTTACGAGAATTGGTGCATCTGATAACTTGTCACACGGTCAATCTACTTTCTATATTGAGATGAGTGAATTGGCAAATATTCTTAGAAATGCTACAGAGCGCAGCCTTATCATACTCGACGAAATAGGAAGAGGTACGAGCACATTTGATGGTCTATCTATTGCCTGGGCAACTATAGAATATTTATCGAAACCTACAAATTGTATTAGGACTATGTTCGCTACTCATTACCACGAATTAACGGTCCTAGAAAGTAAGTACGCAAACGTTAAATCTCTCTGTTGCCGTTAGTGAACAGGGAAGTGATATAATATTTTTGCATAAGATAACAGAACAACCGGCTAGCAAGAGTTACGGCATTCATGTTGCCAAGATTGCCGGAGTACCAAGTGAAATTCGGAAAAAGGCTAGTGCGAAACTTCGCGAGCTAGAGTCAGGCTCTAATGCTTCACCTATAACGAGTAACAAAATTTCTTTCTTCGGTCATAATATAGTTGCTGAAGAAGAAAGCGGATATGACGAAGTTATTGATGAAATTAAAGATATCAATCTAAATAACATTACGCCTATGGAAGCAATGTTAAAACTTAAGGAAATTCAGGACAAAGTTAAATAGAAGGAGATACCATGATACAAATTCTCGATGAGTTTATAGCAGATAAAATAGCAGCAGGAGAGGTTATCGAACGCCCGCTTTCTATTGTCAAAGAGCTTGTTGAGAACTCCATTGATGCGGGAGCTTCACAGATTGTAATTGAGATTAAAAATGGTGGTAAATCATATATTAGGGTAACTGACAATGGTTCTGGTATTGCTAGTGATGAAGTAGAACTTGCGTTTGAACGACATGCTACTGGCAAAATATCTACGCTGAGTGACCTTGATCACATAAGCACACTTGGATTCAGAGGTGAGGCTCTTGCCAGTATTACGGCTATCTCAAGGCTTACTATATATACTAAGACAGAAGATTCTGAACTAGGTACCAAACTTAAAATGCAAGGTGGTGCTACTGTCAACCTAGAAAAGACTGGCATGAATACCGGAACAACTATGGTTGTTGAAGATATTTTCTATAACACACCTGCAAGACGTAAATTTATGAAGAGCGATGCTGCTGAAGCGACTGTCATTATAGATATGATTCAGAAGATGGCAATCTATTATTCACATATTGCTTTTAGACTCATCAATAACAAACAGACTGTAATTTCAACACCTGGCACAGGAGATATAATCACTACTATTAAGACTATATATCCATCTTACCGTGAACTAATAGAAATAAATGGCGACTATGTTCATGGATTTATATCGGATCCTGGTAGTACAAAGAGCAACAAGAGAGGTCAGATTTTCTTTGTTAACGGCAGATATGTCAGTAGTTCTGCAATTGAAAAGGGAATTGCAAAGGGATACGGAGATAGAATATTTTCCGGTTATCCTATATGTATATTATTTCTAGAAGTTAACCCAGAAACTATAGATGTAAACATACATCCTAACAAGAAAAGGATCAAGTTTCTACAGGAAGATGATATTGTTAAAGACATTGAAAACGCTATTAAGAATGTAATTAATTCAGAGAATACGATTCCCTCAGCAATGGGGCTTAGGTCTGAAGGACGTTCTAGTGTAAGACTCTCTTCAGCGGTAAATATTAACACTTCAACTCCTGAAGAAACCTTTTCAGATTCTGATCAAGATAATTCAATAGAATCTGAAAGTCTCGCTAATAACTATACATTGGAAAAGAGCACTCAGGTCGATATAAAGTCATTTTTAGCATCTAAAACACGAGTTTCAGATGTTACTAATACCTATGCACATGTCGAATCGGTAGAATCTGAACAAAATATCACTAATACAGATTCTACAAAAGTCCATTTTGAAGAAGCAAATCATAACAATAACATATTAAATGCCCAGAATAATATTATTAAAAGCAATGATATTGATAAAGATGATGTTATAATTAAAAAACAGATTGCGCTAAAGGCACCTGCAATCAAAGAGTTTGATTTCGAATCACTTGCATACAAAGGATATCTATTTGATACATATATAATCATGCAGTCCGCTGACGTTGCTTACCTACTAGATCAGCACGCAGCACATGAGCGTATCATGTACGAGCGTTTTATTACCATGTATAATGACTCGGAACACGTATCTCAGCCAATACTTATCCCTTTTTCTGTTGAGACCTCAAGCGACGTATATGCTGCTGAGAGATTATGGATGGATGATCTCGCTAAGTTAGGTTTCGATATCGATGATTTTGGAAACAATACCTTCATCGTTAGAGGTATTCCGACTTACATGGATAAAGGTGAAGCAGAGTTATTTCTTCAAACGTACATAGAGGACCCAGAATCACGTTCTGAGCGCGGTAATACTACTGTAATTGATAAACTTATCATGCGTTCGTGTAAAGCTGCTGTAAAAGGAAATAACAAGCTTAGCACTATGGAGATTGAGGAACTTCTTGATCAACTCTCAAATTGCATTAATCCGTTCAGCTGTCCTCACGGAAGACCTACCTTTATCAGGTTCACATTATCAGAAATATCGCGTGCATTTAAGCGTTAATTATATAGAAGGGGAAATTTTTATGACCACAGGAAATAGAAAAGTATATGTAATTGGAGGCCCGACTGCGGCGGGAAAGAGTATAGTTGCTCTTTATCTCGCCAAGCGAATTCAGGGTGAGATTGTAAACTGCGATTCTGTACAGCTTTATAAATATATGGATATAGGGAGTGCTAAGCCTTCTCAAAAGGATATGAATACTGTTCCTCATCACCTGTACGGATTCGTTGATCCTGCTGATGACATAACTGTTGCTCAGTATCAGCAGCTAGCTTTTGATAAAATCGACGGAATACTATCTCGCGGCAAGACCCCGATTGTTGTCGGCGGCACCGGACTGTATCTAAACTCACTGATTTACAAGATGTCGTTCGCAGCAAAACCTATAAACCTCAAGAGAAGAGATGAACTTGAACATCTAGCAGAGGTGCGAGGGAAGGATTATCTCTTCGAGCTCCTGTCCGCAGTTGATCCTGAAGCTGCTGCAAGAATTCACCCTAATAATATCAGAAAGATTATTCGTGCTATTGAAGCTTACGAGCTTGGTTCAAAGCTTGAATCTATGGATAAACTTGAACCAAATACCAAGTATGACTTCAAAATTAACATTGTAAATATGGACCGCGAATGGCTTTACAACCGTATCAATAGACGAGTTGATAAGCTTATGGAAGAAGGGCTTCTCAAAGAAGTTAAGCATCTTTTAGCTATGGGATATAATCACGATACTCCTGCGATGAAAGGGATAGGATATAAGGAGCTATTATCATACCTCGATGGTAAATCTACTCTTGAAGAAGCAGTTATCGATATAAAGACCAACACACGTCACTATGCGAAACGTCAGCTTACTTGGTTTAAGCGTTACGAAAATGCTCACTGGGTTGAAATAAAAAAAGGCGAGATGGTTGGCCATATAGTAGATGATATTTTAGAGGCTAGCAAATAAAATAGGGGAATATGGCTATAAAAAGAAAAATCGGAGCCGCTACCATCGATGCTAAGCGGCTCAAAATTCACAATAAATCTGATAAGCCAGATAATGTTATTGAGAAGGAAAACGAAATATATATGCAATGCGAAGCAATTGAACGCGAACTACCAAGTTTTCTGCGTTCATATTTTGTATACCTAAAAGGAAATGTTCTTCCTATGTCAAGACTCGCATATCTGCAAGATGTACGATTTTTCTTCGATTACCTTATTAGTAATACTTCACTCACAGATGCTGATGTTCCTAAAGATATAAAGCTTGAAGAAATTCGTGAAATAACATCTATGGATGTAAATCTTTTTATAGATTTCTGCCGCAAGTACACGGTTGATGATGGTGATAAGCTAATCATTTATGAGAATAATAACAAGACTCTCGCACGGAAAAAATCTTCTGTATCCGTTATGTTTAAGCAACTCTACCGCGATGGATTCGTCGATAACAATATCACTGACGGTTTTGATCCGATTAAGGTCCCAAAACCTGGTGAACGTGAGATTAAAGCGCTTCAAGATGATGAAGTTATGGTTATGTTAGATGCTGTAACTACTGGTTCAAACATGACTCCACATGAGCGCAAATACTGGGAAAAAACAAAGCTTCGCGACAAAGCTATTCTCATGCTATTCCTGACTTATGGACTAAGACTTTCAGAGCTTCAGCAACTCAATATTTCATCATTTAATTTCTCTCGCGGTGAATTTACAATCTACCGTAAGCGAGGAAAAGAATCAAGTATGCCGATTAACCAGTCAGTTCAGATGACTATTCAAGACTATATTAATAATGAGAGATCATCAATTAATGAAGAAACAGAAGTTGATGAAGATGCACTTTTTCTTTCTTTACAGGGAAGACGCATGACATCACGCTCTATAAGGGAACTTGTAAAAAAATATACAGCTATCGCCCTTAATACGACCAAACACAACGGTTATAGTCCGCATAAGCTACGTGCAACAGCAGCAACTAGCCTTATAGGTCGAGGGAACTCCATCTACGATGTACAAGCTCTACTTGATCACGAGCAGGTAACGACGACTCAGCTTTATGCTTCGCATAAGATGAATGTGAAACGAGATCTGGTAAAAGATATGGAGTGGGAGATAGAGAGAAAGGACAACGATTAATGACTAGCTATAATGAGCATCTTATAAAGAATTTCGGTATAAAGCCTGACGTTTTAGACTTAGTAGATAGAGCAGAGGAGAAGCTCAAAGAGCAGTTTTCTGAACTAGAAAATATATGTGCTATTAACCAGCTTAAGGTTCTCGGTGCATTTCAAGATAATAGAATAAGCGATTCACACTTCGCATGGAACACTGGATATGGCTATGATGATGCGGGTCGTGAAGCTGTTGAAAAGGTTTATGCTAGTATATTCAATACTGAGGCAGCTCTTGTACGACCTAATATAGTAAATGGTACACATGCGCTCTCTACAACTCTTTTCGGTCTTCTTAAACCTGGTGAAGAGCTGATATACGTAACTGGCAGACCTTATGACACACTCCAGACTGTTATCGGAATCAATGATCATGAGTACATGGGTACTTTGACAGATTATGGCATCAAATATAGTGAAGTTGAGTTAAATGATAATTGGGACGTTAATTTAGCTGCAATACAGAGATCCATTCACGATAATACACGTGTCGTTGCAATGCAGCGTTCAACTGGATATGACTGGAGACCAGCGATAACCTTAGACAGCATTCGTAAAGTCACTGATCTTATACACGAAATTCGCCCGGATATCATAGTTATGGTAGATAATTGCTATGGTGAGTTCGTAAGTGCAGAGGAGCCTACTGACTTTGGCGTGGATGTAATTGCAGGTTCACTCATTAAAAATCCTGGCGGTGGACTAGCACTTTCTGGTGGATATATCTGCGGTAGACAGGACCTAATCGAGCGAATCTCATATCGTCTTACTTGCCCAGGCATTGGTTCAGAATGCGGATTAACTTTTGGTCAAAATCGTTCTGTTCTTCAAGGAATTTTCCTTGCTCCTAAGGTTGTAAATGCAGCGCTAAAGGGAGCTATGTTATGCGGTACTGTTTACGATATGCTTGGCTATGAGGTGTGTCCTCCAGTTTCTAGAGAGAGAAGCGACATAGTTGAAGCAATTAAATTCAATGATCCTGACCTGGCAATAGCCTTTATTCAAGCAATTCAGTCTGCTGCACCAATCGATGCATACGTTACTCCAATTCCATGGGATATGCCCGGTTATGATGACCAAGTGATTATGGCAGCGGGTGCATTTGTACAGGGCTCTTCTATAGAATTAAGTGCCGATGCCCCACTTAGAGATCCATATATCGCTTACTATCAGGGCGGCCTTACTTATGAACACGCTAGATTCGGTATTATTAAAAGCTTACAGGAGCTAGTGAATAGGGGCTTAATAGATGTCAACAAATCGTAAGGGGACAACAGAATACAATAATAAATGTGAAGCGTATGATGATATACCTGATTTAGAGCGAAATTTATGTGCAAATACACGTAATATATCTATTTCCAAAAAAATAATTGCCTTTATTAAGTTATTTTTGCTTTTTGCTATATTAATTGTTGTTCCACTAGTTCTATATTTCTTATATAGCGATACGTTATTTAATAAGGGTTATTTGTCAAGTAAGTCGAATGGGTTTGATGAATTTAAAGGTTTCGCTTTTATACCGCTAATTTGCTTACAAGTTCTCCAAATTGTTATCTGCATCATTCCAGGTCAACCGATACAGTTTGCATCAAGTTACTTATATGGTATAGTAGGTGGTTTCTTGATTTCATTAACTGGATCTATAATCGGAACTTTTATCACTTACTACCTTGCGAAATTTCTTGGTAGCGATGCTCTTTATATTATATTTGGAGAAGAGAAAGTTAAATCCCATGTGCGAAAGCTTAATAGTAGACGTGCTTATATGATTATTTTTCTTGTTTACTTGATTCCTGGTATCCCTAAAGACGTTACCAGCTATATTGCAGGTATTTCAAACGTTAAGCTTAAGCCTTTTTTATTACTTTCTACGATTGGAAGATCGCCAGGAGTAATTGAAAGTTTATTATTTGGATCGTTTTTAGCTCACAGAAATTATATTGGGATTGCTGTTCTTGTTATTGTCAGTTTCATCATCCTGCTATTATGTTATATGAAACGCGATATTTTACTTCGATTTATAGACTCATATGAGGATTCTGAAGATTAAAGATGAGGTTTAAATTATGTCTAAGAAAGATAAGATTGAAAAAACTAATGCTATGAGACAACTTGATAGCGCAGGTATAGGACATGGTATAAGTGAATACGACTATGATGAATCTGATCTCTCTGGAGAACATGTTGCTGCTGCACTCGGAATCTCTGAGGAAGAAATTTTTAAGACTTTAGTAACCCATTCTAATACAGGAGAATATTATGTATTTGTAATTCCTGTTGCATCTGAGTTAGACCTTAAAAAAGCTGCATCTGCAGCTGGTGTTAAGAAGATAGAAATGATTCACGTCAAGGAACTATTTCCGTTAACAGGCTATGTTAGAGGTGGGTGCTCTCCAATTGGAATGAAAAAACATTTTCCGACCTTCATCGATGAAACTGCAATACTATATGATCATATATATATATCGGCAGGAAAGAGGGGAGCCCAGATCATAATTAATGGAGAAAACCTAGCTGAGTTTATTAATGCGTCTTTTGCTGATATAACTACATGACACTCTAATAATAACTAAGCTAGTATACTATACTTGACTTATAAGCAATGCAAATAAACAAAACTTAATACTGTATATGTGAATTAATCACTCTGAAGATGTTGTAAAGACTGGCTTACAGCATCTTTTTTATTTTATCAAACATTTGTTCTTTTTCTATTGACTTTGAATATAGTAGGAGCTATACTATGTATATCCAGACAGAACATTTGTTCTTTTCTAATTTTAAAGATAATTAGCACATCAGTTATAAAACTGTCAGTGTAATATACATGTGGAGGTTAATATTATGAAGAAGAAGTACAAGATTGTTTCACCGGTTAGATTTTTTATATTTATCTTGGTATCAGTACTAAGCATGACCATGCTCATATACAGCTTACTTGGTTTTGCCACAACTGAAGCCGATACTTCTTATACATATAGACAGGTTGAAGTTCAAGAGAACGATACACTTTGGTCTATAGCTAATAAATATAATGGCAAGGATGTCGATCCTCGCACTACTGTTAATAAGATTTGCGAGATTAACAGTATATCTGCATCTGATGTACAGCCTGGAGATACTATTCTAGTTCCAGTAGAGTCATAAATAATAGAAGCCGAAATTTCGCTTTAGAGACGGTTTTTAAAGATAAGGGTATAATATAACACCTCCATAGTTGATAAGATATTCTTAAGGAGAGTGTGTAAGCCTTAATATAACAAAGGTATTGGTACAGTGTTATATCACTTGTTGTCAAATACATAAAGCTCCATTTACATGGCTGCCATTAAGGCAGCCCTATTCTTTATTATATAACTATTCCCAAAATTATGATTTTAGGAATAGTTATATCTCGTTAGATTCATTTCCCCATCGATACTTATTTTCTTAAGTATGAAATTACCTTTATCTTCTTTATATATCTTTTAATTATTTTCTTAATAAAAAACTACCTTAACTAAATTGTTCAGGTAGTTTTTTTATCATTGCAACATATCAATTACAGAAACATTTATTATATTACGAAGATCTCATAGTCATTATTGACTAAAATTCTCACTTATTATCTCTATCTATTATTTACCATCTTATGTATCTTATCTATCAAAGCCCCAACGTAATAGACACCCACAACCATCGCTACTCCGATTTCAATTGTCATTCTTACTAATGGAGTTGTTGAATCTAGATTCATCGATAACATCGCTATCGCCCATCCTGCTAGGAAACTTGGCAGATATACGAAACTGGGGAACTTTGCAGATATTATGACTGCAATAAATCCCAGAATAAATAAAGTAGACCAAAGTGTAATATTCGCGTTAATTGGTGATTTTTGCATTACGATTGTAGCAATTAATGACCATATATCTCCAGCGATATATCCGGCAGCTATTTTAAAGGAGTCTTCGGACTTATTGCCATTTGCACCATATATGTCAGCAGCTATAAGTGCTATAGGTCCAACGTGAACTCCTATATATGGGCTTATTACTGCCCATGTTGGAGGAAGAATTCCAACTAAGAGAGCAAGGGTAAGCACCTCTTTATACTTACCCTTGCCGCCGTCGCGCTTAAGGTTTTCCCTTTTACTCATATTATTTCCATTCTTACCTCATTGTAATATAACCATGATAACCAGTCATATTATCTGATCTTGCTATATCTGATAAGAAAATTCCCGAGAATCCATATGATTTTTTGAGATATGGGAAATCCGTAGTATCTCCCCAAGATGGCTTTTTTACTATTTTAGCAGCCTTTTCTGTCGCTGCTACCCACGCAGACTGACATGGGAACCACATTTCAACAACACGATCAAAATCACAGCCATTTATTTCCTTTATTATCTTGCTAGATAAACATCTAATTACTTCTTCCTGTTCTGTATAGGCTGGTAAGAATTCTTCCTTAAGCCACTTATCTCCTTCTTCAAGAGTAACCCCTTCAGGGTAATGAACCATAAACTGCCATCTATAGTTTGGTCCATCTTCAACAGTTCTGCCTTCGCCCTTGAAGTCTTCTTCCCACCATACCGGGATAAATGCAAATATAAATGGAACTGTACCTAATTCTTCGCTCCCTTTTGTAGCTCTCGCATCATCACCTTCAAAATTAACCTCTTCGGATTTATTAATCTTATGAGAGTTTCCCTCATCAGGCATATTATTTTGCCATATTAGTACATCCTTAGGAAAATACTCTGTCAGTGCCTTATGATGTACGAAATTTCTAATATCATTTGGATTTGCTAGCCAGTAGTGCTCTGTCATCTGCATTCTTACAGTACCAAATCTTTCACCACCTGGAGGTGTTGGAAGAGCCTGATAAAATGCATACTTTGACACATACGGTCCAAATTGCGAAATGCTATCTGGAATATGGTACCTGTATAACCAATTCTCAAGCTTTATCCTATAATCCTCATGGGCAAGATCAACGTATATTAGACTCCTGACTGGATAGAATTCTGGTCTATTCATACTAACACCTCCTATTTATTCATGACAAATTGCTCTTGAAGCCTTGTCTGCTACGGGATACCATATCATCGCTATAATTAGTGTTGGAATATAACATGGTATAAGCCAGCAATAACAGCAAACAAATAGTCATTCATCGTTCCATTACCAGCTATGAACACACCAAAAGCTGTCATCACTAAATCCAAGATAACTACAAAGAAAAAAGCTATAACAACATTTGCAAGAAGTCCAAACTTAAATGTATTATCTTCTGCGTACTTACTTGCGAATTTAAAACCTATCATACCAACAGGCATAAAATTAATAAAAAATGTAAGTACATAAGCTAAACAAAAGCTCGGAATAAATCTTTCCATTGTCAGATTACCACCTAGCGCAAGTGCTACCATAGTAACAACGATGCTGAGTGGTAAATCCATAATGAGTGCATATACTGCAGTTAGTTTCTTACTCTTTGGCATTGTAAAACCCTCCATCCATAATAAAAACAATCCATAGCTCAAAATCGTTAAAATCAAAACGACCTTGTTTGTCTATATTTTAAACAAACAAGGTCCCTTTGTATAATTGAATATTAGGTATGCTCTACATAACCGCGTTGTTATGAATCAGCTGAACAAGATATAATCAGATCATATAATTCCCTAACCTCATCATTAGTGCTGTTCTTGATCATTCCAGCACAGATAAATTCTTTTTCTTGTAAATCAATTGATTCTAAATTTTTATCATTGAGATATCCCGTAAATTCATCGCAAATTGCAACACCAAGGTTATATCTTACACAATTAATCATCGATTCGAAATTATTTACGAACTGAATCTTTGGCCCGATGCCATATGGCTGCATATACATGTTAATATTCTTTGTAACTGTATCATCCATGATGCTCCAAGGCGCAAAAAATTTTTCATTAGCAAAATCTGCTGGACTGAGATTTTCTTTCATAGCTAACATATTTTGCTTGTTATATACGAGTTTCTTTCTGGTTTCGAGTATATTCCGAGATTCTATCTCTGCGAATGTGTCAAAAGTATTTTTTAGCGAAATTGCAATGTCAATCTCATCCGTAAGGAGCAGCGTTGATACTTCCTTGGCACCGACATAATTAATCAATATATCTACATAACCATGTGAATCTCTATACTTTTTTATAGCGTTAGTAAGCCATGATGCAAAATCCCAACCTTCAAGTATTCCGATGGTTATAGTTTGAGCAGTAATGCCATCTAATTCGGATACTTCGTGTTTAATATTGCCCATTTCAGTCTTGTATCGGCTAAAAAAATCAAAATATCTCTTACCAGCCTCTGTAAGTTCTGTTCTCCTGTTATTTCTAATGAATAGCTTAACCCCAAGCTCTCTTTCTAGAAGTGCAATTTGCTTGGAAATTGCAGGCTGTGATACAAAAAGTTCTTGCGATGTCTTGGTAAAGCTCGAATTGGTAGCTACGGCCATAAAATAATCTATTTGAAGGTCATTCATAATACACCTCATTATGCTAAATATATATATTCAACAACTAAATCGCAAAGCTCTCCGTTTTCGTCATAACCAAAATAGACAGGATATCTTCCGTCTCCAAATCCTGATTGTATCATTGGAATTGAGAGTTCTGAATTTGGTATTTTAAAGTTTATCCAGTCTCCACCCTCTCTTTGATAATCTGGATTATCCTCAGCATTCTTTGCAAAAACCTCAGCAAAAAAATCGTCATATATATTCTTGTTAGGATTTTCTGCATACCATTTATCTTTAAAATCACAGTATGCGTTTCTTGTCTCTACATCAACTATAGTTGCAAGACCAGCATCTACATTAAAACCAAATATGCTATCACCATCTACATTATCTAAATTTTCATCACCCTTAAGTGCCTCGTAATAAATATTAGGGACGCTTTCTGTAAATCTCACTCTGCTTAGTGCGTACCTGTAGTGATCTTCTTCTAATTTTACAACTAACGTTTCAATTCTATATTTTCCCCTCGGAACAGATGTTAAATATGCTTTTTCATCTCTATTTAGCCATACTAATGGATCCCTTACGAGTATGTCTCCTGTAGGAAATTCAATTTCACCCATATCAATAATGAATATCTCCTTGCCCTGAATTTCCTTCATGTCAAAGCACTTCGCATAGTTTACCGGCGATGTAAGCAGATTCTTTACCTCTTCATACTTTTTCTTCCATTCAATTGATGGTTGCAGCTTTTCCATATTACTCCTTTGTTTCATGCAAAATTATCCGTTCATTCCCCCAGGCATTCATTACTCCAAGGTAAGCACCGCAATAAACTCTACCTTCTTCTAATATGAATTTATTACCTTCACATGCCTTTTCTTATAATCAAAGCCGCCAGCTCTATGTGAGGTATAACTGCTATGCTCAGGAATTTTGATGTTTTCAAACTTGTTTTATATAAAATATAAATTTCAATACTTACTATAGATCCGTGCACACAGCATAGGCGGTGTTTCCCTTTGCCGCAATAGCATAAAGCTTATCATTATCTATTATCATTTGCTGATATACTGTTATTTCGAATTTATCAAATTCGAGCTTCTTATATAGGGTCCCGTCATTTCTATTTATCAAAACAGGTTTGTTTTTCTCATTCGACAGAAGTACATAATCTTTGTAATATAGAAAATTAGATGTTCCCTTGGTGTTATAGCTATACTTTATACATCCATCAGACAAGTTCACAGCAAAGAACTTCCCGCCCATTCCATCCGTTCCGAAATACAATATACCATCTTTCTCATCAACATCTGTATAAAGATACGCGCCCAGTTTAGTCTTCCAAATAACTTTGCCTGAATCAACCTCACGACATGCCATTATAAAGGCTGAATGCATATAAACCTCTATGTTTCCGAAGCGATATACCTTGCCGTCACTATAGATATTATCTAAAGGGGCAGGCGCATTCCCTATCACTTTTAGTTCTTCATCAGTGACTTCTATCAACTTTTCTAAAGACTTGCGATATCCCTTATATTTCTTTGTATTAATTATGAATCTCCCATCTTTCTCGTCAAGCTCGCAATCGAGAGCCGATATATCGTCTAGATCCATAAGACAAATCTGTCCATGATTCGTAAAATCAGTAGAAAAATTTGTAAGTATAAATCCCTGCATATAGTCTTTTGAATCATCTACATGAGCAGTATAAGATACACAGCTAAGCACTGCGATTTTATTCTTTATCTTATATATTCCAACAGTATTATTTGCTCTTAGTTCAATATCATCCCAAGTCAAAGGATATGCTATCAAATGATTCATATTTCTTCCTCGTTAAGTTCTCTAAAGCTATCTATATGATATCCAAAATAGCTTTTTCCAGACCTTCCGATAAATATTCCATGCTCCGGCATATTAGAGATTTCACCTAAGAAAATCATGGGTAAATCATCTGAAAACGGATATTCTACCTCTATATCATTCTTTAGCGTAACAAGTGCTTTTTCTTTAATCATCCAAATCACCAAATTTAGTATTAAAAACGATTAAAATTTAGTGATGGAACAGTCTGAATCCTGTAAACGCCATAGCTATTCCATACTTGTTACAAGAATCAATAACTAGATCATCGCGGGTAGAGCCTCCAGGCTGGGCAATATACGATACACCACTTTCATGAGCCCTGTCGATATTATCGCTAAATGGAAAGAATGCATCTGATGCTACTGATACGCCTGTAATCGCATCAAGAATCTGTCTTTTTTCTTCAACTGTAAAGACTTCAGGCTTATCCGAAAATAATTCCTCCCAGTCAAAATCCCCTCTAGCTTCAGGAGTATCCTCCATAGCTATATATCTATCTATAAAGTTATCCTTGCTAGGTCTCTTTGTCCCTTCCTTAAAAGGTAGATTCAGTACCTTTTCAGACTGTCTGAGATGCCAATTATCAGCCTTTGAGCCAGCAAGACGAGTGCAGTGAACTCTCGACTGCTGACCAGCTCCTACTCCAATTGTCTGACCATCTGCTGCATATGCAACAGAGTTTGACTGTGTATACTTAAGTGTTATTAGAGCAATTACCAAATCATCCTTAGCATCCTCTGGAATATCCTTGATTTCAGTCACTACTTCATTAAGGCAAGTCTTGTCTATTTTTATATCATTATGTTTCTGTTCAAAAGTAACTCCAAATACCTGCTTTGTCTCAACTTCAGGTGCTCTGAACTTCTCATTCACTTTGAGAATAAGATAATTTCCATTTTTCTTCTGCTTCAATACCTCTAGTGCTGCGTCAGTAAAATCTGGAGCAATTACACCATCAGAAACTTCTCTCTTAATTAGCTTTGCACATGTTTCGTCACAAGTATCACTCAAAGAAATGAAATCGCCAAATGATGACATACGGTCAGTCCCACGAGCCCTCGCATATGCTGTTGCAATCGGAGATTCATCTAGACCAGCGATATCATCTACAAAGCAAGCTTTTTTAAGCTTATCGCTCATAACTCTCCCAACAGCAGCAGACGAAGGACTTACATGCTTAAAAGAAGCAGCTGCAGCTTTACCAGTCGCTTCCTTTATTTCACTTACCAACTGCCATCCATTTAAAGCATCTAGAAGGTTAATATATCCAGGTTTGCCATTTAAAACCTCAAAAGGCAATTCTGACCCGTCTTCCATATAAACAGAAGCTGGCTTTTGATTTGGGTTACATCCGTATTTTAATTCGATTTTCTTCATTTTATTCACCACTCATAACGATACGAAATTTCTTACTCTTATAATCGAGATAAGAGGCTATCAAAACAGCCTCTCACCTTATAAATTTTATTAATCAACTAATACTAAACTTGAAAAATTCTATAGATTAATTTCAGTTTCGATATTTTTCTGAGGATGACGTTCAATAATTGGATCAATAACCTCAGTAATTAGCTCTTCAACCTGAGATGGGCTTCTTCCCACATATAGAATTGGATCCATTGCCGATAGAATCTCTTCTTTAGATAGTCCAAATGTCTTATCTGCAGCAATTCTATCAACGAGATCATTATTAAGTCCATCTCTCTTGACTCTTAAAGTAGCCTCATGAGAATGAACTCTTATCTGCTCGTGTAAATCCTGTCTATTTCCACCCTTCTTAACCGCTTCCATCATTATATTTTCTGTTGCAATGAACGGGAGCTTCTCCATAGTACGGGCGTTAATAACCTTTGGATATACCACCATATCACTTGTTATATTAATATACAGGTTAAGAATACCATCTAGTGCTAAAAATGCTTCAGGAACTGAAATTCTCTTATTTGCAGAGTCATCCAGTGTTCTCTCAAACCACTGTGTTGCAGCAGTAATTGCTGGATTGAGTGAATCAACAATTACATATCTAGCAAGAGATGTAATACGTTCGGATCTCATTGGATTTCTTTTATATGGCATTGCAGAAGAACCAATCTGATTCTTTTCAAAAGGCTCCTCCATCTCTCCAAATGACTGAAGTATTCTCATATCATTTGAGAACTTCGAAGCACTCTGTGCAACACCGGAAAGTGACGATAATATATTTGCGTCTACTTTACGCGAATATGTCTGTCCAGAAACCGGAACACATCCAGATACGCCAAATTCTTTTGCAATGATGTCATCTAGCTTCTTAACTTTAGATTCATCGTTATTGAAGAGATCCATAAAGCTTGCCTGAGTACCTGTTGTGCCCTTTGAACCAAGCATTTAAGATCATCTAACCTTCTCTCAAGCTCGATTACATCGAGTGCTAGCTCATACATCCATAGAGATGCTCTTTTACCAACAGTAGTTAGCTGTGCTGGCTGTAGATGAGTATACCCAAGACAAGGCATATCCTTATATTCTCTTGAGAATTTCTTGAGATTAGTTAATACCTGAACTGTCTTTTCAATGGTGAGTTCAAGAGCTTCCTTCATAAGAATCACATCTGTATTATCACCAACATAGCACGATGTAGCTCCGAGGTGAATTATCGCCTCTGCTTTAGGGCAACGCTTTCCAAATGCATAGACATGACTCATTACATCGTGACGAACTTCTTTTTCCCTAGCTTCTGCTACCTCAAAATCAACCATATCCTTGTTATCAATCATTTCCTGAATCTGTTCATCAGTGATATCAAGGCCAAGTTCTTTCTCTGCCTTTGCTAAAGCAATCCATAGCTCATGCCAAGTAGTAAATTTCTTTTTTTCGGAGAAAATATACTTCATCTCCTTGCTCGCGTATCGAGAAGATAGTGGCGACATATACTGCAATCTATTGGTTTCCATTAATCCCCCATTCTCTTGTTATAAATCTTAACTTCTCTTTCTAGAGTATCCGGATTGATCATCATAGTGCATAGAGAAATTTTATTATCTTCGTTGAGGCTGTTCCATATTGTTTCACTAAATTCATCAAGTGAATCTGGAATACTCACAACCTTAGGCTCTCCCTCAAATGTTGGAAGAGGTGAATCATTACCTTCGTATGTATGAATAAAGTGAGCGTAGTTTGGACGCGAAGGATATTCATAGAAATATCTATGACAATCTGACCCCTGTCCATCAGAATCTTTAAGAATGCTCATCTTATACGAACCATCAACCAGGCTCAAAAGTCCACTAATTCTAGGAGTAAAATGAGGTGCATCCAGGTTCAAAACATCTAGTTTTCAAGGCTTCTTCAAATGTAAGACCTTTGCCAAGAAACGTCTCAATTGTATCCGTTTGATCTCCGTTTGTTACAATCAAATTTTTGCCATGTGTTTTAATTGGATAGTAGATAATTAAAGTTGGATCAATTTCTGCATCCTTATCATATGGTGCAATTGCAACTTTATCATTTTCCTTATAAAAGATTCTATTACGACTATTTTCGCTTCTTCCCATTATAAAATAGGCAACGGCAATCTTATTTGATGTTCTTCCAATAAGGATGCCCCTGCCCCAATAGTCATTAGAAGCGAGAAAACTAAGTTCATTAATTTGTGTCTTATTCATTGCTCACCCTGTCTAAATAACTTTGTAATATTAAAATTGCTGCCTGCTTGTCAATAACCTTCTTGCGATCACTTCTTTTTACATCACCTGCAATAAGGATATTTTCTGCTAACTTCGTCGTAAATCTCTCATCCTGCCACTCGATATTTACATGAGCAAGACCAGAGCTTCTTAATTTATTTTCAAGCATAGTACGGAAATCACGTACCTTTTGAGTCTGTACGCTATCGGTTCCATCAAGGCTTAGAGGAAGCCCGACTACAACTGTATCACACTCATATTCGCGCACTAAATCAAGCACCTTGGTAGTATCCTTTCTAATACCAACACGTTCAATTGTAGTGACTCCCTGTGCTGTAATATCTAGTAAATCGCTTACCGCAACACCTATAGTTTTTTCACCGACATCAAGTCCTATTTTTCTCATCTAATACAAAACCTACTTATCAAGCTCTAGATAAGACTTTAAAATCTCCTCGAGTAGCTCATCTCTATCAATCTTAAGAATGAGGTTTCTCGCATCATTATGGCTTGTTATATAAGATGGGTCTCCAGATGTTAAGTATCCAACCATCTGATCGATAGCATTGTATCCCCTCTCCTGAAGAGATGAATAAATCTGATGCATCGCTTCTTTGTTGGAAATCTGTTTGATCTTTGCACTTTCGAACAAAATTGTATCCTTGCTCATATCTTCCTCCTATTTTATAGAATTTAGCGAGATATATTTAGTTATAATAGGTGAATTATAAGCCACTCACCTATTATCTACCTAACTTATTTATTTGCAACTAGAGTCTTTGCTAATTCGAATGCTTCTTCTAACTTGCTTTCATCCTTTGCTCCAGCCTGCGCCATTCCAGCCTTTCCGCCTCCATTACCGCCGGCAACCTGCGCGATTTCCTTAACTAGCTTTCCAGCATGGAAGCCTTCGCTAACAAGCTCATCGCTTACAGAAACAAGAATTGCAATCTTACCATAATTTACAGATGCAGCAACGAAAATAGACTTAGTCTCTCTAGACTTTATAGCATCTGCCATCTCTCTAAGCTGAGCAACATCTGTGTTATCGAACCTCTTCGCTATTAGCTTGATACCATTTATATCAGAACTAGATGCGATGATTTCATCAAGTGAACCTGCGATTTCATCTGCCTTTAAAGATTTAATTGTCTTCTCAAGTTCCTTATTGTCGGAAACGAGCTGAGCTGCTTTCTTTTCAATATCACTAGCATTAGACTTAAGTGTTGCACATACATTTGAAATTACTGACTCTTTGTCTTCAGTATAACCGATAACCTGAGTTCCAGTAATTGCTTCAATTCTTCTGATACCAGATGCAATACCAGCTTCAGAAATAATCTTGAATGCACCGATTTTACCAGTATTGTCGATATGAGTACCACCACAGAATTCTACGCTATAATCACCCATGCTTACAACGCGGACGATATCCCCATACTTTCACCAAAGATAGCAGTAGCGCCCATCTTCTGAGCTTCCTCGATTGGCATTTCCTGCATAAGAATCGGAAGGAATGAGTCAATCTTATCGTTAACGATATCTTCTACCTCTTTAATCTGATCATGAGTCATAGCCTCGAAGTGATTAAAATCAAATCTAAGATAGTGATTATCAACATAAGAACCTGCCTGTGATACGTGTTCTCCAAGTACATCCTTTAGAGCTTGCTGAAGAATATGTGTTGCACTATGCCCTCTAGCTGTTCTATTTCTATTTGCTACATCAACCTTTAACTCAGCAGTATCTCCGACATTTACATTATCAACTGATTCATCAACAAAGTGTAAAAAGATATCATTTTCTTTAGTTACATCATTTACATGATATTCCTTATCAGCTATGATAATCACTCCTATATCATGAAGCTGGCCACCACTTGTAGCATAGAAGGGGAGTCTTATCAAAAATAAGCAGATTCTTGCCCTTGCTACTGTTAACGTATAAAACTTCAGCGTCGGCATTAAATTCCGTATAGCCGAGGAATTTACTCTTTGGCAATTTATCGTAATCAGCTGCATCTTTCCATGCTACATCTTCTGTGGATTTCTGACCCTGACGAGCAAGTTCTTTCTGGTGATCCATATTCTCCTTGAAGCCGTCCATGTCAACAGTAATTCCCTTTTCAGCAAGAATTTCTTCTGTCATCTCTACAGGGAAACCATAAGTATCATATAGCTTGAATGCATCTGCACCATCTAGTACAGTATTTCCAGTATTATCAAGTTTTGCAATGTATTCTTCCAAAATTCCCATGCCGTTATCCATGGTCTTTGCAAACTGCTCTTCCTCGATAGTAATGAGTTTCTTGATATATTCGTGCTTTTCAACAAGTTCTGGATAAGCTCCACCAGAAACCTCAACTACAGAATCCATAAGATCTGCAAGGAAAATCTTTTCTTTGATACCCAGAAGTCTTCCGTGTCTAGCAGCTCTTCTAATCAATCGTCTTAAAACATATCCTCGTCCTTCATTGCTTGGCATAATACCGTCTGCAATCATAAATACCATGGAACGAAGATGATCAGTAATGATTCTTAAGCTTACATCATGCTGCTCATTACCAGCCTGATAATCGACACCTGCCATTTGAGCAACTGAGTCAAGAATCTTCCTAATAGTATCGATATCAAAAATTGAATCAACATCCTGCATTATGCATGCAAGTCTTTCTAGACCCATTCCTGTATCAATATTAGGATGTGCTAGGTTCGAATATGAACCGTCCTCTTCCTTTGAGAACTGTGAAAACACGTGGTTCCAGAACTCAATATATCTGTCACATTCGCATCCAGGCTTACAATCAGGATTATCACATCCAAAAGCTTCTCCGCGATCGTAATAAATCTCTGAACACGGTCCACACGGGCCCAATCCGATTTCCCAGAAATTGTCATCCTTGCCAAGTCGAACAATCTTTTCTTTAGGCATACCGAGCTTAAGCCAAATATCATATGCTTCATCATCATCCTGATATACAGTCGCCCAGAGTCTATCTGTAGGCATATTAAGATGCTTAGTTATAAATTCCCATCCCCAAGTTAGTGACTCTTCCTTGAAATAATCGCCAAAACTAAAATTACCTAGCATCTCAAAGAATGTACCATGGCGAGATGTTTTTCCAACATTGTCAATATCTCCAGT
This sequence comes from uncultured Mogibacterium sp., assembly GCA_916438645.1. Taxonomy (GTDB): domain Bacteria; phylum Bacillota; class Clostridia; order Peptostreptococcales; family Anaerovoracaceae; genus Mogibacterium. Next base: position 129,076 of record CAKAFC010000002.1, read on the forward strand.
TCTGATACATTTTTGGCATGTTGTCATTCTCTTTGACGGAGGTGTTTCTACTCCGGCAAAATATGCCTTTAATGGTGCCATACCAGAGTTAATAATAAGCAAACTTTTATCATTTTTAGGAATCAGCGATGCACTTCCCGCTGCATAGTGACCCTTACTAACAAAGAAATCACGGAATAAATCTCTTATTTCATTAAGACCAAGTTTTTCCATTTAAAAAAAATCTCCCTTTATATACAATGCTTATATTTTATACTGAAACCTCGACTTTCACAAGTAATAAGCGCACTAAGAATATCAATTAATCAACAATTTCTATACATTCAAGTTGACTTTTTACATCTTTTTTAATATCAGCCAGAAATTCCTTGCGGAGTTCTGCCTGTTCAACCGCCTCTTCCGGTGTTAGACCTTCATTTTTACTCTTATGCGCTAGCTCATTAATTCTATCAATTTTTTCTTTTTTCATCATGCACCTTTTCTTTTTTTCTAATTAGGTAAACATGCCATACCCGCATAGCAAGTATGACATGTAATTTGTTTAAACTATTTATTTAAATCCCTTTCTTCGTTTCACAAGATCTTCGTATCTCGCTTCAGCTTGTTTAGCCGCCTCGTCAAATAGCTTCTTTGCTCTTTCTGGATTCGATTGCTCTAACGCCCTGTATCGAACTTCTCCATCTAAAAACTCTTTATACTCAAGAGTTGGTTTTTTACTATCAAGAGTGAACGGATTACAATCACCCTCAATAGCCTTTCTTGGATCAAATCTGAAGAGGTTCCAATAACCAGACTGAACCGCTTTCTTCATCTCGTTCATAGAGCAGTTCATTCCAGCTCTAATTCCGTGATTTATACAAGGTGAATAAGCAATTACAATTGAAGGCCCATCATATGCTTCTGCTTCTTTTAGAGCCGTCAAAGTCTGTGTAGGATTAGCACCCATTGCAACTTGTGCCACATACACATAACCATAAGCCATTGCAATTTCCGCAAGGTTCTTTTTGCCTACAGCCTTACCAGCTGCAGCAAACTGTGCTATAGCACCAGCTGGAGTAGACTTAGAAGCTTGTCCTCCAGTATTCGAGTATACTTCAGTGTCAAATACCAGAATATTTACATTTTCACCGGAAGCGATTACGTGATCAAGACCACCATATCCAATATCATAAGCCCATCCGTCGCCACCGAATATCCAAATTGATGGCTTTGGAAGCAGGTCTGTGTTATTCAGTACGAATTTAGCATCTGGGTCATCACTGCTTTTACAAGCTTCAATCAGCTTCTTTGCAGCTATTTCTGCACCACGGCTATCCTCCATTGAGTCAAGCCATTCAAAGCAGCCTCGTGGTATGCTTTTTTATCTGCAAGTCTCTTAACGGTAGATTTCATCTTCTGACGACGAGTATTCATTGATATCGCCATTCCAAGTCCAAACTCAGCATTATCTTCAAATAAGGAGTTAGACCAAGCTGGTCCCCTTCCTTCACGATTTATAGTATAAGGAGTGCTTGGTGCACTTCCACCCCAAATCGAAGAACAGCCTGTGGCATTTGCAATGAACATTCTATCACCGAACAACTGGGTAACCAGTCTCGCATATGGAGTCTCACCACAACCTGGGCACGCACCCGAAAACTCTAGTAATGGCTTAATAAAGCTTACATTGCGAGGAGTATCAACATTTCTATCTAGTACATCCTCATTTGCATGATCATTAGCATAGTCAAACACCCTCTGCTGCTCATTAGATCTTTCATCTTCATAAGGTATCATTTTGAGCGCCTTCTCCTTAGCTGGGCAGACCTGGACACATGATCCACATCCTGTACAGTTAACTGTAGAGACAGATATCATAAACTTATAATCTGGGTCAGCCTTAGACTGGAGTGTAGGTGCGTTTATATCCTTAGCATCCGCACCAATTAATGCAAACGCTCTGATAACAGCATGTGGACATGAATATGCACAAAGGTTGCACTGAATACAATTATCAGCAATCCATAATGGCACGTCTATTGCTATTCCACGCTTTTCGTATGCTGCTGTTCCTGCAGGAATCATGCCATCTGCCACATCAAGGAACTTTGATGTAGGAATTTCATCACCCTTCATAGCTGCATCAGTAGTTAGTATATCATTTAGATACGTCTTAAGATCAGCCCTATCTGAATGAAGTTGCTTTCTAGTATCAGTAACAGTTATATCTTTCCAGCTTTCAGGGACTTCAACCTTATGAACATGCATAACACCAGCGTCTACTGCATTACAGTTCATATTAACGATATCTTCACCCTTGCTCATGTAGCTCTTCTTGATTGCAGACTTCATGTAATCAACTGCTAAATCAATAGGCATTATGTTCGCAATCTTAAAGAACGCAGCTTGTAGAACTGTATTAGTTCTTCTAGAGCCGAGTCCCACCTGATTAGCGAGTTTTACAGCATCACAGGAATAGAACTCAATGTTGTTTTCAGCAATATACTTCTTTGCAGCATCTGGGAGATGTGTTTCTAACTCTTCATCTGTCCAACTACAGTTCAGCAGGAATTTTCCACCTGGATTTACATCCTGAACAATATCGTACTTGTACATGTACGACGCGCTGTGACAAGCGATAAAATCAGCCGAATTTACATAGTACGTTGAACGGATAGGTTCATCCCCAAACCTAAGATGAGAAATTGTTATCCCACCAGACTTCTTCGAGTCATATTGGAAATATGCCTGAACATATTTATCTGTATGGTCTCCAATAATCTTGACGCTATTTTTGTTAGCTCCAACAGTACCATCTGCGCCCAAACCCCAAAATTTACATGCAACTGTTCCTTTTGCAGAAACGATTGGATTTGTTTTTCTTTCAAGAGAAAGTTTAGTAACATCATCTGTGATAGAAATTGTGAATTCCTTTTTGGGTTTATTAGCCACCATGTTGTCATATACTGCAATGATATCACCAGGCTGTGTATCTTTAGAGCCAAGACCATAGCGACCTCTTGTAAATCTAACATTAATATCGTCGGAATCAGCGAGAGCAGATACAACGTCAAGATAAAGTGGTTCCCCATTTGAACCAGGTTCTTTCGTTCTATCAAGGACTGCAATATTCTTTACGCTTTTTGGTATTTCATGTAGTAAATGCTTGCTAGAGAAAGGTCTAAAAAGTCTTACCTTAATTAGTCCAACTTTTCTACCATTGTTATTTAGGTAATCAACAACTTCAGCAGCTGTTTCACAAACCGAGCCCATTGCTATAATAACATCTGTTGCATCTTCCGCACCATAATAATTAAAAGGCTTATAATCAGTACCGATCTTCTCATTGACCTGTTCCATCACACCTTTAATTATATCTACAGACTCATCATAGAAAACATTTCTAGCTTCGTTATGCTGGAAAAAGTCTCTGGTTGCTCTGCAGATCCCATAAGATGAGGATGACATGGGTTGTTAGCATGCTTCTTAAATCTATCAACAGCATCATAATCTAACATCTCATCAAGTGTATCATAATCCCACACTTCAATCTTTTGTTGTTCGTGACTAGTTCTAAATCCATCAAAGAAGTGAACAATAGGCATACTAGACTTGATTGACGCAAGATGTGATACAGCAGCTAAATCCATAACCTCTTGTGGACTGTTTGCAGCAATCATACCCACACCCGTTGCTCTTGCTGCCATTACATCAGAATGATCTCCGAAAATAGATAGTGCATGTGTAGAAACGGCTCTTGCTGCTACATGAAAAACACCTGGTAGACGTTCTCCTGCAATCTTATACATATTAGGAATCATCAGAAGAAGTCCCTGTGAAGCTGTGTAAGTGCTCGTCAGAGCCCCAGCGTTAAGCGCGCCGTGCACTGCTCCAGCAGCCCCACCCTCAGACTGCATCTCCACGACACGAACCTTCTCTCCAAATACATTCTTTCTACCATCGGAAGCCCATTTATCTATTACTTCTGCCATCACTGACGATGGTGTGATTGGATAAATAGCCGAAACTTCAGAAAAAGCGTAAGCAACATGAGCCGCAGCCGTGTTGCCATCCATAGTCTTCTTAATCCTTTTTACGTTACTCATTATTAAATGCCCTTACTTTCGTTTACCTATAGCATATTGAACAGTTAATACAACGGTTATAGTTTATCACGATTCAATAGTGCATTCAATGAAATTGAAGCTTATGAAACTTGTATTTTATGTAGTTATAGACTCTATAATTTTTTGAATTTCAAGCATTTTTACTGCCATATATACAATAGTTTCTTTATTGGTAGGCGGTGAAGTAAAGCTAGGAAAAATAAAGTTATATACAGTCAGCTTATCAACACCATTAACTTTATCACGACACATTGTCCACTGTGATTTTATAAAACATCGAGTTGCCTTTTCAACTGCTTCAGGAGATACATTAAACTTATCTGCTAACTCTCTATATATCTCACCTGCTACGATAACGTCCTGGTTAACAAAAAGTTTTTTGCAAATTATAACAGCTTCAATGAGATATTTAGCTCCCATACCTTCCGTCATAAAAACTGAGCTATTATAAACACCTCGAAGAATACGTTCATCTAGTAGTTTACTAAAATTAGCCATGTCTCCATAGTTGCATTTGATTACATTATTTATTTCAGCATATAAAACCCTAAGTTTTGTATCGCTAATGCAATTAAGGAACGTGCTATCTGAGCTTGAACACGAAGCGATAAGTGCAGCTATCTCATCATTTACATTTATAGCTAAAGAATCATCATTGTTATTAGAATAAAATTTTTTTCTAGAATTAGTCTGTCATTCATTTAAATTAACCTTCCTTCATAGTTAACGCCCACACATACGCGTTAAACTGTAATCATATCTTTTAACTTTTCAAATGTAGCCTCTCCAATCCCCTTTACTTGTTTTAAATCCTCAATTTTAGAAAATCTATGGTCTTTTCGATAATCAATTATCCTCTGGGCAATCGCGTCACCCACCCCTGGAAGTTCCATTAGCTTTGACTTATCTGCTAAATTGATATTGATAATCCCGTCATTACTAGTTTTATAGTCAGTGCCTTTACCTATACCACCACCTCCATTGCTCGGTATGACTACCTTCTGACCATCTTGAACGAACTCAGCTTGATTGATAGCATCCAGATTTGCATCGTCTTTTAGTCCCCCAGCTTTTTCAATCAGCTCGAACACCCTTGTCTTGTTCTTGACCTTGTAAACTCCAGGAGAATTGACTGCTCCACTTATATCGATATAAAACTCATCTACAGCTTCAGAATAATCTTTGGCCTTTACTTTTTCAGTTTTATTAAGCTTAATAGTATCGGCATTACTGGATCTCATGTGTATCCCAGCAGCCCCAATTAGGATAACTAGCACCAACGCAACCTTATACTTTAGCTTTCTATCATTTACAAATTGGAATTTAATACAATCAATAATATGATTTATCAGGTCATTATTTAATATTTTCATATATTACCCCTTCAGGGGGCAGATTCAACTATATAAATAATACAATTTAGAAAATTATTTAGCAAGAGTATATTTTAAAATCAAGAAACTAAAACTACGAATAGAATATTATAATAATATAATATTCAACACTTGATATATCAACAAGAATCGATATTTATGTATTGATTTATAAATATTTTATAGAGAATTTAAGATTAAAAAAAGTGAATACAAATTGCAAATAATGCAATTATGTATCCACCAATTATTGTTAACAGCATCATAGACACACCATATAGTGTCCCAGTGTCATATTGGCCATATAGCTAATATAATAATCAAGATAAAACACACTCATCAAATACTAGTCATCATAGTATTCAAATTCGTAATCTTCAATTCTAACTGTATCACCTTCTTTAAGACCTATCTTTCTAAGCATCTTAATTCCGCCCCTATCAACTATAAATTTATAGAGGTAGCGCATAGAACCAGTATCTGTAAAGTTAGTAGATCTAAAGATCTTTGAAAGCTGTTTACCTTCAAGGACGAACGCTCCATCAAATGCTCTGTAAGCTTTGAGTTTCTTGAAGTCTTCATCTAGCTCATCCTTATCAAAATCAAAGTATTCAACATCTTCCTCTTCTGGCTCTACATAGTTATCTAGTTCATCTAGCGTAGCGTTTAGAAGATCTTGTATCCCCTGTCTAGCTGCAGCAGATATCTTGAATACTCTTTTGCTTTCGCCTTCAACAAATTCAACAAACTCCGCAAGTTTTTCTTCATCTTCAACGGCATCTATCTTATTTGCAGCTACAATCATAGGCTTTTTAAGTAGCTTTTCGTCATACTTTCTAAGTTCATCAATTATCTTTTTATAATCTTCAATTGGGTCTCTGCCTTCACTACCAGAAACATCAACCACATGAATTAGAACTTTTGTACGTTCAATATGTTTGAGAAATTTTATTCCGAGGCCCATTCCTTCATGTGCACCTTCAATAATTCCTGCAATATCAGCCATTACGAAGCTTTTATCATATAAATCAACTACACCTAGATTAGGATCGATTGTAGTAAAATGATAATTAGCAACCTTAGGTTTAGCACATGTAGAAACAGAAAGTAGCGTTGATTTCCCAACATTAGGAAACCCAACTAGTCCAACGTCTGCAATAAGTTTAAGTTCCAGAATCACTGTTCTAACTTTAGGGAGTTCACCAGCTTCAGCAAAATTAGGTGCCTGTCTAATGGAGTTTTTAAAGTGGACATTACCCTTGCCTCCTTTACCACCTTTTGCTGCAACAAGTGTATCACCACTATGCGCCATATCCTTCATCAAGAGTCCTGATTCTTTATCAATAATCATCGTTCCTACAGGAACCCTTATTTCTAAATCCTGTCCACGCTTTCCGTATTTCTTACGGCGCATACCATTTTGACCATTTCGGCTTCATACTTACGCTTATATTTAAAATCCATTAGTGTACGAAGATTATTATCGGCAACAAATATAATATTGCCACCATCACCACCGTCACCACCATCTGGCCCACCTTCCGGAACATATGGTTCTCGCCTAAAGGTTACGGCACCATCTCCGCCCTTGCCAGATGTAATGATTATTTCCGCTCTATCTACGAACATGTATCTCTCCAAAATATTAAAAATGACCCCTAAAAATAAGGGGTCATTAAGTTTAAGCTTCTTCGCTATATACGCTGATCTGCTTTCTCTTCTTGTCAAATCTCTCAAACTTAACGTTTCCATCGATCTTTGCAAATAGAGTATCATCTCCCCCGATACCAACGTTGTTACCAGGGTGGAATTTTGTTCCTCTCTGTCTAACGAGAATGCTTCCAGCACTTACATACTGTCCCGCACCTATCTTAAGTCCCAAGCGTTTGGACTCGGAATCACGACCGTTTTTGGAACTACCTACTCCTTTTTTACTTGACATGACTAGTCACCTCCTATATTGAAATTCTTAATTACTTAGATTCAATTGCTGAAAGAATATCAGCCTTAGTAGCCTTTGAAGGAATCTCAACTCCAAGATTCTTAGCGATCTCTAGAAGCTCTTCCTTCTTCATGGATAGCGAAGCCTTTACCTCAGACTTCTCTGCCTTCTCTGTAGCCTTAGCCTTAGCTGGAGCTGCCTTCTTAGCTGCTGCACCAATGCCTGTAACCTTGACTAGAGTGTATGGCTGTCTGTGACCATTCTTTCTTCTGTAGTCCTTCTTAGCCTTGTACTTAAAGATAATAACCTTTTCGTTCTTACCCTGCTCAAGTACCTCAGCCTGAACTGCACAACCCTCTACAAATGGTGTGCCTACCTGAAGCTTGTCTCCTCCAACAGCTACAACCTCATCAAAGGTAACTGTCTCTCCTACTGCAGCGTTAAGCTTTTCAACCTTTAGTACATCATTTTCTTGTACTCTGTACTGCTTACCGCCTGTCTTAATAATTGCGTACATATTAATTTCCTCCTCAAACCAGACTCGCCAGGACAACGGGTGCTACGCTTTTAAACCCATCCTGTGCGGCTAACCGTCTAAATATAACATGTTCTAGGACTTATGTCAAATCCTAGAACAGTAAATATCCTAACTATTCGATTACCACTCCATCTTCATCGACTTTGATTTCTTCTTCGTCGTTTCCGTGAATTACATCCATAATTTTAGTCTTGAGAGTCTCAAGTATTTCAGGATGCGAAATGAGAAATTCCTTTACATTCTCACGCCCCTGTCCAATTCTCTCGCCATCATAGCTATACCAGGAACCAGCCTTATCGATAAACTTCATCTCAGTTGCAGTATCGAGTACATCTCCAGCAATGGATATTCCCTCTCCATACATGATATCAAATTCAGCTAACTTAAACGGAGGTGCCACTTTATTCTTAACAATCTTAACTTTCGTTCTATTACCGATAGTTTCATCTCCACGCTTAATAGAATCAGCACGTCTAACATCAAATCGCATACTTGCATAGAACTTGAGCGCTCTACCACCAGTTGTTGTCTCTGGATTGCCAAACATAATTCCGATCTTCTCACGAAGCTGATTGATGAAGATTACACACGTTTTAGTTTTATTGACAGTTCCTGCAATCTTTCTGAGAGCTTGTGACATAAGTCTAGCCTGAAGTCCAACATGAGAGTCTCCCATATCCCCCTGAATTTCAGCCTTTGGAACCAGCGCCGCTACAGAGTCTATAACAATAAGATCAATAGCTCCACTTCTTGCAAGCATATCGCAAATCTCTAAAGCCTGTTCTCCAGTGTCAGGCTGTGAAACTAAAAGATCATCTACATCTACACCTAGGTTCTTAGCATACAAAGGATCAAGCGCATGCTCGGCATCAATAAATGCAGCCTTGCCACCAGCCTTCTGCGCCTCTGCGATACAGTGCAGTGTAAGCGTGGTCTTTCCTGATGATTCTGGTCCATAAATCTCAACAATACGTCCACGCGGAACACCACCGATTCCTGTAGCAACGTCTAACGATATCGATCCAGTAGAAATTCCTTCAATATTGTTATGAAAACCCTCATCTCCAAGCTTCATAACAGCACCCTTACCAAACGCTTTTTGAATCTCATCTAACGCATGTTCTAGAGCCTTTTCTTTATCACTAACGTTACCAATTACGCTCTTATCTTTACTTGACTTAACTGCCATAGTAGTCCCTCCTGTATATCGCCGAACATCTGTTCGTATTGTATATAATGATCTATCATTTGTCAAGATTATATATTCTGATAGCAAGAGTGGTCAAATTAAATATAACCACTAAAAAACGATATATTCACTTTTTAAGATTTTCCGTCATCTTTTTCTTCTTCGTCTTCGTATATTTTTAAATATTACGATAACAAAATATCGTCTAGTTACTTCTTTTTATTTACATATTAAATTTTTCCGTTGAGAATGTCATATACGACAAGTAGCATTCTCAACTTAAAGTAATTTCTGTTCCACTTTCTGTCGTTTCTCTTGGTATTGAGTTCTATGAATCCACTCTTGCCATTCAGCTTATCACTACACGAGTATCCTATATAAGCATTACCATTATCCCTACCTTCATCTGCTTCTGGACCTGCATATCCTGTAATGGAGACAGCTATATCACCATTTGAAGCTCTCTGAACGCCTCTTGCCATCATCATTGCTACTTCTGAACTCACTACAGAGTGTTCATGTATAGCAGCTTTATCTACGTTTAATACTTTCTCTTTTGCTTCTGCGCTATATGTTACAAAACCATAGGAGAACACTTTTGATGCACCTGGTATATCAGTGATACATGAAGCAAATACACCTCCAGTGCATGATTCTGCCGAGGATAAATATAATCCTTTTTCTCTAAGCTGCCTAATCACGACTTCAGCTAGTTCTTCATTATCATAGCTATAAATATATTCTCCAATCAGCTTATCAATCTCGTTAACCATACAATCAACGGCTGTACGTGCCGCTGTCTTTGATTCACGCTGAGAGGCAACACGGAGCGTACATTCACCTTCTTTTGCATATGTTGCAATTGTAGGATCAGACTGATTATTTATAAGCGGCATGAGCTTCGTTTCAAGATCAGATTCTCCTATTCCAATAGTTCTTATTACCCTATAATACATCTCTTTGCTCGAGAATCGCTTTAAGTAAGTTGTTACGCAGTTTTCAAATAACCATTTCATTTCACGAGGTGGGCCTGGTAAGCAAATCGCACATTTGCCGTCCTTTTCAAGACCAAACGCAGGCGCGGTGCCAGCTTCATTGTGAAACACTTCCGCTCCTACAGGTATAAATGCCTGCTTCCGGTTGTTTTCAGACATGGTACGTCCTCTATCGTCAAAATAGGACTTAATTTCTCTATAACATCTCTCATCAAAATACAGTTCTACGCTCATCGCCTCTGCGACAATTTCCTTAGTCAAGTCATCCTGTGTTGGCCCCAGACCACCAGTGCAAATAATCATGTCATTCTCAGCAAAAGTTGATTTTATTAATTCCTTTAATCTCCCTGGATTATCACCAACTACATGATGATACATGACATTAAATCCCATCAAATTGAGTTGATTCGAGATATAGGTTGCATTCGTATTAACTGTCTGTCCAAAAAGTAATTCTGTTCCAACCGCTATTATCGATACATTCATATCTATTACCCCTCTACGCAATTACTCGGCGTACATTTAAGCACCCCGAGTAATAATATTAATTATATTTATAATTTATAAATTGCATTTCTGATATAAGTAATATCGCGACTATTACTTACATCGAGAAAACGTCTTTATTTTTTATGATATACTCACATCCTGAGTATATTGTTGCTGCTAGCGAAGCCCAGAATAGAGCCATTCCAGCTGTCATCAAGGCATACACGGAATCAAGTGTTAACGCAAGAATAAGAGTTGGTACGGCAATCATCTGAAGAACAGTCTTAATTTTTCCACTCATACCTGCTGCAACCACTCGTCCCTCTGAAGCCGCAACAGTTCTCATACCGCTTACTGCAAATTCTCTAGCAAGTATAACGATAAGAGACCACGCTGGAATAGTTCCTTCTCCAATGAGAAGACACAGGGCCGAATATACCAAGATCTTGTCGGCTAGTGGATCCATAATCTTTCCAAAGTTCGTAACAAGACCTCTAGCCCTAGCAATCTTTCCATCTAATAAATCAGTAAATGACGCAGCGATAAATATAATAAACGCAACCATGTAATACTGCATTATGAAGGCCGCAACGAAGAATGGAACGGCAATCATTCTACCAACTGTCAATTTATTAGGTAAATTCATCTAAACCTCCTCGCCTACTAGATCATACTCGTAAGCTTCTGTTATCTCAACATTTATAATATCTCCAGGCTTAAGAACACGTTTGCTTACGAAGCTAACCTCGTTATCTATCTCCTGTGCATCATATCGAGTTCTGCCTATATATTCACCATCAGCTTGCACTTCGTCAACCATAACTTCGAAAATCCTACCAATTTTCTTGCGGTTAAGTTCCTCACTAATGCCCACCTGTAACTCCATTATGCTGTCTCTACGCACTTCTTTGATATCTTCAGGTAGTTTTCCATCAAGTCTATGCGAAAGAGTTCCTTCCTCATCGGAAAATGCAAATACGCCCAGCCTGTCGATTTTGGCTTCTCTGACAAAATCAAGCAATTCCTCAAAATCCTCTTCACTCTCTCCCGGGAATCCGACAAGCATCGTCGTTCTGATGTGTATGTCAGGTATATTCTCACGGAGTTTTTTGAATGTCTCTCTTATAGAATCTCCAGTAGAGTTCCTCCTCATTCTGCTTAGAACGTTGTCTGAGATATGCTGAATAGGAATATCGAGATAGTTACAAATCTTATCATTTGAAGCAATTGTCTCTATAAGTTCATCTGTAATACCATCATCATATACGTACATAAGTCTAATCCATTCGATGCCATCTACCTTACACAGCTCTTCGAGGAGCTTTGGAAGCATTGCGGATCCATATAAATCTTTACCGTAGTAAGAAGTATCTTGAGCAATTATAGTAAGCTCCTTAATACCTCTTTCAGCCATAACCTTCGCTTCCCTAACTACATCCTCAATCTTCTTACTACGGAAAGGTCCGCGTATCTTCGGAATAGCACAAAAAGCACACGTGTTATTACACCCTTCGGCAATTTTCAGCACACCAGAGTAAGAATTATTTGGAAGAATTCTCTCTTTGTACGGTAGAACTTTACCAACCTTTCCCTTCACACTGTCTGCCATAACCTTATTATCTGACAGAAGAAGATCTGGAAGTTCATCATAGTCATTCACACCTGTAAATATATCAACTTCGTGAATCTCCTTGACAAGGTCTTCGTGATAACGCTCAGAGAGACATCCCGTCACAACCAGCTTCTTCGTCTCTCCCTTAAGTGCTGCCATGTTAAAGATGTGTTCAATCGACTCAACCTTGGCCGATTCAATAAATCCACAAGTATTTACAATCAGTATATCCGCCGATTCCGGTGAATCAGACAGAGTGCATCCCCGCTCCATAAGCTCGGCTGCTAACACCTGCGAATCATAGTCGTTCTTCGCACAACCTAATGTGTCGATATAGAACGTCTTATTCGTATTAGTCATTAAAAATCTCCATTACTATTTGCAGATTCCTCATCCACATTATTTGAATCGTAATTTTCCGAACCGCTTTCAAAAGTAGTCTGATTTGCTGGTCCGTAATATTCTTCTTCTGTTGTCAAAACCTGTCTTGGCCTAGATCCATCAGAAGCACCTATTATACCCATCTCTTCTATCTCATCTATAATGCGAGCTGCACGATTATATCCGATTCTAAACCTTCTCTGAAGCATCGAAACTGATGCCTGCTTCTGCTTAAGAATAAATTCTATTGCATCCTCAGTAAGTTCATCTACAGCAGAATCCTGTGGTGTAGGTTTATCTGAAACTTCAATACTCTGAATCACATCTTCTCTATATTCAGTTTCACTCTGCGACTTCACAAAATCGATAACAGCAGCGCTCTCCGTCTCAGAGATATATGGACCTTGAATTCTGATAGGCTTATTAGCTTCCACCGGTGAGAAGAGCATATCTCCTTTTCCAAGAAGCTTCTCTGCTCCTGCAGTATCTATAATTGTACGCGAGTCAAATTGAGAAGATACACTAAATGCAATTCTTGAAGGAATATTTGCCTTTATAAGACCCGTTACGACGTCAACAGATGGTCTCTGAGTAGCTACAATTAAATGCATACCTGCAGCTCTCGCCTTCTGAGCCAATCTGCATATGGCTTCTTCAACCTGAGACGATGCAGCCATCATAAGATCCGCTAGCTCATCTATAACGATAACTATCTGCGGCATAACTTTGTCGTCTTCACCAGCACTCGATACCAAATGGTTATATGAAGCTAAATCCTTTGCTCCAAGTTCAGCAAATTTGTTATACCTCTGCTGCATCTCGTTAACAGCCCAGTTAAGTGCTGCTGCAGCTTTCTTAGGATCAGTTACGACTGGTATGAGCATATGCGGAATACCATTATAACTTCCAAGCTCAACAACCTTAGGGTCAATCAAGACAAGTTTAACCTCATCAGGCGAAGCTTTGTAAAGAAGACTTGTTATTATGGTGTTAATACACACACTCTTACCGGATCCTGTAGCACCAGCTATTAACATATGCGGCATGCTGTGTAAATCCGCAATTATATTACGTCCTGAAACATCTTTACCAACAACGAAGCTAATCTTTGACTTAGCAAGTTTAAACTCGTTTGATTCAATAAGCTCCCTTATAAGGACTGGAGCAGCTTTTTCGTTCTCCACTTCGATTCCAACCGCCGCTTTGCCCGGTATTGGAGCCTCAATTCGGATACTCTTCGCCCTCATATTAAGTGCTATATCATCAGCTAGTCCTGTTATCTTGCTGACCTTAACTCCAGTAGCTGGTTGCACTTCATATCTGGTTACAGAGGCACCTTGAGTAACGTTAAGAACTTTAGCCTCAACGTTAAAGTCATTTAGTGTCTGTTCTAGGAGACTAGCGCGCTCCTCAAGTTGGTTGCCGCTCATCATGTTATTGTTAGGCTTAGGTCTGTTTAATAGATCTACCGAAGGGAAAATGTAATTATCCTCTTTCTTAGATTGTCCTACCAAAGCTTGCTTGGCAATTTCATCATGATCCGCTTTCGTAGGTTTATTATCTTCTTTTTGTTCATAAACGGCATCATCTTTAGAGTCTCTTTTCGTAGTTGAGATACCGCAAGCCGCAGTCTCCACTGCACCTATACCTATACCATGTGGCACGCTAATATCAGCAGTTGCAGCCGCCTCGCGAGCTTTCATCTCATCAAACTCAGGTGTTCCTGGTCCACGATAAGTAGCAGTTTTAGGTCTTGCTTTTGAAGTCGGTAATTCACCATCTAGGCCTAATCCACTTCCAGAATAGTTGACGCAATTATCATTAGTTCCATCGTATCCACACAGTCCTGTAGAACCATTAGGCGAGCTAACTACACCATCTAAGCCATAACCAGTCTGAGTATTGCAGGAGAAACCTTCAGTATCTGAATCACTAAGGCCTAAACCTTCCTCTTTCCCTGTCTTGACCCTATATCCGTCATATACAGACACATCAGCGTCACCAAAACCCGCTCCACTATCGAGCATATTAGCAAGTTCTCTTCTCGCGTTTTCATCAGGGAATCCTGCTGCTGATTTTTTTTCATTGGTTTTCTGTCCGGATGCTGAATATAAATCGGAATTTGACTTATTATACTGAGGACCTAAAGCTGCTCCCGTCTCATCTGTCTGTGCTCGCTGCTTTCTGGAATTAAGATGTTTTGCAAGCATTCTACCAAATAGTCCAGATGTTGGCTCTTCCTCTAATGGAGCATTTGAATATCCAATAAAACCGTCTTCTGATACATCATGAATAACATCACTAGAAGATGAAGTAAATACTGGTGGGGTGCTTTCTTGCGCTTGTCTATTAAATTCAACTTGTTCACTTGTATCTGGCTTAACTGAAACAGATAGACTTTCGCTAGCCTTCTTCTCTCCAAGGTTCGAGGTTACACTTACATTATCGCTTGAACGCTCAAATTCTCTTATTAAGCGCTTTTCTTCTCTAGCCTCTCTAAATGCATGAATTTGCTTAGAAATTGGAGTATTAACTACTAGAAGAATCGATATTATTATTATAGCTAGTCCTAGAATTATTAGTCCTGGTTTACCTATGAACTTTACTAATATATTCGCAAGTTCCATACCGACAGCGCCAGCATTACGCCCCTTCACACCATCTCTATAGAAGAGCAAAATATCTCCAAAACCAAATCTAACTTTATCTGCATTAACGAACCTATATCCGTTAAGCGCACACATCATGAGATATATGAGTGCCGTTAAAGAAGCTGTTCTAGCGTTAAGTGCTGCAACTTCTGTAGGAACAAGCTTACAGATACAACGATTAAAAAGTACGGCAGTACATAAGACATTCCACCAAAAAGTCCACGAAGAACATTATGTATGCCATGCCCAAAACTACCAGTACTGTTGCTCTTCATCGTGAATATCAAAAAAACACCTATTGCAAATATGGCGATGCCCCATATCTCATCAATAAGCTTTCTATTTGAATTTCGCTTCTCCTGCATCTCACGAATCTGCTTCTGCTCAGCAGTTTCCGCAGTGCTACTACTCCTCTTATTGGATGAAGAAACTTTTTTCTTATTAGATTTATTTTTGCTACCAGGAGGTCTACCTGGACCGCGCTTTTTCTTGTCCTCTGCCATAATTCCCTAATTTCTCTGTGTTGTTCTAAATAGATTAACTCATTTAATTATACTATTTGTAGCATATATTTGCAAAAAAAGAAAAAGACCCGAGACATCTCGGATCATGGGCTTGTCTAAACTATTCAGCGTTATTTACGACGTCTTTTCCATCATAAAATCCGCATGTTGGGCAAACTCTGTGTGGAAGCTTTGGCTCATGACACTGAGGACAAGTTGAAAGTCCTGGAGCGCCCATCTTCATGTTAGCAGCCTTTCTGCTAGCAGTCTTTGCTTTCGATGTTTTCCTCTTTGGTACTGCCATTGTCGACACCTCCTTACAAATGTGATTATCTTAAATATCCGAATTACGTTTCACGCATTACAAGTTAATAGTATATATGAAGCGCCTCTACATGTCAATGAAATTTAAAGCAATGTCGGACTTTTTACACGATCCGACTCCTTATACATATCATTCATTGCTAGAATATTGTATGTATCCGCAGCCTTAATGTCAAGAAGTAATTGTTTCTTTGCAAATATTGGTAGTTTATGGGCTTCCCTATTGATATTCGTCAAAATAGGCAACTTATTTAACTCTTCTTTCTTTGCCTTTCTGATAAGTTTCCTGCCTGTTTCATTAGCTGCAAGCAATCTAAGGTATCCTGGATTTATTTCGCCAAAATCCGTACGTTTAATCCCCAATAAAATCTGCATCAATAGCCTAGAAATCCGAGTATACGTATACCTCTTGCTCTTTGCTACCATAATCAAGTCATTTATAGAGTTACTTGTTCTAATCGCTTCCAAAGCTTAGCCCCTATACCTTCTCCACCTTGCGGAAACTCGTCGATTTCATCAGGCGAAAGATTTAAAAGAGCATACCTCACTAAATTAAACAGATTATCATCGATTTTATCTCTAATAACAGCAGAATTACTTATCATGTAACGGAAAGAATCTTCCGGCATAAAATCAGATACATCAACCTTATCCCGGATAGCTTGTCTGATTCCAGAAGCACTTTGAAATCTCTTGCGATTATCAAAAGCTGCTGAATATCCCGACGACTCACGCTTTACTGTATGAAGAGCTAGATTTGAATTTTTAAGGGATAACTGTGTCTTAATATACTCAATAGCAAGTGTGTCATTTGGTCTCTTTAAAGCTTCGTGAGAATTACATCCAAAGAGCTCTTCATATGCAATTTCACGTGCTCGCGGATAACTGCAGCCTTCCTTTGATAGTTCGCTTATCCGTTCGCTTATCCTCACATCATTCAGATTGTAGACAATGTCTGTTAATTCTTTCAGATTTCCAGACTCGCTACCAAACGATATGACATCTATAACGCCAGTTGCAGCGAGAAGTTTAATGGCCGTAGACGCATAAACAGACGCATTGCCGAGACATGCATAAACAGGTATCTCAAACACTGCGTCTATTCCATTCTTAATAGCTGACTTTGCTCTAATCCACTTGTTAGCCACAGCAAGCTCACCGCGTTGCACATAATTTCCGCTTAAAACTACTATCACTGCATCAGCACCAGTTTCTTGCTTTGCTTTATTGATGTGGTACAGATGTCCATTATGAAGAGGATTGTATTCTGCAACAATTCCCAGAACTTTCATCGGGTAATTATTACTCCTCGTCTTCTTCAACGACTGGAGCAGCCTGCTGTCCTTCGCTATATGAAGCTCCGCCCTGAATGCGCTCAGCAAGAGCCTTCATCTCCTGACGGTTTCCATTTACTCTACCATTCATCTCGCCAAGCATATCTGTAAAGTAATCATTCATTGGCTGAATGTACTCCGTCGCAACCTTAGCGATATCATTCTGCATATCAAATAAAAGCTTATCTACATATTCATAAGAACGCAGCTTAATATATCTACTGTGATTTTCAGCTTCAGAGATAAGAGCATCGGCTCTCTTCTCAGCTTCCTTCTTGATAATATCATTCTCAACAAGATACTCAGCCTGCTTCTTAGCTGCGATGATTACTTTATCATACTCACCTCTAGCTTCGTTAAGGATTCTGTCCTGTTCATCCTTAACCCACTTTGCCTGCTGAATGTCCTTAGGCATGCTGAGCCTAATGTCGTCAACAATGCTTCTAATCTCATCGCTATCTACAATTGCCTTCTCAGAGAAAGGAACCTTAGATGCATTAGCCAGAATTTCCTCGAGATCGTCAAGTAGTGTCATAACTCTAATTGATGCGTCGCTCATAACGATTTCCTCCTAGTTTATTGATTATCAACTTTAGTTTTAATCATTTCGTTTGCATAGTCTGGTAGCAACCCATTTACATTGCCACCATAAGAAACTACTTCTTTGATGAGAGATGAACTAATGAACGAATATCGAGGGTCTGTCATCAAGAAAACAGTCTCTGTCCCACCAGTGTATAAGCGAGCATTCATCTGCGCCATCTGAATTTCATATTCAAAATCAGTAGTAGCTCTAAGACCTCTCACAACTGCTTCGAAATTATGATTATTAACGTACTCTGCAAGCAGCCCATCAAATATATCAATTTCGACATTAGGAATATGTTCAGTCACCTTTGATACGATATGTTTTCGCTCATCCAAGGTGAATAGAGGTGTCTTAGAACTGTTAATGGCTATGCAGACAGTTAAACTGTCAAACATATTAGCTGCGCGTTCAATGATATCCAAGTGACCATTGGTAATTGGATCAAATGAACCGGCATAAATTGCAGTTCTCTTCATATTAATCACCATCTCTCCAAGGTATTTTAACAAACAGATATTGTATTTGCAAGGCTTTAAGCTCTTTCGAAGAAGTCAATGGCTATCGTACCATACCTTTTACCCTTAGTTTTAACAAAGCCACCCACTTTGTCAGATAACTGATTATCGTTTAAATGTTCAACAACAACAACACCATCATCTGCCAAAAGCCCATATTCCTCAATGAGTTCAAACACTTCACCATAATACCCTTCCCGGTAAGGTGGGTCTACAAATATGATGTCAAACTCCCTATTTGCAAGCACTAAAGCTTTTCTAAAATCATTATTATATATTGAAGAAATATCTTCTGCTTTACAGTTTTCAACGTTATTTTTCAGGATTTTGTAGTTTTTTCTATCACCTTCGTTAAAAACACAGCGCTCTGCTCCCCTTGATAATGCCTCTAGTCCTAGTGATCCAGAACCAGCAAATAAATCCAGCACAGTTGCGCCTTCCACTCGTCCGATAAGCATGCTGAATACCGCTTCTCTAACTTTTTCTGTAGTCGGTCTAGTTGTCTCAGGAACCTCAATTTTTCTGTATTTAAATTTTCCAGAATTAATCTTCATCGGAATCTCCTTTACGTTTGTCTGCTATATTATATTGCTATTATCTTGAACCATGATATTGTTAGTTCGCAATTGAAGCTGATCCATATCTACGAACGCTCCACGATCACTTATATTTTTAGACAGTATTAGTTGTGCATCATCAGTTGCAAGCTTCAATATTTTATCATAGCCAAATAGATCGTAAAAGCTATTACCTGCATATCCGTGTTGCATAGTCCCCATCAAGTCTCCGGCACCACGAAGTCTATAATCTTCTTCACTTATCTCAAATCCGTCGCTCATTGTTACCATGGCATTCATTCGGCTTATTGCATTCTCAGATTCACTATAGCATATTAGATAGCAATATGACTGCAAGTCACTTCTTCCTACTCTCCCCCCTTAACTGATGCAACTGTGCCAAACCAAAACGTTCAGCGTTTTCAATCACTATTACGGTCGCTTTAGGTATATCTATACCAACTTCAATTACTACTGTTGATACTAGTATTTCAATAGTACCAGCTGCAAATTCATTCATTATCCGTTCTTTTTGAGGCTTATCAAGCTTACCGTGAATAAGACCCACTTTCACCCCTTTGAACTTTGCTTTTATTTCATCAAAAAGAGCTTCCGCAGAGGTTAGGTCGCTATCTTCATTGTCCTCAATTGACGGAGCTACGATATATGCTCTATTGCCGTTCTTTACTTCATTGTAAACATTGACATATGCACGTTCCCGTGATTTTTCTGTTGCGTACCTAGTGATGATTTCCTTCCGGTTTGATGGCTTGTTTTTTATGACAGAAAAGTCCATATCGCCAAACACTGTTGCTGCAAGCGTTCTAGGAATCGGTGTTGCCGACATTACTAGAACATTAAGCGCTTCTGCCTTCTCTGCCAAAACTTTACGCTGGTTAACACCAAACCGATGCTGTTCATCGGTTATAACTAAACCGAGTTTTGTAAATTCCACATCAGACTGAATCAGAGCATGTGTCCCAACAACTACATCAATATCTCCGCTTTTAATATCCTCAAGAATTTCCCTTCTCTCGGCAGCTTTGATGCCACTGACAAGAAGCGCCGTCCTCATTCCGAACTTTCCTAACTCATTGCTGAGTTTATAAAAGTGCTGCCTAGCTAAAATTTCAGTTGGTGCCATAAATGCTGCCTGCCAGCCCGCACTTATCACATGAAATATCGCTGCTTCTGCAACGACAGTTTTTCCACATCCAACGTCTCCCTGAACAAGTCTATTCATTGCTCTTTCACTCAGCAAATCACGCTCTATATCATTAATTGCATTCAGCTGTCCCGCTGTAAGCTTAAAAGGAAGCGAATCTGTAAATGTGTCTATATCCACCGGATCAATGCTTGCATTCCCGCATTCCTCATCAAGAAATCGGCGGTTATGCAAAACGGAATATTGAAATGCGAGTAGTTTATCGTAGATTATCCTAAACTTTGCCCTATTGTAGGCAGATACACTCTCTGGAAAATGAATATTCTTGTAAGCATAGTCCTCGGGCGCAAGATTGTTTTTCTCTATTAGTTCTTCACTTAGCCACTCACATGATTCATCTAATTTCTCCGAGACAGTGCGAATCAATTTTGATAGCTCATTTGAAGTTATTCCAGCCGTTCTCCTATATACAGGAATTATTCCACGTATATCTCGCGTACTACCTGCAGGAGAAATTTCAGGATTAACTATTGTCTTCGCTCCATTACGCCACTTCATCTTACCGAACAATGTGTAATCTGCACCAAGCCTCAAATTCTTTTCAAGAAATGGCATATTAAAAAAAATTGCATGAAATATACCGCTCTCATCACGGAGCGCACATTCAAGCATTGTTCTACCTCTACCTATAGAGCGCAGCCTTTTATTAATCAAAACACCACCAATCAAGACATCTTTATTTTCAGGGACATCCATAAATGGAGTTCGAGTTAATCTATTCTGATATCGAAATGGTTTATGCTCAAGCAAATCGTAAATTGTGCTGATTCCCATGGACTCAAGTAATGTTTGCTTCTTGGCACCGACGCCTTTGATTGTCGTTACACTGTCACTTAATCTCATAATCTATTCGTTTGTCCTAATTACTTCAACATCTCTCTTCATGATGTGTTCAGCTTGCACGCCCTTAATGCACGCCTTTATCTCCACAGGTTTGGGAAGAGAAAACATTGCGAAATTACGCTCAATACTATCAAATATAGTATTACTAATCTCATTAATACTTTCACCAAACTTAACTATTATATTGAAGACAATATAAATGCCATGATCCGATTCTTGAACTTCAATAGAAGAAAGAAGTTCATTTATACCAGAAAAAAAGCCTCTTTTTAAAGTCCTTCCGCTCTGACTACATGGAGAGACCACATCTTCATATTTAAGCAGTTCATCAAGCACAAGCTTATCCATCACCTGTTTACTGATCCTAACTGCCCCATATTCGGAACTGCTGAGTAGCTTCATATTATCCTCCAATTTATTTTATATCTTATAAAGATTATATATGATTATTCAGATAATAGCGATTATACCTTAGCTTTTATTACCATAAAATAAAAAAAGCCTTAAACGGCTAACCGTTTAAGACAAGATTTCGGGTATATAGACTAAATGGCACGGTCTACTTTGCCAGATCTCAGGCAACTCGTGCAAACGTTTGCCTTTCTGACCGTACCGTTCTCGCTAATTCTTACAGACTGAATATTAGCATTCCACTTTCTCTTAGAATGTCTGTTAGAATGAGAAACAGCGTTTCCCGAAGCCTGACCCTTACCGCAAACTTCACATTTTCTGGACATTTGCCGCACCTCCTTGTAGTTAATATAGTTGCATTCAATAGTAACGCGATGAAAATTATAACACAATAATTACACTGGGTGCAAGGGTTTTATTATCATTTTTACAGTATCTTTATTATATAATATATTTTATGCAATCAACATCAATATGAGTTTTATCTACATAATAATGACAAAATTTGAAAAGATACTATAATTAGTGACTTTTCTTGTTCTAATCTTCACACTTAATCTGTATAATAGGCTCTATATAAAAATGCAATAATTATGAAGGGGTTTCCATGCGTAATTCTAATAAAAAAACTACTGTAATTGTTCTCGTAATTGTCCTAACTTTCGTAGGTATAATTGCGTACTACAAAATGGCTAAGACTCGTCTCGTTGATAAGGATAACTACATTGCTTTCCGCGAGCAATTAGTATCAAAATCAAAAGATTTTAAATCCAATGCTGATCTCCAAAAGTTCATTGAGAGCGAAACTACCAAAGACAAGGTATTATTCATCACTGATGAACACGGCAATATAATTATTACGAAGACAGCATCCGATGTCACTGCTCCCGCTACTGTAGTTGTAGCTGATTATAATTATAAAACTGCTAATACTGATGCCGACACGCTTGCTACCCTACACGAGGTTTCAACATCAAAAACAACTGGTGGCAGCGTAATTGCAATTTTCCTCAATAACGATAACAACGAGCATTCTGGGGCTAAGAATATTAATAATTCATATATACCAGCAAACTCAAACGTTATATATGTGAGCAGCGGAAAAAAGCTCTATATCTCAAATACCTCATTTGCAAGCGGTATGAGTGACATTTCAATACCTTATGCTACTGAATCTAGGACTCAAAACACTGGCATCAAGGTTAAGATTACTGGTATAAAAACTGATAGTCCTAGCTCTTATATTTCACAACAACCTGATGTATTCGACGTCTTTAGCACAATCGTTTCCAAGTACAAGAATAAATCTGTATCATACCAGGTTGCAGATATCAAAGTTGGCAACAACGGAAATATGTACCCTAACTCACTTGAATTCACTATTCTTTTAGATTCGTATAACCTCGAGGATACGAAGGAATATTTTGATGGACAGGTTGAGAAGTTTATGAAGGCAAATAAAAAATATTTCCCTGAAGCTAAAATGAGCTACTCTGTTATCACAGATGAATCTAAGCTTCCAGATACTGTAATATCACAGAAGACCATCGATTATTTAATTACTTATCTATATATAGATAAGAACAGCAACTATAGATTTGGTGACGAAGATAAAATCCCTGCAAAGTACTCTAAAGGTGATGTATATGCAACTAATACAATGGAAGAGTTATATGTTGACGGTGACACAATGCATCTTAAGATGAATACCACAGGTGTTACAGATGCATATCGTGATCAGATAATGAAAGATAACGAGTCGGCAGCATCCCTTGCGGGTATAGAAATCAATACTTATGATATGTTTAGTGCGTATAGTAATAAAAGTCATAAGCTCTCAAGTGACCTTAGTACAATCTATTCAAATGCGAACGACAAGGCTTTGCAGACAATAGCCGTTCCACTTGACAAAGATCAGAAATTCACAACTATGTCTATACTCAAAGGAATACAAAAAAAAGCAAATATAACACATTTCAATCTTAATGACGACGACCAAGATGCTGGTATAAAAGTTGCAAACACTATACTTAACTACATAAATTCTTATATAGAGTCTGGGCTACTTAAATTTTAAAGATTATCAAAACGTATAATTAAATTATAAAATCGGCGTGAACTAGTCTATAAGGCCATTAAAACAAAAACGCTTCTACTCTATCTGACGAAGTTCAATAGCTATGAAGCGTTTTTTCTATAATAACAATTATTTAATTTATGCTTCTATTAATATTCTTCACATGAATATATGTGATATAATATTGAAGACTATATTATGAATTAGTCTGCTTTATGAAAAATATTCCTGATTGGAGGGTTTCTAATGAAGTCTGAAAACGACAAGATTTCTAATAATGAACGTGAGATAGACGAGTTTCTATCCAAGTTCGAGGCGCTTGACGGAGATGAGGCAGCACAAGCACCTACTGGTGATGGTTCATCTGATAAAAGCAAAAAGAGAAACAAGAAAAATAAATCTAATAATAAGTCAAAATCTTCAAAAAAGAGCACTGGCTCTTTTCTTGCTAGATTATTTAAGGGAAATGGAGAACCACTTAAAGATCGCCTATTCCTAAAAGACAACCCTCACTACAACAAAAGCCTTGGTGCAACAGTTGTAGTCAACGGTAAAAAGATTAAAAATGCGCCTAAAGTACTAAGCAAAGGTAAGATCTTAAAGGATCTTATCCTCCTATTTGCTATAATTTTCGTAATAACCGTCCTATATACATTTATAGTCATCAGTACAGCTCCTAAGATTGATCCTGAAAACATCTATGAGTCAGTTGCTCAGAGCTCTGTAATCTATGATGATCAAGGCAACAAAGTCACAACCGTCTTCTACAATCAAGACAGGCAGCTTATCTCATATAAGGATATGCCTAAGAATATGATTAATGCCTTTGTTGCTCTCGAAGATAAGACTTTCTGGAAGCATCACGGATTTAATTGGACAAGAATGGCTGGTGCCGTTGTACAATCATTTACCGGCTCTGGACATATTAGTGGAACCAGTACTATTACGCAGCAGCTAGCTCGAAACGTGTACCTACCTAACATTAAGAGCCAGAGAAGTATAAAACGTAAGATTCTGGAGATGTACTATGCTAGTCAG
Source organism: uncultured Mogibacterium sp. (assembly GCA_916438645.1). Classification (GTDB taxonomy): domain Bacteria; phylum Bacillota; class Clostridia; order Peptostreptococcales; family Anaerovoracaceae; genus Mogibacterium. The sequence goes on from CAKAFC010000002.1 coordinate 153,768, forward strand.
ATTGAAAGATCACTTTCTAAGAAGCAGATTATTGAAGCTTACTTAAATACAATATATCTTGGATTTGGAAGCTACGGAGTAAACTCGGCTTCTCACGCGTACTTCTCTAAGGATCCTAAGGATTTAACGCTCGATGAGTGTGCCGCCCTTGCGGCCCTACCGCAGGCGCCTGATACATATGCACTAGTAAAACTTGTAGGAAAAGACTCTGTTGCTGAAGGAAGTACTAATATCATCCTTCGTGATCCAGATACGTATATCGCAAACGATACATCGAAAAATCGTCGTGACACTGCTCTTAAGTTGATGCACGAGCAAGGATATATTACCGATAAGGAATTTAAAACAGCTTACAATAAAAACTTAATAGACTTCATCAACCCTTCTATAAAGAGTAACAAGAGCGTGAACTCATACTTTAACGAGTACGTAATTGACGAGGTTTCTCGAGATTTACAGAAGAAATATAAAATTTCACCTCAGGAAGCAGAGCGGATGATCTACACTGGAGGACTTAAAATTAACTCTACTATGGACTCAACTGCTCAGAGCGTTATTTCAAAAGAGTTTGAAACGGGATCTAACTTCCCTTCCCTAGTTAGCATAAGGAAGGATTCATCAGGTAACGTAATAGGCGCAAATGGAACTATCCTTCTCTACGATTACAACGATAGTTTTAATGCTGATGGTGACTTCACTCTGACAAGCGATGAAGTTACTTTAAATAAAGATGGTTCGGTTACAATTAAACGCGATAAGCGGCTTCACATCTACACAACTAAAGCTGGCGGAAAAGTAAATTATAGCCTTGAGTTTAAGAAGCAGTACGTTCAAGAAAACGGTACACTCTATATATATTCAGGTGGTTTTATCAACATCCCTAGCAAGTACAAAAAACTTGATAGCGACAACAATCTAGTAATCGATAAGAGCTACTTTAAGGATTTCCCTAAGGCTATGGTTAAATCTGGAAGTTCTTTGGTAATAAAGCCAGATGCGTACTCTCTCAACGAGAAGACTATTCAGCCACAGGCAGCAATGGTTGTCGTTGAAGTTGGAACTGGTAAAATTAAAGCAATGGTTGGCGGACGCGGCTCCACTGGCAGCAGACTATACAACCGTGCTCTTAACCCTAGACAGCCTGGTTCTTCTATAAAGCCACTTGCTGTATATGGGGCTGCATTACAGAAGAGCTATGACTACGCTGAGAAAGGTGAAACTTGGCCTCTCGTTGATTACAAGCACGATAAGCAAGGTATCAAAGGCTATGGAGATTACCTGACAGCATCATCAACTATTGTCGATGAACAGATGACATTTAATGGCAGAGTTTGGCCAAAGAATGCAAGTAACAGCTTCTCTGGACCTGTATCAATGCGCCGCGGACTACAGCAGTCAATAAATACAGTTGCTGTAAAGATTCAGTTACAGGTTGGTAACGAATACTCAGCTGAAATGCTCAAGAAGTTCGGACTTACAACTATTGTACCAAGGGATCTACGAGTGATATGAACTCGGCGGCGCTCGCACTGGGAGGTTTAACAAACGGTGCAATTCCTTTGGAAATGGCGCAGGCTTATGCAAGTTTCCCTAACGGCGGTGTTCGCCAGTCATCTGTTGCCTACACTACTGTTACAGATCGACACGGTAAGGTGCTACTTAAGAGCAAGTCCAAGAAGACTAAGGTTATGGATGAAGGCGTTGCCTTCATTATGACTGATATGCTCCGAACTGTAGTATCTAATGGTATTGCTGGAGCAGCTTCTGTAAGCGGTGTCCAGGCCGGTGGTAAGACTGGTACTACTAACAGCAACTACGATATCTGGTTCGATGGATTTACTCCAAATTACGCAGCATCACTATGGATTGGTACTGATGTTAATATCAAACTGTCATCCATGTCAGGTATGGCTGCAAGGCTATGGGGACGAATCATGAATCAGGTTCCTAATGCTAAGACCGGCAAGTATAAATCAATGCCAAGCAACGTTATAAGGGTTGGAAGTGAGTACTATACTAAGGGTACAGAAAAAGGACGTGCTACATACACACCACCTAAGACTGTAACCGATGATCAAGATTATGAAGAAAACAATGATGATGCATCAGAGGAAGATAATACCCAGTCTTCTACAGGTGCCTCCTCTGGCCCTACAATACCAGGTGCATAAATCTTTGTTGCCCTGATTATTAAAATTTTCTAAATCAATATTAATTGTTCTACACAATAAAGCTCCGCTATCACAGCGGAGCTTTGCTATTTAAACAATAAAATGAATTTACCATAGCCTTATATTCACTCAAAAGCTTATATTTCTTAACTTTTTTCTAAAAAATTTATTGACGTGACAAAAAAAATTAATAATTTAAATTATATCAAACTTCGTGAATGCACTCCAATTAAAGGGTTTGAGCGGGTGGCGTCAAAAAGTGACGAATTTGTGATGGCTAAGTCATATTGACAACACAAAACTCCAATTCTATAATCAAGTTGTACTTGTAAAAGGACTTTGATTATTCTATGTATGGAGGTTATTTAACATGGAACAGGAAAACAACAAAGGCCAATTTAATTCCAATTTTGGATTTCTAATGGCTGCACTTGGTTCCGCTGTAGGTCTCGGTAACCTATGGTCCTTCCCTTATAAGCTAGGACTTGGCGGCGGATTCGCATTCCTAATTATTTACACAATTCTTGCTATCGTAGTAGGCTATCCTTTGATGCTATCCGAGATTGCTCTTGGACGTAAGACTCAGAAGGCTGCTATCGAAGCATACAAAGAAGCTGACCACAGATTCAAGTTTAACGGTGTTCTTCAGACTATCGTTCCTTGGTTCCTAATCTGCTTCTACTGCACATTTGGTGGATACATCACTAAGTACTTATTCGAATCAGTTCAGGCTCTATTCGTGAAGAATTCAGCTCTCAACACTGGAGATCCTGGCGCTCTATTCGGCGGCATGATCAATAACGTTGGAAACTCTGTTGCATGGATGACTGCATTCCTAGTACTAACAATGGTAATCGTATTCGGTGGAGTATCAGGCGGAATCGAAAAGTTCTGTAAAATCGCTATGCCTGCACTATTCTTCCTACTACTCGCAGTAGTAATCAGATCTTGCACACTTCCTGGAGCTGGTCCTGGACTAAAGTTCCTCTTCTACCCTGATCTAACAATGTGGAAGACTAACTTCTTTGATGTAGTAAAGCTTGCTGGTGGACAGATGTTCTTCTCTCTATCACTAGCTTCTGGTTGTATCATCGCTTACGGTTCATACCTAGGTAAGAAGGAAAACCTCGAGGCTAACGCTGCTATCATCACTGTTGGTGACTCTCTAGTAGCTGTACTCGCAGGAATGGCTATCATGCCAGCTGTATTCGCATTTGGCCTAAAGCCAGGTGGCGGTCCTGGACTTCTATTCGTTTCGATGACTACTGTATTCCAGTCAATGGGAACTGCTGGTAAGCTCTTCCAGCTAGCATTCTGGCTACTAGTATTCTTCGCAGCTCTATCTTCCTCAATCGGAATGATGGAAGCTGGTATCTCTGCTATCCTCGACTCTAGAGTTAAGGCTGGTAAGCCTGCAAGCAGAGTTAAGGTTTCAATCATCATGGCACTTGCAGCATTCGTAGGAAACTTCCTAACAACTGCTGACTGCCTCGGCGGAAACCCTAAGATGAACTGGTTCCACCTATTTGGACAGGCTGACGTTCTCAGCGTATGGGATTGTCTAGCTGAAGGTATCTTGATGCCACTAACAGGATTCATCATGGCTATCCTTCTTGGTTGGTTCGTACCTCACTTCCTCGATGATGAAATCGAGAATGGCGGTACACGTGCATTCAAGACAAGAGGATTCTACAATTTCTGCATCAAGTGGATTGGACCTATCTTCATGCTCATGATAGTTTACGGACAGTTCACAGATTTCTTTGGTAAGAAATAAGATTATAATCTCGTAAAGAGATAATAAACTATATGATCAAAGTCTCAAAGACCCTCCCACTAGGGAGGGTCTTTACTTGATTCAATTTAAGATAAAATTAAAAGCCACACATTGTGTGTGACTCAAACTAATTAATGATTATTGATATAAAAATATAATGTAATTATTATATGATATTATTAATGAATGATATGAATGATTTCTCATATTCATCTGGCTGAATAACGTATGAACACACGTGCCCTGCTCCTTCAACAAGAAGCAATTTCTTAATATTTGAGTTACACGCTTCATATAGTCTAACTGAATTATCTGGCAAAACATATCTATCATCTTTTCCGTGTATAAACATAACTGGAACATTTATATTTTTCATAATGGCTAAAGGAGATGCATCTCTAACCTTGACTTTCGCTCTAAGGCGCATATTTGCCTTAAATAGACCTATTAAAATGCTTTTGATAATACTATGCCTATTACCTAGTAAATACTCTGCTTGGCTCAATATATCCGTATATGGGCTATCTGCTATACAGCAAACTATGTTAGGTTTACTGTTCCCCTCTAAACGATTCTCATATATACCTGAAGTTATTAAAACTGTAGCAGCTCCCATAGATACTCCATGTAAAATTATAGGAATTTCTGGTGTATATATTTTACACACTATATTGACCCAATCTAAGACATCCTGTGACTCTTTTACACCGAAAGTCAGATATTCACCTTCTGAATCAAAATGACTTCTCTGAGAGATGATTAGATAATCAAATCCATTCCTTAAATACATATCAGCAAATCTTCCCATATCTCTAAGTCCTGTGCTATGAAAACCGTGTACAGCTACTACTACAGCTTTTGGTTTACTTGTTTGTTTCTTATAAAGCCTTCCCTTAAGCACTAACCCATCTCTGGATTTAATATGTACAATTATTGGATCGTTTAATGCATCACTTTTAATAGCTTCTTCGTATTGTAGCAAATATGCCTTATCTCTTGGCTTACAGTTATCTGAAGTTATCTGCAAAGCTTTTTCGCTACGTTTCATAAATTCAAAAATATCAGTACCTCCTATTTAAATGGGAGCTCTAGTAAATCCCTAAATTTCTTTTTACATTAATAGCAACCAAATTTGTTACTTTGCATATTTTAACTTAATTTAAATTATTTGCAATAATATATTGTACAGTAGTCGGCTTATTATCATTATTTGCCGCGTTAACAGAGACTCCTGCTCCTATAATCAGAACACAAGCAAACAGCATAGCCATTACCTTTTGAAGTCTTCAGATCTCATACTTTATCTCCTTCTGTTTTATTCTTCTTCAGCCAAAATATACACACTGAATTTTCTTATCAGTTATACTAAAATTCCAACTATAAGTCTACTTTTATAGTCTAATATTTTAAATCAACATTATAAAATTTAATTGCGGTACAAGTGCAATTCTGGTCAATTGCAACTATACAAATATTGTCACACTTTGAGCAAAACACCCTTTTTTTTGGTATAATAAAATGGTTATTATGAAAAGGAGTTAAAAATGACTGTAATTTTACAAGCAATTTTCTTAGGTATAGTTGAAGGTATTACAGAATGGTTACCTGTTTCTAGCACAGGACATATGATTCTCGTCAATGAGATTTGGCCTATGCATGTTAGCAAAGACTTTATGAGTATGTTCCTAGTAGTAATTCAGCTTGGTGCTATTCTAGCTGTAGTTATTACCTTCTGGAATGATATATGGCCTTTCACTGCTAATAAATCAAAAAAATACATTCGAAAAGATGTATGGTCAATGTGGTTTAAAGTTATCGTAGCGTGTATCCCTGCAGTAATCGTCGGACTAAAATGGGATGATGCAATCGAAAAACATTTTTACAACTACAAGGTAGTTGCTATAATGCTGATACTTATAGGTATTCTCTTTATAGTAGCTGAAAACCGTAACAAACATCTAAAACCTATTACTAATAGTCTCGATGAACTTACATTTAAACAAGCTTTTATCATCGGATTATTCCAGCTTATAGCAGCAGTATTTCCAGGAACATCTCGCTCAGGCTCCACCATACTCGGCGCCCTGATTATTGGTGTAAATCGTAAGACAGCTGCCCAGTTCACATTCTTCATGGCGATTCCTGTAATGTTTGGGGCAAGTCTACTGAAACTTCTCAAGTATGGATTTAACTTTGGAGGGAATGAATTAGTCATACTACTAGTTGGAATGATTGTTGCGTTTATCGTTTCCATGTTTATAATCAAGTTGCTGATGAGTTATATTAAGAAGCACGATTTCAAGGTGTTTGGTTATTACAGAATTGTGCTCGGTGCAGTTGTTCTACTGTACTTCTTCTTTAACTAAGCGTACCATCCATATGAAATTCGGAAAAGATAAAATCCACACGATCATCGTGTGGATTTCCTTTTTTAGTATAGTTATATGCGTTTGAGGGTTATAGGACAAAACGTGTTGGTCGCTAGTCCCAATAATTCTGAAATTCAGATGACTTATGCAGCTCTCCCCAGACCACCGCATCTCCCCATGTAGGGATAGATGAAGTGCGTTTATCTAACTCTGAAATCTTCTGGTATATCGCTGCAATACTTGTCCGTTGGCATTACTTTTAATAGCTCAGAAACAGAAAGCGGTCTTGGTGAGTGCACATAGCACCACCAGAAGACCGCTTTTATTCTTCTTTCAACAGATAGTCCACGGTGATTCCTTAGCAAGGCTCTTAGCCTTGCATTTATACCGCCTTCTATCTGGTTATTTGTAGATGGAGCCTTGCCTATCTTAGCTATTAAATCTTCATCCAAATAAGCGAATAGAGTGCCTTCTTTTACCAACCTAGAAAGAGATCTCTGTGCCTTTAAAAGTCTTTCATGCGTTGCTCTCCAATTGCCGTTTTCATCTAGTGACCTTTGGCTCAGAAACTTGTTGTGTTTTCTCATCCAATCTAAGAATTCATCTACCCATTTATCTGCTTCAGATCTAGTTTCTAGGTGTAGTAGTCTTTTAGCAAGAGCATATAATTCAGCCCCTGCAAGGGTTTTAGGTCTTGTTGTAGTATATCTTCTTACTTGAGAAAACACATGAAAAAGGCATCTCTGGTGCTTTGCATGAGGCCATACCTTTCTCAAAGCTTTATTAAATCCTTTTCCTCCATCCGAAACTACAAGTGCAGGTTCAGTAATCCTAGACATTAATGAGATCCATGCATTTGCATGCTCATAGCGGCATAAGTACCAACCTAGCACATGGTTTCTGTCACAGCAAATTAAAACACAAGCATTACGGCACAGGTAAATTCCATCTACGAATACTACTGAATGCTTTTCTTCTACAACTGGTGGTAATGTCCATATATCCCAAAATTTGGATGTTTTTCGCCTAAATGTACGACCACCTCCAGGCATATACTTTTGAATATCTTTGCTAAAAAGCCACTTAAGAAATATATTAAGCTGCTTGGTTAGATTGTCTATTTTAGGGGAAAACGCCATCTTACAATTACAACAAAACCACCTCTGTGTTCCTGCATTTGTCTTACCATATTTCGAGCAACACCTACCACAAACAGGGCAAATAACACGCTTCATTTTACAATCCTCCTAGAATACTATTTCTAAGGAAGATATAACCCTAATACGCCTTGAAATTTCAAGTGTTTTAGACGATTTTACCAACACGTTTTGTCCACCCTGTATCTTCTTTCAAAAAAGATATAACCGCTGTAGCCGTTGAAATTTCAACGACCGCAGCGGTTTTTACCAACACGTTTTGTCCTATAACCCGCGTTTGATTTATATAATTTAATAAGAATACGATAAATCACTTTAATGAACTAGTTATCTAAAAATGAGCTAACTGTCTTATAAAAGTTGGGATAAGTCTCCTTGAGATACTTCGCATTTACTACCCAGTTGATGAGCAAAAGCTCTAGGACCTGGGCAAAATCATCATTAAACTGGGTTAAATCGTCTGGTGTCATCTTTACATAGTCACCGCGAAGTCTGAACTCATCCATAAGATGCAGCAATTCCCACAGAAGGTCTGAGAAGTATTCATGATCGTACAGCATAGGATTGGATGACAGTATAAGTATATCAGTCTTCGAAGCGATTATTACATCACTTATAATGTTATATATACCCATGTCAGCGTTAATCGTGAATGTACTGCTTTTAATCGCGTTGATTTTCTCAGATTCAGATAGATTATCGTTGTTAATTTTACGTAATACTTCTTCATCGATATTAGAAACTAGTGCAAGCATACTCATAAGCTCGAATCCGATATCACTAAAGAATGTGCTCGTCAGCATTCGTGTCTTATGACGACTATCTCGTTTAGTGTTAATATCGAGTAGTTCTCCGACTACAATCGTAGTAATTGCAATACTTATCGGGATAAATGCCATGTCTTGGAAAATGTAGAATTCTGTATTCCTAACATCTTTAAATATTAGTATCTGTAGCCCATATATACACGCAGATATTGTGATAAGGACTGATATGATGATGGCATTCTTTTTTTGTAAACATAGTGTTTCTCCGCTTATCATTTCTAGTTGCAGCTACATACGAGATAAATGATATACCCTCCATATTAATTTATCATATAATTGACCTATTTCTCGCTTTCTATTGTATCTTTTAATAAAAACTCACTTAAAACACTGTTAAATTTCTCGTAGTTCCATCGAGCAACCGTATGCTTACCGGGAATAAACTCCAATTTCGATTTTGGTATGTGTTCAGCAATGAACTTCGTATGGCTACCATACATCAGATCAAATGTCCCGGCAATTACAAGCGTTTCAGACTTAATATCATCAAGCTCGTCGGCGCTGATTACTGGTTCATTTTTCATTAGACGAAGACGCTCTGCCCTAAGCTTGCGCTTCTCAAGACTCACACTAAACGTTGCGTTTAGCAGCTCAAGTATCTCAATGCCAACACGTACAGTGAACCTAAGAGCTCTGTATTTAATATTTGCTCCGTTAAGAACGAGTTTATCCACACGTTCTGGGTAATCAATCGCAAACCTTATTGCGACATTGGCCCCATCTGAGAACCCCAGGATATGAGCTCTCTTAATGTCGTGCATGTCCATAAATTGCCTTAGATCTTCAGAGAACTGCAAAATAGTAAGAGGTTTATCACCACGCGGCGTTCTACCGTGACCTCTCGAATCCACTGCTATAACCCTATATTTAGATGAAAAGTAGTTAATCTGGTGATAAAAGTAACTGCTGTCTAAACCATTTCCATGAAGCATAATCAGCACATCACCTTCACCTTTTTCAATATAGTTATGCTTTATCATAGTGATTACATTGTATCAAACTAAATTTGTTTTGGAATATCGTTTTGGTGAATTTTTTTGACAAAATAATAATATTTTTCACATTAGTTCCAATGAAACGACACGTGCACCCTATCAGTTAAATTAATGCTGCGGTATAATAAAAATATGAAAAATAAGTATTTGCTAAGAACGGCTATCTCATTACTTGGAGCCATTATCTTATTCGTGCTGGTCGTTAATAATTCTTGGATGTATAAATCCCCTGTCGCTAAAGTGGTTGAAGTCCACAACCATGGTAATACGCAGGCTATTGAGGTGCGTCTAGAAAATGGACGCGACAAAGGAAAGCTCCTTCATATTATTAATAAATACGACAAGTCAAAAGCATATGACGAGCAATACTATAAACATGACTATGTATTTTTAAACGATGAATACTCCGGTATTACTGGCGTGAAACGTGATTATTGGGTAGCTGCTGTTTTTCTTGTTTTACTCGCTTCACTTATAGTTATCGGCGGAAAGAAAGGTACTTACACCTCGCTCTGTGTACTTGGAAATATAGCTCTATTTGGACTTATTATTTATATGAATATACGTGGATTCGACATCTTGCACATGACGGTTGCTGGTGTTGTAGTGTTCACATTTTTTGTCCTGCTAGTTGCTGACGGAATTTCCCATAGGATGATGATATCTTTTGCCGCTACGTTGCTAACAACTTTACTTCTGTCAGCTCTCATCATGCTCTTAATCTGGAATACGGACATAGACTATGATTTTCTTCATTTCCTGCCAGAGCCATTCACTAAAACTGATGCAAATCACTTCTTCCTTGCACAGATAATTATAGGCTGCCTCGGAGCTATTATCGATGTTTCCGTTACTATTACAGCCGCTAGTATGGAACTAGTCGAGAGAACACCTGACATCGGACTTAAGGCACTCCTCAGTTCTGTACGGAAAGTTGCAGATGATATAAACGGCACGATGATAAGTGTAGTACTTCTTACAAATATCGCTTATACATTGCCGATATTTCTAATCTCAATGTCAAACGAAATCAGCTTCAGAACGGTAATAAGTCATGATGTATATTTCTATATAGTTCGCTCTTTATCAGGAATGCTCTCGATTATAGTAGCAATTCTTGTTTCACTTTTCGTCACCTCACTAGTTGCTAGGAAGGAGCTCAAGCATGATTAAAATACTCCTAATCTTATTTGTACTCCTTTCATTACTTGCCGGTGGAGATCGAACGGCTAAATCACTTATGACTACAGCTATCAACATTTCGATTTTTGCCCTGCTTATAGAACTAATCTATATGGGATTTAGCATAACCATTACCACAGCAATTTCGATACTGTTAATAACCGCCGTAACTATATTCTATCAGAATGAAACTAATATTAAGACAGTATGTGCATTTATTTCAGTAGTACTAGTATTAGTAATTTCTGCTCTACTCATATCATTTGTAGTTACTCACGCTCACCTCCAGGGCTTTGGAACAATCGGGGATGTCAAGATTCAGCCATCAAATGGATATGAAGAAAATATTGGTATTAATATGCTGCTTGTACAAATAGCAGTATTTATCGTCATCCTTGTCGGAGGATTAATAGATACAGCTATGGCAGTATGCTCGGGCACTTATGAAGTCATTCGGCACAATTCTGAATTAAGTCGTAATGAGGTTGTAGAATCTGGCACGAATATCGGTAGCAAAATTCTAAGCTCCAATATAAACACATTACTTTTTATATTCGCAGGTGAGTTTATGATTATGTGTATAAATTTTCTTAAATTTTATTCGTGGAGCACGCTTATTAACTCTAAGGATTTTGCGCAAGAATTCATAGCCATCATGATAAGTGCAATAGGAACAGTAATTATCATACCAATTTCCTCTTTAATTTCTTCAAGACTCATGACACGAGACCGTACAAATATTTAACTATAGGTATATTTACAATTTCCATTACTAATGTAGAATAGTTGTATGGAGACTAAGATTAAAAAAGAAAAAATTCAATTATCCGACCATTTTACGTACTACAAATTGATTCGATTTGTCCTCCCTTCTATCGGGATGATGGTATTCACTTCAATATACGTTATCGTTGATGGTCTTTTTGTTTCTAATGTTGTTGGTAAGACCGCTTTTGCCTCTATAAATCTCATAATGCCAGTAGTTATGCTCGTTGGTGCAATTGGATTTATGGTAGGTACTGGAGGTGCAGCACTAGTTGCTAAGACACTTGGCGAGCAACGCAGGGATCGTGCTAATCAGTGCTTTACAATGCTAATTGGTGCTACAACCATCGCTGGAACTATCGTATGCATACTGGCATATATATTCATGGATAAAATTTGCCTTGCACTCGGGGCTGATTCAAACATGTTGCATGGCTGCGTTACTTACGGACGTATAAGTATGTATTTTAATGTATTTTTCATGCTGCAAAACTGCTTCCAAGACTTCTTTATTGTTGCTGAAAAACCTCACCTTGGCCTGGTGACCACTATTATAGCAGGACTTTCAAATATTATCCTCGATGCCCTATTCATTTATGTATTTAACTGGGGTGTTGCAGGTGCTGCTGTTGCTACAGGTTTTAGTGAGATTGTTGGAGCGGCAATACCAATAATATACTTTATAAAACCAAATAACAGTTTATTGAGGCTAGTTCCATGTAAGTTGGAATTTAAACCAATAATCAAGGTATGTGGTAACGGAATCTCGGAGATGGTAACGAGTATTACATCCTCATTTGTAAGCATGCTCTACAACGCACAGCTCATTAAATACGTTGGTTCTGATGGAGTTGCAGCATATGGTGTGCTAATGTACGTTCTATTTATATTTGCAGCAATATATATTGGATATTCAATGGGTTGCGGTCCTATTATCGGTTATCATTATGGTGCTCGGAATCCTAGCGAGCTACGAAATATACTTAATAAGAGCTTTAAGCTTTTAACTGGAACTGGAATAGCAATGCTGTTATTTGGAGAAATATTTGCGAGACCACTATCTGGGCTTTTCTTCGCATATGATAAGGCACTGCTAGATATGACAGTTCATGCGATGAGAATTACTACAGTATGCTTCGTTATTCTTGGTATAAATGTCTTTTCATCATCATTTTTCACTGCACTTAGCAACGGATGGCTTTCGGCTTTAATCTCATTCCTAAGAACTTTCGTGTTTAAACTTTCGTTCGTAATTTTTCTACCTATGATTATGGGGCTCGAAGGAATCTGGTGGTCTAACCCACTATCTGAAATCTTAGCATTCGCACTTTCGTTAATATGTATAGGACTTATGAGGAAGAAATACGAGTATTAGAACCTAATTTTCTAAATAAGAGAATATAAATAAGAGCTTGGTCATACAGTAAAATGCTGTTGACTAAGCTCTTATCAATTCTAGCTGATAATAGCTAGTTATTTATCTTTATGTGGATTACTAAATTTACATAAATCATATTACTTTTCGCTGCTTTTTCTTCTAGCATAAACTGTAACAGCAGCGAACATTGCAGCAACAAGCATGCTTAATGAGTATAGGATTACTGAGCTTGAGTCACCAGTCTTAACTACTCTGCCAGTTGACTTTCCGTGCTTTGTAGCCTTTGCAACATGACCTTGATTTGACCTGTGAGCAGAAGCATTATTAATTGCTGACGAGCTTGCTGGCTTCTTATTCGCAAAGAAGAAGTTCGAGAAATGATCAGCTTCAAACTCAATCTTCTTTCCATCGATAATCTTGAAGTCCTTAATTTCCTCAAGCTGCTTATTTCCCTTATCATGGAGAATAACAAGCTTTTCAGGATCTACCTTCTTAAGCTCAAGCTGAACCTTAACCTTCTTACCAGCCTCTGGCTGAACCTTGTTATCTGAACCATCTCTTAGAGAAATATCATATGCCTCGTAATCATAATCACTTAGATTATATCCAGCAACATTGTAACCGAGGAAGATTTTCTTAATAGCATGCTCAGAATCAATCTTTTTAACCTCAATATCCTTGGTTCCAGGAGCAACGATCATTTCCTTTACACTAGGATGTCTATCTGATTTAAGTTCGATAGTATAGATACCAGCTGCACCTTTATTGAAGATTGGAGTCTCAGAACCGTCTTTGCCCTTTAGCTTACCATCGAAATTAACTGTGCCATCTGCATTAAAGATAGCCTTCATTAAATCGCGGCCTCTAACTCTCTTTCCATCAATAAGAACTGTACTGATTGATGATGCATAGTCTTCCTGTGAAAGTCCTTCTGGAAGAGTTAGTTTATTATCTACTAGCTTAACTTCACCATCATGGTACTTAGATCTCAAATTGAAAGATGTTTCGATATCTGCAAAGTTATCATCTTCGTAAACAACTATATATGTACCCATTCCAGTTTTGTCTGTTTCCTTGATGGATATCTTGTTACCGGATACTGTATAGTCCTTGCCCTGCTCAAGAGTATTCCTACCCTTATAAATAGCTGCTAGCTTGTAGTTGCTTCCAGCAGGAGTCTTAACATCAGATGTTACAGTAACACCATCCTTGAACTCAGCATCATTGATAGTAGCTCCATACTTTTCGTCTAGAAGTGTCTTGCAAAGTACATTAGTGTTGATAACAAGATCAGCTTTATCTCTTACAAGATAGCGAATCTGAGTTATTCTCTTGCCCTGCAGATCCTCGTGACGCTTATAATCAACTGTATTACCGTGTGGCTCAACGAAACCCTTCTTTACGGCAAACGAGAACTCGTTTGGACGAAGCCAGATATTTTCAAGATGCTCCATACCATACTGCTTACCATCACTAGTCTTAACGATAATTCCTTCGATTTCCTCAATCTTAGGCATCTTTTTGGAATCAACATTAACTAAGTAATGACCCCAGTGACTACCAGTTTCTACTCTAACCTTTGCATCAGGATCTAGAACTTCTTGAGTGGTTGTAGCGGATAGTGTTCCATCACCATTAAGAACCTTGTACTCATAGGAAGCAGCTGCAGGATCTTCATTTGCCTTGAAATTCTTGACAAGGTTTAGTAGAGGGTTGTTAGAAGACTTGCCTTCTTTGATTGCCTTCATCGCCTCAACATATAGACTCTTTCTGATTGCAACATTAGCATCCTTTATGCCAAGGATTTCAACACCGTTTTCCTTTTCCTCAAAGTAAGTAGTTGGGAATCTCTTTGACTTTACCTTTGTAGCACTTGTCACTGCATCGTACTGCCCTTCACCCCTCATGCTTGCAGCCTTATCTACAGCATTCAGATCCATACTCTGAATTCCATTCCTTAGATTGTTAAGCTCACCATAGTAAAAATCAGCATATGCTAGGTTGATCTTGCCGTATATATAATCATTATCGGCTATCGCATCTATGCCTGTCTTTGGATCTGTGTTATTTCCAGGATTTGGATTAGGCTTTGGATTCTCATTGTTACCAGGATTTACAGGTGTGGTTCCGCTCTCCTTAGCTTCGGCATCCTGCATCATCTTAACTGCAATTCTCTTTGCACCTTTTAGAGAATATGTCGCCCCAGTATTAGAATCAACTAACCCATTGACAGAACTTAGCGTTGCTGGTTTACCTACGAGTGTGCCAAGCTGCATTCTCGTTAAATCAACATATCCGCTATTCATACGGTCCATATTTGCTGCTGGTGTGCATTCTATGGACTTAATAACTCCGTCTTTTACTTCCATCTTTAAACTGATGTCGTAACCGCGCCAAACGGAATTTGGATCCTCTGCTACTCTACCGGAGCCCGTATATACTTTGTCCTTAGCAACCTGGTCACCTGTAACCGCAAAAGAGTTAGCGGCACCCATGCTGAACAACATACTGGACGTTAAGGCTGCGGTAAGAAGCTTCTTCGACCAATTTTTTTTCATCTACTTATTCCTCCTTAATGAATAAATACATGCAATGCAAAAGCGTGTTAAATAATACTTAAAGGTTAGTAATTTAGTTAGTTAACTTAAACTAACCCATGAAAATTTTACCACTATGTTTATTAAAAATCTACACGTAATGTCCATTTATTTATTACAAATTTTGCATAATTTAATAAATTATTATAAATATTACTATTATTACACTTTATTTTCTCGACTGGTTAATATTTAAAACCTAAAAACCTGAACTAGCAGACTGAATTTGTTCCCTTACTGTTCAGGCTTTATCTTATTATTCATTAAATAATATTTCTTCTATTGGGTTCTTATATTACCAAAGCCCCATCACGTACTGAAGCAGCAAGCTCACTATCGTAATTCCTATCCAGCATGTTGCTCCTAATACAAGTGGCTTCCCACCAGTCTTAATTAGTTTCACTATATTGCTATTTAAACCAATTGCACTCATTGCCATAACTATGAGAAATTTACTTAATGTCTTGAGCGGCTCGAATACTTTTGCGTCTAGTCCAACAGATACTCCGACTGTAGTTACTATCGATGCAAGTATAAAGAACATGATAAATGTCGGAAAAGCACGCTTTAGACTAAATGAATTTTCATTACTTGCGACATTTTCGGAACTACTTTTTTTCTTTGCAGTATAGATTGCAAGAATTAATGTAATTGGTATTATTGCAAGTGTTCTGGTCAGCTTAACCGTTACCGCCTTATCAAGTGACTGCGTTCCTAGATGCCACATGCTATCCCAGGTAGAAGCAGCAGCCGTTACCGACGATGTATCATTAACTGCAGTTCCTGCAAAGATGCCAAATGCTTCACCGCTCGTCGTACTCATTCCGATTGCATGACCGAATATTGGGAAAACAAGAGCAGCAATCACATTAAAGAAAAATATAACCGATATAGCTTGTGCAACTTCATCATCAGAAGCGTCAATTACCGGTGCTGTCGCTGCTATCGCTGATCCTCCACAAATTGATGAGCCTACACCAACAAGCGTAGCAGAATTTGCATCTACTTTCATAATTTTGTGCATAGCATACGCTAATATCAGCGATGTAGAAATCGTACATAATATAATTGGTAACGATTGAACTCCAGTCTCAAGTATTACCCCTAGGTTAAGTCCGAACCCTAGTAGAACTACAGCTGTCTGCAAGATATATTTAGATGTGAACTTAATCCCTTTACCAAATACGCCCTTTTCTGTCCAAAATAGTGTTAATACCATACCGAACAGAATTGAAAAAACCGGTCCACCAATAACCGGAATAAGCTTACCAATTAACCAGGCTGGTACTGCAATTGCAAAGCATGCGATTATACCCGGAATTTTGGCTATAAATGAATTCATTTAAATCTCCTTGAAAGCTATTTTGAAGCTATAATTTAATAATAATATACCATAAATGCATTTAGTAAGCATAATCTGTCCTCATTTATCTAATATTGGATTTTAAATAAATAAAAAAGTGCAAGGAAATCCCCCTGCACCGATAAAGCATAGTATATATTCCTACAAGGTTAGCGTAGGCGCTGCATAAGTTCTTCCAAGAAGCTCCTGATTGAGCGCATATAACCCCTTAGGATCTCTGCCATATAGTTCAAACTTCTTAAGCAGATCATCTGCAGACTTCTCTTCTTCTCCCTGTTCTTTTACAAACCAGTCGAAGCACTGCATCGTACGATAATCATCTACTTCACTAGCAGCCTTATAAATCTTATTGATCAAGCTAGTAACATACTGTTCGTGCTTAAGACTATACCTAAGAGCATCTTCGATTTCCTTGCACTCCATATCAGGCTTGGCAATCTCTGTAAAAGTAACCTTCTCTCCGTTGTTGAAGAGGTACGTTCTCATGAGCATAGCATGATCTCTCTCCTCTTGCGCCTGGATATCGAAGTAGTGTGCAAATCCGTCAAGTCCAACTTCATTGTAGTAGTTTGCAAAATCAAGATATAAATATCCTGAGTAAAACTCATGGTTCACCTGCTTATTAATTAGATCAGAAACTTTCTTATCTAGCATAATAACCCCTCCTAGTAATATTATCTCTCAATAAGTCTGTTCATTATACTCCATTTAACATATTATTACAATTCAATTGTGCATAGTGTATTTTGCACCTCTCTTAAAATACTTTTGTCGTCCACTCAGTACAATCCCACACCTCTGTAGCTACATCTTCATAGAAGAACGGATCGTGACAAACCATTAAGATGCTTCCCTTGTATTCGTTAAGTGCTCTCTTTAACTCATCTTTTGCATCTACATCTAAATGGTTCGTCGGTTCGTCGAGCACTAGCAAGTTAGAAGGTCTATTTAGAATTTTACAGAGTCTAACCTTTGCCTGTTCTCCTCCTGAAAGCACTTTAACCTTGCTCTCAATGTGCTTCGTCATAAGACCGCATTTTGCAAGAGCCGCACGCACTTCCGCTTGTGTATAAGACGGAAATTCTTTCCATACAGCCTCAATGCAGGTACTGTCATCATCAGTTCCATCTTCCTGTGCGAAATAGCCGATTTCAAGTCCAAATCCCTTTTCTGAAGTTCCAGAAAGCGGACTTATAAGCCCGAGTAGGCTCTTAAGGAGTGTCGTCTTACCAATTCCATTAGCACCTGTAAGAACCACCCTGCTGCCCCTCTCGAGAGATATATTAAGAGGAGAAGATAAAGGTTCATCATATCCGATAACTAAATCCTTAGTCGTGAAAATAAACTTTCCAGGCGCCTTGGAGTACTCGAAGTGAAACTCTGGCTTAGGCTTCTCGACAATTTTCTCAATAAGCTCCATGTTGTCGAGCTTTTTCTTACGTGACATAGCCATATTTCTAGTGGCAACCCTGGCTTTATTTCTATTTACGAAATCCTGAAGCTCTGCAATCTCCTGTTGCTGTCTGTTATATGCAGCCTCCCTCTGAGCCTTCTGCATCTCAAAGACCTCAAGGAAACGATCGTAGTCGCCTACGTATCTGTTAAGCTGTTTTTCATACATGTGATAAATTGTATTGATTACGCTATTTAGAAATGGGATCTCATGAGAGATTAGGATAAATGCATTTTCGTAATCCTGTAGGTATCTAGTCAGCCAGGCGATATGTTCCTCGTCGAGGTAGTTGGTCGGCTCGTCAAGAAGTAAAATCTCAGGCTTCTCTAGTAAAAGCTTACCAAGAAGAACCTTCGTACGCTGACCGCCTGAAAGCTCTGATACATCACGGTCTAACCCGAGCTCCGTTAGACCTAGTGCACGTGCGACCTCACTCACCTTGGCATCAATCATATAGAAATCATGCGCAGTTAGGAGTTCCTGAAGTGTGCCAGCTTCCTCCATATACGAATTCATAGTTTCTTCATCCACATCAGCCATCGACATATACAGCTCGGTGATACGCGATTCCATATCATATAGATAGTCAAAAGCGCTAGCTAGAACGTTTTCAATCGTCATTCCCTTCTTGAGTGCGGAATGCTGATCAAGATAACCGACACGTACATTCTTGGACCACTCAATCTTTCCTTCATCTGGTTGTAAACTGCCAGTTATTATATTCATAAAAGTAGACTTTCCTTCGCCATTGGCACCGATTAAACCGACATGCTCTCCTGGAAGAAGTCTAAACGAAACATCCTCAAGAATTGCTCTATCACCGAATCCATGTGAAACGTTTGAAACAGTTAAAATACTCATTAATCTCTTTTACTCCTGTATATGCAGATATATATATATTATCAAAATTCACGTCTCTAAATTATACACTATCACTACTATATTGTAATGCTTAAGCTGATATTAAGATTTATAAGTTTATGCAAAATAATAAGGGTACCCCTTGGCACCCTTACCTAATAATGCGTTGATTGTACTGCGTAGTATATCACCTTTATCAGCGATTACTTTGAAGGCGATGGAGTTGGCTCACAAACTGCTGTATAGTGTGCCTTCCTCGCTTTGAAAGTCTCATCCTTAAACAGGTTCATGAGTCTACCTTCGTTCTCAAAGATATCCTGACCATGTAATGCTTTTCCAGATAGAATATCGTGAGCATGATGAAGAGTAGCTGGATCGAACTTGAGTCGTAATGCTCCGTCCATCATAACGAGCTCACCCTTAAGTCCGCAAAGCTCGCACTCAGCTTCGTTGGTATCTGGGTGGATATAGAAGTTGTTACCATGACAGTGAGGACATGCACCCTTGTGTCCCTTGAAATAGTCAAGCTTATCGTTTTCTGGATCCATAATCATGAGATTTCTCTCTCTGATATCCTTCGCAGCTTCAACTAGATTCCTCCCGATTTCCTTAACGCGAGCAACCTTATCATCCTGCATGAGAACATCCTTTGACCAAGAGAAGTAATCATTATCAACAACCTTCCAGCCAGGGCTCATAGCGAGCATTGCGTGATCAGTCTCAGTACGCACAGCCCAGTCAGATCCGCCAATTCCGAGGAATGAAATCGCTCTCTGCTTGAAATACTTCATTGGTAGTGGCTCTTTGCCCTGTTCCATCATCTTTGCCTGACATCCGAGCATTAAACCAGTATCATGACCAGGCCCCATTCTATCCATTAGGTTATGGAACATACCTGTACCACCTGACTCAAATATTGGGTCTACAACTAGTATTCCGTCTGAATCGGTCATCTTCTCATATAGCGCTGCAAAGTCGTCCTTCTGCGAACAGACCATCCCCTTTCCCATTACGAGAGCTCTTGAACAAGCGACACATCCAGTACATGGCTTGATGTTCCAGTCAAATAGATGAATAAACTCTATATCGCACCCCATCTCCTTTGCCTTTTCAAGTGCAACGCGACACATAGTGTCATTATTACCGTTCTTTGTTCCTAGAGAAATTCCTAAAATTTTCATACTCAATCCCCCAACATTTACCATAAATCATCCATTTATAAGCACTTGTTAAAAACAAAACACTGCTTACAACTAGATATTACAATAGGAGGATTCATTTGTATAATTGATATATACACATAAGTATCATAACTGTTATGTTATGAACTACTAGCCTATAAACCCATTACTTTTAGTCCATATCAGCTTCGATTTACGTTTAACTACATTAAACTCCCTTTTATATCTTTCAAGATTAAATTCATCTTGTGGTATGTTGTAAATAAGAACCTCTCTTTCCTTATACCTCTCCCATGCATCTGATGACATATAATAAACTTCCTCTATATTAGCTAACTTTTCTTCACCATTCTTATCTTCATACGAATATTCCCGATTTGGTCCTTTCCAAATCACTTGATCGGAATAAATGCTATCGTTATTAGTTCTATGTGTACGATTCAAAACTAGAATTAGTGCTTTTCCGTCAGTTGAGATTACCCGATTAACGTCTCGATACTTCTCACTAGTTTGCATACTATCTTTTACCCACTTTATTTTCGCCTCTTTGTATGGCATATAAATCCTGTGATTATCGTAGTAATCCCAAGCACCTACAGCTACGATCGCTGTAAATATGACCGATATCAAAATTGTTAGTTGTATCTTTAAACTAATTCTCTTACGTATTCTATTAAGGGATTCATATATACTTTTATTTTCATTATTATTGACCGTATTAATATATGTTTCATCTACAGATAATTTT
Organism: uncultured Mogibacterium sp.; assembly: GCA_916438645.1. Lineage (GTDB taxonomy): Bacteria > Bacillota > Clostridia > Peptostreptococcales > Anaerovoracaceae > Mogibacterium. Next base: position 174,592 of record CAKAFC010000002.1, read on the forward strand.
TTAAGCTCTTCACTACAGTTTTCACATTCTTCTATATGTTCATCAACTAGAGTTTTACTATCGTTAGACAAGACCTCATCGACATACAAAGGCAGTAAGTCTCTAATCACGTCACAGCTTATCTTCATTTTAAAACCTCCAAACTATCCTTTATCTTTAAACGACTTCTGTGGTAAGTAACGCGTGCCCAACCGTCAGATTTACCGAACAACGACCCTATGTCACTAAACGATAAGTCGGCATAAACCCTGAGCATAAAAACTTCTTTATATGGCTCATCTAAAGCATGGATTGCTGCTCTTAATTCAGCTGACTGTTCTCTGTCTAGAATAACGCTCTCGACACTGTCACCAACAAGGTTATCTGGCTCATCGCATTTTAACTCACACAGACGGTTATTCTTATTTACATAAGTAAAATAAATATTCTTAGCAATTTGGCAAAGCCACACCCTGGCACTCGATTCTCCGCGGAACGAATCAAGGTTTTTAAGCGCTCTAAAGAAAGTCTCCTGTGTAATTTCTTCGGCGAGCAAAGAGTCTTTACACATAGAGAAAATGTATCTATAGACCGAGGTGAAATATTCACGATATAGCTGGTCTAAATCCATCATATCCTCCTTTAGTATTTGCGTTTCTATATATATGACTCTGCTTAATCTAAAACGTTACAAGATACTATCTTGTATTTTAAATATATTGAAATAAAAAAAGAAAGTCCATGAGTATAACACTGACTTTCTTATAATATGTGAAAAATATTTAATTAGCTTAGCTTTTATCCTTTAAGCTCTTCAAGTAGCTGCATGACTGTCTTGCTTAGTGAAGGATGGCGGAGATGAGGTGCAATCTGAGCTAATGGAACTAGCACAAATCTCTCTTATGCATCTCGATATGAGGAATAGTAAGGTTCTCTTCCTCCACTATATATTCATCATACATGATGATATCGAGATCCAGTGTCCTTGGTCCCCAGTGCACCTTCCTCTCGCGATGTGCCTCAAGTTCAATTCGCTGTAGCTCGCTAAGTAGCTCTTTAGGAGATAGTAGCGTATCAACTTGCAGCGCTCCATTTAAAAAATCATCCTGCTCAACACCACCATAAGGCTCTGTTTTAATATATTCAGATACTTTATTAACTCTGCACCCTTCGATTTCTCCTATACTCTTAACTCCGAAGTCAAGGTATGCCTTTTTGTCACCCATATTTGATCCGATAGCGATGTAAGCATTGTGCCAGAAGCGCTCAATCTTGATAGAAGCCTCTCTAAGAGGAAGTCCAATCGGAGCCCATGGCTTCTTAATCTCAACAGAGACACCCTTCACCATATCATATCGGAGCAGCATTGCCTCAGCTAACTCTTCAGCAGCAGTTTCAAGAAGCTTCACGGTATGAGTTTTAGTGTATTCGGTGACAAATGATGCCACATCACCATAGTTAATAGAGTCCTCTAGATCGTCTGTCTTGCCCGCTAGTCTAGTATCCGTATATAACTTTATTGTAAATACAAACTTCTGTCCTAAGGTATTCTCTTCAGGGAAAACCCCATGATTTGCAAAGACTTCAAGATCTGTTATTTTAATCTCATCGTACATTTTCCGTCTCCTCGTGTACGTTCAAGCTGTGAAAATTATTGATAATATGTTCCATTTACAAACTTATCTTAGATACGCTCCCTTAGAATTGCCTGTATGGTCTTCATCGCACGATAGTTCTCTTTTACATCATGTACTCTTATTATTGATGCCCCCTGAGCTACTCCGTAAGCTGTTGTTGCTATAGTTGCCTCGAGTCTCTGATCCACTGGTAGGTCTAGAATCAGTCCAAGTGTGGACTTTCTAGAAGTGCCCAGCAGAATCGGTAACTCTAGCTCCTTCATTTTATCTAAGTGATGCATAGCCATAAGATTATGCTCGGGTTTCTTTCCAAAGCCAAAGCCGGGATCCATTACAATCTTATCCACGCTTACGCCGTGAGCCTTAGCGATATCGATGCAACCACGCATATCATCTAGCCATTCTTTAACAAAATCAGTGTAGTCAGCATTGCTTCTATTATGCATGAGACAAACTGGGACGTCATACTTCGCAGTTGCTTCAGCTACCATCTCATCGTACTTAAATCCCCATATATCATTGACCATATCAGCTCCGCATTCAAGAGCAGCCAGAACGACTGATCCCTTGTAACTATCGATAGATACCGGAACATCAAAACGCTCTTTTACAGCTCTGATTACAGGCACGATTCTCTCAATCTCTTCCTCTTCCGTAATCTGAATATGTCCGGGTCTAGTCGACTCACCGCCGATATCAATAATTGCAGCGCCTTCATGAATCATCTCTTCAACGTGACGCAGCGCACTATCCATGTCGTTCCACTTACCTCCGTCAGAAAATGAATCGGGAGTGAAGTTAAGGATCCCCATTATGTAACAATCATTTTTTAAATCAAAGTTTTTATTTCCAATTTTCATTTTATTCCTTATCCTTTCCACATAACTATTGTGGACTTAGCAATAATGAACCACATTAGTACTTGATGTTCAGATTCTTCTTATCATCCGGCCACTTACAAGTATCACGTGCATCACAGCTTAAGCATAGACGCGATTCCTCATCCGCACGCTTAATGACATAGGCTAACCTTCCCATAAGACCGCCAGTCTCTTCAGATTCAGAATGACCTCGGTGGCCATGAACCGCAGAAATTATTGCTTCTCTCTCTTCATCGCTATATGATGACCTCTTCAAAATTTCCTTTGCAATCCTAGCACCTGCTTCATCATGAGGAATGCCATCAGTATACTCCTCACTTCGTCCTATATCGTGAAGTAGTGCTGCAGCATAGATGACATCCCTCGGTATGTTTAAAGCCTCTTCAAGCGAAAATATATATGCTATGCGAGCTACATCCATCATATGGATAAAGTCATGTTTACAGTAGATCCTAGTAGCTTCAGCACATTCAATTTCTTTCATACACCTTAGCCAATATTCATCACGGTAGATGGACTCAAGCCTCTTCATAGACTCATTGTTATTAGAAGTAATGTCGCTACCAGTATTCAAATTTATTATAGAATAAGCCATTTAATCCACTACCTATGCTCTAACATTCTAAAGAATGTATTTTGTAGGCATTCATCGTTCTCGAAGTTTCCGCGCGCCATAACCGTAACTGTCTTGGTTCCAGGCTTCTTGATACCACGCATAGTCATGCACATATGTTCAGCCTCAATCATAACCATAACACCCTTTGGATTTAGCTCCTCCATGAATGCATCAGCAATCTGCGAAGTCATTCTCTCCTGAAGCTGAAGTCTCTTGGCAAATACCTCGACAGTTCTAGCCATCTTGCTAAGTCCAATTACCTCGCCGTCAGGTATATATGCGATGGCAACTCGTCCATAGAATGGGAGCATGTGATGTTCGCATAGTGAGTAGAATTCAATATCCTTCTCGAGAACTATGTCATTGTTCTCAACATCAAAGCGCTTCGCTAAGTGTGTGCTAGCAGAATCAGTGTATCCACCTGCTAACTCTTCATACATTTTGGCAACACGTTCAGGAGTTTCGAGCAATCCCTCTCTTGTGACATCCTCACCAATTCCATCGAGTATGAGCCTTACACCCTCCATGATTTTTTCTCTATCCATTGTTCGTCCCCCTTGTTTCTATAATCCTTTTTACATCCCCCAGAAACGATAGTGACCCGCACACTAGTATCACATCATCCCTACTAGCGTATTCATACGCTTTATCAATTCCCTGATAAATACTATCCGATGCCTCAACATGCTTAGAATAAGCACGGGCCTTTTCAGCGAGTTCTCGTGCTGGCATAGCCCTATCGTTATTCGGCGTCTCAACCGTTATAACCTGCTTTGATAACGGCACTAAGTGTGAGAGCAGCTTAACGTACTCCTTATCTTTAAATACACCTATAACGAGTATCACCTTCTTATCCCCAAAATACTGGCGAATTGACGATTCAAGTGCCATAGCTGCGCCCTCGTTATGTGCACCGTCGATGATTACAGTTGGGTCCTTTACTAGTTCCGTAAATCGTCCAACCCACCTTGCAGCTCTTAATCCATCGTATATCGCTTTGTCTGGTATAATGACGTCCTTATCTCTTAATGCCTCTACCGCAAGTAGAGCGAGCGAGGCATTGCTGAATTGGTGCGTTCCAGCAAGCGATATGGTCACGTTATCCCACATGCGATAATTAAAGCGTTGTTCTCCAATTCCATATGAAATCGGTTCAATAGCAGCTTCATCAACTACTCTGAGTTCAGATCCAAGTTCAGCGCACTTAGCAGCTAGCACATCTTCAGCATCAGCATGCTGCTTAGCGCTTACCGCTATGGTATCAGGCTTTATTATGCCAGCTTTCTCACCGGCGATTTCCCTAATAGTCTCTCCAAGAAATGCCATGTGGTCCTTAGAAATTGGTGTTATCACTTCAACGAGGGTTGTACCTACGACATTCGTCGCATCCTCTCTGCCGCCTAGTCCAGTCTCTAATACTACAAAGTCGCACCTTCTACTCTTGAAATATAACATAGCAAGAGCTGTTTCAGCTTCGAATAGTGTCGGTGAATTAAGTCCATCCGCCTCCATGCTGCTAATCGCTTCGGCTACCTCTGTCGTATGACGTGCAAGTTCATCGTCTGCGATATGAACACCATTTACCTGAAACTGTTCTCCGTATTCAAAAAGCCACGGAGAGAAATAGCACCCCGTGGTATATCCTGCTTGAATTAAGATACTGGATAGATACGAGAGAATCGACCCTTTGCCATTGGTGCCAGCGACATGAATAAACTTTAGCTCATCTTGTGGATCACCCAGTCTGTGGAGTAGCTCGCGCATACTGTCCAGGCCAAGTACACTTCCGTACCTAGATAGTTCATCCAGATATACTCTTGACTCCTTGTAATTCATTTATTGCTCCTAACTTGTTTTAACTCCATATATTTTAATGCAGTTATTGAATACTATCAAGTGATATTCGAAACACAAAAAACCTCCCTGTTCAAAACAGAGAGGTTCTGCATCAGTATTAAGCTGTCAAAATTATTTTACTATCTTGTAGTAGGTTCGTGATGTCATCTTAAATATCACAAAATATATCACGAAGAATACACCGATTACCAAGCCGAAGTATGTTCCATACTGCGAGAATTGATTTACCCCGAACATCTTTAATAGTTGATAAACAATCTTAGATGCCACTATGCAGTGTGCGATTGCTACCACAAATGGTGCATAAAACATCCATACAATCTGAGAAGCTCCAGTTCTTTTTATCAGATCATCATTAAGTCCTATTTTCTTCATAATCTGATACTTATCTCTGTCTTCATACCCTTCGCTTATTTGCTTGTAGTAGATTACGAGGATGGTTCCCGTTAAAAAGATTATGCCTATAAGTACTCCAAGAAATAGGAATCCACCATTTAGTTCATATAGTCCTTTTAGTGCCTCTACTCTACTTTCAAGAGTGTAACCATTATCATTCTTTAGCTTGCTTAGGCTGCTATCATACGAGTTCTTATTTATACCAGAGACATTCCATTCTATGCTGCACTTTATCGAAGAATTTTCCATATTTTTATTTTGGATATTATACGTCTTCAGTACAGAAGCTATATACTGCATAGTAGATAGATCTTTTACAACAAGTGCATAACTATCTACATTTGCACTAGAGAGGATTTTATTATCAATTTCTCTAACTTTAAAGGTGCGGTCACCGATTTTGAGGTTGCTCAAATTGAGAGCACCTTTTCTATTCGAAGTCATTATCACTTCGTCATCTTTAAGAGAAATATTTTTGTTGAGCTTTTTATTATAACTATCAAGGTCATATGTGAACATGAAATACGGTGATGTTTTCGCATCTCTCATATATGTCTCAAATGAATTCCCGTTTTTTGCTACAGCAGGATTCATGCTGAGCTCTATAAAAGAGTCCTTTATCTTCGCTTTACCTGTAACAGTCTGACCCACTCTATTTTCAAGATTTTTCTGAATATCTTTAAAGTTATTCTCATCTACAGCTGTATCACTTGTTAGAATGTAATCTCTTGAAAATGCGATAAAGCTATCTCCATTTTTCTGAATATTAGAATAGATGGTTGCTGTAGCTGATAGTGTGATGATAATACCAACACTCATAACGGCTATACTTGCAAGAGATACTGCATTGCTCTTCATCCTATAAATCAGCCCACTGACACCGAGAAACTTTTCTGGCTTAAAGTAGCTTTTTCTTCTTCTCTGCATCTTCAATATAATAATTGAAAATGAGATGAATAGTAGATATGTAGCCGCTATAACCAGTAGTGATGCGATGAAGAAATTAACCAGAGAGGATAACGTTCCTTCTGTTGTTAGGGCAATTCCATATCCGCCGCATAGAGCTACTAATCCTATAATCATTAAAACAAATCTTGATTTCGGTTCACCTTCGCCACTATGTTGTTTTCCTAGTAGCTGCACGGGGGTCGTCATATATATTCTATAACTGCTTCTTGCGATAGTTATGAAATATAGTCCTAGCATTGTAATAGAGCATACAATCATCGCAGTTATACTGAATGGATAGTCCATAATTCTGCCTGCCACATCATGCATTAACCTATTAAGTCCCAAAAACGAAATTTGTCCAAAAATATATCCACCAACCATTCCGAGTATCGCTATGATTGAGAATAATACGAAGAACTCAATACTTATGATTTTACGAATGTGCTTCTTCTCAAGGCCAAGAATTGCATATAATGCAAACTCTTTATTGCGCTTTTTTAGTAAAAAATTAGTCGTGTACATTACGAAGATAATCGTAAAAATTCCAACTACCACAGCTCCCATAGTGATAAGTTCGGGAAGAGTTTTATGTCTCGTCTGAACATACTTATTGTTGATAAGTGAGATCATGATGTTGAAAAGCATCAGCATAATTCCAGATGATAATACAAATGGTATCTCCAATATTCTGTTTGCCTTTAAATTTTGAAAGGCAAACTTTCTTGCCATCGAAAACGTCATTAGTTATCACCTCGATTCAGCATGAATTGAGCCTGATTTATACGCTCCATGAACGCCTCTTGTCTTTCGTTGTCACCTCGATAGATTTCGTGATAAACAATGCCGTCCTTTATAAAAAGCACCCTTTTTGCATAAGATGATGCCCTCAGCGAATGAGTAACCATGATGATGGTCTGTCCAGCTTCATTTATCTTGCAAAACATCTTAAGGAGGCTTTCCGACGACTGCGAGTCTAGTGCGCCAGTAGGCTCATCAGCAAGAAGAAGTGCGGGGTTTGTTATTACTCCCCTAGCGACTGCGATTCTTTGCTTCTGACCTCCTGAGACTTCATAAGGGTATTTCGAGAAGCTCACCGATTCCAAGAGCGGATTTGAGTTTACTGAGCCTGTCCTTCATAACAGCCTCTTTTTCATTAGATAGAACAAGCGGAAGGAATATGTTATCCCTATTATTGAACTGATCTAGCAAGTTAAAGTCTTGGAATACGAAGCCTAATTCTCTTCTACGGAAATCAGATATCTCGCTGTCCTTAAGGAGACTTGTATCTTGTCCATTTAAAATTACTGATCCTGAGGTTGCTCTATCGAGAGTGGCAATTATATTAAGCAGCGTAGTTTTTCCTGCTCCCGACTCACCCATTATGGAAATGAATTCGCCACTATCAACCGAGAAATTTACGCCCTTTAGGGCATCTGTTGTCACTTTTCTAGTTTTATACGTTTTCTTTACGTCTTTTAATTCTAAGATTGCCATATCTTTAGTCACTCCTTTTTCTTTATGCTCTAATTTTACATATCGTAATCGATCGCTGCATTTATCTAATATGACAATCGATAATAACAACCTTACAATTCTGAAAGATTAGTTCGAAGGAAATCTAATCGAGAACACACTCCCGACATTCAATGTCGACTGAACATTTACTTTGACGTTAATTACATTCGCAATAGTTTTGACTAGATATAAGCCGAGACCGCTGGATTTTTCATTAATTCTTCCGTTAAATCCAGAATAACCTCTGTCAAATATTTTACTTAGATCCTCTGAGCGTATTCCAATTCCAGTATCACGGATTTTAAGTGTGTTTGAATCCTCTTCAAAAGATATCTGTATAGTTCCTGATTCGGTGTATTTAATCGCATTTGCTAAAATCTGTTCTATCAATATCGATAGCCATTTTGTATCTGAAATAACATTAGCCGAAATATGGTTGTAATCTAAGGATATGTGTTTCTCAATGAACAGCATCGAATACTTCTTAAGCAGACTTCTAATTAGAGAATCTAGGCTAATAGATGTAATATCCATATCTGCATCCCTATCCATCAGCTTCAGATAGTTTATGGCCATATTAGTATATTCTTCGATATAAAACATCTGTTCTTTAAGTTTATTCTTATCTTCAAATTCACTCTTTTGTAATATTAAATTTGAAACAGTTATGGGTGTCTTTATCTGATGAACCCATAATAAGAAATATTCTTCAAGTTCTCGCCTATCAATGGTAGCTTGATTTAATAGCCTTCTGTTTTCTATTTCAAAATCTTGCGAAAGCTTCTTGTAATTTTCTTGCCTTGAATAGTTTATCCAGTCGATAAACAGGAATATCGCACTGATAAAAGCAGCACCTTTTACTCCAAGCCAAAAGTATTCGCGCTTGAAGTTTGCAAATTCAAAGACAACTCCGAAAACACTTGTTGTGTAGATTAATGTTGAAATTATCTTATATTCATTTTTTAAAAATTCAATCACTTTGTTCATGTTTCTTTTACCTTAAAAAGTACCCTAGACCCTTTTTTGTTTGAATTAAATCTTCAAAGCCAATCCCGTTTAACTTTTTTCTAAGCCTAGTCATATTTACCGCAAGTGTATTGTCATCTATAAAATCATCCCCTTGCCAGCAGTTATTAATTATATCTTCTCTCTTGGCTATCTGTCCTTTCATATTAAACAAACTTTCAAGTATCAGTAGCTCTGTTCTAGTTAGCTCAACAGAGTGCTCCTTTGATTCAAGCAGTGCGGCTGACAGATTTAAAGTCAGTTCTCCATAAGTTATCTTTTCGGAATCCACCGTGTAATCATAAGCTCTTCTCAGTACAGCCTGTATCTTAGCCCTGGTAACTGCAATATCAATAGGCTTTGTAATATAATCATCCGCCCCAAACTGAATCGCTTGAATCATATCCATCGATTCTGAATGAGATGAAATGAAAATTATAGGAACATTAGATTCTTGTCTTATCCTTTGCGTCCAATAAAACCCGTTATACTGAGGAAGCGTAATATCCATTAGAACTAAATCTGGCTCAAACTCTTTATAATCATCGTAGACATCATTAAAGTTATCAATTCCACGAGTCTCGTATCCCCACTGGGAAAGTTCTTCGCTTATGATTGAACTGATGTTTTTATCATCCTCCACAATTAATATTCTAAACATGCTTTATACTCCTATTATCATGAGATATCTATTCTTGAGATATATTTGCACTATATTCATGCTTTCATAATAAAAAATAGCCCTGTAGTCGTATAATTTCAAGGGCTATATCATTAAGTTCTTTTTTAAATTCTTACTTATTTAAGCGCATTAACAGGGCACACCTTAACGCACTCCATACAGAGTATGCACTCTGTACCATTTGCCCTTTCCTGGAATTGTCCGTCATCTCGACATCCATCGGGCAAACCTTCTTACATTTGCCACATGATATGCACTTATCAGTATCACACTTGATTCGAACTAGTGAGTAGTAGCTCATCGGTTTCATGAACACCGTTATCGGACAGACGTACTTACAAAATGCTCGGTTATCCTTAAATGCAAATGCCATACCTATTCCAACTACGTAATATAACGCATTTCCGATTATAAATGCAAAGAACATTATTCGTTCGATGTTACCTACTTTAGCTAGAAATAACGCCGCGACGAAGAAAAACGCTGCTACAAAGGTAAAGTATCTAATCCATCCTACCCTTTTCCTTCGTGGTCTAGACGGCACTTTATACGGCAAGAAGTCTAACACCATTGCGGTCCAGCACGCATAACCACACCAACCTCTACCGAATATAAGAGGTCCGAAGATCTTCGCCACAGCATAGTGAATCGTAGCTGCCTCGAACACGCCGGTGAACAAGTAGTACCAGAAGCCTTCTATTTGCATGTTCTCGTTATTTATGAGTCCAAGATAGATGAGCATATAGAGTCCGATTAGTAGCTGTACAATACGCCTTGCATGTTTATACCTGCATATAAATAACATCTGCCCTATGAATATAGAAATACCGATATAGCTGAAATTGAGAAGATAAAACAAATTGTCTTTAGCGAGCCACAGCGTCACTGCTATCGTCTCAAATGTTACTAGCATCAGCACTGGTAGCCAGTATTTTTTCATCTCTTACACCTTTGTACATTCATATAATTCAAATTGACGTTACTCATGTATGATAACATTAGTAACGTCAATATCTCAACGAGTGCATAACCTTTTATTCAAAATGATTATTTATACAATTTACTACTTCTTACCGAACAGCTTTGATAGAAGTCCCTTCTTCTTCTCTGGCTTAGGAGCATTCTCTTCTGGTATCTCGTGTTCTGTCTTCTTATACACGACATTCTCAGCTATTTCATCATCGCCCATACCAGTAGCTTCCCTAACCTGTGCTAAAGCTACTTCACGGTATATAAGAGCACCACGAGGATCGCAGAATCGTATATCCGAATAGCAAGTCGATTTATTTAAGTCAAATGGTTGAACCTCCATTACCTCTGTTGCCTCGATTAGACCACTATCTGTATTTGCAGCATCTTGTAAAGCAAACTGAAATACCCCGAGGTTGTCCGGTCCAAACGATTCTGTAAGAATGCTGCGGACTCCATCATCACTTTCTATATCTCTTAGTAGTTCCTTTACGTGATCAGGACCAATGAATATGCCTGCAGAGTAATTCTCCTCAATCAAGTCGTTACTAGGAACAGGAAGCCACGAAGGGAGCACTTCAGACCAAGGGGTGCGGTATCTATCCATCTCGGGATATCTTTCTATTACAAACGAAAAAGCTGCACCGCGTACATACTGATAGTCACGGAAGAACCCACCGATTATAGGTAATCCGTATAGAAGTCCCTTTTCCGATGGCTCTCCTTCACCTATCGATGTGAAGTATTTCATATGATCAACAAACTTTTCGTGAAAGAATTCTTCTCCTTGTGCTTCCATTAAAGCATTTAGAACACTCTCATCTCCATCTCTAAGAGCCTTGAGCGGTGCAAAATACCATTCCTCCATCTGCGATTTGCTCATTGGATGATAACTAATATCAAAACCCATATATATCCTCCTTAATAATATTACTTATAAATTAAAACTGTACAGATACCACCATGCAAATCGGTGGTTTAGACGCATGCTGGTTTTCAGGATAATCTGAGTAATTAACTACAGGATACTGATCCAAATATGTCCTTAGCGCCTTACGAGTCACCTGCGCATTTTCAATAACACCTGTCTCATCACCCCATTTGAAGTAACGCCTGAGAAGAACTCCATAGTATCTTTCTCCGTAAAGCATCTCTTCTCCTTGTACTTCTAGATAGCTTGAAGAATCATATTCACTCGCTGGAAACTTAGATGCCAAATTATATATCATATCTATGTAAAGTGTGTCTGTCAGCTGACCTCTCTTACCCGGCTTCGTACTGGTTGCAAGGTAGAAAGGCATATCCGGATAAGCATTCAGTTTTACCTCTACTTCACCTTCATGCGAAACTTCATCTGATGGAACTTTTCTGAATGTGTAAGTTCCACTACCATACTTAGAGTCTAAATACGAAATAATTTTAGACTTGCTAATTTTATCTCGCATCGCTGGTTTTTTATATTTTAAATCATTTGGAATAAATCTCCGTGGCTCCTTAAAATAAGCAATAACATATGCATCCTTAACGACAGGACCATAGTTTTCATTCATGTATTCGCACATTGCCTGTAGCTTAGAACACAGAGTTTCAACATCCTGATCATTTTTTACATTACATTTATACTTAATTATCGAATCTGAAAATTCTATATTTTCTATCTCTTTTCTGCTGAAAAACTTAGGCAGGACAATTTTACCTAATATTTCCATTCTATTATCATCATCCGTATATGCAGGGACTGGAATTACACCTCCATGACCAATTTTCTGCTTAATGGTGTACTTGATATCAGGATAATCAGTAGGTGAAATTTCCCAAGTCTTCTTGTCAAGCCGTTTGACTTTAACCTTACCTGCACCGTAACGCTCTTCGACCTTTTCTGTTACACTCTTGGTCGTTAATGGCTCCCCGTCAGGCAGAATACAGCCAGAGCACAATATCATAATTAATACGATTATCAAGCCTAATGCGTATATTTTCCTCATATAGCAATATACCTCTTTCATATAACATTGTTAATACAACTTTAATCTAAGATAGAAGTTCTATAATCTTCTCGCGTGTTTGAGAACTTAATTTATTGTTAGTCCTTAGATGAATAGCAGCATCGATATCCTCTTGATTATGTAATATATATGCACTCTGTACCGGACTATTACCTTCCACTAGAAATGCATACCCTTCTATCCATATATTTATACCATTTGCCTTTAGGTAATTAGCTAGTAAGTAGACTTGACGCCTTACTTGGTTTATAGGATTCTTAACTACACTCGTATACTCATTGCCAGAAGCTGTAGTCTTCGTCTTACTCCACTCATAGTCATTAAGCTCGCCTGTGATTATCCCGACGTAGTTCTTAACCTCGATTATGTAAATGCCTCGTTTATTTAGAATCACATTGTCTATCTCAGTTTTTTTTTCCTTCAAAGGAAATCCTTACGTTACAGAGTAGAATATCCTCATTACGCATAGTTTCTCGTATCAGCTTAATTGTGAACTTCTCGCCTCTTATACCGGCTCTTTTCTGGCCGGATTGTGTAAGATCACCTAAATGCCAGATAACTATTATCGGTATAATTGCAAGCAATATGATTTCAAAAATATAATTCATGATAGGTGCATCCCTATGTAAAACATTATATAGTGTCTTTTATATTATAAATTAAAATCAGATGACCCCCAATAGGTTCTTTTAACTTAATATATAAAAAGCATTTAAAAACAAAATGAGGAGCTGGATAATCCAGCTCCTTGCAGTTTTTATCTTTCATACTTAGATTAATTTAGTCATAGTTGCAACTGCACACGGAATCCTTCCATCTGCCAGCTCTATTTTTACATCTTCATAACCTGCTGATTTGAAAAAATCAATGTAACTAACAACATTAAAATATTGTTTAAAATCAGCTCCTGCTTTTCCGACCGAATCAGTCAGTGCACTCTTTTTATCATGTTTATCACGATTCATATACGTTGGAATTATTAAAAGTCCTCCAGGTTTGCAGACACGATTTAACTCGGCAAGTGCCTTTAGTGGTTCATCTAGAAGATGTATCACGTTACCAGCAATAACCTTATCAAAGCTATCATCAGGGTATTTTAGCGACATGATGTTCGCATATTCAAAATTGATATTAGTATAAGACGAGCAGTTCTTCTCAGCACGTTTAATCATCTTCGGCGCAAAATCAGTTGCGACAAGCGTATTACACCTTTCAGCTATAACAATACTAAGCATACCGGTTCCTGCTGCACACTCGAGTACATTGTCATTTGGCTCTATGTATTTGCCAACTATCATCTTTAGCTCGTTATGCGTCCTTCTGTTTATAACATTAACGAATATGTCATAAACGCCTGCTATATTATCCCAGAACATTTTTAACTCCTTTATCAATTCCGAGTGTTACTCGATCTTTCTCAGCTTAGTTAAGCTTCATTTTTATTCATATCAAAATTAAATTATGACAATCTGCCGTTATCCATCTCATATATTCTATCGGCAAGCGAAAGTGTCGATTTCCTGTGAGATACGAGTACTATTGTCTTTCCTATCTTTTCATTTTCAAGAGACTTCAGGATAATTCCCTCATTCAGAATATCAAGATTGCTGGTCGGTTCGTCAAGTAGCAAGAGCTCTGAGTCATGAAGAAATGCTCTTGCAAGCCCTACTCTCTGCTTCTCACCATCAGACAGAGTGCTACCGAGTTCTCCTACGTTTGTCTCATAACCATGCGGAAGTCTAATAATAAAATCGTGAATGCTAGCCTTCTTAGCTGCCTCCTCAACTTTAACGAGCTTTGCGTCTGGATTAGCAATCCTAATATTATTTGCTATGGTATCACGAAACAGTATCGTATCCTGTGTTACATATGACGACATTGAGCGAAGGTCATCTGTGTTGATATCCTTGATATCCTTTTCAGATATCAGCATCCGGCCCTCTTTCACATCCCAAAATCTCATTACGAGCTTTAAGAGCGTTGATTTTCCAGAACCGCTAGCACCATGTATTCCGAGCACCTTACCCTTTTCAATATCTACCGTTACATTTTTTAATATAATCTCGTCTTCATATGAGAAAGTTATATCGTCTGCCTTAGCCCCTTCAAAATAAGTATGCTCCTTGCCACCTACTTCCTCAACTGGAGGTGCTTCCTCGAGTAGCGCCAGGACTCTCTCCCCGCAGGCAAGTGTCTGATTTAAGCTATTAGAAAGCGATGCAAGTGCAACGACTGGTCCGAAGGAGCTCATCATAGCAAGTGTTGAAATAAACACCTCGGAAAAGGTAGCAGCGCTTTCCATATAAAGGTAAATCATCGTAAATAACATGCCCAAGAGAATAGCTGGATGACAATATTAGTAACTGCCCTCTGAGAGCCTTCGAATTTGCTCAGATTCGCCTGATCCTCGGCAAGCGATTGTGACTTTTCATTCATCTTACTGAGCTGCTGATCACCTTGACCATACTGCAGAATCTCATCCACACCGTACATGCTATCTAGTACGAAGCCATTTAGTTCACCGACGCCGTTACGAAACTTCATTCCAGCACTAGCACTTCTCTTACCGTTCCATATCGGTAGTACAACTCCAACTACAGTGTATCCCATACATGCTATGACCCCAGCCACCATGCTTTGAGATCCTATGAATACCACCATTATTAGCGAAGTTAAAAATGCAATTACAATCGGAGATATGGTATGTGCGAAGAACACCTCAAGAAGTTCGATATCACTAGTGATAATAGAGATAAGGTCGCCCTTGTTCTTTCCTTCAAGCTTCGCCGGACAGAGCTTTCTAAGGCATTCAAAAACCTTATGACGTATAATCGCAAGAATTCTAAAAGCTATATAGTGATTACAATACTGCTCGCCATAGTGAAGAATACCTCTCGCTAATGCAAGCCCAATAAGCAGCACAAATATCTGATTCCAAGAAATCACTTCATCTAGTGCAGTGCTGCCGAACATGACGTCTCCACCAAATACGGATAGACCTTTTATAACTCCTATCCCACCTACAATGGTTAGGAATATAGCACAGAGGAATCCGGCTACACCAAGTATGATGCCTGTTATCATTACGCCTGTAAGAGGCTTTACTAGTACGATTAGTCTCCGCATTATCGCTATATCAGACCTACGCTTATCTTTGTCCATATTTAAGCCTCCTCTCTTCCTCTTGAATAGTTTTCAAGCTCTGATTGTTCAGAGAAAAGATTTGCATATGTTCCCTTGATACCCATGAGTTCATGATGCGTTCCTTTTTCGATGATCTCGCCATCTTTAAGCATATATATTGCATCGCTATCTGTGACATTAGCAAGTCTATGAGATATTAAGATTACGGTCTTCTCTTTAGCAATCTGCTTAACAGCTGTCATTATAGCTTCCTCACTGTCAGCATCGATGTTAGATGTTGCTTCATCAAATATGTATACTGGTGTGTCGTGAAGGAGAGCTCTAGCTAGGGCAAGTCTCTGCTTCTGACCGCCTGACAGGTTTGAAGCATTAGATTCTACCCTAGTATCTAGTCCGTTTTGGGCTTCAAGGAATGACTTTAGATTTACCATGTCTAAAGCCTCTATCATTTCAGTTTCAGTCGCTCTAGGATTTCCCATAAGAAGGTTCTCACGCACTGTCCCCTTAAAAATCCAGCTGTTATGGCCAATCATGGTGAAATTCTCCATAAGCGACTTGCTGGATATTTCTCTATGCTCAGTACCGTTAACTTTTATACTGCCACTATAATTATGATTCTTTCCGAGCAAAATACCTGCAATTGTAGATTTTCCGGATCCTGAAACTCCAACGATGGATACAAGAGAGCCTGAATCTATATTCATACTTATATCATGTAAAACCTCTCTGCTCTCATCATAAGAAAATGAGACATTATCGAGCGATATATCTATCTTGTTCCCAGCAATTTCCTCTTCTCCACGTTTCTGCTCCGGCAGATCAAGAAATGCAAATATTCTATCGCTTGCTTTCATACCGTTCATTCCGATATGGAAGAAGCTACCAAGGAGGCGCATGGGAAGAAAAAACTCTGCAGCAAGGAATATGCACATTAACACTCCCGAAACATTAATGTTTCGATTAGAAAATTCAATTAGCGCACTGATGATTCCCGCAGCTGCCCCACCATAAGCGATAATGTCCATAATCGAGGTGCTGTTAAGCTGCATCATCAGAACCTTCATCGTTATCTTGCGGAACTGCTCTGATTCACTATCTATCTGCTCTACTGCCCTCCGGTCAGCTCTATAAATCTTCAGAGTTGTCATTCCCTGCAGCTTCTCGAGAAAGCTGTCTCCAAGGCCATAATATATATCGAAGTAATTTCCGAGAATCTTTCTAGCAATAAACATTACTAACATGATTATAAACGGAATAAGTGGAACTGCAGCGAGTAACACGACAGCTGTTCTTAAGCTAATTCTTGAAATTATAATAAATAGAGAAAACGGTGCTAAAAGCGCGTATAAAAACTGGCTTAGATACCTGCCAAAATAAGTCTCAAGCTGTTCTACGCCTTCACCAGTCATCTGCACAATTTCAGATGTTCTGATTTGCTCGCGGTATGACGGTCCTAGCCATAGAACCTTTCTATATATTTGCTCTCTAAGCACACGCTTAACATCGACACTAGCCAAATAGCACGCACGTGAATATAAACGGTCGCAAACAAACCTAACGATAAGTCCAGCCGTTACAATTCCAATAGTCGTAAGAACATCGGAGCTTGTAATGCTCTTTTGCCACGCTCCATCGATTAACTGAGTTACCTGCCATACTATCGCAATCTGAGCGAGCAGTGAAAGCCACTGCCATGCAATCTGATAGATTATGTACTTTCCAGAGCCCTTCAATAGCTTAATAAGCCTCATCTTAATCACACCTAGCTCTCCTCTTTTCCTTCGCTCCTGTTATAGCATGTCTTAGACACATAAGCGGATGATATATGATAATTCGCGGTCCGCTATAACGCATGACCTTCTGAATTTTATCTTTCATCTCTGGCGAGTAGCAGTGTACCTTA
The DNA here is from genome assembly GCA_916438645.1 of uncultured Mogibacterium sp. GTDB lineage: Bacteria > Bacillota > Clostridia > Peptostreptococcales > Anaerovoracaceae > Mogibacterium. The sequence goes on from CAKAFC010000002.1 coordinate 192,133, forward strand.
CAGTTACTGCAAAATGACTTGCTCTTCATAAAACGGCATTTCTCGCTACGTTCACGTGCATACTCGATCAACTCTTGGCATTCATCGCAAAGTTCTTTTCCATTCCGATTAGTATGATTTTTATGACAATAAAGCTTGATCATCTGTGAAACTAGCTTGATTTCTCGCTGCCTTTTCCTTTGAATTTTCTTAGACTTCAAACGATATCACACCCTCTCAGCACATTGCAATCTCATAAAGATGAGTAAATTCAAACACTCCTTGTATCTATATTATCACCATTAGAATACTCTAACAAATGTTATATTTCTGCAATTTTTATTAGTTTATACAATATTTTTATTTCACATAAATCTGTAACTACACCAAAAAGCACCTGAAACACAGGTGCTTTTTATACTTGCTAATTATAAATATGTTTTGACATGTTGCTTTATATCACGAAAAGAAAGACAAATAATATGGTGTACAGTGCCACGAAAGCCCATTTAATCTTTACACAGGCTGCTATAAATTCTCTTATAAAAGCATATGGAATATAATAACCTGCAGTTCTACATTCGAGACCATCCCCATCCATTTTAATCTTTCTAGCATATGCACTAGTGCGATATACGTGATAATTATTACTTACAAATAAGAACTTAGGATTATCTACAAACTCTTCCCCTAAAGCCTTTGAAAATAGTAGATTTTCATAGGTTGTAGTCGACTTAACCTCTAGAAGCACGCTATCTATTGGAACAGTTGTACTACTCTCTATATAATTTGCCATTGCCGTAGATAAGTGAATATAGCAGGAATGCTATAAAGGCTGTGCCAAATATCATGTACGAATATACTGCAGCAAAGCTGGGTTTAGAAAGCCTCTGCTATCTCTCCAATATGAATATATGAATGATGCTATTAGTAATATCGTTATTAAATACATTCAATCCTCTAATTATAATCAGTCTAATTATAGGTTGTTAAGTGAAGCTCGCGATCTTCATATTCACCGAGAAATACTTCTCTATGTGATTTTATACCGCGTTTATTTAATTCCTTATTCAGCCACTGCTCATCCTTGCCAATAACCTTTAAGATATCAGTTTGTACATGCCCATCCGTTATCAATGGGAACTTTGGATTTTCCTCTCCCTCATTGACAATTATAAGAGCTCCATCTTGTTCTATAACTGCTCTTTTCACCTTATTTGTGGAATAAACCTTGTTGGTTCTAAGCTTAAATGAAACATCGTGCGCACTTAGTCCAACTCTTCTGCAATTGTCAATATTAACTTTTCCATCTTCGATTATGATAAGTGCTTTTCCATCGAGGATCTGTTTAGCCTTGACATTATGTTTTTTAATCCATCTTAATAATAAAACCATAGTACACCATATACACAGAATTCCTAAGAACTGTGGAATTTTGACATTTTCATTATACATGGCACCTCCGATTATTCCACCGAGCACATAGTTTTGAACTTGGTCACTCGCAGATGAAGGCGCAAGATTCCCTTTTCCTGTGATATTAATAATTAAAATAAGCACTATAAAGCCTATAAACAGCTTAAGCCCTATCAATATAAATACATGCATAAATATCTTCCTTTCACATTTGTAAGCTTTTCATTTTGTTTTTTGATTATATAATGTTTAACTTGTTTTTTCTATTATCACTTTTAAGTTTATGTTATTATATGAATCAAATGAATTGGAGGAAAATGAATTGGATACAAAAAAATCACCTTTAAAAAGACTACTATTTTTATTTCTACCATTTATATTTTTATTTGTATATGACATATTGGCTTCTTTAGTGGCTGTCGTTATTGAGAGAGCTCTTACCTTTTTTTCAGTAAGTGACAAATTCTTAAATTCAAGTGCAAGCTTTATGGATGCATCAATAGCTTTCGTATTATCTATTACATGCTATATATTCTATCGCATAGTTTTTACCAAAAGAGAGCCCGAAGTTCGTATATCTAAACCAACTGGAATAATATATGCAATAATCCTCGGCTTCGGTGCGGGTGGAATCTCTAGTATTTGGCTAAATATAATTTACTATCTTGCGGACCATTCTGCGTTCCTAGCTAAGCAAGTAAAAGGATTCGATACGCTATATGATGATATGGAAAAAGGACCTTACATATGGCTCTTTCTCGCGATAGTAGTCGTTGGCCCAATTATCGAAGAGATACTCTTTAGAGGAATTATTTTCAGCAGCTTTGAAAATGTAACTGAAATCTCCTGGCTACCTGTCCTCGTCACAGGGGTTATGTTCGGAGTCTGGCACGGCAGCTTTATTCAAGGCGTATACACTGCAGTAGTAGGAATAATTTTGACATACTACATGAAGAAGTGCCGATCACTTGTTTTAGTTGCATTTGCACACGGCGTTAACAACCTAAGTGGTACATTACCACCTTCACTCGACACTGATTTTACTAACACGCTTCTAAATGTTATAGCGTACATATGCATTCTACCAACACTTGCGATTTTATATCATCTGCACCGCAAGAGCAAAAATATGTCAAATTAGTCTAATAACTACAGATAACCGAGAGTAAGAAAGCATGATGTAAAACGACTTCACAACCACTTCGATATAAGATAAAAGCGTTTGCCACGGACTTTGGCAAACGCTTTTTTACTATTCAATATTAGACATCAGTATCTAAACTATAGTTTTACATATATCTTCTCTTTACTCCATATACGAAGCCGAGTGATGCAAGTGCACCGACTCCAAGAATAGTAAAGAATCCTATATGGTTTGCGTCACCAGTTCTAGGTGTACGCTTAACTTTCTTAGGTGGCTTCTTAGGATCTGGAGTTGGTTTCTTAGGGTCTGGCTTTGGCTTTTCAGTATTAGTAACAACAATCTTTCCATTCTGGTCGATTTCACTATAAGCAACCTTATATCTTATACCCTCTAGAGTTATCTCCCCATTGGATTCACCAACTTCAACAATCTTGTATTCATTGTTATTCGTTGCACCAGCATCCTTTACAAGAAGATTTTCAAATCTTGTTGTCCAGTTATTAGCAGCGTTGATAGTAACTACTGTGCTTAGTGGTGCTCCATTCTTATAGAGCTGAACCTTTACTTCGCTAGCCTTTTTTCCTATCCAATCTTTTGTCACCTCAACGGTCATCTCTTCTGGAGCAATATTGTTAGAGATAGTATGGTTAGAATTACCAGCAGCATCTGTTACAGCTTCATATGAAGCCTTTATAATCTGTGTTCCAAAATTAGCCTTGAGTCATTGTGAACCCAATTTCCATCACTGTCCATCTCACGAACAAAGTAAGTGTAAGGATTGTCGGTATCCTGAGCATCATTTACCATATTGAACTTCATAAGGTCAACAAAGCTATGTGTCCAGTTGTTTGATTCTTTTAGTACAACCTGATCAATCTGCTGATAATCAGTTGAACCGTTATCCATCAGCTGCTTGATCTTTGCTTCGAGAATCTTCGCATCAGTCCAACCTGTTGTATCAACAGCTGCACCGTTCTCATCAGTTACAGTAACAGCATCAAGGACGCTCTTGGTAACTCTAAAAATTCCAACTGCCACAGATGTTACATGATTTGTATTATCCGCTTCCCAATTCTTAGTAACATCAAGCTTTACCTTATCATATTCAACTGGAGCAGTTCCAAAATCAACCTCGCCGTTAGAACCAATTCCACCACCACGAGGTGCTGAATTGCCTGTAACTATAACCTTAGCAGATGTTCTAGCTGCTGCCTTACCTTGATCTGAAATAACTGCCTTCAAGGAAATATTATCAGTTATTCCGTTAAGTGTGCCCCTATCAACTGGAGGAGTTACTGTATTAGGATATCTATCGCTTCCGTTAGATGCACCTAGATATGAATTATCAATCTTTCCATCCTCATACCAGTGAACAAGCCAATTATCTAGTCCATTATTAGATAGTATTAGAGTCTGTGTAGCTGGGTCATTCTTTGAAATGGATGCAACATCATCTCCAGCTGCAGTCTTATCATTATTATCTGCACCAGTACCGGCTTATTGTCAAAGAACGAAGCTCCATTGGTAATAGCAGTCTTTGCCGAACCTGTTGGGCATAGCCACATTCCACCACCAAGCTTAGTAGCAGTGTTGTCCGTTACCATAGTTCTGCCCATCTGAAGCTTATATGGTACAGCCGCAACGTATACTCCACCGCCCTGCTTACCAGCCGTATTGTTAGTGATTGTAGCACTGTTAATGACTACTTCCTGAGAAGCAACGTAGATTCCACCACCTACACCAATCTCAGCATATGGGACATTATTTGCCTTTTTACCAGTTAGGGTTGCCTGATTGCCAGTAATAGTTCCGTTATTGATTGTGAGCTTAGCAGGGAAAAACCTTCTCCATGTGCTCTCTGGGTTTGAACCACGGTCGTTAGACAGAAGATAGTCATTTATTCCTATTCCACCACCAAATGGAGCCTTATTTCCAGAAATAGTTCCGCCTTCCATTGTAAGCTGCCCTGCACCATTAACAGCAATACCTCCACCTAGTAAGTCTGCGGTATTATTGGAAATTGTTCCACCATTCATGGTCATCTTGCCGATTGAAAAGCGGTGTGCTGCATTTCCCAAAGTTCTGCTGCATTGTATTGTTAGTACTGAAGCTTCCAACGAGTACTCCACCATAGTCAGCGCTATTTCCAGTGATTGTACCACCATTCATAATCATCGTTGAGCTTCCCTTGATTGCCTCAACTGTTATGGCAGCATTATTTCCAGAACTTCCATCAGGAACAAGAGTATTATTAGAAATGTCGCCACCATTCATAGTAAAAGAGGCACCCTCTGTAATCTTTACAACAGCAACAAACTGGTTGGACATCTTATTATCATGAATCGAGCCACCATTCATAGTGAACGAAGCATTTGCCCCTCTCGCTTTAACTACACCAACAAAGCCTGAATCAGATTTTACATTCTTAATTTCTCCGCTATTCATGGTGAATTTACCAGCGTTATCAATGATAGCAGAGCTGTAGTTTGTTCCAAGCTGATTTCCATCGAGCTTAACATCCTGCCATGTCAAAGAACCACCTTCAGCAATCTTGACAGCTAAACCGGTGTTCTTTTTAGTGATTGTTACAGCACCCTTCAAAGTGATGTCCTTACCTGCTGGCACATTAATCGGTGTGCTGAGATCCATATCTCCAGTAAGAACAATTTCAGAGCCCCTGAAGCATTGTTAATGGCCTGCTGAATCTCTGCAACACTGCTTGCATTAACAGTCGCCGCATTAGACTCAAAGGTAAACATTATGAATGCTGAAATAATGGTTACTAAAGTCACCAAGATAGGTGCAAGAGTTTTTCTAATACACATTTCTATCCCTTTGCTTTCAATGAATTAATATAACGAATAATCATTATGTTAAAAATAACATACTTGTTCACATATTATACACGAAACTATCTAACTTTTGGGAAATATTAGCTAATTGTTCAGAAAAAACAACGTTTAATCTGTGTTCACGTTCAGCACTAAAATCTATATTAAGTTTATTCTTATAAAATTCATCTAATCTCTTTTTCTTCCGTGTATTTTTTTCTGTATAGAACTTCTCTTTACTAGACTCAAAATTTACACTAGTTAGCTCAAAACCAAGATTATCTGCAACTTATACTGCCTTGTTTCATTTGTCCTTTCTTATTTTTAGATGTAAGCGTATTTCTAAAAATATATTGTTTACTTGGATAAAACTTTGAGATTTTTCTTATTTAAATTATATTTGGCCATATTTTTTTAAATTATTTCACATACTCCATACCATAAGTTTCAGAAAAGCTTTCCTTCTGGTCTAAGCAATACTTTATACCAGAACTAAAAATAGGGCTTCTTCTTTTATGTTAAGCGAATGATATTACTACCACGAAACCCATCTATTTGCTACTTTGATTTAATATGAAAAGGACCCAGACATGTTGTCTAGGTCCTCTTCGGATAATTTCTTAAATTTAGGAATTATATGGTATAAATTCTATATGCCATATGCAATCACTAGTTCTTAAAACTACTTTTCCCTTCTCCTGCGAATAATCAGTATCAGTGCTACTGCTATTCCGGCAAATACAGTAAGTCCTACGTATACAAATACCTCTGAGTTATCTCCTGTCTTAGGACCTAAAACTGATCTTAGCGGAGTCTTTCCTGCATGATTACGTGCACTATGTCCTCCTGACCTTCCTGAGTTTGCACTAGATGTTGGTCTAGAATTCGCATCCTTAGGATTAGTTCCATTTGAAGCTTCAACAGCATCTGAATATCCATCGCCATCATCATCCGTATCTGTGATGTCAGGATCACCATCGCCATCTGTATCCCTTAGTACAGTAATCTCAACAGTCTTAGTCACCTTTGATCCATCTGGGTTCGTAATGACTACTGGAATCTCAAACTTACGCTTTTCTTCTGTACTACCCCAATCAGTTACGTTTGGTGTACCACTGATAGTCTTAGTACCTGCATCGTAGGTAACACCATTTGGTAGCTTACTTGTATCTACACTTACTGTAGAACCTGTTGCTCCTGGATTAATAACAATATTCGTAATCGCAGTCTTGTCATTTACTGACTGTGTTCCATTAGTAACCGTTGGCTGTGCGATTGGTGTAATTATAGCAGCTGGTCGAGAGTTCGCATTCTTAGGGTTTGAACCCTTTGCTGTCTCTACCGTATCTGGTACACCATCGCCATCATCATCCGTATCTGTGATATCTGGATCACCGTCCCCATCTGTATCTCTTAGCACAGTAATCTCAACAGTCTTAGTCACCTTTGATCCATCTGGGTTCGTAATGACTACTGGAATCTCAAACTTACGCTTTTCTTCTGTACTACCCCAATCAGTTACGTTTGGTGTACCACTGATAGTCTTAGTACCTGTATCGTAGGTAACACCATTTGGTAGCTTACTTATATCTACACTTACTGTAGAACCTGTTGCTCCTGGATTAATAACAATATTCGTAATCGCAGTCTTGTCATTTACTGACTGTGTTCCATTAGTAACCGTTGGCTGTGCGATTGGTGTAATTGTTGCTGCAGGAATCGAGTTTGCATTCTTAGGGTCTGAACCCTTTGCCTTCTCATCCACATCTGATACTCCATCGCCATCATCATCCGTATCTGTGATATCTGGATCACCGTCCCCATCTGTATCTCTTAGCACAGTAATCTCAACAGTCTTAGTCACCTTTGATCCATCTGGGTTCGTAATGACTACTGGAATCTCAAACTTACGCTTTTCTTCTTTACTACCCCAATCAGTTACGTTTGGTGTACCACTGATAGTCTTAGTCCCGGCATCGTAGGTAACACCGTTTGGTAGCTTACTATTGTCTACAGACACAGTTGCATTATTATTTCCAGGTGTTACTACAATATTCGTAATTGCAGTTTTATCATTTACAGACTGTGTACCATTCGTGATAGTAGTTGGTGTCACGGGAGTTACAACAGCAGGTCTAGAGTTCGCATCCTTAGGGTCTGAACCCTTTGCCGTCTCTACCGTATCTGGTACGCCATCTCCATCGTCATCTGGATCAGTGATATCTGGATCGCCATCACCGTCAGTGTCCCGTAATACTGTAATCTCAACAGTCTTGGTAATCTTAGAACCATCTGGATTCGTAATGACTACCGGAATCTCGAACTTGCGTTTCTCCTCTGTACTACCCCAATCAGTTACGTTTGGTGTGCCACTGATAGTCTTAGTTCCTGGATCGTAGGTAACACCATTTGGTAGCTTGCTTGTATCTACACTTACTGTAGAACCTGTAGCTCCAGGTGTAATTGTGATGTTACTAATCGCAGTCTTATCATTAATGCTCTGCGTTCCATTAGTAATCGTTGGCTGCGGAATAGGTGTAATCGTAGCAGCTGGTCTAGAGTTTGCATTCTTAGGGTCTGAACCCTTTGCCGTCTCTACCGTATCTGGTACACCATCGCCATCATCATCCGTATCTGTGATGTCAGGATCACCATCGCCATCTGTATCCCTTAGTACTGTGATTTCAACAGTCTTGGTAATCTTAGAACCATCTGGATTCGTAATGACTACCGGAATCTCGAACTTGCGTTTCTCCTCTGTGCTTCCCCAATCAGTTACGTTTGGTGTACCACTGATAGTCTTAGTTGCTGGGTTGTAAGTTACACCGTTTGGTAGCTTGCTATTGTCTACAGACACAGTTGCATTATTATTTCCAGGTGTTACTACGATATTGCTAATCGCAGTCTTATCATTAATGCTCTGCGTTCCATTAGTGATTGTCGTAGGTGATACTGGAACTATAACTGCAGCTGGAACAGAGTTCGCATTCTTAGGGTCTGAACCCTTTGCCGTCTCTACCGTATCTGGTACACCATCGCCATCATCATCCGTATCTGTGATGTCAGGATCACCATCGCCATCTGTATCCCTTAGTACTGTGATTTCAACAGTCTTAGTCACCTTTGATCCATCTGGGTTCGTAATGACTACCGGAATCTCGAACTTGCGTTTTTCTTCTGTACTACCCCAATCAGTTACGTTTGGCGTGCCACTGATAGTCTTAGTTGCTGGGTTGTAAGTTACGCCGTTTGGTAGCTTAGTATTGTCTACAGACACAGTTGCATTATTATTTCCAGGTGTTACTACAATATTCGTAATTGCAGTTTTATCATTTACAGACTGTGTACCATTCGTGATAGTAGTTGGTGTCACGGGAGTTACAACAGCAGGTCTAGAATTCGCATTCTTAGGGTCTGAACCCTTTGCGGTCTCTACTGTGTCTGGTACGCCATCTCCGTCATCGTCTGTATCTGTAATATCTGGGTCACCGTCACCATCTGTATCCCTTAGTACTGTAATCTCTACAGTTTTGGTGATTTTAGTTCCATCTGGATTCGTAACTACTACAGGAATCTCAAACTTACGCTTTTCCTCTGTACTACCCCAATCTGTTACATTTGGCGTACCACTAATGGTTTTAGTTCCTGGATCGTAAGTCACACCATTTGGTAGCTTACTATTATCTACTGTAACTACAGAACCTGCATTTCCAGGTGTAACAACAATATTTGTAATTGCAGTCTTATCATTAACTGTCTGAGTTCCATTCGTAATTGTCGTTGGTGCTACAGGTGTCACAACAGCAGCTGGAATAGAACTTGCACTCTTAGGATCAGAACCTTGTGTCTTTTCTGCGAGATCGGTATATCCATCACCGTCATCATCCGGATCTGTTATATCTGGATCACCATCTCCATCTGTATCTCTTAGCACAGTAATCTCAACAGTCTTAGTCACCTTTGATCCATCTGGGTTCGTAATGACTACCGGAATCTCGAACTTGCGTTTTTCCTCTGTGTTTCCCCAATCAGTTACGTTTGGTGTGCCACTGATAGTCTTAGTTGCTGGGTTGTAAGTTACGCCGTTTGGTAGCTTAGTATTGTCTACAGACACAGTTGCATTATTATTTCCAGGTGTTACTACAATATTCGTAATTGCGGTTTTATCATTTACAGACTGTGTACCATTCGTGATAGTAGTTGGTGTCACGGGAGTTACAACAGCAGCAGGTCTAGAATTCGCATTCTTAGGGTCTGAACCCTTTGCGGTCTCTACTGTGTCTGGTACGCCATCTCCGTCGTCATCTGTATCTGTGATATCTGGATCACCATCTCCATCTGTATCTCTTAGTACTGTGATTTCTACAGTCTTTGTAATCTTAGAGCCGTCTGGATTCTTAACTACAACAGGAATTTCAAACTTACGCTTTTCTTCTGTACTACCCCAATTTGTTACATTTGGTGTACCACTTATTGTCTTTGTACCTGCATCATAAGTTACTCCGTTTGGCAGCTTGCTATTATCAACTGTTACAGTTGCGCCTGATGCCCCCGGTGTTACCACTATATTAGTAATTGCAGTCTTATCGTTAACTGTCTGAATTGGATTAGTAACAGTTGTCTGAGCGATTGGAGTGATCATACCTGCAGGTACTGACTTTGAATTCTTTGGATCGGATCCCTTAGCTGTTTCTTCAGAATCTAGGTATCCATCTCCATCATCATCAAGATCAGTAATATCTGGTATACCATCCTTATCGGTATCCCTCTGAACTGTGATTTTGAATGTCTTTGTAGAAGTATTATCTGCGGAATCCTTAGCCTCTACCGTAACTGTAATTTCACGAGTTTCTTCATTACCATGCCAGTCAGTAACTTTAGGATTGCCACTTATTTTTCCATTCGAATACTGAACTCCAGTCGGTAAATCCTTTACCGTAACAGTAGCCGCTGGATCATCAGTTGTAACAGTAATCTCTGTGATTGGCTGCCCTTCGATAACTGTCTGGTCTCCAATGTTATCAATTACTGGCGCCTTGTTATCTTTCCATACAGCAAAGACTTCTTTGGCTTCAGTAATATTCTTTAGAATATCCGAATCCGCCTCAGTAGCACCAGAAGTTGCAGCCCAACCCATAAACTTATAACCATCTCGTGTAGGCTCTTCTGGCTGAGTTGCTTTTCCGTTTACTGCTGATACAACCTTGTCTGCATTCGTACCATCTGCCCATTTTCCGCCATTAGTATCAAATGTGACTTTGATAGCACCAACATTTACCTTAGTACTCGAAACCATAGGATTCTTTCCATCTGGTGAGTAAGCTACAAGTATGACTTTATCACCGTCTGCAAAAGTTCCTGCTGGAACGTTTATGTTAAATTTTCCATCTTTCAAATCAGAAAAAGGTATTGTAGTCTCTGCCTTCGCCGTCTCGTGAGTGTAATCTGTATCATCAGCGACGTATTTATAGGCTTTTACAATAACGTTACCCGCATCAGTGTTAGTAGCGGTTAGCTTCTTAGTTTCATCTGCAGGGTTATTATAAATTGTCTTTGGAACAGTTCCCTTGATTGTCTCTGCTCTATTTGCTTCGATGTTCGTCGTTGTAACATTAGGCTTAACTACCAGATACGAATTAGCCTTTGTCGGATCAGTCTTATCTGTTAGGTATTCCTGACCATCGGGAACTCCATCGCCGTCAGTATCAACGTTATACTTATCAGAATCTATTTCGTCTTCTACAAAGTCGAATAGACCGTCCTTATCAGTGTCAAGAACCTCTAGGAATGCGTTAGTATACGAGTGCTGAATTCTCTTATTAGGCTTCCCACCGTCAGGCTTTCTTATATTAGGGAAAGCATTTGTTGAATCAACAAAATCAGCTGTGAGCCATGACTCAAAGTTAAGCTGTTGGTTATTAGCAGTGATATAATCGTTTAGAGCCTTTGCGAAATCCTGATTTGTAACGTTTGACTTCAGCTTATACTCAATTGTATATGACCTTCTTGTCCAAGTAATCCTTTAAAGACCTCTGAATCAAGTGTATTTCTAACCTGTGTAACCTTACTCCAGTCACCGCCAACTATGCTGAGTGCCGGGGTATCTTTTGTCGAAATTACGCCATCCCCATTAGGATCCACAGTTAGCTTTATCGGGTTAGATGCAGTGATTGTTCCAGTTGAGGTGGAAACGCCCAGTCTAACCTCATTTGTATCGATATACTTGAGCAGTTCCTTCGGAATTACTTCATTGATATATAGAACCCATCCGCTGTTCGCTTCACGGAAGTTCTGGTCAGGCTTGAAAGAAACTGTCGACTTTATAACCTTGTTCTTGGCATCATAACTTACAAGCTTACCAGTATTACCACTTGAGAAGTTTCCATCCTTCGATATAGTACCATCACTTGTAAAACCATTCGTCCCAGTTCCTAGGTAGTCATCATTACCAGCACCGGAATTGCTTGGAAGCGCAGGAACATTAGGGTTGTTCTTAAGGATAAATCCATTATCATTTCCACCCCTGTCTGCTTTTCCATCAGCTCTTACCCAAGTAGTTGTAAAATCAATTTTCTTAGAATCAAGCCCTAGGCTCGTAAGTGTAGCACCATTCTTGAGCTTGATAATAACGTCTCTGTTAGTAACGACGCCGACTAAGCCAGATTGTAAGGTTTGATTATTGATAGGCACCTTCCAAAGTGCACCATCCGCCTCTTTTTCAAACTCAACTCCGTTAACCTTAATTGACTGGATCTGCTTGTAGAAATCATCGTCAAAGAAGTTAATTAGGAATCTACCGTTATACGGACCTTTATCTGTATCGCCCCAGCTACCTGGTAATTTTGCCCACTTAGTAACTGTCAGGTAAATACCCGAAGCATCCTCCTTGGTGAAATCAGTTCTAGCGTAGTCCAAAACTCCATCTGTTTCTCCAACTAGTGTGTAGTTCACCGAATTGTTCAGCGACCTCGGCTGACCGCCTTCAGCCCTAACCGTAACTGGCGATAGAAGCATGGTAAAACCAAGCATACAAGACAGCGCCATAGACGATGCTCTTCTAGCCCTTTCCCCATACTTTTTGTTCTTTGATTTCTGTTTTGTTTCTACATTATCTCTGTCAAAAATGCCAAAACAATTCATACTGTTCCTCCGAAATTTATCTCTAGTTAACATACTGTTTATATATTACCATAGATATGCTATTAAATGTTGCTTTTTTTAGACAAAATAGGTCTTGTATTTTAAGCAATTCAATTGCTCCAATTTAAAACGAGACATATTTTGTCTAAATGTTTACTTTTTAGGGATTAATACCCCTATTGTCATTCCTATTATCTCTCCGATAGATATTCCCATAACCATTCCAAATCCAGATCTTTCAAACATAATACCTGCTAATAAACCTGCGGAAATACCGATAATCATTCCGCTCGCCATATGGTCGCCTTTATATTTTTTCGTCATAACCCTTCTAACAATGGTAAATATCATAATAGAGATACATAGCACCGTTAAAATTATAGTATATTTACCAATTACCAAATAATTACCATCACTCACAAGGTTCCCCCTTCACCGTTATTCATTCTCTTTATTAAAAGCTAAAATATTTCTTATTCCCCATAAATAAAACACTACTGCCGAACTACCAGTCAGATATGGGCTCATAGTTGATCCACTACCATTTAGATAGTGAATCAGTTCAATTAATCCAGCAGTTGCTAAAGATATCTGCAATACTATCATAAATACTTTAAAAAATTTTTTCATTTTACATGCCACCCATTTGAGAATCCTATAATTTCTAAACTTTTAAATGATAATTAACAATTTTATACGCAATTAGACCTATTTTATCTAAATTATAACCCGAAAATAGTTTCTTCAAAACCATTTATCCATTTATTATCTTCTTTAGCTTCATATTGTTATATCTATTTCCAATATAACAAATAAAAAGGAGCCTCTTTGCCTCGGAAAACCAACTGGTAAGAAACTCCTTTTAGATAATTCTATTTATTTAATTTATAAAGCGATATTTAAGCAATTACTGCTCAAGAGCCTGATCAACGTCGGCGATTATATCATCGATATCCTCGATACCTACTGACATTCTCACTAAATCCTGAGAGATTCCAGCCGCTGCTAGCTCTTCATCATTCATCTGTCTATGAGTAGTCGATGCAGGATGAAGCACACAAGTTCTTGAATCAGCTACGTGTGTAACTATTGCTGCGAGCTTTAGCGAATCCATGAACTTAATAGCTGCCTCTCTACCGCCTTTTACTCCAAATGCAATAACTCCACAAGATCCGTTAGGAAGATACTTCTCCGCGAGCTCGTGCTGGCTGTCATTTTCGAGGCCAGAGAAAGATACCCAAGCTACCTTAGGATGATTTTCGAGGTGCTTAGCGAGAGTGAGTGCGTTCTCGAAATGTCTTTCCATTCTTAAGTGGAGTGTCTCCAAACCAATTCCTAGATAGAAGGCATTCTGAGGTGATGGGATGGATCCGAGGTCACGCATCAGATTAGTAGTCATCTTAACGATATATGCTGCCTTACCAAAGCTCTCTGTATAAACAGTGCCGTGATATGTCTCGTCAGGAGTTGTAAGTCCCGGGAATTTGTCGCTGTGCTTAGTCCAGTCGAAGTTACCTGAATCTACAACTGCTCCGCCGACTGAATTAGCGGTACCATTCATGTACTTTGTAGTTGAATGTGTAACGATATCAACTCCCCACTCAAAAGGCTTGCAGAAAATTGGTGTAGGGAATGTATTATCTACAATTAGCGGTACACCATGGCTGTGCGCTGCATCAGCAAATTTCTCAATATCTAGTACGCTTAGTGAAGGATTAGATAGAGTCTCACCGAATACTAGCTTAGTGTTAGGCTGGAACTTTGTTGCTAACTCCTCTGCTGAAATTTCAGGATCAACAAATGTTGTCTCGATACCCATCTGCTTCATAGTGTGAGCAATTAGGTTGTATGTTCCTCCATAGATAGCAGAAGTTGAGATGATGTGATCCCCTGCATTTGCAATATTTAGAATAGCGTAGAAATTAGCTGCCTGACCAGATGATGTTAGAATAGCTGCTACACCACCTTCAAGCTGGCAAATTTTGTTTGCTACTGCGTCATTTGTAGGGTTTGAAAGTCTAGTATAGAAATATCCTGATTCCTTTAAATCAAATAGATTTCCCATCTGTTCCGACGATTCGTACTTAAAAGTCGTCGACTGTACGATTGGAACAATTCTCGATTCCCCGTTCTTTGGCTCGTAACCACCCTGCACACAAACTGTACTAGTTTTGTAATTTGTCATATAAAAGTCCCTCCTTTTTGTATCTAATTAACTATATAGTGTTTATTCGTGAATTGCAAGATACTTGGCGAGTAGTTAATTAAATGACATTAATTACTTAATCGAGCCAAACAAGTCATTAAGTGCCTCCGCCATTGTCGGATGTGTAAATATCTGGTTAGCGAGCACTGTGTATGGTTGCTTTGCAATCATCGCTGTAACTACAATATTGATAACTTCGTGAGACTCCTCTCCAAAAAGTACTGCTCCAAGTATCTGATTAGTATCGTCATCAACGACAGCCTTGTAGATCCCCGTCTGATTTCCAAGTATCTTGGCCTTTGGAATAGCCGTTACGGGCAATTTCGAGACTCTTACGTTATAACCTTTTTCCCTTGCATCTTTTTCACCGAGACCAACTTTAGAGAATGTAGGATGTAGAAATGCTGAGAAAGCTATTCCCTGGCGCTCTTTTCTCGAGTAGCTTCCATCCCCGTCTAAATAGCTTTTCACAATGCGGTAATCATCGAGGGAAACGTAAGTGAACTGAGGCCCGCCATTGATGTCCCCCATTGCGAAGATATGCGGCTTATTAGTCTGGAGGTGATCATTTACATTTATAAATCCTCTTTCAGAAACTTCAACTCCAGCATTCTCAAGATGTAGCTCCAGGGCATTAGCTCTTCTGCCAGTCGCTACTAGCAGTGCATCTACCTTGAGTTCTTTGATGTCACCATTTTCAGTATATGAAATCAATACTTTTTCATCACTCTGCTCAACATGATTAATTTCTGAATTGAATAGAATATCAACACCAAGTGACTTATATGATTCATATACTACTTCTGCTACATCATCATCTTCTCTTGGAAGTAGTCTGTCCCCCTTATCAATAATCGTTACTTTAGTTCCAAACTTTGCATATGTTGCTGCAAACTCTAGGCCTATAAATCCGCTGCCTAGAACAGCTAGCGTTTCAGGAAATTCCTCGAGGTTCATCAACGTTTCGCTAGTATGAATGCGGTTTCCTACTTCAAGTCCTTTTACGTTAGGAATAAATGGTCTAGTTCCAGTATTGATAAAGATTTTTTCAGCAAATATCTCATATGAATCCGAGCCGTTATCAACTACAATAGTGTGGTCGTCTTTAAACGAGGCTGTTCCATCTAGAACTTCTACGTTTTCATTGCTTTCAACCTTGTCGTAATTTGCTTTATTCAGCTTCGCTATAAGGTTTTTCTTACCTACTACAGAATCTTTATAGTATGTTTTATTATCAGCATTGCTATAAGCCTTCCTATCTGCACAAGTTGCGAGGAACTTAGATGGGATGCACCCCACGTTTATGCAGGTTCCACCATACATATTTGATGATTTCTCAACAAGAACAGTCTTCTCTCCTTTATTCCCAAGGTAATTAGCCAGCGTCTTTCCAGCTTTTCCGAACCCAATTATTATGTTATCTACTTTTCTATTCATTTTTATTATACTCCTTATCGTAATTTTTAAATTGCGTGCTATTTATTCAAACAATATCATATTGCACATAGCATAATATGTTGAATTGTAGAAGTTTTTTTATTTATTGAAATATATAATTTATTTCTTAAAAAAATATCCTTCTTTTTTTAAACCATTCTTCTTAGCCTTTTGGAATCCAGTACATTCTATTAGCTGATGCTTCCATATGATAACTCCTTTCTCAACGCTTCCTCTTCATTTTCGCAGAAATTAATCTTCAACCTATTTGCATCAAAGTTAATTGCATTAGCCTCTACTAGCTTTGTAGCGATTTCTTTTTCTTCATTTGAGATATCACTTCCATAAAAAAACATACAATAAGATTGAATCTATTATGGTAGCGCTGTTTATGATGTGTTTCATTTTGTTTTTATTTTTGAAAAAAAAGGAAGTAAATAAAGGAATGCTTCGATCCATTACATTTTTTTACAAATGGACTATATCCTCCGTAGAAGCAGCGACTGATGACAATGACATTTTCTGCCTCCCCAAATAACACCCCCATATTTTGATAGTCATCATTTATCACACATATGCTAGGTGTCTTTATCCAGCATCCGAAGCAGCCCATACAATTTCTGATTGAGTTATTATTTGAAATGACCTTTATATCGTCATTCTCTCCTATTAATTTTTTTCAACTTCAATTCTATTTAAATCATGAATTAGTAGATTCATCTTGTATCTCCTATATTTCTCTGATGATACGTAATATTATACTCCCTCATAATCCGCTCTTTATTATGTGCACTTATTCTTTTGAAAAACTATTACCTATATCAAGATATGAATTGTTATAATACCAATATATGCTTTTTATTATATTTTAGAGGGGAAAGAGACTTCATATGGGTTTTTTAATTGTATTTCTTGGCTTTTTTATTATTCTGATTCTATCTTTTATTGCCACTATTTATATATACATTAGATTCGCCTTTGCTGTTAAATCTGATACAGAAGTTCCTGCTTGGATTTATAAGGTCGGTCAATCTTTCAAATCTAGAAGCTACATTACTTTTGATAATGTTACTGACTCCACGGCATTCAAAGAAGCGACACTATTTATTGTTAGGCTCATTTTGATAAATCTTCTTTTTATAGCCGTAGCTTATCACAATACTCACAGCCTAACATTCGCCACATACAAATGCATAAAGGCACAGTTTGCCCTTGTGCTAGTAACTACTTTTATTCAAAAAATTATTAAATTAATCTCTATAACGAGAGCTAAATCAGATAAGCCTATTTACTCATATGCTTCGACGAACGCTGTAATTGCTTCGATATTTTTTACTTCTTTTATCTTAATGCTCTGCACGTCTATGGCAGGCATTCCTGTAAAGCCGCTTAACATACAGCTTGATAATACCAATGTGATTATCGGCGAGACGACAGCAGCCGACCTCATTTCCTCGGGATTCACTTTCACCGATGCTTCCCCAAATGATATAGTTGTAAATCAACGTAACGATCACTTTTATTATGGCAAGCTCGTTGAGATTACTAAAGATGATAAGTCTTACGGGAACATGTTTCTCACTCCGGAAAGCGGTGATAAAGACAAGCTCAGGAACTGCATAGTTACATTTTACAGAGTAGAAGCTACGAACAAGCAGATATCAAAAGTGAAAATAAACAATACAAGACTAGAAAATCTTAGATACAATGACTTTAAGAGTAAGAAAATGATTAATATCTTCTCGTTGAACCCACTTGATTACAAAGAAGATACATATGACAACTCTTTTAGCTTGAAGGTCGGCACCGATGAATACCTAATATGGAAAGCGTACTGGATTACTGCTGATTTTAACGCTGATAAATCACCTTACAGATATAGTATAGGAGCACACCACATAAAATGGGAGTAAGCACTGCGTTTACTCCCATTTACATATTTTCTAACAAACTTATTTCCTTTTGTAAAATATTTTTTTCTTTCAAAATAGCTATGAGTTCTTCTCGCTGCTGTTCAGACATATATTTTTTTACTTTATTGTTTTGCGAAGAACTATAGCACTGCCTGATAGCAATCTTAATGTGGGACAACGTAAGTTTATCTCTTTTCTTCTCTAATACTTTTATGAAAACATCCCATACAAATGCTTCTTCATATATCCAAAAGAACGATGCTACAGCCTGCAGTACCTTGGGGTGTTTTTGTGTCTCAAGCAAATATCTAACGTATTTTTTACTTTCTTCTTCAAAATGATTAATTTTGTCTTCTGTAATTATATCTGAGTCAGCCTTATATAAATGACTTAAATGAATATATCGTGCACAAAAGCATTGGAGAGTATATACATTGTTCCATATAGTATCAGTATCGGTCTCTTTTTTAATTGCTGAGATATATCTATCTGTATTGATAATAAACCAAACCTTTACCTGTTTTGTATCTTTAGTACCAAGCTCTTTGCATGCAGCTCTCATAAAATAACTTGAGGCTTTTTTACGTTCTTTCTCACCATTGCTTTCCAAGTTGCATAGTTCATTATCCATTGTCTCAATCGTATATTTCATATCAATTCCTCGTGATATTTAAAATTTATGTCTTACACAGTCCACCATATAACAAGAATATTCTGGATATAATTTAAGCTCCATTTCCGGTCTCAGCTGCTTGTACTTTATGCGGGATATCATTTCTTCAAAATCTCGCTTATCTTCCTCCCAGCTTTCTAAAGTCTCCTGCTTTTCCTTCTCACTATCATATTCTGTATCAACTATGGCATCAGCGATTGCACCCTCAAGATATTTTCGATTCTTTTCTTCAAGTCGTGTAAACCTATCTCTTTTACCACTTATCCACAGCACATAATACAAGTGTTCCCAATCAACTGTATAGTATTCGTTATCCACTTCTTCAGTGCAGTAGCTCAGGAATCTATCATATTCTTCTAGCGCATAATATGCATCAAATACCTGATATTCCATAATATCATCGGTATTCAAATCATAATTATCGTCAGATCCTATTTTTATATTTTCTAGATATGAAATTGCAGCGTTTTTGTTACCGAGAGCCACATCACAGTATGCTATACAAAGCTTTAGCCACATTCTATCTGGATACACCGTAATTAATTTTTCAAATATATCTTTCGCCTCTTGATATTCTCCAAGTGCATAAAGTGATGCCCCATAGTTAATATTAGATTCATAACTATTCTCTAGCTCTCGTGCATACTTAAAAAACTCATTACTACGCACGATATTCTTTTTCTCTTTAGAGAAATCATAATCAGGAAAATAATAAAGTCCGAGGGCTTTATATGTCTCTACATATGGTGATTTCAAATCCTTCGCTTTTATCAAATAATCTAACGCTCTTCTTGAGTAATCTTCAACGAAAGCAATGTTGGTATAAATCCTCGCAACTTGCTTATCATCAATCTCATTTTGAAATCTATCTAGAAAATCCTCAAGCAATTTAATATATTTGGTGTCACCTTCCCTGAGTTCTAATTTGACAGAAGCCAATGTGCATATTGCATCTACATCAGAGTGATGCTCCTTTAACTTAGAGAGTAGATATTCTTTCATCTGTTCGAGATAGTTTTTTGATTTTTCAAAATCTTTTAAAAAAGATTCTTTATATCGATTTTCATATTCTGCTTTTAACTGTATCCAGTGCGCTCTTATATCCTTCATCATATGTATCAATCCTAAAGGTCTCTACTGCAAAAAAACACGTCTATTTATAGATATAAGTTAATTCTATCAAAAAAAGCTGGGTGCGATATACCCAGCTTCTATTTAAATTATTATCCTATTTATGTGAAATAGGTTAATCTTTATCTCTACTTCACATTCTTTCTGCGATTATATCCAATAGCGCTTAGAGCTAGTCCCGAAGACAGAAGTAATAGTGCATACTGTGCAAAGTTTCCTTCATCCCCTGTTTTTGGAGATTTAGACTTTACCACAACACTTGGCTTCTTTGCCCCTGGCTTTGGTGTTGTACCTGGAGTTGTCGGTGTTGGAGTCGGTGTAGTCTGCGCATTGTCTGTTACAGTGATTTTTCCATTTGCTGCAACTACAGTCTCACCCTGAGCAATTGCTCCGAGTGTTACGGTTCCATCTGCATTTACTGTAAATGTAAAGTCTGTAACTGCAAGGAATCCCGCTGGTGCAGCCTCCTCATGGAATCTATATGTTCCAGGCTCTAGCTGGATCTTGTGGCTTATTACTCCGCTTTTCCACTCGCTAACCTTCTGTGTGCCTTTATAGATCTCAATCTCGGCTCCTGCAAGCTCAGTTCCGCCAAGCTTCACCTTACTAAACTCAACTTCCTTAGTTGTCGGCGTTGGAGTAGGAGTATTATTCTGAAAATGACCACTTAACAAATTCTGATAAGCATTATCTTTTGACCTATAAATGTCGAGTTTCGTTCCCGCAGGAATTGCAGTAGTACTATTAACTAAATCGTTAAATGCATTTTTCTCATTTTCAGTAAAACTGTTACCACTTGTATCTCTTGCTGGCATATTGAAAGTGTCAGTATAATACCAAATTGCATACTGTGTTATCTGTCTAAACTGACCATCTGTTAATCCATATCGTTCTTTTATTCTCGATTTGTTGTTAGGATAACCATCGTAAATTACCCTTACTAATCCATTATAAAGATTTTCACCGTTCACTCTTTCAGTATCAGCAAGTTCTTCAAACTTTGCAGCTGTTCCAAGTTCCTTTGTATATAAAGTCTTTCTCGGTGAAAAAGAGCTTTCAGGAAATGATTTATGATCATTGAAGCAATATGCTACATCGCCCTTATCGTTTGAGCCGTTTGGTCTAACGTAGATTGGGTTTTTAAGGTGATCACTAGCCGGATACTCTCCCGATTTTGTATACGCTTGATATACATCTTCAGCGTAAACTTCTGTAAACGGACTAGAAATAAATGGAATCAATACAATAGATACCATCAGCACTGTTACTATTATAGGATTCCTCAACTTATTGATTATTCTATTCATCACAGTCCTCCTCTTGGTCTTGTTATTCAGGCGGATTATATAATGAAATCTATAGAATTTCAACAATTTTTTTAATTTTAGAATGGTTGTCTAATAACAATGCTACAGATTATTCTTTTTTTCGATTCTAAGTCTTTCTACTGGTTTTGGAATTTTACTAAATGCTGTTTTGCTACTAACCTTAACAAGGCTACTTAAAGCAGTCATGAGTTCTGTTTTTTTTCTCTTTGGCAGCTTAACCAGACCTTTTATAATAATGCCTGTATTCTTGAAAAGGCTATCGCTAAACTCATAAAACGTCTCAGCTTCTGTCTCCTCAATCATTGAAAATACAGTAGATACAATCGATAGCCTGGTTTCATCGTCAATCTTTTCTAGCCACGAACCAAGCGCTACATCAACAAAGATTCCGAATTCATCCAGCTCTGCCTCGATAAAACTATCCTTTTTTACTTTCCATGTCATAGCGTCATGCTGATATAGACCGAATGCATCGCTCTCGATAACTTTCTGCTCACTTTCATTCGCAAGCAGTTGTCCAATCATCGATGTTTGAGGAACAATTGTACAAATCTTATGTACGATAGCTTGATATTCACTTGACTTAATTACTTCATCTCTAAATCCCGGACCATCGTTGTTATATACACGGCTGATACGATCTTGGATCACCTTGTCACAAAACGCAGAAGCAAACATAGCAAAATTTCCCCCTTTCGAGTGACCGCCTACTATCAGCTCACCTTCTAGGAGTTTCGATACTTCATTTAAGTATTTAACAGCTTCCTTTGCACCTTCAGTATCTGCCATAAAAGTCATTAGGAAATCTTCTTTCCAACCTATAATGGTACTGTCAGTACCTCTAAAAGAGATGTAATTCGTTCCATCGGGAAGTATGAATGTAACCGCTGCAAATTGCTTTACCTTTTCCTTATCGAGATCTTCCGCATAGTGCACAACTTTTGTCCCTTTGAATCGGTCAGCTTGCACCATCTCTTCTAACAGCAGTGCTACACGCTCAGTGAACTGCTTGCTCTCCCTAATCTTGTCTAGCGAGTGGTTTTTGCAAAAAAGCTCAAATATTTCCTCAAGTGTATAAGACTCATCAGAATTAGCAAAAAACTCACCGAAATCTATATACGCAAGACACGACAAGATGACGTTATCTATATCGTTAAATGGCGAAATTTTGAGGCTTACATCATTTCGCCATTTTAAGTAATCTAGTAAAACCATTAGAACTCCTTTACTTCATCGAATACATTTATAAGTGCATTTTTATCAATAGATAATTCATCAGGTATCAGGTTTAAAATCTCCTCTAGTGCCTGGAATATTTCATCCCTTTCGGTAGTATAGATAAAATTTTTTCTTTTATCCATCTTGTTAAAGCCCACGGTATATTCTCTCACTAAAGTCTCTGTTTCCTTTACTAAGTCAGTATCTGGATCTGCGATTAGTTTAACCATGGCTGACCTAGTCTTTCTATATATCGTGACCGCTTTCTTTGCAACACCTTGTGGTATATTTTCGTCCCCATCCCATGAGCGAAAAGGATTATCAAGATTCTGTGCGAGCCATTCTTCTTTTCTTGGCTTGGTTATCCATAGGTCGAGTCCGGCATCTTTATGTTTTTTGTAAAGCTTTTTTACTTCCTTAGCAGCATCTTCTGGAAGACTATCCATCCATAATCTGTATAGTTTTTTTAAATCATCTGGTCTTGGCACCTCACGGGCTGTAAATCCGAAGACATCCATAGTTGTTAGGACTTCTAATTCACTAAATTTCGACAGTTCTCCAAAATTTATTATCTTGCCAGGTTTACCCCACAGCCTTAGCTCCTTAAGCTTCGGATATTTTCTATAAATATCTTCAATATCAATCTTTGTTACTGCTGTCACATGGAGCGAATTTAGTTCCTCTAAGCCGTCAAGTTTAGGAACTGTTTCATCGCATTTTAAAATCAAATATTTACCGGCATCGCGAGCCCTTATCTTGCAAAGCTCTTTTACTTGTCCGGTTAAAGAAATCATGTTCAAATCTTCATTTAGCACTAGCACATCAAGTCCTGTCATATCAACCGTGAGCCTATGTATAGAAGTTTTTGAGAAGTCGAGCTTCGATTTGCCATGATTCTCAATTATAAATTCTCTAATAAAGGGATTCGAATTTAGATAATCAAATAAGTTCTTATGCCATCGTGTAACCGTCAGAGATGAAAGACAAGGAAATACCTTAAGTTTTAATGCATCATCAAAATCATGCCAATTATCATTTTCGTTATGGGTTCGTATCCTTCGTCTTTTACCCTCAAATTCTACAAACTCATCACTTGCATTTGCTTTCTTAAAAGTATCTCGTTTATCTTTAGGAATTTTTTCCCATATAAACTGATTATATACTTCATGCCCCTTACTCCAGCTACCATAAATATCTGTGTCATCATTATTAATCGGTGTGAGATTACCAATGTAAACATAATTAGGCGGAACACTTACATCAACCTTTTTCATATATAAAGCTCTATTCCAGTACATGTAATCGATATAAAGTGGTGTCACCGCAGCAAAATCATCCAGTTCAGGTAGTTTGTCACCGAACCAGTCAAGTGACAATATAATAGCCTGCGGATTTTTACCGCTATCATCTACCTTTGTTACTTGGCAAGCAGTGTATTTCTTAAAAAGTTCATTGTAAACGCAGTAAATATCTCCAGCCTTTGCTATCATGTATATCTCCTTAGGTTAATTCACATAATTATATAATTTGTCCAGCAGCTTTTTTTAATGATTTGCACTCTTTACGCGGAACAGCATCGCTGGTCTATGTCCATATCCCTCAATTATCTCTCCAGTTTCTTCAACGTATTCTGCAACCTTCCTTCTGAAGTTTGCAGACAGGAACTTCTTATCCGTCACTTTTTCAATAGTACTCTGTAGCTGTGCTAAGGTAAATGACTCTGGCAATAAATCAAACGCAATTCTAAGGTCGTACTCCATCATATCTCTGAGCTCGAGAAGTGATTGGACTATGATTTTGGCATGATCGAATCCCAGCTCACCGCTGTCTACTATCTGATAGCTCGATACGTGGTTGTGGCCTTTTCTTGTTGATTTCTCTGACACAATTGCTTTAATCTCAATATTCTCATCACCTTTTATATTGCTATCGGAAGAAGCACTGTCAAAAGATAAGGTGAGAGTGTGTTTTATCATTTTAGTTGTGCTTGTAGAATCATCAGACGAAGTATTATCACTCTGAAGCTTTACGCAGAACCACGCTGCATCCCACGCATCAGTATCCGCCCTTAGTGAGCAATTTTCCGCATTAATTAGAGATATGAAGCTATTTGATATAATCCAACCTCTAGGGTCTCTTCCGGCTTCTGAGTATACCCCTGCTAGGTGTAAAAATGGATTCTCTACGCCTGTTTCCTCAAGGAGTTCACGCTTTGCAGTCTCCTCGATGGTTTCACCTGGTCGTAAAAACCCCCCGGGAAGTGCCCAAGCACCTTTGTACGGAAATTGAGATCTCTTGATAAGCAAAAGTTTAAGCTCTCTATTTTCCAGCTTCCTAATATTACTTTGCTCCCCATCCTGCATTACAGCAAACGCAACTATATCAGTGGCAACTGATGGACGTTCAAATTGCTCAATATTGTAATTCTCGAGGTATTCCCTCTCTTCAGAACTATTTATGTCGTATGTCATATAGGTCATCTCCCGCTAACCAATTATTCTTTCCGTTACTATAATTTCAGTTCTTAAGTAAGTAATTATTAATTATATAGTATCAATTTTAGGATCAAACATAGGCATGAGTTTCAATTTAAATAAATTCTGTACATGCTTTCTATCTATAATTTCTTTCTTTTCCAAGTCGGTAATCTCGCCTGTCCTAATATATAGATCCAGCATTTCATAAGTGAACCCAAGGTTATCTTCATCGGTTTTTCCACACAAACCATCGATAGGCACTTTGTCAATTAGCACATCTGGCAAATCTAGCAGACGACCAATTCGCTTAACCTCCGTTACAGTCAAATTAGACATAGGACTGAAATCGCCGACAGAATCGCCGTACCTAGTTGAATAGCCAACCCAATCTTCTGAAAGATTGCATGTATTAACAACCCTACCATTCATGCTTTGACTTATCGCATATACCGTTGACATTCTAATCCTAGGTGGTAGATTTTCTTTTGTCTGCTTTGAGATCTCTAAGTTCAATCCATTCTTCTTACCTGATTCAATCCCATTCAACACCCCATTCACGGCTGACTTTATATTAATCTCGATGCTCCGTATTCCTAAATGATTAATTAATAGCCTCGCCATTTCGATATCAGCTTGCTCGCCATTTGGCATAAGCACGCCTATTACGCGGTTCCTACCAAGTGCCTCTACGCATAGGGCTGCCGCGATGGAACTGTCCTTTCCACCTGATATTCCAAGTACCGCATTACAGCCTGGTCCATTCTCATCGAAGAACTGACGAATCCACACAACCACTTCATCCTTTATCTTCTCTGCATCGAATCTATATTCCATCATAACCATATCCTTTTAAAACAACACATAATTATTATTATAATTTACCGTTAAAATTCACCTTTATGTAGCACCGCTCTTATTTCCGCTAGAGTCTGGCTTACTGTAAGTTTACCATCTTTGAAAACAGAAATTAATTCGTTCTTAGGATTTCTGCATACTTCTTCCCAAGTATATTCATCCTTGTAACTAAGCTCGCCATTATCATCCTTAAACACAGTGCAGCAACCCTTCTGTGACCTTTTGAATCCACCGTCCTTAGGATTCTTGAAAATAGGATATGGTTTTCCCTCAATCTCGCAGTAAGTAGCTTTAATGCACGAGCTGAAAGTATCTCTTGTAAACGGTTTCAGCACACCACCTTCTTCAATGCACTGCATTGAAAACGATCCAACACCTAGTGCGACATTAGAACAAGCAAATCCATTTTCCTCAAGAATTCTATAGACCTCTTCGCATCTTTGAACGGTTATCGAGTCACCGTAAATTGCTTTCACATGAGGGTCAAGAACCTTGTATCCCTTGCTGTTTATAGTTCCACCAAACTGATTCCACAGCTTGAAGACAGTTTTAGTTACGACTTCGACGCAGTCCCCCGAATCGCCTCTCATGAGCATGCACCCGTTATGTGCCATGATTTCATGCTTTAATTCAGGAAGCACATTATCGATGATATTCCAGTAGTCGTATGAATCTAATACAGCACTGAAGCTTGTATTTGGATATATCTCAGTAAGCAGTCTTCTGAGCAAGGTAATTTCATCCCCATCTATCGCATAATTGCTACACATAACCGAATGCTCGGTACTTGGGCTACCAAACGCTACAGGCTCCTTCGTGCAGTCACAATTGTAGTTAGCCTCGAGGTACGGGATAGTCGGAACAGTAGCGGTGTTTAGAAACGACAAGCACCAGCCAGCGCCAGCCTTCACAGCAGATTCAACAGATTCTTCTCCTCTGAAGTCAAATGCCCCTAGAGCTCTCGCACGAGGAATATTATCATCACATGTTTTGTCGTAATATTCATTTACAATCTGTCTATACGTATATCCGACAGTTGCAGCGATCATAGGATGCCAGCTTTCGGCAGATATTAAGCTTTCAAGCGACTGAGGAAGCCATGCAAAGTCTGGGTGTGTATTAGTAATTCCGAACATAGGCACATGCATTGGAACTAATGTGCCTTCTGGTAGGGCAACAATCTCAATTGGCAGATACCCAAGATGATGTAGCTCTTCCACTTTTTCTATTTTATAAGCTTCACTACCAAGTGCGTTATCCATAATCCTTTTATAATCTTCGATTACTTCATCAAAAGGTCTTCCAAAGAACTCCTCATTAAAGTAATCAATTAAATAGTTCTTAATAAAGCCTTGAAGTCCGAACATTACAACCTTGTCCCATCTCTTTACGCGGCTCATCCTCGGTGTAAAATATGAAACGGACTTTGTTATTCCTTTAGGTAGCATTTCGGCATGTACAGCCTTGTAAAAATCTATAAGCAGCATAGGATTTATCTTATTCGCACTCATGATGAACTCCTCTCTAATACTCCTTTACAACCTTAACTGGTCCCTTATCTTGGAAGCGATATATGCTATTAGTTGTATAAATATTTCTAACGAGCCCACTCCTAATCATATCGCCTTCCCAAACTGAATTTTCGAGGTGGGACACATATAGGTCAATATCGGCAGCACCCATAGCTTTAAAGCTTTAGCACTATGTAAAAACGTTCCGCCCCTCGAGCATATATCATCGATAATAAGGATATTTTTGCCTGGAACTACATCGGTTTCTCCAAGCACTTCAAGCCCCAATATCGCCCCTGATCTCCAGTCACGATTCTTCATTCCGAACACATAAGGAATATCACACTTTGATGCTATGTGAGAATACCTTTTCATTGCTCCCTCATCTGGAAAAAACAGAATGGTATTTCCGTCACTATTCACGGTTTCAAGTAGATTTAAGATAATATCCGTCGGTTCAATGATAGAGATGTTATCGATTAACGCGGTACTAACATTTGAATGTGGGTCAAGTACCTCCACGGTGTCGAATTTAAGATTATTGATAAACTCAGCAAAATACTTAAGCGTGAATACTTCGTCGGAGTTCTTTACCCTATCCATTCTGGCATTTGGAATATAGGGCATTAGTAGTTCAATTATCTTGACCCCATGAGCTCTCAGGTGCTTCACCAGGAAATACATCACCATGCACTCTTCATCATTATCATAAAGCCAAGTGATTTTGGTATTTTCACCATCAGATAAGTGTTTTATGAGCATAGTACCATCCGGAAAATGCTTCAGATCAATTTCTTTATTATCTATACGGATCATATAAATTCTCCCATTACTAATTACCTTATGGAAAAATGAATGTGGTTTTTCTATTCGCCGATTACGTTTACCTGACAGCATCTCATGGTAGTCAATGCAGACGCATGTGTCTCTGGTGTTACTCCTGCACAGCAGCACGCGTCTACAGTTACATCAATTTCTGGAAATGCTGCCTTGATTATAAGTGCGTTCGAGACTACACATATGTCTGTACAAAGTCCAATAATTTCAACATCTTTAAAATCAAATTTGTCCCAGTCAGTGTATCCGAAGCTCGGTTTATTTAAATAAGTAGCACCTTCGACATAAGCTCTTGCGGGATTTCCCAGCCTTCAGTCCCCTCGATGCAGTGCTCTACTGGGAGATGTCTACCCTCATTCGTCTCAAGGTAGTTTAGCTTATGAGTGTCTCTCGTAAAAATTATTTCATCACCTCTAGACTTATATTCAGCGATCTTATTCTTAACATTTTGAACTATGTCCACTGCTTCTTTCGTACCTAATGCTCCATCAATAAAATCCTTCTGCATGTCTACAACAATCAATGTTTTTTTCATGGTATTCACCTCATCTCAACTTATTATCATTTTAATAATATCTTTATGGTCATAACTTAACATCATTTGGATAATAAGTCAATATTATATAGTGATTTAACGAAATAATTATATGCATAAACATAATTTATTATAGATTATGTTGACCCTCACAGATTTCGATGTTAATATTGTAAAAAATTACAAACCGTTGAGGGAGAATAGTAAGCTTAGATGCAGCAGAAGAGAGATTTGCAGATGGTGTGATTGCAGACTGTATGTGCTTTGCTGAATGGCCTCCTGAGGGCAAACTGAACGAGTTTAATATCTAGACTCCATTAGGGGCGACGGAGAAGATACTTCGTAAACAATATCTGCATATGTTAGTATGCGAAGGAGTGGGCGTTTTTACGTCAATGCCGGGTGGCACCGCAGGAGATTCAACTCTTGTCCCAGCAATTTGGGGACGAGAGTTTTTTTATTGCTTTCTTTCACACTTCGCAAGATTAGATGAGATGACAAAGGAGAGTAAAATGTCAAACAACACAAACAATAGTGCAATACCTTATAAGATTTATTTGCAAGAAAATGAGATGCCAACACACTATTACAATGTGAGAGCTGATATGAAAGGTAAGCCTGCTCCACTTGTAAATCCAGGTACTGGAAAGCCGGTAACCTTCGATGATCTGAAACCTGTCTTTTGCGATGAGCTTATAGAACAAGAGTTAAATGATACCGATAGATATATCGAGATTCCGGAGGAGATAAGAGACTTTTATAAGATGTACAGACCTTCCCCTCTCGTACGCGCTTACTGCCTTGAGGAGAAACTCCAGACCCCTGCCAAGATTTATTATAAGTTCGAGGGAAACAACACTAGCGGCAGTCATAAGCTCAACTCGGCAATAGCACAGGCTTACTACGCTAAGAAGGAAGGGCTCAAAGGCGTCACAACCGAGACTGGTGCTGGTCAGTGGGGAACTGCCCTATCCATGGCTTGCTCTTACCTCGGTCTAGACTGCAAGGTGTACATGGTTAAGGTTTCATATGAACAGAAACCATTCCGCCGTGAGGTTATGAGGACTTATGGTGCATCGGTTACACCGTCTCCTTCTGAAACTACAGAGGTAGGTAGAAAGATACTGAGCGAGCACCCTGAAACTACAGGAAGCCTTGGCTGTGCGATTTCCGAGGCAGTAGAGGCGGCTACGACAAGCGATGGATATAAGTACGTACTAGGAAGCGTGTTAAATCAGGTACTTCTACACCAGAGTGTAATTGGTGAAGAAGCTATGACCGCAATGAAGAAGTACGGCATCAAGCCAGATGTAATCATCGGATGTGCTGGTGGCGGTAGCAACTTAGGCGGTCTCATGTCACCATTCATGGGCGAAAAGCTTAGAGGCGAGGCAGACTACCGCTTCATCGCTGCTGAGCCTGCATCATGCCCTAGCCTTACAAGAGGTCGTTATGCTTACGATTTCTGCGATACTGGACATGTGTGCCCAATGGCAAAGATGTACACGATTGGCAGTGGCTATATCCCTGCACCTAATCACGCAGGCGGACTGCGCTACCACGGTATGAGCCCAATCGTTTCTGAGCTATATCACCAAGGCGAAATCGAGGCTGTAAGCTATACACAGACGGAAGTCTTTGAAGCTGCTCGTGACTTTGCAAGAGTTGAAGGCATACTCCCTGCTCCAGAAAGCAGTCATGCTATTAAGGCAGCTATAGATGAAGCTCTGAAGTGCAAAGAGACTGGCGAAGAAAAGACCATTCTGTTTGGACTTACTGGAACTGGTTACTTTGATCTCTATGCCTACGAACAGTTTAACGATGGCAATATGACTGACTACGTACCAAGCGACGAGGAAATTGAAGCGAGCCTAGCTACACTTCCAAACATCGAGGGTTAAGGCGGTTATCTCGTTAATATTTCTCAGATATGTACAAAAACGCCTCCTAAGATTAGCAATAATCTTGGAAGGCATTTATATATATTCTGTATTCTAGATTGAAAACTACCTATTATAATTTTGAGCTTCCAGATCTATCTCACCAACAGTCATGCTTGTACGAACATCCGGATTTTCGTTAAACCTTTTGGTGAGCTCTTCTTGTGCAGTTATTTTAAATTCGTCACTCGTCTTTTGCTTATAATAATCAAAAGCATCATAGCCTCCGCTGCAGCAATCTCCCCAATCGGATAAATATCCGATAACTTCAAAGAAGCTGTCGTTATATTTTTCAAATCGCTTCGTCGCAGTAGTCTTTAAATATCCCGAAATGCAGTACACAAATGAGTAATAAAACTTCGGATCGCGAAATAAATTATATTCCTCACTATGAAAGCTCGGGTCGATAATCCTCGCCTTTCGCACATCGTCAATACTTGGTTTTCTTGACATTTTAATATCTGTCTGTATATAAGAATAGTATGTTTCCTTGTCGTAAAATTTGCTATCTACAGAGATTAATGCACCGTACGTTTCATCTTCAAATTGAAACACCATTACCGCACCATTTCTGTATTTACTTTCCACAGGAATAGGTGGAGCAACCCTCTTTTTCGGCTTTTCTTTTTTGACACTGATTTTATTAAGGAATTTTTCTAAGTTCGAAGTTCTCTGTTTGATAAATGACTTGTCAGCACCAAGTTCTTCAAGAACAGCCAAATCCTCTTTGTTCTCTATGACTTTCTCTATATCAGATAAAAACGATTCATCTAATTGCCCTACTTCCCACATACATTGCGCAAGAGCAAACATCACGTTAAATCTATCTTCATCATCTATATCTAAAAGCAGGTCTTTCTTTATATCCTCAGGCTCTTCTCCCTGATTATACCTTTCAAAAAATTCATCTTTGGTGTCAAGAGATGTATCGTTACCAAAAATGCTTGCGCTCCATGTACCCATAGCTTTCCCCCGTATCTTTTTATTCTAAGCCAATGAATCACTTAAATCTTACAACAAGAAAAACAGTAATTGGCAATATTTCACATCAATGATTTTACTTAACACATCTCACTCGATATCAAATTCAACCTCAAATTTAGGATTCTTCAAATTCGGAAACCCGTATTTTTCTACACTGTTTAACGTTCTTTTAACCTGCTTGGTAATATTTCCCCTGTTAACCGGCAAATTACTTATGATATATATAATTCCATCACGTTTTGCAGGGCAGATAATCCCGCGGCTATCTTCCTTATTTATAATGCGAAGAAGATAGACATCGTATTTGGTTTCAACATAAAAATCAAGCTCCTGATTATCATAAATCTCATCTAAAATCATATGAACCGGGGCAACTCTACAGTCTTTCATTCTGATACTGTCGCTTCCAAAATGCACTTTACAATTACATTTTCGCTTTTTTCTTTCTATCCATTCAGTAAACATTTTTTCCCTAAAAACACAGTTTTACAAAGTCTTTTCCATTCATTTCCTTACCTAATTTCGCTCTATGTATAATATTATATTGGTTTGTTATACTTTTCTACAAAATAGATTTGATCCAGCCCTCTACTTGCTTGGAAAATTTGGATTCATCAACTTCTTCGGCTAGCACAAGTGTTATCCTATTTAGCTTTGATGAATATTGCTTATTAATTATTAGTAAAAACGGACCTTCTCCAGAAAGTTCATCTGCATAAAAGCCTTTTTCCTCCATTAGCTGAAACATCTCCTCATCTCGGGAAATATAAACATCTATTGTTTCATCTTCATTATCAATAACAAAGTATGGATTCCCCCAAAACGGAATAGTTTCTTTTATTTTTTCTATAAGAGCATCCTGACTTTTATCAGTATATAAGATGTAATCAACACCTGTAATCATAATTTTACCTGTCTCCTAAGATTCAGTTACACTTAAACAGTATTTCAAGCCATTTCTTTGCATTTTCGCAGCTACCATCTATTGGTGTTGCACGATTGTTTGTAAAAGCTTCCCACTGCCAATCTTCACCACCTACACACCCTATTTGGGTGTATTCGTCTAAAAACTCTTGGAATGAATTTGCCATTACATAGCCATGCATATCGCTTCCATCATGGCTTAAATATACGATTTTTCCATAGCCTTCTTCTTACAAATCAATAGCAAATAAATCGCCATTACTTACTTTTTGGAAAGCTAATTTATTATGAAAGATTTTGTCATATGGATTATTGTAATCAGGATAACAAATATCAATCCAGCCCTACACAAACAAACTATAAAACATATATAAATTTCATAGTATACCGTACAAATATTATATTCAATACTTATATTTTTTTGTGTAAATGTTAATTATAAGTTAGATAGTTTAATTTAAAACATGTATATAATACTTTTTGGAGGCGCTTATGAAAAAAATGAGTAATTTATAAAAAAATATAATATATATCTATGAAGCTGTTTTTCTTTTATTGCTTATGCAATATATACCATGTTTGATGTATCCCAATTACATTCTGTTATTAAAACTGGATCGTCAATATCCATTATATTAGTCTTAATATATACATATAAAATGCTCGAGAAAGAAAAGAAAGATGCTAACATGACGGTTATGTTTCTATCGTTAAATTTTATGATTACTGTAGGTTTAGGTATTCATTAAAGTTGCATATCCTATCGTTATAGAAGTACTATTATATATAAATAAAGCTTTGCTATATTGTTAATAACCAAGAAATGATATTAAGCGTCATGTATACACGCAAAGAAAAACCAGGAGTGCCAGCTCCTGGTTTTTCAATGTGCTAATTGTCATTATGATTACTATCTAGCCACTTGCAGATGTAGTGACCAGCTACTTCTGCTCCGACAGCAATAAGAATAGTAAAAAACGATGCACCCAGATTCACATTTTTGAGCCTTGAATATTCCACCACGTCATATTTTGTGGATTTGCTAAAAACGCTTTGATTGCTTCATTAATCTGTTTCATAAAAACCTCAAAACACCTTACCTCTGAGCAACGAATTTATTATATTGAGCTATCAGTTTTTTGGGGAGCGCCTGTATGTTTGAGCTACATAGTTTATACAGCTCAACTCCCTTTTCTGTGAAGCCAAACTTTTCTATATAAGCAAGAACAAATTCGCCTTGAATGCTTTGATGTTCCCCGTCACAGAGGGCTAAATAATCGCATATAAGCCTATGATATTTTTCATCGTATAGTCCTAATGCAAACACCGCAAATGTTCCAGGCATCGCGGAGTACTCGCCATCAAGGTTCAGGTACCACTCAAACTCCTTCATCGCTAGATTAGCATATCTCTCAATTTTGTCATGGAGCTTAGGGTAAATAATAGCATTAGCGAAGAGCTGGTTTACACCTTTCTTAGGTAGCTTTTTGATAGGAAGATATATCTTATTTTGCCCTTTGAATTCTATAGCATAACTATGCGAAAATCCAAACTCCAGCAAATTGCAAAGGTAATCTAGGATTTTACTATAGCTTTCCTCAGACTCATTTTTTACCGATATTTTTATAGTGGCAAAGGCGTCATTTGCAATACAGGAAAAATCTTCTGTCTTGCATTCTGCGATTTCTTTTGGCATTGATCCGCTGCCGTTTTTCTTTATCTGTGCCGGAAGTTTACTTCCAAGTGCAGTGACTAAATCAAAGATTTCTTTCGTAAAACCCTTATCAAAGCTATGACCGTATTTGGTAAAGCAAACTGCGATATAGCAAGCGAACTTAAGTTGCTCATCAGTTAGCGTATATCCTGGGTTCTCTGGATTTAATACCCATTTGTGCTCATATTCACTGTCACTTGCATCGCAGAAGAACGGACTTATTAAGACCCTCTCTATCCACTTTCTGAGCACTCTGTCAACGTCCCATTTCCAGCCACATATTGCTCTCATCTTATCCGTGAAGGCTTCTGCACTTTCACTTATAAAACCATTGCAATGAAGGTCATATAGGTAGTATTCGAGAACCGAAGATACAAGAAATTCTTTGCCTTCTACTCTAAAGCATGGCCATGAAGGGTAGCCTGCTTTTGCTCTCGTGCGTGCTTTGTGGGCCTTTCCTTCTTGTATTTCCTTGATGCATATGTCAAGGTATCTCCTTAAGCTCTTATCTCTGAGAGCATCATCAAAGACAAAGTATGTTGGTTTATCGCCCATAAGCTATATTCCCCTCCAAATGTACTAAAGCATAATAAAACTATTTGCAGCAGTTGATTCAAACGCCTAATTATGTCTCATTAACTTCGAACCCTCTTATCAGCTCCCATGTATCTTTAAATTTAAGATTCGAAGTCTTTTTGTCTATGGAAATTTCACTATAAATGTCCTCCAACGTGGAAGCAGGCGAGAGAATTCCTAATACACAATCTTCCAATTCCACTCGAGCAATCCTCTCAAATCTGTCTATAATCAATCCTAGCTCTTTATGATTGAACCAACAGTCTGTCTTCAGGCAGTATGATGTATTCTGTTTTCCACATGCAATTTCACTGTTTATAAAATCATCGATATTAGGTTTTTCATTTTGCAGTAATCGTGTACATGCTAAGTGGTATTCTATTTTTCTCGGTCCTTCATCCACCGAGGACACAAAGCAAACACCATACTCATCATCAAATTTTATCGCAAGTACATCCCCGGTTTTAAAGTATGGCTTTCTTATAATCTTTGACTTCGGTACCTTGATAGGCTTTGGATTTTCGTTTTCTAATTGTATTGCTAATTTATCCAGGTTCTTTTGCCTTTGCTTTAAGGCCTTGCCGTCTATTTCAAGCCAGAATTCATCCGCTCCTTTTTTGATGATTCCGATTGTTTTCTCTTTTACATCATCTGGCAGGTGTCCTATTTTCCATAGTGAATAAGCAAGCGCCGTCCAGTAAATTTCAGAATAAAAATCATCGATGCAATAGTCTTTTTCTTCAGCTAGCATGGTTTCGATGATTTTATCTGCACTCATCCCGTCCTTATAGCTCCCGATAACATAATTGTAGATATCATACCCTGTATCGCTATCTATAATTTTCACACCATCTATTGCCATAATGCATAATCCCTCATAATTTTTCTAATTCCTCAGCCGAAATATACGTGCAATCCATTTTCTTCCAATAAATTCTATGCTTCGTCAATAGCTATAACAAGCTCGCTTTTTATCCCATTAAGTTCAATATAATTATCGGATTCATCATTTGAAAATGACTCTACCTTTTTTCCGTACTTTTCATAATAAATAGTATTAGCAATTCCTTTTTTTGCACTTCTAAAACAGAAGTTTTCAGGTATTATAAGTCTTGATGTTGCAGACAATTGATTGATTTCAATTGCACCTTCATGTGAGGTAACATTAATCTGCATATCAAGATTTGAATCTATTTCAATTTCACTTTTGTTGCCTTTTAATGTAACTTCGCTGATTTTTCCATTTATTTCAATATTTTCATTTTCAATATCAGTAACAGTAAGTGTCCCTGCATTAACTGATATTTCCACTCCTCCTATATATTGGGTTGGGATATTAATATTTACAACGAGGCTCTCCTTAGCAATTGCTTCGCTTACTCCGTTTAACCTTGCAAGCTCAATATCAATGTTATGCCTTATATCATCGATTTTAACTTTATAGTCCGACTGAATATTTTTATAAACATTCGAGAATAGTTCAACTACTATTTTTTCTCCATTATACGCTTTTAAATCTACTTTATATGCTCCACCGAGTTTGATATCAAAGTCTTTTTTTCCATCGATATCGTATTCCGTACGACTTTCATAAATATATTCAGATTTTTTACTCTCTGTTTTCTCATTTGACAGTAATTCATCTATAGATATTTGAAAGAGATTAGCTATAGCCATCAAATTTGAAATATCAGGTGTTCCAATTCCATTTTCCCATTTTGTAATCGCCTGACGAGATACACCAATCTTCTCCGCCATCTTTTCCTGTGACAGTCCTGCCTGTTTTCTGTAATGTTTGATTTGATCTTCAAATAAAGTCATTTTTCTACCTCCGATATTTAGCTATGTTTTACTTACCTCAAAGGTTAGTAAATTGACGTTTACCAATCAAGAAACATTAGTTGTCTTTATTATATTTTTTGCTACTTTTCGTAGCAAAGCAGCAAAAATCTTAGTTTAAGTAAAGTTTATTTCTCTACTCTATATACCATATCTCCTCTGTTCCAAATATACATAATTGCTGACACTGGTTGTTTACCATCTTCCCAAAGCCAGCCTGTATATGTTGTCGTATTACCAAAATAACCTTCTTTGATTATTTCAAACTCTGAGCCTGCATATTCATCCATAAATTGCTGTAATTCAATAGCCCTTCCATAAAAACGGCCTTCACCCAAAGTTTTATTAAATATCAGTACATCACACATGTCCAAATCACAATCTCTAAAACATACTTCGCCTGGATATGCCTTTTCTTCACCATCCACAAATTGAAAAATTTTATGTACCTTTAATGTCAAAGTCTTATTATGATATTTTATCTTATTCACCCTGCTGTCATGAAGGCTAAAAAGAATATTGCTGCTTCTATCATGTATAAAATCCATATTATTCCTCGCATATAATAAATATGATCATGTATCCATTACAGATACTAATTAACACATTCAAGTGCTTCGCATAGCAACAATCAAGTATAAGCCAATCATTAGCAAAGCAATTCCAAGTAGTAATTCAATAAGGCCAACTTTTCTAGCATAAGATTCTGTTTTCTTACCAGCTTTGCGATTAGCTTCATAGTCATTGATGAGATTATACTTTTTCTTAAAGTAGATTAAGTATCCAAACGTTGAAAAAGTTGCACCAAGTGCTAATAAAATAATTTTTAATAATGTCATAAATTTAAACCTGCAAATTTCCTTTCTAAAACTATATGGTGCCTAATGATCTCACCTCTATTTTAAATTTAAGGTATCTATCATTTTGTCAAGAATGCATATTTTATACATCCCCCTTTTATCATATATTGTGTGAAGAAAAGCTTTCTACCTGCTCTACTAGATCTAAGATAAGTTCAGAGAAGCTCTCTGAAATTTCCTCAAGGTCCGCATAATCATTGTTATATCCACGTACTTTGCCGCTTTCAAGGTCTATAAACACGATGCTCCCATCACCTAAACCTCCGATAGGAAATGCTGGACCGTGTTCACATTCACACATGTATTCCTCGTATACATCTTCAAAGATGGTATAGTTTTCCGTAAGCTCTTTCAAACTAAAAATCCACGGCTCTACCAAATAGCAGCCGCCTAAGTTAAGTAGTAGCCACCTGTACTCTGATGGTATGGAGGTGTAATTTGCTTCGAACTTTTTTACATCTTCCTCTGACTCTGGCGTAACACCTTCTGTAAAGGCACTTGCTTCATAAGCCGCCTTAATCCTGCCCTGATATTTTTCCAATTCGATATTGCACATGTTGCTCTCCTAGTTATTGGGGTTATCCATCGTTTCTTTAACATATTCTTCAGTGTCTTGTATCTCTAAAATCGTTGGATCTATGTGACAGAGTAGGTTCCAATCTTCGGCATCGTTTTTTCTGTAGATAACCGCCTCGCCATCTTCACTTCCGAAAAAGCTTCTATCGACTTCGTATCCATTACGCTCTAAGACGTCTTTTATCTGCCGATATTTCGTTTCTCTTTCTTCAATATAGTCTTTGACTTCATCGTTGTTAACGACATAGGCATCAATTTTTGAATATCCTTCGATTACTTGGTCGTTTGTTACGGATAGATTCGAAATTTCTTTCCAAATAATCTCAACATTTTCCTCAGAATCAAACATAAATCTAGAGAAAGGAACAATATTGCCATTATATATTAATTCCGTATAATCTGGTATGTCTTTAGGATTAAAATATTCGTATTCAAGCTGATCTTCTTTTTCTAAAGTATACCCATGTATTGTAGATACAAAGGATCTGCCTTCTTCTAACGAACCAAATGCAACTAGGTCTTTTGAGTAATTGCCTTGATGCAATTCTAATATAACCATATATAACTCCTCAGCTCTTAACTTTTCCTTATATAACTCCTCAGCTCTTAACTTTTCCTTTAATTCTAATTATTTCTGCGATAACGTGAATTGCATGAATCATCGGATAACCGCCGAATAGATTATTCCGTCATAAGGACAACTTATCCCAATCCTGCACCGATTCTATTACCGGAATCCAACTGTCTATTTGGAATCTTTCTTCTATCCACGGCTCCGCATAGCCGTCAAGAATAAGCACCCCATTGCATTTTATATGAGCTTTTGCCTCTACTATGTCTAATATTTCTATCTTGTATTCAAGCAAAGGTTCATTTTCATAAATATAAAATGAATCCTCACGCTCTTCACTATCCAAAGCTGTCTTTACTGAAAATGTAGTCCCCACCAATTCCTTTACAGTGCTCTTATCCGTATCTATCGGATTGATACAGAGGGACGGGGAAATCTCATTTCCCTCAAAATCGCCGGGCTTAAACCCAATGTCTACAGCCCATGAAGCGCTTTCCTCCCGGTCCGCTTTAAAGAACATCAGACAACTCCTTCTATTCTCCCAATCCTCTTGAAATGTAAAATCTCTTATCTTTAACATTTTGCTCTCCCTACAAACTGGAATTTATAGTTTTTTAATTGGATGTCTAATGACCGTCTTCCATTTTTCAGGAGCAACTTTTCTTGCATCTGAAAGATAAATCTCATGATGTAATCTATCATTGTTTATATCATTCACATATCCGTTTTGTTCAAGATATGCATCCATAATTTCAACGGTAGCTGGTTCATCATCAAAAGCACCTAAATGCATTATTTGAGCGCACAGTCCTTCCTCAATCATAAGATATTCTGCTGATGAACAATCCAGTTTTTTCTTTTTCGTGGCCACTTCAACAGCCCAGTCAAAATCTTTCTTTGTTACGAAATCCGGGAGTCTTATTACAGAAATCCAATTAAAGGTATCTTTGCTAGAATAATCAACACCATCAACACCATCAACACCATCTTGCCACCAAAAGCCCTCAAGTGGTGGCACTACATATTCAAAAAATCCTTCTATCTTATAATCGGTCTTATAACTCATCTTAAGTGTATAGGCTACGGCATACAAAACGCTTATGGCTTGCTGATATGCTCCACCTTCTTCATTCGGGTTACCTTTACCTCTTACTGCAATAAAATTTGCCTTTGGAACAGTAACTATCTCTGGTTTATTCTTAGGCATATAGAACTCTTTATATTCTTTCTTAAAATCAAATGCCATAGTCCCTCCTCAAATTCAAATTTATCTTCCTAAAAAACCAATAAACAAAGCCTGAATTGCCGATACAGCTGGAATAAATAAGAAAGGAACCTTTAGAAAATGTTCAACAACTGCCAAATGTTTCATCCAGTTATTAAATTCATAATCCTTGTGTCCTTCTGTTCCTGGGATTACAATCTTGTTCTTATACTTTCCCTGAAATAACAGACAGTCTAACAAGAAAAAATCACCTAAGTTTAATATGCTCCACTGAATATATCCCGTCCAAAACAAATTCAAAAAACCGGTAATCCCTTTGTGTAAAACACTTGCTGTCGAATAGGCAAAACAAATTCCAACAATGAAAACGGTTAATATCCCGTTTATCTTCTCCTCCTGCTTTGTCATTTGTTTGGGTGCAGCCTTTTGTATGGCCTTTGGATAAGAATCAAAAAAGAATCTTGGATTAATGAGTACCAAGGCAGCTACCGCCCCGTTAAAAATAGCCGCTATAGCAACACCATCAAGCAACGCTTGTATTACATCCATAAAATTTCTCCTTGTAAAGTTCGAATTTAACCATATCTTGCTAAACTGGGATTTACTTATATGAAACTCAGTCTGCCTTCGATAGACAGGTTATGTGTTCTGTGCGAAGAACACCTTCCAATGCACATGAAACGTTTTCTTTTGTATGATGATAACGGAAACCACATTTTTCCTTAACTCTCTTTGACTTTGTATTGCCGTCAGTACCAGCTTTTAGTTTGCGTCAGTACCGGACTTAACTAAAAGGGTAACTGATATTTAAGCCAAACCAAATAAAGTAATGCCTGTAAATGAGGCCAGCCCCACTTTGACAAGGAAGATTATCCTCAATAGCGTGGTCAAATAAAGAATCAAATGCTACTAAATCTTTTGAATAATTATTTTGATATAATTCCAATATATAAATTTATTATCCTCCAAAT
The DNA here is from genome assembly GCA_916438645.1 of uncultured Mogibacterium sp. Taxonomy (GTDB): domain Bacteria; phylum Bacillota; class Clostridia; order Peptostreptococcales; family Anaerovoracaceae; genus Mogibacterium. The sequence goes on from CAKAFC010000002.1 coordinate 232,944, forward strand.
AATAATAAATATTTCATCAAATAATAACTTTATCCTTTAATTCTGATAATTTCTTTGATAACAAAATAAGTTTGGCTTACTTTATTCACCGTATGATATATATCTATCCAATGCAGTAAACACTTCTTCAAGGCTGAAATATCCAATTTTTCGTATTGCTTCTTTTCCCTCAACGAAAACAAGTATTGCTGGTGCTCCTAGAATGTTTTCCTGTGCTGCAAGTGAGATATTATTATCTATTGATATATAGCCAGTGACTACTTGCGGATGTGTTCCACTCCAAACTATAATTTTCTCTTTAAGTGCTTTGCACGGAGCACAAGCCTGTGAACCAAACAAAAACAAACTAAACTTTTCTTGTTCTTTCAGTGTTTGATACTCTGTCAATGTTTCGATAATTCTTATTTCTTGCATAAATATCACTCTTTCCCATTTTTTAACAATGGACTTATTTAAATCTATACAATAACTAATCATCTTATTCTCCAGATACAGAAGTAGAACTTACTAATCTAATGTTTCCCTTAATTGAGTTTGGACAATAACGCTACCGTCTCACAATGAAACGAGCGAACACTAAGTATGTATTATTGACATGTTCTCATGTGGGATTTTCTTTTCTCTGTACATCTTTCGATTCTATAAAAACGGCACCATATACACAGGGATATAATTAATGCCATTTTCCCACTTATAATCCTTCGTATGAACGACGTACTTATCTCTTATGCGGCTACTGAATTTTCTACAAAAATTGTCCAGCGATTTATGATTTCTATAGTTTCCTGATTTAACTTCCACCGGACATATTTTATCGCCTGTCGATATTAGAAAGTCGATTTCATGCAAATGATTTGAAGTTTCACTCCCCATTGTATAATAAAAAAGTTTATTTCCTTTAGCAGTTAGCATCTGAGCGACTGCATTCTCATATACATACCCCAGGTTTGCCTCTAGTTTATCAGAAAGCAGTTTATTATAGATTACATTTTCAGTGTACTTCTTATCTCTGAAAGCAAGGGTTACAAACAATCCTACATCAGATGTAAAAAGCTTATAGCGCCCCGCATCTTTCTCAAGCGACATTCCTACACTTGGATTATTAGCATGATATGCAATAAGCACTGTATAGGAACTCAACATATCAGGGACAAGCTCCTTCATTTGTCCTGACTTGATGCCAACTCTAGCATTTGCCAAAACATATCTTGATGCATTACCGCTAAGGCTAGCTGGAATCGCATCGTAGACATCTCCCGCAAGGCCTGTCCCATCTATTTTTGCGAAATCTTCCTCGTATAAATCTACAATCTCTCTTTTAGCTTCATCAACTGCCTGCAGATTATTATCTGCCAAATATGTTTCAACTGCCTGAGGCATACCGCCAACAAGCATATACAGCCTAAAAATACGCATCAGACTCCTATGCATCGTATTGCCGGCCGGCCTTTTGTTTTCCATCAGAATTCGAATTGTATCTGCAGTTACTTCATCTCCGATTGCCCACAGAAATTCTTCAAAATCCATGGGGTACATATCTATTTTATGTTCCTCGCTTGGTATGAGAATATCCTTCGTATTTTTCCTTATAGACAAAAGTGAACCCGTCTCTATATATTTATATCTTCCGTCCTCAACAAGATACTTAATAGCCTGCCTTGCCTTAGGCAGAAGCTGTACCTCATCAAATATGATTACTGATTCCTGCTCATACAGTCTAACACCAGTCAGTTGTTGCAGTTGGAGAAAGAAAAAATCCAGACTATACAGATCCTCGAATAAGCTATTGATGTCTTTACTGGTACGAGCAAAATCAAGCATTATATATGATTTGAATTCTTTACTTGCGAACTCCTCGACAATCGTTGATTTTCCAACACGTCTAGCTCCTCTTATCAAAAGTGCATACTTATCGCTTCGATTGTTTTTCCATTCAAGAATTTCATTATATATTTTCCTTTTAAAGACTGTTGTCCCCATGTAATCACCTCACTATAATGATTTTACCCCAAATCCCCGTTTACGTAAAGCGCAATATACCTTAAATCCCTATTTAAATATTCATGAATTTTCTTCAAATCCCCATTTAATAGTCTTACTTTTGTAACATCTGCCTTTATAAAAATACATTGAAATGATTTGCCCAGGAGGCAGCTCTGCTATTCAACGCCGACGGAACTCTTTGATGATTTCTTGGATCAGGTGTATTCAGTTATCAAAGTACATGTAGCTTAATTTATTACTTCAAGTGTTCAACTTGAAATTGCAATTTGCGTTTTAATTTTGTAACATTTTCAAATATATATCTAATCTTTCATTGATATACTTGGCAAATAAAGACTCCATTGCTTTTAAATTATGTTTCACATGATATTCATCAAAAGCATTATAATAGGAAATCCCATCTGTAAATTTTATATCGATAGGTGGATACCCTGCTTTCATTAACTCAAGATTGACAAGAAGTCTTCCCGTTCTTCCGTTTCCATCAATAAATGGATGGATTCCTTCAAACTCTATATGAAATCTAGCCATCTTTGTAACAATATGTTCCTCACTAGCTAAATAATTCCTTAAAAGTTCTTCCATTTTAGTAACAATCAAATAAGGTTGCGCAGTCTCATGTGCAACACCCATGATGCGAACAGGAACTCTTCGGTAGACACCTCTATCATCTTTCTTATCAGCAAGAACTAAATAATGGATTTGTTTAATCACTCTTTCATTAATTTCACATTTTTCCTTTACAAGTTCAGTTACAAAATCAAATGCCTCCTTATGTCCAACTGCCTCCATATGATCTTTTAACGGCTTTTTATCTATAGTAAGACCTCTTAACACTAAATCGGTTTCTCTTAATGTTAATGTATTTCCCTCAATAGCGTTTGAATTATAAGTATATTCAACAGTAAATTCTTCATTCAGTCTTGCCAACTCTCCTTCTGTGAGAGGTCTCTTTCCTTCAAGTTCCTTTAAAATAAATTAGAGCAAGAACCGTTAAGTTCCGCTCTTTTCCCTGCTATTGACATATCCTGACAGGGACTTCCAAAAGTTATAATTTCCACCGGCTCTATTTCATAGCCTTTAATATCTGATACATCCTCTAGGTGCTTTACTTCCAGCATTCTTTTTGTTGTAACCCTGATGGGATTTGTAACTAAATTATATCCATATTTTTCAAACTAATATCCAGGGCCTTCACCGAATGAGTCAAGGCACCACAAGATATAATATCTATGCCTAGGCCCCTATAGCCACCTATATTTTCTGGACTTATATTTCCAGATACCTCAATAAGGGCCCTGCCAGCTATAAGGTCTACAGCTTCTCTAATCTGGTCTATAGACATGTTGTCCAACATTATTATGTCACAACCTACATTAAGGGCTTCCTTAACCTGGTCCAAGCTTTCCACTTCCAATTCTATCTTTTTTGAGAAGGATATCTTGGCTCTTGTCTTTTCAACTGCCTGCCTGATGCCACCTGCAACACCTATGTGGTTGTCTTTTAACATGACCATATCAGATAGGTTGTACCTGTGGTTTTTTCCACCCCCAACTTCTACGGAATACTTGTCAAATACCCTGAGTCCTGGGGCAGTCTTCCTGGTGTCAGCCAGACTAACGGATTCATCTCCCAGGGCATCCACCATATACCTGGTCATACTAGCTATACCGCTCATCCTCTGAAGGAAGTTTAGCCCAGTCCTCTCAGCCAAGAGCATGGCTTGAGCCTTAGATTCAACTATAGCTATCTTATCGCCCCTGGATACCCTATCTCCATCCTTGTAGGAACAAGTAAATTTTACGCCTTCATCCAAGATTTTAAAGGTCTGGTAAAATACCTCTAGTCCACAAATTATACCGTCTTCCTTGGCTATCAAGTCTGCCCTGGCCATCCTATCCTCATCTATTATGGCATCGGCACTAATATCCTTGTAGTTGATATCCTCCATAAGGCTCTCTTTAATCTTATCAAGCATCTTAATTTTTAAGCCAGTATTCATAAAAATCATGGTTCCTTTCCTTTATTGTATCTACCAAAATCTTATGGTAACCATCAACTATATCCTCTATCTTTCTAGTTTCTGTGTTTTCTTCCATATGGGCCCTAAAGTCTGGTAATAAAGTATTCAGGTTTTCACCACACTTCATACCACAGAAGCAGGCCTCTAAAAGTGAGTTTGATGCCAGCCTATTTCTACCATGTAGGCCTGTGCAAGATGTCTCACCTATAGCATATAGGCCTGTTAGGCTAGTCCTACCATCTATCTTGGCCTTGATGCCACCCATATGGTAGTGCTGGCCCGGGCATACAGGTATCATATCCTTCCTAATATCTATACCCCTGTCCATACAGTCCTGGAAAACTGTTGGAAACCGTTTATCAATACTTTCCCTATCCCTTATATTCTCAAGAGATAGGTAAACATGGTCACTGTGGTCCTCCTCCATCTTTTGTCTTATAGCCTTGCTGACTACATCTCTGGGAAGCAATTCATTGATAAACCTGTCTCCATTAATGCCAAGCAGGATGCCTCCCTCTCCCCTCAAGGCTTCAGTTATTAAGCTATGTCTACCCATGGATTCATCATATAGGACTGTTGGATGTATCTGGATATATTCCAAATTTAATATCTCTAGCCCATGCTTCATAGCTATAGCCAGGGCCTCACCAGATTCCGACTTATAGTTGGTAGATGAATTAAATATACCCCCTATGCCACCTGTTGCCAGGACAACTGCCCGGGCATATATATTCCTATATTGGCCACCAACAAAGACCCTTATGCCTACAGCTTTATTATCTTCAATTATCAGATCGTAAAAAGTCGTATTTCACAAATATCTATATTAGGCCTGCCCTTCACCCTTTCTGCCATAACCTCACACATAGACCTGCCAGTAAAGTCTCCAACATGGTAGATCCTGGCCAGCCTATGTCCACCTTCCTTATGGAGACTATAGGTATCCTGGTCAATCTTGTCAAAGTTAACACCATAACCTATTAATTCTTCTACCACATCCAGGGATTTATCTAAGATATTCCTAACGACATCCACATCATTCTCATAGTGGCCTGCCTTTAAGGTATCCTCTATATAGTCATCTAGATTTTCATGTGCTAGCCTAGCCGATATACCTCCTTGGGCTAGGTATGAATTAGCCTCATCCATACTCTTTTTAGATATTAAACATACCTGGTAAATAGGGTCTAATTTTAAGGCACAAGAAAGACCTGCCGCACCACTACCAACTATTACAATATCATAAAAATCTCTCATTTAACTCATCTCCATCATCTTTTTGAGAGGTCGGCTGGCCTTCTCCATTAAGGACTCGTCAAGTATAATTTCTGGTCCTTCATCTACCAATACTCTGTATAGATTTTCCAAGCTATTCTTTTTCATATCCTCACAAGGCTTCATAGATGAAGGTATAATAAATTCACTATCCGGTGATAGTTTATTCATCTGGTATAAAATGCCCTCTTCTGTACAGACAATATATCCCTTCTTCTTAGTCCTTCCAACATAGTCTAAGAGTGCCTTAGTAGATCCTACGCAGTCTCCAAGCTCAACTACTTGGCTTGTACATTCTGGATGTACAAGGACATCGTAGCCATACCTATTCTTTAAGTCCTCAACCTCCTCATATTCCACAAAGTTATGGTACTTGCAGTAGCCCTCATGGAATATAAAGTTTTTGTCCTTTATCTGGTTTGCTATATATGATCCCAGATTTTTATCTGGCAAGAAATATATATTCTTGTTCGGTAGGGCCGATACTATCTTCATAGCATTTGAAGAAGTAACACAGACATCACTCCTAGACTTTACATCTGCTTTTGTATTTATGTAAGAGACTATAGCTACATCATCATACTTTTCCTTGATACCGTCTAAATCATCTAGGTTTACCATGTCTGCCATAGGACAGCCTGCCCCTATGTCTGGAATCAATATTTTTTTATCGGGATTCAAGAGCTTAGCACTCTCACCCATAAAATTGACACCACAAAAGCAAATAATCTTATTTTTTGCATTCTGGGCATCCTTAGCTAGCTTGAAAGAATCTCCAACCTGGTCAGCTATGTCCTGAACCTCACTATTAGCATAAAAATGAGCTAGGATCAAGACGTCCTTCTCCTCTTTCAAGCGTAAAATTTTCTCTTTTAAAATTTCAATTTCCTTTTCCATATATTCTCCTCAACATATAAGACTTGTTTGGTTTGTAGATATATACGTGTATATATACGTGTATATATACGTGTATATACACTAACATATTATAATACTATACATAACTTAAAATATGAATAGAAAAGATGAAGAATCTTCCGAGTCTCCAAATCACATACGAAAAAGGGGGCTATAGGACAAAAAGTGTGTGTGACTAATCCCAGTAAACTGGATAGTTGCTTGAATAATGTAGCTCGCTCCATACAACTGCATCTCCCTGAGACAATTACAGCCATAGTAATAAAAATCTTTATACTTTGTACCATCTTTCTTTTTCTTGATACACTTGTTTCCAAACATTCCCACTCCACATATCGGACATTTTAAAATTCCTGAAAGCAGATGTGTACGTGTATCTTTCCCTTTATTCACATGCTCATATTTCTTTGCTTGAGATTTTAACTTAACTTGAGCTGCTTGCCATAGTTCATCAGAAATTATAGCTTCATGAATACCTTCAGCTATTAAATATTCATCTTGTTCAACTTGCTTATATTCATTTCTTCTTCCAAAGGCTATTTTCCCGTTATATACAGGGTTTTTTAATATCTTTCTTATAAGACCTGCGTCGAACAATGGATTTTTCCCATTTTGTCTTGGAATTTTTCTTATACCATGATTTTCTAAGTATTTAGAAAGTCCATTGGCTCCAATGGTTGTATTTACATACTGATCAAAAATAGTTCGTATCGCAATTGCTTCTTCCTCATTGATTATCAATTTCCCATCAATAAGTTGATAACCATAAGGAGCAAAACCTCCATTTCTTTTTTGTCTGCGTTTTTAGACAAAAAAGGAGGACTTCTGCACATAGGCATAATAAGTCCTCTGAAATGAAAGAAACTTTCTCTTTCTCTATATTTTAAATTTGATTTTTTATGATAATTACCAGTATCAAAAAGGTCTATTAGTTTTTCCTTTATGAATAACAGACCCTAAATAATACATAGCAATTACCTCCATTATTTAATCCATTTTTCCCTCACAAACAAAGATTGATTAAATCACTCCTGCTTTTTCAAAATGTTTTTTAAGTATCCTTGTTGCAACAAATGCTCCTATGCAAGCAAGAACAAAAGTTATCAAGCCAAATCCTACTGCCCACGAAACTTTGAAATAAGATAATGCTTCATTTATTTGTGCTTCGCTCATTTTCCATTTTGATGCTCTTTCCACAAAAGAAGCTGTCCCGAATAAAATTACAGGAATTACTGTTCCTAAAAAATCTGCTAATGCAAATGTCCCATACCCAATAATCATTCGTCCCTTGCTCTCATAATTTCCTATAATTAAATCACATATAATTCCACCGATTACAGCAAAGACTGCATGAGGTAAATGTCCTCCTGACAACGCAATTAAACCAAGAAGCGTTCCTGATATTGTAAATACACCCTTCTTTTTAACTTTTACAGCCATAAGAATATAAACGGTAGCAGCTATCATAAAGCTAACTCCTGAAGCAATAAATCCTCCAACAACTGTTGTTGCCATAGCAAATGCAACTGCCATGTATATGACAATTCCAATTGCATTAAAGATTCCGATTGTAATAAAATCACGACCATTCAATTTGTTTTGCATAAAAATCCTCCTAATAAATTTTCTGTATTACTATCACAAGAGCAATCATCAAAGCTCCTAATAGTCCAATCATTAAGTCTGTTTTCCTAAACCGCAATTCTGTTAATGTTACCCTCTTCTCATCACTATCAAGTCCTCTAATAAGCGCTGAAGCTGACAGTTCATCTGAAATCTTAATCATTCTCATTAAAAGCGGAACAAGCGTATATTCAATATATTTAATTGGATGTAGCAATGGGAAAAATCTGCTTGTTACAATTCCTCGAATCTTCATATCCTCTTTTAATGCCTTGAGTTCTATTTTTATAGTTGGTACAAACCTAAGCAAAACACTAACAGGTATACCAATGCTTCTTGGTACTTTCATTCTATTTAACGCTTCCAGCATTTCACTTACACTTGTAGTCTTTGTTATATATCCACCAAACATAGCGATTAAGGTCATTCTTGATGCAAAGTAACTAAACATATATATTGCAAATACAATACTTGCTTTACAAAATTTTCCAAGCCCTAACTCTATGCAGTATAAAAGCACAAAAAACAAGATAAAGCGTAACGCTCTTTTCCACATTCCGCTATATAAATATAGAAAAAAGGCAAAAACAATTAATACAAAAAGTAGAATTGTATCGCTTATAAAAAAGCTCGTAAATCCAACAATTGGAAGTAGAGTAAGTTTTATTCTCGGATCTATAGTTTTTCTATCTGACAAGCTCTCTACCTCCTCTCATCTTGTCTAATATGAGAAATTTATTACTTTCACTCATATCTAAAACAGTTTCTATTTTTCCATCTCCCATTACCCATAGCTTGCTCACTGTGTTTGCTAAAAACTCAAAATCATGACTTATTACCAAAACTGTTGTCCCAATTTTCAATTGTTCTTCAATCAGTTTTGCGACGGAAAGCATCGAGTCTTTATCACAACCTGATGTTGGTTCATCATAGATGAAAATCTTTGCCTGTTTCATCATTCCACAAGCTATTGTCAATCTTTGTTTTTCTCCTCTTGATAAAGCAAACGGATGCTTATCAATGTATTTGTCTAAGCCAAGTACACTCAAAATAGACTTTGCCTTTTGAGTATTTTCTTTTTTATCTTTACCCTCCATACCAAGTAGCATTTCATCAAGTACACTTTCCGAAAACAACTGATAGTCTGAATCTTGAAAGACAAAATATGACATATCCATTAAATCTTTATGATTAAGCGACTTATCTTTTCCCGCCCATATTTTTCCCTCTTCTATCTTCTCAAGTCCTGAAAGCACTCTTGCAAAGGTGGTTTTCCCAGTACCATTTAAGCCGATAAGACCACTGGCTTTTCCGTACTCCATGTTGAAATCAAGATGATTTAAAATGTACTGTTTTTGCTTCTTTACATCCTTAGCTACATTCGGATAGCAAAATTTCAAGCCTTTTCCGCTGATACTTTCATCATTTAATTGATATGAATCTTTCTTCTCACTTATCCTGTATTCTTCTAATTCAAGGGGTCTTAGTCCATTCTCATCCCAAAACTCCCCTTCAAGATGGATAACTTCTTCCCGACTCAAGTCCTGTGCAATCTCTCCATCTTTCACAAAAATAAAACGGTCAAATAAAGACTTTACATAGTACAAACGATGTTCAATTAGAACAACTGTTGTTCCTTTTTTCTTTAATTTCTCCAAAATTAAAAACAGGTCAAATGTTGCTTTCATATCCAAATTTGCTGAAGGTTCATCTAAAATTAAAACTTTCGGATTCATCGCATAGATGCTTGCAATAGCTATCTTTTGTTTCTGTCCGCTTGATAATTCAAAAACAGATTTTCCTTTAAGTTCCTCAATATCCAACTCTGCATATACTTCTTCTACTCTCTGTTTGATTTCATCTCTTGATTTGCAGATAGTTTGAAGCCCAAAAGCTATTTCTTCATCTGTCGTTGTCGTGAAAAACTGACTTCTTGGATCTTGAAATACAGTTCCTACAATATGCCCTATTTCATGAAGTAATAATTTGCTTATTTCTTTTCCTGACACAAAGGCTTTTCCTTGCATTTTACCTTTATAATAATGCGGAATAAGACCATTCATTACACTTCCAAGAGTGCTTTTACCACTTCCACTTTTCCCTGAAATTAAAACAAATTCACCTTTTTTAATTTCAAGATTGATATTTTTTAAAACAGTTCGTCCATCTTCCCATTCATAAGAAACATCTTTTAACAAAATCATGACTACACCTCATATTGAGCTTTCCATAATTTTGTGTAGTAACCATCTTTCTCAAGAAGTTCCCCATGCTTTCCTTTTTCAAGTAAATTTCCTTTTTGAAATACGAGAATTTGGTCAGCTTTTTGAATTGTTTTTAAATGATGAGCCACTACAAGTACAGTTCTATTCTTTGCAAGTTCTGTAATAGCATCTTGTATCAAAGATTCATTTACAGGATCAACACTACTTGTCATTTCATCAAGAATTAAAATAGGTGCATCCTTTAGAAAGGCTCTTGCAATAGATATTCTTTGTCTCTGTCCACCTGAAAGAATCCCACCATTTTCTCCAATATCAGTTTTATAACCTTTTGGTAAACTCATAATGAAATCATTTATCCTTGCTTTCTTTGTAGCTTCAATGATTTCCTCTTTTGTAGCTCCTTTTTTACCTACTCTGATATTTTCTTCAATCGTGTTATCAAACAGTTGAACATTCTGCATGACAATGCTGATACGATCTAAAAGCTCATCATAAGGAATATCCCTTATATCAGTTCCTCCAAGTGTAATTTTCCCTTTATGCACATCATAAAATCTTAGAAGCAAGTTGGTTATAGTAGTCTTTCCACTACCTGATTCTCCAACTAAGGCTGTCATTTTTTTTCAGCAATAGAAAAGCTCAATTTTTCCATTTTAAATTCATCTTTTTCATAAGAAAAATCTATGTTTTCAAAAGCTATATCATTATCTTTCGGAACAAATCCATTCACTTTATCCGGGATTACATCTGCATATAAAATTCTTGAGAGTCTTTCGTAACTATCTATCGCCGAAACATAGTACATATAGTGTTGTTCCATAGAAGCGAACGGCTTATAAAACTCTTTTGAAATTACTGCAAAGATAATAAAATGAAGTACATCAAGGCTTCCCTTTGTAACAAGTATTGCTCCTGTAATTAAAAGAACTAAATATCCAATATCCAGTAAAAACCCAAATATAGATAGCTGTTTTGCCTTGAATCTTGAAGCTACTTTGCTTGTTTCTCCAAACTTTTTTGTCTTATTCATAAGCTCATTATCCAAGCTCTTATTGTTTGAAAAACTCTTTAATACAGGTATTCCTCTAACATATTCAACAAATAAGCTAACCATATCTAGAAGTGCTGAGTTGTTCTGATTTTCTATTTTTTCAGATTGCTTAATTGTCAGATATAGAAAGATAAGTGCAGTCGGTACAGATACAGCCATAATAATAGAAAGTTTGAAATCAATACTTGCAAGACCAACAAATACGACTGCACCTATCAAAAAATCGCCAAACATTCTCGACCACATGTGTCCTACAACAAGGGACATATTATCAACATCTTTGTGTAAAATTGTATTGATTTCCCCAAGTCGTTCATTGGTATAAAATCCCAAACTGAATTTCTTTAATTTGATAATCATGCGTTCTCTTATTTGCTGAACAATATCAAAACCTGCACTATGCTTTTTCATATCTGCGACCATATTACAAATACCTTTCAAGACTACAAGTAATCCAATCGCAATAAAATATTTATATAGGCTTGCTAAGCTCGTTCCATCAAAGATTTGGAACAGTATAGAAAATACGATGACAATCATGTCTATGGAGCTTAGTCCATAAAGTGCAAAGAATACACTTGATATAATCAAATCTCTCTTGCCGGTTTTTGTAAGTAGTTTTAACATTTCTCTAAACATTTTCTGTTACCACCTCCGTACACTCGCAATCCACTCCGTTCCTTGCTCGTGAAATACTATTATCTTTCAAATTCCATCTATCAACTTTGTTCTGTGCATCAACCATATCCTTATAGAACTCGCATCTTTTCATCAGCTCTTCATGGCTTCCTGCATCAAGAACAACACCCTTATCCATAACAATAATTTGGTCTGAATCTCTAATCGTATTTAGATGATGAGCAATTGTAATGATGGTTTTATCCATGCTTAAATCGTCGATTGCTTCACTAATGAGTTTTTCATTCTCACTATCAACAGCTGCCATTGCTTCATCTAATATCAAAATCGGTGCATTTTTCAGTATCATTCTTGCAATAGAGATTCTTTGTTTTTCTCCACCGGATAACTTGACTCCCATTTCACCTACTCGTGTTTCATATCCATTTGGTAAAGCAGAAATAAAATCATGGCATCTTGCTTTTTTAGCTGCCTCTATAACTTCTTCTTTTGTTGCATTTAGTTTTCCGATTGAAATATTTTCAAAAATACTTAAATCAAAAAGGATAACTTCTTGCCCGACACTACCAATCAGCATTGATATATTTTCTTGACTATATTCTTTTATGTCTTTTCCATTTATCAGTATTTGTCCTTCGTCTGCATCCCAAAATCCCATAAGCAAATTGGATATGGTGCTTTTCCCACAACCGCTTGCCCCTACAAAGGCATTCAAGCTATTTTTCTTAAAAGTCAAATTGATATTTTTAAGCTCAAAGCCATCTTTTCCGTATGCAAAATTCACATCTTTAAATTCTATATTTCCAAATTCTAAACCTTGTTCTATCTTTTCGTTTGGAAGTGGAACTGTTAAAACCTTTCCAATCGCCTTTAATGCCTCCCTAAACACAATAGAAAAATGTTGCAATGTAGCTGTCTTACTTATAGATGCAGTAAACGCAGATGATAAAATAATTGCAAGGATAAAATTAGGCGTTGTAATATTCCCCTGATAAAGAAAGATACTTCCCAAAATCATGACAATTACCACTCCAATTTCCATAAATATGTCAATGAGTCCCATTGGAATTGTAATTGCTCCCATGCTCTTTTTAACCCAGTAAATATACTCTCTTGCCGTTTTTAATGTTCTTTCGCTAATCTCCTCTTCTTTAGCAAAAGCCTTAATCACAGAGATATTTTTTACATATTCCATTAGCTCTTCTCTCATCTTGTTTTCATGGTTAAAGTAAATAGCAAAGTTTTTATCCATTGTTTTCTGTGAAAGAACTTTTACCAAATACATGAGTGGAACTCCGGCAATCATACCAAGTGCAAGACGCCAATCCACAAAAATCATGGCTACAAAAATGATAGTAGGTAGAAGTGTAACTGACATTATTTCTGGAAGCCCATGGGCAAGGTATACTTCCACTTGCTCTACATCATGTTGAACGATATTGGTAAGCTCTCCGGTATTATGTTCTTTGAAAAATCCTAAACTTAGTTTTTTTAAATGCCCGATAATATCTAACCTAAGTTCTGTCAATTTTTCGTATGCTTTCTCATGGGCAACCTTTGTTGCAAAATAGTAAAACACGCCTTTTAATACAAACGATATAAAGATTCCCAAGAATATATACTTTAAATTACCTTCGTTAATATTGTTTGTGATTAAAGAACTAATCAAATATACAAGTAAGATTTGTGGTATCAAATCAAATACTATTTTTAAAGCAAGAAGTGAATTGGATAAGCCGTTTTTCCCAATCACTTTTTTCCTTAATTCTTTTTCTGGCATGAACAACGCTCCTTTCAAAATTGAATAATATTGAATTTTAATTCAATATTAAGGTTTAAAGTAAGACTTTGCTGATTACGCAAAGTCTATTACTATACATTAATTAATCTCAAAACCATAAATTTTATCAACACATTAGCTTTTAATATTCAACTATTTTTTTAAAAAGCTCTTCACATTTTTTTCTGTATAGTTTCCCCGCGTTTTTTTAATTAACTCTTTTTATTTTTTTCTGAGCAACTTATTTTTTTGAAAATTTATCATTAGAATAATAATCTTCTTGTAAAGTCATTTTAATATAATCTTCAAAAAGAAAAAAATTCATGTCGAAATCATTCCAATTCTGGTTTATATACTTTTATCATCTTGTTCCAATCTTCATTGAAGTCCTTATGAATAAATTCTAAGCTACGTTTACGCTTCATATTATTCATGGGAATTGGAGTAAAATTACCTATAAAATGATAATCATAACCTTGCTCATTTATATCGTAACACAGCTTCCCATTATTCATTACATCAAAAAGAAATCTATACCTTTCTTTATCATTTTTTTAACTATTAGATAATATCTATTTATTAAGTAATTATATTTTTTTCTTTATCCTTATTCATTAAAAAAATCGGATATTATTTCTCCCCAAATCATTTGACATAATGGGGACTGTTCACAGTCTCCTAACGACCATTCATTATTGTCTTTAAAATTATATTTATTAAACTCATTCCAAGAAATTTTGCAAACAATTTCTTCTTTCCAGTCCTTTTGCATTTCTCTCCATAACCTTTTATTCTTTTTACTACAATAAGACATTATTTCCCCCCTTTTTAATTAAATTTATTAAACTGATTTTAGTAAAATTATAAGGATTCTACCCCCTTATAATAACATCTCGCTATCAACTTCAACATTTCTTTTGCCCACTTTTCACTTTGATAGTGCCTTGCTATTTCAAGAAGCCCCTCTGTAAAGTTACTGGCTAAAATATGGGCAAGCATTGGATCATATTCCTGTTTCGATTGTCTTTTTAAACTTACTTCAATATGAACCTGCATTTGAGATATGAGTTTTTGTTTTGCTTCTGTATGCTTTGTACCTGAGCTTTTATCCATTAAAATAATTAACTTCTTACGCTCTTTTAAAAGTTCATGAATATAATTTTCTCCAACTTCATCAAATCTTTCAGAAGCAGAACCTTTTTCCAAAGACTCCTCCTCATCAAAAGCTGACTCGAAATTTATATAAACAGAACTTACTACTGCATCAAACAAAACTTCTTTATTCTTGAAATAGGTATAAATTAGTGCCACAGGAATATCTGCTTCTTTTGCAATCTCTGTTAATTTGGCACCTCTATAATCCTTTTTATAAAATACTTTTTCTGCTGCTTCGAGTATTCTATTTCTAACTTCTTCTTTTAATACTTGTGCCATAGCACACCTCTTTCTATCCCAATACTGAATATATATTTAATAATAAATTGCAATTCAATATTTGTCAAGTTGCCTATAGAAAATATATAGATATAAAAAAATAATAGCCACTTGTTTTTGTTCCATACACTTTTTGAAGTAAATTTATTATATTCACTTGATGATTACCATCTCCCAGCAATAACTATAATTTCATCTCTATTATTATATATTTCAGATCGAATTTTTTTATAATCGCAAATTGCAATTTAAAATAAATGCGTATTTACTACTTTTATTAAAATCTTAGGTGCCTTACATAAGACCTAAACCAGATTGTCTTTAGACTAATTATAGTCTTTTTTAGCCTAAATCAATTTATTTACGAATTCCCCTTCAGCATCAATACTTACAAATATAAAGTCCAAGAAACGTATAGCTATAATAGACAATTGCTCTGCTATTAACAAATTAACGACACAAAAAAGGAGGGGTGGATTCTATCCAAATCCCTCACATAATTGTTAATCGACTTGTTTATCTTCAAGTTCTTTCAAGGTTCTTCCATCTTTAGTTTTCCAGGTTCTAGGTCCACTCACACTATATCCTAGAATAAAATCAGCTGCTGCCGATGAACTTGAAAAAAGAATATCCTCCGTTGTCACCAAGTTATTTACTTTTGAGGAGTCAAACAACTTCTGCCTTTGTTTCTGCATACCAGCACTTAATGACCTCACAGACATTTTCTCATTTAGTGTTGCTCCGGCAAATACCACAAACCCCTCCGCAGTCACTTTGCCAGTCGCATTCACTGATCCCGACGTGATATAAAGCAATTTATCATCTACCTTATCATTTGATGGGTCAACCTGAGCAAAAGGCTCAAGTACCTTGTAGCCAAGTGCATTAATAAGTATCTTTACATTATCTACAAATTCCTCCATTACAGCTTTCTGCGATTCTTTCATAACTGTATTTCGATAGGTGTTCTTTGTAAGCACAAGATATCTTTTACTGGCTCTAGCAATCTCTACAAAACGATTTTCAAGATATCTAATCAAAGCTTTATTGAGATCTCTGCCAATAAAGACAACAGCAGTACTCCAGTAATACTTTTCCTTTTCAGACTGATAATCTCTCAAATGCTGAACAAGTCTATCCTTAATATTTTCTGCTTCTCCAATATATACGGAGTCAGAGCCGTCATCTTCTTTACAAAACAAGAAGTATACACCCGCCTGGGTAATATCATCACGATTACAAGAAGAGACCTCAATACGAGGTATTTTTATTGCCTTTCCATTCCAGTTTGATAACTCTGCAATAATCAAACTATCAGCCGTTCCATTTACAAGAAACAACTCTATCGATTTTCCGTATGCCATTTGAATCACCTACCATTCAATATTTTTGTCTGCCCAACCTATTCTCAATACTCTCATCTACCCAACTATAAAAATTGAATAGATTTACCGGGGTTTTCAATGTTTTTCAGGACTTGTTTTTTTGTAATAAAAATATCGAAAAACCTTATATTTCAAGTATTTTCACACTATCAATTATGTACTTTAGTCAACAGAACCACGCACTCAGCATGCTTCGTCTTCGGAAAATTATCATACGCCTTCATCACCACCGGCTCATACCCCAGCTCCGAGAACTTCTCCAAATTCATCGCCATTGTATTTGGATTGCACGAGATATAGAGAATCTGTTCTATGCCGTAGCTAGACAGCATCTCCACCACCTTGTCGTGCATTCCCATTCGTGGTGGATCCACAACTATCATATCGGGTTTCTCAGTCACCTCATCAAGCTTCGCTTTAACGTCGCCGCAGATAAAATGACAGTTATCTATATTATTCATCTTTGCATTATCAATTGCCGCATCAACTGAATCCTGCACGATCTCAATTCCGTACACCTTCTTGGCTTTAGATGCCATAAGCTGAGAAATAGTCCCAGTTCCGCAGTACAGGTCGTACACGACTTTGAGTCAAGATCCGGAATTAGCGCAAGTGCTTCGCTATACAATCTTTCAACCGCTTCGATATTAGTCTGGAAGAATGAGAAAGCATTTACCTTAAACTTTAGCCCGAGAATTTCCTCATTATAGTAATCACGACCATATAGAATTTTTACTCCTTCGTTGATTACGGCATCTGCTAGGCTATCGTTGAACGTGCGCATAACGCCAATAAGCTTATTATCGAGCTTAAGTTCCAGCAGCATATCGAGATAAGCCTGTTCATCAAATCCAGCTTCACTGCTTGTAACTATGTTAACCAGCAGCTCATTCGTCTTTACTCCGTGACGAACTACGAGATTACGAAGAAGGCCCTGGTGCGATTTCTTATGATAGAACGAATATCCTTTTTCTATGCAGAAATCAAGTGTTGCACGAAGCACCCTGTTGAAGTCCATAGGAACCAGCTGACATTCGTCACATGTCACAATCGACATGAAGTGTCTCTTCTTGTGCATACCGAGAGTAAGTTCACCACCAATTTCAAGGTCGCCGAACGTATACTCCATCTTATTTCTATATCTGTATTCTGAGAGAGCCGGAACTAGATCACTGAATACAGAATCGTCGACCTTGCGCCTCGTCAGCTGCTCTCTGATTATATTTTCCTTCTCCGCGCGCTGCTCCTCATATGGGACACCCTGATACAGACATCCTCCGCAGTGCTCGGAAATCGGACAGATGTTAAAATTCTCCATATTTATTATAGAATTCCCTCTTATACTCTAGGAATCTATCCTCCTCAATTGCTTTTCTGATGTTTTTCATCATGTTTACCAAGAAATGAATATTGTGTTCTGATAGCAGCATAGAGCAAAGTATCTCGTCATTCTTAAACAGATGCCTTAAATATGCACGTGAATAATTTCTGCAGCAATAACAGTCGCAATCTGGATCCAAAGTGCTGAAATCCCTTGCAAATGCAGCATTCTTGATATTAATCTTACCCCTGCTCGTCATCGCCATGCCATGCCTTGCTAGCCTTGTTGGTAGTACACAGTCGAACATGTCTACTCCTCGCTCAACACTTTCGAACAGGTAATCTGGGGTTCCAACCCCCATAAGGTATCTTGGCTTATCTTCAGGTAGTAGGTCGACGCAATCATCAAGTACATCGAGCATGATATCCTTTGGTTCACCGACAGACAATCCGCCGATTGCATATCCAGGAAGATCAATCTCCGTAATCTGCTTTGCACTTAGCTCACGGAGGTCCTTGAACATTCCTCCCTGCATGATTCCAAACAGCGCCTGCTTCATCGTATCCGAGCCAGTTTCCTCTGCGGCTTTAGCCTCTAGTCTCCTGTGGTGATCGTCACAGCGCCTAAGCCATCTTGTGGTGCGTTCTAGCGATCTAGCGACGTACTTCTTTTCAGCAGGATACGCAACGCACTCGTCAAATGCCATCATTATATCTGAGCCGAGAGCTGTCTGTACTTCTATCGAGCTCTCCGGAGTCATCATATGAGATGAGCCATCTATGTATGATTTAAACTTAGCCCCTTCTTCGGTTATCTTACGGAACTTTCCAAGTGAAAATACCTGAAAGCCACCACTATCAGTAAGTATAGGACGATGCCAATTCATGAACTTATGTAACCCACCAGCTTCACGGACGATGTCCTCACCAGGTCTAAGGTATAGATGATAAGTATTTCCAAGTATAATCTCCGCACCTGTCTTTCAACATCTTCAGGCTTCATCGCCTTTACCGTCGCCTGAGTGCCAACCGGCATGAACACAGGCGTCTCAATAGTGCCGTGAGGTGTCGTAATCCTGCCACGCCTTGCTCCAGTACGCTGGTCCTTTTTTATTAGCTCAAAACTAAGTGATTCTTTCATCTCAAACTCCTACTTTATAAACATCGCATCGCCGTAGCTAAAGAACTTATATCTATCACGCACAGCCTCTTCATAAGCCGCAAGAATGTGCTCCCTATCGTATAGCGCTGAGACGAGCATGATTAGAGTCGACTTAGGAAGGTGGAAATTTGTAATAAGTCCATCCACGACCTTATATTTATACCCCGGATAAATGAATATCCCTGTGCTGCTATGTCCGCTCTCAATCTGCCACACCCCGTCAATCTGCTTTGCAGCACTCTCGAGAGTTCTCGTCGATGTCGTACCGACAGATATAACCCTTCTGCCCTCTCTAATTGCTCGGTTTATAGTTTCTGCCGTTTCAGGGTCTATGGTATATTCCTCAAAATGCATCTTGTGGTCCTCGATGTTGTCCACCTTGACCGGTCTAAAGGTTCCGATGCCGACATGAAGTGTTACGTACGCGATTTCGACACCTTTTGCCCTCACCTTCTCAAGTAGTTCGTCTGTAAAATGAAGACCTGCCGTCGGAGCAGCCACAGACCCATCCACTTTGCTATATACGGTCTGATATCTCTCCTTATCGTCATTCCCTGCGTCTCGTTCGATGTATGGTGGAAGCGGCATACTTCCGATTTCTTCGAGTCGCTCCATGAATATCCCTTCGTATTCAAACTCTATTATACGTGTTCCGTTTTCTTTATCTTTAAAACCTAAGATATGCGCCTTAAAAAGCTTGTTCTCATCTAGCACCACTGTATCGCCTTCCTTAAGTCTCTTTCCAGGCTTAACCAGGCTCTCCCACTTATCACCATCTAGGCGTTTTATGAGAAGTAGCTCAATATGCGCACCTGTCCTCTCCTTGATTCCGTATAGTCTTGCAGGAATTACCCTCGAATCATTTACGACAAGACAGTCGCCTTCATGCAGGTACTCTAGAATATCGTAGAAATGTCTATGCTCTATCGTATTCTCAGCTCTATCGAGCACCATCAACCTGCACTCATCTCTCTTTAGCGAAGGTATCTGGGCGATTAGCTCTCTCGGAAGCTCGTAATCAAAATCTTCTAGTCTCATTTATTCTGTATTCTCCAGTTCTAATCAGCGAGGCGCGATCACGGATACATATAGCACATATCCGCCGCGCCCCTTATTAATCTTCTTTGTAATAGGATATCAGTCCTAGGTATTCATATGCGAGCTTAGTAACCATACGTCCCTTCTGCGTACGGTACATGAGGTCTGACTGAATGAGGAACGGTTCATTGACATCCTCGAGTGTCACCCTCTCTTCGCCGATCGCACTAGCAATAGTTTCAATTCCAACCGGTCCACCGCCAAAGCTCTTGATTATCGTCTCGAGGATCTGCCTGTCTAGCTTATCCAGTCCGAGTTCATCCACGCCGAGTGCTTCTAGTGCTTTACGTGTCACTTCGATATTAAGCTGTCCATCGCTTATGACTTCACTAAAATCCCTCGCCCTCTTAAGCAGTCTATTACCGATTCTTGGTGTCCCTCTCGATCTGCTAGCTAATTCATCGAGGGACTCATCGTCTATCTCTATGCCAAGAACCTTTGCAGAGCGAAGTAGAATATTCCTGATTTCCTCGTGAGTATAGAATTCGAATTTTGTGATTATTCCAAATCTATCTCTTAATGGTGCTGAAAGGCTTCCAGCCCTCGTCGTGGCTCCGACTAACGTGAATTTTGCGATATCTATTCGAAGAGATCTAGCCGCAGGTCCTTTTCCGATAATGATATCTAGTGCAAAGTCTTCCATAGCGGAATACAGGACCTCTTCAACTGAACGATTTAGCCTGTGAATCTCATCTATGAAGAGGACGTCATTCTCATTTAAATTCGTAAGAATAGCGGCTAAGTCGCCAGCCCTGCTGATTGCGGGTCCTGACGTAATCTTGATGTCTACTCCAAGTTCATTTGCAATAATATTTGCGAGTGTAGTCTTCCCAAGACCTGGAGGTCCGTAGAAAAGCACGTGGTCTAGTGACTCACCGCGCTTCTTAGCAGCTTCAATATATATAGACAAGTTCTCCTTCGCAACTGACTGACCGCAGTACTCACTTAGGTACTGTGGTCTGAGCGTGAACTCCCCGTTTATCTCATTCGGTATAACCTTAGTCGATGTGATGTTATCTAGCATTTCCCAATCCTTCTTCTATAGCAGATACTTAAGAGCTTTCTTGATGTAAGTCTCCGCATCAAGTCCTTCATCGGTTACATGACCGATTGCCTCTTCAGCCTCAGTTTTCGAATAACCAAGTGTAGTGAGTGCCATAACAGCTTCCTGCCTCGCTTTATCAAGCCCAGGAATAGAAACTGGAGTCGTTCCTCCGATATCTGGCATAGGAACCGCGTCAACCTTATCGCATAGCTCAAGAATTACACGCTCTGCAGTCTTCTTACCTACACCCTGCGCCTTAGCAATTGCGGTAGCATCCTTATTAGCTATACTGTATTTAATCTCATCAGCTGACCCCGTCGACATAATCGCGAGACCCGCCTTTGGGCCAACACCTTTTACGGTGATTAGCTGCTCGAACAGGTTCAAAGAATCAAGCTTAGAGAAACCATAAAGCGACATGCCATCTTCCTTGACCTGCATGTACGTAAATATATTTATGATATCACCCTCTCGATGGAGAAGTAGTGGCGAAGTATCCGCAACGTATATGCGAAAGCCGATTCCTCCACTCGTCTCGATAATCATTGATCCTTTGTCATAATAAAGGTATTCACCTTTGATATTTCTTATCATTATCTCTTATCTCCCAATCACTCTGGAATTTCGCGAATGTGCATGACAGATAGCAGCAGCAACTGCGTCAGCTGTATCGTCAGGCTTAGGGACTTCCTTTAGATTCAGTATAGTTTTAACCATCGTCTGAACCTGCTTCTTCTCCGCCTTTCCGTAGCCTACAAGTGCTTGTTTAATCTGCATTGGTGTGTATTCAGACACCGAAAGTCCACCTTCAACGCATGCGAGCAGAGCGATTCCTCGTGCTTCTCCTACGCCGATAGCCGTCGTAACATTTCTATTAAAAAAAAGCTCCTCTATCGACGCTTCGTCTGGCTTGTACTCCTGAATTATTTCAGTCAGCCCGTCGTAGAGCAACTTTAACCGCTCAGGCATCGGCACTCCCGCCTTTGTCTCAATTGAACCGTAATGGATGGTCTTGAAGCGGTTGCCATTATAATCTAAAATGCCATATCCCATGATGGCATAACCTGGGTCTATTCCTATAATTCTCATCATTAATCACCGCTGATATTTTACCAAAAACAGGATATTTTGTCTATTAATCAAGATTGCCAGTGTTAATGTTTCGTATTTATTCATTCACTTGCAAATTTATGCTATAATTTATAGTGTGTTGTGTACAGAGAACCTTTATCATATGGAGGACAGATGCGTTACTCAAGACAGAATAAGATATTGGAATTAATCCAAGGACACGTAGTAGAGACACAGGATCAGCTTCAGGATTTACTCGAGCAAGAAGGCTACAAAGTAACTCAAGCAACTATCTCTAGAGATATCAAAGAGCTACAGCTCGTTAAGGTATCAATCGACAAAGATCGCTACAAATACACATCCGGAAAGTTCGACATTCAACCGATTTCCGAAAGGTTCATTAAGATTTTTAGAGAAACTATAGTTTCCTATGCATCAGCACAGAATCTTATAGTAGTTAAGACACTTCCTGGTTGCGGAAATGCTGCGGCAGAAGCTATTGACTGTCTAAAGTTAGAGCATGTTGTAGGCTCAGTTGCCGGAGATAATACCTTACTTATTATCGCTGAACATGAAGAATACGTTGCGGCAATTCTAAAGGTGTTTGAAGACATGATTGCCCTAAGGGACTAAAATTAAACATTGAGGTAAGTTGATGCTCGATCGTATTGAAATTACTAATTTTGCGACAATTGAACATATGTCATTTGACCTTGGTCCTTCTCTCAATATTATCACTGGTGAGACGGGCTCTGGTAAATCTGTATTAGTACAGGCTATCAGCACTGCCCTTGGAGACCGTGCTGATATTTCTATGATCAGAAATGGTACAGATAAAGCACTTATTCAAGTTGTCGGCCATATTGGAGACGAAGATGTTATTATCTCACGAGAACTTCTCAAGTCGGGAAAGTGTATCCAAGCTCAATGGTGAGATAGTTTCTCTAGCAAAGCTAAGAGATTTTTGCAGTGAATTCGTCGATATTCATGGACAATATGATAACCAGCAGATACTCGACCCTGAAAACCATATAACCATCACCGATAGCTACAATCACGGAACTATCGAACTGGAGCTCGCTAAGCTTAGTGACCTTTATAAAAGCTATCATGAAGTCAAACGTGAATACGATCAGCTACTCCGAAGCGAGTCAGAATCACGTAGACAACAGGATTTCTATCAGTTCGAGTTTGACTACATAGACAACCTTGATTTACAGCCTGGTGAAGATGACGATTTAAGAGAGCAGCTCAACTTAATGCGCAACAGCGAGCGAATCTACGAAGCTGTTGCCGGTTCATATAGTAAGCTTACTGATGACCCTTCGGTACTCAATATTCTTGGCTCATGTATGAATCAGCTTCAAGGTATCGCATCATACAGCGAAGAGCTCAGCGAACTAACAGAGAGCTTTTCAGAGCTATACTATAACCTTGAGGACATCTCATCTATACTTAGAAACACGAGTGAATCAATCAATTTTTCAGAAGACGAGATAGACCGTGTATCTTCTAGACTTAGTGTAATTGAGGATGCTAAGCGAAAATACAATATGAGCATCGAAGAGATTATCGCCTACAAAGAAGAGCTCGATAGCAAGCTTGGCGTAATCCATAATATTGACGAAGATAAGAAAAGGCTTACCGAGCTTATCGACAAGAGATATAGCGAACTCGAAGCACAGGCTGACATAGTTAGCAATATTAGAAAGACCAATGCTGCTTCACTAGAAAGAGAGATGGTCAAGGAACTTCAGGATCTTGCTTTTGCAAATTCTGAATTCAAGATTGAAATAACAAGGCAGGATGACATATCTGACTTGGGATATGACGGTGTTGAATTCCTCATATCTACTAACCCAGGTGAACCTCTGAGACCGATGGCAAAGATTGCCTCTGGCGGCGAGATTTCTCGAATTATGCTAGCCTTCAAGCATATCATCGGTAGTAGTGACAGTGTTGAGACCATGATTTTCGACGAAATTGATACTGGAATTAGCGGTAAGACCGCACTTGTGGTAGGTAATAAACTTAGCGAGATTGCCAATCATAGACAGATATTATGTATTACTCACCTACCTCAAATTGCCGCTTCTGGGGATGATAACTTCTCGATTGACAAAGAGATTTCAGATGGAAAATCTCACACAGTGATTGAGCACTTGAATGATACAGGAAAACTAGAGATGCTAGCAAGATTAATAAGCGGTACTCCTAACAGTAGCAATGCACTTGAAGCTGCTAAAGAGCTAGTCTCATCAGTTAAACAATAAAGCTTGAGGCATAGCCTCAAGCTTTTTTCTAGTTATCATTATTTATTTAGTATGATTCGTAAGGCATTTACCAATTAAATACGAATAGTTCAAGCGATGTGTTCTTATCCATTTCCCCTGTCTTCAGTAGCCTATCAGTATCATACAGCTCAATCAAAGCTTTCTTAATTTTACACTTACCAACCTTTCTAGCTGCGGCATAAGCCTTCTTCAAACGATACTCATTCACTCCAAGGTTCTTAGCCATAGCCTTGATTGGCATGCCCTCATCATCTAGTTCAAGCGAATCATACATAATCTCAAACTGGCCCATTAATGTAGATGCGAGCGAGAATACATTTCCTTTACCTTTTGAGTTTTCACCAGCAGAAATGGTGTTTATGAGAAGCTGCATAGCCATGCTCTTTTTGCCAGCTAGCAAATAGTCAATGAAGTTAAAAACAAATCTATCCTTATCACCAATCATTATCTCTTCTATGAGCTGCTTTGATATAGCATCTTCGTCAGCAGCGTTGACTAGCTTCGTAAGATCAGATTCCATCCTATATAAATCATATTCACTATCATTATTGAGATATCCAGAAATATCTACAAGATAATCCATATCGCGAGCTCCGATTAACTTGCCTGCTGCACGAATTCTCTTGGATACAAAAGATTTTAGTTCTGCTGAATTTAGCCGTTCGAAGTTATATGTATTACATACTCCAGATACCTTGGTAGCAAAAGCGTTTAGCTTCTCCTTCTTGCCTGGGCTCTCTAGTGGTTCTATATAGAATAGGAGAATTGTTGATGGATTTGGATTGCTTAGATATTCAAGAATAGGAGCGGTTTCAGTTACTGCGCTTTTTTTCACTAGTGGCGAATAATTTTTAACCGTCAGCACTCTTGTACTGGCAAACATGGTCATAGTATTAGCAGTTTCAACGATTTCCTGCGCCGTTACAGTCTCCCCATCAAGGTCTGTAACTACATATTTTCTGTCAGCTTCACTCGAATTATTTTCAACTATAGTCTTCACAGCCCAGTCAGTAAGAAAGCCCTCTTCGCCATAGAGAAAAATATTACTGCCTATGACACCGCTCTTTATATCTTTATTAAACTCTTTAAACGACATCCTTAATCATCCTGTCTATCTTAATATTGTTATGGCTAATGTCTACGCCAATAGCCCCTTCCCTGTCATTTCTATAGATCTTTATGCCACGTTTTTCAAAACGCTTTATCACTTCGGCATTAGGATGACCATATGTATTATGGGCACCTACTTGGATAACTGCAATTCTCGGATTTACAGCATCTATAAACTTTTCATTAGAGCTATATCTGCTTCCATGATGTGCTACTTTAAGAATATCGCACTTTAACACGTCAGTAGATTTGTAGTATTTTATCATATCTAGCTCATCTGCCTCAACTAGGTCCCCAGTCAACATTATTTTAATACCATTATAGTGCAGTATGTATACAGTATTTAATTCATTATCATCAGATTCGCTCGTCGCTATCCTATCGTCCATCGGCCAAATAGCTTCTATCCACACGCCTTTTTCAAGCCTAATTTTATCTTTAAATCTAACTAACTTTAGACTTTTCCCTGTTACCTGGTATCTGTATGGATATGGAACTATATACTGTTTTACAGGATACACTTCGCCTAACTCCATGGCACCTTTACAATGATCCATGTGCATGTGGGTAAATATGCTTATATCTAGATTGCTACAGCCATTCTTTAAAAAGTACTCTTTTAGCACCTTCTCCCCGATATTCCTTTTCTTCTCGCCTCCACCATCTAAGAGCACATCATAGTTGCTGGTTCGTATATGTATGCCATCACCCTGTCCGACATCGATAAAAACGACTTCATAATTTGTAAATGTATTGCTATATATGGTCCCTACTGATATAGACATACAAATAATCAGTATCACTGATTGAGTTATAGCATCATACCTTTTTCGTAGCAACATAACTATGTTGAATTCTGAAAATAAATAGAAAAGTAGCACATAGAGAGCTATTATTGTCGTTATTTTCATAGAACTCATCGAGTATGAATACTTACCATCTAGGTTAAGCACGTGATTGAGCTTAGTTATTATTTCTGTCAAGTGGAATATCTGACTTTTAATTATGACTCCTACGTTACCGATTATTGAGTATAAAAATAGCCCGAAAACGGAAAACGGAACGAGCATTCCTATTAACGCAACAACAGGTATATTTATTAGAAATCCAATTGGGTTTATTGTGTTAAATGTATATATCGTATATGGAATCATCGACAGTTGAATTGCTAGTAAAAAACCTCCGTACTTTCCAACTAATCTGCCGAGCGGATCTGTTAAAAAAGCAATTCCACACACCGCAAGAAACGACATCTGGAAACTTGCTCCGAAAAGCAAGAACGGGTTATATATTAGCAACGTTATAAAAGCAACCGCCAATGAAGATAATAGATCAAACGGCCGCTTTAGATAAAATCCCATAATTGCAGTACAGGTAATAATAACAGCTCTCGTAGTCGATACATTCCATGTAGTGATTTCACCATACCCAAGCATTGCAAACATCGTAAGAAAGCCTACAATACCTCCATGGCGTCCAATAGACATTAGCCTTAGCATTCCATATATTACCCCTACATGCAGTCCACTTACAGCAAGAACATGCGCCGTAGTATTTTCCCGAAATTCCCTAATAGTACCTTCATCTATATCGTCAGTATCTCCAAAGGTTACACCTTTTATAAACCCATATACTTCGCTTCTTCCATCTGATACCTTCCTTGCAAATCCCTCTTTGGTATTATTTAAAGAATGCCTCATTCTCCAAAGTTTGCTCGGTTTTGCACCCTCTACTTCTCTTATATTTGTTATATTCATTATGTATGTAATTTTCTTAATCAGCAGATATCGTCTGTAGTTAAAACAGCCTGGATTACGTGCTCCTACAGGAACTTTTATAACTCCATAAGCTTTGACCTCCTTACCATAAAGTTCTAAGCCGCGTTTTGACTTATCATATGTCCTGATAGATCTGTTCGCATTTTCATTTTTTAGTTCCTTATCTTTTTTTAGATTTTTTCTTTTATTTAAGCTATCAAATCCTTGCCATTTATGACATCGTACTACAGTCACTTTACCTAGTGAGGAAGTTTTAATATCTACTGTGAGCCCTTTTTCATTTTCTTTATAGGCGATAACCCTACCCTCTATGCACTTCACTTTAGATAACTCATCCTGTGGCAACATCTTCATCTGATGAACATGAATTATGTAATTTGCCATCCCAAAACTGAATACGAGCACGCAAATAAGGGCATCTCTACCGATGGATTTGCCATTTACACTACGCTCGATTTTTTTCCTAATGCAAATTATTCTATACATAGCGAAACCAAATACCGTCGTTATTATAATAAATTTAGTATAGTCTCTATTATTAATAAAATCATCTACTGCAATAATTCCAAGCGCTAGAGATAGAGCAAGCGCTACAATTCTTCTTCTAAACATGTCTCACACCACTTTACTTAATCACATCATATATTCAATGTTATCACTCTTAAATTCCCTTCAGTACACATTTATTTCTCACCTCTGAATGTTCGTTTGGGTGCACATATAATCTTCACATTAAAATAGCCCAAACTGTTCATTTTTCAAGCTATTCATGGTAGAATAATATGTCATATTTTATTTAAGAGGCATTTTATGAAAAACAACTCAACAAACATAAAAGAATTAATCAAAAGACTACAGAACGGCGAGCGATTATCCCCTGAGGAAATGCGTACAGTAGCCAATCATGTAGCTCAATTGAAGTTTGAAAAAGAGCAGCGAGCTAAGCGTGCTCAAGCTGTAGCAAATGAGGGAGAAAAAAAAGGACTATCCTTCCATGAACAGGTTGCTAAGGCTGAAGCGGACGCAAAGAAAAACCGACTTAGGAATAATCTTGAGAAAAATTCCTCGAAGCGTATTAACTCGGAAGAAGCAGCTCTTAGCAATAAAGGGCGAATTATAAGCGAGGATGGTAAAGCTGCTTTTCACGAGCAGGTTGCTAAAGCGGAAGCAGAAGCTGCAAAGCGCGATAAATCAATCAGAAAAAGAGCTAAAGAAGAAAAGAAACTCCTTAAGCAAGAACAGAAAGTCAAGACACGTGGTGAAGATAGAGGCTTTAGCCTTAAACACGATCTTAGGCACCCTATTCAATTTATCAAGCGTGTATTTACTAGACCAAACCCATACTATACACCTGGAGCTGGAGAGTACATCATGGTAGCTGGTAAAAAAGTTAAGAATAAAGCCCGTACATTCAGCGTAAAGTATGCTATACGCAACTTTATCGTCATGGGTGTTGCTATGACACTTATGTTCTCAATATACGCTGCAGCGGTTATCGCCTTCGCTCCTAAGATTGACCCTCATAAGATTTACGATCAAATTTCCACTGATACGATAATATACGATGATACTGGTAATCGCGTCGGAAGCGTCAATAGCGGCGAAAGTCGTACAATTATCAAGTACAATGATATACCGAAACATACTGTTGACGCGTTTGTAGCTCTTGAGGATAAGACCTTCTGGAAGCACCATGGTTTCAACTGGACGAGAATGGCGGGAGCCATCGTATCCTCTTTTGGCCGTGGAAATATCCGAGGAACTAGTACGCTAACCCAACAGCTAGCTAGAAACGTATATCTGCCAAATATCAAGAGTCAGAGGTCAGTTCGCCGTAAGATTCTCGAGATGTACTATGCCGCGAAGATTGAAA
This sequence comes from uncultured Mogibacterium sp., assembly GCA_916438645.1. Taxonomy (GTDB): domain Bacteria; phylum Bacillota; class Clostridia; order Peptostreptococcales; family Anaerovoracaceae; genus Mogibacterium. The sequence continues at coordinate 262,052 of CAKAFC010000002.1, forward strand.
GAACTCTCTCTCTAAGAAAGAAATATTTGCCGCATACGTAAACAGCATCTATTTTGGATATGGCAATTACGGTATTGAGAATGCATCTAAGACCTATTTTTCTAAGAGTGTAAGCGAGCTTTCTGTAAAAGAAAGTGCAGCCCTCGCAGCTATGCCGCAGTCGCCAGATACGTACTCACTTATACAAAATGCCGATTCCCCACTTGCATCGAGGGAAACGTCAACACCTATCAAGGTGAATGGAAAGACATATATAGCAAACGATATTGCTAAATCACGTAGGCAAATTGCGCTCAAGCTCATGTATGAACAGGGATATATTACAAAGTCGCAGTATGAGGATAACGCATCTGCTGATCTCGTAGACTTTATCAATCCTACTCTAAGTTCAAGCAGCGATGCAGGAACATCATACTTCACAGATTACACTGTAAATCAGGTAATAAGAGCTCTGATGAAGAAGTATAAGCTCGACTATAAGAGCGCCCATGATATGGTATATAATGGAGGCCTTAAAATCTACTCGACTATGGACTCAAAGGCACAAAAAGCCGTTGAGGATGGTTTCAACGAAGGAAGCTACTTCCCTGCACTAACGGGACTCAAGAAAGACAGCTCGGGTAACATTGTCAGCGACAAGGGCTCAATCACACTATATGCATATGACAATATGATCCAGGATGATAAATTTGTACTACAGGACGGAGAGTACAAAAAGAATGGCGATGGATCGATTACAATTTACAAGAACAAGAGACTTAACATTTACAAGACATCTACAGCGAATGGCAGCGACTATAGTCTCGAGCTGAAACCGTCGTATGTCGTAGAAAATAGTAGCTTATACATAATTCCAGGGGGATATATCAACATCCCAAGTAACAGTAAGTCAATGGATAATTCTGGAAATCTTATTATTAATGCAAAGTTCATCAAGAATAACAGTAAGCTAGTTACAAGTGTAGATGGTAATCCAGCGTTCACCGACAAACTGTATATATTGCAGGATAAGGTTATTCAGCCTCAGGGCGCAATGGTAATCACTGAAGTTGGCACAGGTAAGGTAAAAGCTATGGTTGGAGGTCGCGGTGTAACAGGCAAACAGCTCTTTAACCGTGCGATAAACCCTCGTCAGCCTGGTTCCTCAATTAAGCCTCTTGCTGTATATAGCGCAGCGCTCCAGAGGAGCTATGAGTACGCTGAACAAGGTCAGAAATACCCTCTTGTTGATCCTGGCAATGATAAGCAAGGAACAGATAATTACGGAGACTATCTGACGGCCGCATCGGTTATTATCGACGAACCTATTAGGATTAATGGCAGAGTTTGGCCAAAGAACTCTAACAACAGATACTCTGGACTATGACTATGCGTAAGGGTATGCAGAGCTCAACTAACGTTGTTGCTGTAAAGCTCTATGAACAGCTTGGTGCAGATTATTCTGCTAGCATGGTCGAAAAGTACGGTATCAGTACTCTTAACAAGTCAGCAAATGGCGATATGAACCCTGCTGCACTTGCACTCGGAGGTCTCTCAAAGGGTGTATCCCCTTACGAGATGGCGGAAGCATATGCTACCTTTCCTAATGGTGGTGTTCGCGTTGAGAATAGAGTGTTTATAAAGGTTGTCGATAGAGACGGACGTACAATTCTCACTACAGAGAAGAAAAAGCACAAGGTTCTAGATGAAGGTGTTGCATATATCATGGTTACAATGCTGAAGTCTGTAGTTAACGGCGGTACTGGTTCAAATGCTGCAATCTCTGGAGTTGAGGTCGGTGGTAAGACTGGTACTACAAGCAGCAACTACGATATTTGGTTTGATGGAATTACGCCAAAATACGCAGCTTCACTCTGGATTGGTACAGATGTGAACATTCCACTTACATCATCGTCATCTGCTGCTGCAGCTCTCTGGTCACGTATCATGCGCAACGTGCCTAACATCAGAAAGGGTTCCTATAAACCAGCTCCATCAAATGTAGTTCGTAAGAACGGCGAATACTTTACAAAAGGTACCGAAGGAGGACTTGGCACAAACCCAGATGAAGAGTCAGAAGAAACTGAAATTATAGAGGAAGAACAGGAAGCTACTGAACAGTCGCAGAATAATAACAGTAGTAACTCAAGCAATCAGGGCAACCAAGGTAATAATCAGGGAAATCAAGGTAATAGCCAAGGCAATCAAGGTAATAACCAAGGCAATAGTCAAGGTAACCAGGGTAATAACCAAGGTCAGCCAAATAATCCTTAAACTGATTTCTACCACACCATTGTTAAGTACTACAAATAACAGAACATTAAAATAGCGGGGATTTTCACAAGAATCCCCGCTTAATTTATAATTGCAAGTAAAGCTCTGAATTGTACTAGATTAGCTTATATTATCCCCATTTACTCCTTGCTTCTATACTTTGCTCGCGCCCCAGCTCTAAATACAGTTTCACCCTTGTATTTGAAGTTTCTGAAACCATTTGCAACCATTAACTCATAAAATACAGTCTGACCGAAGAACATACTACCCATCGCATGATACATAGGAAGCTTCAATATAAAAGTGATTAAAATTGCTATAAGTTTAGTATATTTCCCCATATCAGGCATTCCCATAAATGAAATGCCACAAGTGGTAAGATACCAAATATGACAAATGGAATATACGTCATATCGAGCTGGAGCAAACGCAACTTATTGCCTGCCATCAGTCTTCTACTTTCAGCAAGACAGCTCATCGCACTCCTCGAATGGTCTTCAGCAAGCACATTAAACGCTTGTCTAAACATGTAAAATGCGATAATTCCCGGTATCACTAAGAACATCGTCAGTACTGATATAACAGTCATCTGAATAATATATATCAGTGTAGCACTGAAGAAAAATCTCACTCCGTCGAGAATTGACGGGTAATCAATCTGCTTATTTCTTAGATATCTAAGTATATAAAGCGATCGACCTAGCATAAGAACTCCACCTAACGCCATGGCATATATGAATGATGAAAAAGCAAGGTCCGGCAGCTGTGCCAATATCTTAGGATCTATATCACCAGCTACGACTTTGAAATATGATCTAGGTACGAAAAACCCCAGAACAGCGGGCACCAAATCCATAAACACATAAAATAACACGATTCCTAATATATACTTCATCATGTCATCCTTCATATGCATTATGGAGAGATACCTAATCTCACCGAGATCTTCTCTAACTATGTAATTATTATTTTTAGGCATTTTTACTCACTTTCTAGTTTAGAATCGACTCTAATTGTAATATACTAAAAGTAGTAATTCAAGAATTTAAGGAATGAGGTGACACTATGTATAGCACAGCTCTGATTATCCTATCTTTTGTTGAAAAAATCGATGTATCACAACTTAATTCTCTCTCGAGCGCCAACGACTATATAATATGTGCTGATGGCGGTGTAGATATAGCAAAAACTTATGGTATAAGGCCTGACTGTGTTGTTGGAGATTTTGATTCTACGAACACAAGCGACCGTTTAGATTGCCTGTACATTACCCTGCCTTCTGAAAAAGACCTCACCGATACCGAGGCTGCAATTAACCACGCCATTGAACTTGGTATTACTGATATTACCATTTATGGGGGGATCGGTGGTAGGTTCGACCACACACTTGGTAACATCGGATTACTCGAAAAGTATCTCGGAACTCTTGAGCACCTCGAATTTATTGACGGAAAGAATTCTATGCAGCTTATAGATAGCGAAACATGTAATTCGGTTACGATTACACCAAATTCTGCATACAAATACTTCTCTCTTCTGCCACTCGACTCTACAGCTAACGGTGTTACAGTTACAGGTGCCAAATATAACCTCGATAATGCGTCAATATGTCGTTCCTCGACTCTTTGTATCTCTAATGAGATTTCTCGCAGTCATGCGCATATTTCGGTGCGTTCAGGAAAGGTTATTCTTGCACGCTCAGGGGAATAAAGTATATACAAAAATATTTACTAATCTATTGGCTGCTTTATCTATACATAAACTAATAAGAAAGCTAAAAAGTCCCTGCATAATTGCAGAGACTTTTTATGACTTTATAGCTTTCTACAATATTAAAGATTACTCTTGAATTGAGTTATTCCTCTCTGAGAGTAGCACCTGTCTTCTTTGCAAGCACATTCAATATATTCTTAGTCTTCTTCTCAATCTGCTTAGCAGTCATTGTACTATCGTCATTTCCAAGCTTGATACGAAGCATTATAGACTTCTTACCTTCAGGAATCTGGGCACCTCTGTACTCCTCGATAAAGCTAACTTCCTTAGCCATGTACTTGATTGCTTCATAAATTTCTTCCCACTTAACATTCTCATCTGCAAGAAGTGATAAATCCTCCTCTACGAGTGGAAACTGTGGTAAACGCTCAAATTCGTTAGTTCTAGAAGTAAATGGAACTAGCTTCTTAACATCTAGCTCAAACACTGCAACACTCGCCTTTTTACTCCCGCATCCGATAGCGTAGCAACAGATACTAAGCCGAGTGAACCAATAACTTCTTTGTTACCATTAATGATATTTAAGTAAACATCCGAATCAGCCCAAGTTGGCTTCTCAACCTGCCTAAACTGATATCCATTCATATGACAATATCTTGGTAGCGACTCAACCACACCTTTTGCTTCGAAGAACAGCGACTTCGCATCCTTTCCAACTAGAGCTCCTGTAAGCATCAATTTGTGAACAGGTAGAGTCTCATCTTCCGAGGATGGGTGGAACTCACCCCTCTCAAATACTTCTGCAACTTCAAAAATTTTGAAGTTATCATAGTATCTAAGATTCTTAACGATTGCCTCAAGTGCTCCTGGCACAAGCGACTGTCTCAGTGTTGCGAGCTCCGGAGCAGGCGGAGTAGCCAGTCTTATACCATTTTCCATATTGACCTTTGCAGCCTTGATATACTTCTCATCTATCCAAGGATATGTAAATATCTCATTGAATCCGCATCTGAATGATAGATGTTCTCTGATGTTTCTATTTAGGTCCATATCAATCTGGTGAACGGCATTCTCAAAGTTAACAGGAAGTGCCTTAGACTCAAAGTTCTCGTATCCGACAAGTCTTGCAATCTCCCCAAGCACATCATCTCTCATTGAGATATCACCTGTTGAACGCCATGTTGGCGCAACTGTATGATATATACCATTATTGAATTCGACTTCAAATCCAAGTCTTCCTAGTGTGTCTGAAATTTCTTTCTCTTCGAGAACCTTTCCAAGTCGTGTATCAAGGAACTCCTTTGTAATATCAACTTCAGCTCTCTTCGTAACCACAGGGTTAACGTCATTAAAAGCAGTAAACTCAGCCTCAGGGAAAATTTCCTTAAATAGCTTCATTCCAAGAGCAAGTCCCTGGTCAACTCGCTGCGTATCTATCCCCTTCTCGTATCTGATCGATGAATCTGTCTTCTCATCAAAACGCTTTCCTGTGTTTCTGATAGCACTTGCTGTGAAGTTCGCAACCTCAAGTACAACATCAACCGTTTCATCAAGGATAGAATCCTTCTTGCCGCCTCTAATTCCTGCAAGTGCCATCGGACCTTCCACATCGCAGATGACTAGGTCTTCAGTTGTTAGCTCTATATTCGCTCCGTCGAGTAGTTCAAGCTTCTCATCAGCCTTTGCATTACGAACAATAATTTTCTCACCAGTAACATGTGTTCTGTCAAATGCATGAGTAGGCTGTCCAACGCTCAGCATAATGTAGTTTGTAATATCTACAATCGCATTAATCGGTCTCATACCACCATTGATAAGAGCTGTCTTCATCCACTGAGGAGACTCCTTGATGGACAAGTTCCTAATCTCAAGGCCTGCATATCTGTAGCACTTTTCAGTGCAGTCTATTTCTAAATCGTATTCTTTAAGCCCTTCTGGCACAATTAGTTCATCTAGAGGCTTAAGTGGCAATTTGTAAATCGCAGCTAGTTCTCTTGCAATACCATAGTGACCCCATAGGTCAGGCCTGTTTGTAAGCGACTTGTTGTCAATTTCAAGAACAGTATCATTCATGCCGATAATATCAGCGATATTCTGTCCTGGAGATGCATCAATATCACCTAGATCTACAATTACTGAAGGATCATTTGTCGGATAGAAGTCTTCCAAATAAACTTCTTCTGCGCCACAAATCATACCGTACGAAGCTACTCCACGCATCTTCGTCTCTTTAATCTTCATGAGCTCACTCTCGCCATGCCAGTACACCTCAGCTCCTGGCTTTGACACAACAACCTTTTCACCCTCGTATAGATTCGAACCGCCACATACTATCTGAACATCTTCAGCTTCACCAATATCTACCATACAAACTCTAAGCTTATCGGCATTCGGATGAGCTTCAACAGATGTAATTTTACCAACTACAATGTCGTGGAATTTCTCAGCAGTATCCACGATATCTTCAACCTCAACTGTTCTCATAGTGAGGTCGTACGCAATCTGCGCATTCGTTAAATCCGCAGGTATATCAATATAATTTTTTACCCAATTTAGTGATACTTTCATAATGCCCTCCTACTTGAACTGCTCTAAGAATCTAAGATCAGCACTATGGAAGAGTCTTACATCATCAACTCCGTAGCGCATCATAACGAGTCTATCAAGACCAATATTAGTGTAGAATCCAGTCCACACATCAGGATCAAGATTGGCAGATTTAAGTACGTTAGGGTGAATTACACCACCAGGCATAACTTCAATCCAACCGTTCTGGTTGCATACTCTGCAGCCCTTTCCACCACAAACTAAGCACTCCATATCAATTTCATAACCTGGCTCAGTGAATGGGAAGAAGCCCTCGCGCATACGTACATTAATCTTTCTTCCGAAAACCTTTTCAAGGATAGTCTCAATCATCACTTTGCCTGACGAGAAAGATAAGTCTTTATCTACGATAAGCGCCTCATACTGAAAAAATGCTCTTTCATGTCTAGCATCTGTGTTCTCATTTCTGTATACGCGACCTGGATATACAAACCTAGCAGGTGCACCAACTTCGAGTAGACGTCTAACAGATGCACCAGTAAGGTGGGGTCTAAGACAAAGTCTTTCAGTACCGCTCTTATCCTCAGTACCCTCAATCCAGTAAGTGTCCATCATCTGTCTAGCTGGATGATCTGCCGGGAAATTTAAGTTATCAAAAGCATACTTCTCGCTACTGATGTCATTCTCGCTAAATATCTCAAAGCCCAAGGAGAGAAAGGCGTCGTTGAGATCGTAGCACATCTGAGTAATTGGATGAAGCGCACCACTCTTGATTGGTGTTCCAGGTAAAGTGAGATCGATTTTTCCATCGATAGCTGACTTAGAAGCAACTATCTGCTCCTCCCTCTCACTGATCTTTTCTGCAAAGAAATTCTTAATCTCATTTGCCTTCATACCAACAGATTTTCTCATATCTGGTTCTAGCTTTCCCAGGTTCTTAAGCACATCAGTCAATGCACCCTTTTTACCTATAAGCTCTCTACGAACATCCTGTAGTTTTTCGACAGTTTCGGCATTTGTAATGCTCAAAATTCCTTTTTCACGGATTTCTTCTAATCTGTTATGCATAACTTAAGCCCTCCTTGTAAGTATGCTATCTTAAAAATATACCCAAATATTTTATCATTTTTTGTTGTTTTATTCAACAATAGCAGTTACTGATTTCGCAATAAATTAAGTATTTTCAATAGAAAAGGACATGTGCTTAAGCACATGTCCTTTTTTCTTATGATTTTTCTCAATATATCTCTTAAAATAGCTTTCCACCAAACTCTACGAATACAGGTGCAAATACAAGTGAAACAATGGTCATCAGCTTGATAAGGATATTTATTGATGGACCTGATGTATCTTTGAATGGATCACCAACTGTATCACCAACAACTGTGGCCTTATGAGTATCGCTTCCCTTTCCGCCGTATGCTCCACTTTCAACATACTTCTTAGCGTTATCCCAAGCACCACCAGCGTTAGACATCATGATAGCAAGGAGAACACCAGATGCAAGTGATCCAGCAAGCATTCCACCAAGAGCCTCAGTACCTAGAAGCAGACCAATAATAAGTGGTGCTACGATAGCAAGTAGACCAGGTGCTATCATCTCGTGAAGAGCAGCACCTGTTGAAATGTGTACACATCTAGCATAGTCAGGCTTTGCAGTTCCTTCCATGATTCCCTTATTCTCACGGAACTGACGTCTTACCTCTTCAATCATCTCGTTTGCAGCTTTTCCTACAGAGTTCATAGTCATAGCTGAGAATAGGAATGGAAGCATAGCTCCAATAAATAGTCCAACGATTACAAGTGGATCAAGCAAGCTAATCTGACTTAGCTTTGCAGAAACAGCAAATGAAGCGAATAACGCAAGTGCTGTAAGTGCAGCAGAACCGATAGCAAATCCCTTACCGATAGCAGCAGTTGTATTACCTACAGAGTCAAGAGTATCTGTAATTTCTCTTACACTTTCTGGTAGCTTTGACATCTCTGCAATACCACCAGCATTATCAGAAACTGGACCGTAAGCATCTACAGCAACTGTCATACCTGTTGTAGATAGCATACCTACAGCAGCAAGAGCGATTCCGTATAGTCCTGCAAACTTGTATGCAACAATGATACCAACTGAAATGAATACGATTGGCCATAGTGTTGAGCTCATTCCAACACCAAATCCGCTAATAATTGTAGTTGCAGAGCCAGTCTGTGACTGCTCAGCAATCTTCTTTACGAATCTGTAAGAATCTGAAGTATATACCTCAGTGATAGCTCCTATAATAACACCGACTAGTAGACCTGCGATAATTGCGTATGCATATGTCAAAGATCCAAGAAGCTTGTTGCTTAGTACGAGAGATCCAATAATTACAATCGCGCTACTCACATATGTACCAACATTAAGCGACTTAGCAGGGTTAACATTTGCGCTCCCTCTAACACACATTACACCAATAACAGATGCAAGGATACCAACTGCAGCAATTAGCAGTGGGAATATCGCAGCAGTTGCCTCAGTGAATGTTCCAGTTACACCAGAAGCATCAACAGCAACAGCAGCAAGAGTAACAGCAGAGATAATAGAACCAACGTATGACTCAAATAGGTCTGAACCCATTCCAGCAACGTCACCTACGTTATCTCCTACGTTATCAGCAATAACAGCTGGGTTTCTAGGGTCATCCTCAGGAATACCTGCCTCAACCTTACCTACAAGGTCAGCACCAACGTCAGCAGCCTTAGTATAAATACCACCGCCTACACGTCCGAATAGAGCCATTGAAGAAGCGCCTAGACCGAAGCTAGTGATACACTGCATGATTGATGCAAGATCTAAAGCAACAACCACAGTTCCTAGACCTAAAAGACCTAGACCAGCAACGCAAAGTCCCATTACCGCACCACTTCTGAATGCAATCTTAAGAGCCTTTGGCATACCAGATTCCATAGCAGCGTTTGCAGTTCTTACGTTACCCTTTGTAGCAACATTCATACCGAAGAACCCTGCAAGTACAGATAGAAGAGCTCCACAAACATAGAGGATTGCTGATGTCCAATTGATTGCAAATCCAATAAGTACAAATAGAGCAACAATTACGATAACCATCGTCTTGTACTCCCTCTTAAGGAACGCAAACGCACCCTCTCTGATGTAGCCGGATATTTCCTTCATTCTGTCAGTACCTTCCGGCGCCTTGCCTACCCAAGAAGCAAGTGCGAAAGCTACAAGCAGACCGATTAGTGCTGCAGCAGGAACCATCCACTTAATCGCCATAATAAACCTCCTTGAAACATGAAAACAACCTTCTCAAATTCCTTTAAATATAAAATAAATATATTAAAGATATACAGAGGCATTTCTTTTTACCTCTGTATATCAACATAAACAATTTAATAATTTACTGTATTTTTGAATAAATACTAGTTGAAAATTGCTACGATGACTAACGCCACAACGATATAAATAGCCGATACAACTGTCGTAATCTTAGCGAGAATTGCATCATAACCGTTGCTCTTCTTCTTTCCAAAAAGCTGCTCTGCGCCTCCAGCGATTGAGCCTGAAAGCCCATCACTCTTACTGGACTGCAAAAGAATGCTTAGGATAAGAATCACACTTGTCACGAGTAAAACAATCATCAATGCGGTGTGCATAATTTCCTCCACATAAGTTATAATTAGTAACTTCTTTTGAAACCATATTAGTTTAACATGCAAAGTATACAAAGTCAACATATTGAAATCTCTCTACCGCTTGAAATTCTGTACAATCGGGACTTTAAGATATGTGATTTGCCAAATGAAAATGAGCCCCTATTTTATAAATAAGGTCTCATTTTCATTAATAGTATAAAGTTGAACTATCTATAATCTATACATACTGCGCAAGTAGTGTCTTAAGGGCTGAAGCGCTGCTCGAGTGAACCCACGCAACCTCAACATTTTTGCGCTTTGCCTCTGCAACAGCTGTGTTCATCATTTTATGCGACACCGTGTTTGTAAACATTACCAGCAAATCTGGACAGCCCATTTTCTTACCTACATTTCCACGTTCTTTAGTGAATACCTTAGCTTTGCATCCATGTTTTTTGCAAATTTCCTTATATTGACACTCCATACACTCGTTTCCACCTACTATGACAATACTCATAATCCGACCTCCTAGTTATGCACAAACGGTTAGTTTTGCGATATCACCATCTTGTTTAAACCTCTTCATGTAAATCTTCTCACAGCGTTTATATTTTGCAAAAAGGTTCTTTGCATACTCGACATCCCCGTATACTTTCCACTGACCGCAAGCCTTGCAATTATTTCCACAATGATTGATAAACCCAGCAACATCATCTACAGGATATCCAAGAAATATCCCTACTTCATGCGGAAAACTACCGCAGAACAAAATTCTATTTCTCAGTCGCTGTAGAGACATTGCCATGTTACAGTTTTGATATCCGAAATCGTGCATCAATTCTCTAACACCATATTCCATCAAGCGTTTTTTTAGCATCTCTGGTCTAAATACATAGAGCAGTGCTCTCCTTCCATTATCCTGTAGAACAACTACATTTACACCTTTTAGATTTAGTGTTCTATTAATGGTGCAAAGTTCTTCTTTGAAGACTTCTTGTGAAATATAGTTATATCCAAACATACTGCCAATCTTGATCCTAGCTAAAGTAGGTGCACAAAACTGAATGATCTTGTCTTCCAACATACCTTACCCCTAAAACGATTATGCTGATTATAAATGCTTTCTTCATTACTATGCTAACGACCCGACGTACTAGTTAAATATCTCTAACCCCTTCGCCGTAAAAAAGACTCTTGAGTTAGAGTCTTTTAACTACTGATAAAAATACCATATTATTTGTACTTAAGTCAAGATAAAATGAATATATTTCTATTAATTTCTACAAAATTAAATCTTAGCGAGTATACAAAGTCTATAACGCGTTTTAGGTTATCTATATTGTGTGCATTTCGAATATCTAAGCTCTTCTATTACATCTCGCATCTTATTATCAAACTGCTCTCTCATTAAGCAATCTATTAAGATGCTTTTCAGCAACACTTCTTGCTCGGTACATTTCATTTTTAGATAATTCCTCTTTAATTAGATCAAAACAGCTCATAGCTTTTTTCTTGTTCTTTGTTCCTATCTTATCTATAAATCTTATTAATTTTATGTTAAAAGGTGTCATTGTCGTATCTGGATAAAATAGTATCCCTATACTACCATAGTCTGTTCTATTCCTCACTGAATAAATAAGCTCAGGCTCAATAAGATATCTTTCTGCTCCAATAAGCATCTGACAATTATTATCATTAATCATGATGAGCGTTAGCACTAGTTGCAGTTTATCGATTTCTGTAAGATCTCGATATACTAAACGCTGTTTATTCTTTTTATTATATGAAAAAATATATGTTTCATTCTCACATATAATTGTCATATCGAGAAATGCTTTTGCATAATGATTACATAGAATCTCACATATGTATCTTGGCATCTTGTAATCAGTAATACTTTGTCTAATTTCTTTTTCCACTTAACTAACCTCCACACTTTGAACACGGTGTATATCCCCGTCTCTCTGCAATTTTCTTTGTAATCTCCACGTAATTTCGCTCCATAACCCTGCAACCTGCCATATGGTAGCATTCACCTTCAATAGGATAGTAATAAACATTTGCACCAATCCTCGCTTTTTTACTCTTACATATTGGACATGGATCATATTCTTTTCTAAGCACTGGGGTTAGCGCAGTTGATTTTGCTTTAGAATGCATAAATGTACACCCTTGATTATGATACTTCTCACCACGTTTGGGAAAAATAAAGACAGGCTTATCACCCTCTCCTGTAAGATCGTCAACAGTCATGTGCGTATCATCTCTAACACGCCCTACATATGCACGTGTTATTGTCTTAAGTCTATATTTTGCTTCTGCCTTAAACCCAATTGGATTTTTAGTATTTAATCTCATGTCTGCATCAATATATATTATTTCATCTATTCCTAGAAGCATCTTTCTATATCCTGATGAATTCACTATAATCCCATCGACTTGAGAATGATTTGAGCTTAGTTCTTTATTAATTTGGTAAGGAACTAGTTTATGAGTATTGACTCTTGAAGCGACAGCTGCCGATCTTCTTAAATAATTAGCTGATATATAGTTTGCGTCTTCAATACAACTATAAGCCGAAATAATAGAACTCATCACCATAATAGCAATCATGAAAATCGGCAGAATCAATGTTGCCTCAACAAGATAACTTCCCCTTTTATTATTGATTTCTTTACTTGTATGAATCATTAACTTCATATGATTTACCATTAATTTTTAAATTGAATCTTACCCCACAGTTATATTCATCGAAGTTAAAATCATCATAATGTCGATACTTCATGTTAATCTGAATTAGATCCATGATTCTCCGCGTTCTAAGATCTTTAGGGGTTATTAATATCATAAACAAGAGATATTCTTCGTAGGTTTGTCCATTCATCTTACCAACAAAGCTTCCAGTCTTGCTCATTTCCTTCAGCTGTTCAGAATTCTCGTTCATTATTTTTCTAGATTCATCATCAATCTTTTCACTGAATTTTTCATTTCCCAGCACACTGTCTAGAGATACCTTCCACTCACCTTTCTTTTTTATAAAAGGAACTCTTTTGTTATCCAGCAATTCTTTCACATCTTCATGCGCTTCAAGAGCTGCCCAACTTTCCATTATTATGCCTTGAACTATTACTGCACCAGGACCAGGCGATATAACTTCTGACACAGCTGCTATTAGCTCCATCTTTTCAGGATCTTTAGATAATGCAGCTAAATTTAGTGCATTCCTAATTAAAAAAATGCTCCTTTTACAACTTTCAAAGTTTTTACTATCGTCTAAATTTCCTTTGATAATATACTCGTACTCATTTGCAAAAAATGTCTCTTTATCGCTACAAGTCTTAAGGTGGCTATTAAAGTTATTGACTATAAATACTATTTCAGAGACTTTTCCAAGTGTTTTTGCACTTAACTTTTCCGACGCATTATCTTTACTTAACATTGAAGATATTCCTTTAATACTGAAATTATTCTTTTCACCTTTCGATGGCAGAGTTTCTATAACGTATTTGTTTCCGATTGCCCTTTTTCCATATACACTCTTGTCTACTAACTCACCACTTGTACTTTCAGGTTCATCTACAGAACTATTTGTCTCATTAGCGTCACTGCGAACAGTTCGTTTATTACCATCAAGAACTGACTTAGCACCCTTATATAAAAGTGATTCACGTAATCCTTTTCGAAAATTTTCCAAGTCAGACATACGATACTGATCTAGGTTTACACTCGGTGTTCCCAGATTAATACGAAGTTTATCTTCAAAAGAGTACTTAGAGTATGAATTTAGCCTCTTGACAACATCTATGTCATTACCATGAAATGCAAGTATCCCATAGTCGGTAAGTAAATACTTATCATATTCTGATAGAACTGCTTTACACCATAGTTTGCCATTGACCTCTGACCAACTTTGAACAGTACGGTTTCTAGCTATACCAATTGCAATTATTATTATTGATATTAAAGTTAAGAATACAAACGACAATATAACAATTGTCGATCCGCTTTTACTCTTGAACAGCTGCCTCAACATTATCACCAACTCTCACAAACTTTTCTTCACTTACCGCAAATCCTTTTACTTCTACAGTTTTTCTAATTAACCCTTCTGCCAGACCTAAGTTAGCATAGTTAATATCTCTAGAATCATTTATTGTCTTAACTACAGGAGAACTCGTACTATCCCATTCTGAAAGCATTCTACGATGCATATTAGTTTGAGTAATTAAGCATTCTAGATAAAAGGTGCATAGCCTGATTAATAACATTATTACCAGTATTATGACAGGCAAAACGATGCTTGCTTCTACCATCTGTTCACCACGCTTATTGAACAAAGTCCACAATAAACTCTTTGTGTAAGTTCTAGAATTTACTCGCATTAAGTGCTTTGAAAGTTTTGTTTACAAAAGATGTAATTTCTGTTTTGAAGATAATTCCAAGAGCTATCGCAATAGCTATCAGAATAGCTACCTGAACAAGCTCCATTCCAGCTTTAGATCTAAATAGTTTTTTAATATTTTTCATATCTTTCCTCCTTTATTGCTGCAGATTCATATCATCACACACTTAAGTTGATATAACTCCGCCTATCCATATTTTTACGTACACACTTACATACTTTTTTTATCCTTACATTTAAATCACCCCCTTACTATTTTCGTGCAATTCATTACATAGCCATCATCGCAGGTGCCATAGTTATAACAATTAACAATATTAGCAAAAGACCTAATGGATAAGTCATTTTAGTATCTATAAGTTTTCCTTGCTCTTTTGCAATTACTTTTCTAACGTCCCACAGAAATGCGCTCTCACGTTCTAGCTTATCCTGAATATTACTTCCTCTCTTCTCATTCTCACGCAACACAGTTGATATTCGCATCAGCTCCTTTACAGAATACTTCTGTGCCAACTCAGAAAAAAGCAGTGGAATGCTTCGATTGCTTGCTTCTGCAGACTCAGTCATCATAATTATATTACGCTCTAATTCACCTTGAGCCCCCTCCTGCATCATTGAATATCCGTAACATATTTTATGAAAAGCATCACTTAAAATAACACCTGAGTTCATCATTAGTAAAAGTTGATTTGTGAATCTTGGCAGAGATTTAAGAATCTGTTTACGTTCATCTACCAAAGCCTTCCGAAGTTTATCGTGCTTATTCATTATCAATGCAAATCCAATTAAAACATATAACATTGGAATTATCATCCAATCCTTATTAGACTTTTTACTTTTGCTCCAGGTAACACTACTTCCATCATCTAGCTTTGATGGTAATACAATCTTTTTACTACGTGATTCTTCGAGCTTGCTTACTGCAATTCCCAGACTTGCACTCATCTCTGCTTCGATATTGTGTGATGAATTAGAACTTTCTTTATCATTATGTACATCTATGCTTTTTCTTAATCTTACATCTTGCGATATTTTTTTGCTGCCTCGCTGCACATTAGCAATTAAATCATACTCTGCAAAGTTATCAGTATCTCCCTGAACTATCCCAACAACTGCTCCTTTATCATCTATGATATACTTACCACTCATACGTGGTTTAATTAGAATAATTATAAAGAAGATTAATGCGATAATTGAAATTTGAACTAGTTGTTTCTTAAGTTCGATATCAAATATTTCTTCAAAATCAATTTTCAATGAAAACTCACCTACCTATATGTCAATATCTGTGATTTTTTGCATAACCGAATATATAAATATATCAGACGCAACAACCAGGGTCATAATTACTCGTCCAGAAAAACTCTCATAAAGTGGTGCAATATATTCAGGAGCAAAAAGATTTAGGAATAGTATTACAGCAAACGGCATCACAAAAAGAATAATACTCTCATTCTTTTTTCTATTTGCCATAGCTCTAATCTCATTCTCTATTGTCATTTTATCTATTATCACACTTGCAGCTTTATTAAGTGCATCTACAAGACTAGCACCAGTCTTCTTACATGTTGAATAAATAATCGTAAAATCAATTATATCCTCCGAGTCAGAACGCTTGGCAAAATCATTTAAAACAGCTACATCTTCTTCATTGCCAATACTCATACGCTTGTACATATTCTTTAATTCCTTACTCAAAATAGCATTGTCACCATATATCCCAACTATTCCAGGTATCGCTTCACCAATTGCGTCACGCATTCCTCTACCTGCACCAATCGATGTAGATAAAATAAACAGAAAATCCTTAAACTGCTCAGCAAGTGCACGTTTCCTCCTACCTAGCATAAATTCAACGTAAATCTCTTTTATTTTGATATAGAATAATAAGAGCACCAAGCTGAATAATATATTGTGGAATAACAGAATAGATAAAATAACGCCAATAACGAATGTTGCAACAAATATTAATTGTTTTTCTCTTTTGTCCATAACATACTCACTATATTTAATATCAAAAGTTGCAGAGTATTCACCTTTAGCACAAGACTCATATTCATTTCTTAAAGTGTGATTCTTAATTATAGTGAGTGTCGCAGCAGTCTTTGAAGACTCTTCCCTAAGCAAATAACCATTTCTCAAATCTATCACTCACCTTCCTCAAATTCATTTTGTACCAGTTTCGCGCGGTTTATCAGTTTATTACCTGTATCAATTAGTTTCCCATCAGAATCAGTAGAATAAATATAATTGAGCATATAATTTTCTCCATCAAAACCTACCATCTCTGCAACTTCAATAAGCCGTCTTTTCCCATCACTATCTCTACGCAAATGAACGAAAATATCTATAGCATTTGCAATTTGGCTTTTAATAGAAAAAATTGGAATTTGTGTATCCATAAGATACATAGTTTCAAGTCGATTTAACATTCCTTTTATAGAGTTACCATGTCCAGTGGACATGCTGCCATCATGTCCAGTGGACATTGCTTGTATCATATCAATAACTTCTCGTCCTCTAACTTCTCCAACAATAATTCTATCTGGGCGCATCCTAAGACTAGTCTTAATAAGCATTTCCATGCTTACTCTTCCTTTACCAACTGAGTTAGCATTTCGACATTCCATATGTACGATATTATCAATTTGACTAACCTTAAGCTCTGCTGAGTCTTCAATAATGATGACTCGCTCGTTTGAGTTAATTGATGATGATAAAGCATTCAAAAATGTTGTTTTCCCTGATGATGTTCCACCGCTAATAAAAAAATTGTATTTAGCAGTAACAAGCCTGGAAAGAAACTCGGAACAATCTCTAGGCATAGTATCGTTGTTAACAAGATCATCAAGAGTAATTTCATCATTAGTAAACTTTCTGATTGTTAATATTGGTCCATTTAGAGCAACATTTTTTAAGACTCCATTTACTCTATATCCATTGTCAAGTCGTGCATCCACTATAGGATTAGCTTCATTAATCTCACGGTGCACATCTGATGCAAACATTCTGATCAATCCTTCTAACTCATCATCTGAGTAAAATGCATTATCTACCTCGACAATTTTTTTATTCTTCTCTATGAAAATATGCTCAGGCCCATTTGCCATAATCTCGTTAATATTCGCATCCTCAAGATAGGTGGATAAAATGCTATATTTACTTGATACTCTGAGAAAAATTGCTGTAATTAGCTCAGGAATATCACAATAATCAATTATAGAAATATACTCATTTTCAAAAACATTATTTTCAACGAGATCAAGAAGTTGCTGATCAGTTAAATCATCATCGGTACGAGAAATTATACCTTTTAAGTTATTAGTAATTGACTCAATAACTTTAGAATGTCTTTTAACTACTTCTTTCATAAAAAATTTAAACCCTTTTTATAAGTGAATTTACAAAACTATATGAATTAGTCAAACAATAAGAAACTGACATAACTTATGATTTTATAACAACGTCAATCAACTCGTTAATAGCTATTTCTAGCTTACTTCCTTCACTGTCTGGATTAATATAAATAGAATTAATAAGATTTAACTCTGATATTAAACCTGAAGATGATGAATAATCTGTATTATTACGGCTAAGTACAATAACGTTATTCATATCATAAAGTAAATTGATATTGCGCTTATTGAGACAGCGACCAATATCAAAGCATATAACATCGAAGAAATGCTCATATATGTATTGAATAAGCAAATTAAAAGATTTATCATCCATAGCTGCAATTGGGTTAAGAGATAATGAGCTTTTAAAGTGATAGACTCCAAGAGAGTCTGTGGAAAAAATTGAATCAATTGGAATCTCCTCTTTTTTATTAATCATATAAATTAACTTTTTAAAAATATAACTATCATTATAACTACTTTGATCTATCCCATAGCTTGAAGATACAAATTGAAGTGGCAAAATTAGTACATTTAAACCATGTTTATAAACAACTTGTTTAGCAAACTGCAAAACAAAATCTGAATAATACACATGACTATCAAATACGAAACCAACTTTATAATTATTTGAAACCTTCAATGTGGTACCACCAAAATGAGAAACCCACATAATTTAATTTTAGATATTAGATCATCAAAATTCTGAAATTTAAATAATCTAAATGGACCTGTAGTCAATCTTTCATAATCATGGGCAGATGAAAGAAAACAAACAGAGTTTGTATTAATAGCAGGATATTGATGAGATAACATATCAATTGGAATATCAGTAATTAAAAGTTCATCATCAAAAAGAGAGCCATCAAAAGATAAGTCAATAAAAAGGTTTTTATCAGTCCTACTAGACATCTCTATAAAAGACGTTAAATACTCTTTTTCACTTAACAAAATACGAAATCTCATCAATCACCTCTAAAATAGTAAAAATTGGAGTGGTTAGGAATTTGTAATATCCCTACAACAAGATGATAGCATGTAAAAAATTCCCCTTCAGCACACCTTTTGGTAGAAGAAAATAGAATGAAATTATAAAAATTAACATCTAAATAATGCAATTACAATTACTTTAAGTGAAAAACTAATAAATAACTAAAAAAGACCTGTAGTAACTACTACAAGTCTTAATTGGTGCGCTTGGAGGGACTCGAACCCCCACGGTCGCCCGCCAGAACCTAAATCTGGTGCGTCTGCCAGTTCCGCCACAAGCGCATATTTAATTGGTGGTGACCCCACCGGGAATCGAACCCGGGTTACCGCCGTGAAAGGGCGATGTCTTAACCGCTTGACCATGGGGCCTTATAAAAAAACCGGCGACGTCCTAATTTCCCAGGCAGCTTCCCACCAAGTATCTTCAGCGCTAAAGAGCTTAACTTCTGTGTTCGGGATGGGAACAGGTGTAACCTCTTTGCTATTGTCACCGGATTTGTAAACCGCTTTCGCAATCTACTCATATATTGTAGTAAGATGTGTTTCCATCATCTTCTACGCTTTTGAGAGTTGTACCCTCAAAATTGAATAACCACCTTGTGCTTTAAAACCATTTGGTCAAGTGTTCGACCTATTAGTATCAGTCAGCTGAATACGTTACCGTACTTACACCTCTGACCTATCAACGTGATAGTCTCTCACGGGTCTTACCTTTCGGAGGAAATCTTATCTTGAGGTGGGCTTCGCACTTAGATGCTTTCAGCGCTTATCCCTTCCATACGTAGCTACCCGGCTATGCCCTTGGCAGAACAACCGGTACACCAGAGGTATGTCCATCCCGGTCCTCTCGTACTAAGGATAGCTCCTCTCAAATTTCCAACGCCCACAGCGGATAGGGACCGAACTGTCTCACGACGTTCTGAACCCAGCTCGCGTACCTCTTTAATGGGCGAACAGCCCAACCCTTGGGACCTACTTCAGCCCCAGGATGAGACGAGCCGACATCGAGGTGCCAAACACCCCCGTCGATGTGAACTCTTGGGGGGTATAAGCCTGTTATCCCCTGGGGTAGCTTTTTATCCGTTGAGCGATGGCCCTTCCACTCGGAACCACCCGGATCACTAAGCCCGACTTTTCGTCCCTGCTCGACCTGTATGTCTCGCAGTCAAGCTCCCTTTTGCCTTTGCACTCTTCGCGCGATTTCCGTCCGCGCTGAGGGAACCTTTGGGCGCCTCCGTTACTCTTTTAGGAGGCGACCGCCCCAGTCAAACTGCCCACCTGACACTGTCCCTGTACCCGGATCACGGTACTAGGTTAGATTTCCAACATTACAAGGGTGGTATCCCAACGGTGACTCCTCCAACACTGGCGTGTCGATCTCTTAGTCTCCCACCCTATCCTGTACATGCAATGCCGAAAATCAATATCAAGCTACAGTGAAGCTCCACGGGGTCTTTCCGTCCTGCTGCGGGTAACCCTAAGCATCTTCTACGGTACTACAATTTCACCGAGCCTATTGTTGAGACAGCGTCCAGATCATTACGCCTTTCGTGCGGGTCGGAACTTACCCGACAAGGAATTTCGCTACCTTAGGACCGTTATAGTTACGGCCGCCGTTTACTGGGGCTTAAGTTCTGTGCTTCGGTTGCCCTAACACTTCCCCTTAACCTTCCAGCACCGGGCAGGCGTCAGCCCCTATACATCAGCTTTCGCTTTAGCAGAGACCTGTGTTTTTGGTAAACAGTTGCCTGGACCTCTTCACTGCGGCCTGCCGAAGCAGGCACCCCTTCTCCCGAAGTTACGGGGTTATTTTGCCGAGTTCCTTAACAATAGTTCGCTCGCTCACCTTAGGATTCTCTCCTCATCTACCTGTGTCGGTTTGCGGTACGGGCACCTTGGATCTCATTAGCGGCTTTTCTTGACAGCGTGAAATCGATTGCTACCGGTCATACGACCACCCCATCACAGCTCAACCTTATAGAAAGCGGATTTGCCTACTTTCAAGCCTCACTGCTTGGACACGCTCAACCAACGGCGTGCTCAATCTATCCTTCTGTGTCCCCACTTCATTCAAACAATCCTTGGTGGTACAGGAATATCAACCTGTTGTCCATCGCCTACAGCGTTTGCTCTCGGCTTAGGTCCCGACTTACCCTGAGAGGACGAACCTTCCTCAGGAAACCTTAGATTTTCGGCGGACGGGATTCTCACCCGCCTTACGCTACTCATGCCAACATTCTCTCTTCTATACTGTCCAGATTTGCTTACGCGCCTCCTTCTGCCTGTATAGAATGCTCCTCTACCAATTAGTTATACTAATTCCAAAGCTTCGGTGGTAAGTTTGAGCCCCGTTTATCTTCGGCGCAGGATCACTCGACTAGTGAGCTATTACGCACTCTTTAAATGTATGGCTGCTTCTAAGCCAACATCCTAGCTGTTTGTGCAATCCCACATCCTTTTCCACTTAACTTACTCTTTGGGACCTTAGCTGTTGATCTGGGCTGTTTCCCTTTCGACCATGGAACTTATCTCTCATAGTCTGACTCCCAAGTATGATAGCACGGTATTCGGAGTTTGATAGTTGTTGGTAACCGGTGAAGGCCCCGCGAACAGTCAGTGCTCTACCCCCGTGTATCTTTACCTTGAGGCTAGCCCTAAAGCTATTTCGAGGAGAACCAGCTATATCCGAGTTCGATTGGAATTTCACCGCTATCCACAAGTCATCCTAACCTTTTTCAACAGATATAGGTTCGGTCCTCCATAACCTTTTACGGTTACTTCAACCTGCTCATGGATAGGTCACCCGGTTTCGGGTCTACAGCATGTAACTCTCGCCCTATTCAGACTCGATTTCTCTACGGCTCCGTTGCTCCAGCAACTTAACCTCGCTACATACCATAACTCGTTGGCCCGTTCTACAAAAAGTACTAGGTCACTTGCGCTCCCTATGCTTGTAAGCATCAGGTTTCAGATTCTATTTCACTCCCCTCCCGGGGTTCTTTTCACCTTTCCCTCACGGTACTATTCGCTATCGGTCACTGGGTAGTATTTAGGCTTGGAGGGTGGTCCCTCCTGCTTCAGGCCGGGTTACACGTGTCCGGTCCTACTCTGGTGCCACCTATGCGCTTTCTGCTTTCGCCTACAGGAGTATTACCTTCTCTGCTTGAACTTTCCAGTTCTATTCGGCTTGCATAACTTCGTCAATGTTGGTGGTCCACAACCCCAAACTGTAAACAGTCTGGTTTGGCCTCTTTCCCTTTCGCTCGCCGCTACTAAGGAAATCGATTTTTCTTTCTCTTCCTAGGGCTACTTAGATGTTTCAGTTCACCCCGTTCCCTTCATTAAGCTATGTATTCACTTAATGATACATACGCATTACCGTATGTGGGTTCCCCCATTCGGAAATCTGCGGGTATATCGGATATGTGCTCCTTACCGCAGCTTATCGCAGCTTATCACGTCCTTCATCGGCTCCCAGTGCCAAGGCATCCACCTGATGCTCTTTGTACTTGACCAATCATTTCTTTCGAAATGTTCTCTTGCCTAGACTAGCGTTGTCTAGGTCTTATTCACTATTGTAATTCTCTCAGTGAATTCTGGTTTCTCTCAACAAATAGTCTGTCTGAAATCGTTACCCAATTTGAATCTCCTTCAAGAAGATTCGGCTTGTTTCTCGATTCGTTGTCTATTTGTCTTCATTTTACACTTGGTGTGTTATTCAATTTTCAAGGTACTACTTTACATATATATAATATATGTAGTGGTGGGCTTGGGAGGACTCGAACCTCCGACCTCACGCTTATCAGGCGTGCGCTCTAACCACCTGAGCTACAAGCCCATAAACTATCATAGTGTAGAGACTAGGTCTCCTTAGAAAGGAGGTGATCCAGCCGCTCGTTCTCGAACGGCTACCTTGTTACGACTTCACCCCAGTCATTGGTTTTGCCTTAGGCGACAGATTAATTAGCCGACTTTGGGCACCCCCAACTTCCATGGTGTGACGGGCGGTGTGTACAAGACCCGGGAACGCATTCACCGCAGCATTCTGATCTGCGATTACTAGCAACTCCAACTTCATGTAGGCGAGTTGCAGCCTACAATCCGAACTGGGATCGGTTTTGGTGATTTGCTCCACTTCGCAGTATTGCCTCTCATTGTACCGACCATTGTAGCACGTGTGTAGCCCAGAACATAAGGGGCATGATGATTTGACGTCATCCCCACCTTCCTCCGAGTTGACCTCGGCAGTCTCGCTAGAGTCCTCAACTGAATGTTAGTAACTAGCGACAAGGGTTGCGCTCGTTGCGGGACTTAACCCAACATCTCACGACACGAGCTGACGACAACCATGCACCACCTGTCTCTGCTGTCCGAAGAAGGGACCGGTTAAGGTCCTGTCAGCAGGATGTCAAGCCCTGGTAAGGTTCTTCGCGTTGCTTCGAATTAAACCACATGCTCCGCTGCTTGTGCGGGTCCCCGTCAATTCCTTTGAGTTTTACTCTTGCGAGCGTACTCCCCAGGCGGAGCACTTATTGCGTTAACTGCGGCACTGAGCCCTAACGGGCCCAACACCTAGTGCTCATCGTTTACGGCGTGGACTACCAGGGTATCTAATCCTGTTTGCTACCCACGCTTTCGTGCCTCAGTGTCAGTTACAGTCCAGAAAGCCGCCTTCGCCGCTGGTGTTCCTCCTAATATCTACGCATTTCACCGCTACACTAGGAATTCCGCTTTCCCCTCCTGCACTCAAGTAGCCCAGTTCGCAAGGCAAGTAGAGGTTGAGCCTCTAAATTAAACCTTGCGCTTAGGTAACCACCTACGCACTCTTTACGCCCAATAATTCCGGATAACGCTTGCCCCCTACGTATTACCGCGGCTGCTGGCACGTAGTTAGCCGGGGCTTGCTCCTAAGGTACCGTCATTTGTTTCTTCCCTTAGAACAGAAGTTTACAACCCGAAGGCCTTCATCCTTCACGCGGCGTTGCTGCATCAGGCTTTCGCCCATTGTGCAAGATTCCCTACTGCTGCCTTCCGTAGAAGTTTGGACCGTGTCTCAGTTCCAATGTGGCCGATCACCCTCTCAGGTCGGCTACTGATCGTCACCTTGGTGAGCCGTTACCTCACCAACTAGTTAATCAGACGCAGGCCCATCCCTGACCGATAAATCTTTGACCGATGAAGCATGTGCTTCTACGGTGTTATGAGGTTTTAATCATCGTTTCCAATGGCTATCCCTCTGTCAGGGGCAGGTTGCCTACGCGTTACTCACCCGTCCGCCGCTGTCCGTTAGCATAATCCCCCGAAGGTTCATGCACTAACATCTCGCTCGACTTGCATGTATTAGGCACGCCGCCAGCGTTCATCCTGAGCCAGGATCAAACTCTTAATAAATGTTATCTGAAGAATCTTTCGATTCATCCAAATCCTGTTAATGGATGACGCTTATCGCGTCTCGACTCGTTATTTCCGAATCATTGTTGTTTTGTGTTGAATTGTACAGGGACATACGACATATTTGTACATCGTTTGTCTCTTATACGATCTTGAGATCTGATCTCCAGTTTGCACTGTGTCGATCTCTTGACCAGTTTCTACACTATGAAGTTGTCATGGTTCTGCTGACTGCGTTTGAGCGTTTTTAAGTTAACAGCTCTCTCGCGACAGCTTAATCATTATAGCGCACCATTTTTGACTCGTCAAGCATTTTTTTATCTTTTTTTGAAAGATTTTCTGCTCGACTTGTATTGGCTCGCTTGCTCGCCGCCAAATCGGCAACAAGTGTTTCCATTATAGAGTCTGCACTATTGCCTGTCAACCCCTGATTGGCAACGTTTAGATATTATTATATTCATTTTTTAGTATAACTTTTTTAATAGTATCTACTTTTATATTTTATTTATAATTTTGTAGGGGTATTTATAATTCATACACCCTATTTTTAATTTTTTTAGTATTTATTGTTTTTCTTTTTATCTTTCTTATTTTACACACATTGTCATTTCTACAATTATATCTTCGTTTATATATGTAGAGTATTTTATAGATACTATTTTATATTAATCAACTTCCTTCTTTTTCACACTCTAGTTGTGCAGCTCTATAACGGATTTTACTCGCTTATAAATTTTTTTCTTTGTATTTTGTTTCCTCTTCCCATAGCGAGTTTATTGTCGCATGCGGCTTGCTCTCCCAATCTACAGTCACATACGGCGGATATCTAAATAGATACTTTTTATATGCCCTTCTAATCTTAGAGTGATTGTTTCTTCCAATGCCTATCTTTCTCCCTGATTCAAATTCGATTTCATATTTATCTATTCTTCTAACTTTATCGAAATTGATGATTAAACCTACTAGTGGTCTAAAGAACGATCTTCCAACTAACGAATACGCGATATCGTTTATTTTTGCAAAAGTCTTGTAGATGTAAGATGAGGTATATATAAGAAGAGCTTTCCCTTCTCTGTCTATAAACTCGATATCATCAATCGCAACTTGTGCACATGTCGATCCAGTGATAATTGATATAGTGTCGGTGTTTTCCTTATACATATTTTGCTCCTTCTTTTGTTATGAAATAACACATTTTTGCAACCAGGGTTGACTGGTGGCTTAATCTTAACCTTGTAAACACCAAAAGTAAATCGACTTTTTTCGACCTTAAAATCGACATATAGACATCTTAAGTTTCACAACCACAACTTCTGCTATTTTTAATTATTACACCTTTTTTTCCATAAAACTATTTCTATATTTTTCTATATTTTTCTTTGCTTAGTATACATAAATCAGATTAGCATACAATCTTCTATCATATTATTTAATGCAATGATGCATTGCGATATATTCGATTAAATAGAATCTATTCTAATAGAACAGAAAAACTGCAGCATACCAACAGCTCTAAGCGTCAAGTCTGTTGATGGCTGCAGTTATTTATAAATCCTAAATGCTATTATATAACTGTATACATTGACTCAGCATCAGCTTTTTTTACAGTATCTAATAGCCTGTCGACTCTTACTTCTAGCTCACTCGTTCCAAAGGTAATTTTTATTACATCACCTTTCTTTAATTCGACTCCAGGCTTAGCAACTTTTCCATTAACTTCCACTCTACCCTGTTCGCACGCATCTTTAGCAACGGTGCGCCTTTTTATTATCCGCGAGTTTTTTAAAAATTTATCTAGCCTCATATTTCCCCTCACTTTATATTCATGACATTACATATGATTACAATTACAACTTAAATTATATTTTTAGTTTATTTTTTCTTTGCAACTCGAATTTGTTTTAAGCTTATTGACCATTGTAATCTAGATTTTGCTCTTATGCTGATTTCATCTTCCTCTTTGCACTTTGCACAATATACTATTTAATCATCATCGTATTCGCGAGCAATCTCAGCGACAATACTAAATTTTGTCATTTTATTATGTGTGTTAAACATTACATATGAGTAATATTCATTCCAAAACAAGTGATCACTTCTTGAACTCCACTGTATACCATAATAGAGACTTGTCTCATCTGTTGGATAGTTAGGCACCGACCACAAATGTTGACCAAAGGTATCTTTAAAATCCTGTTCACTTAAAGTAGAAAGTAGTTCTAGACCATTAAGCTTAACTTTATTACCGCTATTTCTGGCATTTTTTATACAATCCTCATCCATCATAATGGCAATAACTTTACAGTCCTTGACCAGAGTATCCTTTTTCATGTCACCAAAGAAAAAAATGCTACCGACAACAATGTCATTCTTTACTATTAAATATTTCGAATAAAGTATTCCTGCTTCAGCTCTCTTGTAACCAGCAGGGATAACGATATTACTATCGGGTGAATATTTTTTATATCTAGACGACTTTGAAATATTTGTATAGTCATCCTCATTCCATGTGTCATCATTTACTCGTACATATATATCAAACCCATTATCAATTAGTTCTGAAGCTTCTGTCTGTGCCATCTTAATATCCATGTTATCAATGGTTAGAACTGGCGCCCTTTTCGGAATACCAATTACAGCAAACGCAAGCATCAGAAACACGGAGAGCAGCGCTGTAGCTATTAGTACCATCAAAGATCTACCAGTTCTTTTACGAGCATTAAATAATGCAAGTGCTGGCGGTCCAATTATCCATCGTGCCATAATTGAAAATCCAGAGCCTGCCCCATTCACTAGCTTTATGGCCCCACTAACAGCTATCGCTATCATCAGAATATAAACTATTAATTCGTTTAGAGGAATTTTGCTCGTATCTGAAGAGTCATTAACAGCACTATCGAGGACGGATACACCGTTAACTTTCTTATTCTTCATATATCTATACGCACCAACACCTATACCGATATATAGTAGTGCCAAAAGCCCAATTAACCCTAGTAGTGTTAGTCTAGCCATTTTATCCTCTCAATCGTATCAAACTATATATATGCACTGGTAATATATGAATATTACACGAACATTAAATTTGCAAAGAAAAAGATGGGCACATCGTACCCATCCCCTTAAGTATCATTCAATTACTTATTTACTGCATCCTTAAGCGACTTTCCTGCCTTGAAAACAGGAGCCTTTGAAGCTGGGATATCAATAACTGCCTCTGGCTTCTGTGGGTTTCTACCCTTTCTAGCCTTTCTTGATCTTGTCTCAAATGTACCGAAACCGATGAGTCTTACACTGTCTCCAGCAACTAGAGACTCTTCAATTGTTCCTAGTACAGCGTCCAAAGCAGCCTCAGCATCCTTCTTCTTAAAACCAGTCTTATCAGCAACTTTGCTTACTAATTCAGCCTTATTCATAATCTTCCTCCTTATGGTAACTTAACTACACGTATTATACTGTTGAAGTATTGAAAAGTCAACGAATTGATTATGTTTATCTTGTTTTTAGTTTGTAAGAAGCCTGTAAAATGCAAAATAACTGCTTTTATTACTTATTCGTCAAGTGAAGTTTGTCCGTTAGCCTCAAAATTTTCTCTCCCTTAGGCATCATAAGGATTTCCTCCGGTCCTAAGCATTTTATTACAAATACAGCTACCACATAAACGAATACAGCTATCATCATCGCTACAAGTGTCGCTAGAGAGTTGCTTCCTAAAAGTCTAAATACCAAAACATACGAACCATGTGCTGCACCACCCATTATCAATGATGCAATAGCCGGTTTGACAAATGTACCTATTATATCTAGGTTAGTTCCAGTGAGTTTATGCATTGCGCGGTAGTTGAGTATAGCAGTTATTCCATATGCGGCCACGTTTCTGGCAGCGGCACCATTTATATTAAACGACGGAATGCCTACTAATATATATGTGATGATGAATTTGCATATAACACCTATAGAAAGGTTTATAACAGGTATTGCAGGCTTTCCTATTCCCTGTAGCACACTTGAGAACGTACGCAAGATAGATAAGCACACTATTCCTAACGACAGAACCTGTAGTGTTGTTACCGCAAGCGCAGAGTCCTCAGGTTGTCCTGGATATAGCAGGAATAGAATTGGTCTTGCCAATGCAATTAAACCAACCATACAAGGAAAACTGATAATCATGCTCGTCTTGATTCCGGTCTGGATATTCTTATGAAGTCCAACCATGTCATTTCTTACGAATGCAGATGAAATTGCTGGTACTAAACTGACAGCTACCGCAATTGTAAATACCTGCGGGAATCCAATTAGAGGATCACAGAAACCACTGATTAAGCCATATAACTGCTTTGATTGATGGTGGCTCCAACCTGTAGCCTGTAGCCTTCTCATTACTAGCCACAAATCTACAATCATCATGAACGGTAAGATTGCAGAACCAATAGTAATCGGTACAGCTATTTTGAGTAGCTCCTTGAATATCGATTTTGTTGATTCATTCTTGTGTATCGATTTACGAAAGTGAAGCTTACGAGCATTAGTCCCCACAATGTAGACGATTAATAACAGAATCAATGCAGCAATCGATCCCGCAGATGCTCCAAAAGTAGCACCTGCTGCAGCCTTAGTGAGATCAGCACTGGAACAAAGGAACATGTAAGCAAGACCTAATCCCGCAAATACTCTCATCAGCTGCTCGATAACTTCTGATGCCCCCGTAGGCATCATCTGCTGCTGCCCCTGCGAGTATCCTCTAAACGAAGCAACTATAGGCGCAGTTAGTAGTGCTGGTGCAATAGCTCTAAGAGATGCTGCTCCACCAGGATTTTTACTGTGTGCAGCTATAATATCCGCTCCGAAATAGCAAACAATAAATCCGAACACACCTATAGCAAACATGATCCGTAGAGATACTTTATATACTCTGTGTGCATTTATATAATCACCAATAGCAACTCTTTCTGATACCATCTTTGAAATCGCTACCGGCAGACCGGCAGTAGCAATAATCAGAAAGAACGAATAAATCGGATAAGCTACGCCATAGTACGACATGCCTGCCGCACCAATCCAGTTATTAAGCGGAATTCTGAAGAATGCGCCAAATACTTTAGCAATTATTCCTGTAATAGATAGGATTGCAGCTCCTTTACGAATTTGGCTCCATGTTCAGAGTGATGAACCTTACTCATTTATATCTCCTAAAATATATAATTTCTTTAAGCACTAACGCCGATTATACCATAACATGTATATAAGTCTATTATAAAATCATGATACCTATTCCGTCTGAGACAGACCTTGTAATCTTGCTTCTGTCATTGTTGTCATCAAGTCGAGAATTCTAACCGCCGGCTTTTCCTTAGCCTTCTGTAGACTAAGATAAGGATTTATTCCACTGCTGATGACTAGCTGTTCCCCATATTTTTGTTTTGCAACGATTAACGTAAATGCGTCAGCATTATTTTCCTCGCTAAATTCAATAACATACCTGCCACCGCGTTCAGATATTGATTTAACACCGAGCTCTGCCGCTAAGCACTTAATCTCAGCAATCCTAATTAGATCAACTGTTACATCTGGCAAGTCTCCGTATCTATCTATTAGCTCTGCTACAAGCTCTTCAGCCTCTTCATGATTAGCAATTTGTGCAATCTTTTTATAGGCCTGAAGCTTTAGTGTCTCATCCTTAATATACTCAGTCGGTATACGAGCTGGTATATCTACTTCAATCGCTATCTCTTCTCTTCCCTCAGTTATCTTTTCACCCTTAAGTCTTCTGACAGCCTTGTCAATTTCCTTAACGTAAAGCTCATAACCAATGCCAGCAATATTGCCATGTTGAGCTTCTCCTAGTACATTTCCTGCTCCTCGAAGCTCAAGATCTCGCATAGCCAGCTTAAAACCGGCTCCAAACTCGGTAAACTCCCTGATAGCCGCAAGCCTTTTTGTAGCAACCTCTGTTAATACTCGCTCTGGTTTATAGAGTAGGTATGCATAGGCAAGTCGGTTTGACCTTCCTACTCTTCCCTTCAATTGGTAAAGTTGCGAAAGACCTAATTTATCGGCATTTAGTATGATTATTGTATTGGCGTTAGGAATATCGATACCATTCTCGATAATTGTAGTAGCGACGAATACATCTACATCTCCCTCTACAAATCTAACATGACATTTTCAAGGGTTGTTTCATTCATACGTCCATGCCCGACCGCAACGGTCGCATCGGGTACTAGTGAGTTAATTCGTTTTGCAACATCGTTAATACCATTTACACGATTATAAATTACGTATACCTGTCCACCTCTGTCGAGCTCACGTCTAACAACACTTCGTATCAGCTCATCATCTTCAGCAGATACAAAAGTCTGCACCGGATACCGATCCTGCGGAGGTTCCTCAATTGTACTGATATTTTTTATGCCAGTTAATGACATGTTCAGCGTTCGCGGAATAGGCGTTGCAGAGAGCGTAAGAACATCTACGGACTGCCTAACCATCTTGAGTTTTTCTTTGTGTTTAACTCCAAATCGTTGCTCTTCATCAATTACTAGTAGTCCGAGGTCTTTGTACAATATATCATCCGAAAGAAGCCTATGCGTACCTATTACTAAATCTACTGTACCTTTACTAAGGCCATCTATTACTTTTTTCTGATGCGATTCATTAACGAACCTTGACATCATCTCAACATTGAAAGGATAGTTCTCAAAACGTTCTTTTAGAGTATTGAAATGCTGATTCGCGAGAAGTGTAGTTGGTGCGAGAAATACAGCTTGTTTTCCTTCCGAAAGACA
Source organism: uncultured Mogibacterium sp. (assembly GCA_916438645.1). GTDB lineage: Bacteria > Bacillota > Clostridia > Peptostreptococcales > Anaerovoracaceae > Mogibacterium. The sequence continues at coordinate 293,158 of CAKAFC010000002.1, forward strand.
TTTAAATATAGCTCTAGCTGCCACTTCTGTCTTGCCATACCCGACGTCACCGCAGAGAAGTCTATCCATCGGGAGAGGTTTCTCCATATCCTCTTTTATTTCAGATACCGCTTGCAGTTGGTCTTCTGTTTCTTGATACGAAAAACTATCTTCAAACTCACGCTGCCAAACGGTATCTCTCTGAAATGCATATCCCCCTCTCAGTTCTCTCTCTGCATATAGTTTAACCAAATCTTCCGCAATTTCCTCAATCGCCTTGCGAGCCCTGGCTTTTGTATTGCGCCAATCTCCACCTGAGAGTCTCGATAGCTTCGGTGCCTTTCCTTCACTTCCTATATATCGCTGAACTATATCCATCTGTTCAGTCGGAATATATAGCACGTCAGTTCCCGAGTAGTGGATTTTCAGATAGTCCTTTATCTCTCCGTCAGCTTCTAAAGTCTTAATACCTTCAAATCGGCCTATTCCATGTTCTTCATGAACAACGTAATCACCTGAATGAAGATCAAGAAAATCTTGTTTCTTAGCCTTACGCTTAACCTTGCGCTTTGCACTCTTTCTTATATTAGGAAATATGTCTGAGTCCGTAATATAGCAAAGCTTCTCATTATCGAGTATCATTCCTGAGCCGAGCTGTCCTATATCATATCTAAAATGGCCGAAAATCTTGACGTCTTCTAAATATTCTCGGATCCTCTCATGCCTCTCCCGTTCAGTTGAAACAATATGTACTTCGTAGCCCTCTTTAGAGAGTCTTCTCATCTCTCTTCCAAAGAGTTCCATCTGTCCGTTAAGCTTGCAATCTGTCTACTCGTCACATTTACGACTTTATTAAACTCCTCTATACCCTTGATAGGTTCAGGGAATGGTGTAAATACAACTAAATCTCTATTATAAAGCTTGTCTAGGTCAGATTTTTCTTCATATTCTGGAATTTCGGTCTCTACCCTGTTAGGGTCATAGATCATCAAGCTAACATCATTACTGCATTCAATATAATCCCATATCCTCTCATCCTTTATATTGAAGTACTTTAAATAATTGGCGAATATCTGCACATTGGTGCATTCTGTAAACATTTCCGCGATACGGTCTTTAAGCTCTTCTATTCTATCTATTCTGCCATCGGATAATTTTCCATCTTTATTCTCGGAACTTAGTCGGGCAAGCCTATCATCGTATTCACCAATAATCTTAGTAAGAGCAATTAAACGTTCTTCTTCCGTTGGAACGAATTCTGCTGCTGGGCAAATCCTAACATAATCAGCATTTTCAAGAGATATTTGAGACTCTGCATCGAAGTACCTAATAGAATCTATCTCATCATCAAAGAACTCTAATCGAACTGGATCAATATGGTTAGGTGCAAAGATATCTACTATGCCACCGCGTGCACTAAACTCTCCTTCTGAGGCAGCAACCGAGGCAGCAACATATCCAAGCGCAACAAGCTTGCGCCTCAATTCAGCTGGGTCAATTCTCATGCCCGTCTCAAGATTGATAATTGAATCCGTGAACCTTTGAGCTGGCTGAAGAGGTTTAAAGCAGCTGAAATCGGTGCTATTACAACTGATTTGTCACCTGAAGTGATAGCATCAATCGCTCGAATTCTCTGAATGAGCGAATTACTATCTTTAGCCTCATAAATTATCTGTAGTTCATCTTCTTCAGGCATCACAAAAATCGCGCGATCTTGTACAAAAAAAGAAATATCGTCCCGGAGCCTCGTAGCAACATCTGCTCTGGAAACGATAATTAGCGTCTTCTTATTTTTAGCAATCTCCTTGGCTGCATAGTAGGCAACTCTACTTCCGCTAATGCCAGTGATATTGGTCTTCATATCTAGCCCTTCTTCTTGGTAGTATTGTTGAGATTCATCGCTTTCTCAATTCCAACCTCAATAATATCCTTTGCCGCCTTTGCCGCTTTTACAGCAGTTTCATCAAGAATGGCATTCTCATCCTTTGAAACTTTTCCTATTACATGGTCAACTAACGATCCATCATTACCACCAACACCGGCTCTAATCCTAGGAAACTCAGTTGTTCCAAGTTGGCTGACTATTGAACGCATTCCATTATGAGTGCCTGGACCACCAAACTTACGAATCCTAATTGATCCTAACGGAATATCGATATCATCGTAAATCACAATCACATTTTCTGCCGGAATCTTGTAAAAGTTTGTGACTTCCCTAAGAGCATCACCGCTAAGGTTCATATAAGTCTGTGGCTTTACAAGCAACACTTTCTGAGTTCCTATTCTACATTCTCCAATCAAGGACTTGAATTTAGTTTTTGTAACATCGACGCTTAAATCATCCGCTAGTTTGTCGATTGCTCTAAACCCCATATTGTGCCGCGTCTGTGCGTATTTATCCCCTGGATTCCCTAGTCCTGCAATAATGTACATATTCTTTTTCTCCAATAGATAGATTGGCAACGGAGATAATAACTCCGTTGCCATAAATCATAGTTTTATATCAATATTAGTCAAATAGCGGGCTCACAGATCCACCCTGATAAATTCTAGTGATTACCTCTGAGAAGATTGGGCCTACAGAAATAAACGTCATTTTGTCAATCTTCTTCTCGTCAGCAATTGGCACTGTGTTGAGAAGTACTAGCTCCTTGATAGGGCTCTTCTCAAGACGCTCCATAGCTGGTCCTGATAGAACTCCATGAGTAGCGCAAGCATACACGCTCTTTGCGCCAAGTTCCATTAGCGCACTAGCAGCATTACATATAGTACCTGCAGTATCAATCATATCATCTAATAGAATACAATTCTTACCATTGATGTCTCCGATAATATTCATTATCTCACTCTTGTTAGGCTCTGGACGTCTCTTGTCGACGATTGCAATCGGAGCATCGAGTCTCTGCGCCATGTTTCTAGCTCGTGTTACGCTTCCGTGGTCAGGCGATACAACAACTATATCCTCTAGATTCTTTTCCTTAAAGTACTTTGTGAGTATCGGTAGCCCAAGCAGATGATCAACCGGAATATCAAAGTATCCCTGAATCTGATTAGCATGGAGATCCATGGAGACAAGTCTATCCGCTCCAGCAGCCTGAATAAGATTAGCTACAAGCTTAGCTGTAATCGGATCTCTTGCCTTTGCTTTTCTATCCTGTCTTGCATATCCATAGTAAGGAACTACTACATTGATTCTTCCTGCAGAAGCTCTCTTGAGCGCATCGATCATGATAAGAAGCTCCATCAAATGGTCGTTGACAGGTGCACATGTTGGCTGAACGATGTATACATCGCAGTCTCTAACCGACTCCCATATACTCACCTGAATTTCACCATCACTGAACTTATTAACAGTCGATTTACCAACTTTAATTCCCATTAGTTCAGCAATTTCATTTGCTAGCTCTGGATGCGCGTTGCATGTAAAAAGCTTTAGATCGGAAAAGACCTTGTTCATTGTTTACCTCCAATACGTGAACTTTAAAATATAATCGCTAGTTATTTATTATCTTTTTTCAAAATCTTACGGTTACGTACCCAATTTTCCTTTGTGGTCATCCTCGATCTTCCTATGCAAAGGGCATCTTCCGGAACATTCTCAGTAACTGTTGTAGCTGCTGCTACATACGCACCTTCACCTACTTCAACCGGTGAAACAAGGTTAGAATTGCATCCGATAAATGCATCATCGGCAATCTTGGAACGATACTTCTTAGTACCATCGTAATTTACGAATACTACTCCGCACCCTAGATTTACATTTTTTCCTATATCAGCATCACCTATGTATGTCAGGTGGGAAGATTTACTCCCATCTCCCATAGTAGAATTTTTAACTTCAACGAAGTCGCCTACTTTACATTCGTCACCGATAACACTACCCGGTCTTATATACGCGAATGGTCCAACACTAGTTTTCGCTCCGACCTTGCTCTCATATATGTATGACGCTTCTACAATAGAGTTGCTACCTACCTCTGCATCTCTAAGCACAGAGGACTGACCTATGTAAGCACCAGCTCTAATGATGGATTTACCTGAAATCGTAACGTTCTGAGCAATTGTAGCCCCCGCCTCAATCACTACCTCTTCATCAATATAAGCCGAGTAGATATCTACGAAGTTAACTCCATCCTCTTCTAGCCTTCGTCTGTTAGACTCCAGTCTTGCACTCTCGCAATTCCTATACTCCTCAATAGTCATATAATACCTCCACTACGACTTAAGCATCATCTGTCCTATTTTATAAACATCGCCAGCTCCCATCGTCATCACGATATCGTCCTTTTCTGCATTTGCTGCAAGGTACTTAACGATGTCTTCAAAATCCTGAACATAATAGACTTCTCTATCAGGATATTCTGCCTTGATGGCATTCACTAGCTGATATGAAGAAACGCCATACACGTCTTTTTCTCTAGCCGCGTATATATCGGTTATAATCAGCGAGTCAACGTGGTCGAAAGAATCAACAAATTCCTCAAAAAGTGCCTTTGTCCTAGTATATGTATGTGGTTGGAACACGACCCTCAGCTTGTTATGCTTAACCTTACTTGCAGCCGAAAGTGTCGCCTTGATTTCTGTTGGATGATGAGCGTAATCATCGACAATCTTGACACCATTCTTAGTAACTCCAGTGAAATCAAATCTTCTATGGGTTCCCTTGAAGTGCTTAAGCGTACCTGCGATGACATCATCTCCAACACCGAGATATCTTGCTGTAACGTATGCTGCCATCGAGTTCAACACATTGTGCTCACCCGGAACACCTAGATGTAGGTGACATAGAACCTTACCTTCATGGCAAATGTCATACTCTGGGAAACCTCCATCATCAAACGAAATATTTTCAGCATAGAAGTCGTTACTATCCGTATATCCATAGGTAATTACGTTGTTGAGTCCTCTGAGCGCTTCCTTAACGAAAGGATTCTCACCGAACGCGATGATGATTCCCTTCCTAGGAATATTGGATACAAACGCTTTAAACGACTTAACGATGTGATCCATATCTTTGAAGTAATCTAGGTGGTCTGAATCAATATTTAGCAGCACTCCGATAGTTGGAGTTAGATGCAAAAAGCTATCCATGTACTCGCAAGCTTCCGTAACAAAGTAGTTTGTGTCACCTATCTCTACATTGCCCTTAATCTCATCAACATTACCACCAACAAGAATCGTAGGTTTGTACTTTGCATCACGAAGCATTAAAGATGTCATTGACGTAACTGTAGTCTTACCATGTGTCCCACATACCGCGACGCTATGCTTATAATTGTTCATAAGCATGCCGAGAACTTCCGCACGAGAAAAAATAGGAATCCTTCTCTCCTTAGCACGAACAATTTCAGGATTAGTATCAGATACAGCGTTGGAATACACTATAGCATCAACATCGTCAACATTCTCAGCCTTATGCTCATAAAACACTTTAATACCAACCTTATTAAGGTGGTCAGTAATATCTGATCTATTTATATCAGTGCCGCTAACTACATGGCCATTATCCTGCAGTATCTCCGCAACAGCCGATAGGCCTACACCGCCAATACCCAGACAATGAATTCTCTTGAACTTTGAAATGTCAGCCACTTTATTTACCTCCAAGCAAATTAATACCTCGGATAATTATACGGCATATCCCTTATGATTTCAACGAATAAAAGGCACGAAACACGATTAGAACACTAATTGACTTTGGTCTAATCGCGGTAAAATGAATGATATTGGAGGAAATTAGCATGAAGAAAAATAAGCGTGTTGGAAGTTTAATTACCGAGCTTCTCTCCCACCCTAGCAAGCTCTATTCATATAATGACTTTTGTTCGAAGTTCGATATCGCAAAGTCAAGTCTTAGCGAAGATATTACTACAGCCGGAGAAATTATAGCGGATGAAGGAATAGGTAGACTTGAAACTATTCAAGGTGCGAACGGAGGACTGAGATATGTTCCTGCCTTATCGAATGATAAGCTAGGGAATTTGCAGAAGACACTTGCAAACAAATTATCCGACCCAGCAAGAATTCTTGGGGGAAGTTTTTTTGTACACTTCTGACCTTATGTTCGACAGCCAGTTAACTCGCAGTATGGGCACTTATTTCGCTGGTAAGTTTGCAAACCTTAATGCCAACTATATCGTCACAGTTGAGACCAAAGGCATCTCACTAGCTGCCGATGTTGCCTTCATGATGAACCTCCCTCTCGTAGTAGTTAGAAGAGAAGCAAAATATTCAGAGGGGTCTACTGTTAGCATCAATTACTTTTCTGGGTCTTATGACCGTATACAGAAAATGTCAATTTCCAAAAGGGCCGTTACGCCGAACAAGCGTGCAATAATCATTGATGATTTCATGCGCGGTGGCGGCAGTCTCAAAGGTGTAACAGAAATTCTCTCTGAGTTTGATATTGAAGTCGTAGGTGCAGGTGTTGCAATTGCATCAAGGGAACCAGTTAAAAAGAAAATTTCAAACTACCTACCAGTTATATACCTTGACTCAATCGACGAAGATGCCAATGTAATCAAAACGTCTTTTGAATAGACGCTTTGTGTTGTTTTGGACTGTTTAAGATACTTAGATACACTCCAATTTCTACACAGAGTTGACATACTTGAGTTATATAATCATAGCAATTTACGATTTGAGGGATGGATTATTGCTAAAATTTGATATGCACTGCCATACAAGATATGGCTCAATAGATGCCAAGGTCAGAATCTCTGAATATGTCGAGATGCTCTCCGCAAAGGGATACGATGGAATGCTCGTCACTGACCACGATTCTTACCGAGGCTATAATAGATGGAAGGTTGAAAATCCAGATAGTACATTTAGAGTTATAAGAGGAATCGAGTATGATACCAGAGACGCGGGCCACTTTATTGTTATTATGCCTGATGGGGTTCATCTGAAGGCCCTTACCATGCGCGGAATGAAGGTTGAAAAATTAGTTCACCTTGTCCACCAACTAGGCGGAATTATCGGTCCAGCCCATCCATTTGGCACAAAAAGTTCAAGTGCCATGCTATTTAAAGCGCTTAAACGAAACAAAAACATAGTAAAAGAGTTCGATTTTATTGAAGGTTTCAATGCTTGCGAAACTGAAACTGCAAATGATTTATCACAGCTACTTGCCAAAGATTTTGATAAACCGATGTTTGGAGGCTCAGACTCGCACGACTACAAGTATGTAGGAATGGGATATACACTGTTTTCAGATGATATTACTTGTTGTGATGACTTAATAGCTGCAGTGCACAGAGCTTCTGAATATAATAATACGATAAGCTGCGGTGGAGTTGTGCGCGGTGAAACTTTAAAGTCAAAACACGCACACGCATTTTACTCAGTGTACGCATTTCTCGCATATAACTTAAGTCTCGGAATAATCTATTCTCCGCTAAGAACACATAGAGTCAAGAAAGCCTTGGAGCACAAATAAGCTTTTTGTTGTATTTAACTGCACATATATATTGCAACATGAAGCGAAGCTTGGGTTATAGGACAAAACGTGTTGGTCGCTAGTCCCAATAATTCTGAAATTCAGATGACTTATGCAGCTCTCCCCAGACCACCGCATCTCCCCATGTAGGGATAGATGAAGTGCGTTTATCTAACTCTGAAATCTTCTGGTATATCGCTGCAATACTTTGTCCGTTGGCATTACTTTTAATAGCTCAGAAACAGAAAGCGGTCTTGGTGAGTGCACATAGCACCACCAGAAGACCGCTTTTATTCTTCTTTCAACAGATAGTCCACGGTGATTCCTTAGCAAGGCTCTTAGCCTTGCATTTATACCGCCTTCTATCTGGTTATTTGTAGATGGAGCCTTGCCTATCTTAGCTATTAAATCTTCATCCAAATAAGTGAATAGAGTGCCTTCTTTTACCAACCTAGAAAGAGATCTCTGTGCCTTTAAAAGTCTTTCATGCGTTGCTCTCCAATTGCCGTTTTCATCTAGTGACCTTTGGCTCAGAAACTTGTTGTGTTTTCTCATCCAATCTAAGAATTCATCTACCCATTTATCTGCTTCAGATCTAGTTTCTAGGTGTAGTAGTCTTTTAGCAAGAGCATATAATTCAGCCCCTGCAAGGGTTTTAGGTCTTGTTGTAGTATATCTTCTTACTTGAGAAAACACATGAAAAAGGCATCTCTGGTGCTTTGCATGAGGCCATACCTTTCTCAAAGCTTTATTAAATCCTTTTCCTCCATCCGAAACTACAAGTGCAGGTTCAGTAATCCTAGACATTAATGAGATCCATGCATTTGCATGCTCATAGCGGCATAAGTACCAACCTAGCACATGGTTTCTGTCACAGCAAATTAAAACACAAGCATTACGGCACAGGTAAATTCCATCTACGAATACTACTGAATGCTTTTCTTCTACAACTGGTGGTAATGTCCATATATCCCAAAATTTGGATGTTTTTCGCCTAAATGTACGACCACCTCCAGGCATATACTTTTGAATATCTTTGCTAAAAAGCCACTTAAGAAATATATTAAGCTGCTTGGTTAGATTGTCTATTTTAGGGGAAAACGCCATCTTACAATTACAACAAAACCACCTCTGTGTTCCTGCATTTGTCTTACCATATTTCGAGCAACACCTACCACAAACAGGGCAAATAACACGCTTCATTTTACAATCCTCCTAGAATACTATTTCTAAGGAAGATATAACCCTAATACGCCTTGAAATTTCAAGTGTTTTAGACGATTTTACCAACACGTTTTGTCCACCCTGTATCTTCTTTCAAAAAAGATATAACCGCTGTAGCCGTTGAAATTTCAACGACCGCAGCGGTTTTTACCAACACGTTTTGTCCTATAACCCCGAAGCTTCAATCGAACATGTGGTTAAATAAAATTATGTTTAAAGGCAAAAGCACCAGCAACCAATGCAGAATCATTGATAGCTGGTGCTTAATTTTATTAAGTTGTAAAATCAATCGAATTCACACGTGCATTTATAACTAAAATTAGTTATATACGTATACTATAGTTCCTGTAGGAATGATTCCGAATAGCTGAGCCGCCATTGAAGGTGGCATATTTACACACCCATGTGAGCCGTTCGATATGTATATGCCTCCACCGAACGCACCTCGCCAGTTCGCGTCATGAAGACCATTCCCACCATCAAAAGGCATCCAGTAGTTTACAGGAGATTCATAATCTGAACCGTCATCATTACGTCCTCTCAGAGTAACATTTCGCATCTTGCTGTTAATTCTAAAGATTCCAGTTCTAGTTCTATGTCCAGGACCTCCAGATACAATTGATGATGTAAATACAACATTTCCATTCTTGATGTACTTTACATTCTGACCTGCAAGATTAATTTCTAGATGAGAACCATCCCCACTTGCTGCAGCTTTATCCGTAACAATTGAGCCTGTTTTGCCGTTTTTAGCAGAATCAAGAATAGAATCAGCTGTCTTATCCACATCTATATTGAGCTTGAGTGCACTATTATATAGTGTCTTATCACCAGAAAGTGTCTTAACAGTCAAGGTCTTGCCTGAATACTTTTCAGCAATTTCCTTAGCGACTTCCTTAGCACCCTCTTTGCTATACTTTGGTCCTTCCTTTGAATAAAGGATTACTTTAGCTAAGGAGTTCGGCTCAACCTCGTATGGAGTTCCTGTAATAGTATTTAGATACAATGGCTTAGAGATATACTTCTTAGCAAATTCAAACTCTTCCTTAAGCGATTCAGCAGTTACCTTAGGTTCTGAGATCAGCTTCTTGCGGTCCATCTTATACTTATTAAACTTATAATCAGCAGCCTTTTTGTCAGCAATCTCCTTAGCTACCTTGGTGAAATCAACGCTATCTCCCTGAACCTCAGGAACAAGTTTCATGTTGTTATAGTCGATGTAAGCATCTTCAGTATATTTTACACCCTGCGCATCAGGAACAGCCTCACCAATAGTCTTAGCAGATTCTTCAATTCCACCTTCATGCTTTAGCGAAACACTATAGTCAACTCCCTTTTTCATCAATACTCTAAGATCAATGGCAGAGATTCCAATCTTGGAACGAACAGATGACTTAATGTTGTAAGTAAAGGAAGTTGTTATTTCCTTCGGCTCCTGTCCTTCTTCTTCGATTATGAATGAATTATTTGCATCCGTAATCTTCTTTACAGCATCGTCTGTCTTAAGTCCAGATACATCTACACCATCGATTTTTACTCCCTTAGGGAATGTTGTCGCATTGCTGTACCTGTAGCCTCCAAATGCACCCACACATATAAAAATCAATGCAATAATCGCAATGATTATCTTAGCTCGCTTGCCAGTACCAACTTTCTTATCAGCGAGATTTTGCACTACATTTTTGTTTCTCAAGTCTACAATTCCTTACTTAATTATTAATTTAATTGCATTTTGTAAAATCTATGTCTACTAATTAAATCACAACGAGGTGTGCATGTCAAAATAAAAAAACAGCTAAACAAATCGTTCAGCTGTTTCAGTCATGGAGGCGACACCCAGATTCGAACTGGGGATAAAGGTTTGCAGACCTCTGCCTTACCACTTGGCCATGTCGCCATTAATTGGCTGGGGTAATAGGATTCGAACCTATGAATGACGGAGTCAGAGTCCGTTGCCTTACCGCTTGGCGATACCCCAATATTAATTTGTAAATATTAATGGGGTGGGTAATGGGATTCGAACCCATGCATACAGGAGCCACAACCCTGTGTCTTAACCGCTTGACGATACCCACCATATCAAGTTTAAAAATTGGCGACCGGGAACGGGCTCGAACCGTCGACCTCCAGCGTGACAGGCTGGCATTCTAACCAACTGAACTACCCGGCCAAAATATGGTGGACGCTATAGGGCTCGAACCTATGACCCCCTGCTTGTAAGGCAGATGCTCTCCCAGCTGAGCTAAGCGTCCAAATGGTAGCGGCGGATGGACTCGAACCATCGACCTTCCGGGTATGAACCGGACGCTCTAGCCAACTAAGCTACGCCGCCACAAGCACACATTAATGTGTCGCCAAATTATATTACCAAACGACATTATCCTTGTCAATACTTCATATTCATTTTCTATGATAATCTCGTTAATTTAGCCTACTTATGGTATACTATCCTAGTATGTTTTTCAAGAAATAATTTTTTATTGGAGGTTTCTGTGACATCACCAGGTCCAATTGCAGTTTCAATAGCTGGTTTTGATATAAGATGGTACGGGATTTTGATTGCTTCAGGAACATTAATAGCTCTATTCATAAGCTATAAACGCGCGCCTAGGTGCGGATTAGCCCCTGATGATGTGCTAGACATAGTTCTCGGCATACTTCCAATTGGCATAATCGGAGCTAGAATTTACTATGTATTATTTAACTGGAGCTACTACAGCAAGTACCCTTCTGAGATAATTAACATACGTAACGGAGGGCTCGCAATACACGGCGGCCTTATATTCGGCTTTGTAACCGCATATGTTATTTGTAGGTATAAGAAAATTAGATTTATAGATGTAGCTGATCTCATCTTACCTACAGTCGCTCTCGCACAGGCTATAGGCCGCTGGGGAAATTTCTTTAACAATGAAGCATATGGTACCGAAACTAACCTTCCATGGGCTATAATAATAGATGGAAGGTCAGTACACCCTACTTTTCTTTATGAATCAATATGGTGCCTACTGATTTTTATATCCCTATCTTATGCATATAAACACAGAAAGTTCCCTGGGCAAATTGCATGTCTCTACGGCCTCCTATATGCTCCAGAGAGATTTCTTGTAGAGGCTCTAAGAACGGACAGCCTCATGATAGGAATCTTGAAACAGGCTCAGGTTATAAGCATAGTTATCTTTGTCGCTTCACTCGCACTTTATTTATACCTACGGCGAAGAAGCACACTAAATAATAAATATAATTTATAAGAGGTAAAAAATGAAACTAGGTATAGTCGGTCTACCTAACGTAGGCAAGAGCACACTATTTAATGCTATTACTAAAGCTGGAGCAGAAGCTGCCAACTACCCATTCTGTACAATCGAACCAAATGTAGGGGTTGTAACTGTTCCGGATAAGAGACTTGAAGTCTTGACGGATATCTATAAAGCAAAGAAAACTATTTATACAACGATAGAATTTTGCGATATCGCTGGACTTGTTAAAGGTGCTTCAAAGGGAGAAGGTCTTGGAAATAAATTTCTCGGCCACATTCGTGAAGTTTCTGCGATTGTTCACGTTGTAAGATGCTTTGAAAACGACAACATCGTTCACGTAAACGGACACATAGATCCTCTCGATGATATAGATACCATTAATACCGAGCTTATCTTTGCTGACCTTGAGGTTCTAGAGAGAGCCATCGCTAAACTGAATAAGAATATGAAGGCAGATAAAACTCTCGGCAAACAGATTGCATTGCTCGAGAAGGTTAAGGAGTGGCTAGAGACTGGTAAATGCGCTCGTGCTATGAACCTTGAAGACGATGAGCGAGAAATTATTGCAGCTATGGACCTTCTAACATATAAGCCTGTAATATATGTCGCTAATGTCTCTGAGAATGAAGTTGCTAGTGAGGATAACGAGCATGTAGTAAGAGTGGCAGAGTTTGCAGCTACCGAAGGTGCTGGCTGCGTAAAAATTTGCGCTGAGATTGAAGCTGAGATGGCGGCTCTAGAGGACGAAGAGAGAGAAATGTTCCTAGAGGATTTAGGAATCTCCGAATCAGGTCTCGATAAGCTAATCAAGGCAAGCTACTCCCTACTCAATCTAATTTCTTATCTTACAGCTGGAGAGCCTGAGGTTAGAGCTTGGACAATTACCAAGGGAACTAAAGCTCCTCAGGCTGCAGGAAAGATTCACACTGATTTCGAAAAAGGATTTATCAGAGCTGAGACCATTGCCTACGACAAACTTATAGAATGCGGTGGTAGCCTCGGTAAAGCTCGTGAACAAGGATTAATTAGATCCGAAGGTAAAGAATACGTAGTTCAGGACGGGGACGTAATCCACTTCCTATTCAATGTATAGAAGATAACCTGCAAATACTTGAGCACCGAAAGGACTACTGTGTAAAGTAGTCCTTTTTTATTAAAAACACCTGCTGATTTCCTTTGTCATCATGTAAATTAATCGAATTACTATCCAATTAAAATATTTGTTATGTTACTAGTATAATTATTATCACAATAAGTATTGCAAAATATACAAAGAGCGACTATAATCACTTATAGAGATTGTCTCCCTGGCAATCTCTTAATCTCTAGTCCCAATACCCTTTTTACGAAACAGACTACTCCCCTGTAGTCTGTTTTACTTTTTTGTACAAATGAACTATAGTAATAAATCATATAGATATTACTTAAAATAATGAATTTTATGGTAAATTAATAACAGCAATACACGAGCGGTTCTTGAACAATTTTATGCAGGAACTTATGGTAGAGCTAAATAATGAAGATATGAAAAAATTTACGAGAAATTACAACATACCCATATACTCAGGGAAAGTATTCGATTTATATCACGGCGATCTTAACCCGTGCATATTTGATATTGAAACAACAGGCCTCTCCGCACAGCGAGGAAATAAAATTATCCTTACGGCTTGTCTTACAGCAAATAGTAACGGTGTTACTATAACTCAGTTTCTTGCAGAAAATCCTTATGAAGAGGATCGCGTTATCATGGCCACTATGGATTTTCTGCAGGAAGAGGGTATAGATTATTTGATTACATACAATGGATCATCATTCGATATTCCATTTATGAAACAGCGGCTTGATATGAAGGGCCTACCCTATTCCCTAAATATGTATGATTTCGATTTATATAACTTTATTAGAACTAACACTGATCTTAAATCGAAAATTGGTTCGATAAGTCAAAAGAACGTTGAGCAATATTTCGGAATTAACGGAAACCGCAAAGATGTAATATCTGGCAGAGAAAGCGTCAAACTATTCTCGGAATATGCTGTAAACCAGGATTCTGTAATAGAAAAGATAATCCTCACGCATAACCGTGAGGATGTCCTCCAGCTCTGTCACCTATTCAATATAATCGGACGAAACAATTTTAGCGCTGTGCTTGGTGAAGCTAATCCTGGTTATGATTGCAAGAATTCTACTGAAGTTGGAAATGGTAATACAAAAGCATCGCCTGATATGCGACCTTGGATCGGTGAGAGTGCTGGTTCTAATTTGAAGGCTAGCTTTGGTTCTAGTAATATTCTTGGTACGAGCACAGCATCTGATGTTTCGAACCACCGCTTGGATGTGGCGCTGGCGCAGACGGGAGCTGGGCTCCCGTCTGCTGGCGGCGAGCTAACTGCAAGGCCAAGGCTCGCCGCTGGCTGCCTGACCGTGACGGGCAGGCAGCTCCGTGCGCCACACAAGCTAGCTGATGATACTGATTTCGCAATTAATGCTAATTTCTTCCCAGAAACAGCATCATCTATAAGTGCTGAATTCATCAAAGAAAACTGTTCGTATCAGATTAGAATCCCACTTGAACAGCATGGAAACTCGCAGTTTATAGATATCAGGCAAATAATATTAAAGGCTGAATCCTCCGATGATGACATCCAGATTAAATATGCTAAATTATTAAAAGAATCTGATAACCTTATAAATGATTATCTACTTCTTGTTAATGATGGTGAGGAACTGAATCGAGAAATCAACATTTTCTCAATTCTTATCAGCACGCAGTTTTACAGAACCATTTAAACCGTACAGACACATTATACGAACTTTGTATTTTAATATTTGTATTAAAATTATTTACTAAAAATAAAAAATGCAAGTTGCAGCAAATGCTAAAATTTGCATTTTTTTACTTTATGCAAACAACATTATGATTCAAGATTATATTTTAGGCTGAATTCTATCCTACTATCTTTTTCCAAATTTAGCGAGACGATTGGATTACGGTATTCACATGATTCAATTCTAAAGTCTTTTCTTTTAAAAGTAATTTCTTCAATCTTAAATCCTATAATGCTTTTAAATTTATCTGAAACATCTAAGACAGCTTTATCAGGCAAGTTTCCATCCATCCACATCACAAGATTTGGTTCTATTACAAGAACTCCTTCATCAAGAATCATATAAATTGTGTCTGAAAACTGAAGACTATTTTTCTTCTTATCATAGTAAATATCGCACTTAAAATTATGAAAAAAAGAGTCTTCCACATATACTTTGCATATATGCTGTTCAACGGATTTTCCATACCAATCGATACCTTGGTAATCTCGCCCAATCTTCTGGGCTTCAAACACTTGATATACTGATTCAAAAATATTTGATAAATGCTCATCATTACAGCACACTCTTTGAAAACTACTCTCTGTAGAAAACCAATCTTGAAGTGTATTATAGCCACAATCATCATCATAATGAATATTTTTTGCACCTGCATCGAAAAGAAGCTTTGCCAAATCTATAGTATATGAATCAAAGGTCGCAAATATTAAGGATTTTAAACATGCCGCTCCATATTTACCATCGTTTTTATTAACATCAAATCCTTTTGACAAAAAATATTCAACAATTTGATACAGCTTCTTGCCAACATTCTTTCTATGATTCATCCGATATTCAAGAATGATATTTGATAGGATATTTTCATCATCATTGTCACCGATTGCATTGATATCTGCTCCCAGCGCAATAAGGTTATCTGCTTGCGTAAAATCAGCATTTCCTTGAGCCATTAAATCCAGAAGCTTATCTTCATACTTACCATAGACATTAGATTTATTAATAGTTTTATTGCCCATATCATAATACCTCACTTGTATGCTATAGCTGCAAAGTAGATTATCTTATCAGAAAACACGATAATAAACAATAATTATTTTCACATAAATGAAACGACTTCAGATTACTCTGAAGTCGTTTCATTTTGTTGGTTGCGGGGACAGGACTTGAACCTGCGACCTCCGGGTTATGAGCCCGACGAGCTACCAACTGCTCTACCCCGCGATATTTAATACATGGTGCCGGAAACCGGGGTCGAACCGGTACGAGAATCACTTCTCACGGGATTTTAAGTCCCGGGCGTCTGCCAATTCCGCCATTCCGGCACAAATTCAATGGCTCCGAGGGTGGGGCTCGAACCCACAACCTACCGGTTAACAGCCGGTTGCTCTGCCATTGAGCTACCTCGGAACATCATCCCGCATTTGCGACTTCCTTATTTTACACTAATCATATTATGCTGTCAAGCAGTTTTGTGTAATTATAATGCATTTATAGCGACCTAGGCAGTTATGCTCTCAGGCCGCTATTTCTCTTACTCAATATCTTAAGTGTTAGCTTTTCTAACCCCATTTCACCACTAACTAGCAAAACTGTCATTAGCATGAATATTACATACTTATTAACATCAATCGGAAGTGCTGGAGGTAGTTTCATCAAATAACTGTAGTTGCTACCAAGAATCATATTCACTGCCATAATCACCAAGTTCATTATTATTGTAATTACAACTACGCTTTAGGTCCAGCTTCACTTCATTCTTTGCAATTATCATAAGCGAACTCATCGTTATGAAATAATGTGTACATATAAAAGTAATATTAGTTAGGTGTGGCCACATATAGTCCGAAGGATCTGGCACACCGAACGCAACAACAGTTCCGATGATTCCTAGCCAAGCAAAATATTTTGTCATCTTCGGCTTCTTTGCTAAATCCCCTACCGCCGTCATCAACACCGCAATCCTGCAGTGATATAGCGGAAGTCCCTCTTGAATAAAAAGCTCCTTATATCCAAGATACCAGACAAATAGCGTAATCTGCACTAATACATTGATTGCTAAAAGCGCTTTTAATAATTTCTCATTTTTTCTAAATTTATATGCAATAGCAATCGCAACCATTAGACCTGCATATACAATTTTCATGTTTAGATGCGGGTCTCCATCTAAAGTATATCTAAAAAAATGTTCCATTGCTCTTCCTTAGAAATCCTCTTGTTCTATATTGTTCTTAACGATCTCAATCTTATTCAAATACTTGGCAGCATTAGCCTGATCACCTATCGCAGCATATACAGATGCAAGTTCTTCCATGATATCTGTATTGCTCGGAGTATACACAAGTGCTCGCTTATAATACTCAATCGCTGGCTCGGCATCTCCTAGCGATGCTGCACAAACTGCCATGTAGTACCAAAGTGGCCACCAATCACAGTAGTTCCCGTCCTTGTACCTGGACAGGATTTCTAGACCACCTATATAGTCTCCACTAAGTACGCAGTTTACCCCCTCTTCAATCTTGACTGGCTCTTCTAGAGCTGCCATTCTATCGGAGATTTCACTACGAAGCTCTTCAGTTTCTGGATTACCAGAAGCTGCGGTAAGCTCCATGAAATTTTTCCATGTTAGGTCAGCCTTGGTATAGAGTCCCATATTTGCATATCCATACCCAAGGAAATAGTACCCCATTGCAAACTCTGGATGAATCATGGTAAGAAGTTCAAAAATATCAAGTGATTCAGCTTTGAAGTTTCCAACATATGACTCATCTTCATTATTTAATTCATACGCATCCTTACAAGCTCTGCCGTATAGATACAGTGCGTCTTGGGACTTCGGGTCAAACAGCAAAACCGCTCTGAAGAACATTGTTGCAAGCTCATAGTTTCCACTCTGACCGTACTTAGCACCTTCTGCGATTAAAGCCTTGCTAGCATCATCACCAAATAGATGCTTTATGTATGCTATATATTTATTCTTATACTCAAAATTAGTATCTGCACCTATTACTCTCGCCATTCCATACGCAATCGTTAAAGTCGTTAGCTCATCTCCCACGCCTGCTGAAATGGGGACTGGTACTCCACGAAGTATTTCCAAAACTCCTGCTTCTTTAAATATTTATCCGAAAGCTCATCAAATAAAATACCTCCATTTAGATCCTGGAGGTATTTTGCAATGCGATCTTTTTTAGCTTTTTGCTTTGACATGTATTTCCCAACCTTTGCGTTCTAGTCTTCTAATCACATCTTGCGAAACATTGTTGTTCATATCGGTATGAAGTACTTCTTGAAGCACCTGCAGCTTCAGCGTATCTTCATTCTTATCATATATCTCTGCAGCATATGTATAAAGAACTCTATAAAGATTCTCTTCTTTGCCTAGCTTGCACGTAAGATCATTCTCCATTATGAATGACGTAAGTCCATCGAAAAATTCAAATGGCTTCATACCAGCATCGAACAGTATCTTGCCGATAGAATCTTCAAAGCCTCGCTCGAAACGTTTCACCGTTTCAGCAACTAGCTTGATTCTAACGATATTAGCTGCCGAAATATAATCATTCGTTATAACTTCATTAGGATACTCTCTACTATATTCATATCCAAACTCTTCTGCCCTCTGTCTAAACATTGTACCCTTCTTGATGCGAAGAACCTTAATGTCAAACTCATCAGCACCGAGATTGTAAATCTTATTAAATGCTCTTTCAAATAGCTCTATAGTCTCACCAGGTAGTCCTACACGTTGTACAACTCGCACATTAACTTTGCTATTCTGCAGAAGTTTAGACACGTTATACATAAGCTGGTATATATTCTCTTTGCGACCTGATGCTGAGAGCGCAATCGCATTTGTACTCTCGATATCGATGTCAAAATGGAATAGCCCTGGTCTAGCTTCACTTAGAAGCTCCACTGTTTCCTCATCTAGCAGATCCCCGTTTACATCAAACGAGAACGATGTAACACCATTATCATTATTAATTAGGTACTCCCAGATTCTATAAGCTCTAGAAACATCATAGTTAAACCACTTCTCGACAAAATCGACTTTTCCAACCTTCTTAACAAGGAAGTATCTCAGTTCGTTGCAAATTCTATTTAGTGATAGTGAACGAAGCGATACACCAGGCATGTACTGCGAGTAGTGACATGTGTCTGGAACGCCTCTTGACGATTCGTAGCATACCGTATCGCCTTCCTTAACCTCAAACTTATCGTATGCGAATGGGATATCCTCGTAACGAATCGGCTCACCAATCTTATTTACAAGAATCTCGTCATTTTCCCTATAAGCTAAGCCATCGATGCTCTCAAAGTCAAAATTATAAGTAATAATCGAACGAACGAAGTCGAATAGAACCTTTTCAACCTCACCACGGAACACATAGTCAACTTCTGGGTGAGCTAGCATAAACTCACGAGTCTCGAAGCTAACTTCCTTACCCCCAACCACCGTTATGCAGCTCGGAATCGCCTTTTTAATCATCTCGCATATATGCACTATCTTGAATTCATTGATTTCATCTGAATGGAAATACAGAATACTGTACTTCTCTTCCAGAAGCTCTTCATAAATCCTCTGATCAGGTTCACTCAATTCAAACTCCCTGAGAGTCACCTCTAGCGGTGCATTCCCAACGACATTGTACATATTCTTGAGTGCTAGCTTTGAATCAAAGCAATCTGTTTTGACTGTGCTGAGCAATAGCTTCATCGTTGTCTCCCCTACATTTTATCTGGCGCTTTAATGCCTAGAATTGCTAAGCAGTTAGCAATTGTAACCTTTGTGGCATAGACTAGCGCTAGCTTTGCAACTTTCTCTTCTTCATTATCCACTAATATATGTTCATCGTGATAGAACCTATTGAAGCCCTGCGCGATGTCTATTAGGTGCCTTGTAAGTATTGAGGGCTCACACTTTGCAGTTGCCTCTCTTATAACCTCCGGTACCCTGTAAATCAGCTTTGTCAGCTCGTACGCACTGTCAGACGTTACGTAGCTGAAATCAGCGATATCACACTTCTTTATCTTATCTAGTTCTTCTTGCGATGCATTCCTTAGTACACTAGCTGCTCTAGCATGCGTGTACTGCACATAAGGACCTGTCTCTCCATCAAAATTCAGAACCTTGTCCCACGAGAATACATAATCCTTAATTCTGTTGTTCGATAGCTCCTGGAATATAACTGCTCCGATTCCAACTTCTTTTGAAATCTTATCAATATCAATGCCACTTGTATTCTTCTCAGAGATTATCTCCCTAGTCTTTTCAACTGCTTTATTGAGCACATCTTCCAAGAACACCACTCTGCCCTTACGGGTAGACATAGTTCCTTCCTCAAGGCTTACTAGGCCAAATGGAACGTGAATACAATCTTCCTCCCATGCATACCCATCAGAGCAAGAACTTGCTTCCACTGCTTAAAGTGTAGGTTCTGCTGTGTTGCTACTACATAGATATTCTTGTAGAAATCATAATGCTGTTTTCTATAAATAGCAGCTGCAATATCTCTAGTCGCATATAGACTTGAACCGTCAGACTTTGTTATGACAGCTGGTGGCATATCATAATCTTCAAGATCGACAATCTGCGCACCTCTCGATTCATGCATAAGTTTTTTATCCTTTAGCTCCTGCAGAACTGCTGGCATCTTATCCGAATAAAAACTCTCACCTGCATATGAATCAAACTCGATATCTAGCATCTTGTAAACCCTGCTAAACTCTTCGAGGCTTAGCTCTCTAAATCTTTTCCATAGCTCAACCTCTTCGGGTTCACCGTTCTCTAGCTTGGCAAAAGTCTCTCTAGCCTTATCGTCTAGGCTAGGGTCCTTCTCAGCTTCTTCATGAAACTTCGTATAGTATTTAAGAAGTGATTTTATAGGATTCTTTTCTAATTCTTCCTCGCTTCCCCAAAGCCTATAAGCAACAATCATCTTCCCAAACTGTGTACCATAGTCTCCAAGGTGATTAATTCTAACTACATCGTAGCCAGTAGCATCATAAAGCTTGTAAATAGAGTTTCCAATTACCGTGCTTCTGATATGTCCAATATGAAACGGTTTAGCAATGTTTGGCGAGGAAAACTCTACAATTACTTTCTTACCTTCGCCAACGTCCGACTTACCGTATTCATCTCCAAGTGAAGCCACCTCCGAAACAACATTCTGCACAAAGGCATCCTTGCAGATGAACATATTCACATACGCATTAACCTGCTCAACCTTCTCAAAGATGGATTCTGATTCAATTGCTGTTGCTATATCTCCAGCTATCATCTGAGGTGCTTTCCTCATTGCCTTAGCTAATCTAAAGCAAGGAAATGCAAAATCTCCATTCTGCGAATCAGTTGGCACCTCAATCATTTCAGTAATTTCATCGGCAGTTAATCCAATTTCCTGCTTAGCAATAATATGTGCAATCTGTACCTTGTAGTCGATCATTACTCGGACTTCTCCTCTTATATTTTATCTTTAAAATTCTTCTCACTCATAACTGGAATTCCTCGCTCTTTGAGAATTTTAGCAAAGATACCATCTCCTGAAATCAAGGTTCCTGTAAATGTCCCATCATATATCTGATCACATCCGCACGAGGGGCTGTTAGCTTTGAGAATAGCGCCTTCGATTTCTTCACCCAGTTCATCACTCCGCTTAAGCACCATCTCGAGTGATGCCATCGCTCCTTTAAGAAAATTCTCCGTTAGGTCATCACCCATCTTGTCGATAACACGAATTTCTACGTTGCCACCAGGCATTTTGATTCGATGATGCTCAGCTGGCGGTCTCGGTGAATTTAGGCCACCTGTTGTCTCTGGGCAGACCAAAACAACTGCATGATTACGACAAAATTCAGCGACTTCGTCGCTGTAGTTATTACCGCCATTGTACTTGCAATTATTGCCTAGAAGACAGCTGCTAATGACAAACATTTTTAAAATCTCCAGTATAAATCTCTAATAAATTAATTATATATCAAAATTAGTATTTTAGTAACCTATTAAAGGACTAAAGCTCATTATTTGTCTATAAATGTGACTACAGTTACACCTTCTCCACCCTGATCATACGAGGCACCTGATATAGACTTAATGTTTTTGTTACGCTTAAGCATATTTCTGATGCCGCCACGAAGTACACCTTCACCTCGTCCGTGTACAATTTGAACCTCATTTATACCCGATAAAAAGGCATCATCTATATACTTGCTAACCTCTAGTTCTGCGTCATCAAGGTTTTTGCCTATTACATTAATAGATGGTGATATTGTCCTAGCCTTAGCCGTGTTCATTTTAGCATAGCTCCTACGCTTACGCTCTTTCGTACCAGGCTTATTATCCTCGATAATCATCACATCTTTAATCTTTGCACTCATCTTGAGAGCTCCGATTCTCACTGTCAGATTTCCAGAGGAATCTGGTGAAGTCTCAACTTCACCATTCTGCCCGAGCTTAAGTAGCTTGATTCTAGTTCCAGGCCTTAAGTCATCCGCCTTGGAATATTAGTATTTTTGATGTTTCGCATAACAACAGCATTTTCAATTGATTTCTCTCTAAGCTTGCGCTTGCTGTCAGCCACAACTGCCGAAGAATTGTTTCTACCCTCCTTGACTGCCTTTCTAAGCTCTTTGCTCACTTCTTTGACAGTCCGATTTGCATCGCTGATAATTTCACGAGCTTCTTCCTTGGCAGCTTCAATTATCTTATGCTTACTCTCCTTTGCTTTTGCAAGCTTTTCCTCAGCTTCCTTAAGTTTTTTCTCCGCTTCTGCTGCTTTGATACGAGCTTCTTTAAGCGCTAAGTCAACTTCCTTTTGATCTTCCTCTACTCTCGAAACCGCTCCCTCAAACTCAATATCGCTTTCTTTCATCAGAGATATAGCTCTATCAATAATTCTAGAATCAAGACCGAGTTTTCTCGAAATTTCAAAGGCGTTAGACTTTCCAGGAAGTCCAACTTTTATCTTATATGTCGGTGCAAGTGCATCCATATCAAACTCCATCGATGCATTTTCAACACCTTCCGTAGAAAGTGCGTATTTCTTAAGCTCCGTATAATGTGTTGTCGCTACAGTATGAGCTCCTTTTTCCTTTAGAGCTTCTAGCATTGCAACACCTAGAGCTGCACCCTCAGTCGGGTCAGTCCCAGAGCCAACTTCGTCGAGTAGCACGAGTGATTCATGATCTGCATTTGAAATAATATTTGCAGTGTTGAGCATGTGAGAAGAGAATGTGCTGAGATTATTTTCAATGCTCTGTTCATCACCTATTTCAGCATAAACCTCCCTGAAGAGTGCTATATTACTATCCTCATAGCAAGGAATGTGCAGGCCTGACTCCGTCATTAATATAAACAGTCCGATAGTCTTTAGTGTTACGGTCTTACCTCCTGTATTGGGTCCTGTAATCAAAAGGGTGCTGTACCCATCACCAAGATTTACATCAATCGGAACCACCTTTTCCATATCTATCAGAGGGTGTCTTCCTGCTCGAATGTCCAGATACCCCTCTAGATTAAGTTTAGGTGCCACAGCTTCCATTGCTACCGAAAGTCTACCCTTTGCGTTTATGACATCCAGCTTTACAAGCAACTCTTGGTTATTCTTGAGCTCATTATAGTGCTCACCAACTCTACCAGAGAGCATTTGCAGAATGCGCTCAATTTCTCTCTGTTCAGCTAATTCCAGTTCTCTTAACTCATTGTTTAGACTTACTATCGCCTGTGGCTCAATAAAGAAAGTAGCACCTGTTTGGACTGGTCATGGATTAGACCAGGTACCTTGCTACTATATTCTCGCTTAACAGGAATTACATATCTGCCATTCCTTAAAGTTACTATTGCCTCCTGAAGGTATGATTTATTGTTTCCTACACTAGTATAGCTATCTATTTTACGACGGATGCTATCATTTTTGTTCCTTATTTCTCGCCTAATCTTATTTAGTTCAGGCGATGCATTATCCGCCATCTCATCTTCAGACAGTATACAGCGGCTTATTTCGCTCTCCATCTTAGGATTCGGAGCAATTAACGAATTTATCTCACTGATCATCGGTATTTCTGGAACATCAGAAGAAAGGAAGTCCTTGACTTCCCTCGCACCAGCTAGACTTCTACTAACTGCAAGTAGTTCCCTCATGGAAAGAGCTCTTCCCTTGCGAACGATATCTAACAGGCTTATGATATTCCCAATTTCCCCGACCGGAATACTGCCTTTATACAGAATAACGGAAACTGCTTCCGTAGTTTCCGTTAATGCTTCCTTAACCATCCGCATATTGGACATGGGTGCTAAACTATTGATGCGTTCACGCGCAAGAGCCGACCCCGCATGAGCGGAAAGCAAGTCTATTATTTTGTTGTATTCCAGAAAATTTAGAACCTTCTTATTCATTCTCGCCTCTGAACTTCTGCAGGTTTCTGATTTCGTTCTTAAGGTTAGTATTCTCCATCTGAAGATCAAAGTAAGCGCTTTCAAGTTCTGCACACTTTGTCTCAAGTGCCTTATACTTCTCACTCTCCTGAACATTGATGTCAGATGCAGTTGTCATCTTGTCCTTTAAATCAGATACCTGTAGCTTAGCATCTTCCCACAGCGAGATATAGTGCTTAACATCATTATCAAGCTGGTGATTCTCAGTCTGAAGCCTAAGTAACAAATCACTGTTATCCATGAGCTTCTCAGCTAGGTTGATAGCTGTCAAAACTGCACTTCTGTAATTTGGATTGCTATTAAGCATCTTGCTGGTATGTCTAAGCTCATCGTCAACGTACTTAGCAATTTCTTTAATCTTATCCTCGCTCTTATCTCCGGATAGGACATAGTCATTGCCACAGATTGTAACGTCTGCTTTGCATTTTTCCATAATATACTCCATTCTGCTATAAACGTTGTATTCGTATTATCGCCAGTCAGACCTTATTGCCTCGTACATCAGTAGCGAAGCGCAAATAGCTGCATTAAGCGATTCAACTTCTCCTTGCATAGGTATAGTCACACGAATATCGGAATACTCCATAATCTCATTACTAATACCATTGCCTTCATTTCCTATAACTAGCGCTATACCCTTTGCAAGATCGCACCTGTAATAAGGATCCCCTTCTCTTGGATCTGTCACAACAATCTTCTTGTCTAGCATCGACACCATATTCTTAAATTCATCAGTATCAGCAAGTTCAACAACAGAGATATCGAATATCATCCCTGCTGATGCACGTAAAACCTTAGGCGAATAGATGTCTGCCGTGCCTTTAATCGTCGCGACTATAGAATACCCCGCCGCAACAGCAGTCCTAATCATAGTTCCTATGTTACCCGGATCTTGAAGTCTATCGAGTACGAGAATATTGTCCCCGAAATTAGTATCAATATCATCCAGACTGTCTATCGTATAAGAACTCTTTTTAACGACTGCAATAATTCCAGATCCATTTTCCGCATCACTTATCTTTTCAAAAAGAAACCGCGGAATCATGTATATATTTCGATAATCAACGCCCGCGGATAGCGCATACGCTACCTCACTGAAATCAAAATCATCAGCTATCAGAACAAGCTCTATAAGCTGCTCTTTACATAATGCCGCTCTTACAAGATTTATTCCTTCAACAACGAATTTTCCTTGCTGATCACGGTACTTCTTTTTGCTGAGTTTATTGATGAGACGAATCTTATCATTATCGGGAGAACTAATGAATCGATACGAGTCACTAGTTCTCCCTCTATATTCGTTGTAAGTTTCCACTACTTAAGGAAGTCGGGAACATCAAAGTCAGATGAACCGCTGTTGTCCTTGTGCTCTTCCTTCATAAAGTCACTCATGTCAACAATCTGTCCCTCAAGTCCATCTACGTTAACGCGTGTTCCACGTACGCTTGGCGCTGCAACTTCAGGAACCTCATTGATTGGAGCTGAAAGTCCGCCACTAGTGAAGTCTGTAGCAATGAGAGTGATTGAAACCTTGTCGTTCATATTCTCATTAACTGTAGCTCCGAAAATAATGTTTGCATCTGGATCAGCTTCATCCTGAATCTTGCTAGCAATCTTGCTGATATCCTGCATACCCATATCATATCCACCGCAAACGTATAGAAGAATTGATCTTGCACCATCAATCGATGTCTCAAGAAGAGGACTCTCGATTGCGTTTCTAACAGCATCTTCAATCTTGTTGTCACCAGTTCCAAGACCAACACCCATGTGAGCAACGCCTCTACCCTCCATGATTGTCTTAACGTCTGCAAAATCAACGTTAACGATTCCGTACTCAGAGATGAGATCAGAAATGCCCTGAACACCCTGTCTTAGTACATCGTCAGCCATTGAGAATGCTTCAAGCATTGTAGTATTCTTCTCGCTAGAATCAATAAGTCTATCGTTAGGAATAATAACTAGAGAATCAACAAAGTTTGTCAGATACTGAATACCCTTTGTAGCCCTATTCCAACGCTTCTTACCTTCGAACGAGAATGGCTTAGTAACTACAGCAACTGTTAGTGCACCACAATCCATTGCTGCCTTAGCGATGATTGGAGCAGCACCTGTTCCAGTTCCACCACCCATACCAGCAGTAACGAATACCATATCTGCATCCTGTAGATATCCGGAAATCTCCTCTAGAGTTTCTTCAGCTGCCTTCTGACCAATCTCAGGGTTAGCACCTGCGCCACGACCTCCAGTTAGCTTCTCACCAATCTGAATCTTCACTTCAGCCTTGCACTTCGCAAGAGCCTGCTTATCGGTGTTAACAGCAATAAAGGTTACACCTTGAAGATTCTCGTCAACCATTCTATTGATGGCGTTACAACCACCGCCGCCTACACCTACGACTTTGATAATCGCAGCATTATCAGTGCTGGATACGAAGTCTGAAACAAATTCCATCATAAAGCCCCTCCTATTATCGACTAAATCTAACTAATAATATCATATTGAATAGTACAATGCACTATATATACGGTTCTTTTTTACATTTATACCACAAAATACATGGTTTTTTATTGTTCTTAATTAACTGATAAATAATATTGGCTAAGCTATAATTCTGGTGTAAATGAAGCATATCCATCCGACGAAATTGTTATCGTACCACGCTTGATATTTCTCTTGAACAGCTCATCAAGCACCTTGTGTAAACGCCCCTTATCAATATTCTCTATGAGATCCTTGTACTTACTTCTTACTACTAGTGAATCATACACATTAGCTGTTATAAACATCTCTGTGATATTTATCTTTGTAAAGTACACGTCTCCTTTCTCCATCGATTTAAGGAGTGTTAGAAGCTTCTTAAATAGATCTGGATCACTAACCTCTACATTCTCGCCAAGCTTTACTTGCTTAACCTTAAAACCTGTAACTATCGTCAATTTAGGTTTTGTCTTAGTTATTCTAAGAAGTGTTCCTTTATTATCTATTATAAGAAACTTATCACCGTAGGTCAGGGCAGCAATCTGCATACGTTCTTCTACATTGATGACAATAGTACTCGGAAGCTTTCTATATATTCTCGCCTCATCTATATACGGATTCTTTTCCAGATACCTGAGCATACTGCCCTTGTTTAGCTTGTAAATAATATTTCGCCCAGTGCTCGCATGTGCCATATTCGCAATTTCTTCGTCTGTATAATACTTATTACCCTGCACGTCAATTGTATCTACAGTAAAGAAACTCGATAACGAGAATGCAATCATTGCAATAGTAACACCGACAACGATAAATATTCTAGTGAAAAAGCCTGGCATTTTAAGTTTGCGCTTACGCTTTATTCTTCTCTTCTCAATGTCATCAATAGAAGCATTAGACTTCTTTTCGGAGGATTTTTCTCCATCTTCTACCACTAATGAATCATCAGCTATTTCGTCTCCTTCGGTATCTGACCCGTCTTCAAGTTCATCACCACTTGCTTCTTCAGATTCCGAATCTCCAAGCGTTACATCTTGGCCAAGATCAGTATTATCTGTAGCTTCAGTATTATGCAAATTATCTTCATCCAACACATTATCAGCAGTTAATGAAGTGTCTGTGTGTGCATCAATCTCTAGCTCGCTACCTGCTGATTCTTCCAAATCACTTTCTTCTGAGATTGATTCCTCTTTAGACTCTATATAAGCTTCAAGCTCTTCTTTAGCACCATTAAAAAGCGACTTAAGATATTCTTCTTTATTCAATTCAGACTTTGTATTGTTATCCTTGTCCATTGAAACCTCTATTTTCGCCTTGCTTTTACGTCGCTTATTATCTCTTCGCAAATTATCTTTGCTGCATCTATAGGTGCCGACTTCAAGCTTCCTTCCTCCATATCCTCGAGGAGTGTTGCATCTGTGCTAAGTGCTTTCAGCGCATTAAGGACTCTAAGCTCTACATCTCCATTTTCTGTTATCAGAACAGCACCTCCGTTGTCTGCTACAGCCTTAGCATTATAGTACTGGTGATCACCAGTAACATTAGGTGATGGTACGAAAACAGCTGCTCGTCCAGCCATTGTAACCTCAGCTGTAGAAAGCGCGCCTGATCTACATATGATTACGTTACTTGCCGATAGCATCTTCGCCATCTCAGATATATATGGCATAACTCTGACATTTGTGGGTGCTTCTTTGCCACCTGCATTCAGCCTGGTTTTTACATGTTCAAAATAATCTTTTCCTGTACCAAACAAAATTGTCACATTGTCATCATTGCCATACTTGTTTACAATCTCGAGACCAATATCATTGATGGTCTCTGCACCAAGGCTACCGCCAAATATCAGCACCACGAAATCATTCTGTGGAATACCTAGCTCATCACGTGCACACTCTCTATTTTGCTCACCAAATTCGCTTCTCACCGGATTTCCTGTATATACAACCTTCTCGCTCGGAAAATATTTTCTTGCAGCCTCGAAGCCTAGGAATACCCTTCTCGCATACTTCGAAAGAAGTTTATTTGCCACACCTGGATAAGCATTCTGCTCATGTATGTATACAGGTATTTTGAGAGATTTTGCAGCTAAAACCACTGGCACGCTCACAAAACTACCTGTACTCATAACAAAATCCGGTTTGAATTGTTTCATTACACTTATCGCCTGTCTTTTTCCCCTTTCATTCTTGAAAAGAGTTTTAGCAAGTTTAAATGGACTACTTCTGTCAAACCATCTGGAATCAATGTATTTTAGTTCATACCCGTATCTCGGTACTATGTAGCGCTCCATACCCTCATCTGAACCGAGGTATAGAAACTCTGCATCACTGTCAAATTCCTTGAATTGATCTGCAATCGCTAGCGCCGGATATATGTGTCCGCCAGTGATTCCACCCGTCAAAATTACTCTCATCTCTAATTAGCCCTTCCTTGCTTAGATATATTTAGCATTATTCCCATCGACGCCATAAATACCCACAGAGATGTACCACCATAACTTACGAATGGTAAAGTGATACCAGTTGCCGGCATAGAAGCAGTTACAACAGCTACATTTACGATAACCTGTAGGCCGAGCATAATAGCTATTCCCGCAGCCATAAACAGCCCTAGTTTATCCTTGGCTTTGGAAGAAACCATTATGCATCTCCATATAAGCACAAGATATACCACCATCATTATAAAAATCCCTATAAATCCAAGCTCTTCACCAATGATAGCCAGGATAAAGTCGTTCTGTGGTTCTGGTAGATATAGGTTCTTGGATATACTCTTCCCTAGGCCAAGACCCTTGAATCCACCATTTCCAAGTGCAATTATAGACTGAGATACCTGATACCCTTCGCCCTGAGCGTCCTTGAAAGGATCCATCCAGTTGGTAAGTCTCGAATACCAGTGCGTATTTCTAAAGAAAATCAATATAGAAATCATTCCCGCAACTAAGCTTCCAATAGCTACGATAATATATCTCCAAGCGAGCCCGCCTACAAATAGAATACCTATCATGATTGCTACAATTACGATGGCCGTGGATAAATTCGGCTGCTTAATAATTAGTCCTGCGTGAACTGCCATCAGGCCCAGAATAGTAGACATGCCAACAAGCCCTCGCTTGGCTTGTTAGGGTTTTCTGCAAGATACGTTGCGGTAAATATAATCATAGCGAGCTTTGATATTTCACTCGGCGTGATTCTTATTGGACCTATAAATATCCATCTTCTAGCAAAGTTAACCGTTACACCGAGAGGTGTGAAGAGAAGAAGAAGCATCACAACACTGAATATTGCAATCTGCTTATAATACTTAGAATACGAATGATAATCTATCTTTGAAAAAGCCAGTAAAATCGCAAAACCGGAAACAGCAAAAGCAATCTGTCTCTTCAAGAAATAGTAAGCATCTGTCGATTTTGCAAGTGTTGAATAGTAACCAGCACTAAAAACCATAACCACACCAAACATCGTCAGTACAGCTACAAGGAGAAATATGGCGAAGTCACTATCTGTATATAGGCTGCTCATCGCACTGCTAAAGAACTTGCGGCTTGATGAAATCTTATTAGCTTTAACAGAAGCATCACCCTTTGTATTTTTGTTTTTTTTCGTTTTTTTAATATTACTTGGTTTCTTCAATTTGGCTTTCCTCTATCCCAAACTTCAATGAATATTCTACGCTACCTGAGAAGCTGATTCACACAATTTTTGAAATGTTCTCCGCGCTGCTCGTAACTGTCGTACATATCCCAACTTGCACAAGCCGGCGATAACAATACTTTATCCGCTTCAACAGATATCTCATGTGCCCTTTTAACGCAGTCATTCATATCACTCTCTAGGTATATATTTGTGAAACCTGCAGTACGGGCCGCCTTCTCAATCTCTTTTGCATCTCTTCCGAGTAGTATAAGCGCCTTTGCCCTATCCATAAGGTTTTCACCAAGCTCAGTAAAATCCTGAGACTTTCCATCTCCGCCTGCAATCAGAATGATGTCATGCTCTAACGCTTTGAGGGCTATTACTGAAGCATCTACATTAGTCCCTTTGAGTCGTTATAGAACTTAACACCGTCTACAACCCCACAATATTCTATCCTATGCTCAACACCAGGAAATTTTTTAATTGCCTCTGCTATCACAGCTGTATCAATTCCTGCAAAGAAAGAAATTGCTGCAGCTGCTAGAGCATTTTCAAGATTATGGCTCCCTATAATCTTTAGTTCATCCTTGCTACAAACCTGATGAACAATGCCATTCTCATCTCTGATCACTATGTATCCATCGTCCAGGTAAGCACCAAAATCAAGTAGCTCCAGTCTACTAAAAGGCACAAGTTTCGCCTTTGTTTTGTTAACAAGTGCTAGACATGCCTTATCATCATAGTTTATAACCATATACTCATCAGCAGTCTGGTTAGATCCTATCGCTGCTTTACAAGCACCATAAGCTTCCATGCTTCCATGTCTATTTAAATGGTCAGGTGTAAAGTTAAGTATTGCAGATACTACAGGCTCAAACTGCGATATCGTCTCGAGCTGAAAACTGCTAGCTTCCGCGATCATCCACTCGTCATCAGTTGATTCCTGTACCTTTGAAATAGTAGCAACACCGATATTTCCAACAATAGTATATTTCCTGCCAGACTCTTCAAATATCTTTCCAACTAGGCTCGTAGTTGTCGTCTTTCCATTGGTTCCTGTAATTGCCACATATTTGCCACGAGATAGTCTATATGCCATCTCCAGCTCTCCAATTACCTCTACCCCCTTACTTCTTCCCTCATTAAGAAATTCAAGATTTGGATTTACACCAGGGCTTAAAACAACAACGTCGAAGCATTCCATATGCTCGGGTGTCGAACCAAAGTAGTAATCAATACCTTCTCTCTCTAGAAATGTTATGAACTTCGGATCGATTTTGTCTACAGTGTTGATATCCTGTGCCGTTACAGTCGCACCAAGTGTATTAAGTTCCTTGACTGCCGCAACGCCGGAGCGTCCCATACCAACGACAAGGATTTTTTTAGAGGAGATTTCTCTTCTATATTGATCAACTGTATATCTCATAATTCACTCCTAACTAAATTTAAGCTACTGAGAAATATGCAACTACACTAGCACATAGCGTCACTAACGCAAATAGCTTTACTACGTTGTACTCCTTCATACCACCGAGTTCAAAGTGATGATGAATCGGTGCCATGCGGAAGAATCGTTTTCCACCCGTCTTACGGAAATACATAACCTGTATGATTACTGATAGAGATTCAACAACGTATATAATTCCGGCTATTGGCAGCAGGAATTCTGTCTTGCTCACTATGGCAATTGCTGAAAGAACTCCACCGAGAGCCATCGAGCCTGTATCTCCCATGAATATCTTTGCAGGATACTTGTTGAAAACTAAGAACCCAATGAGTGATCCAGCGATTGCAAGTCCGCTCACCATGAGAATATACACATCATGAGTATATCCAACTGCAGCAAACAGAATGGCTACAACAAGCGTTACCGCTGACGCAAGGCCATCTAATCCATCTGAAAGATTAACACCGTTAGACATTGCAACCTCCGTTAGAAT
Organism: uncultured Mogibacterium sp.; assembly: GCA_916438645.1. Taxonomy (GTDB): domain Bacteria; phylum Bacillota; class Clostridia; order Peptostreptococcales; family Anaerovoracaceae; genus Mogibacterium. The sequence continues at coordinate 325,383 of CAKAFC010000002.1, forward strand.
AACGAAAGGCATGAATAGAAGTCCGAAGTTCACGTATACGTTTGCAAACGGAATCAATACATCTGTACCATTACCGCTAAATATCATATAAAGACCAATTCCAAGACTAAGTAGCACCTGCAGCAATATCTTCTGCTTCGCTGTAAGGCCTAAATTATTCTTCTTGGCAATCTTTCAAAGTCATCAAGGAAACCAATTGCCCCAAAAGCTAGCATAGTAAAAATGATTGCAATCGTGTCAGCAATCTCGCCATTTGAAATCATGCCCGCTATTAGTCCAACCATAATTCCAAGAACGATCATCACCCCGCCCATAGTAGGAGTTCCCGCTTTTTTCTTATGGGCCTGTGGTCCCTCTTCACGTATAAACTGACCAAATTGTTTCTGCTTAAGAAACGGGATCAGCATCTTGGTTCCTATCGTCGAAACCAATAGTGAAATTATAAAAATAACTATAAGTGAAATATTCATCTAGTATCTTCCTTGCTACTTAATAGCTGAAATAACGTCTTCTAACTTCATGCCACGCGATGCTTTAACCAAAATTAAATCTTTATCACGTAGAATATCATTTATCTCCTTAATTGCCGATTCTTTATCTTGATAATAGAGAACACGTGTAGCACTACCGTGTTCTAAATCTATAGAGCGATTAGCAGCTTCAGCCGCCTTTGCAATTGCCTCGGAACTCTTACCAATTGCAACGAGCAGTTCTAGACCAGCCTGCACCGCATAGGTTCCTACACTGGCATGTAAAGATTCGGAATCATCCCCAAGCTCGAACATGTCACCAAGGACTGCTACGTGTCGATCTGCCTTAGATGACATTAGCATAGCTATACCTGATTTCATAGATTCAGGGCTAGCGTTATATGCATCGTTTACGACAGTAAGGTTTTTCCTCCTATCTATCTCAAGTCTACCCGAAGAAAATTTTGTATTGGCAAGGGCTTCTATTGCCTCTTTAGGCTTTATACCTAGCCTGGTTCCTGCCGCAATGGCTAGTGCTGCATTTCCTAGGTTGTGTGAACCAACAACAGGAATCTTTAATTCAAATGTACCATTGTAATTTTCATCGTTTACTTGCACATCTAACGAGCAACTTACTCCATCGATGCCCGAATCTTCAATATTGTAAATTTTAAAGTTATCGTCAACTTTGCTTCCTATCGTTATAACAGATGTGCCATAAGGCACTATTTACTGACGTTTTCCCTCTTGAGTAAATCACAGTCGGAATTAACGATAATTGTTTCTTTGTTTGTAAAGAATTTTGCAATGCCCAATTTCTCTTCTGCTAGCTCATCACGTGTTCCAAACACCTCTAGGTGAGCGGTACCTACGTTTGTTACAACCCCTATACTTGGTCTAACGATGTCTGACAGCTCTCTGATATGCACAGACTCACCTGCACCCATTTCGATTACAGCCACCTCAATATTCTCATCAAATCCAAATACCGTTAAAGGTACGCCGTAGTCACTATTAAGGTTACCCGGTGTCTTGCCCGTCTTATACTTTGCACCGAGGACTGCACCTAGAAAATCTTTAGTACTTGTCTTACCCACACTGCCGGTAACTGCCACTTTGATAAGCTCTTTCCAATCTGCTACATACTGCTTAGCAAGCTGCATGAGCGCATCTCTTGTATTATCTACGAGGATTACTGTCATGCCACCTGTCTCTGCAATTCTATTAGCCCAATCAGTGTTTGATACTACTGCCGCTAAGCATCCGTTTTCTTTTACATCTGGAAGGAAATCGTGACCATCATTCCTCTCTCCAACAACGGCGAAGAAAGTGTTCCTTCTGCAACCTGTCTCGAGTCAATAGCGACACTCGTAATGTCTTTTGATCCAGCATCAGATATTAGCTTTGCGCCATGCATAGATTCAAGAATATATTTAATTCCTATTTTCTTCATTAAACTATCCTTTAATTACTCACTATAAATGTATACTGTTCCGCCCTTTGCGAGTTTCTCACTCTTCTTAGGATACTGGTCTATTACAACGAATGAGTCACCCGTTCCTTCAGGCATCTTCTTGGCCTTAAGTCCTGCCGCCGATATCTTACTTATCGCCTCACTGCTGTTAAGCCCTGTTACGTCTGGCACTGAGATTTCTGCCTTGGCTAACGCATTTTTCTCGTTCTTCGAGTACTTACGCTCTATGCCTTTATATACTAGAGTCTTTTCAAGAATCTTCTTGACGATAGGACCAGCATTTGCCGCACCATATCTGCTCTTCTTAGGTCTCGTTACCATTACAAGTATAGATACCTGGGGATCATCCATAGGCGCCATAGCGATAAATGAGGCTATAGTCTGCTCGGAGTATCCTGCATTTTCAGCGATATTCGCCGTACCCGTCTTTCCTCCAATCCTGTATCCAGCTAGATATGCGCTATCTCCACCTCCATCAGATACGTAATATTCCATGATGGCACGCATCTTATCAGCAGTCGATTTGATACGGTCTGTCTGAGACGTCGGTTCTTAATTACTTTCTTAACCTTGCCATCTGAACCGATAACCTGCTTAACTACCTTAGGCTGCATCATGATACCGTCATTGCCAAGAGAATTTATAGCTGTCATCAGCTGAATTGGGGAGATTGCAATACCATGTCCATACCCCATAGTGGCAAGGTCAACATTACCCACCGTGTTCTTATTTTTGATAATTGGCTCTGCTTCGCCTGGAAGATCTACTCTTGTCTTCTGTGTAAATCCAAATATATCTATGTACTTATAAAACTTATACTTGCCCATATCAAGAGCCACTTTCGCAAGTGCAGGGTTACAGGAATTTCCAACCGCTTCCGTTATGTTCTGCGTTCCATGTGGGACTGGGCTCCAGCAATTAAGCTTAGTCCCATCAACATTGATGTATCCAGGGCAACTGTACCTTGATGAATCATTCGTTGTTCCACACTCAATTGCTGATGAAGATGTAATGAGCTTAAAGGTAAGATCCAGGCTCATATAACCCACTTACAGCAGGATTAGTCCACATTCTACTTAGGTAAGCACTCTTCTCCTTGGTGCTGAGAGCTTTGAACTTCTTTGCCTCTTCACCAGAAGGGGTATATGGATTGTTAGGATCATAGCTTGGTGTGCTTGCCATTGCGAGAATATCTCCCGTGCGAGGATTCATTACAATACAGGTGATTGATTCAGCCCCAGTATCCTCCATACCTTCTGCAAGAGCGTCCTCAACATAGTGCTGTATTACCTCGTCGATAGATGTTACTAGGCTATCTCCGTTCTGAGGCGAATAGTACTTACTGCTACCAACGGAAAGAGAGTTTCCATATATATCAGTAGTTCTAACGACTCTACCCTTTATTCCAGCAAGCTTTTCGTTATACTCGTACTCTAGACCATTGAGACCTGTATTCTTGCTATCTACTGAACCGAGAAGAGTTGAAGCAAATGTTCCGTTAGGGTATGACCTTGTAACTTTAGTTTTTACAACGATATCATCGCCCCACTCTTTCTGCGCTTTATTTACTTGACTCTGATCTAAACCTTTTGCTAAAAGCACAAGATTATCCTTACCAGAGAGCTTTTTCTTCATCTCCTTACGGCTTTCACCCGCAAGTTTTGCCAGATTTTGTAAATTTTTTTCTTTTGTGGAGCTTTCTAGGTCTTTTTTCTTATAAAGATTTAACGAGTATCCGTAAAGCTCGTACTTTGTAACAGTTTGAGCTAGTACCTTTTTATTTCGATCGTAAATATTACCTCGAACAGGCTCTAGCTCTGTATCGATTTTCTGCATCTCGGCGGCCTTCGCATTTAAATCATCAGCCTTGATTACCTGCCAAAATGCTAACCTAAAAATGAGAAGCGTAAAGCAAACGACAATCGCAAGAAAGCCTATGCCAAGCCTAAACTTGTTTTCAGCCGTAACAGCGGCACTAACACCCTTGTGCCCTGCCGTACTTGCGGCAGATATAGATTCACGCGAACTATAACTCTTAGTAGTTCTAGTAGTACGCTTCTGAACACTCGGCTCACTGTTCTTTACGGAGCTTTTCGTAGACTTTGAAGACTTTCTATTGCCTGATTTTTTCTTATTCTTTTTATCTAAAGGATTGTGGAACTTTGCCATCAAATTCTCCTAATTAAATCTCTAAATATCCGTAATACTACAATCTATATTATATACCATATCTAGTTATTTTTTATATGTTTGTATATATATATTTGAAAAAGCCACCGATCCAATTCAGGATCAGTGGCATTATAATCAATATGGATTATTTATTCGTAAGCTTCATCCTTGATTGCCGATGCTAAATTCGTCTTGCTAGACGATTTTGAATCTCCGATAGTGATACAGTTCTGTGATTCCGAGTGCACCATTCCGTACTTCTCAGTAGCGGTCTTCTCTATCTTGTTAATATTGCTCGCATCGTTAATCTTAGTATTCAAAGAGTCTACTTCCGCCTGAATATAATCATTTTTCTTCTGAAGCTGATTGTTCTCCTGATTAAGGTTTGCTGCAAATGCTGACATGACTACTATCATCAGACACATAATGCCCGCAATAATAACTCCTGCAAACATTCTTGAGTTCTTCTTTGCCCTTGCACTACGCTTACTAATTCCAGAATTCCTTCTAACAACGCCTACACCGCTGTTCATTGTTCCTGCTACGTTTGTTGCAACTTGCATTTCCTTCTTCTCCCTTACTGAATACCCTATATTTTTTCAATTACTCTCAGCTTTGCGCTTCTAGCTCTAGGATTATCCTTAAGCTCTTGCTCACTAGCAATTATTGGCTTTCTTGTAACTTTTCTTACGTCTGCCACTTTACCGCATACACACACAGGTAGCTCCGGCGGACAAGTGCAAGGATTCACCCGATTATTAAATGTATCCTTTACTATCCTATCCTCTAGTGAATGAAATGTTATCACTGACATCCTTCCGCCAGGTGCAAGCAGTTCTGGTAGCTTCTCCATCGCTAGCTTTAAATGCTCTAGCTCTCCATTCACCTCTATCCTTATTGCCTGGAATGTTCTCTTAGCTGGATGAGGGCCGGTTCTTCTTGCCGAGGCTGGAATTGCAGCCTTGATAACATCTACCAATTGTCCCGTGGTTTCTATTTTCTCTTCAGCTCTTGCTTTTACTATAAATTTCGCTATCCTCGATGCCCAGCGTTCTTCTCCATACTCTTTGATTATTCGAAATAACTCAGATTCTGGATACTCGTTTACAACTGTTGCTGCTGTATACATATCGTCTTCATTCATACGCATGTCCATAGGGGCATCTTGCATATAAGAAACCCTCTTTCCGCTGTGTCTAGCTGATAGGAAGAAACTCCCAAATCTAAAAGTATTCCATCAACGGCACCTACTTCAGCCTTTATCTTGTCGACATCACTGTAGTTAGCATGAATAAATGTTTTATGACAACCGAATTTCTCTAGCCTTGCTCTAGCAGTCTCAAGTGCAACATTGTCTCTGTCAACAGCTACAAGGTGTCCACTCTTACTAAGTTTCTCGCAAATACCAGATGAGTGCCCCGCGCCGCCAACTGTGCCATCCATGTAAGTTCCATCCGCTTTAATATCAAGCGAATCGATAACTTCATTGAATAAAACCGGCACATGCTCGAACGTCATCTTCTCTCCTATAGTCCATACTCGGCTAGTTTAGCTATAAAATCTTCATCATCCATAGGATTATCATCCTCGTTTTCGTTGAAGATCTCCTTGCTCCAAATCTCAATCTTATCCATCGCACCCAGTGTTACTAGATCCTTATCAATTCTCGCATAGCTCTTGAGGTTTGCAGGTACTATAACTCGCCCCTGTGAATCGAGCTTGCACTCGCTCGCCTGCGAGAATAGCTTTCTTTATGAACTCTCGTATCGCTGGATCTGATTGTCTAAGTTCCTTTAATTTCTCCACTAACAGCCCCCAATCTTCCATCGTGTAGATGTAGATGCAGCGATCATATCCTCTGGATAAAACGCATTCGCCGCCGAGCTGATTTCTGTACTTTGCCGGGATGATTAACCGGTTCTTGCTGTCTATTGAATTTTCATAAGTCCCGGTAAACATATCTTCCCTCTTTGCACACAATTTGTATTCTTTATAATTTCTTCTCCATTTTAAACCACTTCTCACCACAATTCAACACTTTATTGGTATTTTTATGTATTTTTCAGTATTTCCACTGATTTTTTCATAAAAAAGAAAGACTGCTAAGAAACAGTCTTTCTTCATAAATTTAATTATTAATCCATTCTCGATTTGACGTTATCCTCGCGTCTAAATCTCTACTTTTTTAAGCCCTACAGCAGCCTCCAGATTGAGCTCTCCAGCAGCTTCTGTATAGAAATAAATAAGCTTCTCCGCTCTTGGATCCATATCTCCTGGATCAACAGACTCACTGCGATACACTTTAAACGCACTATCTAGCGGAGCTTCGTGAACGTATCTTAAATTGATTGACGTAATAAAGTATTTCTCCGCCTCAGGAATATTATCGTATAGCTTTGATGCGTACACAGTGTTATTCATATGCATATTGATGTCAATCATCGATACCGTTACTCTTGAGTTTTCAACTTCTTCAAACTTTATATCTTTAGGTAGTCTAAATCTCCTAGGAACTGTCAGCCCAGGTTCAGCATCCATAGAATACGAGCCCATATCGTAATCTTTGCTTGCAATCAGCTTGCCAGTTATTGTGTCTAAAAGCGCCCAATTACAGATAGCTCTAGCAACCAACTTTCCATCCTTAAACATCTCATATCCACGAGGAAAATTTGCGCCTTTTCCAGGAATAATCCACGTTTGAACTTCCACATCGGAGTACTTATGAACTGGTTCAAATACCTCAATATTCATACGGCTAACAACAAATGCCTTATGCTCCTTTGTGTATAGGTCATCGTACGACACTGCCTCTGCTCTCATCTGCCTATCTCCAGACTCCTGAAGAAGCTGCATAAGTTGCATTGGCTTAAGAGCCCCATATAAATCAACTTCATACGACCTTATATTGTAATTTTCCTTAAATCTCATGTTAGCCCCCTTTGCCTCTATAACCTAATCACTTGTCCCGTTATAACAGATAATTCTCCAGATGAAAGTTGCCTTGCCGCATCAGCAATATGCATCCCTGCATCTTTGTCTTTATCATATATTATTGCATTAACACTGATATTTGCAGTATCCAGAGATTTAGAAAGCGATTTAGTTAATCCTTCGATATATGATTCAAGTATATCGCATGCAAACCCTGAGTTCTTACCTTTTGCAGCTGTTACAACTATACTGCTATTCTTTCTATTAAGAAAAGGCCTTAACGCTCTAATCGTATAGAATAAGCCATCAATCTCTGCAATTACCCCATGACGCCATTTATCACCATCCATATCGTCAAATAAAGTATTATCTGATATGTCAATGTTAAATACCAGGGTATCTAGCTCATCGTCAAAGTATCCCCTTAGCACTTCAAGGGCAGACCATAGAGAATCGATATTGGATATCTTGCATCTGATATTAAGCGCACTTGAATCTTTACTTAGTGCAATAGCCTTATCGTACGAATTGCTGTAAAAAAAAGCTATAGATGCACCGTATGACGCAAAGCTTCTCACAAACATTTCGCCTCCAGCATTTACACCGTCTGTTATCAGAACCCGCTTGCCTTTTCTCATCACGTAGACCTCCACAACTATTGCTTTTGAATAAATTTAATGTTATCACTTAGCTCCCACAACATCAAGAGACCGCATGTGCTCATTTACACATAGCGGTCTCCTAAATCTCCAAACACATTTATTAAAGTTGTTCAAGCTTTTATTACTTCCAGAAATCTGTTTCCTCTTTGATACCGATATCAGCAGCAATGAAGTGCGGATCAAGTCCTCCACCCTTTTGCTTCTTGTAGTCACGCAAACACTTAACCGCAATTCCACCAAGTATTAAAATTACCGGCATATTTGTTATAACCATAAAGCCCTGTGCCATATCAGCCATATTCCATACTAAATCTGCTTTAGATACAGCACCTACATAGATTAAAACTATTGCTATGCATCTAAATATCAGCTCTTCACGCCTCTTAAGATTCCTCTTGAGAACGAACGCTAGGCATCCTTCACAGTAAGAATAGTTACCAATAAGCGTAGTAAATGCAAAGAAGAACATTGATACAGCAATAAATATAGGTCCGAAATTACCTAGTGTTGAATGAATAGCCGCTTGCACGTAACCTGCTGCATTTGCAGCATCTCCATCGATATACTTTTGAGGATTTATATCAGTAATCAGACAAAGGAACGCCGTTGTCGAACAGATGAGGAGTGTGTCTATAAATACAGATAACATCTGCACTAAGCCCTGCTTTACTGGGTGTGATACGTCAGCTGTGGCTGCAGCATTAGGTGCAGATCCCATACCTGCCTCATTGGAATAAAGACCTCTCTTTAATCCGAACATGATGCACGAACCTGTGAATCCTCCAAAAATAGCCTTAAAATCAAAAGCGTTTCTGAAGATCATATGGAACATGTTTGGAACATTCTTGATATTCATGATAATAACAATTATCGCAACACCCACATATACTACACCCATAAATGGCACTAGGACTTTCGTTACATCTGACAGTCTTTTTGCACCACCGATTACAATCGCACCGAATGCAATTGCTAGAATCACACCAATAACCTTTGGTGATTTATCATTGTAGAAGCTAAATGTGCTAAATGTTGACTGCAGATTGTAAGCAGCAAGCATATTGTATCCAACTGCATAGGTAAATATTACGATAATAGAGAAGAAAACACCTAGCCACCTTGCGTTGAGTGCATCGCGCATGTAGTACGCTGGACCACCGTAGCTGGAACCGTCGCTGCCTTTCTTTTTATAAATCTGTGCAAGTGTAGATTCGATGAATGCTGAAGCGCCACCGAATATAGCTGTAATCCACATCCAGAAAATCGAACCTGCACCACCTAATATAATTGCTGTAGCAACACCGATGATATTACCAGTACCTACTCTTGAAGCAGTGGATACCATTAGTGCACCAAAGGAGGATATTCCGTTTCATTCTTCGGCTTCTCTGATACCACTATAATCGATTCCTTGAACATGCTTAGCTGCATAAATTTTGTGCGAATCGTAAAATACAATCCACCCGCTATCAATAGCAAAGGTACAATCAAAGGTTTGTATAGCACACCGCTTATCGCAAGCACTATATCGTTAATAGCTTTTTCCATTTAATTTCTCCCTAATAATAAGTCCGCATAGCAATAACGTATAAAGTAAAAGTAATTTGGTATAAAAAGTTGATGCACAATCTCCCTAATAATCATGCATCAACGTGAAAATTATACCACAACACAAATAATGTGTCTATTATTTGTCTATTATTAAATTAGTTAAATTCCTTACAATTACACGCCTTTAATCAACTTCTCTTTGCCTTCTCGGCTAAGTTTCTTGATATTCCATTCCCTGCTCATTGCTTCGCGCTTATTATCGAACTCTTCATAATACACGAGACTTACCGGAAGCCTGGAACTAGTGTATTTTGCACCATTTCCACTATTATGCGCCTCTATTCGCTTAGCTAGGTTAACTGTCCAGCCAGTATACAGAGTGCCATCGGCACATAGAACCATGTACGCATAAAACCCATTAGATGCAAATGGTTCTAAACTTTTTATTTTATTGCCTGTAACGGACTTATATTTATACCTCAATACTATCACCTGTTAACTATATTCATAACTTTTACAACATCATCCATATGACCATGGTCACCACCATTGTGGTAACAACCGAGTGTGACAACTATATATATTTTACCATTCTTTTCCGCTAATACAGCTATGCTCTTACCAGCTTCTCTTGTATATCCAAACTTACCACCAACGACCTTAAAATCCTTATTTTTGTATTTTTCAAAAGCTGATATTACATCATTAGATAGTTCAATTCCATCTGGATGCTGCTCAGTATTTGTTGAAATATAAGAAGGAGTAGTGAAGATTCTATAATACTCTTCATCCTGAAGTGATTGTCTTAGAAGGCTTGCAACATCCGCAGCAGTCGAGCACTCACCGGCTTTATAGACACCATCTGGTGTCTCGTAATGTGTATTTGTAAGCCCTAGAGATTCTGCTTCTTCATTCATTTCACTAACAAAACTAGCTATATCGCCGCCCATAAGAATCGCAAGAGAGTTAGCAGCGGCTCCGTCAGACTGCATAATCATGGCATAAAACAGATCATCAAAATCAGTACTCTCATCTACCTCATAACCAACCATGTACTCACGTTGCCGCTTGACAATTCGTACGGCCTCTTCGGTAACCTGTCCGTTATCATTTAAAGCAAGACCTTTGCTCCGCATAATAATGAGAGCCTTTCGACAGGTCATCAGCTTAGTCAGCGATGCTATAGGCAGTTTTTTATTGCCATTAACGTCAATCTCTACTTTGCCGTCAGTCAGGTTGTATACATAGACACTTTTGCTATTATAGGTATTTTTGCTTCTAGCCCGGTATTCTCCAGTTCCTCTATCAGAGATAAAAAACCACATGAAAGAAACTATTGCAACCACAATGGTTACAATAGTTATCCAGATGCAAATTCTTTTTCTTTTATTCTTATTCTTATTATCGTATCTAGTTTCCAATATACCTTCTTACTAAAATTCTTACAGAAAGCATGATGCTAATTAAGACCAGCTTCCGAGATGGTTAATACTTTTATAGCATCTCTAGAAAAGCAGTAATTCTAGTATTAAGCTGCCCGACATCTGCTTTAGAATAGTCCGTTTCCACACTCAGGTACGGAATTCCCTTCTCCTCTGTTGCGAATTTTCCTATCGATTTAGATTCAATATTATATGTCAGACAGGCCGTAAGCGACATATCCACAACTCCGTCTACATTATATCGATCGATTAGTTTCCCTAGCAGTTCGTACCTATTCTTATTTGGAGTCATCACTGAACAGCCAATCTTAAGGTATCTATCTGCTATCGCTCCTATTATATCATCAGCCTCTGCATCCACAAGTCTATCAAAATTCTTATACCCAGAACAGTTCTCGTAACATACCACAACGCCACCATTATTTTCTATGGCATTCACGACCTTCATGGTTCCACTCCCCATCGGACATCCTGTTATTAAGGATTTATTAAATTGCACACAACCTACTATGAAGAGTGGTTTTTAAATGCTATATTTACAGATAATAAATGTAATCATTACGAGATTAGGAGAATTAATAATGGACAGTTCAAAACTACACAAACTGAAAGTCTTGTCTGGTGCACAGCTCAAGTATATTGCATTTATCTCGATGCTTATAGATCATACAAACAAAGCCCTTATATACCCGAATCTTACGGGTGGAAAACTGAATGTCTTAAGCGATGTATTTGATATACTAGGTAGAATTGCCTTCCCAATATTTGCCTTTCTACTTGTAGAGGGTTATTTCAAAACACGAAATAAATGGCGTTACCTCGGAACACTCCTATTGTTCGGAGCTATTTCTGAGGTGCCTTTTGACATGTTTACAAGCGCAGAATTCTACGAAAAGAATTGGAGCAACGTGATGTTTACGCTTGCACTCATGCTTATAACAATCTGGATTATAGATATACTTAAGGAAAAGATGAAGTCTTTACATATGGCTTTTTGGTACCTTGCATCTCTTTTCGTCATCATAGCAGGCATCGCTCTCTCCTTGTACTTTAGTGTCGACTATGACTACCACGGAATCCTGATTGCATACTTTTTCTATTTATTCCACGGGAGGGAGTTATTGGCAATTCCATTCTGTTTTGTTTCGATGATCAAGGAACCATGGGCACTACTTGGGTATGGGTTAGTTCTCACTTATGACGGAGAACGCGGAAAGCAGTATAAGCTTTTGAACTATTTATTCTATCCTGTACACCTGCTAATACTGGGGATAATTAGAATGAAATTGGGAATCTAAATTTTTTCTAGCGCTGCATTTTAACAACATAAAAATGCATGGTGCATAGTTATCAAAAACATATCACCTTTAATTCAAGAAAATAAAATGCTAAAGGCCTGATTCTAGGAATCAGACCTTTTTGCATGTGCGAAATATGGAGTTAGGAATATTTCGACCTGTGTTAATATGTGGCCAGCACCCACTACTTTGGGCACATGCCTTGAAAGCGATGACGCAGTACAATAATCTACTTACTATCGCTATTATGTCACCTATCTTATGCAAATTAATTCTATGGTATGGAATTATTCTAGTGTCAAGTGATTTTTTCTTTATTTATAAAATGCTTATGATTTATAGCATTTTTAGATTTGATGTATTATAAAAATATATAGAACTCATTTGAATAATTTTGCATATAAAAACCTTGGATTGATTCCAAGGCTTTTCATACTATAGCAATCTATTTTTTCTAGTCTATTATTTATCTAGTCTATCTTTATCTGAAGTTCCATCACCACGTGAAGTTCTCCTGATTTTTTTAATTTACTCGCAATCATGCCTATTACCGGATTTATTGCAATCTTTTCACCATATCGAGCATAGGCGGTCTTGCGGAACATATCGATTGCCGACATATCAAACTTTTTTACAGAGCCAATATTTACAAGTGAACACAGGTACGTTCCCTCTGACTCATACTCGTATCCATGAGGCAAATCTATGGATAGTTCCTCTGTGTATGATTCTGATATAACCGCATGCCACGACTCCGTATCATCGATTGAAGTAAAACCATAATCCACAAAAGGGTTTACGTAATCTGAGAACAATACATCACTGATTGATGCTTCAAGTTCTATAGCACCAAATTCCCCACTAATACTATCTACAACGTGGTATCTATAGCGACCAGGCACACTCTTTATCCAATAGCTACCGATGTTCTGATTGCTCGTTTCATACCTAGATTTGAGTTCTTCTATGCGCTTTAGAAGCGTCGTGCCAAAACTTATTTCGTTCTTAAGTTCATCATAATATCTATCCAGATAACACGACATATTGTGTTCATAATCACCATGCCGCATCGCCTCGATTTCTCTAATGCTCAGATTAAGATTTTTGTGCTGAATTGTATCAAGCAACTCAAAAACCGCCATATTGTCATAGGTGCGGTAATTGTTGCTTTCATTGCGCTCCGAGACAATCACGCCTCTTTTCTCATAGTAGCGAATCATATCTCTGGATAAGTGCAAGAAATTAGCTACTTCTCCGATTGTGTACTTCATATCCCCACCCTATTAACCTTTGGCATGATTATATAGTATAGATGGTAGTTCGATGTGAATTGTTTTTATTATGTGCAAGGTATCATACTATAATTTTAAAATAATGTTGATTTTTTAAATATATAATTAAATTTATTATTTTCATTAAAAAATAAGCTTATATTTTTTAATGACGTGTTATATATCTGTACTATTTTTAAATTAGAGAGGTGATTTGCTCGACAACCCTAAAGCAAAAGTAAGAGATTTGCTTAAATATCTCAATATATGTTGTAAATAAAAAATAGATGATAATTAAGCGGACCCCTATCGAGGTCCTATTTACATTTTAAGACTTATGGCAATTATTTTTATATTATTTATTATCGAAACTGTATTATCCGGACTATGGAACACAACTAATGTAGCCATTTCAATTGTTAGCATCATTTTAAATCATTATTTTGCCGGTATAATCTCAATCCAATATCCGTCTGGATCTTCGATAAAATATATTCCCATCCCCTCATTAACAAAGACAATGCAATCTAACTCCTCATGAAGTTTAACAGAAGCTTCGATATCATCAGTAGTCATTGCAAGATGATACTCGAGTTCTCCTAGTTCATATGGCTCCTTGCGGTCGTGTAAATACGTGAGTTCCAGCTGAAAATCGGTTTTACCGTCACCAAGATAAACTAAAGTAAAGTTGTCGCCATGGTTTTCTCTAACTGGCTTTAGTCCAAGCGCCTTATCGTAAAACTCAAGGCTACGATCTAAATCTAAAACGTTGAAGTTAAAATGGTTAAAAGTAAACATGTTTTCTCCTTTAAATTGAATAGAATACAAATTCAATTGTATTAGCGATTTCCTAGAGCATCTTTTAAACTAGGAATTCGTTTGATACCATTTGAAGTTGATTTAATTAATTCGATTTCTTTCATACTTAAATAAAATTTTTCTGTATTATATCATACAATAATAGGCATCGATAATTGTCTATAAATAATTCAGCAGTATTAATGTACTAATAGTATAATCTAAGGTATTCTATTGACGTTTTGTTATATTTATTATTTAATTAGGATATTATCTTTCAAAGATGGATATAACCAGGTGCGTGCTTCCCCTACGCGAGGTGGGCATCTGATTTTTATTTGATATTCTGCACTCTACTTGCTTTATAAGCATGTATAACTTGCACAAAAAACTAAAACAATCATTTAAAAGTCAATGATTCTAATCATTTTGGCGGACACGGGAACCCGTGGCTTCTCGCCCCATCATTATTGCATAAAAAAGAGACGAGCCTAGCTCGTCTCTTTTTGGCGGAGGACATGGGACTACTATGGCGGCTGCAGTTCGAATTTCGCTTCGCTTAATCTCACTGACCGCCTCTGTATTTGACCTGCCTTACCTCTCCCTTCGCTTCGCTCGGCAGTCAGCTGGCTAGGTCATAATCGAACCTCACGGGAACCCGTGGCTTCTCGCCCCATCATTATTGCATAAAAAAGAGACGAGCCTAGCTCGTCTCTTTTTGGCGGAGGACATGGGACTACTATGGCGGCTGCAGTTCGAGTTTCGCTTCGCTTAATCTCACTGACCGCCTCTGTATTTGACCTGCCTTGCCTCTCCCTTCGCTTCGCTCGGCAGTCGGCTGGCTAGGTCATAATCGAACCTCACGGGAGCCCGTGGCTTCTCGTCCCATCATTATTGCATAAAAAAAGAGACGAGCTAGGCTCGTCTCTTTTTGGCGGAGGACATGGGACTCGAACCCACGGGGCTGTTACGCCTTACCTGATTTCCAATCAGGCTCCTTAGCCACTCGGTCAATCCTCCACACGCGTCTATCGCACTCTTGTTAAATCGTGCCTAATTAGATTAACATAAACAGAATCTAAACGCAAGTCGTTATTATATTCACGTGTATGGTATTATTTTAATATAAATAGAAAGGAGTCTCATATGCACGAGCTTATAGAACTATTAAAATCTGATATGAAGCCTGCACTAGGTGTAACTGAGCCAGGTGCTATAGCTTTTGCTGTTTCCACGGCTTGTTCGTACCTTAGCGGCGAGGTAGAGAGCATCGAGCTTAGACTTAATAGTGGTATATACAAGAATGCTTTTACCTGCGGCATACCAAGCAGCCCTCACCTAGGCAATCTATATGCCGCCGCACTAGGTGCAATCGCTGCCGACCCTTCTATGGGCCTCGAGTGCCTTTCTTCGGTTACTCCTGCAGATAATGAAGTTGCCGAGAAGATGATTTCTGATGGTCGCATTAAAGTTGTGCTATCGGAAGTGAGTAGCCGCATACACATAGAAGCAGTTGCTCGCTGTGGCGAAGAATCTGTAGAAGTCATCATCTGGGATAGTCACACCAACATTACGTGTATAAAGCACAATGGAGAGATCATACAAGGCAGTGATTCTCCTACTGATGAGCAATCTGAATCAACTGAGCCACCGATAATTCACAAGTATACCCTCCAAGACTTCGTGAAACTTGTAAATGAAGTCCCCTACGAAGATATAGAGTTTATAAAAGATGCTTACAAGGTAAATTTGGATCTTTACAAAATATCTATGGATAGCGACCGCACGACTTTTGCGAAATCACTTTATGCTATTAACGGAAACAAAACTATCAGTGACAATGATGTAAATACCGCGAACTTACTCTGCAACGCAACTATCGAAGCGAGAGTGCTCGGCCTCGACGCTCCTGCGATGAGTATTACGGGATCTGGTGCACATGGAATTATCGCCACACTTCCACTATATGGATACTGTAAAATCCATAACATCAAAGAAGAGAAGCTTATCCGAGCAACCGCTCTTAGCTATCTAGTATGTACGTATATAAAGGAGTACTCTGGCAAACTATCTGCATTTTGCGGATGCGCTATTGCTGCTGGTAGCGGCATGGCTACTGCTCTCGTTTATCTTGACGAAGGTGATACTGATGCAATGTACAGATGTCTTAATAACATGGCTAGTAGCATAACTGGAATGATCTGCGATGGCGGAAATCACGGCTGCGTTATGAAGGGTGTTTCTGCTGTGGATACGGCTTTTCGCTCAAAAGACTTCGCGATGGCTGGCATCTGTATAGAAAGTCTACATGGCATTAATGGATCTACCCCCGAAGAGACGATGCACAACATGGGCTTAATCGCCTCTCCTGGTATGGTCAAGACCGAGGAGACGATTCTAGATATTATGAAGTCAAAGCTATAACGACAAAGCGGACGGTAATACCGTCCGCTTTTATCTTTTTCGATTCAGCTTGAAAATCGATTGAGCTTTTACTATTCGTAAATCTTATATTCCTTTGTCTCAAGAGCTCTGATAGCTCCCTCAGCAAGGGACTTCATCTCTTCCTCACCAGGGAATCTTAGAACTGGAGCAATCTTTCCTACGTAAGAAGTGATATCTTCGCAGAATTTATCACTGTAAGCCATTCCACCAGTGTAAACGATTGCGTCTACATCAGAGCGAAGAACTGCTGACATCGCACCGATATCCTTTGATAGCTGATATGCGATTGCTCTGAATGCACCTAGGCACTCCTGATCACCCTCATCAAACGCCTTGTCTTCTACTGTACGGAAATCCTTTGTTCCTGTGTAAGAGAAAACACCAGCCTCGTGACCGATGATTTTCTTGACTTCAGCCTTAGTCTTTCCAGAGAAGCATAGGTTAACTAGAGCATTTGCAGGAAGAGAACCACCTCTATCCATACCCATTGAACCTTCGTCCTTTACATTGAATACGTCTACAACTCTACCCTTCTTGTGAGCTGCAACAGATACTCCACCACCGAGGTGGGCAACGATTAGGTTTAGCTCCTCATATGGCTTTCCAATTTCCTTTGCTGCCTTTCTAGCAACAGACTTCTGGTTAAGAGCGTGGAAGAAGCTCTGTCTCTCCATACCCTTTAGTCCAGTGTATCTAGCAATGTCATCTAGCTCATCTACGCAAACAGGGTCTACGAAGAAAGCTGGGATTCCAACTTTGTCTGCAAGCTCCTTGGAAATATATGCTCCGAGGTTTGCAGCGTGCTCACCGTAAGGTGGGTTCTTAATATCTCTGATAACTGCATCATTTACGATGTAAGTTCCAGATGGAATGTGCTTAAATAGTCCTCCACGACCGCAAACTGCATCGAAGTCTTCGAGCTTGTAGCCTTTCTCCTCGATAGTCTTCATAATTACATCGCGACGGAATGGCATCTGATCTACAATGTTTGCATACTTATCCATCTCAGCAGCATCGTGGTCAATACCTACGCGCATAAGCTCCTGATCATTTTCGTATACCGCAATCTTTGTGGATGTTGCACCAGGGTTGATTACAAGAATCTTCATGTTACCAATTTCTCCTTTCGTTACCTCAATATTTTAATCATGTCCTTAGTATAAATACTTTCGAACGTGATAACATGACTATTTATTTTTGTTACCCGCTTTGCGTCGCTCAATTTCTTTTAGGAGTTTCTTGCGAAGTCTGATGTCATCAGGAGTTACTTCTACAAGCTCGTCCCCATTAATGAATTCGAGCGCTTCTTCTAGGGTAAATGTTCTTGGCGGTGTCAGCTTGATTGTATCATCACTTCCTGCCGCACGCATGTTAGAAACCCTCTTGGCTTTACTTGGGTTTACAACCATATCTTCGCCTCTAGAGTTCATTCCTACTATCATACCTTCATAAACGTGAGTTCCAGGCTCTACGAACATCTGGACACGCTCCTGAATGTTAAATATCGCATATGGTGTGCAGTTCCCCTCTTCCTGGGATACCGCTACTCCGTTAGTACGCTCTGGAATCTCACCCTTCCAAGGTTCGAACCCCTCAAAACGTCTAACCATAGTTCCTTCACCATGAGTATCGTTGATAAATTCACTTCTATATCCCATGAGTCCACGAGTTGGAACGGAATATTCAATCTTGGAGTATCCGTTTCCTTCACTCATCATCTGCTTCATCATACCCTTACGTATATTAAGCTTTGAGATTACCGAGCCCGAATATTCATCAGGAACGCTCACTACAACCTCTTCAACTGGCTCGAGCACCTCTCCCTTTTCTCCGCGCTTCGTTACTACCTCAGGCTTTGATACAGCTAGTTCATATCCTTCACGGCGCATATTTTCAATTAGAATCGATAGATGAAGTTCACCTCTTCCAGATACCTTGAATGCATCAGTTGAGTCAGTAGGCTCTACTACTAGACCAATATTAACCTCGAGTTCCTTCTCAAGTCTTTCCTTAATATGTCTACTGGTTACGTATTTTCCGACTTTACCGGCAAACGGCGAAGAATTAACCATGAAGTTCATCGATAGAGTTGGCTCTTCGATGCTTATATTACCAAGGGATTCAGGGTGCACAGGATCGCAGATTGTCTCTCCTATCGAGATATCGGAAATACCCGACACAACGACGATATCTCCACATTCAGCTTCGTCCACTGACATTCTCTGAAGGCCTCTATATACGAAGACCTGATTTATTTTGGCATTGTACGACTCTTCCTTATCCTTCATGACTGCTACTTGCTGTGCAGCCTTGAGAGTGCCTCTCGTAATTCTGCCTATTCCCAATCTACCAATATAGTCATCATATGCAAGTGAGGAAATCTGTAGTTGTAGGGGTTGCTCTCTCAAATCCGGGTATGTATCGCAGTGTTCAATAATCTTATCAAGTAGTGGCTCTATATTGAAATCACCATATCCCTTAGGGCTCTTCTTAATCTTAGTTGTTCCATCATCTACCATGATGTCAGCAACCTCACTAGGATCACATACAGCAATTCCCTGTCTGGCGATACCATACATAATCGGGAAGTCGAGCTGCTCGTCATTAGCCTCGAGATCCATAAACAATTCATAAACCTCGTCAACTACCTCATCTATTCTAGCATCCTTCTTGTCTATCTTGTTGATAAACAAGATAGGGTTTAATCCCTGTTCAAGTGACTTATTGAGCACGAACCTGGTCTGCGGCATAGGACCTTCACTTGAATCTACTAGCAGAATCACAGTATCTACAGTCTTCATGATACGCTCAACCTCAGAGCTGAAGTCAGCGTGTCCTGGCGTATCTACTATGTTGATTTTGTAGTCCTTATACATAATCGAGCAGTTCTTGGAATATATAGTAATTCCACGCTCTCTCTCGATTGCGTCACTATCCATTACACACTCTACAACCTCCTCATTGTCTCTAAAAACGTGAGATTGTGCAAGTAGAGCATCAACCAGTGTTGATTTTCCTGCATCAACGTGTGCAATTACGGCGATATTAATTATCTTATTCTTTTCTCCCATCGTTACCCCTTCTAACTGGCTATACAATATTTATCTACCCGAGCTGAGGAAAAATCTCCTTCTGCGGTTAATCACGTAGTAAACGCTTTCAATAGTTCTTTCAAATTGGTGAAGTTCCCTCACCAAGACCTCCACATCACCATTCGAAACGTTAACTGTAGACGTGCGTCCTTCAGTAACTATTTCGAACCATTCTGGAGCTGGAACTTTGAAACCTCTGAATTTCTGCGCCCATATCTCATACTGTGAGAATTGCATAGCATAAGGTAACATTTCGTAGAAATATTCTGAGTTTGACTGCTGCATTATCGCAATATCCATAGGCTGCGCTTCTTCGATGAAGTTACGTATACCCATCATTCTATTTGCAAGACGAGCATTCTCACGAGCTCTAGCTGTCATAAGGCATGACATGATTGCCCCAATAGCACCAGTCACTAGTATCAGCATCGGTATTATTATCGACTTATTGCACTTATATACCAGGTATCCTACGTATATGAGTTCAGCAACATAAAGTGCAGAATACATCGAAATTGAGGCCTTGAAATGCTTCCAATCCATATCATACCTGAGATCAAATCGCCGTGCGATAATATTTAAAATACCCATGGAAAACACGAACAATCCTGCTGGCAGACCATATCTTATCTCTTCTTCGTACACATACATGGATGTTAGTACCGGTATTGCAGAAATCGCTAATGATATAGCGATAGTGCTTACGTATCTAAAAAGCTTAGATACCGTAGTGCTCGCTCTCATCTCACGCGAGCTATAACCACTTGCAACACTGCTTTCTACATCAGTGAGAATTCTCTTGAGCTTTATACCGATGTCTTCCATCTCGATAGCTCTTCCATCATACACATCCTCGAATAGTTCTGTATAAATAGCACGTATATATCTATCTTCATCAATCGATGGCGCTGCAAGTTTTACAAGTTTATACTTCTTAGGCGCATACTCAACGACCTTGAGGCATCCAGCCACTCCGAGCCTAACGATTAGTGGCACGATGTCTCTTATAGAAAGCTGCCCGTTAAACACATAAGCTACGTCAGCTGTGGATATTCCATCGATTGGCTCTGCAAGTACCTTTTTCTTGAACTTAGGATCTCTTCCTCCAGCCAACCATAAAATAAGCGATAGAAGCGCTACTGCCATGAAGAGCACTCCTCCAAAAACTATGGTCCATTCGTTGTTAAGAGGCTTCTTCCAATATCCATTAGGAAGCTCTGCCTTGAATGTAATACCGAAGTCAGATGGAATAAGTGAACCACTCATTGTAATCGTGTTTCCATCTATCGAGTACGACATTTGTTAGATACATCCTGTGAACCGAATTGACCTGCATAGTACTGTAGGTCATCCCATGGAAAGTCTTCAGGAAGCACTAGAGTGAACTTGAAGTTTTGAATAGGCACTTCCCAGTCAGGCGAAAGTGCAGTCAAATAAAATAAGTCATAGTTCGTATTCTTGTCCGCATACTCCTTTACGACGTAAGTGATATAGAATGTGTGACTCCCCTTCTTTAAACTTGTTTTATCTTTAATAATGATGTTGTACTTTGAGCCGTTTTTTACCAAAGAAAAATCAGTACCCTTAACATCTACATCGCTAATCATGTAGTTTCCTGCAGGTACATCAAATTTAAGTTCCGAAAGATTATTAGGAAGATTAACCGTTATCTGCTTAGTAACTTCGTAATTGTGATTTTTCTTAACAACCGCCTTAAAATCATAATTGTTAATCTCATAGCTGTTGTCCTTAGTTGCACCGAAAGAATCAGCCAAAACAAACCCCTGACTAACGCTCATAATTACGATAATTAGCAGCAATCTAATTAAGTATTTGTATGTATTTGACAACGCTCTACTATTGCTCGTCATTATACGTCTCCTTTAGGCAATACTTCTAAATATTATACCGCATAAAAGGGCTTAGCACAATAATTCAAAGGAACATAGAATAGTTGATACACTTTGCACCTTAGTATAAAATACAGAATAGATACTATATTAACGAGGACACTATATGAAGAGACAAGATTATATATCATGGGATGAATATTTCATGGGAGTTTCCCTGCTTGCAGCTAAGCGAAGCAAGGACCCAAACACACAGGTTGGAGCGTGCATTGTCGATAGTAACAATGTAATTTTATCCACAGGATACAACGGATTCCCTGTTGGTTGCTCGGATGATGATCTGCCTTGGGAAAGAACTGGCGAGGACACCAAGTACCCTTACGTTGTTCATGCAGAGCTCAATGCAATTCTAAATTCAGGGGGTAAGTCACTTAGAGGTGCAACGATTTACGTTGGACTTTTCCCATGTAATGAATGTGCTAAGGCAATTATTCAGTCCGGCATCAAGGAGGTCGTATATCTAAACGATAAGTATGCTAACGAGAAATCCACCTTAGCATCTAAGCGAATCCTAGGCATGGCGGGAATCAAACTTCGTAGACTTACACCGAGGGAAAAGAGCCTCGTACTAAGCTTCGAAAATGAGCTTGATAGATAGCACTTAGATTTATCACGATTATTATTAAGGAATTATTTTGTTAATTGGAGGTACTGTTATGAAACTTCTAGTTGTTGGTCCTCGCGGCAAAATGGGTCGCTTAATCACAGAGATTGCTGCAGACCGCGAAGAGATCACTATCGTCGGTGGTGTCGCTCCTGCTGATAGAGATTACATCGGTAAGGACATCGGAGAAGTCGCTATGGTCGGCAGAGTGCTAGATGCCCCTGTTGTTTCGGACATCGAAGAGCTAATTGATGACTGTGATGTGATCATCGATTTCGCCACTGTTGAGCAGGCTATGACTACACTCGAAGCTGCGAAAAAGCACAAGAAAGCACTAATCTGTGGAACTACGGGTTTCAGTCAAGAACAGCGGGAAGCATTTGAAGAAGCAGGCAAAATAATCCCTGTAATGCTTGCGGCTAATACATCTAGACTTGTAAATGTTATGTATAAACTAATCGAAGATGCTACGAAATTAGCTGGTGATGTGGATGTTGAAATTCTCGATATGCACGATGGTACTAAGCTTGACTCACCTAGTGGTACGGCTAAAGAAATCGGAGAGCTCGTAGCTAAAACTAGAGACGAATCTCTCCACGATGTAGATAGATACGGCAGGCAAGGACGATGCCCTCGCGAGCATGGCGAAATTGCTTTTCACTCCATCAGAGGCGGAGATATCTCAAGCAGCCATACGACATATTTTGTTGGTCTCGGTGAGAGACTTGAGATTACTCATCACTCTCAGAGCTTTAAGTGCTTTGCTGCCGGTGCAGTTGACTGTGCAGTTTACCTCAGCAAGCAGCCTGTTGGATCATATACGGTTCAGGATTGCTTTGGGCTGTAGACTATTTATGTCAATCAACCCATAGTGAATATATTGACTTCTGCTCCTTTATTTGTTGTTTATAGACCGTATTTAAAGTGTAGCAGAAGTTTTTCATCTATAATGATATTTGTTTATTACCCTACCTCATATTACTAACTGTATAATTATTTATATTAAGATTTAAAGCTTGATTTGTAGTTTTTTTATTATTCTTTATGATGAAACCAATAAGAATGGAATCCAGAATTAACAACAAATCCTCCCTTAGGTACTTGTCGTATTGTATTAACTATATTGATGTAGTCCCCTACCCCAAAAATAAATGGAAATGCACAGTATGATAATACTTTGGTTCCTATATATCCCATGTTTACAAAAAACACAGCCCAGAAAACATATGGAATAACGGCAAAGATTAGTGTTGGCGCAATGGACATTAGTATAAATCTTTTTTTCTCGAGTGGCTTTGTAGAATGGCATACTAACACTCCATTGTTTAGTGATATGTATATCTTCACATCCGCATTTTTTCCGTAACACACCGCATGGATATATTCATGTAATATCGCCTGTACAATCCAAAGAGCCACTATATCCAAAGTAAAGTAATCTGCACCTATGTATGGTACACCCTGAATATCAGAAATTACCTTACTTACGGTAACAAAAATAATCGTTACGACTATTGCTAAAAGTAACATCTTAAGAACAAACGCCTCAACATCCTTGCTCTCCTTGAACATAACTGCATTATCAGGCAGATTCGCTTCTTCTAGATTATGCAAATCTTTAATTAATTTATGCTTATTTAAAAACTTATACATAAAGATGTCCTAATATATACGATATAATCAATGAGGTAATAATACCTAAAAAAAACAGTACAAACTTATTCATATTTTCTCCAGTAAGCGGTGGTACTTTACTAGTATCACCGCTAAATATAATTTATAACTAATCTATTGCTATTTTCCCCTATTCCCCCAAATGTATTTTTCCGGAGCACACCATCCACATATATAATCTAACATATCTGCAATCCACTGCTTATTTAGACTATCCGCTAAATCGCTCTATCAACTTATCCGCCTGCTTTATGCCGTCGCATGCTGCTGATGTAATACCACCTGCATATCCACAGCCCTCACCTGCAGGATAAATGCCGGAGATTGTTGTGCTTTCGCCCGTCTCCCTATCTCTAATAACTCTTAGAGGTGCCGAGCTTCTAGTTTCAACAGCTTTAATCACTGCATCTGGGCTATCATATCCGTGAATCTTCTTAGCGAAATTCGGAACCGCCTCTCTAATCGCCTCATACGCAAAGTCCGGAAGAGATGCTATGACCTTATCTGCTTTTCCAGAGAGGAACTCACCCATATTACATGTTGGAGGTTTGTAGTTTCCACCACCGTTTTCAAAAGCGAGCCTTTCGTACTTCTGCTGGAATCTGATGCCTGCTAGCACATCATCGGATTCAAAATCGCTCACTCTCACATCGCAGAGAATACCACTGTTAGCAGTCCCGCTATCTCTCCTTCTGTTGCTCATACCGTTAACGCAGACTTCTCCTCTATGTGTCGAGCAAGTTACAACCTCTCCTCCAGGGCACATGCAAAAAGAATATACGCCTCTACCATTGCTCGCTTTGTACGAAACCTTGTATTCCGCTGGCGGAAGCCTATCCTCTGATCCGTACTGTGCTCTATCGATTAGCTTTTGTGGATGCTCCATTCTAACTCCTATAGAAAGTGGTTTCTGCTCCATCTCAAGATTCGCTTCTTTGATAAGTTCATACGTATCTCTCGCACTGTGACCAGTTGCCAAGATCATTGCATTAGTCGCAAGTACTTCCGTTCCTCCGTCTGGAGAAGTGATGGTAACAGACTCGAGTTCGCCATTTGAAATCGATATGTTGCAGAGCTTTGCTCCAAACCTAACTTCACCACCAAGGGCAATTATCTGTTCTCTAAGCCTTACTATCACTGCTCTCAGCACGTCTGTACCTATGTGAGGCTTATGCTTATATATAATTTCTTCTCCTGCACCAGCGTCAGCAAAAGTCTCCATTACGAACTTGATATTAGGATCTTTGATGCCGCTAGTTAGCTTTCCATCTGAAAATGTACCGGCTCCACCTTCTCCGAATAGAATATTGGAATCTTCATTTAGAACGCCCTCGTTTTTAAATGCCTCTACATCCTTAACACGTTCAGCCATACTTTTACCGCGCTCTATGACTATAGGTCTATATCCATTCCTAGCAAGCTCTAGGGCAGCAAATATCCCACACGGTCCAAAGCCTACGACAAGCGGGCGACCTGTAAGCTTCCCGTTTCCAGACTCTGGTTCCACTTTTTCAATTGGATTATGCACATTACACTTGTGCTTTTTTGCAAGTCTAGGTGCCACTTGTACTCTTGTCGTAAAATCAACGGTATACACCATGAAGATATTTGACTTGTCCCTTGCATCTATCGACTCACGAGCGACCTGCCAAGTCATGATGTCTGAAGCTTTTAATGATAGTTGCTTAGATATTTTGTCCGGTAAATCGGTCATTTCACGCCCCACAGGTAGCTTCACTTCGCTTATCCTATATGAATATTTGCCAGGCGTCTCTCCGCCACGCCATACTCTATCTATAATTCTCGCCTCCATACTTTATCCTTCTTTATATAATCCTATTCATATCTAAAGCTAAATACGTCCTGCTGCTGCACCTGCACGCTTTCCTGTTAAGAACGCATGATTGAGGTTATATCCGCCGCAGAAGCCGTCATAATCTAAATTTCGCCAACTATAAATAGGTTACTTACTAGCTTTGACTCAAGCGATAATCGATCAACTTCAGATTCTATAACTCCACCTGCAGTGCACTGCGCTTCCTTCCACCCCTTCTGGCCGGTTGGCTGAAATTTAAGCGCACTAGCACTGGCTACCAGTTTCTCTCTAGCTTCCTCTGTTTTTAATACCGAAGAGTTTTCATCTGCTTTAAAACCTGCCTGCTTAATTATTTCAAGTGCTACACCTTCCTTGTAGACAGTCTTAAACACATCTACAAGCTTCTCACTTACACACGATTCTTTGCGCACACTAGAAGCTCTCTCAGCCGCACATTTTAACACTTCTCCTAAATTAATCTCACTACATAAATCAAGTTCGATTTTGAAATTTGAAAAACCATCACCCCGTTCAAATCTCATCATCTTAGATAGGTTAAATATGCAGATGCCCGAGAGACCAAACTTAGTGAATTGTACTTCACCGTCTTCCCTATGTATCTCTTCACCGTTCTTAAGCAGCTTTGCTTCCGCGCGCACTCTTATACCTGATAACTTTGATAAATCTTCATCCCCACACTCTATCGGTGCAAGTGAAGGCACAAGTCTAGTTACTGTATGACCAAGATTCCTAAGCCATCTATATCCGTCGCCCGTTGAACCGTAGACAGGTGCAGACTTTCCACCAACCGCTACTACAAGAGTTGATGAGTATATAGTGTGTATATGACCATTATGAATTCCACCTTCGTAATTTATTGCTCCTATGGAAACAGTAGTTACGAACCCAGCTCTACAACTATCACTTGATACTTCAGATACGGTTAAACCAGTATATACCTTTACACCGAGCTGTTTTAGCCTTAATTCAAGCATATCTGAGACATCAGCTGCAGACTCAGATACAGGGTAGAGAAATCCATTGTCGTTAGTTTTAGTCACTATGCCTAGAGAACTCAAAAATTTAATTACCTCGCCAAAGCCATTTGCCTTAACGTTAGTTATATTGCATCTTCCATTACCAGTCGCACGAAGTTTACGGCCCATGATTTCATTTTTTTCAATCAAAACCACATCAAGCTCAGCATTGCTTCGCTTGGCGCTTATTGCAGCGGCCATACCTGCTGGTCCACCGCCGATAATTAAAATGTCACATCTTAGTGATTCGGGAAACTGCGGGCTTTGAAAAGAGCTCTTTTGCCCCTTATGTTTTTGAGCCATAAATACACCTTCTTGCATATATAAAATCATATAATTATATCATAATAGGCTAACACAAACATGCTCAGATGATTGTATTAGCCCATAAGTCCTATATTTATTAAATCTATTTATTCGCTATGCTCTATGCGAACTTCTCCGATGCTGCCTTCAGCTGTTCCGCTTTATCTATATCTTCCCATCTAACGCCAAGTGCATCTCTGCCGAAGTGTCCGTATGCGGCTAGTGATCTATAGATAGGCTTTAGAAGATCGAGCTGCTTGATAATAGCAGCAGGTCTCATATCGAAGTTATCTCTCACTAGCTTGGCGATATCTTCATCCTTGAGGTTTGCAGTCCCATAAGTATTTACATATACGGAAACCGGCTCTGCGACACCGATTGCATAAGCTAGTTCAATCTCGCATTTACGAGCAAGTCCAGCAGCGACTATATTTTTTGCAATATATCTAGCCATATATGCACCACTTCTATCAACCTTCGTTGGATCTTTGCCTGAGAATGCACCACCACCATGGCTAGCATACCCACCGTAAGTATCAACGATAATCTTACGTCCAGTAAGACCAGAGTCACCCTTAGGACCACCGATTACGAATCTACCAGTAGGATTTACAAATATCTTTGTCTCATCGTCTATTAACTCAGCAGGGATTATTGGCTTAATTACATGTTCGACCATATCACGTCTAATCTGCTCGAGAGTTGCATCTGGATCGTGCTGTGTAGAGATTACTACAGTATCAACTCTTACAACCTTGTCATCATCATACTCAACTGTTACCTGAGTTTTACCATCTGGTCTTAAGTAGCTAATTGTGCCATCCTTTCTAACTTCAGCAAGTCTTCTTGCTAGTTGGTGAGCGAGTGAAATTGGCATAGGCATGAGCTCATCTGTCTCATCACAAGCAAATCCAAACATCATACCTTGGTCTCCAGCACCTGTCATCGCATCGTCACCAGCTTCAGTGCCTTCCTTTACCTCAAATGATTCATTAACACCCATAGCGATATCTGGGGACTGCTCTTCAATGCTTACGAGCACCGCACAAGTGTTGCCATCAAAGCAAACTTCACTGCAATCATATCCGATACCTTTTACAACATCTCTGACGATGCCTTCGATATCAACTGTACAAGTAGTTGAAATTTCGCCAAATACAAGTACGAACCCTGTCTTAGTTGCAGTCTCGCATGCTACGTGAGCATGTGGATCCTCGGCAATTATTGCGTCAAGAATCGCATCAGAAACTTGATCGCAGACTTTATCTGGATGTCCTTCTGTAACCGACTCTGATGTAAATAGCTTCTTCATTAAAACCTCCTCTGGACAGCCGTTAATCTGCCCTCTATACAAAAAAACTCTTCAGCATGAGCCACATGCACGAAGAGACAATTTCCAACTATATATGTGAATATGTCTCCTCATCTTTCAGGCTTTGCCTGTGGGACTTGGCACAACCGCAATACACGATGCTGCCGCGAGTTCACCGGGCCCATTCCCTCACTCGCTCTTAATAAGGATTTCAAAAGTATTATATATGTATTTTGATGAGTGTCAAGTTGCAGATGTTACACATAATGGTTTTTTGAGAAAAATGCTATCAGGAGCGAGATTATGTCATAGTTTTGGTATAATTAAAATGTTATATATCGATAAGGAGATTTAAGATGCCTGAACTACGAGTTATAGAAGGTAAACTTTCAAATAAATATAATCATTTCATAGATTATCGCTTTGATTCGTGTATAGCTACTAACACACGTCTCATGGGCGTTGTTGCGATGAAGGTGTCATGGACTGCAAAGGATGGAAGCAAGGACAAGCTATTCCAGCTGATTCACCTCGATTTCTCTGAGTACGGTGTAGATGATTACTGCGAAATATTCTCAAACGCTAACAATCCAGAGGGCGGACGCGAAGTCCGATCCGAATGGAAACGAATATCAGGTAGTCTCGGTGGCAGTGAAATTAAGATTCCTTTCTTTACAATGATACAGCTAATCGATGAGGTTGTAGCGACTAATGAAAAGTATTATGAAAACCATGAGATATTTATTCAAGATTTTCGTAAGGAAACACTGATGAGACTAAACCTTATGAAGGAGGCATCTAGTAAGCTGCTCTATGAAGCTGCTAGCTTTGATAAAAAAAGCAAAGAAGGACAGCAGTTAGTCTGCAAATCCCCTCTCACCTCGTTCGAACTCATCAACTACTTCCTTATGAGAATGCTTGATAAAGATTATCACGGTGCTTCATTCCTCGGAGATATAAGCATTAGCGAGATGAAGCGAAGTAGGTTTAAGGAAATTGGTCTCGCTGAGCTAGTCAGAAATAAAATATCAAAAGCGACCACTGCCGCTACTCCTAACGGAGAAGCGACAGTGTACAAGTGTAAATTCACAGCGCTTTCCAATTCATATATCTATGGAGAAGCATTGATAACGCTATCACCGCGCAGCCTCACACGAACACGCCGCATCTTGGAGTTCGAAGTGACGACCCTAATGAATATCTCAAGCTACGAGGCAGCGCTTCAGCTCCAGCAGGCCGAGTATATAACACTGTACGAATTAACAGTGCCTGCAGAAGCATTCGATTTGGATGATTCCGTCTTCGGGGCAGACGCCTCGATGACGCCAGCCCCTAACGGAATCACGTATGTCCTTTATAACAAAGACAACTATCATGTAGATTCATCTAATTATTTTATGAATCATGATTTATATGGGGCATATCTGCTTACACAAAGCAACGAGCTAGTGGTCATGAGTCACGACATCATCAAGATAACAAACATGGAAGCAGATATAAGCAGGAGCATGAACTCTGACAAACTCGAATTAAAAGGCAGATATAAGCTAGAGACACAGGTCTTTAAGAGCTTTTCTGAGATGCCTGGGGCTAAGTTTAGCGAAATGATTTACAACCCCGAAGATAATGACTAAATTTATCAGTCAACTGTTGTTCTTTTTCGGCAAATGAATTTAATGCAAGTTATCCACATCGCTCGAATCCCAATAAAATGCACACATCACGAATTATCCACATAAAAGTCAAAAATCGTATACAATCTTTTCAACATAATAAAGTGGATAAGTTAATAATGCTAATTGTGTAATTTCCAAGGCTTAGCGATTCTAATTTCAGATGTCAAGAGAAGTTATCAACAGTTTTCAAAAATACTTTTACATAATTTTGTTCGATTTATGAAAGAATAGTTCAACATGGAGGAAATATGAAAACAAAAAAAGTTTTCCACAGTGATCAATACTTAAAAACACTTGAGGCGACAATAATCGACATGATTATTGTTAAAGATAGAACCGAAATCATAACAGATAAAACTATTTTTTTCGCTGAAGGTGGTGGGCAACCTGGCGACAGAGGAACTATCCATCTATCAGATGATAGCAGCAAAATAGTAACAATTTTTGATACTCATGATTCGGGTGATGCGGTCGCCCACTACACAAATGATGAAGTACCATTTACAGTCGGCGACAAGGTCACATTAGAACTAGACTGGACATTCCGTTTCACAAATATGCAGAGACACTATGGCGAGCACATCCTTAGTGGAGCGATCTACAAACTGTATAAAGGATCTAATAAAGGCTTCCACATGGGGAAAAATTATATAACCATAGATATTGATCTCGGAGGTGAGCTCATGACCGAAGAAATGCTCTCAGAATCTGAGCTTCTCGCCAATGAAGCGGTGTGGAAAAACCTCCCTATTCAGGCTCATCAGTTTGACTCAGTTGAGGCAGCTAATGATATGCCACTTAGAAAAGCAGTTAATGAGAAGGTAGATGGCAACGTTGTTATCGTTACGGTTGGTAATCCTGATGACCCATTCGACTGCTGCGCATGTTGCGGCACATACCCTTCCTTTAGTGGCGAAGTTGGGATAATAAAAATTTTTAAGGCTGAGCCTAACAAGGGGATGACCAGAATCTACTTTGACTGTGGCCGAAACGCACTGCTTCACTACCGCGAGTCGCATAAGATTCTTACCGAAGTAGCGGA
Organism: uncultured Mogibacterium sp.; assembly: GCA_916438645.1. Taxonomy (GTDB): domain Bacteria; phylum Bacillota; class Clostridia; order Peptostreptococcales; family Anaerovoracaceae; genus Mogibacterium. Next base: position 356,366 of record CAKAFC010000002.1, read on the forward strand.
GAAATTCTCATCAAAACCAGAGAATCTAATGCACGCCATTGCTAAGAAGGACAAAGAAGAAACCGAGTTAAAGACAGAGCGCGCAAATCTTGCTGAATATGTTCGCAGTGTTGAAGCAGAAGTGATTGTACATAGTCTCGAAGCCGGCACAAACTTCATATATAAGGAGTATGATAGCATCGCTCCAAATGATCTTCAGAAGCTAGGCTTTAAGGCACTCGAGATGATTGACGGAAAAAAGCCACTCCTCGCCCTTGCAAATACTTCTTCACATACGCTCATGCTAGTCTCCGACGGAACCTACCCTTGCGGCATGCTCGTTAAAGAACATGCTAATAACTTCAGCGGAAAAGGGGGAGGACGCGATGATAATGCCCGAGCGCAATTTGATAGTAAGGATAATCTAGTATCATTTGTAGAAGCGATAAAACAAAATTTATAGGTTGATAAATATTCATAGGGTTGTGATATAATTAGTTTAAGGAGGCGATGTTATGTCAAATAAAGTCATAGTAACAATTGGAAGAGAATTTGGTAGCGGCGGTCACGAAGTTGGCAAGAGACTTGCAACGGAGCTAGGAATCAAATTCTATGATAATGAATTCATCAGCATGGCAGTTCAGAAGACTGGCTTCCACGAGGATTACGTTAAGAACAACGAGGAGAAGGCTCCTGATTTTGCAGCTAGTGCACTCTTTTCAGGAATCGAACTATATCAGCCATCTCCATACGATAAGATTCAAGCAGAAGAATATAAGATTATTAGAGAAATCGCTTCTGAGGGTAGCTGTGTTATCGTAGGACGTGGTGCAGACTACATACTTAGAGATCAGTCACATGTTAGCATCTTTCTATTTGCTCCTCTAGAGGATAGAGTAAAGCGTAAACTTGCTCTCCTTTCTGGACAGGATGCAAAGAGCATGACTCCTGCTCAGATGGAGAAAATAGTCAAGCAGATGGACAAGCAGCGCCGTAGATACTACGAATACTACACTGACACAAAGTGGGGAGACAGGGATTCATATGATCTGCTCATCAACACTAGCCGTGCAGGCATCGATGGTGCAGTAAAGATTATCAAGACATATATAGAGTCGAGCCGTGGTGAGAGTATGATGCCAGATTAGATTTTTGTTCAACTCTAAATATTAACTACAATATTTACTATATGGCAATATAAAACGCGGGTTATAGGACAAAACGTGTTGGTCGCTAGTCCCAATAATTCTGAAATTCAGATGACTTATGCAGCTCTCCCCAGACCACCGCATCTCCCCATGTAGGGATAGATGAAGTGCGTTTATCTAACTCTGAAATCTTCTGGTATATCGCTGCAATACTTTTGTCCGTTGGCATTACTTTTAATAGCTCAGAAACAGAAAGCGGTCTTGGTGAGTGCACATAGCACCACCAGAAGACCGCTTTTATTCTTCTTTCAACAGATAGTCCACGGTGATTCCTTAGCAAGGCTCTTAGCCTTGCATTTATACCGCCTTCTATCTGGTTATTTGTAGATGGAGCCTTGCCTATCTTAGCTATTAAATCTTCATCCAAATAAGTGAATAGAGTGCCTTCTTTTACCAACCTAGAAAGAGATCTCTGTGCCTTTAAAAAGTCTTTCATGCGTTGCTCTCCAATTGCCGTTTTTCATCTAGTGACCTTTGGCTCAGAAACTTGTTGTGTTTTTCTCATCCAATCTAAGAATTCATCTACCCATTTATCTGCTTCAGATCTAGTTTCTAGGTGTAGTAGTCTTTTAGCAAGAGCATATAATTCAGCCCCTGCAAGGGTTTTAGGTCTTGTTGTAGTATATCTTCTTACTTGAGAAAACACATGAAAAAGGCATCTCTGGTGCTTTGCATGAGGCCATACCTTTCTCAAAGCTTTATTAAATCCTTTTCCTCCATCCGAAACTACAAGTGCAGGTTCAGTAATCCCTAGACATTAATGAGATCCATGCATTTGCATGCTCATAGCGGCATAAGTACCAACCTAGCACATGGTTTCTGTCACAGCAAATTAAAAACACAAGCATTACGGCACAGGTAAATTCCATCTACGAATACTACTGAATGCTTTTCTTCTACAACTGGTGGTAATGTCCATATATCCCAAAATTTGGATGTTTTTCGCCTAAATGTACGACCACCTCCAGGCATATACTTTTGAATATCTTTGCTAAAAAGCCACTTAAGAAATATATTAAGCTGCTTGGTTAGATTGTCTATTTTAGGGGAAAACGCCATCTTACAATTACAACAAAACCACCTCTGTGTTCCTGTATTTGTCTTACCATATTTCGAGCAACACCTACCACAAACAGGGCAAATAACACGCTTCATTTTACAATCCTCCTAGAATACTATTTCTAAGGAAGATATAACCCTAATACGCCTTGAAATTTCAAGTGTTTTAGACGATTTTACCAACACGTTTTGTCCACCCTGTATCTTCTTTCAAAAAAGATATAACCGCTGTAGCCGTTGAAATTTCAACGACCGCAGCGGTTTTTACCAACACGTTTTGTCCTATAACCCAAAACGCAGATGTTTATGATTGAATCAGCAAAGATTCATTCTTTAGCATCTGCGTTATACGTTTCTCATTTGATTAAGCCTTACCTATATAGATCTCAAATACTCAACCTCTGATGGACCAAGCTTCCTATAGCCGCCAACTGCAAGCCTCCCGATTACTAGATTACCAATCTTGATTCGCTCTAGCCCCTGAACTGGTGCATCTACAGCCTTAAACATGCGGCGAACCTGATGATTCTTCCCCTCATGAATTGTTATATCAACAACTGTAGAGTTTCTATTGTGCTTTATAACCTCTACCTTGGCAGGCGAAGTTCTAAAACCACCTATGTCGATGCCTTTCAAGTCTTGCAATCTTACCACGTGTAAGTATGCCAGATACTACCGCACGGTAAGTCTTGTCGAGCTCCTTCGACGGATGCATGAGTCGATTTGCAACATCTCCATCATTTGTAAGAATAATAAGTCCGGAAGTGTTATAATCGAGTCTTCCCACCGGAAAAATTCTCCTATCCTCATCCTGAATAAGATCAAGAACTGTCGGTCTATTCTTATCATCAGAGGTGGTTGTCACATAGCCTACGGGTTTATTGAGCAGAATGTAAGTCTTACTAGCCTCAAGCGATATCTTTCTGCCCTCATACTGAACTTCATCACCAGGCTGCACATCGTAGCCAGGTTCCTTCATGACAACTCCATTGACCGCAATCTTACCGTCTAATATGAGCTGGTCTGCCTTCCGCCTGCTTGTGACACCGCAGGAAGCAATATATTTATTTATCCTCACTGTCCGTGTCTCCTTCAAAATTAATAGATAGCTGCTCGTGAGCATTCTCCTCTTCGTATTCCTCGATATCGTCAAACTCTGTTATATCAGGTAGGTCCTTGATTGAAGTAAAGCCGAATTTCTTTAGAAACTCATCTGTTGTCTTATATAGCAGTGGACGGCCAACGCCTTCTGACCTTCCTGCAACATCAACCAAATCCTTACTCATGAGTCCATCAATGACTCTCTCGCTCTTGATACCTCTAATTGAGTCAATTTCTCCCTTAGTAACAGGTTGTCTGTAAGCTATAATAGCTAACACTTCGAGTGCTGCCTGTGAGAGTTTCTTGACTTTAACAGGAGTGCAGAGCTTCTCAATAAATATCTCGTTTTCAGCATGTGTCACAAACTGAAAAGCGCCATCTACCTCTCTAATCCTAATTCCGCGCCCCATCATAGCATACTCACGTTGTAGTTCTAAGAATAACTCTTTAACTTCCTTCTTATCAGCATCTAGAACTTCTGCTGCATCCTTGGTCTTAAGCGGCTCTCCCCAGACAAACATCATCGATTCAAGTGCTGATTTCATTACCTTATCATTGTACATCTGTCTGAACCTCTTTCTTTATAACACTTATATTCCCGTAGTTTTTCTCTTGCTTGGCATCGACTTCCTGCATCTTAATCATCTCTAGAAGCGACATAAACGAAAGCGTGATATCGTATCTATCCGCCGCCTCCGGCACGAGCTCTGTAAAATCAATATACTCACCCACAGAAACTCTGTCTTTAATTATTGCTGTCATGTAGTTTATACGATCCTCTATAGAAGCTCGTTCTCTCTTTATTCTCTGATATCTCTTTTTGACATCTGCCACACGCTTTTTCTTCTGCAAAAATGCATAAAACGCATTAATAAATTGCTCGATATCTGCTTTTAAAAGTTCATCTGGTGAGTCTAGATATTCCGATATATCTTCAGCTGGTTTCTCATGTATGCACTGGTTTACCTCCAGTCTCTCCTGAAGCATCTCAGCGATTTTCTTGGTCTTCACGTATTCAGCAAGCCTGCTCGCTAGCTCCATGCGCGGATCTTCATCAATTATAACTTCACCAGCATCATTGACACGAGGAAGCAGCATATGTGACTTGAGCCTAATAAGTACAGCTGCTAGGACTATGAACTCACTGCTCACTTCTACATTAAGTTCACCCATCTCCTTGAGATACCCAATATACTGTTCCGTGATTTCAGCCACTCGTATATCATATATATCCATCTTGGCATTCTGAATAAGATAAACCAGCAGATCGAATGGCCCTTCAAATTTATCAATTCTTACTTTATACAAGTGCTGCCTCCACGCTTGAATTCATCATCAAAATAAATTTCTTCTAGGTATAGCCCCTCTGGCGGTGCTGTGAATCCCGCTTTACTCCTATCAGTGGATGCTATGATGGCCTTCATCTCGCTAGCTTCTCTCTTACCTGTTCCAATCTCAAGCAAAGTGCCGACTAGGATTCTAACCATATTATACAGGAAACCATCACCAGTGACCCTGATAATAGTCCTGTCACCTTCTTGTATTATGGTAATATCCGTGATCGTCCTGACCGTCGTCTCTCGAGGTATTCCTCCTGCGGTCTGAAATGAAGCAAAATCATGTGTTCCAACCGCAAGTTCAGCCGCTTTACGCATAGCTTCGTGATCTAAAGTAAACCCGAAGTGATACACGTGATTCCTTTCAAAGATATCACCGCTCCTGTCGATAATGTACTTATAAGTCTTTCCATGGCAAGAAAATCGCGCATGAAAGTCTAGCGGCACTTCAGTCGCTGAAATGATTTTAATATCTCCCGGAAGGCCACTCCGCCCGAGCCCACCAGCTCCAAACCGTCTGTTCATAATAGCTGCCAACTTATCTGATGGAAGCGGATTATCCCATGTAAAAGAGCAGCATTGTCCAAGGGCATGAACTCCAGTATCTGTACGGCTTGTACCATTTACAGGCACCTCATATCCTGCAATAAAACGGAGCACATGTTCAACTTCGCCTTGCACAGTTCTAACATCAGGCTGCTTCTGCCAGCCGTGAAAGTTAGTCCCGTCATATTGAATTTTAAGAAGTATATTCTTGCTGTTCTCAGACATATTGCCCTTTCTATATATTTGTAAAGAATACGACTATCTATTATATCCTTTTATTCAGCATATTACGATTATTTGTCTTGCTATATTAAAGTAACACTAGTGGAAGATAATCCCAAAGTACCAACACATAAACTGTGACCGCCGGAAGCGCATATACAAGCATCGGTCTATGTTCATCGGCGTTAAATTTTTTAGTGATGCTCAGATAAATAATATGAATAAGTGCGAAAACAGAAATCAAAATGAATATCGCAATCACTCCATGAATACCTGTAACTAAGCCTATGGATATGTAAAACTTGATGTCCGCCCCACCAATTACTGTCTTGTTATAAATTATTCTCCCTAATCCATAAGTTGCTAGTCCGAGCGCTAACCCGATGAGAGCACCGTAAAGTGGTTCGAGCAGCCTATCATGAAAACTCACAAACCCAACTGCTGATACGGCTAGCAGAACATTGAGCTGATCAGGAACTAACCTGTACTTGGCATCACATATTGCCATCATTGATGCAATGAAAATTAAGAGCATGCCAGCAATCATGTATTGTGCTGATTCCCTAACAGCCAAAAATACGCCACTTGCTCCGAAGAATACTGTGAAAACGAGCTTCCACGGAGTGCTAGGAAGTCTCTGTCTCTCACTTTCAATATCTGCGATAAGTGATGGAGGCAAAATTTCTCCCTCCTCCTGGAACCATCTCACAGGCATGTTATTGAACCAGACAACTGTACCATTGCCTAGCAGTAATGCGACAATTACTGAAATTACCGATTTAATTATCATAAATACGTAATATTGATCCATTCAATAATTATAACACACAATATAATATATAAGGCACCCCAAAGGGCGCCTTAAAATACCTATTATAAGCTATAGAGTCACAAATACTACCTCTTATTGGATTGTCTCCATATATTTATATTTTGAGCTGACTCAATTAGCTCTTCTCTGAATTCAGGATGCGCTAGGCTAATCAGCTTTTCGGCACGTTCCCATACTGAAGCTCCTGCGAGATTTTCTATGCCATACTCAGTTACCATAGTATATGCCTGACTTCGCGGATCAGTAATTATGTCGCCACCAGTAAACGTAGGTTTGATATTCGAATGTAGATTTCCTTTTTTATCTGTATATGTAGAAGGAAGTGCGATAAAACTCTGAGCTCTAGGATTCTTGAAACCTGCAGTGAGGAAATCAAGCTGCCCTCCAGTTCCGCTGATATGACGAGTACCCGCACTTTCAGATGAAATCTGCCCAAATAGATCCACAGCAATACAACTGTTTATGGATACGAAGTTGTCAATTTCTCCTATTACTGAAAGGTCGTTTACATAATTTATTGGAGCACAGCACATACTAGGATTACCTGCTATCCAATCGAATAACTCTTTTGTGCCATGAGCGATACTGAACACCGATTTACCTCTCATGATGTCATGCTTATTTAAATTTGTTATCTTACCTGCCTTGTGCATATCGAGATAGGCATTTACTAGCAGCTCTGTATGAATTCCAAGGTCTTTGAGCTCAGACTCAGCAATCAGTTTTCCTATCGCATCTGGCATACCTCCAACTCCGAGCTGAATACATGCACCATTTGTCATTCTATCAACGATAGATTCTGCTATCTGCTCCTCTACTGGACCAGCTACAATTGAAGGGAATTCAGTAAGTCCCTCATGCTTCCCTTCAATAACCATATCTACTTCCGAGATATGTATGGTATTTTCAAGTCCATGAACAAAAGGTAGCTTCTCATTTACCTCAAGAATGATAATATCCGCTACATCAAAAACTGCACGAGCATGAGAATTGCTCATTGACATGTTAAAGTAGCCGTGCTCATCCATTGGAGTTACGCCCATTACAGCGACATTTACAGTAAGAAAACGCCTGTAGTAATCGGGGAGATTTCTAAATACCATAGGAATGAACTTGCAGAGTCCCCTATCAGATAGCTTTCTCTCATATCCGATCATATGCCACGAATTATATGTGAAGTGTTCCGCATCTGGATCCTGCTCAGCTATCTGTAGTGGTTTAGTTATGAGCAGTGCGCGTACTTTCACATCCTCAAGTTCTTCTTTTCTTGCCGCAAGCGCCTCATCAAATAGGGTCGGGAAACCTTGATAGCACCCGAAATCTACCCAATCGCCACTATTTACAACCTGTGCAGCTTCGCTAGGTGTTTTAAGCTTTGAATTATAAAGTTCTCTACAGTTCATTGATATCCTCTAACCTTTCGTCTAGCCAAGTTCTAATATCGTCGTACACAGAGTCTCTGTCTGTCTCATTAAGTATCTCATGCCTGTCATCATAATACAGTTTGATATCCACTATGCACTTAGTGTTGCTCACATACTGCATATATGCTTTTCTAACGCCCTCTCCAAATTCCCCCACCGGATCTTCTGCGCCAGAAACGAAGAGCAGAGAAGTAGTGGGCGAAATCGTCTTAGTTCTATCCTTGTCAATACACCTCAGAACACCCTTAAACATCTCTTTGTATGCATTTACAGTAAAAATAAAGCTACACCACTCTTCCTCGCAGTACCAATCAACAATCTCAGTATCCTTTGTTAGCCAATCGAACTCCGTCCTTGCCGGCTTAAACTTTTTATTATACGAAGAGAATGCCATAGAGTTAATGAGTTTACTTCTAAATCGAGGCCCTCTCACAGCTTTAAAGATTGATGCCAGTGCACTTCCCACATGCAAAACCAAAGCATTAGGCTGGCCTGTCCCCATCACTATCGCTCCAGCTAGACCTTCAGAGTAGCTAATATCATCATTATCCGTTTCAGTTAGATACTGACGCAAGAGAAAGGATCCCATACTGTGACCGAGTATAAAATAAGGAATATCTGGATATTCCTTCGTTGTTCTATTTCTAAGTTCATGGATATCAGCAATCAAAGTCTCATTGCCATGATCTCCAAAATACCCGTAATCATCAGGCGTGAGTGCCGATTCTCCATGCCCAAGCAAATCATGTCCAACGACAACATATCCGTGATCGGTAAGATACGAAGCAAATGCACTGTACCTGCCAACGAACTCAACCATTCCATGTATTATCTGTAGCACTGCCTTAGGCTTCTCATCGGGTATCCATTTTCTAACATGTATCGGAGTCTTAGCATCTGCCGACATAAATGTTTCATCAATCTTTTTCATCAGTCAATTCCCTTGCCTGTAAATATCTGTGCGATGTACGCCATTTACATAGTTACTTTGAAATTTTCTGTCCGTGGAACTGATAATAGGTAGTCTGAAGTCTTCCGTTATATAGCTTACGTCTTCGATCAGCTTTTCTATCAAATATCTTCTCCACTTCTCGGTCAGTCGTAATCATGAAGAGAGACCACGTATGATCTTTTTCAAGAATCTCTTTTAATCGCGCATAAATTTTATGAATTGCATCCTTATCACCAATCCTCTCGCCATACGGAGGGTTAGTAATGATGATTCCATTCGATTCATCAGCTCTGAATTTGCGCATGTCCATGCGGCTGAATGATATATCTTCTTCAACACCTGCTTCCATAGCATTGGCCATAGCTGCAGCAATCGCTTTTCCATTTATATCAAAGCCTTTGATTATTACTTCGCTATCGTAATCAACAGCGTTATATGCAGCCTGACGTTCTTCATTCCACAGTTCCTCTGGGATGAAGTCCCATGTCATCGCAGCGAACTTGCGGTTAAGACCTGGTGCGATATTTCTAGCCATCATTGCTGCCTCGATTAGAATCGTTCCAGATCCACAGCATGGATCTACAAGAATCCGTGTCACATGGTCAGGATTATCCTTATCTCTACGCATCACGCCTTCCTTCCAGAAGCTAAGCCTTACAAGCGCTGCTGCTAGTGTCTCTTTCATAGGTGCTGCAACATCTACTGCCCTATAACCACGTTTATGAAGTCCTGCTCCCGATGTATCGAGAAGCAACGTGACTTGGTTCTTGAGTATAGAAAATCTGATGCGATAATTTGCACCTGCTTCATCAAAGTGATTCTGTACGTAGAAATCAGAAAGCCTTGAAACTATCGCTTTCTTGATTATGCTTTGGCACGATGGAACGCTGTGAAGCGTGGATTTTACTGATGTTCCTACAACAGGAAATGCAGCATCAACTGTGAGATAATCCTCCCATCCGATTGCCCGAACCTGCTGGAATAATTCTTCAAAGGTTTCAGCCTTGAACTCAGCAACCTTAATATAAACTCTATCGGCCGTCCTAAGCCACATATTGGTGTGAACAATGGCTTTCTCATCACCGATAAAAGTGACTTTTCCATCTTCGACCTTAACCACACTGTACCCAAGATCCTGCAGCTCCATCTTTACTACCGCTTCAAGTCCAAATGTCGCTGTTGCAATTAATTCATACTTCATATACTATACTTTCTCGAAAACTCGTCATAGAGTTCGGTGAATTCAACGCTATCCTTATCTTTAAAATCCTTAACAAACTGATGCATGTGCAGGTTATTACGCTTGAGCTCAATCTCGGCTGCTGCAATATTCGAGCAGTGGTCGGAGACCCTTTCGATGTCCGCCAGTATATCATTTAAGATAAAACCTAGCTCAATAGTGCAAGCGCCATTTTTAAGGCGCGCTATGTGGTTAGCCTTAATCTGTTCGACGATATCATCAATCAACTCTTCTAGCGGTTCTACCTTGAGAGCTGTCTTAGCATCCATCTCCAATATGGCTTTGCCTGCTAGTGTCAGTATCTCGCTGACAGCAGCGCTTAATATATCAAGTTCTCTTCTGGCTTCTCCAGAAAATGATAGTCCCTTATTATGTAGCTCATATATGCTCTCAGCGATATTTAGCGAATGATCACCAATTCTCTCTGCATCGGTAATACTGTGAAGCATCATCGACACATTTGCCGAATCCCTTTCTGAAAGCTCGACTTTAGCAAGGCTTACATTGAATGACCCTAACTGATCTTCAAAGTAATCTAATAGCTTTTCATCGTTCTTGATTTTCTCAAACAATTCGTCGTTATAACCGCTTGATAGAGTTATAGCATCTCTGAAGTTCTGAAAAGCAATCTCTACCATCTCATTAGTCTTAGCTCTAGCCTCTTCAACAGCAATGGACGGCGTAAAAAGGAGTCTATTATCAAGGAAAACTTCCATTTCATCATCTTCTTCGCCGCCTACGAATTTATGGCTGATAGGAACGAGTTTCTCAGCAAACGGGAATATAATAACCGTTGTGAATATATTGAACAATGAGTGAATAATTGCGATATCTACAGGCGTTACAGCTTTATTTATGAATCCGAAGTTTATCAGATAATGGCCAATGCTAAATGCAACCATGAATATAATCGTTCCGATTATATTAAATGCAATGTGAACTACTGCAACACGCTTTGCATTCTTACTTACACCGATACTTGAAATTACTGAAGTTACACAAGTTCCAATATTTTGTCCCATGATAATAGGAATAACCATTCCGTAAGTTAAACCACTAGTCATGGATAAGGCCTGCAAAATTCCTACCGAAGCAGATGAACTCTGGATTACGGCGGTAACTAATATACCTGCGAGTATTCCAAATATCGGATTATTAAAAGCAGTTAGAACCTTTGCAAACTCCGGCATATCCTTGAGAGGTTCCATCGCTGAGCTCATGAAGTTCATGCCGTACATAAGAACTGCAAAGCCCAGCATTACCGAGCCTGCATCCTTACGCTTATCTGACTTACTAGCCATCATCATAAGCACACCGATTAAAGCCATGATTGGCGAGAAAGCCTCTGGTTTAAGGAGCTTCAAAAATATATTGTTGCTGCTAATACCCACCAAACTGAGCAACCAGGCTGTAACAGTAGTACCTATATTGGTACCCATGATTACACCAACTGACTGCTCAAGTGTCATAATGCTAGAGTTAACAAGCCCTACTAGCATAACAGTAACTGCCGAAGAACTTTGAATAACAGCCGTTACACCGAGTCCGAGCAAGAGAGATTTAAACTTATTTGAAGTCATTGACCTCAAAATTCCCTCTAGCTTGCCACCCGCAAGTTTCTCAAGACCCTGGGACATGACTGACATACCATATAGAAACAGTGCAAGTCCTCCAAGCAAGTTGATTATCGAAAAAATATCCATATATTAATCTCCAATTAATACCCATGTTATTACGCACATATTTCTTAACATTTTATCATATTGCTAGTTTGTCCGCTTTGTTTTTGATAGATAATTTCGATACTTTTTGAATTGTTTATGTTTTTCTATCTTGTCTCCTCGTATTATCCTAACTAGTTTCTAGTACGAATCTTGCATTTTAAAAGCACAGCATAAAGCTGCGCCTTAAAGAAGAAAAATTAAAAAGGTGTATATCTATAAATGATATTTTAATGAATGAAACCCTCGGAAAACTGGCACTCCAGTATACGTGAGTACGTCTACCTGATCAGTCATAGCTTGATACGCACCGGATGCGAGAGCCGCAATTTCCCACTCCCCTGGCATAACCCATGTTTCTGAAATCCAGTCTACGTATTTCGCTAAATTCCTTACTATGTATTCGCTTCTTGCGAGCCCACCTGTGATGAGGATTGCATCTACATCGCCTTTGAGTACGCATGCACATTCACCCACAGCCTTGCAAACTGATAAATCATAGCATCGAGGACAAGCTTTGCATATTCATCATTATCCTCTTCTATGCGTTTCATGATTTCCTGAACATCAGCAGTTCCTAGGTGACTACTGAGCCCGCTATTTCTGACAATCAAATCTTCAAGTTCTTCGTGCGTGTAGTCACCACTAAATGCAATGTCAATTATTTTCTTTGCCGGTATTGTACCAGCCCTAAGGGGTGTCATTGGACCATCGCCGATTAGATTGTCGTTGCTATCAATCATCCTGCCTTTACGGTGAGCTGTTATGGATACACCGCCGCCAAGATGGCAGATGATGAAGTTTGACTCATTATAATTAATGCCTTTTTCCAAGCAGTAGCGTCTTGCTACCTCCTTCTGGTTTAGGCAGTGAACGTGACTATCTCTATAAATCCCTTTGATGCCTGTAACTCTCGCCAAATCCTGAAATTCGTCGGTATCTGGAGGATTTACGATATAAGCCTTTGCATCGTATTTATTGGCTAGCTGCCTTGCTATCTGGGAAGCGAGTAGAGCAGGATGGTGTATTCCAGAGGCTGCGGTTTCACAATCGTATATGATTTTATCATTTATACAATATACACCGCTTGTTGAGGGGAGAAGCCCTCCTCCTCTGCCAACGAATGCGTCTACCTCTTGTAGATTTACACCATTACATGCGCACCTGTTTTCCACAAGTAGCTTTCTGTAGCTGAGCTGCTCCTGTATACTGCCAAACTGAGAAAGTTCATCTTTCTTATGATATATATTTTCGATAAATACCTTTTCGCAGTTGTGATAAAACCCGAATTTCGTCGATGTCGATCCAGGATTTATAGCCACTATGTTATATATCTTTTTGTCCATAATGTCCCCCTTTGGCAGTTTTGAAGAACAGGGGAATGCAGTACATGTCCGCACACCCCTGTACTTGCCTAAATTAAGCAGTTTCTTTCGCTGCTTTGATTGAGTCGATTAGCAGTGGAACAACTTTGAATAAGTCACCAGTAATTCCGTAATCTGCAATTTCGAAGATTGGAGCTGTCTCATTCTTGTTAATTGCTATGATGCATTCAGAATCCTGCATTCCAGCCTTGTGCTGAATTGCTCCAGATATTCCTAATGCAACATATATTCTTGGGTGAACAGTCTTGCCTGTCTGTCCTACCTGATGATCAGCACTAATCCATCCGGCATCTACGCAGGCTCTCGATGAACCTACTACGCCGCCGAGCAGTTCCGCCAGTTCAGTTGCAAGAGCAATTCCACCCTCAACATCTTTTGCAATTCCTCTGCCTACTGATACGATTACATCAGCACCTATTAGGTCTACCATTTTCTTGGCAGCCTTAACGATATCTAGAACCTCTGTCTCAATATCAGAAGCGACTAATTCGAACTCTGGATGCATAATCTCTACCTTTGCAGCACCAGCTTCATCGTATGGTCTCTTCTGCATTACACCCGGTCTTACAGTTGCCATTGCTGGTCTAAACCTTGGGCAAACGATGGTAGCCATAAGGTGTCCACCGAATGCAGGACGGGTCATCTTGAGGTTGGTATTTACATCAAAGAGCTTAGTATCAAACTTCATATTGTCAACATCTAGAGATGAGCCTGAACGCAGGAAGTTTATATATCCATCGAGATCTATATCAAGGTGTGTACAGTCTGCACAGAGTCCTGTATGAAGTCTTGCAGCACATCTAGGTGCAAGATCTCTGCCTATGTTAGATGCTCCAAATAGCATTACTTCAGGTCTAAATTCCTGAACCGCCTCACTGATAACCTTAGTGTATCCGTCAGTCGTATAATTTTTGAGCAATGGGCTGTTATATACGTATACACCATCTGCACCGTATCCGCCGAGTTCAGAAGCTAGATCATCTACGTCATCTCCGAGAAGTATTCCGTATAGATTGCATCCTAGCTCATCCGCTAGCTTTCTTCCCTCGGATATAAGCTCAAATGTTGTTGGCATCATCTTGCCTTGGCGCTGTTCGCAGAATACCCATACATTCTTGAAAGCGTCGATTTGTGAACTATCGTAAGCCATGTTGAATTCTCCTTTCTATATGATGTGCTTGCCTGTCAGAATCGATACAAGCTCATCAGTGGTATTCTTGTCTGAACCTTCTAGCATCATGCCGCCACCCTTAACTGGAGGTGTAAACGACTTATAGATATTGGTTGGAGAACCCTTTAGTCCAATGGTAGTCTTATCGATAAGTGGATGATTCTCAAGTGCTGCAAAATCCATTATCTTAAGTGGCATATCCCAGCACTTTCAGTTCCGATTACGCTCATATATCTAGGTGTATTGAGCTCCTTGATGCAAGTAATCATACAAGGCGTTGGAATCTTTACGAGCATATATCCATCTTCGAGCATTCTCTTGATGATAAGAGACTCGCCTTCCTTAGCAACTTCACCGGCATATGTAACCTGTGGTAGGTGAAGCTTTTCAGCGATCTGAGGTCCTACCTGCGCAGTGTCACCATCGATAGCCTGACGACCAGCGATTATTATGTCATCCTTTTCGATTCCATAAGTATCTATTGCCGCTGCAAGAATCTGCGAAGTGGCATATGTATCTGATCCTCCGAATTCACGAGCAGAAACTAGTACTGTCTCATCTACACCCATTGCCATTAGTTCTCTTAGCATTCCTTCAGCTGGCATAGGCCCCATCGTGAAAGCTACTACCTTGTATCCAAACTCTTCCTTTAGAGTGAGAGCTTGCTCTACAGCATTTAGGTCATCTGGATTGATGATAGTCTGCATCGAAGCGCGGTTAAGTGTTCCATCCTCGTTTACTGCAACCTTGCCGGAGGTATCAGGAACCTGTTTTACTGTTACAAAAATTTTCATTTATTCCTTCCTCCTCTACTTAAGCAAATTATTTGCGATTACAACTTCCTGAATCTGGCTGGTTCCTTCAAATATGCTCATAATACGAGCATCTCTATAAAGTCTCTCTACTCTATATTCCTTGATATAGCCATATCCACCATGAATCTGTACAGCTTTGTAAGCGCAGCGGTTTGCAGCTTCTGCAGCGAAGTACTTAGCGATAGAGCAAGCCATTCCTGCCTGAGGAGAATTTTGGTCCTTGAGAGTAGCTGCGTGATATGTGAGCTGTCTTGCAGCTTCAACATCAGCCTGCATCTCAGCGATCATGAAGCTTACGCCCTGGAAATCCGCGATTCTACGGCCAAACTGCTTACGCTCCTTAGCGTACTTTACAGCTTCGTCTAGGCATCCCTGAGCTACGCCTACCGACATTGCCGCTACTCCGAGTCTACCTCCATCAAGTGTCTTCATGGCATACTGGAATCCCTTGTTGATAGGTCCAATAAGATTAGCCTTTGGCACTCTTACATCTTCAAATACAACGTCAGAAGTTGGATATCCATTGATTCCCATCTTCTTCTCAGGTGCTCCAAGCGATACGCCGTCTGCGTGCATATCTACGATGAACATCGAGATTCCGCGAGAACCCTTTTGAGATAGGTCTGTCTTTGCATAGATGATAATCCAGTCAGCCATAGGTGCACCAGATATGAAGCACTTACGACCATTGATGATAAAGTCATCACCATCTGGAATTGCTGTTGTAGTAGTTCCACCTGCATCTGACCCTGCGCCAGGTTCAGTGAGTCCGAACACGAGAATTTTCTCACCGCTTGCAACCTGCGGTAGATATTCCTTTTTCTGAGACTCGCTTCCTGCGAGCAGAAGAGGTCCTCCGCCGAGCGAATTTGATGTATTTGCATATATTGCAAGAACTGCATCCTGACGAGCGAACTCTTCATCCATGAGTACGTATGTCAAGCTGTCTGCTCCAGCTCCACCGTACTCCTCAGGAATCTTCACTCCCATAAATCCATAACGGGCCATTTTCTTGTGCATATCCCAGTTAAATTCACCCGTTTCATCTAATTCATCCTGAAGTTCCTTGGTGAATTCTGTCTCTGCAAACTCGCGGAACAGTTTCTGCTGAAGTGCATGCTTTCGATCTAAAATCATTTATTTACCTCCTTAGCATGGTATTTCATGAGATGACTTACCTTCTGTCAAAACCTCATAGATGCTGTCAACTCCACATGCTGCCATAGATTCAGCTGCCTCTTCAGTGAAGAATGCCATGTGTGGTGTGTGATATACATTTACGAATGAACGCAGATATTTAAGTTTAAAGTAAGGCATTCCTTCAGTTCTGATAATGTCTGTGCTATGTGGAATGTGGATAATGCCAGTCTCTCCTGGAAATGCATCACAGAAGAGTGCACCGATTTTTTCACTTTCAATACCATCGATAATAGCATCTACATCGAGTAGTTCACCTCTTGCGTTGTTGATGATGATTACTCCATCCTTCATCTTTGCCACTGCATCTCTATCAATCATGCCAGTCGTAGCTGGTAGTAGTGGCATATGAATTGTTATTACGTCGCATTCCTTGTATATGGTATCCATATCAACGTAGGTTGCGTATTCCTTAACCTCGTCATCCTGAACTACGTCATATGCTAGGATTTTGCAACCAAATCCACTTAGAATCTTGATTACAGTTTTTCCAATCTTTCCTGCGCCGAGCACTCCCACTGTGAGAGATCTGAGCTCTCTGCCCATCTTGCCTTTTAGTGTAAAGTCGTTGTCATTTGTGTTATACAGCGCTTTCTTCTGGTGACGCATGCACATCAGTATCGCCATTACAGAGTATTCCGCAACTCCATTTGGAGCATATGTACCGTTGCAAAGCTTAAATCCAAGCTCCTTAGCATACTCAACATTCATGTGATTGTATCCTACGCATCGTGATGCTAATACCTTAACACCCATCTTCTTTAGTTCATCAAGCACCTCGTTAGAATATGTGCTCTGCCCTAGAGTAGTGATTCCATCACTTCCTTCAGCAAGGTTAACTGTAGTATCGTCAAGATTTGCTCTTGTAATAACCACGTCTATACCGTACTTCTCACATAGATTTCTGATGACAGGCTCTTCATCAGGTCTAACTTCATATGCAGTAATTTTCATACCATTTCTCCTTTGTAAATCACTTTTCTTGTGTCAAACCTATGCATTTTCCTTGTATATTTTAAATTAGTCCCTAAGTGCTGGATCCATATCGATTGCAGCACCACTCTTTATTAACTCATCTATAGCTTCGGCAGAGTACCCAAGTTCACCGAGAATATCCTTAGTCTGTTCTCCAAGATAAGGTCCTCTCTCATATGGAGGAAGTCCCATCTGGTCGAATAGAATTGGCGGTCTCACGAGTGTACGCTTGTTTCCGTTGCTGTAAGTCATCTCGTAGAAGCAGTCAGATGCCCATGCCTGCTTATCTTCTAGGAGGCTGTCCCACTCCTGTGCAATTGCGTATGGCAAATCATTTGCATCCAGTAGCTTGCACCATTCATCGCAAGTCTTTTTCTTAAACTCTGCAGTTATCCACGCTGAGAACTCTTCACGATTAGGAATTAGATTCTTCTGTGGATAATATCTAGCATCGTCAGCAAGTTCTGGATAGCCCATAGCGTTCATCAGTATTGGATAATGTCTATCGTACTGAGGCATTGCTATTTGTAGCCATTTACCATCAGCTGTCTCATAGCAGAGCACAAGCGGATTACCTAGCTTCCATCTCTCCATAGGATACTGAGTGCTATCTGCTCCGTACTGGCTTGCCTGCAGCATTAGTGAGATATCCCATATTGCGCTGTGGAATAGCGATACCACTACGTGATCGCCCTCACCAGTCATCTTAGCCTTGAATAGTGCTGCGAGAACTCCGGCTGCTAGGTTCATAGCCACCTGATGATCTCCGAAGCCCTGAACTGTTAGCATTGGCAGGCTGTTCTTATCACGAAGAGGCCCTAAGATGCCGCCTCTTGCGTAAAATGCAGTAAAGTCGAATCCTGGGAGGTCTTTATCAGGACCCTTTTCACCGTATCCTGATACATATCCGTACACTAGCTTAGGGTATTTCTCATGAAGAGTCTCCCAATCTAACCCTGCTCTCTTGAGCGGTGACTGACGCCAGTTGCAGATAAATACGTCCGCAGTTGCTAGAAGCTTCTCTAAAGCCTCTCTTCCCTCCTCAGACTTTGTGTTGAGCGAGATACAAGTCTTTCCTGCATTCTCAAGATCATAGGATGTGTTCTCCTTCTGGTCTAAAGGTCTTCCTTCATTAACCGCAGTGTAACGTAGTGGATCTCCCATAGGGGGCTCAACCTTTATAACCTCAGCTCCTAGGTCAGCTAGAAATCTTGCTGTACAAGGCGCTGCGATAAATGTTGCCATCTCAACAACTCTGATTCCCTCAAGTGGTCTATTTCCCATTTTATCCTCCTTGAATTTATCTATATGCTTGATGCATTTTAAAACATTAACATGTCACGGAATGTTTCGAGGTTAGTCTTAACCTGTTCAAACTGCTTCATCTGCCTGTCAACCTCAACTAGGGCAAGTGGTAAATCCGCTTTTTCACAAGCTTCCTTAATACATACGAAGTCGAATTCCTCAGGATTACAAACTTTGTCATTACCACGACAACTCCCTTTGCGCCTCTCTCCTTCGCTATATCTATAATCCACTGAATTCTTGGCTTTTCTACGTTGTAGAGAACTGAGCAATTGTCAGTGTTTGCAAACTTAACAGCGAGAGCTTGTATTGGATCATCACCTTCTGGTACGTCTGTTCTATACTGCCTTGAGTGTGCACAGACATCATCTGCCACGATGTGAATTCCTATCTCATCGAAGGCTTCACTTAGCCCCGGCATGTCAGTAAGTATTCCCGATACGACTACCGGATAATTACCTACACTCTCCTCGGCAGCTTCAAGCTCGGCGATAAGCTTTTTTACAAGAGCGGTATGTTCCTCTACAAGCATGTAGTTAGCGCTTGCAAATATATCGCTTCTCTCCCGCACCGTCACTTCTGCGTGTCTTGCAAGCAGTTCATCCACACGTCTCATCGCTTCGTTGTGCTCGTTGTAAATCTTATTAGACTTAGCTAGCTTTTCCATCGAGAATTTCGCTCCAGTACATTCCTCAAGCTCCTTAATAACCCTCTCGTATCCAGCCCTCGTATAGGCGATTCCATATTCAGGCTTTCTATTCTGCGGATAGGTCATAGGTATGAACTTGATGTCTGGAACCGCGTATTTCCAGTTCTCTCCCATGGTCTTGAGAGTGTCACAGAGAGATGGAATCACGATTGCGCTAGCCCCTTCGAACTTCCCACAAATGCCTAGCTCTAGGATTGTCTGAACGATTGAGCACATGAATGCAGGAAAGTATTCTTTTGATCTATTTAGCTCCATATCAGCGCCCCAAGTTCCCATTGGAACAAGCCCCATAGAATGCACAATTTCATCTGGTGTGTAGTAAGGAACTGTGAGCACAATTTTCTTGCCTTCTGCAAGGTATTTATCCATCTGTTTGCGAGGAGATGATGCTATCTCATGAAACTCTTTAATTGAACTGTATGTCATAGCTACTTGTCTCCTTTCTCAGATTTATTTGACTCCATAATTTCCATAAGACCCTGAACTCTTGTATCATATTGTGCTTCCGAGAAATTTCTAGGATCCGCTTGGTCTCCATCAAAGCTTGTGACTGGTATATTGCATGCCTCACCTATCTGTCTACTCATCTCATACATGAATCCGCTCCACAATTTGCATGAACGGTTAGTGTGTACAAGTAATCCTTCAACGTGGTTATCCTTGCAAAGTTTGATTCTCTTATCTCTCGACTTCTCGAGGTTTATAGCATTTGGTACACTGCAGTAAGCCTTGATCATCTCATCGAATGAATGATAGTCAAATCCAAAAGCATCAGCATATATCGTTGTTACCATGTTGATACCGCGATCCTTAAGTCCATGTGAAGTTGCTCTCAGATATGGCCAGCAAGCGATTCCTTCGAACATGATCCTGTACTTCTCTTCTGCCCTAAATGTACTTGTTCCATTAAGATGATTCTCCTTATACTCTTTGAGCAGTGTCTCCATAGCTTCACCTGCTTCTTCTTTACCTCTTGCTGTAACCATTACAGCCATATGATTAAGAAGATCGAATCCATTAAATGGAGAAGGTACGTATTTTGCCTGAGCTGTTGCATCGAGCCAAGCTCTGCTCGCTCTGCAGCTAAACCCTGTAACCTTCTTGAACTTTTCATCATCCCACTTTATCCCAAAAAGTTTCTCTAGCTGATGAACTGCATCCCAGAACTGAGCGGAAACATATTCAACCTCAGCGTCAGATACTTCGTAATCAGGGTTAAATGGTATGTCTAGGATAATCATCGGAATATTTAAATCCCTTGCTAGATTCTCGTACCACTTAATCATGCAGTTACAGATATTGTTGCAGCATAGAAGCACATCCGGCATCGCTACATCCTGCTCTGGACATTCTTTGAGTTTCGCATAGGCAAGACTCACTCTTGCATAAGCACAGATGTCATTTGAGTATCCATCCGCTTCAGCAATGTTGCACATTCTCTCTCCTGCACCACGAGCAGCAATGCCGGCCGCCTGATTTTCAGGATAAGCAGTAGCAATACCTAATGTCTCTGGTATCTCTACCGGAAAGTTGCTTGAAACCCATGCAACTGGAATGCCTTCCTTCTTAGCTTCAATCGCACTTGCAAATGCATCTCCTGCGATTTTGCCAAGCTTGAATTTAGCTGAATTAGGATCAATAGGCTTCTTAGGCTTTTTGATTTCCTCTGCCATAACCATACCTCCTCAATCATTTTGTTAATCTTTTAATAATTTTTTTGACTTGTTATTACAAGACAGGTTGTTCATCGAAATCTCGTTAATTAAATAACGTATCTTTGTAAATTTTTTACTGCCCACAAGAGCAGCAAAGCTATTATCCATTATTATTTATCTGAGTTTTGTATGCGTATACTGAAGCACCTATCGCTCCAAAATACTGTGCAAGTGAATCATACTCTATCTGAACTTCGAGAGCCTTACTCATCGCATCTCTTACCGCACCGTTTTTTGCAACGCCACCTGACATACATACCTTTTCTTTGACTCCTGCTCTACGCGCAAGTGAACTAACCCTCGAGGCTACGCTGTTACAGATACCTGCAATTACATTTTCTCTGCTCTCACCATTAGCAAGCTGGCTAATCACTTCCGATTCAGCAAATACCGTGCAGGTGCTAGAGATAGTAGCTGGTTTATCTGCTTTTGATGCTAATACCTCTAGTTCAGATATATCTGCTCTTAAAATATTGGCCATCACATCTAAAAATCTACCTGTTCCCGCAGCACATTTATCGTTCATTACGAAGTTTGTCATTCTGCCCGCATTGTTAAGACAAATAACCTTTGCGTCCTGACCGCCTATATCTATTACAGTCCTCACTTCAGGAAAAATAATTTGACTTCCTAGTGCATGACATGTTAGTTCGCTTACTTCTAGATCACAGCCTTCGTACTTATTTCTTCCATAACCAGTAACAACGCTACATGAAATATCAGATTCATTAAGTCCTGAGACCTTCATAATCTCCGCTATAACTTCCTCTGGGCCTGCTGTACCAAGCCCTCCAACTCTTAGAGCCTTTGCGACAATCTTTTTGCCATCTTCGAGTATCACGCTTTTAGAAGTTGTAGATCCTATGTCTAGTCCAAGAGTATACATCTGACATCCCCCTTACATTGTATTCATCTATGTGCAATTTCATTATATCGCTCGTTATATTATAGTCAACAAACTTTGTTAAAAAATTATTATAGTTGTTTTTCAATAGTGTGTTTAATATTTTTTAATGGTCTAATATTGCTATCTCTGGAAACTGATTATTTCAGCATTTATTCGTAAAAAAAGAGAGGCTTTCGCCCCTCTTTTAGCTTGTCTTGCTATAAATTTTTGTAATAACAGCATCCTTCAATCGAGCTATTATTTTGGTTTTCTTTGTAATATGAATCTCAATTACAAAATTAATCTACTTTAATCTTATCCCAAAGCTTAGACATTCTCTCCATGCTCTTTGCATCTGTGCCATTCTTTTTAAGCTGCTTCATATACATCTCCTTTGGCACACCCATCTTCTTGTAAGCACCAAGATACTTCTTGGAATAATTGCTCATATATGCGAAAAATCCGCCCATATAAGCGGCGCCAGCTACAGCAAGAACTGCTGCTGCAACCCAAGTCCAGAAGAATCCACACACGAAAATCAAAGCAACCCAAACGATTCCTAGAATTCGATTTACCTTTGTTATTTTCTCAATATTTATAGACTTTGGAACCTGAATATCCTGCTCCTTCATCTGCTTCTTATATAGATTCTGCTGATAGCCCTTCGACTGTCTTATGTATTGTGGTGGTCTCTGCTTACCTTTACTCATTTCACTATTCCTTTTCTAATTAATCTAGTTAAACATTCTAACACAATTTATTCACTCTTTTCAAGCGATTTGAACATCTCCTGCATTGTCGGATTGTTTTTTGTCAGCTTCTTAATCGTCAGATCTTCCGCTTTGTTGTTCGCAAGCCTTAGATTGTTCTCAGATGAAGTCAGTGCTTTCTTAATTTTCTCAAGGTGATTTATAGATTTATCAATCTCGTCAATCGCCTCTTGAAACTTTCTAGACGCAAGGTCATAGTTTCTTGCAAATGCACTCTTGAAACTCTCCATATCCTCTTCAAAGTGAGTAATATCAATATTCTGCGCTTTAATCGACTCAAGTTCCCTCTTATATTTTAGAGAGTTGTATCCCATATTACGTAGTAGTGAGATTATGGGTATGAAGAATTGCGGTCTTATAACATACATCTTTTCATATCTGTGAGAAACATCTACAATGCCCTGATTATAGTACTCATTATCCGCCTCTAGCATAGACACGAGCACTGCGTATTCGCATTTTTTCTCTTTTCTATCTTTATCTAACTCTTTAAAAAAGTCTTCATTCTTATGCTTTGTTGTTGTCGTATCCATCTCATTCTTCATCTCGAACATAATAGAAACAACCTCTAGCCCAGTTTCGTCTTTCTCCCTGAATATATAATCTCCCTTACTTCCGCTCCTTGCATCATTATCCTTCTCAAAGTAAGCATTCTGAAAAGCCGTTGCTCTGAGCTTATTAAATTCTATCTCACAGTGCTGCTCGAGAGTCTCTCCGACCATCTTGGTAGATTGGCGCGCCTTAAGGTCCTTATAGTAGTCAATCTGCTCATCCTTCATCTTAAGCTTTGTCTCATATTCATCCTTAAGCACCTGTATGTTCAGTTCGGCCTGCTTTTCGCTAACCTTCAAATCGCCAGAAAGTCTTTGGATTTGTTCCTTCTTTAATGAAAGTTCTTCATCCTTAAACGCCTTTTCCTTGCGATACTTTGCCTCCTTTTCATCAACCAGCTTCCTATATTCAGTTTCTTTCTGATATACAGCTTCATTTATTGCTAAGGCTTTCTCCTTATCATAGGCTTCAATATTAGCACGAAGTTTAATTATTTCCTGCTCTTTGTCTGCGATAAGTTCTTGAACCTTCTTTTCAGTCTCAGCCTTAGCAAGGCTTACAGCTACAGCCTTATCATCTCTGTACTGTTCCTCAGCGCGCTTTATCTCATTATTAAATTCCTTATCTCTTACTTGCTTTACAATCGCCGCATAACCAGCTTCATCTATTTGGAATGCTTCACCGCACTTAGGGCACTTAATCTGCTGCATAATTTCCCTCCTATAAAGTGATACTACTATTTTATATAAAAACACTTCGGTGAAAAAGCATAAATCTAATCACCGAAGGTATTTAAATCATTATTCTCGAGTTCATTATCCTATCTGTAATCGGAACTAAATGCGTATCTGCACTAATTATCATCCTGGATTACTTCTACCTCCACATCTACCGCATCCTTGGTAAATTCTTCTTGTAACTCGCTATCAATAGTATTGCGAGCTTGATAAGAACGATTTTCCGAATAATAATACTCCTGATGCTCATCTTTATTACGACCACCCCACTTCTTCGAGATAGCTTGAAACAACACAAGTATGCCGACAACAATCCAGAATACCGGACTTAAAATTATTGCCATCACTGCCGATAAAAGTATCAATACAATAAATATTCCAATCAAACAGCCAAGACCACCATCATCGCGATAGTACATTTCATTTCCCCCTATGTATTTGCTTTCACCATAATGGTAAATTTATTTTTCTTTATATTATATATTATAACATACGGTGTTTGTACTTTGGGTGACGCAATGATAAAGAAGCTATTACGAAAAACGAATCAAAGTATTAAAAAATGGGACCGAAGCCCCATTTCTTATATGAATAGTATCTGCACTTAGTTCGGAATTTAGCCGAAGTATCTCTCTAGAAGACCAGCAAATGCCTTTCCGTGTCTAGCCTCGTCTCTAGCCATCTCGTGAACTGTGTCGTGGATTGCATCAAGGTTAGCAGCCTTTGCTCTCTTAGCAAGGTCAAACTTTCCAGCTGTTGCGCCGTTCTCAGCGTCAACTCTTAGCTGAAGGTTCTTCTGTGTGCTGTTAGTTAGAACCTCTCCTAGAAGCTCAGCAAACTTTGCAGCGTGCTCTGCCTCTTCGTAAGCAGCCTTCTCGTAGTATAGTCCAACTTCAGGATATCCTTCTCTGTGAGCAACTCTAGCCATTGCAAGGTACATACCTACCTCGCTGCACTCTCCCTCAAAGTTAGCTCTTAGATCAGCCATGATGTCCTCGCTAGCGCCCTGAGCAACACCTACAACGTGCTCAGCAGCCCAAGTCATCTCACCTTCCTGCTTCTTAAACTTCTCTGAAGGAACTCCACATACTGGACACTTCTCTGGTGCCTGATCTCCCTCGTGAACGTAACCACATACCTGACATACAAACTTAGCCATTTCATACTCCCTTCTTCAGCATTGCTGAACTACATAAAATAAAGTCATCTTGTTAATCATTTATGCACGACTCTTCGCCATGCAGTCGGGGCAAAGTCCATAGAAGTTAACTTCACACCCCTCTATTGAACCAGAAAATTTCTCCTGTCCAAATTTAACGATTTGTTCCTTATCGGTATCAATATCGATAACCGCACCACATCCATTACAGAAGAAGTGCGCATGAGGCTTTACATCATAATCATACCTTGTTGCCCCATCCGTGATAATAGTTGAAATCTCACCCATACCTTCAAGTTGCTTTAGATTTCTGTACACGGTCGCAATACTAAGATTAGGCATGCTAGTCTTAAGCTCTGAATACAGAGTCTCAGCTGTCGGATGATCTCCTCTATTCGATAATTGGTCTTTAATCGCCTGACGCTGTTTGCTATACTTAATCATTAGTCTCCTCTAATATTGATAATCGTTATTGTTATCGTTGTCAATATAATACCACTTTAAATTAAATTGTCAACAACTAAATCAAGAAAAATTTAAATTTATCACTTCTTTATCTCGTAATATTGCTATTATCGATGTGTTATGCTAATCTAACTATAAATGAAGGAGGGATATTTCATGAAAATTCAGAAGTCTTCGGAAGATTATTTAGAGACAATGCTGATGCTTAGTGAGCAGAGAGGATATATCAAGTCCATCGATATTGCAAGGCATCTTGATGTAACAAAGCCTAGCGTTTCATATGCTACTAAGAGGCTCAGGGAGAACGGCTATATTACAATGGATGATGATGGTCTTATTCATCTCACTGAGATTGGAATGTCAATTGCTACAAAAATTTACGATAGACACAAGATGCTTTCTCGCTTCTTGACTCTACTCGGTATAGATAAGGAAACTGCTGACGAAGATGCGTGCAAAATCGAGCACGATATTAGTCAGGCTACATACGAAGCTATTTGTAATCACGTCAACAACTTTCTAGCAGAGTGCCCCGCTATGAACCATGATGATGAACCATTAGCATAGATTTATATAAGAATTTTATGAGCATATAATCAGCCATCTCTATTAAGAGGTGGTTTTTTTACTGCACTGAATTGTCTTTTTTCTTATGCATAGCTGTTTACTTGTCATGCCTTATATGGCAAAATTAAACTGTGATATGGCATCACTAGTCCATATATTAATAGTGTGTTTTCTTCACTGTTTTGATTCATTATTATAGTGCACTTTTCCTTTTGCACTACGTATAATCAAGACGGGAAGCGTAAGTTATTGCTGTCACGCCTTATAAGGAGGTTACCCATGACAGAACTTGAAAGAAAGCGCAAATTCCCGATAGCCTTTTGGATTTGTGGCTGTACAGAAATCTTTGAGCGTCTATCCTTCTATCTTGGACGTTCTCTGATTCTAGTATTCGTTTCAACTGCTGTTGCTTCTGGTGGACTAGGTCTTACTAGTACAACAGCTGCAAGATGCAGGCAGACCTTACTGCTTACTCTTACCTAGCAGGATTTCTCGGAGCATTTATCACTGACAAGCTAATCGGTGCTAGATACACAACTCCAGCGGGCATGCTCATCATCGCCTTCGGTTACTTCTCCGGATCTATAGCACAGGATGCTAAGCTAGTGTACGTAATGGTATTCTGCGTAGCATTTGGACTTGGACTATTTAAGACTGGGCCACTAATCGGAAGAGTTGTTCAGCCTGAAGATTTAAACTCGGCTTACTCAATCCGTTATTCACTTGTAAATACAGGTGCGTTCTTTGGACCATTAGTTGCTGGTTTCTTATATCAGTACACTTTTAAATCCGGCGACGTTCTCGGATTCCGTCCTTGCTTTAGACTTGCTGCTATCTCAATGCTTCTAGGTTGCATATGGTTTACAGTTGGTATGAAGCTCAAAGGCAATGAATACGGCAAGAAGCCATTTAAGATGTATAAAACTGAGGAAGAACTCAAGAGAGAAGCTGAAGAAAAAGCTGCAACTAAGACTCATCAGAAAATGACTCTTCTCGAGAAGAAGCGTGTATCCGCTATCATTCTCGTATCGGCATTCCCAGATTATATTCTGGCTATTCTGGTATCTAGCTTATCTTCCAATCTACTACCACTGGACAGAGAATATGAACTGGAAGGTTGGCGGATTTACTGTTCCTACAACATGGTTCGACTCACTAAACGCTCTATTCTGCGTTATTTCTGGACCTCTAACTGCTCTTCTATGGCAGAAGCTTGCAGCTCGTCCACAGGGAGATATCAGTATCTTTAAGAAGCTGGGGCTAGGACTAGGATTCCTCGGAATCGGATACATCTATTACGCTGTAATAGATATCGTACGTGGAGATAGCAAGCCTACAGTACTTCTTCTAGTTATCTTCTTCGTATTCCTAACACTTGGAGAGATGTTCTTCTCACCTCTAGGAAATGCATTTATCGGTCAGTACTCACCAAGCCGTCTACTAGCTATCATGTCAGCAGTATGGGGACTCGGACTATTCGCAGCAGCTAAGCTATATGGAAATGTATATGCATTTGCATTCAGCGGAAAATTCGCATTCTCTAAGGCTTGTATAGCAATTGCAGCAGTTGCATTTGTAAGTACAGTCATCCTATTCGCTCTCGATGGAAAGCTTATGTCCCTCGTTAAGGATAAGGACGAAGAATAAAAAACAGAACTTGATGCATTATAGATGTATTTACACGTTTAATATATGGCTTAAAGCTCCGCTATCAGCGGAGCTTTTTAATGTTATATTGCATATCATTGCTTTAGTAACAATATCGCTGTGTGGCTGTATAACCCCTTTCAGCTATATTATTTTTCTACTATGTCAACATAGTGTCCTCGGCACTAGAAATACCTATTTCCATACTTGTATTTTAAATTTGTAAATTTATTGAATATCATAAGGGAGCTTTTTCTTTCAAATATCCGACAATTTTTGATACAGAACACTTGTGATACAGAATGCTTTGACGATATTTCTACAAGCATATGTATATGGTTGGGGCATAGCTCAGCCTCAACAATGTTGATACCTTTAAAGCAGAACCAATAATATCCAAAAGCTCTTAATATTACAGAGCCTTTGGATTATATAACTATAATTATTTTTATGTTTTAATTACTATCTACTCTTGATTTCTTTCACTCTTGGAACTATTAAGTAAAGCGGAATTATGTTCAAGATGAACACTATTAGAAATAACAAAACATCTTTTGAATCAACAGGACGCCCTGACGAAATCGCTGTTACGATATCACTGTAATAGTATCCAGGGAAAATCATCTGAATTTTGCTAACAGCCCCGATGAATCCTCCATCTGCACCTAGAGAAGCAAATGGTATTATTGTCATCGCTGCCAAGATAATAGCAGGAAAGCTAATCGTATCAAGTGTCTTTGCATCAACGCGCACACCGAGCACAAAACCGATAATGCTAAAATATATTCCCATAACCGTGAGGAGTAGAAACTGAACTACCAGACTGGTTGTAACATGGAGGTTAAAAAAAGAAACGGCGAATGCAAGTACAGCCATGAATATTAGCGTATTTAACGCAAGTTGAACGAGCATCTGATCAAGAAGGTAGTCTTTCACAGCATATCTTGTGAATCTCGATTCAAATGAGTAGAACTCAATATTTGTTGCGATTCGTTTGCTAAACGTAGCTAGGCTGTTTCCAATGATTCCGATAAATACTGCTATACCGAATACGATGTTCGGTAAAACACCCTTTTGCACATTGGAAATAAACACATACCATATAACAGGAACGAATATGGTAAAAAGCAGGAATCTTTTATTTCTTAAAACCTGTTTTAATTGTATCATCTTCATAGCTTTAGCCCTCCATTTCGATTTTCTCACGGTAATACTGTTCTATTGTCCTGCCAGAATCATGGATGGACTCCACTGATTCATTTGCAGTTATTATTCCATCCTTCAAGATGAGCATCTTCGTAAAGAAACGATCTATCTGATTGAAGTCGTGAGTGACAATTACCGATGTGTAATTCTTGTTCTCTAGCAGCTTCCAAAAATTATCTACCGATTCAAAATCCATTCCTGTAGTCGGTTCATCTAAAAAAATAAGCTTAGGAGAATTAAGTATCGTCAGTAAAAGCGATAAACGTCTTTTCTGTCCACCAGATAAGCTTCCGACATACTGCTTCTGATGTTCTTGAAGTTCAACCATCATGAGTATTTCCTGAGTACAGGCATCGCTTAATTTATTCATCTTGCACTTTAGACTAACGATTTCAAATACTGTCAAATCATCGATAAGTATATCTGCTTGTGGCATCATGCTTATTTCAGTCTGAAAATCAAGGCTAGTACCTACTTCACCTGAGTTAGCCGCTATCTGTCCAGCAATTATCTTAAGAAGAGTGCTCTTACCAGCACCGTTACCTCCGAGCAATGCGACTCTATCTCCTTCTGAAATCTCAAATGTAACACCCTTTAAAACTTCTTTATTTTTAAACGATTTCTCTATCTCTTTTACTTTAAACATATGAGCCTCCGTTCTTCTATTCTTGCTTTGTGACAACATTATAGGTCATACCCAATTGATAAAACCATGTTTGTCAAGAACGGCAATTAAAATGTCGCTAACGGTTAATCATCCGCTCCTACATTCGTACTTTAATAAGGTGACTAATCGAAGGCGCACAAAAGCCTGGATATTTAGTATCCAGGCTTCATGTATGAAAATATATTTGTTTGTGTGTTATTTTCTAAATGTAATCGTCTGAGAGAACAGATAATCTGCGCTTCGAGTAGATACGGACGAAAAAGGATACTTTGCAAGGATTTCTCTGACATTATGAAGTCCAATTCCTCTTCCCTCGCCTTTACTTGAGTAACCTTCTTCAAATATATGGCTAATATTCACTCTCTCATCAACAGTCGAATTTTCAACCACTAATATCAACGCCTCACCATCGAGAATCAGTGCAACTGTCAGCTTTGGTAATTCTGACTCTAAGCTCGCTTCGATTGCATTATCACAAAGAATTGACATCACTTTGATAAAGTCTAGCAGATCTATCTTGAAGTCATATACAGCATCTTCTATCTCAATTGCGATCTCTACCCCTCTACTATGTGCTTCAATAAGCTTTGCAGAAAGTACACTTTTCACGGCATCGTTTTTTATATTAGAGAGTTTTGCTATATCAAACTTGCTGTTATATAGTTGTTTACCACTGTCCCCGAGAACACCTTCATAGACGCTCTTGATTGCATCGATATCCTTATTATCAATACCTACTTTTATACTGGTAAGTATATTGATGTAGTCATGGCGAAAGCTGCGAATCTCACCGTATAAATTCTCTATGTGATGACTATAGTTCGATAGTTCGCTTAGCTGAATATCCTTTTGTTTAAGAATCTCCTCCTTAAGCTTTTCCTTTGAGGTTGAATTTAGATAAAGTAGCATAACAAAGAATAACAGAATATAGATATCATTGACATGACCACGCAAGTAATCAGCATGCGATATTTTATCACTAAAAATCATAAGGACTGAAATAATAAGCATGTATACAAGCATTGATACATCCACGACAAGTAGCATACGGTTAAAGAAGTTACGTTCAAACCCCTTTTTCAAATCGTTAAAGTCTAATTTTAGAGTTTTAATGATTAGAAGGTAGAAAGGGAATGTGAGAGCATCAATCAATAAATCGTAAATACTAATATTTACCTCGTTATAAACCGCGATTCCCACTAGAGGGAATAAGTGATACGCAAGTAGTCTTCCGAGCAAGCTTAATATAACGATAGGATAAACCCCAATAAATAGGTTAAATAGCTTATTGCCATGAGGATTAGCGAAAAAGCTGTATGCTACAAATATAAAAAAGTAGCCGAAGTATCCAGCTGGTGGGTATAGCATAAAAATCACAACGTAAACCAGTGGAAACACTATATACCAGTGCAGCTTAAACTTTTTCTCACTTACCTGACTGTATAAAAGCATTGTTAAGAGTATCTTAAGCGCAATACTAAAAATTTTTAATAACATATCTCTATAACACCTTAATATCTAATGATTGAGTTTTTCAAGAAGACCTCTGTACTTCATCCTTGATATCAGACAGCTCTCTCCATTTTCGAACAGAGCAACCTTGCTCTCCTTATCTATCTTAATTATATTATCAGGATTAACTACAAATGATCGATGGCAGCGGTAGAGGCGACTATCAGCCTTCTCAACATCAGCGATACTACCATAAAACTCCATACGTTCATCTTTAGTATGCAAAATTACTTTGTGAACCTTGGGAGAAGTCTCAAAATAAAGGATTGTATTAAAAGGTACTTGAACACGTGCCATGGATGTTTCGATGGCGAACGAATCCTCAGATAGGCTCGTCCCAACATTATAAATAGTGTACTCGATAGCTGAGCACACACGGTCTTTAAACGATTCTTCATCAAGTGCTTTATCGATAAAGTCCAGCGCGGCTACTTTATATTTAAACGTAACCGGCATAAATTCTGTATGTGTTGTTACAAATACGATTGTCGCATTAGGGTCTCGACTACGAATTTCCTTAGCAATGTCCAGTCCCTTCTGTTCTTCTCCCTTAATTTCGATATCAAGGAAAAACAGTTGATGGGAACCGAATTCTGAAACATTATCTAGCATCTGCTTCGGACTGCTAAAAATTTCTGGAGTTTTGCACTTCAAAGCTTTCTGATCGATTACTTCCCTGATTATATTGTCGATTCGTGATTGCTGTAGTATCTCATCTTCTAAAATGAATATATTGATCATTTGATTTACTCCTAATACCTCTTCAGCCCTTACTATCCAACTCGTGTACGTATTCAGGTCAAAAATATCTGCCCATATTTTATCATTAAAAGACCCATCCAGTAAACTGGATGGGTCGCTCTTTACTTCATCTATACTAAGATATATTAATTGTGCTTAAACCTCTCTTGTATACTTAGCTAGGTATTCTCTCTCATCCTCTTCTAGGTAAGGAGCAATTACCTCGTATACGTGCTTGTGGTAATCGTTGAGTTGCTTACGCTCTTCAGCTGTCATGTATTCTGGATCAATTGCATCTAGGTCGAATGGAACTAGTGTGATTGCCTCAAACTTGAGGAATCTTCCGTACTCATTAACCTCATCAAGTACGCAGAGAAGCTCGTTCTCAAGACGGATTCCGTGAGAACCTTCGATGTATATTCCTGGCTCATCGGTAATAACCATGCCCTCATCGATTACACACTGGTTGCCCTTTCTATATACCCAGCGGAAGCTAGCAGGTCCCTCGTGAATATTTAGAAGGTATCCTACCCCATGACCAGTTCCATGATTGAAGTTTAGATGGCGATCCCAGAATGGCTTTCTTGCATAAGCATCTAGAATTACACCGTTACAGCCGTAAAGGAACTTGGCATTAGCAAGAGATAGGTTACTGATAGCAACGAGAGTAAAGTCCTTCTTCATCTGGTCTGTAATCTCACCTACTACGTACGTTCTTGTGATATCTGTTGATCCCTCGTAGAATCCAGCTCCAGTATCTGTTAGGTGAAGTCCCTTAGGAAGCACTGGAATGTCTGTCTCAGGAGATGGTGCATAGTGAACTATTGCGGCATGAGCTCCATATGATGAAATTGGCTCGAAGCTTGGACGGATGAAGTTTCCGAGCTCAGCACGGAACTCGTCGAGCTTATTAGCAACGCTAAGTTCGGTCATCTCAATCTTACCAACATTTTCCTTTAGCCACTTCATAAGACGTAGATGTGCAATGCTGTCCTTAATCTGAGCTTTTCTTATGTTCTCTAGCTCAACAGGATTCTTTACATTCTTAAATATCATCTCTGGATTCATCACGTCAATCTTCTTAACAGAATCAGCGATGTTGCAGAATAGTGCATAATTAACCTTGGATGCATCAAGCATAAGCCTAGTATCTGCAGGAATCTTCTTGATATCCTCGTAAATATCGTTGTATGGGTGGATAACTACCCCATCAGCTGCAAAGCGAGCCTTTATATCGTCATCCAGCTTACGCTCGTCAATATATAAATGGTATGACTTCTCATCCATCAGTGCATACGATAGAACTAGTGGGAAGAAGTCGATATCATCTCCACGGATATTCAGAGTCCAGCAGATATCGTCAAGTGTTGTAACAACGTGCATATCTGCCTCAGCTTCTACCATCTTCTCACGGATATCAGCAAGCTTTTCAGCAACTGTCTTTCCAGTATATTTAACATCGAGATCAAATGCTGGCTTCTCGGAGAGTGGCGGTCTATCTGTCCAAATCTCATCGATTAGATCTACACCATACTCGATGCTACCTTCATGCTTCTTAGCAATTTCAGCGTACAGAAGACCTTCGTCCATAGATACAACTCTACCGTCAAATCCAATCTTCTCACCCTTCTTTAGGTTGCTGCTGATAAATGCATCTAGTGTTGGAACTCCTGGCTCACCCATCTTCATTAACTCAACGGATGTACCCTTTAACTGCTCAGCTGCCTGAATGAAATATCTTCCATCAACCCAGAGCCATGCTCCTTCTAGACCTACTACTGCAACACCTGCGGATCCTGAGAATCCTGTGATGAACTTTCTTGCCTTGAAATGCTCACCAACATATTCGCTCTGATGGAAGTCAGCAGTTGGAACTACGTAATAGTTAATACTGTGCTCCTGCATCTTGGAACGGAGTGCAGCGAGTCTCTCCTGAATAACACTCATTTAAAGTCTCCTTTCGAATGAACAATTAAATAATAATATCTAAAAGTATTGTCTTAAATTGATTATAGCACCAGATACATGTGGCAAAAAGCATAACTACATAATCTGGTGCATAATCATATTACATCTTATGATAATCCGATAATAGTTCCGTCGGACAGAATATCCATACCATTTGCAGCAGGTACCTTAGGAAGTCCTGGCATAGTCATGATTGATCCTGTAAGTGCAACGATAAACCCAGCACCAGCCGACACTCTAAGCTCTCTAACCGTGATTCTGAATCCAGTTGGAGCACCGAGTAGAGTAGCATCATCAGAGAATGAATACTGAGTCTTTGCAACGCAGATTGGAAGTTTATCATATCCTAGTTTTGTAAGTTCCTTAATCTGCTTCTCTGCAGCTGATGTGAAATCAACCCCATCTGCACGGTAGATTTCCTTTGCAATCTTCTCCATCTTCTCTTTGATTGAGATATCTAGATCGTAAAGTGGCTTAAAGTCAGCCTTTCCTTCCTCGCAAATTCTTATTACTTCGTTAGCAAGCTCCATACCGCCTTCAGCACCCTTAGCAAATACCTCAGACAGAACTACCTTTACGCCATATTCCTCACAAATCTTATCGAGTAGCTCCAGCTCAGCTTCAGTGTCAGTTGGGAATCTATTGATTGCAACTACTGATGGAACTCCGAACTTAGATACGTTTTCAATATGTCTAATCAGATTAGAAGAACCCGTCTTAAGTGCTTCCAAATTCTCTTCAGCTAGATTATCCTTTGCGACTCCTCCATTCATCTTGAGCGCACGAACTGTCGCTACTATTACTACGCAGTCTGGCTTTAGTCCAGCGTACCTGCACTTGATATCGAAGAACTTTTCAGCTCCTAAATCCGCTCCAAATCCAGCCTCTGTAACAACGTAGTCACCGAGCTTAAGTGCTGTCTTCGTAGCAACTACAGAGTTGCAGCCATGTGCGATATTTGCAAACGGTCCACCGTGAATGAATGCAGGTGTGTTATCTAGTGTCTGAACCAGGTTTGGCTTAATTGCATCCTTGAGTAGGAGGGCCATTGCACCAGTAGCTTCTAGATCGCCAGCAGTCACTGCTTCTCCATCGTAGTTGTATGCAACAACCATCTTAGATAGTCTGTCCTTTAGATCATCAAGATCTGATGATAAGCAAAGTATAGCCATAATCTCGGAAGCAACTGTGATATCAAAGCCATTCTCACGTGTTACACCATCGCCCTTGCCCCCAAGTCCGATAACGATATTACGGAGCGCACGGTCATTCATATCTACTACACGCTTCCAAACAATCTTTTTAGTAACTATTCCTAGTTTGTTGCCCTGATGAATATGGTTATCTAGTAGGGCTGCAAGTAGGTTGTGTGCAGATGTTATAGCGTGGAAATCACCTGTAAAATGCAGGTTGATATCGTCCATAGGAACTACCTGAGAATACCCGCCACCAGCAGCTCCACCCTTAACTCCAAAGCAAGGTCCTAGAGATGGCTCACGAAGAGTCGTAACAGTCTTCTTACCTAGCTTACTGAGAGCCATGGAAAGACCTACATTAGTAGTTGTCTTTCCTTCTCCTGCCGGAGTTGGATTGATTGCAGTAACAAGTACTAGTTTGCCATCTTCTCTATTCATATTTTCCTTGATATATGAATAAGAGAGCTTAGCTTTGTATTTTCCATATTGCTCAAGCTCATCACTCGGGATATCGAGCGCTTTTGCAACTTCTGTAATCGGAAGCATTTTCGCTTCCTGAGCAATTTCAACGTCTTTCTTCATAACATTCCTCCACAAATATAATATGTGTCAAAAGCTTATATCTACATATATAGATATATATTCTCATTATACTTCATGTTTACATTCGCATACAATACACTTGGATATGATTAAATTATTTAATGATTTTATAGTATTTGAATATATATTTTATAGATTCATTTGTGGTCATTTTTCACATAACACTTGAAAATTTGTATTTTAAAAGGCAAGCAGATTCACTCTGCTTGCCCATAACATTCTATTTGCTTTGATGTAATATTTGACTAAATCAATATCTTATCCTGTATCTACACATACTATCTGAGCTTAAGCTCGTTGTAAGGCTCACGACCTTCTTCATCCCTTATCTCACGAAGGTAATTATACAAGGTAGCCTGAGAGATTGAAAGTTGTCCGCAGATAAACGGAACAGCTTCTTTTACTGAGAACAAACCTTGAAATTTAAACTTTGTAAGAAGCTTAATCTTACCTTCCTTTGTATGAACAAAGCTAGGGTCAAACTGCTTTATAGACTTTACGATAGCATCCTTCATTACGTTCTGAATATAATCTTCATCATTGATTGAATATGCCGAATCATCAGCTATTGGCTCCTCAACATCATGGATTTTAATTGAGTCGCTGAGATAGTTAATAATATCCTGAACCTTTGAAGGGTCCTGGTTGATACAAATCATCGCTGCAGGATTATTCTCATCATCCATAAACATGAAGTGGGATGCACGAAGCTTCTTGCCCTGAGCTGACTTACTTGCATAGCCGATTAGATGACCTTCGCCATCTGCTAGATTGTTTATAACATCATATACGCCAGGGTTAATTCTGTAGCTTCTCTCCCTGCCAGTGATATTGTTATTATGCATGAATACGATTTCACGCTTAGTCAAATCGTGTAATACGACTTCTGTATCGCTACCCATTAGTTTAGCGATTCCAGCCGCAACCTGTGCTAGTATATCTAAACGTTCTTCCTGAGTCATTTTCTCTTCACTCCTCTTTTTGCATAAGCTCAATTCCTTGTCGTCTCTCTGTAACTTTAGGAACATACTCTTCATCGCTGAACCATGTTGTAAATCCATTACCGTTTACTTCACTAACATTAGTTATTGTAATAAATGCATGTCCATCTATTTCAAGAGCTGCTTGTTTTACTTTGTTGAGATTTCTGCTGCCTACTACGCAGTATACCAAATCCTGTTCGGACTGTAGATATCCTCCTGTAGCATGCATGATAGTCGTACCGAAGCCTAGTTGCAGCAACCTCTCATTAACTTCTTTGATTTTTTTGGTGAAAATCATAAGCTGTACACCACCCTGACCGAGCAGAAGCATCTTATTCATAAACACGCTGTAAATTAGTGCGTATAGGATTCCGAGGATAACTCCGTTGGTCTTAGTTACAGGAATCTGAATAATGAAAATTGCAACATCAATCGCATACATTATCGGCGCGATTTTAACACCAAACTTTCTGTTTAAAATCAGCGGTGGTACGTCGATTCCACCAGTAGATCCGCCAACCCTAAGGATTAGTCCAAGACCTATTCCGTCGATAACACCGGCACAGATAGCTGCAAGCAGCGGATCATCTACCAGGTGGTGCAGGAACGTTGCTTTCTGAAAAATTCCAAGAAACATAGGAAATAGAACCGTTCCTAGTACAATTGAAGCTGCAAACTTCTTGCCTAGCGCCCATGTACCGATTATAAAAAGAATGATGTTAATTACTAGTACTGTTCCCGATACGCTTAGGCCAAAATAGTGATTAGTCATACGACCAACACCTGCTAGTCCTGAAACAACCATTCCATACGGAAGTGCAAAACAGGCAATAGCAAATGCACTTAACGCATTACCGACAACCATCTGAAGTACTTCTAGTCCCACCTTGGAAGCATTTCTCATAATTCACCTTGCCGAGTCACTATGGTAACTCGTTCACCCTTTCTATAGTTTAAATCATCAATTTAACTTAAAGCAAAACACATGTAAACAGTCGAAAAAAATAACTGCGTACAATAAGATAATATATCACCAGACATCGGAAAATGTCAACATTTCAGGAAATATTCTAGGGTATTTTTGTATTATAATTCTTTTCTTATTGTCAACTTATATACTCCTTTATCCCCCATTCAAGTAGTTAAATAGTTGGAACGAAACGCTGTTTGTGATAGTATGATTTATATAATTGACAATGAAATTCGGTTTCACAAGGAGGACCTTTCATGAAAGCACACGAAAGATTACTAAAATACGTTTCATATCGAACACCAAGTGACGATAGTAGCGAAACTTCGCCTTCAAGCCAGTGTCAGTTCGAGCTAGCACATGCACTTGTAGAAGAGCTCAAGGAACTCGGTGTAGAGGATGCGGCATGTGATGAATATTGTTATGTATACGGACATATTCCTGCTTCTCCTGGCAAAGAAAATGTAACTGCAATCGGCTTCTGTTCACATATGGACACAGTTAGCGACTATTGCGATCACGATGCAAATCCACAGATTATAGAAAATTATGATGGGGATGTTGTGCCTCTAGGCAATAGCGGGCTCGTTCTTGATCCGGAAGTCTTCCCTCATCTTAAGGATCTTAAAGGTCGCACCCTAATAACCACAGATGGTACAACTATTCTCGGAGCAGATGATAAAGCTGGTATCGCAGAGATTATGACTATTGTTGAAAACATCAACGAGTTTGAGCATGGTCCTATCTCAATTGCTTTTACACCCGACGAAGAAATCGGCAGAGGCACTGCGCACTTTGATGTAGCGAGATTTAACGCAAAATACGGATACACACTCGATGGTTCAACTGAGGGCGAAGTTCAGTATGAAACTTTTAACGCAGCAACTGCAAAGGTTTACGTAAAGGGAGAAAACGTTCACCCTGGTTCTGCAAAGGATGTAATGATTAACGCAGCACTAGTTGCTATGGAATTTGATTCTCTACTCCCAGCTGCTGAACGCCCTGAGAGAACAGAGAACCACGAGGGTTTCTATCACCTAATGTCTATGAGCGGCACTGTAAGCGATGCAAATATGACTTATATTGTAAGGGATCACGATGCATCCAAGTTTGCAAATAGACAAGATACCATGAAGATGGCCGAAAAGTTCCTCAATGAAAAATATGGTGAAGGAACTATCAGAGTAGATATTAAAGAACAGTACAGAAACATGGCTGAGGTTCTTGAGCATTGCCCAGATGCAATTGAAAATGCTAAGAAGGCTTGCAAGGTTGCAGGTGTAGAGCCTCTGGTAATTCCAGTTAGAGGTGGAACTGACGGTGCCAACCTTAGCTTTATGGGGCTACCTTGTCCAAATCTTGGAACTGGTGGCCACGCATTCCACGGACCTTATGAACACATCACCATCGAAGGTATGGAAACTGGTGTTACAATAATCAAAGCTCTTATTGAAGAATTCGCAAAGGAAGCTTAAATTAATCGTTTTATACACGGAGATTAAATCGAAAGCGGCTAGGGTCTACCCAGCCGCTTTTTTCATAATCTTACATTAGAACGGAGAAAAGCCTCAAAATCTGTCTAAATATATTTAGAGATTTCTTTCCCTCGATATATTTGTCAGTAACCTCTACACACTTCGCTAGAGTTTCATCGAAATCTTTCTTGATGTCATGTACAGCTTTGCAGTTATACATAACCACCCCATTCTCAAAGTGGTGATAAAAACTTCTATAATCGAGATTGATAGTTCCACAAGTCGAAATTTCATCATCTGCCACACATTGCTTCGCATGGCAGAATCCTGGTGTATACTCATATATTCTAACACCATCTCTAACAAGTCTAGAGTAATACGACCTCGTCACTGCATAAGCCAAGCGTTTATCTGGTATTCCTGGAGTAATTATTCTGACATCGACACCGCGAGAAGCAGCTAGTGTCAGAGCCTTATTCATCTCATCTGTAATGATTAGATATGGTGTCATAAACCACACATAACCATCTGCATTGTTTATTATACTGAGATAAACATTTCTCCAACATGTTCGTGATCGAGCGGCGTATCTCCATATGGCTGTATAAAGCAGCCTTCCTCTATATTATCTAGTGTAACCTCAGGCATGTATTTTGAATAAATCGCATCCTTGATTCCGCGAGTCTTGGTCGCTTTCCAGATTTCGAGAAACATCATCGTTAGATTATGTACCGCGTTACCTTCTATACGAACACCGGAGTCCTTCCAGTCTCCGTATGGCCTAGTGAGCTTGAAGTACTCATTTGCAAGATTATATCCACCAGTGAAGCCTATCTTACCATCTACTACCGTAATCTTACGATGATCGCGGTTATTGAGAAATACATTCGCTATTGGTACAACCGGGTTAAAAACTCTGCATTTGATACCGAGGTCACTTAGGTGTTTTATAAAACTGCTATCGATGAAGCCTACACTGCCAACGTCATCATAGATTATTCTCACCTCAACACCTTCAGCAGCTTTTTCCGCCAAAATCTCCTTGATACCTGCAAATGCCGCCGAATCTTCTATGGCATGGTATTCCATAAATATAAAATGCTTCGCTTCCCGCATGGCTTCCTTCTGTGCGGCTAGAGCCTCTCTTGCCTCACCATAAAACTCAATATTTGAATCGCTATAAGCTGGAAAGAACGCTTTTTGAGAGACATACCTGAATACGTTTGCGATTCCGAGATTTTTCTCTCCTATCTCTTCTAAAACTGCTTTATCACAGTTAAGCAGAGGGAATAGTTCGTTGTCTACATTTTGAAATCTTGCCCTCATTTTTCGAGTAGAACCAGAGAGCCCAACCATAAAATAAATGGTTATTCCAATAATCGGATTGAGCATGATTAGCACTACCCACGGAAGCTTTACAGATGCACTCGTGGATTTCGTCGAAATAGCAATGACGATAATAAGTGCGACAATTCGAAAGCCCGTGGATAAGATAGTGTATTTTTCGTTTAACCGACTTATGAGCGTAGCAATAAGGAGCACTTCAGTCGCAATCGTCAGGATGGCTAACATCAGTCTCCCAACGCTGTTTTTGACTTGCTCCTTCTTTTCATATGTAGCGAATGTCTTTGAAACACCCATACGGCTAGCCCCCTATCACGTCTATTCGTCCCAGAGCACAACCTTTCCTTCTTCTCTAGTCTTATTCATATCTATCAGTCTCTGATTCTCAGAACCTCTGAACCTAAGCTGTATATTCTTAAGCTCCTGCTCAAATCTGCCGTCAATAAGTACATCTAGCATATTAAGCATATCCATAGTAACATCAGTATGACAGTGTGTACCCTCCTTCATAAGATCCTCAAGCACAAAACCAGAGAAAGACCAGATGGTTTATCAGGGTAAGCTTCCTTAACACGCTTTAAGAACGGAACGAGCACTACCTGGTTCTCTGGCTCAAACGGCTCTCCACCAAGAACTGTAAGCCCCGTTATATAATCCGGCTTAAGCATCTCAAGAATCCTGTCTTCGGTCTCTCTTGTAAATTCCTGTCCGTAATTGAAATCCCATGTCTGTGGTTGGAAGCAGCCAGGGCATCTATTTGTACATCCTGATACGAACAAGCTGACTCTTATGCCAATTCCATTGGCAATATCACAATCTTTAATCTCTCCGTAATTCACGTTTATACTCTCACTTCATTTTGTTAATACAATTATATCGCATATATCAGATTAATATAAGCTTTAAATACTATACGTTCCATCGCAATTACCACTTTGTTGGGAGATTGCGAAGACTATGCCTTATCTCTTTGTAACATGGCTCAAAATGGTTCACAATGCTCCAGAACGCCTCCGAATGATTAGCTTCTATGAAATGTGCAAATTCGTGCACTATGACATATCTCAGCTCCTCATATGATGCTGTAACAAGCAGGAGGTTGAGCGTTATCTTGCCGAGATCTGGACGGCACGACCCCCATCTTGATTTCATCTGACTTATGGTTACATGCGGGAACGGCACACGATAAGTCTGTCTAAATTCATCGTACACTTCGTGCACAGCACCCATAAATATCTCACTCGCCTGCTTACTATACCATCGCTTCACTACATCTATACGAACAGCATTATTTGTAGGATCAGGCATTTGGACGAGTAGCAAGTCCCCTTCTATAGCAATGCTAACCCTTGGTTTTTGTATAAGTTTCACTTTAAGCGGTCTACCCATGAAATACGCTTTATCTCCGTCGTCGTACCTCGATTTGTCAGTCTTAGCACCTCTGATACGCGTAAGTGCATTGATAATAAAAGAGCCCTTGCTGATCATGAATTTTTCAATCTCAGCTAAGGGCACTCTATGAGGTGCTGAGACGTATATCGAAGCATCAGGTCTTATCCGCAGGTTGATATTTCTCACATTCTTGCGTTCAAGGGTGTAGACTAGGGTCTCTCCAGCTATGCTTACCACTTGAGCTTCAGTGCATATCTCGCTTCTCAAATATCGTCTCCTCATATTAATTTTCTCTTATAGGTGCAGAACTCTATCCTTGATTTCCTGAGTTCTTCCCTGGTTCCAGAACTGTGTTCCGATATATCCGCAAGTTCTTCTTGCTACCGACATCTTATCCTGGTTGCGATTTCCGCAGTTTGGGCACTCCCATACTAGCTTGCCTTCTGAGTCCTCAACAATCTTGATCTCACCGCTAAATCCACACTCTTCACAGAAGTCGCTCTTTGTGTTGAGTTCAGCATACATGATGTTCTCGTAGATGTACTTCATGACGTCAAGGATAGCAGGGATATTGTTCTGCATATTAGGAACCTCAACGTAGCTGATAGCACCACCTGGCGAAAGCTTCTGGAAGTCTGACTCAAACTTGAGCTTCTGGAATGCGTCAATCTCCTCTTCTACGTGAACGTGGTAACTATTTGTGATGTAGTTCTTATCTGTAACGTGAGGGATTACCCCAAATCTTCTCTGTAGCGCCTTAGCAAACTTGTAAGTTGTTGACTCCATCGGTGTTCCGTATACAGAGTAGCTGATATTTTCAGCAGCTTTCCACTCAGCACACTTGTCGTTGAGTCTCTGCATTACCTTTAGTGCAAAATCTCTTCCCTCGTCAGCAGTGTGACTCTTGCCTACCATGCGGTAGCATATCTCGCAAAGTCCAGCGTATCCTAGTGAAATGGTTGAATATCCATTATAAAGTAGCTTGTCGATTGTCTCACCCTTCTTGAGTCTGGCAATCGCACCATACTGCCAAAGGATAGGTGCAACATCTGAAGGTGTTCCGAGAAGTCTCTCATGACGAAGTCTTAGTGCACGGTGGCAAAGCTCAAGTCTTTCGTCTAGAATTTCCCAGAACTTATCCATGTTTCCGTATGATGAGCAAGCTACATCAACTAGGTTGATTGTTACAACACCCTGATTAAATCTTCCGTAGAACTTATAGCTTCCATCAGCATTCTTCTGTGACTCTTCAACTGTTAGGAATGATCTGCATCCCATGCAGGTGTATACGTTGCCCTTCTTGAGCTCTCTCATAACCTTAGCGGAAATGTAGTCAGGAACGAGTCTCTTTGATGTGCACTCTGCGGCGATTTCTGTTAGATTCCAGTAAGGTGCATCTTCTCTAATGTTGCACTCGTCAAGAACGTAGATTAGCTTAGGGAATGCTGGCGTAATCCATACACCCTTCTCGTTCTTAACGCCCTGCATTCTCTGCTTAAGAACCTCTTCGATGCAGAGAGCTAGGTCATCTCTAGTTCTTCCCTCTGGAGCCTCCTCAAGGTGCATGAACATAGTTACGAATGGAGCCTGTCCGTTACAAGTCATCAGTGTGATGAGCTGGTACTGGATAGTCTGGATACCACTCTTAATCTCGTCTCTTAGTCTATCTTCAACAACCTTATTTAGCGCTTCCTGAGTTGTCTCGATACCTGCGTCCTTGAACTCCTTCTCAACCTTAGTTCTGATTTTCTGTCTGCTCACGTCAACAAAAGGAGCAAGGTGAGCTAGCGAGAAAGACTGTCCGCCATACTGGTTAGAAGCAACCTGAGCGATAATCTGCGTTGTGATGTTACACGCTGTGTAGAAGCTATGTGGCTTCTCAATAAGTGTCTCGCTGATTACTGTTCCGTTCTGTAGCATATCCTCTAGGTCGATAAGGTCACAGTTATGCTCCTTCTGTGCGAAGTAGTCGGAATCGTGGAAATGGATGATTCCAGCATCGTGTGCAGCAGAGATTTCCTCTGGAAGAAGGATTCTTCTAGTGAGGTCCTTACTTACCTCTCCAGCCATGTAGTCTCTCTGAGTGGAGTTGATAATAGGATTCTTATTGGAGTTCTCCTGCTTAGCTTCCTCGTTATTAAGCTCGATAAGCGAAAGAATCTTGTCGTCTGTTGTGTTGGACTGACGAACGAGGGATCTTGTATATCTGTATGTAATATATGCCTTTGCAACCTCATACGCTCCGTGCTGCATGATATGCTCTTCCACCATATCCTGAATTTCTTCTACTGCAGGTGAACGACCAAGGTCTTCACAAGATAGAATTACGCTGTCAGTGATTCTCTTAATCTGAATAGGTGTAAGTCTAACTGCTTCTTCAACGGAATTATTTGCTTTGATGATTGCATTTTCAATCTTGGCTTTGTGAAAAGTTACTTCTGAGCCATTTCTCTTGATAACATTCATTGTTTCTCCTTAACCGAACACCCGAACATATTGATTTATGTGAGTTAATTCTCTTAAAATTAATTAATACACTTTTTAACACCAAACACTATATCTTGTTTGACGCCCTGTCATTATATCCCATATAGTGGGGTTAGTCAATCAGTTTTACGCTATATTATTTTATGCAATTTTAAGCCTGTGAGGTAGAAGTTTCAAGCCTTCTGTGCTAGTATTTACTAAAATACGAAAAATAATTTATGCATATTTTTTGCACTTCATTTACACATACGAGCACAAGATATTGTGCCATATATGGAGGTAATACATATTATGAATAACTTCGATTGGTATGCACCTACGCACATTGTTTTTGGCAGAGGAACTGAATCTGAGGTGAGCTCTCTACTCAAATCATCAAAATGTAAACGTGTTCTCCTTCACTACGGAAGTGGTAGCGTGATTCGCACCGGTCTGCTCGGCAAAATCAAATCTTCGCTAGATAAAGAGGGGATAGATTACGTAGAACTTGGAGGCGTGGTCGCTAATCCGAGGCTGTCTCTCGTTTATGAAGGCATCGAACTTGCGAAATCTAAAGGTGTAGATTTCATACTCGCTGTTGGTGGTGGCAGCGTAATAGACTCTGCGAAGGCAATCGCATACGGCGCAGTATCTGATTTC
The DNA here is from genome assembly GCA_916438645.1 of uncultured Mogibacterium sp. Classification (GTDB taxonomy): domain Bacteria; phylum Bacillota; class Clostridia; order Peptostreptococcales; family Anaerovoracaceae; genus Mogibacterium. The sequence continues at coordinate 401,225 of CAKAFC010000002.1, forward strand.
GATGTCTGGGATTTGTATGATAGAAAGCGAACTCCAGAGTCCGCACTCCCAGTAGGGGTTATACTTACAATCGCTGCTGCAGGTAGCGAGATGAGCAATTCTTCTGTAATCACAAACGAAGACGGGGGCATCAAGCGTGGCTATAGCAACAATATGGTTAGACCTAAATTCGCTATACTAAATCCAGAGCTGACGATGACTCTTCCAGACTTCCAGACAGCATGCGGCTGCACAGATATCATGATGCATACCATGGAGAGATATTTTACGTCAGCAGGAAATATGGAATTGACCGACGGGATTGCCGAAGCACTGCTCCGCACAGTAATAAAAAATACCTTAATACTAGTAGAAGATCCGAAGAACTACGAAGCACGTGCCGAGGTAATGTGGGCTGGAAGTTTATCTCATAATGGTCTTACAGGATGCGGTAATGGTGGTGACGACTTTGCTACCCACCGAATTGAACATGAGATTAGTGGCATGTTCGATGTAGCACATGGTGCAGGTCTGGCCGCAATTTGGGGAAGCTGGGCTAGATACGTTTTAGACGACTGTCTCCCTAGATTTAAGCAGTTTGCGACAAATGTATGGAATGTTGAGGATTCTGGTGATGACCGTGAAGTCGCACTCGAAGGCATATCAAGAACCGAGGTCTTCTTTAAAAGCATCGGTATGCCTATATCTCTGAAGGATTTTGAATTTGAGCTAACAGATGAAGTTATAGATGAGCTTGCTGAGAAATGCGAACGAGCCGTTGGCGGCAAAGTTGGTGCCGCAAAGGTTCTGTACAGAAACGACTTCAAAGAAATCTACAGAATGGCTTACAACAACAAGCAATAACAAATGATAACATAAACACAAAAATGCGCCCCACACGGAGCGCATTTATATTACTTTTTAATTAGAAGGGCTCTATCGTCTGCCCTCTCTCGTTAAATCGTCATACTCATGTCCATGCATGGAGCCTTTTACATGAAATCTCTGATAATAGCAAAAATCAGTAATGCGGAGCAGTAAACACCGAGTAGTATCTTGTTCCATAGCGGCATGCGCTTTTCCGTATAGCTCAAATACACGTTATACACTATCTCGAACATTATGAATGGTATAGTCGTGAAGATGAAAGGGTTTGCATAGAATGCATCGCCAAACCTAAACCTCAGTATGCTTACACACATAGTTGTCGTACCACAGCCAGGGCACTTATACCCAGTAATATACCTGAAAATACACGGTATATATATGTGCGTCATTCTCAGCCAAATATAGTAAACGACTCCCAATATTACAAAAGGAGTCGTTTTTTTAATTAGACAATGCAGAAAACTGCAATTCTGTTCATTATGCAACTGTTGCATGCTGATTCACTTAATCCTGCATGATGCAGTATGCAACAATTGAAAGGCCGAATATCGTGAGCAGAACGAAAAGAAGTCCTGAATTCCCATCCTTACCATTATATCTGTCTAGCTTCTCACCCATGCAGTAAACCCAGTATATGCCATATATTCCACAAGTTAGAAGTGAGAACAGGAACACCATGCCGCCTGATGTAGCAGTTCTGTCGCCAACTACCTCGTTAACATCATCATTTAATACGATCATCCAGTAAATGCCGTAAATCCCGCAAGTAATCAGCGTGAATAAAATACAGAGTCCAATTTCTCTTCTTGAAATAGGTCTTGTATACTGTGCGTAACCACCACCATTCTGGTTGTTGTTCTGATTCTGAAAATTATTTTCCATAAGTTCCTCCTTATAACCTCTATAATCTCTTAGCATTTGCACATTATAGCATACCTTTTCCAAAATTCCCACACATCGGTTATTATTGAAAAAGCAAACGGAGGATACTCCATCACCAGTAGTGTTCCTCCGCTTCAAATCTTAAATAATAAATGTCATATCAGCTATTAAGCTTAGCCCTTCATAGCATATCACTAGTTAATTATCCTCTTAACTTCCAATATGCTCTTGCCACTATATGTGGTCTTTGTACCGGGTCTATAGAGATCAATCTCACAAATGTCGTGAGACGGATCCATAGCGTGTACTATTCGACCATTTCCCGCATACATAGCTACATGTAACCTCTTATTGCCTCTGCCAAAGAAAATTATGTCGCCAGGCTTCATATCATCAACAGATACGGTAGTTCCACCACAGTGATCATATAGCGTATTAACCGAACCTATCTTCCAGTTGTAACCGTACTCTTTGTAAACAAGAGTTATGAACGATGCGCAATCACAACCATTAGTAAGGCTCTTGCCTCCTAGTACATACGGTTTACCGATGTACTGCTTAGCAAAAGAGATAATGCTAGCCCTTTTGTCGTCAGCCACCTTGATATCTCGCTCAGTCTCCGCATCGGAGATTGTTGCTTTCGTACCCGTAACTTCATTTGAATCGCTGTCAGTACTAATGGTCTTGAGTGTAGCAAGCTTAAGTGGTGTGCTTACAACACGACGATCATTGATGGCATCTGCTTTAACGACAATAGTCGATACCATCACTACCATAAGTAGTAATTCAGTAACGACTATCACCTTAATATTCTTAAAAGCTGTTTTGAGCTTTAATACCATGCGTGTTTCCCAATCCTTCTATTTGAAATAATATCTACTCATCATTATATTATCATAAAATTCTTGCAATCGCATGTGTAGTTTTTTATATATTCTTACTGGAATTTCTCCTTGTAATGGTCTCTTATTTCGTCCATTATCTGAACGCACTCAAGAGTTCCTACATAGTTACCCTGTGGGTCACGAACAGCTCTATAGCTAACTAAAACTTCGTTTTCACCCTTGTTCATCCATACCTCAACCTTGTCCTGAGCACCAGATTTGAATGACGATATAATGCTGCGAACCATTGGTTCAATCGTTGGTGGGTGGCAGGTATAAACTTCTCTATCGAGCGAACTAATCGGTCTCTTAAAGAGTTTCTTCTCCCCATTATCGTTGTAGTATCTGTTCATATCTACATGATCAACGAATGTAAGCTCAAGAGGAATTGTATTGAGCATAGCCTCTAGCTGGTAAGGCGTCATGTGTCCTAGTGCAAAGATAACTTCGTCGTTTCCAGCTGCTCCGTTCTTACCTTCCTTTGCCGCCCTATGTGTGTAGTTTTCCTTCGAAGCCTTATCCCATTCAGCAGGTTCTTCCTTGAGGAGGCAGTAGTCATACTCCTTTAGATCACGACCAACTTCTTCCCACTCCTCATCTTTGAAGAACTGTACGCAAATTGGGAATAGGATATTTGCCTCTTTGAAAAGCATCTCATCAGCTCTCTTGACTACAGCCTTGGACTTTTCTAGCCACTCCTCGTCAGATAGGGTACCATCAGTTACACGTCTTAGTTCATCTCTGATCTCGTCATCTACTGTCCACATTACATCTGATGGACCAGTAACATCGTATCTAGTCTTGAGGATTGTGTATATGATGTCACCCTTCTTAGCATAGTGAATTGATACTGCACGAAGCTTGTTAAGCTCTTCTGTTATGACAGTGCGGTCAGCACCATCTTCAAATAGCTTGTTCACTACAGCAATCTGCTCGGCAATACCTTCATTCTCGAGAGTGAGCACATTTAATGGATGACCCGGCTCAGCCACTAACGCCTGTGCCTTAACTTCTGCTTCCTTACGGTCATTTGCGCCGTTCATCCTTCGCTGTGCAGCCGCCTTGGATGCCGCAACAGCTTTCTCAGCATTCATAATCTTTTCCTGCTTAGTTGAACCGTGGAATAGCGCTGAATGCACATCACAAAGCTTTTGAACTTCCTGATATGGAACTCCGCTCTTAATCAGATGCTGCTCAGCATTTGCTATTTCAAGAGCATCAACTTCCTTGAAATTTTCAACGAATTCTGCTCTAACCGTCTCGAGGTCTTCACCGTTAGTAAGTCTCTCGATATAGCTTCGAAGCAAAACTTCTCTCTCGCTGGCATTCTTAGGCTTTTTTGTTTCTTCCTGTGATGGACCTTCTTCAGCCTTCTTTTCACTATCTGCCATGAATGACGGTAGCTTGCTTGGGTCGATTCTTCCATCAGCATCAAGGAAGTTCTTTACAAAATCAGGAACTTTATCTACCTCTACGGTGCCGTCTTCTCTGATGTATGCCTTTGCAAAATCAGGAATATTGAGCTTGCTTACATCAAATGTAGGTTTTGCAGGCTCATCCTTTACTTCAGCAGTCTGCGCTTTTTCCTTTTTCTTAATCTCAGGAACATTGATAACCTCAAAACCCTTATCCTCAAACAGGTTTACGATTGATTCTAAATCTATCCCCTTAATCTGAGAGCCCTTAGGAATCGTCATTACTCTTCCCATAGTGTTTAGAGCAACTGGATTCGAGATATCTTTGAATCCCAGCTCAATCATGATGTCTATTACTTCCGGAAATTCTGTCGCTAGGTCATGTACATTTCTCTTCATGTCTAATACTTTTACAGCCATGTCTGTTTCCTCCTTCGAAAATACTATTATCTTACTCTTAGTCAGCGTGTTACGTTTCTTAATTATACTGTCTTTATTTGCTTTATGTTTGTATATACATTATACATTAAATATCTCTAATCTCCGTAACAGATGTTACATTTTAAAATTATTCATAAAATTTCCATAATAATGCAAAAGTAGATGTACCCCTGTCTACAACTACGTGATACGAAAATCAGTAAATTGTTAAACATAGGTCACATCTACTTTATATTTTATTTATGCTTTGCAACGAAAGCGTTGTATATCGCCCTAATAGCTCTCTGATAATCAGACTCAGATACACCCACCTGTACACTTATACGTTCTGGTGCGTGGTCTATAAATCTAACATTTACATGAGCACTAGAAAGCGCTTCAAATATCTTCATCGCTACAGAGACCTCACCAGAGATATTCCTTCCAACTACTGCAATTGCTGCAATACCTGTAGAAATCGTAATTTCATCCGCATCTGTTGCAGCACGTAGCCTCTCAGTAAGTTCCTCTTCGCAGTTAGCAACACTTGCTGAGCCCACGATGATTGAGAAAGAGTCTAGTCCAAGCTGCTCACTCTCAACCGTGATGTTGAACTCGTCGAGGATATTCTGAATTCGCTCACGATACTTTGCATCGTCATTGAGTTTCTCTCGCTCGATAAGGATTGATGAGTACCCCTTCTTACCAGTGATGCTGGAAATCTCAAGGAAATTTTCGTATGAATCAGCATTCTTTACAATGAGAGTACCTGGCTTCTCTGGCTCAAGCGTACTCTTGATATTAATAGGAATTCCGCACTGGCTTACAGGTCTAACTGCGTCCTCATGCAGCACTTCCGCACCTCTTAGTGCTAGCTCCCTTAGCTCCTTATAGATTATTACAGGAACACTGAGTGGATGCTTAACGATGCGAGGATCAGCCATCAAAATCCCAGGAACATCTGTCCAGTTCTCATACAGGTCAGCCTTTGCAGCGGCAGCAACGATTGAGCCTGTGATATCAGAACCTCCTCTTGAGAAGGCTACTACTTCTCCTGCTTCATTTGCACCATAGAAGCCAGGGAATACAGCATGCTGATGCGCCTTGAGAAGCTTCTCTATGTTAGTCCTCGTCATATCAGAGAGTAGATACCCCTCGTTGTTAAATTTAATCACTTCAGCTGTATCAATAAAATCGTAGCCAAGATATTCAGCCATGAGCTGTGCAGTTATAAATTCTCCTCTACTAATCAAGTAATCTCTGCTACCAGAAGCCTTATAGTCATAAATTATCTTGTTAAATATCTCATCGATATTAATCTTAGAATCTAGCTCAAACGCAAGATCCTTAAATCTCTTTCTCGCCTGCTCAATCTTACTATCAAAGCTATCTGGATTATCATGCGCCGAAAGCAGGAGGTCTGTAATCTTAACTTTCTCATCATTATGAACACCAGGCGCCGAAACCACTACGTAGCGGCGAGCTTTATTATGACGAACCACTTCTGCAGCATTTTTGATACGGTCAACTGTCGCAAGTGATGATCCACCGAACTTCGCAACCGTCAGCTCTGATTTGTTTCTAAGTGCTGGGGCAAGATCCTCATTTTCAATGAGCTTGATATCGTACGGTGTCGACTGATATACGAAATAGTTCAGCCAGTTTGAGAATAGCAAGCTACCTGAAGATCTCCAGCGAACCACTGGAGTCTTTGAATCATCGTTATCTGGAAAGTAATTTACAGGAATCTCTGGATTGATACCCGCATTCTTATCCCTAATATATTCCTTGAGAAGCGTATTCCAGTCGTACTCCGTGTGACCGGTCACGAAAATCTGCCTATCATTATCTGACTTGACACAGAAAACTCCACCCTCTTCAGATGTGGAAAGAACTGTAATCCCAGGAGTTTTCTCAATATCTTCTTCCTCTACAGTTGTGTTTCTTGACTGAGGCACATAGAACTCATCGTCAAAACCTCTAAACAGCATGCTGCGCTTGGTTTAAGAGTGTGCTTAAACACACCGGAGAGTTTCTTAGGAAGCCTTTTCTTATCTATTCCATAGTGGTAATAGAGGCCAGCTTGTGCACCCCAACAGATGTGGAATGTGCTGTGAACATGAGTCTTGGACCACTCCATGATCTCACAGAGCTCTTCCCAGTAATCAACCTCTTCAAAATCAAGAAGTTCAATCGGTGCTCCAGTGATAATCATTCCATCATAATATTCGTTTTTGATATCGTTAAAAGTCTTGTAAAACGCAAGCATATGCTCCTGCGAAGTAACGTGTGGCTTGTGAGTTGCCGTCTGAAGTAGCTCAAGCTCAACCTGAAGCGGAGTGTTACTGAGCATACGCGTAATTTGAGTCTCTGTATCAATCTTTGTCGGCATCAGGTTAAGGAGCAATATGTGAAGCGGACGCATATCCTGCGTCATAGCACGTGTATCCGTCATTACAAATACATTCTCATTAGTAAGCGTCTCTATCGCCGGTAAATTATTTGGTACTTTAATTGGCATTACAGTCTCCTCCCAAATCCCCTTTTATCTAAGCTCAGCTGCGATGGCACACCACTCGCCCTGTTCAGCAATTGCTAACTTTTCAAACCCATTCTCTTCAAGTGCCTCGAGCACTTTGTCCTGCTGAGTAGTTAGTATACCAGACATTATGTATCTTCCGCCACTATTTAGGTGTTTGCGTATATTACCTGTGAGACGAATGACGAGGTTCGTAAGTAAGTTTGCCACAACTAAGTCAGCTTTGAAATCTACGCCAGAAGTCAAATCAGCCTTCTTAATTATTGCATTATATACGTCGTTAGCCTCTAAATTTTGTATCGAAGCTGCCACCGCCTCATCGTCAATATCTATGCCTAGAACTTCGCTAGCCCCAATCTTACTCGCTACTATAGAAAGTATTCCTGTGCCACAGCCTACATCCAGGACCTTATCACCCTCTTGGATATAAGTCTCCAGAAAATCTGCAGATAGCGAAGTCGTTTCATGAAGTCCCGTTCCAAAAGCCATCCCTGGGTTAATGCGAATGACCTCCCTATCCTCGATATCTTGCTCATATTCAGACATATCTACCCAAGGTGGAGCAGCTATGTAGCTGTATCCGAGTCTCGCAGGTTTTAGAAATTCCTTCCAGCGATCTTTCCACTCTTCATCATTGCGGATATTAACTGTTACCTTCAGCGAACCGAGGTCAGCTCCTAGACCGAATACGCCACTTTCTGTATGTTCTCTAACGTTTTGTACTGCTTCCTTTACAGTCTCAACAGTATTATCAGCATCTTCATCATCTGCCGCGTATACGACGATGCTAGGATTTTTTTCTCTTTCTCTCTCGAAGTCCTCTGGTGCGAGGTAATCAGTCTCTCCGTGCTGACCAGTCATAAACAAAGCATCTGATGGATCGTTTACCTCAGCAGTGTCTATCCCGTTACAGATAAGTGCCGCCAGCATCGGCTCAATACCAATCTCCGATACTTCAATTTTTATCTCATAGTATTTCATCTAAGTGTCTCAATCTCTCTTGCGTAACCTTCAAGGTCTTCCTGCGGTGTCTCAAGGATACATGGAAGCCCTACAATATGTGGATTATTAACCACGGCTAACATACCATCAAGCCCTATTTCTCCATCGCCGATCTTCTCATGTCTATCTTTTGCGGCGCCCATCGGATTTTTGCTGTCATTGATATGAAGTGCACGTAGCTTCTCGATCCCGACAATTCTATCAAATTCATCAAGTACTCCCTTGAAGTCATTTTTTACATCATAACCAGCATCACTGATGTGACAGGTATCAAGGCAAACACCTATCTTATCTTTGAACTTCACTCCATCGATAATCTGGCGGAGCTCCTCAAAGCTCTTGCCCACTTCGCTACCCTTGCCCGCCATTGTCTCTAGTAAAACGATAGTCTGCTGGTCTTCCCACATGACTTCATTAAGCGTCTCAATAATCATCTGAATTCCCAGCTCGCTACCCTGTCCGACATGACTACCAGGATGGAAATTATAGTAATTTCCTGGCAAATACTCCATGCGCTTTAGATCTTCTGCCATACATGTTCGTGCAAATTCCCTCACGCTCTCCTTGCCAGAGCAAGGATTCAGAGTATAAGGAGCATGAGCCACGAGTTTTCCGAAGTTGTGCTCCTCCATAATCTTTATCAAAGCTTGAGCATCAGCTTCATCTATTGCTTTCGCCTTACCGCCTCGTGGATTTCTAGTAAAAAAAGCAAATGTATTAGCACCAATCGACAGCGCCGCTTTTCCCATCGCTTCGAATCCATCCGAAGACGACAGATGGCATCCCAAATATTTCTCCATCTATTTACCCCATTTCTCTTTGTGTCTATACTATGCATCTATCTATTTTCATCAAGAAAATCTCTTATCTCTTGTAGAGCTGTTTCGATATCAATCAGAAACTCTCTGGAAGATATCCTTAGTGCACCGTGTCCAAGCGACATCTCCTGCACCAGTGCATCTGATGATACAACTGTTACGCTCTCACGCTTACCGATTACCTTTGTCAGTTCAGATATGTAAGCATCCGCTGTCTCATTTTCTTTAGTGTATACTACCTCAGTATCATTAAGAGTATACGTTCTGCCAAAGCTGTACGGAACCCTGTACGCGTCAAATACGATAGTCATCTTGCAGCCGAGATACCCACGGTAATTTGCTAGTATATTTACGAGATGATCTCTTGCCGCCCCAATATCAGCTCTCGAAAGCGCCTTCATGTGCTCATCAGCATTTATCAAATTGTAACCGTCAACAACGAAATGAGAATCTGGTGATGCTACTCTTTCTAGCCTGTGAAGTGACCGTTTCTGCCTCTCCATCGCATGATATTCAGATTCTTTAGGTTTCACCTTGTGCTTTACTGGCTTATTCTTCGAGATACTTCCATACGTTCTCTCAAATATAGCTAGGAGCTCAGCATCACTAGCTAACTTACGGCCAGCTTCCATCGTCTCATCTCTTGCAGATCTAGATTTAGACTTGGTATCAGCTTCCGACTCTAATAAGTAAGGCAGGTGCATGAAGTCCTGTACCTCATCCCACTTGACAGTCTTACCCGCCCCGTGGTAACAGAATATAGAATCTCCAGTTTCTATTTTATCCTTATCCGCTTCGTAATTGGAATTCTCTATAACCTCAGTTTCATTATGACAGAAATCATATCCGATAAGAATGCAGCTAATTCTTCCCCTTCCTCCGGTATATGATGTTAATTTTCTCTGGTAGTCAAGGAGCACCGATGCTGGCGCCTTTCCGCTTAGGACCGATATATCACCTTCTATTGTAGGCTCACCAAATATCCCAGACCCATTCCTAATATCAGTCATCGCCATTCCGATATTAACACTCGGTAGTTTTATCTCAAAGCTGAACCAAGGTTCTAGTATACGGCACTTGGCCCGAAGGAGTCCATTTCTAACAGCCCTATACGTAGCCTGCCTAAAATCTCCTCCCTCTGTATGATTCTCATGCGCTTTTCCTGCAACTAGCGAGATGCGTACATCACTTATAGGTGCGCCAATAAGCACACCTCGAAAGATTCTCTCATCTAGATGCGATAGAATTAAATTTTGCCAATTTCTACCGAGAACATCTTCTGGAATACTACTATCTGTAACGATTCCACTTCCCCTCTCCCCAGGTCTGATAATAAGGTGTACCTCAGCATAGTGTCTTAGTGGTTCGAAATGCCCCACCCCTTCTACAGGAGCTATCACAGTTTCCTTATAGATTATATTTCCTGACTCAAATTGCACTTCGTATCCAAACCTACTTAGCACCTGAGCCTTGAGAATCTCTTGCTGGACATCTCCCATAAGCCTTATATTTGCACCACGGACACCCTGCTCTATATCTATATGCAGCTTAGGATCCTCTTCCTCAAGCATCCTCATGTCAGATATGAATTTATTTTGATCAACACCCTCTTCAGGAAGTATCCTATAGGTTAAAAACGGCTCAATGATGCCGCTCACACTGCTGCTCTCTGCAAGTGTTCCGATTCCCTGACCAGCTCTGGATGAAGAAACACCTGTAACCGCACAGATATCCCCTGCAGATGCTGAATCTACCATTATGTATTTCTGACCCGAATAGAGTCTAATCTGATTTACCTTTTCATGTACTAGTTCGCCAGCATCGTTTCTTACAGCCACACTATCCTTAACCCTTAGAGTTCCATTCAAAACACGCATAAAAGAAACTCTTTCATCTCTCTGGTCACGTGTAATCTTATATACTAACGCTCCCATTTTATCTTCTAACGATATGCCCTCGTGTAGTTCATCAAATCCGTAGGTGTAGATTGAAATTGTGTCGAGCAGCTTGTCAACGCCATCCTGATGAAGAGCAGATCCGAACAAGCAAGGAAATATCTGGCAATCAGCAATGGCTTTGAGTATTCTCGCAGATGGGATCTCCAGATTTTCAAAAAAAGCTTCTGCCAACTCTGGCGAATAAAATGTTACGCCATCTACAAAAGCTTCGTCTTCCTTATCTACGCTAAAATCAACGAAACCTTCACCAAGTCTGCCTTTGATACGACTAAGCTGCTCTTCCTTATCTGCAATGGCAAGATCCATTTTATTAACAAATATGAAAGTTGGAATCTTTCTCGCCCTAAGCAGCCTCCATATAGTCTCCGTATGGCTCTGCGGTCCATCTACACCGCTCACAACTAGCAACGCATAATCTATTACATCGAGAGCTCTCTCCATCTCTGCTGAGAAATCATCATGTCCTGGTGTGTCAAGTATAGTGATGTGACTATCTTGCCAATTTAACCCTGCTTGTTTTGAAAAAACGGTAATTCCACGGTTTTTTTCAACCTCATAATTATCGAAGAACGAGTCGCCCTTGTCGACTCGTCCTAGTTTTCTTATTGTCCCAGCAGAGTAAAGCATAGCTTCGCTGAGCGTAGTCTTGCCCGCATCTACGTGAGCCAATATTCCCATCGTCAGCTTCTTACTCATGCTCCCTCCTCCTAGAAATTATTATTCCCCTACAATAAAGCAAATTAAATTACGTAGAACCACTCGTCCTGTTTACGTTCCTTCTCCTGTCCAGTTTTATGCGACTGCTTATCGTACACCATCTCAAGAGTCTTGATTGTTACTGTTGTATGAGGATCTACAGACTTTGTTACAAATGCGTTTCCACCTATTACTGCACCTTCACCAATAACAGTATTACCACCGAGTACAGACGCTCCTGAGTACAACGTAACATTATCCTCGATAGTCGGATGCCTCTTAGTTCCATGAAGCTTCTGTCCCGCCTTAGTGGAAAGAGCTCCGATAGTAACTCCCTGATACACCTTAACATGCTCTCCAATTATAGAGGTCGATCCGATTACAACACCAGTTGCGTGGTCCATGCAAAAATACTTTCCTATAGTTGCACCTGGGTGAATATCCACGCCAGTCTTTCTGTGTGCATACTCTGTCATAATTCTAGGAATTAGTGGTACATCGAGTTCATGCAGCTCGTGAGCTAGTCTGTATATAGCAGTTGCATATAGTCCCGGATAAGCGAGAACTATTTCATCCTTGCTGTTAGCTGCCGGATCACCCTCGTATGTAGCAAGAATATCTGTGTTGAGATATTCTCTAATCTTCGGAATCTGCCTGAAGAACGCCTTTACGATTTCTTCGCCTCATCTTGCCTAAGCGCTATACAAGTATCCTCAAACTCCTGCCTATATAGAAGAGCTTTTTCAATCTGCTTTGTCATCATGTACATAACGTCTTCAAGGATTACTGAAATCTTCTTCTCAACGCTATATGTGCGGTAAGACTTCTCACGATAATAGCCAGGAAGCAGAACCATCATCAGTTCACGAATAATCTCCTTTATAGCCTTCTGGTCAGGTATCTCAGACATTCTAATCGTATCGATATCACGATTTAGCTTATAATCAGACAATAACTGTTCTGCAAGTTCGCTCATATCCTTATCAATTTCCTCGAAACTGCTCATGTCACCAGTCTGGCAGGGCTCCATCATCATTACATCCTTATCCAATTCGCTCTCCTCTCAATAAACCTCTTATTCATCAAATGTTTCTATTCGTTTTCAACACATCACTGAATATAATTATAAATCTGAATTTATTACTATCTAAAGTTCAGCTCCGCACTCCATGCAGTAAGGTGTTCCAGGTTGTACCTCTACGCCACACTCTGGGCATACCACAACGGTGGACTTGTCTACGACATCCATGATTGCGAGCTCAACACCATCTTGAAGTTTCTCAGCAATTCTGCTCGCATAACTTGAAATCTTGAAGTTCTGACAGCTAAACCTCACTTTGCTTGCCGTCATTTCAAGTAGGGCAAATACATCATCGTAATCTGCACCGCTTCGAAATACCAGCGAAATGGCGTATGGTATCGGTTTCTTAACTACCAGCGTTATGAAGTGACGCTTTTCATAATAAAGCACTGTATAAAGCTGTTCGTTGGTATTGATTCGAGCACCATCAATTGGCACCCCTTTATCATCAGCTATGACTACATAGTCTCCTACAAAACTGAACGAACTCGCCTTTGACGCCTTCTTATTAACGACAAACATACACTCCTTGGTGCACTCGAGCTTAGTCACTCCCACATTTTCCTCCGTAAATTATAAAATATATACTAGCCTATAATCATCTTGACTAGCTCATCCATATTGGAGCATATATTCTCTGCTCCGATAGTCTCCAAAAATTTTCTATTCCTAAATCCCCAGTCCACACTAATACAATTAAGACCAGCGTTATTTGCAGTTTCAATATCAACTTCGGTATCCCCTATATAAACCGCTTCATTCTGTTCAAGCTCCATGAGTTCAAGGATTCTAAGTGTTGCGTCTGGATTTGGCTTTCTCCTTATAGTTTCATCTACGCCCTGAACGTATTCGAACGTATCAGGAAAATACCTTTCAGCGAGAATAACCGCTGCCTCATGCATCTTATTTGAAACGACTGCTGTTCTAACGCCTTTCTCCCTTAGTATTTTAATTGCTGTATCAATTCCTTCAAATGGCTGAGTTTTCTCATCGCAGTGACTCGGATACCATTCCTCAAAAGAAGTTATCACTGCTGCAAGTTCCCCTTCATCGCCCTGATATGATATGTCTACACCGATTCTATCAACCTCTTCTTCGCTAAAGCCCGCTTCAGTAGCAAGAGCTCTAGACATGGCAACCTTCACTCCGCTACCAAAGAATCGCGAAGCATCTTGCACGTTATAGTCGCACTTATGACCATTTACCTTGAGTGCGTAATTTGTACTGTCCTTAAGATCAGTGATGGTATCCAGAATCGTACCATCCATATCGAAAATTGCAGCCTTATACATTATTCCCTCAAACCTTTCTCAAATGCCGCACGCACTGACTTAATGGATACGCCAAGTTCAGACGCAACCCTTCTTAAGCTCTCATACTCTGGATACGTGTAGTTCTGTCCACTCACTGTAGAAACCATCTTCGCTTCAATAGGCCCTAGTTCAGTGTCTATCACAGCTCTAGTCCTAGTAAGTTCTTCACGCTGCACCGGATAATATCGAACACCGATAGTAGTAGTCTCAGCAAAGATTATCTCACATAGCTTCGCTCTGTTCTCAGCCCTGCAGATAACTTCAAGTCTATACGCCGGTCTGTTCTTTTTCATAAATATTGGAGAATACGAAACATCAAGTGCCCCCGCATCCATAAGCTTCTCCAGAACATATCCTAGTTCTTCTCCAGTCGAATCATCGATATTCGAGTTAATCACTAAGATATCGCCAGTCTGAACTGCATTATCTGATGGCACCTCTTCTCCTAAAACAATTCTAAGTGTATTTGGGCCACCAATATTGCGGATTCCCACTCCAATTCCTATTCTGCTTATATTCATCTCAGGCATCAGTCCGTATGACTCTGCAAAGGTCGAGACAATCGCCGCTCCTGTAGGTGTCACGAGTTCAGTTGGTACTTCAATCTGCTTAAACCTAACCTGTTCATTTTTGTAAATCGCTGATGTCGCAGGTACTGGAACACTAAGTACTCCGTGAGCACATTTAATCGTACCATATCCATCGGAAACGACACTAGAAATAACTCGGTCTGGCTTAATGTAATCCATAAGTATCGCTACACTGACGATATCAACGATCGAATCTAGCGCCCCAACCTCATGAAATGCACTTCATCAATCGGTTTGCCGTGTACTGTAGCTTCTGCAACTGCAACCTTATGGAACATAGCTTTTGCAAGCTCCTTAGCATCATTTGTTATTCCGCTATTATCTATTATCTGCTTTATATCACCATAAGTCCTATGAACATGGTGATGGCTGTGGTGTTCATGACCATGATTGTGGTCATTATGAGTCTGGTCGTGATTATGATGTACATGCGGATGATGTTTTTCATGATGCTCTTGTGTATGAGACTCTTCACTAGCTTCAATAGCGCGATCTACATACTCACCTCTACACTTGCAGTAGCCCTTGAAATTCGGTTTCTCACACTTTCCGCAAAGCTTTTTCTTTTTCTTCTTCTTGAGCCTTTTAGCTAGCTTCTTCTCTTCTTTTGATTTTTTCTTAGTCTTCTCATCTTCACAATCGGAATAAAATGTGTAACCATGTCCACGGTGATACTCCCCTTCGTGATTGTGAAGACCTCCATGTATATAGAGTCCTCTCCTTGGAATTTCTTCAGGTATCACATCAACTGGGATATCTGTCCCAGCTTCTAGAACCTCTACGTAAGTTCCATCGATTCCGTGTGAGTCTCTCTTTACAATGCTAACATCATATCCTGGAACTCCCAGCTTATTGAGCTCACTTCTCAAATACTGTTCACCATCAGACACCTCAAGAAGTGCTCCTATAGCCATATTCCCACTGATGCCTTTCGCGCAGTCAAAATAAAGTGTTTTCATCTATACCTCTTATATTTATTTACTTTTTATATGTTTATAATAGTAGAGCATTGCGCTCTGCGCAATGCTCTTAATCTCGTCAAATCAATACTTTTCAAGTATTATAGCGCTTTTCCTGAGCAGCCGAGAACATTAACAATCTTGTGTCTTACAAGCTCCTTGATATTAGCTCTTGCTGGCTTCAGATACTGTCTTGGATCAAAGTCTGCCGGACACTCAACTAGATGCTTTCTAACAGAACCTGTCATAGCAAGCCTTAAATCTGAATCGATATTAATCTTACAAACTGCTGAACGAGCTGCCTCTCTGAGCTGGTCTTCTGGAACACCTATTGCGTCCTTCATAGCTCCACCATAAGTGTTAATCATTTGAACATATTCCTGCGGAACAGAAGATGCTCCGTGTAATACGATTGGGAAACCTGGTAGTTTCTGCTCGCACTCGCGAAGAACATCAAATCTAAGCTGTGGCTTAGTGCCTGGTTTAAATTTAAATGCACCGTGGCTAGTTCCGATTGCGATAGCAAGAGAATCACAGCCAGTTCTACGCACAAACTCTTCAACCTCTTCAGGACGTGTATAAGATGAGTCTTCTGCAGCAACTACTACGTCATCTTCGATTCCAGCAAGTGTACCGAGCTCAGCTTCAACTACTACACCATACTTGTGAGCATAGTCTACGACCTTTTTTGTAATCTCAACATTCTCTTCAAACGGCTTTGAAGAAGCATCAATCATAACGGAAGTAAATCCGCCATCTATGCAAGACTTGCAAGTCTCAAAATCAGGACCGTGATCGAGGTGGAGCGCAATCGGGATATCTGGGCAATCCATAACTGCTGCCTCAACTAGCTTCATAAGATATGTATGACTCGCATATGAACGAGCACCTTTTGACACCTGAAGAATTACAGGAGCATTTTCCTCCCTGCACGCCTCGGTTATTCCCTGAACGATTTCCATATTATTTACATTAAAAGCTCCGACAGCATAACCTCCATCATAAGCCTTCTTAAACATCTCTGTAGTTGTTACAAGTGCCATTAATAACCTTCCTTTCCCAGTTCGAATTTCAAATGACCATAAACCTTGTAGTTGCTTTATATTATAACACAGAGAATGTAGATTAAAAACTATGTGTGTTAGTCAAGATGTGGTACAATTAACTAGAATTTTTTTGTTAAGAAAGGAATTGTTATGACAGAACAGAGCATTGCAAAAAAAGGTATAATTCTTAATACCGTACTCGTAATTGCTACACTAGTAGCATTCTTGGTAATTAAAATTACCAATCAGTATCTATTATCTTCGTATGGTTACAGCGGTTACTACATGGAGATATACACCGTTCAGAGAGCTACGTTCATTGGACTATTAGTTGTTTCAATTGCGATTATTATTTTCTCAATAATCTTAATGACTAAGAGCAGAAGCAAAAACACTGGTTTTATACTCCTTATTATCGGAGCTGTTGTAGCTGCCATACTAGCTATGCTTGGCCTAGTGCTCGGTATCGTAACATGGATTCTATGCGGTGTATCTATCAACCAGTTCAGGAAGCTGCAGGGCGAAAGCAACTTTGAGAGCAATCTCGACTTTGGCGCAGTTGCTGAACTTAAGAAAACTGTTAGTAACGACACACAAACTCAGGCTTCACCTGTTTCGGAAACGCCTGTTCATAATGTAGAGACTGTTGTTGAAGCAGAGGCTGTACCTGCTGAGGCTGAATCCGCACCTGTAGATGTTGCGTACGAAGTAAAAGCAGATGATGCTACGACACCTTCCGAGAACAACGAAGCATAACAGATTTAGACACGTTATTTGTAAGAACAATATTAAAGGATTATCTGAAGAGAGATATGAGAAATATAGAAACTAAGTTTTATTCACAGGGCTTATATGAGAGGTCGATTAAGCGAATTTTCGTAGTATATATAGCCTTTGCAGTTCTGCGCATTATCCTGTTTTCGACACTTGGAATATCGGTATCAAACAGCATATCGTTTGGTGATACTTTTTTCTTCTATCAAGATTATGCTGCACTGTTCAAGCTGTTTTTCTTGGGATTCGTTTTCTTGCTTTTATTTATTGCGTCCGTAGTACTGTTGGCATCTTGCCTAAATATTGTCGCGGACTTAGACGATAGCCACGATTTAAAGAAGCGTCTATATTTCTACTTGATTCCTATGCTGCTAGATATTTTTGCGGGATTGTCTTTAGCAGGCATTGTCGTTATAAATAAGGCAGCTTCGTTTTTAGGTATCATATTGTCGCTTGTAGAGATTGACCTTCTCATATGGCTTAAGGTCAGCGCGAACAAAGATACTCAGAATACTACAAGATAATTGGTCAAGGAGCTAATCAATATGAGTATAGCAAAAGGTAATGTTAATATTAACGCACAAGCAGAATTGGTACAGATTGCTCTAAAGGGGCTTCTCTCTTACTCGGGTGTTGATACACCCGAGAGCTATTATTTTGATCGCCCAAGCCTAAAAGCTCTGCAGAAAACTCCTGAGGGCAAAAATTTATCTGGATTAATAATTAATGTCAACTATTTAAAGCTTGATCTTGTCTCAACATCTAGTGAGACTTCTTCCCTTTTGTATGAAGCAGAGACAAGGAGCTGGAAGGCGCCGATTCCAATGCTGCTACTTATAGAGAGTGCATTTTTATTTGTGTTAGGACTTATTATGCAGCTAGTCACTGGCTTTATGCCAATTGCTGTTATGAGCTATGGAATTGCAGCAATCGTGCTAATTATTACATTGGTATTTGTCATTCCAACGGGAAATAAGATTGATAAGCTTATTCATAGGTTCTTACTTCCTAGACTTGATCGTTATATAGACATTATTAACGAGCATATAGAGAGATAGCTTTACAATCAAAAATAAGATTAGCAGCCCACATGTGATATCCTGCGGGCTGCTGTTTTTTATGAATTCCACATTGCTACTTCAGATTTCAGCCATGCTTCGAGCTCTTCAAAGCCTTCTCCAGTCTTAGCAGAAACGGGGAATATCTTGATGCTTGGATTTCTCCTTGTTGCATATTCCATTAATTTTTCCATATCAAAATCAAAATACGGCAACACATCAACCTTATTAATAACGAGTGCTTTACACACCTCGTACATGAGAGGGTATTTGAGAGGTTTATCATGGCCTTCTGGAACAGATAAAATCGACATATTGAAAGCGGCACCGGTATCGAACTCCGCAGGACATACTAGATTCCCAACATTTTCAAGCACCAACATGTCAAAGTCTTCATATCCTATTTCATCAAGCCCTTGCTCAGTCATTCCAGCATCAAGATGACACATCCCACCTGTGTGTATCTGTATAGCCTTTGCTCCAGTTTCAGCGATAGCCTCCGCATCTACAGTGGAATCGATATCTGCCTCCATTACCCCAATTGAAATTTCATTACTCAAATCACCAATTAACCTGCGAAGAGTAGTTGTCTTACCAGCACCAGGTGATGACATTAGATTTATTAGGCATGTCTTCTTAGATTTTAGTTTCTCTCGTACCCTATCCGCCTCTCTATCGTTATTTGCAAAAACGCTTTCCCTTACTTCAATTACTTTTACTTTTTCCATTTCTAAACCTCTGGTACTTCTACTTCCTTAATCATAAATTCATTCCCACGTATCAAATAAGTATTTCCACTCCCACAATATGGGCAAGTGCGTCCATGCTTTACGGTTGAATATTCACGAGCACATGCCTCACAGTAAGTAACTGCCGGAATAGTTTCAATCAAGAGCTCAGCATTTGAAACAAATTCATGTTTTGCAGATGCCCATTTCCAGCAATCCTCAAGATATGAAGGTATTACAGAAGATACCTCCCCAAGTTCAAGGACGACTTTAGAAAACCTGGTCACATTGTTGACTTCTGCAACAACTTTCAGTTCATCGATAATATGAAATACCACTCCAAGTTCATGCATGAAATTTAACCTTTCTTTCCTGCAATCTTTACTTTCACTGCCTGTTTGATCGCGTATGGGATTATGTGTTTCATCTTTTCTTCGCTAGGTACCATCTTGGAACATTCTGGATGTTCACGATGTAGCTTAATTGCGTCAAATCCACATTTTGTAGTACATACACCGCACCCGATACACTTGTTCTCGTCTACGATTGAGGCTCCACATGATAAACATCTTGAAGTTTCCTTCTTGACCTGTTCTTCGGTAAAGGAGATTCTCTCATCTTTAAACGTCCTTGCCAGTGCCTCATTATATCCAATTCTCTCTCTTGGCGAATTATCGAATGACTCTTCGTTTACGCTCAGATCTTTTTTATTAAATTCAACAAAGTTTCTGCGATCTCTCCCTATCGTAAGGCTTGATCGTGGCTGTACAAATCTATGAAGAGACACAGCCCCTTCTTTACCTGCTGCAATCGCATCAATAGCGAACTTCTGACCAGTGTAAACATCGCCTCCAACAAAGATATCCGGTTCGTCCGTCTGATATGTAACTGGATCCGCCTTTACAGTCCCATTTGCATTAAGTTTAACATCAGTACCTTCAAGTATCTCTCCCCACTCTACCTTTTGACCTATACAGTAAATTACGGTGGTACATCTAGCAGTCACACGATCATTATCATCAAACCTTGGAGCAAATCTGCCTTCGTCATCTCTCACTCTGAGGCACTTTCTAAACGATATCGCTTCACAATTATCTTCATTTTTTGAAATATAGATTGGTCCCCATCCACCATGAATTGTTATTCCATCACGTTCACACTCACTTCTATCCTCTTCACCGCAAGGCATCTTTTCATATTCTTCAAGGGAATACATATCCACGGCATCTGCACCAAGTCTTATGGCTGTCCTAGCAACATCGCAAGCGATATTACCACCACCGATAACAACAACTCGTCCTTTTAGTTCAGTTTCATCGCCGAGATTAACCCTCCGCATAAAATCGATACCAGATATAATGCCATTTGCATCAGCTCCACTGATATCTAGCTCTCCGCCAGACTGCAGCCCAACAGCTAAGTAGAATCCTTTGAAACCTTGCTCCCTTAGCTCTGGAATCGTGATATCCCTACCTACTTCAACTCCACATCTAAATTGGACACCAAGTTCTTTTAGCACATCGATTTCTGCCTCTACAACATCCTTTTCAAGTCTAAAACTAGGAATTCCATTGGTAAGCATTCCACCCATTCTGCGTTCCTTCTCGAATATTGTTGGACTGTATCCCTTTATAGCTAAATAATATGCGCAACTTAAACCAGCTGGTCCGCCACCAATTATGGCAATCTTTTCCTCAAACTCCCCACACACCTTAGGTATAACCTTATCAGGGACAAATCTTCTGTCGCTGTCAAGATCTTGCTGTGCGATAAACCTCTTCACTTCATCAATTGCTACCGCCTGATCGATAGTCCCTCTCGTACATGCATCTTCACATCTTCTGTTGCAGATTCTACCGCAAACCGCTGGAAATGGGTTCTCTCTCTTTATTAACTCCAGAGCCTCCTTATATTTCCTTGTGCCGCAAGTCTTAAATAACCCTGAACTGCAATATGAGCAGGGCAGGCCGTTTTACAAGGTGCAGTTCCAGTTTCATAGCAATTGATACGGTTATTGTCTCTATAATCTATATCCCATTTCTCAGGGCCCCACTTCTCAAGTGAAGGCATAGAACTCTTTGGATACTTAACTTCCGACCCGTCCGCTTTACATAGCTTCTGACCAAGCTTAACCGCACCTGCTGGACAGTACTCTACACATCTGCCACAAGCAACGCAATTTTCTTTCTCAACTCTTGCAACATATGATGAGCGCGACATATTTGGAGTATTGAAGAGCTGTGACGTTCTTAATGCATAGCACACATTTACATTACAGTTGCAAATTGCGAATATCTTCTGCTCTCCGTCAATATTAGTAATCTGATGAACAAATCCGTTATCCTCTGCTTTTTTAAATATCTCAAGCGCCTCTTCTTTGGAAATGTATCGTCCACCCTTCTTCGTTTCTACAACGTAATCCGCCATATCACCGACAGCTATGCACCAATCATTAAAATCAT
Organism: uncultured Mogibacterium sp.; assembly: GCA_916438645.1. Lineage (GTDB taxonomy): Bacteria > Bacillota > Clostridia > Peptostreptococcales > Anaerovoracaceae > Mogibacterium. Next base: position 422,717 of record CAKAFC010000002.1, read on the forward strand.
CAGCGCAGCCTTCTTCGTATGAGCAGTTAGATTTACGGCAAGAGCATGGGCTCGCCGCATACTTGCCTTCATATTTCTCAAGCCAGTGCGAAATATGCTCAACAGAGATAGAAGTATCTTCCATTGAAATTGCTTGCTCTACAGGAATAACATGCATTCCAACACCAGCACCCCCAGGCGGAACAATTTTAGTTACTCTCTCAAGAGGAAGAAACGTCATCCTCTCGAAGAATCGACCAAGCTCCGGATGCTCATTCATATTGGTCTCATGCATAGCTGCAAATTCACCAACTCCAGGTACAAACATAGGAACTATGTATCTCTTTTCATTCTTAGGATTTGTACCATCTAGATTCTCCCAATTATACTCGAGAATGCCCTGTTCGGACATATGATCTACGAGTTTCCTGCAGTGCTCTTCACTCATGCCCGAAAGCTTATGAATTTCTTCAAATGTCTTTGGTTTCCTCACTCCGAGTTTACTAGCTAGCTCAGCCTCCTCGTCAGAAATTAAAGCTGCCAGCCCCCAATACTCCGGGTCATCTTTTGTAATCTTCTTAAGACCTAGATGCTGTGCAGGTCTATCGGTAATCATCTTAGCAAGTTTAACTATCGGTTCGCGAATGGGACCGTCATCCTTAACACATTCTGGTTTTTTATTTCCTTTAATCTTATCGTAATTAATCATACTGCTCTCCTATAATCACTAGAATCTGATTATGCTGCTCTCGCCATAGCCTCCTCAAAGTCACGTGTACCTTTAAATACTTCTTTTTTGTATGGATTAATGCCCTGAGCTTTTGCTCGTTTAACGATGTATGCAAATATTGCAAGGTTAATAAGAATTGAAGCGATTGCAACAACTCCACCAGCTCTAGGATCAGCGGCAGTTGGGTGAATATTGGACTTCATGAAACCATCTGCGTATAAGCTTGGTATTACGGAGAATCTGCTATAATCTTGGAACATTGGGAATACTTGTGCGAACATACACCAAGTAGCGAGTGTATTGGCACGATTCTGAATCCATCCACCTTTATTCCAGAATATCGCTGCAACAGTTGGTGCTAATAGTAGCGCAAATCCGCAGTACCACGAATGTGTTGGAAGATTTAAATACGTATACTCAAAATTCCAAATATCATAAGCTAGTATATAAGCCCATGTCATATCCGGCCATAGCATATCATCTTTCTTTTTAGACTGATAAATCCCCCACCATCCAGTCATGCAGAATATGTTTATAATGCCTGCAACACCATTTGCTACATTCCACCAGCCACCGTAAAGCCATACACCCTCAGATGATAACCACCATCTCGTGCCTGTATTTGCCAGTGCAATAGATCCTCTTATTGCACTCTCGAAATCACTGCATACCGCGATTACTATGTTAATAGCCACGATTACAAACGGAAAGACTTTAAACCATTCAGTTTTTCCAATCCCCTTCTTGTATTTGAGCATCATAAACCCTATGCATCCTGCTGTAGCTGCATAGAGCTTAGCATAGTGGAACCAGCTGGTCATATGAACGTATGTAGGGTTCTTAAGCGCCCAGGAAGCACCATTAGCCGCACCGATATAGATAGCGATAAAATAAGCAGTGAGTGCCGCCGGTAACACGAAAAAGAAAAAACAGCCTCCCGCCTTAGATCTTCTCTGAATCTCATTTGTAATAATAAGTCCTGCAAAAACCATAACCCATCCAATTAGCTGATAAAATGAGTTTTCACCATAAACCTGGAATAACATTTGGTGCCTCCTTCAAAAAATAATTCGCAATATTTTATTCGATATCTGCGTTTGATATCTTTTTATCAATTGTAATCTTGTTTCACGTTGTCCCGCAATTCAAAATATGCTAGTATTTATTCTATATTAGAATATATAGCTTCGTTAAACGAAAGGCACATTATGAATACAGAACATATAAAAGAATTTATTTTATTGGCTAGCAATCTTAATTTTAGCAAGGCTGCCGAGGATTCATTTATATCACAATCATCATTATCTAAACATATAAGAATTCTTGAGAAGGAACTCGGGACACAATTATTTATTCGAACCACGCGATCAATTAGGTTAACTGAAGCAGGAATCATGTTTCTACCTTATGCAAAAAAGATAATTGGACTATGCGACTCGTACTCGAGTGAGTTAGAGTTATTTAGCTCTAGGGATAGCAATAAACTCGTTGTTGGAATTATCTCAAATCCACAGTATTACGATCTTGCAGGATATATGATTGGATTTATGATTGCTGAACCCGATATAAATTTTAATCTTATAGAGGCAGATGAAATAGGCTTGCTAGAGATGTTTAAACAACGAAAATACAATCTATTTACGGCATTTCCTCCTAGCGAGTTAACTGGGAATTATGAGTTTCTGCCAATGGTTGAAACTAAATTTGTAGCATTAGTTAATATATCTCATCCACTCGCTAATAAAACCAGCCTATCGCTTAAGGATTTATCTGGCGAGAAGATACTCATACCTGGGAGGAACTCCACTCTCCAGGCTATTATTAAAGATGCCATGATTGCGCAAGAGCTTGAATTTTGTCCTACGTACGAAGGTAGTTCAATAGGAAGTATTGAGCTACTAAAGGCTGGAATGGGGATTTCACTTCATTCTGTTGAATTTTCGAATAATCTACCAAATAATTCAAATATACAGGCTATACCAATTGAGCCAGCTATAAAATTCGTATACGGTATAGGACATCGTCCTATAGATGAACTTTCTTCAAGTGAAAAAAAATATTTAAACTACCTAAAGCAATTCGAATTAAAAAAAATATAGATATATGTGATATAAACAAAACATCAGCCTGCAGGTGATATCCCGCGGGCTGATATTTTTGATCACTGCATTTAGGTGATATGAATCATCGTTTTTATGTTCAGTGCTATATATGAAAATATGGAAAATTTACCGCCTAACACCTTCTCTATTTCAGTTCAGGTTTCGCATCTTCATGCCTGCTTTCTGTCATGATTACGCATTATCTCGCGGTCGAGTACTAGCTCCTTGATGTTAACATTTACGCACTTTACCTGAAATGAAGTCATCTGCTCAATGCTGCGTTTTACATCCCTTTGGAGGATAATACAGGAGCGCATGCAGTCAACTGTCTTTCTGACCTTTAGGTCTAGCTCTATCACCAAGCTCCCAGTCTTACCGTTGTTATAAAAATTAGTAACTCTTATGTTTCGACGATACTTCCTAGCCACAATTCTAATGATATCCCCAATTACGTTCTCATTAATCGTATAATTTCCATTATAGGCGTATTGTGGCATGACCACAGTTTTTTCATACTTATCTGTCTCATCGTTAGCGAGATTCCAATTTTTGAGAAATCTCTGTGGGTTCATGAAGTATCCTGCAAAATCGCGCTTCAGATCCCCCATCGGTGCCGGTATTACATGTTCACCGTGATTATTACGACGATCTGCAGCGATTTCTCGTTCGCCAGCACTGGTAAAAGCCTCAATGTAAAGTCTCTCTATAGCTCGCGGCAGTTCAAGAGTGTCGGTTATTATGTCCACCATATGGTCAGATGTACCGAGCACGAGTAGTTTCTTAATCTTGAGGGATTTTATTTTTTTCTGCACGTCGATTCGGTGATCCTCATAATTGAAAAGTGCAGTGCGCATTGCTTTAGCTCTTGATTCACATTTTTTGGCTGATCTTCCTGCCACAATTTTATTTTTATAAATCAAAAGACCATCATCAATCAGTGCCGGAATCCCCTTTTCCTTCGCAACTCTTATCGCTTGATAGCTCTTACCCGTGCCACTTTTTCCAGTAAAAGAATAAACTTTCATACTCATAACAATCCTTGAAAACTTTACAAAAAGTTAACTTTATCAAACCCATTATACCATGATACAATGCAGATAAAGAAAGTAAATGAATGTTTATCATAGGAGGATTATTATGGCTTATAAGATTAGCGAAGATTGCATCAGCTGTGGTGCATGCATGGATGGTTGCCCAACAGAGGCTATTACAGAAGGAACACCTTACGTTATCGATGCAGATACTTGCATTGACTGCGGAGCTTGCGCAGATGTTTGCCCAGTAGGCGCACCTGCTCAGGAATAATCCGTTAGGGGTATACCAAAGGTAGAAATGCCCCCTGTGCGTAGCACAGGGGGATTTTTTATGCCTTTTATACAACTGTACAAAGGTAGAAAAAAGACAACTGGGCAGTGCCCAGCTGTCTTTCTTTCGTAATGTCAAAATCATTTACTTCTCAGCATCTTCTAGCTCATTGCTTCTTATGAGGAATGACAGTGTATGCAAACTGTCACTCAGATGAACATTTTCAACAGCGACATCATGCGGTACATCGAGATCCACTGGAGCAAAGTTCCAGATACCCTCAATACCAGCATCGACAAGTACGTCTGCAACCTTCTGCGCATTCTCACGATTAACGCAGATAATAGCAATGTCAATGTCATTTGCTTTTACAAAATCGCTCATCTCAGAAAAATCGCGAACAAGAACATCATTGATGCTTAGGCCTACGAGTCTTGGATTAACATCGAAAAGTCCTACAATATTGAACCCAATCTTGTAGTAATAAGTGTAGTTCGTGATTGCCTGACCAAGATTACCAATACCGATTACGATTGTCTTGTACTCACGGTCAAGACCTAGAATCTTGTTAATCTCTTGGAATAGAGAATCAACCGAGTAACCGTATCCCTGCTGACCGAAGCCACCAAATGTATTGAGATCCTGCCTAATCTGAGATGCAGTATAACCAATAAGCTCACTCAATTCATTAGAAGAGATTTTCTTAACGCCCTGCTTACGAAGTTCGTTCAAATATCTTCTGTATCTTGGTAGTCTGCGTATAATCGCGTTTGATACCTTTGTATTATTGCTTTTCATAAATACTTCCCACCTCAACTCGACAATTTTCGTATTTCTTACTTGTGTGAATCTACGTACTCTACTAAATCCTTTACAGTCTCAAACTTCTCAGCTTCTTCATCTGGAATGTCTAGACCGAAAGCTTCCTCAACGCCGAGAATGATTTCAACGGCATCAAGTGAATCTGCTTCGAGATCTTTCATCAGGCTTGTATCCATCTGAACCATATCAGCATCTACACCAAGCTGCTCAACAACTAGATCTCTGATTGTATCAAAAGTCATAGCTCTAACCTCCTTTTGAAATTCAAAGATAATTATAAATTATACAATCGATTCTTGCAAGTTTTTTATCAATCAAATGCATTATAATTATGATTATTGTAAATAAATCCGCGAAACTGTTTTTGCTTTATAAATCAGGTATAGTGTCTCATATGTAACTCTTCTTTGCTATTGCACAAATACTCCGCCTATCATCACGGAAAGAGGACTGTGGTCATGTCACAGTCCTCCCTCCAGTGGTAATATTTAATACTGCCTCTTTTTTATTCTAATCATCAAACTGCAAGTTGTAATTTCCTAACTTTAAAAATCCACCTCAGTGTCGTAGTAGCAAGCCTTGAGTAGCCTCTCCATCTCCTCCTGGTTGATTTTACGAGGGTTTGCTCCTGTGCAAGCATCTAGAATAGCGTTCTTAGCAATCTCAGGTAGTCTGGATAGGAATACATCCTCTGGAACAAAGCCCTGCTCTGTTGGATAGCTATCAACACTGTAGTTCTTGATACAATCTTAACGAGATTATCTCATACAGTCAATGGATGTAGCAAATTAGCATTACAGATAGAATTAGTGCTTCTTATAAATATTTTTTATGAAAAAATATTTTTCTTTCGACAAATGTAATTATTCGATTAATCGTTTTCCTGAAGACTTAGCCATTCATCATAAATACCCTCAAGTTCTGTCTTATATTCATCAGCCTTATCTCCAGCTTCACGAAGGTAGAAAACGTTAGACGCGTGTTCCGGCTTACACATCTCGGACTCAATCTCATCGATTTTACCCTCGATATCATGAATCATCGCCTCAAGCTCTGCAACTCTGCGAGTCCTACGCCTCTCCTCAGCTTCTCGTTCCTTACGCTGCTTGCGCTCTTCTTCAGCACTTAGCTCAGAATTTGGCGCTTGTTCTTCCGTTGATTCTGCTTCCTGCTGGTCGAACTCAACACTCTTTTCGAGATAGTAGTCAAACTGCCCCTTGTATTCCCTGATGCCTTCCTGCCTTAGCTCAAGGATTCTATCGGGAACTTTGCTAAGTAGATATCTGTCGTGAGATACGATAAGAACTGTTCCTTTAAACTCCATAATTGCAGCTTCAACAATTTCTTTAGACTCTATGTCTAGATGGTTCGTTGGTTCGTCGAAGATTAGGGTGTTAGCACCCGACAGCATTAACTTCAGAAGCGATAATCTCGCTTTCTCGCCACCAGAAAGTGCTGAGACACTCTTGAATACGTCATCACCTCTAAATAAGAACCTGCCGAGAATATTACGCATCTCAGTATCAGCATAGAGATGGTATGCATTCTTCATCTCCCCAAGCACCGTCTCACTCTCGTCTAGCAAGAGCTGGCCTTGATCATAGTATCCAAAATCCACATTATGGCCTATCTTGAGATATCCGTCATCTGCCTCTTCTTCGCCCATTATAATGCGCAGTAGTGTAGTCTTTCCGACGCCATTCTCACCGATAAAACATATCTTCTCACCACTCTTAATATCAAACTTTACATCACTAAAGAGCTTCTTCTCTCCAAAGCTCTTAGCGAGCTCTTCCGTCATTATTACGTCTTTGCCACTCTGAAAATCCGCATCAAACGAAAGCTTAAGCTCCGCTTGCTTAAATGAAGGCTTATCCAGCACTTCGATATGAGCAAGCCTCTTCTCTCTAGACTGCGCCCTCTTGACTAGATGCTCAGTATTATGCTGCTTAAATCTACGGATAATCTCCTCTTGACGAGCAATTTCCTTTTGCTGCTTATCATACTCTCGTCTCATCACCTCTTCACGCTCTCTACGCTTTACGAGGTACTCTGAGTAATTTCCACGATAATCAACAAGATGTGTTCCGCGCATATCAAATATACGATTCACTATCCTATCTAGAAAATATCTATCGTGGGATACGACTATTATCGTACCTTTGTAAGTCTTAAGAAACGACTCCAGCCAAGCAAGCATCTTGAGATCGAGATGATTCGTAGGCTCGTCAAGCATCAGAATATCTGGCTTTCTAAGCATCATACACGCTAGCGCGAGACGCGTTCTCTCACCGCCAGAGAGCATGCTTATCTCTTTATCATGAGTTTCTGCGCCAAAGCCCATGCTCGCCAGCACCCCAACAAGCTCGCTCTTATACGAGTACCCACCACTAGCTTTGTATTCGTCCATCAGGTGAGTATATGCATTAAGATCCTTGTCAAATTTAGGATTGTTTGTATCTGATATAGCTTTCTCTAGCCTTGATATCTCCTCTTCCATCTCGTAGAAGTGGGTGAAGGTTTTTGCAGCCTCAGCAAGCACTGTTCCTTCTGAGAAAAAATGATCTTTCTGCTTAAGATACCCTACGACGAATCCGCTGCGAATAAAAACATCGCCGCTAGTCGGTTCATTCTCGCCTGCAACTATGCTCAGCAGCGTGGTTTTGCCCGCTCCGTTAGGTCCAACAATTCCTACCTTATCACCTTTATTTACAGAAAACGAGATATCCTCGATTATGATGTCAGTTCCATATGACTTGCATATATCTTTTGCCGACATTACAAGCATAGTTAAAACTCCAGTCCAGGACACGCATCTAGTGACATATCCGCGAACTCTCCTTTCTTCATCTTATAGTATGCAGAACAAGCGATCATCGCACCATTATCTGTGCAAAGAATCTGAGCCGGCTTTAGAATCTCGATACCAGCTGCTTCACCCTTACTCGCAAGTAACTCCCTAAGTCTTTGTTAGCAGCAACACCACCAGCTACTACGATTTTATTATTACCATATGAGGTAGCGGCGTTAATCGCTTTATCAGCAATGACTTCCATAATTGATTCTTGAAAAGATGCAGCCAAATCAGGTACATTGATTTCTCTACCTGCCTGCCTTTCACTGTTTATATAGTTCAGAACTTGAGTCTTGAGTCCGCTAAAGCTAAAATCGTAGCTTCCATCCTCGAGGTAAACCCTTTTGAATTCGATAGCATTTTTATCGCCTTCGCGCGCAACTTTATCTATCTTAGGGCCTCCTGGATATCCCAGACCAACCACTCTCGCTACCTTATCCATTGCCTCTCCTGCGGCATCATCTCTAGTCGCTCCAAGTATCTTGCACTCGTTGTAATCATCTACTTTGATGATGTTAGTATGCCCTCCAGAAACCACTAGACCGATAAAAGGTGGCTCAAGCTCCTTGTACTCTAGATAGTTTGACGCGATATGTCCGTGCATGTGATTTACGCCGACTAGCGGAATGCCGCACGCCCAAGACATAGCTTTTGCAGTAGCCACACCTACGAGCAGTGCGCCAACAAGCCCTGGACCATATGTTACTCCGATTAGGTCAACCTCACCTATAGTAATTCCAGCCTCATGTAGCGCTTGCTCTATTACTCCGTTGATATTCTCAAGATGACGCCTCGAAGCAATTTCAGTACAACACCACCAAACTTCGTATGAATATCAATCTGAGATGAAATGACATTTGCCAGTACCTCACGGCCATTCGCAACGATACCGACAGCTGTCTCATCACAGCTCGACTCTATTCCCAGTGTAATATGCTTATTCTGGTGCATAATCACCTGTCTCCCTCTTCATAATCAGTGCATCTTCGCCATTATCGAGATAATATTCTGGACGCACACCGCACTCCTTAAATCCGTATTTTTTGTATAGAGCTATTGCCGGTATATTGCTAACTCTCACTTCTAGATTGATAGTCATCACACCGTTATCCTCTAGCAATTCAAGCATCGCTCGTATAAGCTCTTCACCGATTCCCTTCCTTCTGAGGTCAGTTCTTACAGCAATGCTGTTGAGGTCTGCCTCATCTAGCACTGTCCATATATCGGCATAGCCAGCAAATTCACCTTCGCACTCAGCCACAATAACAAATGCGTTATCGTTTCGAGTATATCGTAGTTAAGAGCTTCTTTACTCCATGGCATTGCAAATGTCGCTACATCCAGCTCATATATATCCTCTAGATCCGAAGCCAACGCGATTCTCACTTTGATCTCAGCCTTCTGATTAAGTTCTTTAATTATCATCTGAGCTTTCCTATCTTGCTGCTCAGAGTGCCAGATTCTAACCTCATCTCAGCTTCACTTTTTCTCATATAGTTTGGGAGAAGGTCATCCCAAGGAACAGTATTGCCATTCTCATACTTATGAAGTGCCACCTTAGCCACCGATTCCGCATCTTGGTATCGCCACTCTTCATCCGCTAATCTATACGCTCCAGCTTCTCGGATTTCTGTCTCATATGCGTCTATTCCATCACCTACAAATACAACTTGAACTGGATCTGCGCATAGTTTAGCGAGCTCTTCCAGAAACTCATCAATTATGTACTGTTTTTCGCTAAGCACCGCTTTGAATTCATCACCATTTCGTTCAAAAATAGCCCCATATAGCTGTCCTCTTCTCGCATTTATAATAGGTGCTATGAATCTTACATCTTTGTTAATACGAGAGTCTCCAAGCATTGCCATGCCTTCGAGAGACGATACGGCAATACAAGGAATATTAAACATCTCTGCAATTCCCCGCGCAGTTGATACACCAATTCTAATTCCTGTAAATGAACCAGGTCCGATGGAGGCTGCAACAGCACCTATCGCCCTCGGCTCTATTCCTTCAGCTTTAAGGCACGTATCAGCAAGAAACATTATATCCTTAAGGTGATTCATTTCCTCATTAGATTTTTTTGATACTAGCTTACCATCACCATCTATGAGTGCAACCGAACCGTATTTTCCTGTAGTCTCAATATTTAGAATATACATCTATAAACGCGCTCCCCATGCCTGTCACCATACTCTATCAATATAACCTTTGCCTTTTCGGGTACGACATCGGCCACTATATCCGCCCATTCGATTATGCATACACCACCCGCGTAGAAGTACTCATCGGCACCGATATCTAGAAGTTCATCACCACTTGATAATCTATATACATCAAAATGGAAGAGCGGTAATCTACCGCTCTTGTGTTCCTTAACAATATTGAAGGTAGGACTATCGATATTTTCAGTAACTCCAAGTCCCTTTGCAATATACTTCGTCAAAGTAGTCTTGCCAGTTCCGAGGTCACCGATTAGAGCCACAATATCACCTGGTTCTAGCTTAGAAGCCAGTTCCATTCCAAACGCTTCAGTATCATGCTCATTATTTATATAAATAATCTGTTCCTGAACACTCATGTCTCGTCTTATGCCTACTTGCAGCAGAGCTTATACACTGTAGAAGCATATATCTTTGCCATCTTACTATATGAATCTAGAGAAATTCTCTCATCGGTCATGTGCATACAATCATCTTCCCACGGGAAGAGTCCGCCAAGGCCAGAACGCCATCAAAATGTTTAGCATACGTTCCTCCACCGATTACTACTGGCTCACTATCTAAGTCTCCTGAGAAATCTCTGTAAGCCTCCATAAGAGTCTTTACGAAATCATCCTCAGGATCTACGTATATCGCTTTTTCATCAGTGCCTTTTACGATGCCCTGATTAGGTCCAAGTACACTCTCTATACCGTTTAGAACTGCTGAATTCTCATATGTCACAGGAACTCTTATGTTGAGTTTCATTGTAGCAATTTCGTCGTTAATCTCAATAGTTCCAACATTTACGATTACCTTACCCGATGGAGCATCCTCAAACTGGCACTCAAGACGCTCTCCGTTAAGGTCAAATCCTATGTAATCGTTATAGAAATCGATAAATTCAGTTACCTCGTCTCCCACTAATTCCAGTTTGCCTAGAAACTGCATGAGTATACTGATAGCATTTAGACCCTTGTGTGGGACTGAACCATGCGCAGCAACACCATGTGCCTCAATAGCGAGAGATGTTCCCGTCTTCTTAGCAGTAACATCGTATCCACTCTCTTCTTTATATAACTTAACGAGCGCGATAATCTCATCATATCTCGCTTTATCATCAGATGCGACAACCGCTTTGGCATGTGCTGGAACTGCATTTGCCGCTAGTCCGCCCTGAACCTTGCTTAGTACAAGCCCTTCTTTAGCAGTATGCTTCTTTAGCTTCTGTGCTATATCAAAGATTAAAATTCCCTTCTCTCCATTAATAACAGGGAAGTCTGCATCTGGAGTAATTCCAAAATCAGGCATCTCTGCCACTTCTCTATAGTGGATAGCGCTTTCCTTACCAGTCTCCTCGTCGAGACCAGCGATCAGTTTAATCGTTTTCTTAGGTGTGATACCTGCATCTTTGATAGCCTTCATGGCAAATAGTGCAGCAATCACTGGTCCTTTATCGTCTGCAGTTCCACGACCATACATGAATCCGTCTTCAATCACTGGATTAAACGGTCCGTGTTTCCAGTCATCAGATACAGGAACTACATCGAGGTGCCCTACAATACCGAATGATTCTTCACCTGGATCACCAGGAAATACAATTTCACCAACATAGTTGTCATAGTTGCGAACCTCAAACCCCATGCTCTCGCCGAGCCTAAGAAGTTCTTCAAGCGATTCCTGAACCCCCTTTCCAAAAGGATACACTTCTCCTTCAGGTGTTCTTATAGGCTCTGACTTCACGCTATCAATTTTTACTTGCTTAGCAAGCTCCTCAATCATCTCGGAATTTGATTTTTCTAAATATTCGATATAATCCATTTCATTACCTCAATCTATAAAGCATGCATTATCGACATTTAAGCCCTTTAAAAAGGTTTTTGGGCTCTACTTAATTTTCTCCATGGTCTCTGCCGTGGTCGCCTCATTGGTTACGTATAGCGAAATAACTTTTCCAGACTTTATAGTCGATAAGTTAACTGACTTAACGGGGTTTCCATCACTATCAAAGGTGAATACTCCAGTCGCACCTCGTACACCAGATAGCTCTGATAAAGCTTTTCTTATATCTTCTGGCTTCTTGGAATTCGCCTTATTGATAGCATTAATCGCTAGTAGATATGAATCGTATCCTAGAGCTGCATTGCTAGTAGGTTCTGAATAATTTCCGTACTTGTTAGCGTACTCGATGAGGAATCTCTGTGTCTCGGCAGTAACTGACTTTGTTGTCGTCTTACCGCCGCTAAATACTGAATCAGATGGAAAAACGACCTTTATCTTGGGATGCTTCTTCATCATATATGCGAACTCTTCCGCATTCCAGTATGAGCTGCCTACGAATGTAATTTTATCCTCAAGGTTTTCCTTCTCTATTACGTTAAATAATTTATCTGACTTCTCAGCGCCAAATGGCAGCATCACAACATCAGCACCTGATTCTTTTATGTCCTTAACAAGCTTTCCGAAGCCTTCAAAGTCTACGTCGACAGATTTATTATATAGTATCGAAGTTGTGCTAGAAGACGAATCACTAGCTGACCCTTGTTCCAACTCGTGTACTTTAGAAGTAAAGCCTCTCAGCATCGCAGTATTTGCACTATCGTTCTTCATGGACACAACAGCAATCTTTCTAGACTTTAGTACGCTATATACGTATTCAGCTAGTCCTACCCCCCTCTGGGATTCTGTAATTGAAGCTCTGAAATAATAATTATTGTTCTCTGTAATGAGAGGATTTACTGCCGATGGCGTAATCGTCGGAATCTTTGCAGCTTCAATATAAGGAGATGCAACCATTGAGTTCGCTTCTCCAGCACTTCCAATTATGACAGTAGGTTTCATCTTGATAAGGTTCTGAATCGCACCCTTAGCTGAGTTTATATCTGACTGATTATCGACTCTCACAAGCTTAATCTTAATTCCATTAACGTTGCCATAGATGGAATTCGCGAGCTCAATACCTCTGATTTCCTCCTCACCCTGATCCTTGAATTCACCAGAGCTAGGCTCGTATATACCGATGATTATAGTGTTCTCTTCACCTACTACCTGTTTATCTATAAAAGTCTTTTTGAAATTGTCAAAGGTTGTACATCCACTGAGCACGCTTGCTAGCATAACCAACATTAGCGTGATAGACACTACCTTAAGTTTATTTTTTTTATTCAATGTTCAAAGCCTCTTTCATCTCTGCTTTTGTTTCAATAGTGTTAATCTTGCCGCGGAGCTTCGCTGCCCCTTTCACCCCTTTAGTATACCATGCGACGAACTTTCTTATCTCCCTTACCGCTGAGTATTCATCCTTCAGTTCAATAAGTTCGTCTAAATGTCTGTTCATCATTGCACTAATCTCACTTACAGACGGACGCTCAGGGATTTCTTCACCACGTAGAGCAGCATTTAGCTCTCTAAATATCCAGGGATTTCCCATAGCGCCTCTCGCTACCATGACGAAGTCACATCCCGTCTCATTCATCATTCGCACCCCGTCTTTCCCTGTAAAGACATCGCCATTTCCTATAACAGGAATAGAGACAGCCTCCTTAACCTGTCTGATGATACCCCAGTCAGCTTCTCCTGAATAATACTGCTGACGAGTTCTGCCGTGTACCGCAACAGCGGCAGCCCCCGCACTAGAAATAGCTTTTGCAACCTCTGGTGCATTGATAGAATTTTCATCGAAGCCTTTTCTTATCTTTACTGTAACCGGTTTATCAGAATTCTTCACAACCGCACACACTATATCGTATACGAGCTCAGGATTCTTCATCAGCGCAGAACCGTCACCATTCTTTACGACCTTAGGTACTGGGCACCCCATGTTAATGTCAAGGATTGCATTCGGACGAGAGTTCAGTGTTGATGCAGCATAAGCCATCACATCTGGTTCGCTACCAAATATCTGAACTGCAGTTAGCCCTGATTCTGGAGGTATGTAAAGAAGCTTAGGAGTCTTCCTGTCTCCGTAATAAAGTCCCTTTGCACTTACCATCTCCGTGCATGTCATGGCTGCTCCCTGCTCTTCGCAAAGGCGCCTTGTCACTGTATCCGTGACGCCTGCAAGCGGTGCTAGCATAAAGGGTTTGGTAGTTCAATATCGCCTATTAAGTATTTGCTATCTGACATTAGTCGTGTTTCTTTCTCTGTGATTTATTTCTCTCATATATGAGAACAAGTCCATCTAACGTAAGTCTCTTTTCTATAACGTCAATACACCTTACCCCATTCTCAACCATCGGAGCTAGTCCTCCAGTTGCTATAACCTTAATTGCATCATAGTCTTTGCCGTAGTTATCTACGAGCTCATGCTTCATACCCTCTACTATATACTCGGTTAGTCCCATGTGGCCATAAACAAGTCCTGACTGCATACTTTCAATAGTGTTTTTGCAAATCATATTGCCAGGAACCTCTAGGTCAACATGCGGTAACTTTGCAGTCTGTTCAAAAAGTGCCTTTGCCGAGATTTTGATTCCAGGTGCAATTGTTCCTCCCAGATATTCTCCATCCTCAGTGATAGCGCAAAAAGTCGTTGCTGTTCCGAAATCAATCACTATGAGTGGCCCCTTATACTTATGATGCGCCGCAACAGCATTTACAATTCTATCTGATCCAATCTGTCTTGGATCATCACATTTAATCTTGAGTCCAGTCTTTACACCAGTCTCTACAACTAGCGGTGAGACGTGCAGGTACTTGTAGCACATGTGCTGCAAGGCAAAAAAGCAGCGAAGGCACGACAGAGGATATAATTACGTCGTCAATGTCAGCTGGGTCAATACCCTCATGCCTAAACATCTGCTCGACTAGAATCCCATACTCGTCTGCACTTCGCCTGCTATCTGTAGCAAGTCGCCAGCTCGTAATGAGCTGGGACTTGCTGAACACGCCTATCACTATATTTGTATTTCCTACATCTACAGCTAGAAGCATTTTAGTGATCCTCCATTCTCCTTAGAGCCAGTGCCATAGTCAGGCCTGGAATAATTCTGTTTCCTGTCAGCTCTGCGCCGAGAATTTCGTTGATTCGCTTTAGTCTGTATTGAACTGTGTTGTTATGAATATTCATAAACTCTGCAGTCTTGTTACTATTCATTCCTGCATCAAGAACAAAGGTCTCTAGTGTCTCTAGGAGTAATCTGCCCTTGTTCAGAGATACCTCTCTCTCAAATGGTTCGAGAAGGTCTAGATAAATCTTTTTGAGCACACTACCCTGCATCTGAATATTGATACAGTTGCAAACCATTGACATCTCGTACTTAGTAAACACTCTCTTGTATGGGAACACGGCCTCGACATTGTTCCACGTCTCATTAATCATCTTGAAACCATCGATTGCGCTATCTAGCTCCTCAATACCTGTAGAGTGGAAAATTCTTACATCCTTACGACCTTCCTTAAGGTCATCGTACATTCTAAGGCAATCGTTCTTAAGCTGAACGCCCTTTTCCTCTCCTGCATCAGCATAAATCATGCCGTAAAATTCATTCCCTTCGATAAGAGGAAGTATTCCAAATCCTTTCTCGGACTTGTACTTCTCGAGAATATCCTGCGAAGCTCTGTTGTTGATTCCGTTTGCATAGAATACGCTTACGAACTGCTTACCCTTTAGGCCAGCCTCATCGATGAGGGTGTAGCAGAATGTGAGATCACCTCTGATAGCCGACTTGATAAACTCGGCTCTCGAATCTCTCTCTGGAGTGTACTTCCACATACCCATCGCAAGTTCGATAATCTCTGCCAGTTTTTTAATTTCAGTTGCAGAGTAGTTATCCTCGTTATCGACAATCATCAAGATGTGCTTTTCATTATTAATGTCGATAGTTCCCCAGTATGTGATTACGTCGTTTATATTTACCTGAGTAAATAGTGTCGAGTGTGATACGTCCATCTTTTTGGCTTGTACTATAGCGTTGTCAATAGTTTCCTCGTGACGAGTTTCAATCGTGAGAATTGGATTGAACTCTGAAGTCATCAAGATAGCTTGGTAATCATTGTTTACAGCCGCCTCCTTAAGTGCACTTTGGAAGTTTCTATGCTTCTCAAAGTTGAGGAGGTGGTATATTGTGTTATTAAGAATGTTATCGCTGTAATTATGACCATAAAGGATTTTATCTAGCACCTGCTCCATAAGCACCGCGTATGTGGTCTCCTTATCGTCTGGAATGACAATTATAAGAAGTCCGTTATCTTCTGCTGTCTTTATTACCTTAGGGTCTACAGCTCTAACACCTTCCTCATGTAGGAAGATTACGAGTGTAGCGATTGCTTTTTTTCCAAACCCAACGACAATGCGGCACTGAGCATCAATGTCATCCTTGCAGTTCCAGAAGTGAGTCAGAACCATCTGCTCTTTAACTCCGTTACGCTCAATCCCCTTCTCATAATCGATTTCATCGAAAACCGAAAGTGTGCGCACTCTTCTGTCCATTTTTCTCTTACAGGAAATTACGGTGCTACCTTTGAACGCATCCAGGTTAAGGCAATCTTCTACAGTTATCCTCATGTTATTGCTCCTTCAATTACTTTGACTACGAGTTTATTGCTCTTCGTCAGCTTCCGCATCATTCTTAATTTCGTCGTCCGCGCTAGGCTCAGCTTTTTCTGGTTGCGCATCTGATTCGACTTCAGGCTTAACATCCTCTGGCAGATCATCTCCAGATACTTCTTCTGGATTGGACTTCGGAGAAGCTTCATCGCCCTCTGCAAAAGTAGAGTCTTCAAACTTAAGCTCTCCGACTAAAACAGACTGCAGCTCCTTGAGTTTCTCTTCCGCTTCTCTTCGTCTTTCTTCCTCAAGTCTTTCGCTTTCCTTTGCCTCAGCCATATTAAGCTCAGCTATTTTTTCCTCGTGAGCCTTTACACTCTCAGCTAGTTCCTCTGGTGTAACCTTACCCTCATAGAGATCGTTGAACTGATCTCCATCAAGAGTCTCGATAAGGAGTAATGCCTGAGCAACTCTTTCGAATGCTTCATCGTTCTCCTTCAATATGTTAGTTGTAGCCTCATAGCAGCTCTCAAGGATGTGCTTAATTTCAGCATCAATCTCTGAAGCAGTCTCCTCGGAGTAGTTCTGTCTGGTCGATAAATCCTTTCCAAGGAACACTTCATCGTTTGAACTGAAACTTACTGGACCTAGTTTAGCGCTAAATCCATATTTTGTAATCATCTGTCTAGCGATAGCAGTTGCTCGCTCTAGATCGTTGCTAGCACCAGTGCTGATATCATCTAACTTGAGCTCCTCAGCCACTCTTCCGCCTAGAAGGTGTTTAATCATATTGATCATATCACCCTTGGTCATAAAGAACTTTTCATTCTCAGGAAGTGACATAGTAAATCCGCCTGCCATTCCTCTAGGAATAATAGTAATCTGATGAACTGGATCGGAGTTAGGAAGAGCCTTCATAACTATCGCGTGTCCAGCTTCATGATATGCTGTCAGCTTTCTCTCTGTCTCAGAGATAACTCTAGACTTCTTAGCTGGGCCCGCCATTACCTTGGTAGTCGCTTCCTCGATCTCATCCATTCTGATCTTAGTACCGTTACGTCTAGCAGTTAGAAGAGCTGCTTCATTGACCAGGTTCTCGATGTCAGCTGGTGAGAACCCAGGCGTTCTCCTTGCGAGAATCTCTATAGTAACGTCATCTGCAAGTGGCTTGTTCTTGGTATGAACCTTAAAGATTTCCTCTCTAGCCTTAACATCTGGCATACCGATAACAATCTGTCTATCAAATCTGCCTGGACGAAGCAGTGCTGGGTCTAACACGTCAGGTCTATTTGTTGCAGCTAGGATAATGATTCCAGAATTCCCATCAAAACCATCCATCTCTACGAGGAGTTGGTTAAGTGTCTGTTCACGCTCATCATTTCCGCCGCCAAGGCCTGCGCCTCTCTTGCGTCCTACAGCGTCAATTTCGTCTATAAATATGATGCAAGGTGCATTCTTCTTAGCCTGGTCAAATAGGTCTCTTACACGCGAAGCACCAACACCCACAAACATCTCTACGAAGTCAGAACCAGAGATTGTAAAGAAAGGAACTCCAGCCTCACCAGCTGTAGCTCTTGAAATGTAAGTCTTACCTGTACCTGGATTTCCTACGAGTAGCACACCCTTAGGTATTCTTGCACCCAAGTTAGAGTACTTGGAAGGATTCTTGAGAAAATCAACAATCTCCTCTAGTTCTTCCTTTTCTTCCTTTAACCCTGCCACATCTTCAAAGCGTATATTCTTGCCATTTTCTTTGTATAGCTTCGCTCTGTTCTTACCAAACTGGAACGCCTTGCTATTGCCACCCTGACTCATCATGAAATAGAACAGGAATCCAAGTGCAACTACCATAATAATAGTTGGTAGAAGCGAGAAGAAGTTCACGCTGCTCTGCGGTGGATCACTAGATAGTTTTAGCTTGCCTTCCTTAACCTGCGGGAACACATAGCTATTCTCTAACCAGCTGATTTCAACAACTGAAGGCGCATAAGCATATTCCTTATTGCCATTCTTAAGAGTTGCCGTCATCTTGCGGTCTGTTATGTTTAATGTCTTATATTTCCCCTTTTCGAGGTGAGTTGCAAATGTAGAGAACTTCACTTCGGTTGTCTTCTTTGCGCCATCTGCTCCCTTATAGAAAAAAGCTACTCCGAGAACGACCACAAATATAACCAAATATATTGCGAAATTCTTAAAAAATCTCTTCAATTATCTTACCCCTCATATTCCTTTAATAGTGTTTATGGTTTAAAATTTGTTATTTTACACAAACTGTCGTGTTATTTTATCATACGAATTAACGTAGTTCAAGAAACAAAACATTCTCCGAGCTGTTATCAATCTGATAATTCTGTGAATATTTCCCCTTATTCTTATAACACTCAGATTTAAACATTTTATCGGGTAAAATCCACAGTATTTCGTTACCTATAGCAGCCAACTTGATAGCGTCTCGCGATGTTCTTGGAATCTTCTCATCCACCATAAAATCCTGGAGTTTTTTTCTGCCATTTCCAGCCGCTATATAGTCCCCCTGCCTTCTATTGCGCAATTTTAGACCAAGCGAGCTAACAGTATCGTTGTCATTACCTACACAACCATTGATTCCTCGGGCTTTAACCAGCTTATCTAGATCAAATGCTGCATGTATAATTCGCTGTTTAGTGCTGCCATCTACGCTCACATTCATATCTCGCAGTTCTCTGTACTCATCGATATTTATAATTTTCGGAATAATATCTGCACCACCGCATTTTTTATTTTCTATATGATCCTCACTTTGATGTTCTTTCTTTAAAAAAACCAATCTCTCGTATCTGCGCACTGCAGTCACACAGCCAGGTAAGTCATAGCTTGCTGATGGGTTCTCTGAAGCAAAAATCTTCACAATTGAGTTAACAAGCTCATACGTAGGATGGACATCTTCAGACTCGAGCATAATGGCTGCAATACGTCTCTTCAGTGCTTCATGTATGCCTGATACTTCGCAAATGTCATATTCATGATTCCCTATAGCTACTTTCTTATAGATTTTTAAGGCCTCTTGTGTCATGTAATCATCGTCACAAGCCGCAGCCTCACTAAGTCTCTCGACTGCCTTTCTAAACGCAGGGTTATACTTTCTCTCAAGCTCTGGTATCAGTTCCAGCCTAAGCTTATTTCTACTGTAGACTGGCTGCTCATTGCTCTCGTCCATATTAGGACGGAGACCAAATTCTTCCACATAGCTTTCGATTTCAGTTCGCCTAATTCCGAGAAGCGGTCTTACTATCTCATATCCTCTCTCATCAAGTCTGCGAAGGGGTATGCCTGCTAAGCCCCTGACTGCAGTACCTCTAATAATATGAAAAAGCACAGTTTCAACCTGATCGTCTGCATTCTGAGCCACGGCAATTTTTATATGACCCCTTACGATTCCATTACACTCTAGTTCATTTGCCATATCTGAGAACGCTTCGTACCGTATCTTACGGCCGGCCTCTTCTTCAGAAAGCTTATAATGCTTTGCGTATTCTTTACAGTCGCACACAACGAGTTTGAACGGAATTTCCATTTTCTCGCATAGCTCTATAGCATGTTCTGCTTCTCTATCACAGTCCACCAACCTAATCTTGTGATTAATATGAACTGCATATAAAGAGAGTTCAAACTCAGCCTTAACAGAATTGAGCGCATGAAGGAGTGTCAGTGAATCGGGCCCTCCCGAAAAACCGACAATTACTGAATCCCCACGTTCAATTGTTCCACTATCAATAATTTCTTAGCAATTTTGTCCATACAGATTTCTAACAAACCCCTACATATTTCATTTTTATACTTTGCGTTATTACATATCAGATTTCTATAACAAAGCAACCAGTATTAAATTATCATTACTTATATGTATATTACTTATCTTCTAAGTTAAAGAAACGTATCGCATTATCAGATGTTATGCGCGCAGCTTCATCATACTCAATACCCTTTAGCAGTGCCATCCTTCTAACAACGTGCTCAACATATGGCGTCTTATTAGGTCTACCACGTTTAGGCTCTGGCGCTAGGAACGGAGCATCTGTCTCACTCATTATAAACTGAAGCGGAATTCCCTCTAGCACTTCTACTGTTTTTCTAGCATTTTTAAAGGTGAGCGGTCCACCGATTGAAAATGTAGCCCCTAGCTTTACGTATTCACGAGCTAGCTCAAGTGACCCGGAGTAACAGTGAAGCTGCACCCTCGCATCGGGCACCATGTTTCCTTGCTCATCCGGTCTCTCAGGAAAATACTCCTTACGAGCATCACTAAATGCCCCTTCCTCGATAAGTATATCCATCGTAAGCGCATCAGCCTCTCTGGTATGAATCATAATCGGCATCATGAGTTCGTTCGCAATCCTAACCTGCTTTCTGAAAAGCTCAATCTGCTCAGACTTGGAATCTTTGCCGTAGTGAAAATCCAGACCAATTTCTCCAATTGCCTTAACTTTGGGCGCACTAGCCAGTTCCTTGATTTTATCTATATCATCAGCTGAGTATGTGAGCGCCTTATCAGGATGTATTCCGACGGCAGCATAGCACCACGGATAATCGGCAGCATCCTGAATTGCCTGCTTTGACGACTCAACAGAATCACCAACATCGATGATAAAGTCCACCACAGACGCCTCTATCTCCCTTGCTCTCTCAAGTCGCTCTTCTTCACTAAACTCTTCGTAATTCAAATGAGTATGTGCATCAAATAGCATTTATTCCCTCCTCTATATTGGTAAAAAAGACCTCAAGTCTAAACTTGAGGCCTCATTCTTTTTATTTCTTGCGGTTATTTTTCTTTATCGCAACCTTTTCCTGCTCTGTGTTAGAGAGAATTTCGATTTCCTTAGCTACATCAAGTCTTGGGAACAGCGCATCACCCTTGTGCACGTTAGCTCCTGCCATCATACGGAACTCTTCGAGGTCTGACCACTTTGGCTCCGCATCTGCAAGTCCGAGTTGGTCTCTCATCCTATCTGAAGTTGTATGCATGTAAGGAATGATTAGCACCGAAATCATTCTGAGTGTCTCTGCTAGGTTGCTCATCACTGTATCGAGCTCAGCCTTCTTGCTCTCATCCTTGGCAAGAACCCAAGGCATCTTCTCGTCAATGTACTTGTTAGCTCTGGATATAACTGTCCAAATCTCTTCAAGTGCGTTGTTGAAGTGGAACTCATCCATATGTGCCTCAACCTTAGCAGCACATCCGAGAGCTGTTGCAATCAAATCACGGTCAAAATCATCCTCTGTAGTCGCTTCTGGAACCACTCCTCCGCAGTACTTCTCAATCATGGAAACAGTTCTCGAAAGAAGATTACCAAGATCATTAGCGAGGTCGTAGTTAATGCGGTTAAGCATGATTTCGTTAGTATATAGTCCGTCCTGTCCGAAAGTGTACTCTCTTAGCAGGAAGTACTTAAGTGCGTCGATTCCGTATCTATCGATTAGAATCTCAGGGTCAACGATATTGCCCTTTGATTTCGACATCTTGCCACCATCGATTAGAATCCAGCCGTGACCGAGAACCTTCTTTGGTACTGGTTCATTCATGGACATGAGCATTGCAGGCCAAATAATGGAGTGGAATCTTACGATTTCCTTACCTACAAGGTTAATTCCTGGCCAGTACTTCTTATACGTCTCATCATCCTCACCTGGGAATCCAAGTGCAGTGATGTAGTTAGATAGCGCATCAAGCCATACATAGATTACGTGTCTTTCATCAACTGGAACCTTTACGCCCCAGTCCAGTGAAGCTCTTGAAATGCACAAGTCCTCTAATCCCTGCTCGATAAAAGAAATCATTTCTTTTGCACGAGATTCAGGCTGAAGGAATGTACCGTTACCAAGAAGTTCAATAAGTTTGTCGGAATACTTGGACAATTTAAGAAATAAGCATCTTCGCTCATCTTCTTAACAGGTCTACCGCAGTCAGGACAATTACCCTCTACGAGTTGGCTCTCAGTCCAGAACGACTCACAAGGTGTACAGTACCATCCCTCGTACTTATCCTTATAGATATCGCCGTTGTTGTACATCTTCATGAAGATGTCCTGAACGCGCTTCTCGTGGCGCTCCTCTGTGGTTCTGATAAAGTCATCGTAGCTGATTTCCATCGTCGCCCACAGTCTCTTGATTGTATCAACAATCGGATCGATATATTCAATCGGTGTTACACCAGCTTCCTGTGCGCACTTCGCAATCTTCTGTCCATGCTCATCGGTACCAGTGAGGAATCTCACATCGTAGCCAGTCAGTCTCTTGAATCTAGCCATCGCATCCGCCATAACCGTACAGTAAGTGTGTCCTATGTGCAGCTTAGCGCTTGGGTAATATATAGGTGTAGTAATATAAAAAGTGCCCTTATTTTCCGTCATCGTATTCCCTTTCAAAATCTATAACTTCTGTCAAATGATTGGTTTAGTATACGCCGTAATCCTCGTCATCCTCACCCCAATCAACGTCTGACCAGTCATCTTCAACAAAGATTTCATCGAAGATCTTCTTGGTAGCAACTACAAGCGTAGCTCCAGCGATTACACTGAGACCAGCGATTCTAAGGCTTGTCTTAAGCATCTTCTGTCTTCTAGCTGCTCTGCCTTCTTCAATTAGAAGTGCCTTCTCTGCATCTGTCATACGTCTTCTTCTAACCATTATATCCTCCTTGCCATCAGGCAGTGTTTACGTGTATTACTTTCATCGATTATATCTAAATACCTTGTTTTTTTCAAGGCGTTAGATGTTGTCTACTACATTTAGCTATTTCTTGTATTACTATTGTATGTTTTATCTGTTTAACAATCAGATAAAACAAAAGGCGGTAAACACCTTCTGAAAACAAGAATCGATTATCGCCATTTATGTTAAGTTAATTCAAAAAGTTTAGTTTGCATTTCTTAGAGTAGCTCCAAGTATATTCTTGAGCTTTCCACCTACAAAGAATGCTATATGTAGCTTGATTAGGTCTCCAAGTACAAACGGAAGTACGGTTAGCTGGAGAACTTTCACGAACGGAATGCTATTTCCAAGATGCACGCTCTGAACTAGGTAAAAATAGCTTGCTCCAATCGTATAGATAAGTATTGTCGCTGCCATAAGGCTTGCGTACCTTCTCATATTTGAACTCGATTCATAGCCTGCACCCACGATGTATGCTGCAAGTATAAACGCCATAATGAAACCGAAGGTCGGAGCAAATATGTACTGAGGACCACCCTTGAGTCCTGCAAATACTGGAAGCCCGATAAGTCCAGCGATTACATATACTGTAACGGCCATAACCCAAGTCTCTTACCCATGGTTATCCCAATTGTTAGCACAACTAACGACTGTAGACTTATAGGTACTGGTCCGATTGGTAAAGCAATCGCAGAACCGATTACTAGCAGTGCTACCGCAAGCCCTACACTCGTGATACTGCGTGCATCCAGGCGTTGATGATTTTTTCTATGGCTTTTGCTGTCATGTCCATCATTACCGTAAAAATTATTTTCTCTATCTTGGTTCTTACTCATATCAACCTTTTCTTTCTCTTCAGTTACATGATTATTTTGCCCGAAAGGAACTCTTTCATGCCTGAATTTGTCAAAAGTAAAAGCGCTCCGTCCGCACCGATTCCAGTCAGCGTGCCTTCATAGCGCTTATTTGATTCAAAAAAATATAGTGGAGCCCTTAGCGTACAGGTGCGTGTTGACCTCTCGTTCCATATATTTCATATTATCCTCATAGCTGTATTTCATATGCTCAAAGAGCTTTATCAGAATATCAGCAAGCAGCTCACATCTATTATATTTGATACCATTGTAACCATAGAGAGATGTCATATTGTACAGAATCATTTCATCTCTAGACTGATTCACGTTGATTCCGAAGCCTATTATCAGTTTTGTTACTCTCCCATGCTCTATAATTGTCTCGCATAGGATTCCAGCTAACTTCTTATCTCCGACGTATAAGTCATTTGGCCACTTCACTTCAGCATCAATTCCGTGCTCTTCGAGTGCTTCTCTAATTACTGCTCCAACCAGAAGCGGATATACCAACGTTTCGGATGGTTCTAGATCTATTGTCAGCACGAGGCTTGCCAGAATCGAACAGTAGGGGGAAGACCACCAGTGCGAAGAGTTTTTACCAACACCTTCATACTGGTCCTCAGCCACAACAACTGCTGCATCTAGTTCATCACTATGTGCTTTCGCATATTTGTTTGTAGAATCGATATTTTCAAAATATAGATATTTAAATCTATCAGGCAGAATATCTGCCTTTATCAACTTACTCTTGATCAGAGAAATTACCGCTTCCTCATGCAATCTGTCGTCGTGCATCTAGTCAACCTTATTATCTGCGATGAACCTATTAACCTCACCCATAAATTCGTCGCTCATAACCTTAAGAATGTGCTCTAGATTATCGATTTCCTCTTCAGTGAATCTTTTTGCCAGCCTGTCTAGCACTATCGGTATATAGCTATTCTTCGCCTTGTAATACTCGTGAAACTTTTCCGTCTCTTTGAGGATGAATTCACGTTTGTCTTCTTTGGACTGAATTTTCTCTATATATCCCTTCTTCATAAGGGAAGAAATCTTGTATGCAACATTAGGCGTAGACATTTCTAAAAACTCCGCCAGCTGACTAACCTTAGGATTCTTCATAGCGTGAATAACCTCAAGTGTAAATGTCTCTGTCGCTGTCAGTTCATTTTCCTTGCTTCCGCCATTTACAAACATATGCTTATACAGGTTCAATTTGAACTTCTCGTATACCTCTGCAAATACCTCTGTAAGCATTTAATAGATCCGCCTTTCTTCACTACGGGGATTACAGCTCTGGCGTTCTACATGATGGCAAATGAAATCTCACAGGACATCGCCTTCTCACCGTCAACGAGAATGTAGCCTTCTCCAAATCCAATATTCCCACTTCTATTATTGATTGCACAGTGGATTTCAAGTTGATCTCCAGGGACGATTTTCTTGTAGAATCTCGCCTTTTTAATTCCTGCCAGAAATGCATTAGCACCTTTTTCCTGATCAATCAGTACTGCAACTGCACCTACTTGGCCCACTGCCTCCACTTGAAGAACTCCTGGCATTACAGCCTCACTAGGAAAGTGCCCCTGAAAAAAAGGCTCATTGCCGCTTACATTTTTTATTCCAACAGCCTTATTACCCTTTTCAAGTTCAACAATTTTGTCCACCATGATAAATGGGTATCTGTGAGGTAAAATATTTCTTACTTCTTCGTGTGTTAATTTCATTCGGTCCACCTCTTTACTACGATTGATGCATTATGGCCTCCAAACCCTAGCGAGTTCTTGAGCGCATAGTTTATTTCCGCTTGCTTATACCTATTCACCACCAGATTTAAATCGCATGAATCATCTGGATATTCATAGTTAATGGTTGGCGGAACTATGCCTGCCTGCATGGAAATGATAGTCATTGCCAGCTCCGTCGATCCGGAAGCTCCGAGCAAGTGTCCGATTTGTGACTTTGAAGAAGAAACAAGAACATCTCTGTATCCCTCACCGAAGGCACGCTTAATTGCAGCCGTTTCATATTTGTCATTGAGAGGAGTCGACGTTCCATGAGCGTTAATATAATCGACATCACTTGTCTTGATTCCAGCATCTGCAATCGCCTGAGTCATCGCAAGCGCAGCATATCTTCCGTCCTCACAAGGAGCTGTGATGTGGTTTGCATCGCAAGTATCACTATACCCTACTATTTCCGTAAGTATAGTAGCTCCTCGCTCAACCGCATGTTCATACTCTTCAAGAACTAGAATCGTCGCACCTTCACCCATTACGAACCCATCTCTCTTCTTGTCAAACGGAATCGATGCTCTGTTCGGATTCTGAGATAGCGATAGCGCTTTCATAGATGTAAATCCACCTACCGAAAGTTCAGTAATAGGCGCCTCGCTGCCACCAGCGAACATGATATCTGCATAGCCATGCTTGATATGGCGATATGCCTCACCGATAGCGTTAGTTGCACTAGAGCAAGCTGTAACCATAGCCTGACATGAGCCGTGTGCGTTAAGGTCGATAGCTATATTACCCGCAGTAAGATTTATAATTGCCATCGGAATATAGTAAGGCGATACCTTGTCAAACCCACGAGACAGCCCCTTAGAGTGTTCCGACTCTATGGTGCTGATTCCGCCGATTCCCGAAGATACGAATACTCCAGCTCTTTCATTTGACAAATATTCTCTTGTAAGATTAGCATTTTCCAAAGCTCTTCTGCCGGCTATTATACCAAATTGAGTGACTCTATCCAATCTTCTCTGTTCTCTTTTATCAAAGTAATCATCTGGATTATAGTCTTTAATCTCTGCAGCTAACTTCACCGCTCTATCGCTCGTATCGAATCTTGTGAGTTCCCCGATTCCGCAGCGTGAATTCTTAATGCCCTCAAGCACTTCAGAAGTGTTGTTTCCTAGCGGCGTAATCATGCCGATACCAGTCACTACTACTCTACTCATTATACGTTCATACCCCCATCTACAGAAATGACCTGACCTGTTATGTAACGCGATTCTTCTCCAGCTAGAAATGCTGTCAGATTCGCAACATCACTTGGCTCACCAATAGTTCCGAGTGGAATTCCTGCCTTGATCTTTTCCTTTACGTCGTCTGTCAAATTATCAGTCATCGGCGTCTCGATGAATCCCGGTGCAATCGCATTTACAAGGATGTTTCTAGAAGCGAACTCTTTTGCAAAAGACTTCGTCATTCCTATCATGCCCGCCTTTGCAGCTGCGTAATTAGCCTGACCAGCGTTACCATGCAAACCTACTACTGAAGACATATTGATAATTCTGCCACTTCTTCTCTTCATCATGTGCCTCGACACATACTTGCTGAGGTAAAAAGCACCATTGAGATTAGTTGCTATAACATCTTCAAAGTCTGCTTCACTCATCTGCATGACGAGTTTATCCCTCGTTATACCGGCATTGTTAACCAGTACGTCGATCTGCCCTTGCTCTTTAATGACCTCTTCTACCATTCTCTTGCAATCCTCTGAATTTGAAATATCTCCGAGCACCACCTGAACGTGACAGTTTTCATCTGATAGCTTCTCTACCAATTCTTCAAGCTGCGGCCTCATTGTTCGAACATTAAGCGCTAGGTTAAACCCTTCGCTCTTCAGCCTCTCAGCAATCGCCGTACCGATTCCACCAGCAGCTCCTGTAATAAGCGCTACTTTATTCGCCATACATTTACTCCTTTATTATTCCTACGAATTTGAACCTTGCGCCTAAGCTTCGATCAGTTCAATCAAATCATCGTCACTTTTTATTGTGTTAACTGCTACCCCTTCAAATTCCCTCTGCAGAATTGTTGAAAGTACACTGCCTGGTCCGATTTCGAGGAAGCTCGTAACCCCGTCTTCTACCATTTTCTTGAAAGTTTTGTACAGTAGTACTGGTGAAACTATCTGCTCTGACAGAACTTCACTCATTGGAGTTCCGTCGTATTTCTCGCCAGTAACATTTGGATAGTATGAAATCTCTGGTGTGCTAAATGAAGTTTCTTCGAGAGTTTTCATAAATGCAGCTCTCGCAGGTTCCATAAATGGAGTGTGGAATGCCCCGCTAACTGCAAGTGGTTTTGCAAGCTTTCCCTTGGATTTTAGAAACCCATTAAGATTATCAATTGCCTCACCTTCGCCTGATACAATAATCTGTCTGCTGCTGTTGATGTTTGCAATATATATCTTCCCTTTGAACTCTTGATTTCCTTCAACGATTTCTCTAACTTCCTCTTCACTCATCTTGAGTATCGCCAACATCTTGCTGTTACCTTTCTCTGAAGCTTTTCCCATCAGTTCTCCTCTAAGAGCTACTAGCCTAAGGGCCTCTTCTTCAGAGATAATTCCTGCAATTGAGAGCGCGCTATACTCTCCTAGACTGAGTCCGCATGTTGCCTCGAGACCCTCTAGCAGCTCAGGTCTATGAGTGCAAATTAGTTTCAGTACAGCGAGTTGAAACGCAATCATAATTGGTTGAAGATTGTTTGTCTTAGATATATCTTCGATATTGCCACTGAATGATATATCTGTTAGTTCTTTCCCCAGAATGTCATATATACCCCTGATCTCAGGATATCTATCGTATAACTTGCTGCCCATGCCTTCGTACTGTGACCCCTGTCCAGCAAATATTACCGCTAATTTATTCATTGTTTCCCCTGTTTCTTAGTTCAATCCAATTTCTACTTAAAGCTTTCCTTTGCGAGCTTGTATTCGTTCATCAACTTATCTAGAAGCACAGGAACTGAATACAGTCTGTCGAACTGAGCCGCTGTATATCCCGCCATAACGGAGCCCTGGTCAATATCTCCTTCATATACCGCTTTTCTTAATCTTCCAAGCGTGAAATCCTCTAGAGCATCTTTACTCGTTTCAGTTCTCTCAAGTTCTTTGAACTCTCTGGTCATGGGATTCTTAACAAGGCGCATCGGTCTACCGTTCAGGTATCCTATAGATGTAATTCTGTGAGATTCAGTGTTCACTAGCAACTCTTTGTAGTTCTGGTGTACAGGCACTTCATCAGTGAACAGAAATGCTGTTCCAATCTGAACACCTGATGCACCAAGCACTTCCGCTGCTAGCATCTGTGCACCAGATCCTATTCCTCCACCAGCAATTACAGGCTTGTCAGTCATACGAGAAACCTGATAAATGAGTGTCATAGTAGTCATCTCTCCTATGTGACCACCTGCTTCCATACCTTCTGCGATGTATGCAAATATATCAAACTTGTCAAGGCGCTTAATCTGTAGAGGTGAAGATACCACCGGCATAACCTTGATACCTGCCTCTAGGAACTTGTCCATGTACGGACCAGGGCTTCCTGCTCCTGTAATTAAGTAAGGAACCTTTGCCTCGCACACTACCTTAACGAGTTCCTCTATGTCTGAGCGGAACATGATTAGATTCACTGCAAAAGGCTTATCTGTAAGCTCTCTACATGTCTCGATTTCCTTGGCGAGTACATCCGCCTTCATGCCTCCGGAACCAATCGTTCCAAGAGCGCCTGCATTTGATACAACGGCAGCGAATTTACCGTCTGTGATATTTGCCATTCCACCCTGAATCACTGGGTATTTAATATTTAGTAATTTATCTATGTTCATCTCTACCACTCCATCAGCACTGAATTTACTATTAGTCCCGCTCCAAATGCCGTGAACAGAACTTTATCACCATCTTCAAACTTATCCCTATGCTCATATAAAAGAGTCGGAACAGATGCCGCAGAGGTATTTCCACGTTCTCTAATATTCTTGAGCACCTTATCATCGTCTATACCCGTTCTCTTGGCAATCTGCTCGAGTATTCTCACATTTGCCTGATGAGCTGCCACATAATCGATGTCAGCTCCAGAAAGACCACCTTTCTCGAGCAGTCGCTCTAGTGACTCAGGAACCTTGCTTATCGCAAACTTAAATACTTCTTGTCCATTCATCTGAATAAAGTCATTATCATCCATAACGATAACTCGGTCATCACCAAATGTATTTGCATCGCTTAGCCAAAGTTTTTCATTCTTCTCAACTACGATTCCCGCGCAGCCATCTCCAAACAGTACAGCAATTCCTCTGTCTTCAAAGTCTATGTATCTACTAACCCGCTCGCTGGCAACAAGAATAGCCTCTTCTCCAGGATTAAGCATGCGTTCCGCTATAATCATCGCCGAAACAAAGCCTGCACAAGCAGCATTGATATCTATAGAGAAGCAGCTATTTGAAAGTTCTAGCTTCTTGTGAAGGATGCCCGCAATCGATGGAATTCTGATATCGCTTGAGAACGACGCAACTATAAGCGCCTTAACCTTATCTCTGTCAAAGACAAGCTGCTCTGCCAGTTCCTTCGCCATCTCTGAAGGTGTCTCCTCAGTAATATATCGATTCTCGATTCCCGTACGAGTTACGATCCATTCATCAGTCGTATCTAGTCTATCTTCATAGTACTTATTGCTACGCTTAACGCCCTTGGTTAAACTCTTAATGTCCTTAACTTTAAGTCCCATTTTATCCTCTAATTTCTAAATTTATCGTATCTGCGCTCTCTTAGCTCCTCGCCCGTAATATCGGACATTGCCTCAAGTTCAGTTGAAATCAATTTTCTAAGCTGTGTAAAGTTGACCATCTCTCCATTTTCATCGATGATCTCATCCACAATTCCGAAGTCATACAAATCCTGTGCTGTAATTTTCATGACATCAGCAGCCTTGTCAGCAAGACCAGCATCCTTCCAAAGTATGGATGCGAAGCCCTCAGGAGAGAGTATCGAATATACTGCATTTCGGAACATAAATATCTTGTTGGCTACTGATAACGCAAGTGCACCACCAGATCCCGCCTTCACCTATAACTACAGCGATTACTGGAACTGTGAGCATCGACATCTTCTCTAGAGAAGACGCTATTGCTTCAAACTGACCACGCTCTTCCGCTCCTACACCTGGATAAGCACCAGGTGTATCGATAAATGTGATTACAGGTCTTCTGAATTTCTCCGCCTGATCCATCAGTCTCATCGCTTTACGATAGCCTTCAGGCATCGGCATTCCGAAGTTGGTCTCCACACCTTCCTCTATACCACGCCCCTTTTGTATTCCTATAAAGGTAACTGGTCTATCATCAAATGATCCGATTCCACCAATTATCGTCTTAGAATCCCCGAAACATCTATCACCCTTGAGATAAACTATGTCTTCGAGAAGTCTCTCAATAACCTCTTTAGCTCTAAGCCTGTTGCTGGATCTCGCTTTCTTAACTATCTCATAAGCATTACTCATATTTCGCTCCAATCTTTACATGGTGCTTGAGCAGCTTAGCAATCTGTCTCCGCTGGCTCTCTCTCTCACAAATCATGTCCACAAACCCACATTCTTCGAGCTTCTCTGCTCTCTGAAAACCTTTTGGTAGCTTCTTTTTGATGGTCTGCTCTATTACCCTTGGTCCTGCAAACCCTATAAGTGCATTTGGCTCGGCTATGATGATATCTCCAAGAGACGCAAAACTTGCTGACACACCCCCTGTTGTAGGATTCGTAAGAACACTTATATATAGAAGTCCCGCATCTTGAAATTTTCCAATAACCGCACTCGTCTTAGCCATTTGCATTAGGGAGAAGATTCCCTCCTGCATTCTGGCACCACCAGAAGCTGAAAATATAATGACTGGAAGTTCATTCCTTATGGCATACTCAAACATCGCTGTTAGCTCTTCACCTACGTATGTTCCAAGGCTTCCCATCATGTACTGAAGCTCTAATACGGCTACGAGTACTGGCTGTCCTTCTATCGTTCCCCTTACGATAGAAATAGCTTCATTAAGCCCAGATTTGCCTCTTCCTTTGCACGCTTTTCTGCATACTTTGGAAATGAAATCGGATCCTTGAGTTCGCTTCCGAAGCAAACTTTCTCATATCCTTCATCCATAAGGTATTCGAAGCGCTCACGTCCATTCATCTTCATGTGGTGACCGCATTCAGGACATATTTTCAGATGCTCGACGAACTCTTTATAGTCGATAACTGACTTACATCCATCACACTTAAGAAAAAGGTCGGGAAGCGCTCTTCGAGACTCACGTCTAATCTGATTCTGCTTACTCCCACCTCTTATGTTCTTGATTGCGGATAATAGATTTTTTCGCTTATTTAAGCTTCCCATTTTCTGCTATTCTCCCGTTACATGCATGCTTTCTAGAAGCTCTGCTTCCTTATGTGCAACATAGTTTGTATCGATATTTCCAAGGATAAAGTCCTTGTCATAAAGTATTGCATAGATAAACCCGAGGTTAGTCGGAACACCGTCGATAATCGTCTCGGAAACTGCGCGTCTGAGTTTTTTTATAGCATCCATTCGCGTGCTACCCTTAACGATAAGCTTTGCCATCATCGAATCGTAAAACGGCAGTATCTTGGCACCCTGATATAGCGCTGTCTCGAATCTCGTGTCTAGTCCACCTGGAGGCAAGAAGAAACTAATCTCCCCGCAACTAGGTCTAAAATCATCGTATGGATTCTGAGCGTTAACTCTAATCTCAATCGCATGACCATTCACCACCACATCCTCCTGCTTTACAGATAGCGGAAGTCCTGAAGCGATTCTAATCTGTTCCTTGATCAGATTGATTCCCGTTACCATCTCTGTTACAGGATATTCAACCTGAATTCTTGTGTTCATCTCCATGAAGTAATAATTGTCGTACTTATCGACGATGAACTCTACTGTTCCCGTGCCTTCATAGCTGCAAGCCTTTGCACACATTACGGCAGACTGATACATCTTTTCTAGCAGTTCACTGTTAGCTCTGCTTGGACTCTCCTCAATAATCTTCTGGTTGTTTCTCTGGATGCTGCAGTCTCGCTCAGGTAGGTAAACCACGTTTCCGTGACTATCTGCAAGAATCTGAATCTCGATGTGCCTAGGATTCTCAATTAGTTTCTCAACATAGATATCATCGTTTGCAAATGATACCTTTGCCTCACGTTTTGTGAGTTCCCAGCCAGCGACGAGGTCTTCGCGCTTATAAATCCTTCGCATACCTTTCCACCGCCACCTGCCGAAGCTTTGAGAAGAACTGGATATCCAATCTCATCTGCGATTCGGTATAGCTGTTCTTCGTCAGAAATTGCATCATTACATCCAGGTACGACTGGAACGCCGCTTTGCTCCATTAGACTTCTCGCTGAAAGCTTGTTGCCCATAAGATTAATAACCTTTGACGATGGTCCGATAAGCTTCAGCCCACAGGCCTCCACTTTCTCAGCAAAGTCTCCATTTTCAGCAAGGAATCCATATCCGGGATGGATGGCTTCACAACCAGATTCGATAGCAGCTGTCAGGATATTAGCAACATTGAGATATGAAGCGGAGCTCTTTCCTGCACCTATGCAGATTGCTTGATTCGCCAAATATATTGCAGGCTGTCCCTTATCTACATCTGAGTAGACAGCAACAGTCTCAACACCCATTTCATTACAATTTCTCTGTATGCTCAGCGCAATCTCACCACGATTGGCTATTAAGACCTTTCTAATCATTCACCCTTCTCCAGCACAAACATGACCTGATCAAACTCAACAAGCTCTTCGTTCTTGCATTTAATCTCCTTGATTACTCCATCATAATCAGATCTAATCTCATTCATCATCTTCATCGATTCTAGGATGCAGAGCACATCACCTTTCTTCACTGAATCTCCGACCTTTACGAAAGGAGGTGAGTTAGGATCTTTTGCTGCATAGAATACTCCTACAATCGGTGATTTTACAACCTCTGTATCAGGAGAGTCTGTAACCACTTCATTAGCAGGAGCTAGCGCTTCCGCTTTATATTCACTTCTTGCTTCTGTTACAGCTGCTGTCTGCACAGCCGGTGCCGAAGCAGTAACTACAGGCTGCAGTGAAACTGCAGGTGTTACTGCTTCGGTCACGGGCACTGATGGCACTGCACATACGGATGACCCCTTCTTAAGAGTTAGGGCATAATCCGAAATCTTAATTTCAAGGTAATCACTGCTGCTCTGGTCAAATACTTGAGCCAGCCTCTCGGTGAGCTGTAAATACTTTTCCATAATTAGTTACCACTGTTTGCAAACTTTAGTACATCAGCAATAGTCTTGCACTCAGGGAACTTCTCCTCTGGAATAGATACACCATGAGCCTCTTCCATCATCATTGAAAGTTCTACCGCATCTAGAGAGTCTAGCTTTAGATCTTCCTGAAGATCTGCAGTCTCAGTCACCTTATCCTCACTAACACCAAAATTCTCGCAAATCAGTTCCTTTAGCTGTTCAAAAGTCATATCGTTTACTCCTTTTTTCAATCTCTTTGTTGGATAAAATATTTTAGTTAAATAATTTTATCTATTATTTTTTTTACTATTCTAGTTCTATTTACCCTCCCCGTCAAGTGAAGGTTTTGTGTGCAACTCTTTGATCATGTTAAAAAACAGCTAAATTTCAACGATAATGGCGCCATTATTTTAATAAAAAAGCGCAAAAGAAAAGATGGCTGATATTCAGCCATCTTTTCTCATACCTTATGGATTATCAATCGACGCCCATTACCTAGCGTCTGCTGATTTACTTTCTAGCTTCAGCACCAATATCAAGACCAGTCTTGAAAGCCTTGTCATTTAGAGGAATTACCTTTGGCTTGTGCTCAAACTTGTGGTGAATTCCATCGTAAATAACCTGCTCCGGTACTGCATTTGAGTATCCGATATAAGCTCCTAGCATGATGATGTTAAGAACCCTTGGATTACCCATCTCGAGAGCCATTTCTGTAACTGGAACAGATACAACAGTGATGTCATCTCTCTCGATTGGATCCTTTACGATTGAGCTGTTAATAAACAGTGTACCACCCTTCTTAAGAGTAGGAAGGAACTTGTGTAGTGAAGGTCCGTTCATTACTACAAGGTCATCTACACTATTAGATACAGGTGCACCGATTTCATCGTCAGAAATTACAACGTAGCAGTTAGCTGTACCACCTCTCATAGCTGCGCCATAAGAAGGGAAGAATGTTACGTTTAGGTCTGTTGACTGACATGTAGCTTCAGAAAGAAGCTTTCCCATGGTCATTACACCCTGTCCACCGAATCCGGCAATCATTAAATTTCTTTCCATTCTAAACCTCCCTATTTAGCTTCTGCGCCCTTGTCTCTAACGAGACCTAGAGGGTACTCATCAAACATATCCTTCTCGAGGAACTTGAGCGAATCAAGTGTGCTCATTCCCCAGTTAGTTGGGCAAGATGTAACAATCTCTACTAGGGAGAATCCCTTGCCTTCTATCTGATACTGGAATGCCTTCTTGATTGCCTTACGAGCCTTGATTACGTTCTGAGGAGTGTTGCAAGAAACTCTTTCTAGATAGTAAGGAGCTGTTAGCTGGTTGAGAATCTCAACGATGTGCATTGGATATCCGTGAACCTCTGGCTCTCTGCCTTCTGGTGCAGTTGTAGAGTTCATGCCAATCAGAGTTGTTGGCGCCATCTGTCCACCAGTCATACCGTAGATTCCGTTGTTAACGAAGATTACTGTAAAGTTCTCTCCTCTGTTAGCAGCTGACATCGTCTCTGCGAGTCCGATGGAAGCAAGGTCTCCATCTCCCTGATAAGTGTAAACTAGCGATTCAGGAGATGATCTCTTGATTCCTGTAGCTACAGCACAAGCTCTTCCATGAGCAGCGATTGTAGCATCATGAGCAACGTAGAACTGACCGAGTCCGCAGCAACCTACACCCTCAACTCTAACGAGCTTATCGAGTTTTCCTAGTTCTTCTGCCGCTTCACCAATTAGCTTATGCACTGTACCGTGCATACATCCCGGACAGAATCCGGATACTGTATCAGGAAGAATTCCCTTAGTTCTTGAATAAACTTTTGACATCTATAGTACCTCCTTAATCAGTTCACGAGCAGCTTCCATTACCTGATCATTAGTCAGAAGCTGACCACCGGATCTTAGGCACTCCTTGATAACTGTTCTGCCCTTAACTGCATGATCCACATCCCATCTCATCTGAGCAGGAATGGACATCTCAACATTGAGAATACCCTTTATTCTGTTGAAATCTAGGTTCTCAAATGCTTCATATGGGAATGGAGAAAGCTTGATAGGTCTGATCATACCAATCTTAACTCCTTCTTTTCTGAGCTCTCTTACGACAACCTTTCCGATACGAGCGGAGATTCCGTATGCTGCGATTAGGATCTCAGCATCCTCTGTCTCTAGCTCCTCGTACTCAACGTCCTTATCCCAAGTTCTGTAGAGCTTATCTGCTTCGATGTTAACAGCTTCCTGTCCTGTTCCAACTGAACCAGGTCTGCAGAATGCGTTCTCACCAACTGGGTGACCTACGATAGCTCTGTAGTTAAATGCCTCTCTCAACTCTGCGATTTCTTCTGGTGTCTTCATTGGAGGTAGAACTACTGGCTCCATGATTGTTCCCATAACTCCATCTGTGAGGATGAGAACTGGGTTCTGGTCTCTTTCAGCATAGTCAAATGCCTTATATACCATGTCTACACACTCCTGCACAGTTGCTGGAGCAAGAACGATCATTCTGAAACCACCGTTTCCGGAAGCCTTAGTTGCCTGTAGGTAGTCCTGCTGAGCAGGCTGAATAGCACCGATTCCAGGGCCACCTCTCTGCACGTTTACATATACTGCTGGTAGTCTAGCAGATGCGCAGAAGGAGATTCCCTCTGAGTACAAGCTGATTCCGCAGCTGGATGAGGAGCTCATCGCTCTGATTCCAGTCGAAACAGCACCGTAAAGCATGTTTACAGAAGCAACCTCAGATTCACCCTGTACAAAGCTACCACCTACTTCTGGCATTCTTCTTGCCATATACTCAGGAATTTCGTTCTGTGGTGTGATTGGATAACCAGCAAAGAAACGACATCCTGCTCTTACAGCTGCCTCTGCAATCGCTTCGCAGCCTTTCATAAATACACGTTCTGCCATATTGGTCCTCCTTACTAATCTCTCCAAACCTCGATACAATCCTCTGGACACATCTGTGCACACATTGCGCAACCGATGCAAGCCTCTGGTGTAGCTGCAACTGAGTAAGGGTAACCCTTAGAGTTAACATTCTCACCGATAACGAGGACTTTCTTTGGACATGAAATCACGCAATACTGGCACGACTTGCAAGCCTCAGCATTGATTTCAACTCTACCTTTAGCCATCAACATTACCTCCTTAAATAAAATGTTTTAGCGATCAACCCACGAATAAGTCAGGAACAACTCGATTGGGAATAGATGTCTATCAGTCATACCCTTGACTTCATCATATATCTCATCCCTCACAACGAGACTGCCGACAGTAACTATTCCGCCGAGCATTTCGTCGAGCTTACCCAGTCCTTCCATGAATTCTTCAGCACTCGTCTGGTAACCTAGGTTAGGGTTACCAAGAATGTAGATGCGATTCAGCCTAGCCGCAGTGATAATATCGCTCATGGTCTCATCAATCGACTTCAGGCTCTTGGTCCAAGGTCTGTATGGATTGATAACATAAACCGGAACAGTATTGTCATCCTTTAGCAAATGTGAGTACACTCCCACAACTCTCGCTGCATTGTGACCGCCACCGATATCAAGAATAGTATATACGTCCTTGTTCATCAGCGACTCAGCAACTCCACCGACAACAGTCGGCGCATCGAGAAATTGCATTTGATAATTTATCTCCACACCCTTCTGGGCGAATGCATCCTTCATATCTCTGGAGCGATACAGTGGCTTGCTCTGGTCCATATCGAATACCTGAACCTTAGCGCCAGTCTTCTCCGCAATTTTGGCAGCTACATTGAGAACAATCTCACTCTTGCCACTACCAGCCTCTCCTATAAAGAGGAAATTCTTCTTCTCTGTAAGAAGATCTCCGAAATTCTTGTCCATCTCGTAGAAAATACTCATCCCACTACCTCATCTACAAAATATTACTTATATCGAGATGCTTTGGTGTAATAATAAAACTCCAAAAGCCCCCTGTGTTAACTACCTAAACAGACTCTCACATTCCGAAGCAGTGTCCTGCAGCCTTGGGATTACGGAGTAGAGACTTCTGACCATCCTCTCCTTATACCCACTGACACTGATTGCACATATCGCTGTGCCATCAGAAGAAAGCACTGGTGCCGCTACACATACGAGTCCTTCTGTAACCTCTTCCATATCGTAGGCTAGCTTCTCTTCCTTGACTTCTTCGATAAGCTCTTTGTACTCAGCCTTGTCGGTGATACTCTTATCCGTCAGACGTACATAATCTATGTCTTCTACAAGCTTGTCAGACTCACCTGAGAAAGCTGTAAGCACCTTCCCTGCAGCCGTTAGATTTAGGCTCATCATCTCTTCAGAGCTAACCACTACGGCGATTCCTGTGTATGGGTTCTTACGAATGGCAATATATGATTTTAGTCCTTCACGCACCGATACAGTCACCGCCAGACCGCATTTCCTACATAGTCTGGCCACCGGTTCATCTAGCATATTGACTATCTGCTTCTGTATATTAGTATTTCGACTCAAGGTGAACACTCTATCTGTAAGATAATAACCACCATCGATTTTATCCTTGTAGATGTACTTCATCTCCTCAAGCGAATTGAGAATTCTGCTTATAGCAGCGTTGGAAAGTCCCGTTTGCTGAGCTATAGACGTCAAGGTCAATCGGCTTTGGGATTGGTATAAATCAAGCACCTTTAACGCTTTTTCAAGTGAACTATTGCGCTCTGCCATGATGTTTTCCTTTCACTGCCTTTTTACAATTCAAAATATACTCTTTAGCATTAAGTTAGTCAACATTAACAGGCGAATTTTTTCCGTATTTCGAGCAGTAAATTCGATATGCGGAAAATATTGGTTGATAGAATTTTAAGTTCTTCAATTGATATTGACACCGCAATTTACTTATAAGACAATATAAACATTATGAAAATATTAAGTATTAGCACTCAAAAGCCGCACTCAACCGGTAGCGGCGTATACTTGACGGAGCTCGTCAAATCTTTTGACAGAGCAGGTCATGAACAGGCTGTAGTTGCTGGGGTATATGAAGAAGACTTATTCGAATTTCCTCCTTCTGTACGCACCTACCCTGTATATTATTCACACGAGGATTCTAGGGGAGAATTACCGTTTGAGGTGCTTGGCATGTCAGATGTTATGCCATACCCTTCCACTCTGTACAATTCGCTAACTGAAGATATGGCAGATATGCTTTATAGCGCTTTTGGAAAAGCTATCGGTAGAGCTATAAGAGAGCTCGACCCAGATGTAATCCTATGCCATCACCTATTCTTGCTCACTTCCATGCTTCCTGATATTGTCAAAGAGTTTGCACCAGATTCATTTCGTGGCAAAATCTATGGTATCTCGCACGGCTCCGACATAAGGCAGTTTCAGAACTGTTCGTTCAGGCGTGATTCTATCATTTCTGGGATAAGAAATCTTGACGGAATCTTTGCTCTTCATGAAGAACAGAAGAATCAGATTATCGAGCTTTACGGCATAGCTGAAGGCAAAATCAAAGTTATCGGCACCGGGTACAACTCGCAGATATTTAAGATGGATAAAGATAGAGAAAAGCTAGCGCCAAATGATTCATATAAGATTATCTATGCCGGCAAACTCAGCACGGCTAAGGGAATTTTTCCTCTTGTAGAAGCTTTGGCTGAGATGGATAAAGATAGAGAAATTCCCGCTTTTGAACTCTTGCTTGCCGGCGGCTGTCAGGAGGAGGGAATCGCGCGTCTCCTCTCGGGGAAGCCAGCGCTCCGCGCTGGCGACGTAGGCGAGCTCGCGGCCCTACCATTCAGAGCCCGCTACCTCGGCATGTTATCCCAGGCCGAGCTCGCTACGGCCTTCAGCACCAGCGACATATTTGTGCTCCCTTCATACTATGAAGGCCTTCCCCTCGTACTGATAGAGGCGATGGCGTCAGGCGCGATTCCTGTCTGCACCAGCCTTCCAGGCATACGGGGTTGGCTGTCCAACACGATTGTATCTGACAATACTGTCTTGGTAGAGCCGCCTAAGATGCAGGCTCCAGGAGAACCATTTGAGTCCGAAATCCCTGCATTTAAGGAGCGGCTCAAAGATGGTCTAATATCAGCTCTAAAGCTTGCACATAGCAAGAGATATGATGTTAATTATATATATCCAGATACGAGCAAAGCGTCGTGGGACGGAGTTACGGAAACCATATTAAAATATGTATAACTTTCCTTACTCTCTCCATATTCACAATCACATTAGATGATATAATTTCACACATAATAGCATGTGTATATTTTATCCATATCTTAAGCTGGACACTCTTGTATGAGGATGGACATGCAACTTGTGTTCACATAGTTATCGGGATACTTATATCGCGGATTTTATTTAGGAAATTTAGGAATAACGAGATAATCAGTGCAGCTCGAGCGAACAAGTTGGCTGCACTACTCTAATACAAATGGTATAGCGAGGTACAAATGAACGAATTACAAGTGAGGGAACTTATTGTTAAGTATGCCTCCGACTTTACAGATAGATACACCAAGGCATACGGCTCAATTATTGCGAGAGTTGATGACGGAACATATCTCATGTCGAGGCCCGGCTTAGTTCTGGACACTATCAAGGATTCAGATCTACAGCTTTATGATATGAGCTCAGGTGATGCGGGCAAGATACTGAGCACAAGACGCGATATCAATGTCATGATTTTTGCGTGCACTGAACCTGCAGCACTATTCTCAAAGGATGCCGACGTACTCAAGCCAGCACTCTACGATCTCGCTGGAATAGTTGGAACTGACATTAAAATCGCGGAAGATACTACAGCAAAATCCTTGCTTGCTGCATTAAAAGACAGAGCTGGCTGCCTGGTTCGCGGCAAAGGTATTTTCGGTGCTAGCGATAACATTAAGGATGCAGTTTCAATCGTCAAGATTATAGAAAAAAGCATCGAAGCGGAGATGTATGGTGATAAAATCGGCGGTATAAAGCATCTTTCCGCTGGGGAGGCACTGTGCACTCGCCAGATGCATAACCACCTCTATTCTAATGTCAATTCTGAGAAACAAGTTGACTTTGTAAACATCTCAACGGATGAGCTCGACATACGAAACAACATGATCGATTACACTAACAAGCTCAAGGATTTAGGTCTTTTCCACGGCTCATGGGGAAATCTTTCAGTAAGGCTAAGTGACCACGAGATGCTGATTACACCTTCGGCGATGGAGTACAACAACATCCGTGCTGAAGACATAGTGAAGGTTGATGTTAACACACTGGCCTTTGATCACATACAGCGCGTGCCTTCAAGCGAATTTGACTTGCACGCTGCCATTTATAGAGAGCACCCTGATTGGAACGCGATAATCCGCACACATTCGCACGGGCTTTCCGTATTTGCTGCAGCTCAGGTTGGTTTCAAAATCACAGACCCTGCTCTTCACCAGCTACTCGGTGATGTCAGCGCAAGCGAGCACGTTGAGCCACATACTCCTGATTTCATCGAAAGTATACTCAAGGAGCTAAGACACAACAATATATGCGTGATTGCGAATCGAGGTCCGATTTCTGTGCTACTAGCCTGGAAAATGCTGCAGTTATGGCAGATGCCATAGAGGATACCGCTTGCAATATGCTCGGTTATAACGAGTCTTTGCTCAAGTCCGAGGATAACTAAGAATTAAATCATGGCATGCATATGATGCATGCCATTTTATCTTTTATGAAATATAATATTTAACAGCAACACTTAATTAATCAAAATGACTTATTCACTTATGGAGGAGCAAAATGAGCTGGATTAAAACTAAGGAAAAGAGGACTCACTATATCCAGGAAGAGGCACTTGGTGGTTCTGGTCACCTGATTACGACGCAGATTATCGATAATGACGAGGAGCTTCTAGGCAAAGGACGACTTTTTAAGGAGAATGTTCTCGAAAAGGATTGCGGCGTAGGTTACCACGTACACGAGGGTGATGCCGAAATTTATGTCATCCAGAGCGGAGAGGCTGAATACAATGATAACGGCACTATAAAGACTGTGCGCGCAGGTGATGTCACATTTACTGGACCTGGCGAGGGGCATAGTCTGACCAACAAGAAGGATGAGCCAGTAAAATTCGTCGCTCTCATCATATATGAATAGGTTTTATGGAAATCCATTGCTGGAATTAGGCGAATGTTAAGCTTAATTCCATTTTTTCTGCGAGAATGCTTGTTGTAAAGTAGCTCACAAGTTGTTATAATCTCTCGGGCAGATTACTGCGCGGATATCATCGTAGCATACCGCACGATAGAGACTCCATAGAGCAGTGCCTGCCTGAAAATCATTTCTTCGGGGTAGCCCGGCTCATCGCTGTATCCTTACGGAACGGCAGAAGGAGGTTAATATGAAGGATAAATTATCCAACCCTAAATTTCTTGCGCAACTAGCGCTTCTCGTCGCAGTTGAACTTGTCATGAAGATTACAGGGCTTGGCAGTGTGCCGATCGGTCCAATCTACATGTCATTTCTCACACTTCCAGTCGCTATCGGGGCGATACTAATGGGACCACTCGCTGGAGCCATACTCGGCGGAGTCTTCGGCATTGCAAGCTTTATAGATGCTATTTCAGGCGCATCTGCAATGGGTGGAGTTTTATTTCAAGTCGCACCATTTAAGACATTTACACTATGCGTCATTACGAGAGTACTCATGGGTGCATGTGCTGGGATTGTTTTCAAGGCGGTTAATAATATTTTTAAAGACCGTACAATTGCATTCTCAATAGGGTCAATTAGTGCTCCCCTACTCAACACATTATTCTTCATGGGATTCCTAGTCATTGCATTCTACGACACAGACTATATCCAGAAACTGGCTCATACGATTGGTGCTACCAATCCGCTTACTTTCGTAATTACACTTGTTGGCCTTCAGGGCTTAATCGAAGCTGTAACTTGCTGTATTCTCGGAACAGTAGTCTCTAAAGCACTAGCAAAGCATCTCGATCGTAAGATGTCTTAAAAATACAGACTTAAGCTCCCCATTAATCTAGTTAATTTATTATACCCTTATGTATGTACCAATAAGTAAATCTAGCCACGCAAGCATATATTGCATTGCGTGGCTTTCTTACATAGCAAGAGCAGATCTCCAAGATTCGCTCCTGAAGATCCGCTCATTCTATTTAAATTGAGTTTTGACTCCCAAGCTATTAATACTAGCTCACTTTTCTTCTTCTAAAGTAACTAACACCAGTAAGTATTGCACAAGACACACCCAAAAGGAGTACATATAACATTATATCTGCATCATCGCCCGTCTTAGGCGTCTTAGTCTTCTTTACAACCTTTACTGTCTTTCCAGGGTTGCTTGGTGTAGTATTCTCGGCAGCTCTATTCACCTTAAAGGTGTATGAAATCAAGTTAGGTTTATCCTGTTGTGCCGCTGCATCTCTTCCTGAAATAGACTGTTTAGCAGCAAAGAAATAGGCAGCTCTTACATCATCTGAACCCGCACCAGTCTTCTTCTTTGCTACCTCCATGGAATCTGTTACAAGTTCATCTTGTACACCAACAACACTTCAGGTGATAGTTATGTTCTCATTTACAGTCGCCTCACTATTAACTGAAAGCCCTTCAACACTTATTTTTACATTACTAATCATTTTTAGGTAAGCATAATAGTCTCTAGCAGGCAAATATCCACTCTCACTTAATGAAGGGTGTACTCTAATTATGAGTTTGTCACCATCTCTTTCTGCTTTCTTAAATTTGAGAGAATTTAAACCATCAACTCTAAACTTTAAATCATTAACATCAGGAACTGTAATACCTCTAGGTATATTGATAATAAATACCAATTCTGAATCAGTAGCTATATAAGCTTCCGTTCCATGAGTTTTCCATGCCGTGCCCTTTGAGTGTCCATTAATATCCCCCCACAACCTGCTATTTTGCCATTTGCTAAGATTACCTAAATTAACCGAAAAATCAAGATTTAATTTATCTCCAATTGCATGTGTTCCTATAGCGGCATTTTCAGTATTATTGTTAACAGATATATCACCATATACATTTAATTGATCTCTGTCTTTAATAAAATCAGAATCAAACTTGAAATTAAATGGATTATGATATTTATTATCTTGATAATTCGGATCACCATTAGGTCCCTCGTTATCCTGTAACTCTGGTTTGGATATATATTCATACATATCCATTCCCGCTACATATGTTAATGTATTAAAATTCTTGTATATACCAGTACTAGGAGAATCCCCACCTCGTGCCAAATCAAAATTTTTAAGAACACTATCTTGCAATTTCATTAGGTATTT
This sequence comes from uncultured Mogibacterium sp., assembly GCA_916438645.1. Lineage (GTDB taxonomy): Bacteria > Bacillota > Clostridia > Peptostreptococcales > Anaerovoracaceae > Mogibacterium. Next base: position 467,089 of record CAKAFC010000002.1, read on the forward strand.
AGGATACACCCCACCATCAACATAACTGTTTTTTTCTAACTCTGCCCAATAGTTTTCAGCAATGGCTGTATCTGCGTCAGGAGCTTCTTCATCATCTGCATATACTAACCCGGAAAAGAACACTGTTATACAAATCATAAATGCTATGAATAGTGAAAAGCATTTTTTTATTCTTGAATTTACAACTCCCATTAACTCCACTTTTCCTTTCTTAATAAATAATATTTGTGAATACAACATCATTACTTTATCATATATATATATATATATATTCTGGATTGTACTTTTAAAGTACAAGAAAGGAACGCATCTATTATTTAGTTTCAAACGGTTATATCACCCTTCTTGCGAGCTATTGACCTGCATAGGTACACAAACGGTGTATCGCAGAGACTAGTCACGATATAGATTATATAAGTCGAGAATATAAGCGTTATTACAGTCTTGGTATCATATACTCCTGCAAATGCAAATACCGTATACAGTGCAGAGTTCACTAGCTGCGAGATTAGTGTTGAACCGTTATTTCTCAGCCATAGGAATTTCTCCTTATCACCGAATCTCTTGTTAGTGAATCCCCACCACTTGTGATATAGCCACACATCGAAGTACTGGACAATTACGTATACCGCAAGACTTGCGAACATCAGCCTCGGTGTATTCGAGAATATCTCTCTGATTGCTGGTGATGCAAAGTCATTAGCACTAGGTGAATATACTAGCCAAGATGAACTAATTATAACGAATGCAACGGATGTCGCAACACCAAGGTGTACGGCTTTGTGCGCATCTTTTTTACCATATATTTCGCTGGCGATGTCGGTAACGAGAAAAGTAGTCGCAAAGAGAACATTTCCAAGCGTCATCTCCATACCGAACGCCTTGACGAGAATAAGAACCTCAATATTAGCTGTAATAGTTGCGAGTACTGTCCATAGATATAATCCGTCTCTACCTAGGAACTTGTACATTAGCACCACGGCGCTGTACTCAACTATCAGTGTGATAATTAGCAGTAATTCATTACTCATTGTGTTTTTGCCTGGGTTCTTTTCTCCCAAGCTCTCCTTTCCAAAATTAAAATTTCATAAGACAATCGCAATTTGTCACAGCACCTATCACCATACATTTACCACTGATAAAATTTAGCAAAATAAATAGCCGACGAAAAACAAAACGCCGGCTTACTTTCGTATTCCTAGTACCCGTAGTTTTGATAAAGCAGGATGGTTTCGAACTGCTGTATAAAATTGTCCCTGTATTTAACTTACACGTTTAAGAAAGCAAAAGATTCTTCCTCACTTGCAAAAGTGATTATAGCGAGTAGCACGAGCACCGCTGCCCATACTAAAAGTGCCAATAGCAGAATCCACTTTAAAGGCTTGTTAGCCCTAGCTCTGTAACATACATAACCAAACAGTGCAAAGATAACTAGTATCACCGCCCATACTATGGCATTAGCATGTGGCACAAAATATTGTTCTGCGAATTTCTCAATAGGCGCAGGCAATCTCATCTCAATCTCCTTTCTACCCCTTTTTCTTAACCCTTATATTTTAGACTAATAGCTCACCCTTAGGCAAGACCTTCTTGAGTGTTCTTTTATATGCAATAACCATCATCGCTGCCGTAATTGCCCAGCTCACTGGATAAACGAGCATCAAATTAAACCACGTCGGATCAAATTTAAAGAATGTATACACCCATATGATTCGAACCCCACATACTCCTATTAGAGTTACTATTGCGGGGCTAAGCGAATAACCGTAACCTCTCATACCTCCCGATAGAGTTTCAATCGTGGAGTTAAGGACCTCAGCTGCCATGAGTATGACAAGCCTCTCGTATCCAAACTTTATAACAGTCATATCATCGTTGAATATGCCGAGCACTTCTCTGCCAAATACAACCATTACCACCCCAAATATTATCATTGAGATCCAGTTTAGAATCTGCGTCTGTCTGACGATATCCTTACATCTATGATAGTTCGCAGCACCGTGGTTCTGTCCGACGAATGTAACTGCGGCCTGACCAAAAGCATTTGAAATGAAATATGCCATGATTTCAATATTAAAAGCCGCTGTGGCACCAGCCATAGCATCTGTACCAAGGCTGTTAATTGCCGACTGAATCAGCAGATTGGATACAGAAAACACCATGCCTTGAAGTCCAGACGGAATACCTATTCTCATGATATTCGAAGTTATTCGCTTATCTATTCTAAGCTTATTCACATGGATGCGAACTGTTCCCTCGTGCTTTCTCAGAAAATAAAATAGCATCGCTGAACTAAGTACATCTGCTAACACTGTTGCGATAGCGACACCTTCTATATCCATCCCCACTACTATAACAAAGAATAGATTGAGTGCCACATTAACAACTCCTGATATGGCAAGGCACATCAGAGGAGTTTTCGTATCACCCTGACTTCTAAATATAGCCGACTCAAATTATATAACATTATGAATGGCATTCCACCAAAGTATATCCTCATATATCTTACGGAAAGAGGAGCAATTTCCGGTGGAACCCCAAGTATATCGACGATTGGATTTGCTATTATATTACCAACTACAGCGATAGTTATACCGCTAATCAGAGCGAGTATTACCGCAGTATGTGCCGCTCTACTTACACCTTCCTTATCATGAGCCCCAGTAAATCTCGACATCATCACGTTGGCACCGACGGATATTCCGACAAACATATTAATCATAAGTCCGACAACAGGTGCATTACTACCAACCGCTGCCATAGAGTTTTTGCCTACAAAAGTGCCCAAAACCGCTACGTCAGCGGCACTAAAGAGTTGCTGAAGCACGCTAGTCAAAGCTAATGGTAGTGCAAAAATTAAAACCTTCCTCCATATACTGCCATGGAGGAGGTCACTCATGTCGTTAGATATCATCTTCATCCCTTCTATATTCTTATTACATTTCCTTTGAATTATTTATACACTCTTCGCAAGTACCATAAAAGACGGTTCGAAATGGATCCCACTTTAAATCCATGCTCGTCGATTAGATGCAGCTCTATATCCTTAATCTTATCGCAGTGAACATGAATGAGCTTTCCACAGCCTTCACACTTGCAGTGATATGCACTTACAGCTTCGTGTGGAGCACCGTCACCGACATACTCAAAACAGGCTGCCCCGTTCGTTCCTACTGCATATTTACTCACAATCCCATCATCGAGCATACGCTGTAGATGGCGATATAATGTAGTAACTCCAATTGCTTTATCCTTACCAGCAAAGTGCATGTACAGCTCGTTAACCGTAAAATGCTGCCCTGGTATGGACGAGATGTATTGAACGAGTTCATCGTACTGTTTGTTTTATATCTCTTCTTGGATTCCATTTTGCCCTCAATTAAACTTCAAATTTCAAGAAAATTGGTTTTCAACTCTTAAGAATTGAAAACCAATTTAATTTTATGATATATCAAGCACCAAGTCAAATAATCACACACGAGACACTACTGTTTGAATTTAAGTATGCGCATTGAATTTATAATGCAGATAATGCTCACACCAACATCTCCAAATACAGCCATCCACATCGAAGCTAGTCCAAGAGCAGATAGAATGAGGATAAGAACTTTTACTCCGATTGCAAATGCAATATTTGATTTTACAATTCTCATCGTTCGCTTAGCTATTTTTAATATTAAAGGCAGTTTACTTAGATCATCATCCATCAAAACTATATCTGCAGCTTCAATAGCAGCATCAGATCCGAGTGAGCCCATGGCAAAACCGACATCTGCCCTCATTAAAACTGGAGCATCGTTGATTCCATCACCTACATAGCCAAGTTTTCCATCGCTTTCGTGATTTTCCTTTAGGAGATTCTCAACCTCTGCTATCTTATCAGCGGGTAGCATCTCATACTTTACAGCATCAAGTCCGAGCTCTTTGGCGACAGCTTCTGCAGCATCCCTTCTATCACCAGTGAGCATAACTGTTTTTTTCACTCCCTCATGCTTCATTTTAGCGATGCTCTCCCTCGCATCTTCCTTGATAGCATCTGCGATTACTATGTAACCCTTATAATTTCCATCATAAGATACGAATGTCAGCGTACCCATCTCTGTACTATATTCTTCACCGATACCATTTACGCCATGCTCTACCAGAAGTTTACGGCTACCGACTAATAGCTCCTTGCCGTCGAGCTTAGCCGAAGTTCCACGCCCTGTGACGTTATGTATGTCTTCAAGTCTGCTCTTGTCTAAATCTACATCGTTTGATGCCTCAAGTATCGATTTTCCAATTGGATGCGTTGCAAACACTTCACCGTAAGCCGCAAATTCCATTAGTTTATCTTCACTCACTCCTTCAGCAGGCATCAATTTGGTTACTTTGAATTCACCCCTTGTGAGCGTTCCAGTCTTATCAAAAACTATAGTGTCAAGGCTAGCAGTCGCTTCGAGGAAATTGCTACCTTTTACAAGGACTCCTATCTTAGATGCTGCGCCAATTCCGCCAAAAAACCCTAGCGGAACAGATATTACGAGTGCACATGGGCATGATACAATCAGGAAGTTGCAAGCACGTTCGATTCCGTCAGCCCAGGACAGTTTGAACACCAGAGGCATTACTACTGCAAGAAGTGCAGCTCCTATAGTAACGATTGGCGTATAAACGCGTGCGAACCGTGTAACAAAATTCTCGAGCACAGCCTTACGAGCACTTGCATTTTCAACTAATTCAAGTATCTTTGCAACAGTCGAATCGTCATACTCCTTGGTAACTCTTACTTTGAGCATACCCTCACCATTCACACAGCCCGATATGATATCATCACCCTCAGATACTCTTCTAGGAACGGACTCACCTGTCAGCGCAGAGGTGTCGAGGAAAGATTCACCTTCTATTACAATCCCATCCAGGGGAACCTTGTCACCAGGTCTCACTACTATGATGCTACCTACTTCAACATCCTCAGGGTCAACCTCTTCTGTCTCATCTCCATTTAGCACAAAAGCTGATTCAGGTGCAATCTCCATCATCTCAGCGATTGAGGCTCTTGATTGACCAACCGCATAATCCTGGAACGACTCACCCATCTGATAAAATATCATTACAGCGAGAGCCTCTGAGTACTGTGCATCTCCAAATAACCCGAGCCCAAAGGCTGCAAATGTGGCAATCATCATCAGAAAGTTTTCATCGAATACCTGACCGTTACTTATATTTTTTGCCGCTTTTATGATTACATCATTGCCAACAATAATATACGGTATGAAGTAAACTATAAACAGCCCAAATCCATTAAGACCTTCTAGTGCACCCATATGTTCAAGTATCATGAGTGCGATAAAACACACAAGTGATACGGCTATCCTATTTCGTCTGTGTCTTTGCTTTTTATTCATATCTGTTTTCCCTAATTACCCATTTTATTAGCTCAGAGCTGTTCAGAAACATCTAAACTGTGATTATGCTTCTACTGCAAAATCCGGTTCAATCTTTCTACCCGTCTTAATTGCTATTTCTAGGATTTCATCAAATCTATCATCATCAGCAACTAGAGTGAATTTCTGCATCATAAAGTTAATCTTTGCATCCTCAACTCCATCTAATTTTTTAATTGCATCCTCAACCTTAGCAGCGCAGTTTGCACAATCGATTTCACACTTAAACTTCTTCTTCATCTCGTACTCCTTTAGTTTTATAACTTTATTCTTATTGCAAAACATCGATATCACCATTAAAACCACCGATGAATATTTTTTGCGTCCCAATATCAATAACTATCTCTCTTCGATATGCTCTTTACCGACAGCTATAATTGTTCTCACATGATCATCCGCGAGCTCATATATAACTTGCTTACAAGCCCTAGAGAACTTAGCTAGCTTAGCCTGCTTTAAAATCTTGAGCTGATGAGATATAGCTGACTGTGTCATCCCGAGAGCTTCCGCAAGATCACATACACACATCTTCTCCTCAAAGAGTGCAAATAGTATCTTCATCCTAGTCGAGTCTCCGAACACTTTAAAGAGCTCTGATAAATCAAAAATCTCTTCTTCATCTGGCATAGCTCCAACTACCTTTTCGACAGTGTTTCCATGTACTTCGTTAACCTCGCAGTGAGGTGCTTCATTATTTGCCATAATGTCTCCTACATCATATATTAAAATCACATTCGTTCATATGAGCAATTGTTCATATGTTTGTTTATAATATACACTTGTTATAAAGCTTCGTCAATATGTCCTTGGTAAAATTCATGTATTTAAGCTAATACTACTTATATCAATTAATATGCTATAATCAGTTATTCAATGAGAATTAGGAGACTAGAAATGAGTAAGAAAGTTCTCGTCGCTATGAGCGGCGGTGTAGATAGCAGTGTAGCGGCTCTTCTCGTTATAGAAGCTGGCTATGAGGCAACCGGAGTAACCATGAGGCTGTATGACAACAGCACTATCGGCAGTGACGCAAAGATATGCTGTAGTCTTGAAAATGCAAACGATGCGAAAAGCGTTGCCATGAACCTGGGCATACCATTTGAAGTTTGTGATTTTAGACCAGAATTTGAGCATAAGGTTATAAATAAGTTTATCAATGCTTATGAGAACGGTATTACCCCGAACCCATGTGTAGACTGTAATAGAACGCTTAAGTTCGACGAGCTGTTCAGAGCTGGTCAGGAGCTCGGTCAGGATTACATTGCTACGGGACATTACGCAATAATTGAACATGGAGCCGATGGTAGATATAAGCTTAAAAAAGCGTCTGATTTATCGAAGGATCAGAGCTATGTGCTCTACTCTTTGAGCCAAGATCAGCTATCGCACACTATGTTCCCTCTCGGTTCTTTGCACAAATCGGAAACTCGAAGAATAGCTAAGGAGCACGGCTTTATCAATGCAAATCGCAAGGAATCCCAGGACATATGTTTCATTTCGGACGGCGACTATGCTGCATTTATCGAGAGGTATACTGGTAAAAAAATCCCGTCAGGGAATTTTGTCGATATGAATGGTAATATACTCGGAATTCACAAGGGGATTATTCACTACACAGTAGGACAGCGAAAAGGTCTCGGACTAGCTCTAAAGCGCCCGATGTATGTACAGTATATCGATGTCGAGAACAATGAGATAGTACTTGGATCAAACGAAGACTTATTTACATCTGAACTGACTGCGCAAAATTTCAATTGGGTGTCAATAGCCTGCCCAGAGGCTCCGTTCAGGGCTAAGGCGCGAATTCGCTATAAGCATAAGGAATCACCAGCAACCATCACACCCGTTAGCGAAACAGAGGTTAAAATCGTCTTTGATGAACCGCAGCGAGCTATTACCAAAGGTCAGTCCGTAGTTGTGTATGACGGTGACTATGTCGTTGGTGGCGGAATAATCGGATAGGTAGGCGCCTTAATAATAATTATACTGATAACTGAAAAGCAGGAGTCATAGACTCCTGCTTTCACTTTTTAGGGTTATAGGACAAAACGTGTTGGTCGCTAGTCCCAATAATTCTGAAATTCAGATGACTTATGCAGCTCTCCCCAGACCACCGCATCTCCCCATGTAGGGATAGATGAAGTGCGTTTATCTAACTCTGAAATCTTCTGGTATATCGCTGCAATACTTTTGTCCGTTGGCATTACTTTTAATAGCTCAGAAACAGAAAGCGGTCTTGGTGAGTGCACATAGCACCACCAGAAGACCGCTTTTATTCTTCTTTCAACAGATAGTCCACGGTGATTCCTTAGCAAGGCTCTTAGCCTTGCATTTATACCGCCTTCTATCTGGTTATTTGTAGATGGAGCCTTGCCTATCTTAGCTATTAAATCTTCATCCAAATAAGCGAATAGAGTGCCTTCTTTTACCAACCTAGAAAGAGATCTCTGTGCCTTTAAAAAGTCTTTCATGCGTTGCTCTCCAATTGCCGTTTTCATCTAGTGACCTTTGGCTCAGAAACTTGTTGTGTTTTCTCATCCAATCTAAGAATTCATCTACCCATTTATCTGCTTCAGATCTAGTTTCTAGGTGTAGTAGTCTTTTAGCAAGAGCATATAATTCAGCCCCTGCAAAGGGTTTTTAGAGTCTTGTTGTAGTATATCTTCTTACTTGAGAAAAACACATGAAAAAAAGGCATCTCTGGTGCTTTGCATGAGGCCATACCTTTCTCAAAAGCTTTATTAAATCCTTTTTCCTCCATCCGAAACTACAAGTGCAGGTTCAGTAATCCCTAGACATTAATGAGATCCATGCATTTGCATGCTCATAGCAGCATAAGTACCAACCTAGCACATGGTTTCTGTCACAGCAAATTAAAAACACAAGCATTACGGCACAGGTAAATTCCATCTACGAATACTACTGAATGCTTTTCTTCTACAACTGGTGGTAATGTCCATATATCCCAAAATTTGGATGTTTTTCGCCTAAATGTACGACCACCTCCAGGCATATACTTTTGAATATCTTTGCTAAAAAGCCACTTAAGAAATATATTAAGCTGCTTGGTTAGATTGTCTATTTTAGGGGAAAACGCCATCTTACAATTACAACAAAACCACCTCTGTGTTCCTGCATTTGTCTTACCATATTTCGAGCAACACCTACCACAAACAGGGCAAATAACACGCTTCATTTTACAATCCTCCTAGAATACTATTTCTAAGGAAGATATAACCCTAATACGCCTTGAAATTTCAAGTGTTTTAGACGATTTTACCAACACGTTTTGTCCACCCTGTATCTTCTTTCAAAAAAGATATAACCGCTGTAGCCGTTGAAATTTCAACGACCGCAGCGGTTTTTACCAACACGTTTTGTCCTATAACCCTATTTTTATAGTTTTCTACATAAATCATCTAGTGTAACACCAAGCACTTTTTCAAGCTCATAAATTATCTCCTTCGTATGAGCCTTCGCTTTTAGGATTCGCTCTGTTCTCTCTGGCGTCTTCCCTGGCTTTTCTATCAAGTACTGCATCCTCTCATCAAGTCCCACATAGCAATCCTCCTTAACCAGACGATCTGCAAGACAGAGTATATCTATCTCCTGGAACTTTTCAGCATGATTAAAAGGATGATAAGTCATATGCCGTCTCACTAGGTCAGCCTCCTGCGGTAGATCCATGTTCATCAACACCTCTGCACCAAGTCTATCGTGACCCTTCTCAGTTCTTAACACATCATGAACTAACGCTGCTCCTCGTAGTTCGTCAACGTTTATTTGAAATCCCTTCTCGATAAGACTTTCGGCAATCAACACCGACACTCTAGCCACCTCGTTGCAGTGACGCTGCACATGTTCAGGCGTACTATATTTTGCAAATAATTCTTGCTGCTTTTCCTTATCAATATGCATCTTATTCAATTCCTGTAAATACCTTGATATGTCTCAGTGCATTCTCGTACATACCCTGTGTCATCGCACCATTCAAGCCAAAATAGTCGTGCTTTCCTTCACTTGCAAGATAGTCACCAGCAAACTTGTCCATATCGGTAAATGTATAGATTTTGAGTGCAGGTCTTACGACTACCGCATAGCTTTCTGTGAGCATTAATCCCATACCAAGGTATTTCTTAGCTTTACTTGCCTCTGCCTCGAATAAACCCATATCCGCAATCTTACGAAGCTCCTTATCGCGATCACGACTCTTAGCAGAAGCTGCATATATGAGCACGATACCGGCTACTATAAAAACGTAGGATATATTTGTCTTAATTGACAACCTCATAAGAATTCCGACCACCAACATGGTGCATGCTATGACATACTTCGTCTTTAATTCTGAACTACCTTTATCAAATATGTTAAATTCATTCATTTATCAATTCCCAATAAAAAAGCTCATCTCCATACATACGGAAACAGAACAATCTCTCCGCTCATGTGATGTGCTGCATTACATTAATAGATTGAATTCTCCCCTATATTAATAATCTCTAAAAACCCTATTCAATTATAACAAATATCAATAACAAATTCTATCGAATAACCTGTGTTAGTTTTACTGAATTTGAACAAAATTTTTGTTTTTGAACATAAATAAAATTGAATCATTGCAATTTGTCCTCTGATAAGAAATAATAGAAATATCATGAACATTTGATTTGAATGACCATAGGAGGTATTAAAGCAATGGCAAAGTACAATTGGGACAAGTTTGGTTTCCACATCCCTGAAATAATGGTACCTAAGACTGGGACTGATTACAGCAAGTGGGCTGTAGTAGCATGCGACCAGTACACTTCAGAGCCGGAGTATTGGGAGCAGGTTGAAGAGGTTGTTGGTGATGCACCATCCACACTCCGTCTTATGCTACCTGAAATTTTCCTAGATAAGGAAGGCGAAGCTGAAAGAATCAAGGCTATCCGTGAGACTATGGACAAGTACATGGCTGACGGAACTCTTGAAACTCTTGCTCCAGGATGCATGCTCGTTAAGAGAACTGCTGAGGGACGTACTCGTCTCGGACTTGTAATCGCTACAGACCTTGAAGCATATGATTTCAATAAAGGATCCACATCTCTTACAAGAGCTACAGAGGGAACTGTTGTAGAGAGAATCCCACCAAGACTAAGAATCAGAGAAGGCGCTCCTATCGAGCTACCTCATATCCTGATTCTTATTGATGACCCAGAAAAGAGTGTGATTGAGCCTCTAGTAAACGCTCCTATGACACCAGTTTATGATACAGATTAATGCTCGAGGGCGGTCACATCGCAGGCTGCTTCATCGAGGAAAAGGATCTCGCTGGAGCACAGGAAGCACTCGCCGTACTATTCGACAAGGCTGAAGAAAAGTATGGTGCTGGCAACGTAATTTTCCAGGCTATGGGAGACGGCAACCACTCACTTGCAACCGCTAAGACTAACTGGGAGAACATCAAGAAGACTCTTTCCCCAGAAGAGGCTGCTACTCACCCTGCTAGATACGCTCTCTGCGAAATCGAGAACATCCACGACGAAGGCATCGTATTCGAGCCAATTCATCGTGTAATCTTCGCTAAGAATGGTCAGTCCGGCGAGGAGCTGGTTAAGGAAGCTGTTGAGCTACTTGCTGAGCAGAACGAAAAAGCTTACATCGCTCCAGAGGGAACTGCTGCTCCAGAAGGTGGATTTGCAATCCCTTGCCTAGCTGGCGAACAGAAAGGAACCATCATCGTTGAAGGACCTTCTGCAAAGCTAGAGGTAGGGGTACTTCAGAACGCACTTGACGTGATGGTTAAGGAGAGAAAGTCAGTAGACATCGACTACATCCACGGAACTAAGGCTCTCGAGTCTCTATCCGCTGAGGCAGGCAATGCTGGATTTGCACTTCCAGCAATGGATAAATTCATGCTCTTCCCTGCTGTTGCTGCTGATGGCGCTCTTCCAAGAAAGACATTCTCAATGGGAGAAGCTAACGAGAAGCGTTACTACATCGAGAGCAGATATATCGGCAAATAATAGATATATAAACATATAGATTATAAATGTTTGTACACGGGCTACGGCACTGTTTCGAAAATCGATACACTTCTGTAGCTCGTTTTTTAATTATTTCTTAAACTTCACACAGTTGTTTGACATTAATGTCACTTAGTTTTATCCTATATTAAATAATTAAAATCATTGAGGTATAAGGAGACTATCATGTATATCAACAGATCCGAACTAAAGCAGAGAGGCGGATTCAGATTCCGTGCTAATTACTGGCATGCGGTACTAGTAGCATTCGTCTATACACTACTTAATGGTGGTGCTTTAGCTGGTTCACGCCGCTTTAATACTACCACAACGACGACAAGTAACAGCTACTATTACAGCGCTGATTATTCGCTTGCTGATGACCCATCTATACATTGGATTGCTGGACTTGCTATAGGTGTTATACTGATAGCAATAGTAATTGGTGCTGCTGTCGCAATATTTGTTGTTAACCCAATTAATGTTGGCGTACATGCATTCTTCCTTCGCAACTCATCTGGCGAAACCGAAGGTTTCCACCTCGGCGATGGATTCAAATACAACTACTTGAACGTTGTTAAGACCATGTTCTTTATGAATCTATGGATAGGTCTTTGGTCACTTCTTCTAGTTATACCTGGAATTATAAAAGCCTATTCATATAGACTCGTTCCATATATACTAGCGGAGAACCCTGATATCGACACAAACGAAGCGCTAATGCGTTCTGAGCAGCTAATGCGTGGCAATAAGTGGGAATCCTTTATCTTTGACCTATCATTCCTAGGTTGGTACATTCTAAATATTTTCACTTGTGGAATACTTGTAATCTTCTGGGTTCAGCCATATAAACTTTCGTGTGATGCGGAGCTTTATAGACTTCTTGCAGGAAAGCAGGGCGATGACTATCGCTTTGGAGTTGACGGAACAGGAACAGGCCCATCAACATTTACAGGTGCGCCAGGTCAGAACGAACCACTATACCACGCAACTCCTACTTCTCAGCCACAGCAGAATAATGTTGATACTTCATCTACAAATGTAGCATCAAGCACTCCATCTGATAACAAGCCAACTGATGGTGTTGTATCAGAAGAAGATACTATCGACTTCAAGCCGGGTGAGTAATTCTTAGGACAAATCGCAGATTTAAAATTTATAACTTATTTGACCTCCTTCTCTAGATGAAGGAGGTCATTTTCATATATAGCATCGTTATTATGCAAGTTATATCGTAATGCGATTTTATACGATAAACTGTTAGTGTATCTCTATTTGACATTACAGGGATTTAGTTTTATTCTAAATTGAATCGTCAATAAAAGAAGAAATTGAATTTAAGGAGAGTGTTATGTATATAGATTCGTTAGAAATCAAGTATAGGGTCAAGCTTAGACACAATTCAAATTATTGGGACAAGGTGCTGGTAGGAATAATATATAGAATGTTAGTTGGCGGCAGCTTAATAAGCCTAATTCATCGCTTTGAGATGGTTACTACTGACTTCGGCAGAAATGGTTTCTTAGACAACTCATTTGAACAAGACCCGTTCTATACTAGTCTTCAGTCACTTCCACTTATCGGCATGTTCCTAGTAATACTTTTAATTCCAGTAATAAAAGTTTTTATAATTAATCCGCTCAACATCAGTATCAGATCATTCTTTCTACATAATGCAACAGGTGTTCCCGACGGGTTACACCTTGGAGATGGATTTAAAAGTAACCATGCTAATATTGCAAAGACTATGTTTATACGAAATATTCAGATTCTTTCCTGGTCACTTTTCTTTATTATCCCTGGAATAGTTAAGGCATATAAGTATAGGATGGTTCCATATATTCTTGCCGAAAATCCAGATATGAGTACTACTGAAGTCTTAAGACTCTCAGAGAAGATGATGAATGGCAACAAGGAAAGAATATTTAACTACGACTTATCGTTCATAGGTTGGTATATTGGAAACCTTGTTACATTTGGATTAGTAGGAATATATTATTATACTCCGTATAAACTATCTTGCGACACTGAAGTTTACAGAGTAATTTCTGGGAAACTCGGTAGCGATGTGCTATTCGGCAGAAAACCAGTTGTTTACCCTGTTATGCACCAGATGAACAGAAAAATGCCTTAAACTAAACGCAACAAGAAGAGTCCCAAGCAGATGTAATCTACTTGGGACTTTTTTATAATAATGATTATACTAATTGGCAAACTTAAAAGCGTTATTGCTACCAATATATAGGCTACACGTGAAAGCCAGTTCAGCTCTTTCTATTTTTCTTTAAGCATATTTAGACCCTTTTAGCTAAATCAACCTAAACTGCCTGGTCTTACTGAATTCATATATCTCAGATATCTCAGTTCCATTATCGTCACCGAAAATTTTCTGCATGGATTTAACATATGATTCTACTCTTCCTGCTACTGCAATAGCAGCAGATATTCCATGTCTGCCATCACCTATAATAGTAGTAGTACCGCTATCATATAGAAGCTCATCGCTCACCGCTGTTGCAATTGCAAGTTCTTCAAATGTCGGAGCACCTGCAACTCCATAAGACTGAAGGTATTTGAATCTGGAATCACTTGCAGACTTAAATGTGTTTATAAATCTCTCGATATCATTAGTGATTATATAACTGCTAGCCTCTAACGTCCTGACGATTTCACCCATATAGCAGAACGCTCTAAGAAGCGCCCTATCACCGAGTTCATCCCTTATTTCTTCTGCATAGTCTATGAGAACATCATTATTGACATCTCTAAGCACTCTAGTTCCAATAATACCTGCAACTTGTCTAAGCTCGTGGACGATATCCCCAAGTGCCGCGATATCCGTCCTCTCATTGAGAATTGCCTTCGGATACAGTTTCGTGAGTACCAACCGATAATCTCTCGGTAGAACTTCTCCCAAGACCTTGCTTGAAATAGGACCTCCTGGTTTCTTGAAATCCGCGAAACTAAATCCTCCCATACAAGAAGCGAGCTGCCTTGCAGTCCCACTAGGTACGTCGTAGTGCGAATTCGATGCACATTGCCCTATCTCGGCTAGCTCATATTTATTAAGCTCCCCAGAGTTAAACAGTTCAAATATCGCCCTAGTCATCACAACTTCAAAGGTTGGCACATATATCTCATCGATATCAAAAGGTGCATTCCCTAGAACATAGGCATTAAATCCACCTATCTGATACCCTCTTAGTTTCAACTCAGAGAGTATTCCTCTGACAAGTCCTTTTTCAGTTCTGACCTCATTTTCATTTCTTCTGAGTCCCCAAGGATCTAACTCTAGTATACCTTTTGCCTCAGAGTACACATGAACCATCTTATCCTCAGATTCACATATCACAACTACAAGTTCGCTATTTATGGCCGCACTAAGCACCGCGCCGTTCTGAGCCTCTGTAAAATCTCCGAGCAGAGGAATCGCAAAAGGCGCACTGTAGACAGAAACCTCCATCTGTCCGAAAGTCTTCTCAAAGCTGCCGATAGCATCACCCATACTTTCTCTGAGTCTGGAAATTTCAGCAGTACTTGCTGCATCTTCGAGAAGAGAATCGTACACACCGTCCTTTAATTCAAAAAGCAATTTGTTAGTTGTTTTCATATCCGTTTTGTTACATTACAATATCGAGCTGAAGTTGTTTTTTAATGTCTGCATCATCGTGATCAGTTGAATCAGCTGACATAGAGTCGAGAACTCCCATGTACTTAGCCTTGTATTTTGCAAAGAGCTGATTATAAGTCTCATCATCCGAGTGATGTATATCACGCAAGTACTGATGCTCATTTCCGTAGATATTGTCATCTTCGATACCGAGTATATTAACACCTAAGTCAGAGCACTGATCGGAAATGCGCTCTAGATTCTGTAAGATGTTCTGGAAGCTAAGACCCTTAACTACATCGCAAAGGTTGTGCTTCATTCTCCACATGTGTCTACGTCTTACCTCATCAACAAGCTCGTCTATAACCTCCTCGAGTGGCTCGATTCTCTTAGCCTTTTCGTAGCTACTCTCTTTGTATGCATCAGCAGTAAGATCGAGAATATCGTTGATTGCTGTAAGGAGCAGTCTCATTTCAGCCATAGCTACTCTCGAGAATTCAACATCATCTTCTTTCATACTCTTGATGGCATCCATGATGTTAATCGCCAGGTCACCGATTCTCTCGATGCTCACGAGGCCCTTCATCAGAAAGCTCTGGAATCTATCGTCATAGTCAAGAGTGATATGAGGAGAAATTTCAATTACATACTTGTCAGCCACATCTGTCATCTTGTCAATCATGTCTTCGCGCTGATTCATACGGTCATTTCTCTTTGGATCATACTCGTACATCTGCTGAATACAAGCAGTATAGTTGTGTAGTGCAACCTCAAACATATTGCTAGTCATGGTATGAGTTTCACCAAGAGCGATACGAGGATTGTTGATAAGTCTGAGGTCGAGTTGCTTGATGCTCTCCTTAATCATAGTATCTTCTGGATCTTCTGGCTGATCAGGAACAAGTCGCTCTGCAATCTTTGCAAACACTCCAGCACAAGGCAGCAACATAAGTGCCGGAATTAGCTTAAATAATCCGTGCACGTTAGCGACTCCACCCGCTTTGAGAGTCATATACCAGATATTGTCATCAATAACACCTGTTCCTCTAAGTACACCTACCGCTAAGAACAGAAGTATAGCAGCCGTTACGTTGTATAGAATGTGTACGAGCGCAGTTCTAATCTGCTCCGGCTTTGCACCGATTCGGCACACCAGATAAGTCGTCAAACAATCACCTATATCGATACCGATGATTACTGCAAATACTCCGCAGAACTTGATACCGATAGTACTAGCGATAGACTGTAGTATTCCGACTACAGCGGATGAACTCTGTATAATTCCCGTTACGAATACACCCGAGAAGAATCCGAGCAACGGACTTCCTTCAAAAGAAACAAGCAGCTTACTAAGCATGTCACCCATATGAGAAACAGCTGCACTCATGTTCATAAGTCCAACGAAAAGCGTTCCAAACCCCATCAGGATGGTTCCTGCTGTATTTGCAGCTCTCGAGTTCACGAACATAATCAGAATTATTCCAGCAATCAGGGCCATAGGTGCCAGGTTGTCAGATTTAAAGAAAGATAAAATGCTGGACGATCCAGCCTTAACGTCCATAAGTCTAATAATCTGTGCTGTAATCGTAGTTCCTACGTTTGCACCAAGTACAATTCCGATAGACTGTCTAAATGTCAGGAATCCTGCACCAACGAGACCTACTGTAAGGACGATAGCCGCAGTAGAACTCTGAATCATACAGGTTACAACAAGTCCGAGCAAAAATCCTTTAAATGGCTTGTCGGTAACTCTCGCAAGTGCCGCCTTCATCGCACCTCCGGAAGTAGACTTTAGTCCGTCACCCATGATACGCATTCCGTAAAGGAACATTGCAAGTCCGCCGAGCAGACTTACGATTTAAAGAAAATCTCCAATCTGATATCTCCTTATATTAAATATTTCGTGTAAAGATTAGAATATTCATGCAGTGTAATTTTATTACAGTAGTACGCCTTTTGCAAACACTTCTATGCCAATAAACACAAGAATTACACCCCCTACAATAGTCGCATGAGCAGAGAACATTTTACCCACCCTGGATCCTATTCTCATACCTGTCATACACATAATCCATGTTACTGCCGCGATAATGCTCGAACAGACAAAAGCTGCCTTCGCATCGTATCTAGCTATCGCAAACCCAGTGGATAAAGCGTCTATAGATGTAGCAATCCCTTGCAGAAAAAGAGTCATGCCTGTAAGCTCCGAAGATGGTATGTCAGCGATAAACTTCATCCTTTTACTGCATATGTCTCTCTTGCTACATACCTCTTTCCTGCCGCCTTCGCTGGAACAGACTCTGTCTTCGCAGCTTATGCTACAGACTTCGGCTTCCGCAATTCTAATCCTTGCTCCATCAAGTATCATACGGCCACCAAGGAAGGCAAGCAATATCAAAGCGATCCAAGGAACAAGTTCGTTAAATGACCCAAGAGCCTTTGCCGCCTCATGCACCAGAAACCAGCCAATTAGCGGCATCACAAATTGAAATAATGCATACACCGCTGTAACTTTTATCACATATCCAAGCTCCGCCTCTGGCTTACTGATACCATCCGCAATAGATATTGCAAATGCATCCATAGCTAGCCCAATGCCAAGCAAAATGCAACTAATGAAAAATATCAAGTCCATAACCACCCTATATAATTTGAGAGCCGCATTTACGGCTCTCAATAAAAGTCATATTGATACAACCTAGAAGTCTTCCCCTGTCAAAAGCTTATACGCTTCCTTGTACTTCTCGATTGTCTTTGCGATTACCTCGTCAGGCAGTTTGTAGTCGCTATCCGGATTTGCCTTGAGCCAGTCTCTTACAAACTGTTTATCATATGAAGGCTGCGACTTTCCTACTTCGTAACCTGCTACTGGCCAGAATCTCGAGCTATCAGGTGTGAGAACTTCATCTGCAAGCACGATACTCCCCTCTTCATCTAACCCAAACTCAAGCTTAGTGTCAGCGATTATTATTCCTCTCTCAAGCGCATAATCTGCACACTTCTTGTATACTGCAAGTGTCAGCTCCTTAACCTTACGAGCTAGCTCCTCTCCTCTTCCTGGGTATGCCTTCTCAAGCACTTCGATACTCTTTTCATACGAGATATTCTCATCGTGATCGCCGATTTCAGCCTTTGTGCTAGGTGTATAAATAGCTTCAGGCAGCTTCTCAGACTCTCTTAGTCCCTCTGGAAGCTTGATTCCACAAACCTCACCAGTCTCCTGATAGCTTGCCCAGCCACTACCTGTAATATATCCTCTAACGATGCACTCTAGAGGTAGCATATCTAGCTTGCGGCACATAGTGCTACGACGTGCAAACTTCTCACTTCTGAAGAACTCAGGCATATCATTGTTATCTACTGAAATTAAATGATTTGGCACAATGTCACTCGTCAAATCAAACCAAAATTTGAAATCTGTGTCAGTATCGCACCCTTATCAACGATATCGTTCTTAAGAATGTGATCGAACGCCGAAATTCTATCTGTAGCAACCATGATTAGGTTGTCACCATTATCGTAAATCTCTCGTACCTTACCAGCCTTAAAAGGTTTAAACTCCTGCATCTTGCTTCCTCCTAGTATCTTTAAGCAACTTACAAATCTGTACTTTATAAATTGTATCACCAATTGCCTCCGCCCGCTACTCCCAAAGGAATCTTATCGTCTCAGCAACAGCAATTTTTCTTTCCTCGAGTGTCGGGAACAAGTGCTTTCCATCCTCGATTTCTATCAGCTTTGCGTTCGGAAATATCTTCGCCGCCTTGCGAGCATAGTCAATATCTACCAGCTCATCATCTGTGCCATGTACAATAAGTACAGGATTCTTATACCTCATCATCTCGCGCCATTCGCTAAGGACGATTGCATCTGCAACATAACGCTTTCCTATCCTAAACTTGTCATTAAGCACTTTGAAGCTATCTGGAATCTCTTCACCGTTAAATTCAGCTCCGAGCATCGAACCCTTACGAGCATCGTCTGGTATCGATAGTGCGGGATAATACAGCACTAGTTTCTTAACTTCATCTTTACGTTTCTCCGCAGCGAGCGAAGCCACTAGGCCTCCTTGAGAACATCCCATGAGAAATATCGCATTGGTATTTACAAAAGGCCTATCCTGTACATAATCTAACACGACTAGCAAGTCTATAACCTCTGTGGTGACGCTCATCTCCGTTGGCTTGCGGCCTCTACTAGTCCCGCTCTCGGAGCCACAAAAGTCAAACACAAACACAGCATACCCTTGCTTGCACAGCATCTGAGCATATCTGCTTGTAAATCTCATATTGGTGCCGAACTCATGACAGATTATAATGGTTGGATGCTTCTCCTCACGTCCATCCATATACCATCTTCCATGAATTGCTAGCGAACCCTCTCTAATTGTAACTCCTCTTGTAATCACGGCATCCCCCACTCAAAACTATTCATTTATATTTTAATTCTTGAACTCGTGCAAAACAAGTATATGAATCACATCACGTATGCTACAATACCTATATGAATATTTTGGTTTTAAGTGATACGCACGGGGAACTTGACCGTGCTCTAGAGATGTACGAACGTATATCGACTTCGATTTGCAATATAGACCGCATAATACACTGCGGTGATTTCATCAAGGATGCTCATGATATAGAAGATCAAACTGGCACCCCTGTTAGTTGTGTGCCCGGCAACTGCGATGGATGTAACAAGGAGCGGTTTGAAATTATTAAAACACCTGCCGGCAAAATCATGATTACACATGGTCACATGGAGAATGTAAATTTCTCTCTGATGCACCTAAAATATCTTGCAGTTCAGCATGGCTGCTCTGCGGTATGCTTTGGACACACTCATGTTCCAGTTAACGAAGTTTCATCAGGTATAAGGTTTATTAACCCTGGAAGCCTAACCAATCCCCGTGGGGGAAGCAAGAGTTCTTGTGCGCTTATAATAGCTAGGGAAAACAAGCTAGCATCTACTATAATCGAATACTAACTATAGTGAAGCTATGTATTAAAACCAAACTTCTGCGGCTTATATTTCTACAACATATATATCTTGAATAACAAAAACAGAAAGACAGCTATACCCGTTAAAAATCAACTGATATAGCTGTTTTCTAATGCACTAATGAGGCTAGTTATTTGCAGAAGTTAATTTCGTTACTCCGCTTGCTTTAGAGCGATTGCCATCGGAACTTTCTTAATCTGACGCATCAGCACCTTTGATATCAATAAATACCCAGCTACACCAAGTACCAAAATCTTAATATAAACTGATGGAGCTATGTAATAACCAAGGCAGCCACTGTAATCAAGCATCATGTAATAAAACATTTCTCGTATAATACGCTCTGCAAGGAATACCGATATTACCAGTGATGAAATCGTCACTATACCCGTAGCACAATTGTACAATAGCCCTATCTCCCTATTAGAATACCCGAGTATCTTGACCAGCGAAATCGAATTTACGCTCTTCTCAATCGCGGACTTAGCAAGCAGATACAAGAATAGCATGTATAGAGTGCAAGCAAAGGCCCCGAACATTTCGAATATCTTGCCCATTGATGATTCTAATTGATCTGCTGCAAGCGTCAAATCCTTCTTAGTGATAATAGTTGCAACAAAGTTCTTATCTATCTCATCTAGCTTCTTATCCGAGAAATACCCTGTATAGTTATCCGTAGCTTTCCCGAACACCTCGTTATACTTCTCTATAGGCATGAAGATGGTAAGTGATGATGGATATTTGTAAGTTCCCTTCACAACAAATGTGTATTTCTCATTGCCAAACTTCGCATGTAGCTTTATTTTCGCTCCATCCTTTAATCGATACTTTTCCATATATCCACTAGAAGCGAGAATTTCTATCTCTTTCTTTCCGTCGTCATACTTGGTATTGGAGTCGTTTGACGGAGTAGTGTCACTTTTGCTAACCGCTCGGTCTTTGCTCTTACCATCATCGATTAGTTCCCGTTTAAAATACTTGGAATTCTTTTCGATTCCAAATACCGAAACCTCTTCATCTCGATCGTTCTGCAAGGTTGAAAATGCATACTTCTCAGCTTTCTCATATTTAACATCGTAAGGAGACTTTAACACATACTGATAAGTAGCTATCTGACTTTTCAGAACGTCTGCCTTGAAATGATTAAGCATCGGTCCTAGCATGGTTCCGAACATCATTAGGATGCTCGCCATCAGAATTCCTACAGCTAGAGTTACGTATGCACCCACATTATGTAGGATTATTCTTGCTCTAAACCTAGAGATGAATCTCCATTTAGGTAATTTAAGTGGATTTCTCGACTTGCTCTTACTCTTCACCTCACCACGAAGCAGCTGAAGAGGTTCAGTTCTAAGTGCCATGGCAAGCACCAAGATATCGACTATTAGCACAATAACAATAGGAACTAACGTCGTCTTGATAAATGCATCGCTACTCCAGTAAGTCGTGTAAAGCGGGAGCGAATAGCTGTGATAATACGCCTTTGCAATGTACTTCTTGAGCCAGGAATAACCAAGTACATTACCAGTAACTGCCGCAACAAACGACACTATTATAGGTAACATCATGTAATATGTTAAAAGCTCTTTTCGTGAATACCCTGTTGCACGCAATGTTCCGACAGTTTTTGACTCCTTCTCGATGCTGTTTCTAGCGCTAATCGCAAATATGAACGCTATTACTGCCATGATGATATACAGCATCCACTGCATCATCGCCATATCATGCCCGAAGTCATCTCCAGTAAACATAATCGCATTGTTGTCTGGCCTAGCGATTATATCGTTTAACATCACATGCTTGCCGATCAGCTCATCCTTTATATCTACAGCCTTATCCTTTTGCGCCTTTTCAGACAACTTCTGATCTTTATTTCGCCATGCGTATGAGTAAACGATGCCGTTATCTCCGAGCTCATCCCACGCTCCATCTGTTACAATAGCCACCGTGAACTTCTGCGCATCAAACATCATGTCTGCGTTGTTTTTAAACAGCGCACTATAGTCGGAAAATGCACTGAACCCCGACACCTTAAATTTATGCCCATTTATATTTAAAGCGTCACCGAGTTTTATCTTGTTATTTTCAGCATATAGACGGTCTATAGCTATCTCGTTAGCTTTATTAGGCAGATGACCAGATATCATGGATATCTTGTTTAACGTCTTCCTGTTCTTGTAAATTCGGAAGGTATCTCCCTTATGTTTACCTGATGTCACATCCTGTTCTTTGTAGAACTGCTTCTGCACTTTAATCGACTGGCTCTTTTCAAGATCGTCTATTACTGTATCGAAGTCGGCATTTGGTTCAACTGCAATGCTAAAATGTCCGTTTTCGATGGAGTATTTATCAAAGCCCTCTTTATAAGTACGTAGCATACTGCTATCAGCAACAAGATAGCCACTCGTAAAACCGATAGAGAAAACTAGAAATAGAAACAGCACTAAATACTTGGCTTTTTCATCCCAGAGTTCTCTAAATACTCTTTTATATATTGGATTCTTCATAGCTGCACCTACCATTCAATAAGTTCTGCAGCTATTCTGTTTGAGTTCTTCACATCACTTCTGATTCGACCGTCGTGAAGATTAATAACTTGGTGTGCCATCTGGCTAATCGCAACGTTATGCGTAACGATAACTATCGTGCTACCGTACTTATTGTTGATGTCTTCAATTAGCTTAAGTATCTCCTTCGAAGTATTGTAATCGAGAGCGCCAGTCGGTTCATCACAGAGCAGCAAGTCAGGATTTTTTACTATCGCTCTTCCTATCGAAGTTCGCTGCTGCTGTCCGCCTGATAGCTGATTTGGTCTCTTATCCTTGTGTGCCTCAAGACCAAGCAGTTCGATTAACTCGTCTACTGGAAGTGGTCTATCACTTAGATACGCACCAACCTCAATGTTTTCTCTCACAGTTAGGTTCGGAATTAGATTATATGACTGAAATATGTATCCTAGGTGCTTTCGCCTATACTGAGAGAGTTGTTTGTCATTGAAATTTTCAAGTTTATCATCCCCTATCGTCACAGACCCACTGTCTGCCTTATCGATACCGCCTAATATATTTAGCAGTGTCGACTTTCCAGACCCCGACGGTCCAAGAAGCACACATATCTCTCCCTTGTTTACGCCACAATTTACCCCTTTTAGAACATCGACGCGGCTATCTCCCGTGCCATAGCTTTTTTTAATGCTGTCAATCTTCAGGTACATATTATATCCTCTGCCTTCCATATTAACTTGTAAGCAATATTTAATTATAGTTAGTTGTAGCTAACTCACTTTGATTAAAAAACAGGAATAATAATACAACTATTCCTGTCTTTATTAATATATCACTATTTATTTAACGATTCAATATAACTTTTGAATTCGCTTCTCTCAGCGGCTTACTTACAGTGTGATAGGATCAGCTTGAGGTAATTCCAAGTTCTCTCTGTCGAAGGGATTGAAAGTTCCTCATTCACCGAGTGTACGCCTGTCATGTCTGGACCGATAGAAACAGCATCGACCTTTCCTACCTTTTCAGCCCAGATTCCGCACTCAATTCCAGCGTGCATTGCGCTTACCACTGGCTCTTCACCATACTGCTCCTTATAGGCGTTGATGCACACATCAAGAAGATCTGACTTGTTATTGAATTCCCATGCTCCGTATGAGCTACCATGTTCAACCTCTGCTCCAAGAGCTTCTGCAATGATACCAATCTTTCTTGCGAGCAGCCTGTTACGCGAGTTCACGCTTGAACGAGACATCGACTTAGTAATTAGTCTGCCATCCTCAAGCTTTACAACCCCGATTGAGTGTGATGTCTCAACAAGGCCCTTGAGCTCTACACTGTAGTGCTCCGCTCCTGTAGGACAAGCGACTAGGAACTTAAAGAAATTATCCTGGCATACAGTATCTACAGCCTCTTCCGATGCTTCACCGATAGCTTCAATAGATACTGTGATTCCTGGATCCGAAGTGCGGTATTCAGCCTTAATTTCCTCAGTAGATGTAGCAATGATTTCTTCAAATGCCTTAACATCTGATGCAGCAACTATTACTTCACCCTCTACCTTTCCGAGGATTACGTTAGTAGCTCTTCCGCCATTTATAGACACGATGTTTAGCTCAGCATTTCTCTAGCATCAAGGAATAATCTAGCGACAATCTGCCCAGCATTTGCACGTTCCTGATGAATGTCTAGTCCAGAGTGACCAGCAAGGAGTCCATCAACTACATATTTGTACTTAACGCCATTAACGAGCTTTTTATCCGCAGGGAAACTTGTAAAGATATCCACTGCACCTGCACATCCAACAGTAATTATACCTTCTTCCTCAGAGTCAATGTTAATTACCTTGCGGGATCTAATCTTCGATCCATCCAGCGCGTACGCACCTAACATACCTATTTCTTCATCAACAGTAGCGATAAATTCTAGTGGTGGATGAGGGATGTCTGTCGAGTCGAGAAGAGCAAGTCCCATAGCGATAGCGGCACCGTCATCTGCTCCAAGAGTAGTCTTGTTAGCAGTTAGAGTATCACCATCAACAATTAGCTCTAATGGATCATTCTGGAAATCATGAGTGCTATCCTCGGTCTTCTCCGCAACGATATCCATGTGCCCCTGAATCATAACCATGTCAGAGTTCTCATATCCAGGAGTTCCGTCCTTCCAGATAATCACATTGCCAGATTCGTCCTGGTAATATTCTAGTTCGTGCTCCTTAGCAAAATTAACGAGGTATGCGCTAATCTTCTCGTTGTGTGATGATGAACGTGGAACATCACTGATTTCCTTGAAATATCTAAACACTTCCTGTGGTGCTAGCTTACTTACGTCGCTCATTGATAACCTCCATAATGTCATAATCATAGTTTTATGTACTATATACAAAAACAATTATAAATATTTGTGCGTGCAAGTTCAATATAATTCATCTACAATTGTTTTTTATAGATTTTTGCCCTCAATTCATAAATTATTCATATAAAAAACAGCGTAGCCAACGGCCACGCTGTATCATCGCTCGATATATCACGAATATCGAGATTTTAATTCTATTTGTATAGTGCTTGCTACGAGTATAGGTTAGCCCTGAACTGCTGCAGCAACCTCTGCTGCGAAGTCGTCTTCCTTCTTCTCGATTCCCTCACCAACTTCGAATCTTAGCATGGATACTACCTGCATATCCTTGCCAACTTCCTTAGCGCACTTATCTACGTACTGAGCGATGCTTAGGTCGCTATCCTTTACGAAAGGTTGATCAACTAAGCAAACTTCCTTAAGCTCCTTCTTGATCTTACCAGCAACAATCTTCTCAACCATCTCAGGCTTCTTACCCTCGTTGAGAACTTGCTCAGTTAGAATCTTCTTCTCGTTCTCAATGTATTCAGGATCAACGCCAGCCTCGTCTACAAACTTAGGGTTCATAGAAGCAACCTGCATTGCAACATCCTTACCACAAGCCTCAACCTCTGCAGCTGTAGCATCAGTCTTGATACCAACGATAACACCGATTCTGCCGCCACCGTGGATGTAACCAGTGTAAACAACGCCATCTTCCTCAACTCTAGCGTATCTTCTGATGTTGAGGTTCTCACCAATCTTAGCAACCTTAGCTGTTAGAACGTCCTTAACAGTTGATCCCTGGAATGGCTCTGCCATAAAAGCATCCATATCTAGATCACCCTTTACAAGTGCTTCAGCAGCAATTGCCTCAACGAACTCTACGAACTCTTCGTTCTTAGATACGAAGTCTGTCTCAGAGTTAACCTCAGCGATTGCAGCAACTTTGTTGCCCTCACCGAAAGCAAGTCTTACGAGTCCTTCAGCAGCGATTCTGCCGGACTTCTTCTGAGCCTTCATGATTCCCTTCTCACGAAGCCAATCTACCGCCTTATCGATGTCGCCATCTGTCTCAACTAGTGCCTTCTTGCAATCCATCATACCGGAACCTGTGAGCTCACGAAGCTCCTTGACTAGTGCAGCTGTTACAGCCATTGTGTCCTCCTTACTAAATAACCGCCCGAGCCAGGTTAGTTCTCGGTCCGGACGGCATTCACTTGTTATATTATACGTTTATAAAAGTCTGTGTAATTTATGCTTCTGCTTCAGTCTCAGCTTCCTCAGCTGGAACCTCGCTAGCATCAAAGCTCTCGCCCTGCTTTGCCTCGATTACAGCATCTGCCATTGCAGAAGTGATTAGCTTAACAGCTCTGATAGCATCATCATTAGCAGGGATGATGTAATCAACATCATCTGGATCACAGTTTGTATCTACGATACCTACAACTGGGATTCCAAGTGTTCTTGCTTCCTTAACTGCAATCTTTTCCTTCTTAGGATCTACTACGAACATTGCTCCAGGCATGCCCTTCATGTCCTTGATTCCTCCGAGGAACTTCTCTAGCTTATCAGCTTCCTGTCTAATCTTAAGAGCTTCCTTCTTAGCATACTTATCGATAGTGCCGTCGGCTTCCATCTCACGAATCTCAGCTAGTCTAGCAATTCTCTTGCTGATAGTCTTGTAGTTTGTGAGCATACCACCGAGCCATCTCTCGTTAACGAAGTACATTCCTGAACGTAGTGCCTCGTCCTTAATAGCAGCCTGAGCCTGCTTCTTTGTTCCTACAAACAGGATTGGCTCGCCATCTGCTGCTACTTTCTGATGAAATCATAAGCATCGTCGATTCTCTGAATAGTCTGCTGAAGATCGATAATGTAGATTCCATTTCTCTCTGTGAAGATATATGGAGCCATCTTAGGGTTCCATCTTCTAGTCTGGTGTCCAAAATGAACACCTGCTTCTAAAAGCTGTTTCATTGATACTACTGACATAATTAACCTCCGGTTGTTACTTCCACCGTGAACACTAGCCTTCAACCTTCAATAGGCACCGCGGCAACTTCACGATGTGATTATTACTTACTACATCCATGTATTTGAACACAAAGATGCCTATATATTATAGGTCACGAGCCTTATTAATGCAAGTATATCCGAGTATTTTTCAAGCTTGTATGTATAAAAAAGCGGCAATCATCTAATATGGGGTTGATTGCCGCCTTATTTCACACTTTGCAAGTCTTCGAGCACCTTCTTATATAACAACTATTCAACATTATAAAAGTGCACTGTGCCTTGCTATCGAATTTGCTACTGAACGTTTTTGCGCTTTTTTAGCTGCAACTGCTGCTAAAATCATTGAGGAAGCAATTAGCACAACTGCGTAATGACCAAGTTTGTTTTCATCACCTGTATTTGGCTGCTACTCTTTTTAGGAGTATCTTTCTTCGGAGTCTCCTTAGGTGTATGGGTGTTCTTAATGGTCTTCGTGACAGACTTATCAGGGCCGAAGTCTGCTGGAACTACCTTAACGGTGTCCGTGGATAGCATATATCCTTCTGGAGCTTTTTTCTCCTTAATCGTATACTTATCCTTGACTATGATTTTAGGGTTATAGGACAAAACGTGTTGGTCGCTAGTCCCAATAATTCTGAAATTCAGATGACTTATGCAGCTCTCCCCAGACCACCGCATCTCCCCATGTAGGGATAGATGAAGTGCGTTTATCTAACTCTGAAATCTTCTGGTATATCGCTGCAATACTTTTGTCCGTTGGCATTACTTTTAATAGCTCAGAAACAGAAAGCGGTCTTGGTGAGTGCACATAGCACCACCAGAAGACCGCTTTTATTCTTCTTTCAACAGATAGTCCACGGTGATTCCTTAGCAAGGCTCTTAGCCTTGCATTTATACCGCCTTCTATCTGGTTATTTGTAGATGGAGCCTTGCCTATCTTAGCTATTAAATCTTCATCCAAATAAGTGAATAGAGTGCCTTCTTTTACCAACCTAGAAAGAGATCTCTGTGCCTTTAAAAAGTCTTTCATGCGTTGCTCTCCAATTGCCGTTTTTCATCTAGTGACCTTTGGCTCAGAAACTTGTTGTGTTTTTCTCATCCAATCTAAGAATTCATCTACCCATTTATCTGCTTCAGATCTAGTTTCTAGGTGTAGTAGTCTTTTAGCAAGAGCATATAATTCAGCCCCTGCAAGGGTTTTAGGTCTTGTTGTAGTATATCTTCTTACTTGAGAAAACACATGAAAAAGGCATCTCTGGTGCTTTGCATGAGGCCATACCTTTCTCAAAGCTTTATTAAATCCTTTTCCTCCATCCGAAACTACAAGTGCAGGTTCAGTAATCCTAGACATTAATGAGATCCATGCATTTGCATGCTCATAGCGGCATAAGTACCAACCTAGCACATGGTTTCTGTCACAGCAAATTAAAACACAAGCATTACGGCACAGGGTAAATTCCATCTACGAATACTACTGAATGCTTTTCTTCTACAACTGGTGGTAATGTCCATATATCCCAAAATTTGGATGTTTTTCGCCTAAATGTACGACCACCTCCAGGCATATACTTTTGAATATCTTTGCTAAAAAGCCACTTAAGAAATATATTAAGCTGCTTGGTTAGATTGTCTATTTTAGGGGAAAACGCCATCTTACAATTACAACAAAACCACCTCTGTGTTCCTGTATTTGTCTTACCATATTTCGAGCAACACCTACCACAAACAGGGCAAATAACACGCTTCATTTTACAATCCTCCTAGAATACTATTTCTAAGGAAGATATAACCCTAATACGCCTTGAAATTTCAAGTGTTTTAGACGATTTTACCAACACGTTTTGTCCACCCTGTATCTTCTTTCAAAAAAGATATAACCGCTGTAGCCGTTGAAATTTCAACGACCGCAGCGGTTTTTACCAACACGTTTTGTCCTATAACCCTGATTTTATTATTATTCAATCAATAAATGGTTATATCAAAAAACGCCGATTGCTCGGCGTTTTTGTCATTATTTATTTTAAAGAAGCACTACTTTTCTTCTTTTCTCTTGAATCCAGCTACACCAGCAACACCTGCTACTGCACCGCTCATCATGAGCATGTACAGTAAAATGTTAGAAGCATCACCAGTCTTGACAGTCTTTCCTATCTTCGATGACTTCTGCGGTTTTACTGGAGTTGTCTCTGGTACATACTTTAGAGTAAATGTAATCTTGCTGAGATCTGTAGGTGCAATTGCATCTGCTCCGTCTGCAGTCTGCTTGCCATTCCACTTAAGGTTGAAGTTTACAACTTTACCAGTAGGTGTATGAGTAGCTTTTGCTTTGAATAGGCCACCAACCTCACCTTTCATCGTGTAGTTAGTATTTGCAACAGCATCATTTGTAAATTTAACACCAGCAATCTTGACCTTGAGTTCATCATCAACGGATCTGATATCCCTAGCGAGATCTGCATAGTTCGTATAATTCTTTACCAGCTTAATGGTAACCACTACCTTGTTGCCCGTGCGATTGACATCTGTGATCTTAAAGATGTTGTTAGAACCTTCAAGGGTTGCAGCCGGTGTACCACTGCCAAAAGTCATCTCGCTCGGAAGTTCAAGACTAGCCGTAAAGGTTGTATCTACTGAGTCTAAGCTAATCTGATTAGCAATAGGATTGTTGTAGTGATTCTCAATCTGAGACATCTGATCCTTTACAGGCTTTACTTTAAGCAGACCTGTAACTTCATGTGTATTAGTTCTTCTAGTCTCAAAGACCTGGTTGTGCTCTGTTTCATTTCCTATAAGGATATCGCCCTCGAGATTTCTCTCGTCATTCACAACTGTCGGCTCCTTATACTTAAGTGTAAAAGAAATTTTACTTAAATCTGTAGGATTAGTGGCATCTGCTCCATCAGCACTCTGCTTTCCATTCCACACATAGTTAAAGTTAATAACTTTGTTGCTAAATACATTAGTAGCCTTAGCCGTAAACTTTCCTGAAACAGTACCTACAACAGTGTAGTTGGTGTCAGGTGTGGAGTTTGATGTAAACTGAGCACCCTTAACGACAACCTTCAAGTTATCATCAACACCCGAAACAGCATTCTTTAGTTCTGTATATGTAGTGATATTGTTCGCATCCTTTAGCTTAATAGTAACGTTAACCTTGTTACCAACTAAGGTAGAACTTGTAACTTCGAACTTACCATTAGCACCAAGAAGATTAACCTCTGGATTTGCATCCTTGAACTTCATACCTGCAGGAAGCTCAATCGATGCATTAAATACAGTATCCATGTTTTCTACTCTGATTCCAACTGCTACAGCGCCCTGGAACAAAGTCTCAAGTCTAGTGAGCTCATCCTTAATAGGCTTTACGTTAAGATTACCCGTAAAGTCGATTGTATCATTCTTCTGAGCCTCATATACAGAATTGTGTTCTGTCTCATTTCCTACCAAAATGTCACCCTCAAGGTTTCCAGTAGATGTTTGATCCTGAGGGAAATGCTGTACTAAATTGGTGGTAAATCCAACATTTGCTACATCTGTATTATATGTCTTAAGGCCAAAACCAAGTAATGCACCATATCCAGATGGGTAAAATGAGAAATCGCCCTTGCCCACAATTGTTTCACCTTCCATCCTAGCAGCAGCAGCCTTGTCGCTAACTGTTACGCTATAAGGGATTGTGATATCTACTGTATGAGCATCTGGATTAGCCTTGTCAGCAAGATAAGCGTCGTAAATACCCTGCCAGTTTACATCATTCAGATACAGCTTAAAGTTAACAGTTCTACCGTTAACTGTCTTGATAATCCTATTGCCATCAATATATGATACCGAGTTTGCTACAGAAATATTGCCGATGTTCACATCCTCTGGAAATATAACATTGTACTCGATATAGGCAATCTTGTCTTTTCCCTCTCTTCCGTGTGGGTATAGACCGCTTGCCGCTGCATTATGCATCTCTGACTCATTAGGCTCTAGCACCTTTGACATCGGTATCTTGAGCTTTACTGTACCGTTATACGTCGCACTATTGCCATCTGCTCCCCCAGTTGTGCTACCTGTCTGAGTAACGTACTGCGCAACTGGCAATGTGTTGCTAGCTGCAGATACATGAATCATCGCTGCTAGCTGAGTTATAAGCATAGCCATAATGATTATGAACGCATGAAATTTTTTAGTAAATTTCTTTGTCTCCATATTAGTTATTCTCCCCTTCTTTTCTTATAACAAAAGTAACAACAATCTGTTACTCTAATTAACAAGCAACCAATAGAGTAATTTTATATCTATTCTGTAACAAAGTCTACAAAAATATTCTAATTAAAAAGCCGATGCATGTTTTTATTCACATGCACTGACTTTACGGTTATTTACTTACATTCTTATAATATTTATGCCACTTCCAAGCCGATTCACAAATCTCCTCTAAGCCGTATTTTGCCGACCATCCGAGTTCTTCTTTAGCTTTTTCACAGGAGGCATACATTTCAGCGATATCGCCATCTCTAGCCTCTTCAATCTTGTAAGGGATTTCTTTGCCTGAGGCTTTTTCAAAAGCCTTGATAGTTTCTAGCACACTATATCCGTGTCCTGTCCCAAGATTATACATGTAGATATTTGGCTTACTATAAAGTTTATCTACAGCTTTAACATGACCAATAGCTAAATCAGTTATATGGATATAGTCTCTAATACCGGTACCATCTTGAGTATTATAGATTCCTCCAAGCACTCTAAAGGATGGAATATCTCCTGACGCTGCGAGAGCAAGCGACGGCATAAGGTTGCTTGGTGTATCGCCATATCTCTCACCAATTAGGCCACTTGGATGCGCTCCAGCTGGGTTAAAGTACCTAAGCATAACTACATTCCACCTATTGTCCGCAGTGAACATATCTCTAAGCATTTCTTCCTGCATCCACTTCGTCCTTCCATAAGGATTGGTGCACTTACCAGCCTCGCAGTCCTCGGTAACCGGCAAGATTCTAGACTCTCCATATACATTTGCAGAGGAGCTGAGTATAATCTTTCGTACGTTGCATTTTTGCATAACCTCGAGTAATGCAACAGTTGATGCTATATTATTTCTATAATATTTGAGAGGTGATTTGACAGCTTCACCCACAGCCTTGTATCCAGCTAGGTGAATGACCAAGTCCACTTGCTCTCTTTCAAATAAGTCCGCTAACAATTCTTCATCACAGATATCTATATTGTAAAATGAAAATCCTTTTCCGCTTATTTCTCGAATTCCAGCAAGAGATGCGGCACTAGAGTTACTTAAGTTATCAGCGATAACGATATCATAATCTGATTCAATCAGTTCAACAGCAACATGACTTCCTATATAACCAGCTCCTCCTGTGAGCAAAACTTTCTTTTTATCCATTTTATTATTATTCTCTGACATTTCACTTCCCTCAATGCAGTGCATAATATCTTATGAAAGATTAATTATAAGTTTTATCAATAATAAAGTCTATTGTATAGCTAAAATAAATGCATCTCTTCGCCTACTTAACTGCTATCAAATTTGAACATTTTGACATGCTCTGATGTCAATTGTTCGGAAAAAGCATGTTTTCTAGTATTTTCATCATTATATGCAGACTATTTTATGTGAACATTTCTTGAAGTTAATCTTTTTGGCTCATATAATGATTTTATCATGAACAGACGATTATGTGTGCTGTTCAGATAACTACAAGAAACTTATTTATCACTAGAAGGAGTTATCTTTATGGAAAAGTTTTTTAAACTTAAAGAACACGGTACTACTACAAGTACTGAGATCATTGCTGGAATTACCACGTTCCTATCGATGGTATATATTCTGGCAGTAAACCCTAACATTCTATCTGCTGCAGGTATGGATGGAGCTGCTGTATTTACAGCTACTGCAATTTCTGCGACTGTAGCAACTCTTTTTATGGCGTTCTTCGCTAACTACCCTGTTGCACTTGCTTCTGGGATGGGACTTAATGCATACTTTGCATTCTCTGTCTGCATTCCAATGGCTAAAGCTGGAATAAACGACCCTTGGAAAATTGCACTCGTTGCAGTTCTAGTAGAAGGTATCGTATTCGTTCTTCTTTCGCTGACAAGTTTCCGAGAAAAGCTTGTTAACGAGGTTCCTGCAAACCTAAAATATGGAATTACAGCTGGTATCGGTCTATTTATTGTTCTCGTTGGACTTAAGGGTGCTGGTATTGTAATCGGCAGTGGTGCAACCCTAGTCGAGCTTGGCCAAGTTGGATCACCTCAGTTTGTACTCGCTATGATTGGATTCTTCTGTATCTGCGCTATGGTTCGTAAGGATGTTCCTGGTGCAGTTCTATGGGGTATCCTTATCACATGGATTCTCGGAATCATCGCTGAGAAAACAGGCTGGTATCACGTAGATCTGCTGCTGGTGCATTTTCACTGGTTCCAGCAAAGATTTTCAGTCTTCCAGCCGCACCACACTTTGGAGAGTTTGATTTTGGATGGATTTCTACGAACCTAATCAACTTCCTAGTTATCACATTCTCTTTCCTATTCGTTGACCTATTCGATACAGTAGGAACGCTTATCGGCGTTGCTTCAAAAGGAAACCTCCTTGACGAAAACGGAAATCTTCCTCGCGCTAAAGGTGCTCTTCTAGCCGATGCATTTGGTACAATCTTCGGAGCTTTCGTAGGAACTTCTACAGTAACTTCTTACGTTGAATCGAGTGCCGGTGTTGCTGCTGGTGGTAGAACTGGTCTTACAGCTGTAACATCTGCTGTGATGTTCGCAATCGCACTATTCTTCTCGCCAGTGTTCCTGGCAATTCCAGGATTTGCTACAACGCCAGCTCTTATGTATGTTGGGCTATTGATGGTATCATCAATCAAGAACATTGACTTCAACTCCGACATCGCTGATACTGCGGCTGCATTCTGCGCTATCACATTCATGCCTTTCACGTATTCCATCGCAAATGGAATCATGTTCGGTATGATTTCATGGGTACTACTTAAGGTTATTGGCGGAAAGGCTAAGGAAATCACTCCAGTTATGTGGATTTCTTTCGCACTATTTGCTCTCAGAATTGGCACCCTGATTGCTGGAATCGGCTTCCACTAAGCTTAATTCAGTATTAGTAGTGTATTAAATAGAAATAATTTCAGGCGGGCTCTAAGGAGCTCGCCTTTGTTATCTTCAAAACACCTGTTCGCACGAACACTCAAATCGTCTATAATAGAATTAAGAAACAAACTATGAAAGGCACACAGCATGAACTCAGACAGACGAATACTACATTGTGATATGAACAGCTTCTACGCTTCTGTCGAGCTGCTGTCACGCCCAGACATTATAGATAAACCAGTTGCAGTCGCTGGTGATCCAGATAGTAGACATGGAATAATCTTGGCAAAAAAAATGAACTGGCAAAAATGTTTGGAGTTATAACGGCGGAAACAGTACAATCTGCTAGACGCAAGTGTCCTGAACTTGTAACCATACCGCCTCATCATAACAAGTACCGAGAATATAGCCACATGCTCAACTCAATATACCTGGAGTATACCGACCTTGTTGAACCATTCAGTGTTGATGAATCATGGCTCGATGTGACTGCTAGTGAAATACTAATGGGCGATGCAAAATTTATCGCCGATAGTATCAGAGAACGAGTGCACACTGAACTAGGACTTACCTTATCTGTCGGAGTATCTTTTAATAAAATTTTTGCCAAGATGGGAAGTGACTACAAGAAACCCAATGCAACTACCATCATTTCAAGAGATAATTTTCGAGAACTACTATGGCCAATGCCCGTGTCTGAAATGTTCTTTGTCGGTAAAGCGACAGCAGCCAAGCTTAGCAACTTTGGAATTCACACTATAGGCGATTTAGCAAACGCTGATCAGAGGCTGCTTTCAAGCACCTTTGGAGTTCATGGAGTTAGTCTTTACAAGTATGCAAATGGTCTGGATGATGACCCCGTACGTGCATATGACAGCTGCGAAGATATAAAATCAGTCGGTCATGGGATGACTTTTCGCCGCAACTTAAGAGGTGTCGACGATGTAGGTCTTGCACTAACAGAATTGACAGACAAAGTTAGTACAAGGCTTAGACGCCATGAGAAATGGGCACGCGGCGTCAAGGTTGAACTAACTACACCAGAATTTAAGCGACTGTCGAGGCAGAAACGCCTTCCTAGCCCAATTAATAGTCCAGCAGCATTCAGAAATACCGCTTTTGAATTAATTAAAGAGCTTAATTATATAAACAAGCCAATTAGACTCCTAACGGTAACAGCTATCGACCTTACCGACTCGCCTGATGGAGGTCAGCTCACTATTTTTACCATGGGAGCTTCTACTAATGAGAATAATCAGAACGAGAAGGATGAAAATATAGCCAAGGCTATGGATGAAATTAGGGATAAATTCGGTAAGTCATCGATAAAGTTCGCACATGTAATCGGTAACGATATCGGAATCGACGAGGATTAGAATGAGACAGGTACGAAGGAGTTCGCCGCGGCGAACAAGAAGTAAATCAAAGAAGAAATCAGACGGCCTACGTATCAGAATAAAAAAATGGTGGAAACGCAAATATTCGTTATTAAAGCGCAAGGCTATACGGCGGATAAAGAAGAACAAGTTCAAGGTGGCATTTTCTGTTATTGGAATCTTGGCAATTTTGATTGTGATTATCCTTCACTCTATGCGAAGCACTCCTTTCGAATATGGCAATTTTACACATGACGCAAAGTTTAAAGGATACGTAATCTCAACGGGTATAGACGTTTCATATGCACAAGGTGACAATGTCGATTGGCATAAGGTTAAGAAATCTGGTGTAGACTTCGTATATATTAGAGCAGGCTTTAGAGACGCATCACAAGGCGCTCTCCACAAAGATGCCAAATTTGAACAAAATATCAAAGGAGCATCTGGCGCTGGACTCATAGTAGGAGTATACATTTATTCACAAGCTACTACGACTGAAGAAGCTGAGGCGGAGGCAGATTATCTAGCTAGTTTAGCAGATAAATACCGGATAGACCTACCAATAGTAATGGACTACGAGCTATATAATGGTGGCCGACTCGCTCGAGCGATAAGTTCTGGCTCACTCGGCACTTCGGGTATAAATAGGAATGCTTTAGCATTTGCAAAAAGAGGTTGGGATCGCGGCTATGAAACGATGATATACGGTAATTATGACTTCCTCATGCACTACGCAAGTGGATTTGAACTAGCTAAAAGCACCAATATATGGCTCGCTCAGTACCATACACAGGTGACATACAAGGGTGATTATATGATGTGGCAGAGCACTGACAAGGCGACCGTTCCCGGTATCAATAAAAATGTCGATTTGAACTTCATGTATTTGAATCCTAAAAAAACTTATCATTCGCTACGTTCTAATGCCAATGGTAAGAGATCGATTGAAAAATGCCATGTGCAGCTTAAGAATCACAGCTCTAGATATCTCGGATTCGTAGTAAAGCCTGGAATCGTGGTGTACGATAAAGGCAAGGAACTTAGCGAAGGAAAAGATTATAAAGTTGCATACATTAAGAACACATCTCCTGGTACAGGATATGCTATAGTTACAGGGATAGGAGAATATAAGGATTCTATCATGACCAGCTTCAAGATTAAGAAGATATTATAATGCCGCTACGCCTAGACTTGCGGCATAGAATCTAAAGCGATACAAAACAAATTTAAGCAAAAGGAAATTCAAGAAATGAAATTTATATCATGGAATGTAAATGGTTTTAGAGCAGTGCTCAAGAAGGGTTTTGAAGAGATTTTTAATGAGCTCGAGGCTGACTTCTTCTGCTTACAAGAGACCAAGATGCAGGAAGGCCAAGCAAACTTTCACCCAGAAGGGTATCACGAATATTACAGCTACGCGGAGAAAAAAGGCTACTCGGGAACAGCGATTTTTGCAAAGAAAGAACCTCTAAGCGTAGTATATGGAATCGAAGGCAAGCATAACGACGAGGGTCGTGTAATCACGCTTGAATACGATGATTTTTACCTGATATGTGCTTATGTTCCTAACGCTCAGAACGAGCTGAAGCGAATCGACTACAGAATGGAATACGAGGATGATCTTAGAGCTTATATGTCTAAGCTAGATAAGGTTAAGCCTGTTGTATACTGCGGCGATCTCAACGTAGCACACCAAGAAATCGACCTCAAGAATCCTAAAAGCAATCGTGGTAGTGCGGGCTTTTCAGATGAAGAGCGCGGTAAAATGACGGAGCTACTGGCTGCTGGTTTTACAGATACTTTTAGATTTCTTCAACCTGAAACCACAGGCAAATACTCATGGTGGTCATATCGTTTCAATGCGAGAGCAAACAATGCTGGTTGGCGCATCGACTACTTCTTAGTATCAAATCGCCTCGAGCCAAATCAAAGAAGCTGCAATTCTCACTGATATATACGGCAGTGATCACTGTCCGGTTTCGCTGGTGCTTGAATAATGTAGACATTTATTACTTAACATAAAAGTAGAAAGGAAAAATTTATGAAAAAGATTTTAGCATTTGAATATGCAGGTTGCCCATACTGTGTACAGGGCAAAAAGGCTCTTGCCGACCTCATCGAAGAGAATCCAGAGTACGGCAAGGTTGAAATTGAATGGATTGAGGAGAATGAGCACCCTGAAATCATCGAAAACTACGATTACTATGCTACACCTTCGATGTTCATCGATGGAGAGAAGAAGTATGAGGCTCACCTATTCGAGAGCTACGAGGAGTGCAGGGGGCACATCAAGGATGTGCTAGATGAAGCACTTCAGTAGTACCGATTTAACAGCGATACTCGAAAAGTTAATAAACCCCAAATTGCTTATAACATCAAAAGAGCTACAAGTCACCTACCTTGTAGCTCTTTTTACTTATTTATCAAACTTGAGGTTGTTGAACTCCTTCTTGCGTGGATATGAATCCTCGGAGAACGCCTCAGCCATGCTCTTAATGGCCTTTTTCTCCTTAGCGCTAAGCTTGGTCGGAACCTCGATATTTACCTTTACATATAGGTCGCCATATCTGCCAGTTCTAGGGTTTTTAACACCCTTACCCTTGAGTCTGAAGTTGGACCCTGTCTGAGTTCCTGGAGCTAGTGTATATGAATACGTCTCGTTAAAGCCCGGAACCTTAACCTTATCACCCAAAACTGCCTGATCGTATGAAATAGGCATTGTCAGATACAGGTCATCGCCTCTTCTCTTGTATATCTTGTGAGGCTTTACGTTGATGACGATATATAGGTCTCCGAATGGACCGCCATTTACACCAGGCTCACCTTCACCGCGAATCGGGATGATGCTATCGCTATCAACTCCCGCAGGGATATCGATCTTAAGAGTAACAGTCTTTCTCACAGAGCCCTTACCGTGACAATCAGGACAAGGCTTATCTATAACCTGACCAGTTCCGCCACACGCATCACATGCAGAAACGTTCTGGAAAGTTCCAAAAGGAGTCTGTGACACCTGTGAAACCTGTCCAGTTCCACCGCACTTCTCACAAGTATGTTTGTGAGTTCCAGGAGCAGTTCCCTCACCGTTGCAAGTCTTACACTTAACTTCTTTGGTGAGCTTGATTTCCTTCTTGCAGCCAAATATCGCTTCTGTAAACTCGATTGTAATCGACTTCTGAAGGTCATTTCCCTTACGCGGGCCATTACGCCTTGCGCCTCGTCCTCCGAAGCCACCGAAACCACCACCGAACATATCGAATATATCTTCAAAGCCACCGAAGCCACCAAAGCCAGCTCCGCCGCCACCAAAACCTGCGTTCGGATCTACTCCAGCGTGTCCAAATCTATCATACTTACTCTTCTTATCAGGATCCGACAATACAGCGTATGCTTCATTGGCTTCCTTAAACTTTTCTTCCGCTTCCTTGTCACCTGGATTCTTATCTGGATGGTATTTCATAGCCATCTTGCGATAAGCCTTCTTGATTTCATCCTCGGAAGCACCTTTCTGGATGCCCAGCACCTCATAATAATCTCTTTTTTCTGCCATATTATTTCCTTCCAACGATAAATTTATTAAATCAGTGAACTGCCGGCACTAGGTGCCGGCAGTAATCACCTGCTGTATTTAGACTTATTTATCTTCGTCCACCACTTCATAGTCAGCATCTACAGTGTTGCCGCTTGGACCTGCACTCTGTGCACCATCCTGAGCCTGCTCACC
The DNA here is from genome assembly GCA_916438645.1 of uncultured Mogibacterium sp. Classification (GTDB taxonomy): domain Bacteria; phylum Bacillota; class Clostridia; order Peptostreptococcales; family Anaerovoracaceae; genus Mogibacterium. Next base: position 506,195 of record CAKAFC010000002.1, read on the forward strand.
TGCTCCCGTAGCACCTGCCTGAGCCTGAGCTTCCTGATAGATTCTCGATGAAATTGGATAGAACGCCTGTGTTAGGCCTCAATCTTAGCCTTGATATCTTCAACATCGTTAGCTTCTACAGCCTTCTTAAGGTCTTCCATTGCTACGTCAACCTTAGACTTCTCATCAGCTGTAACCTTGTCACCGAGTTCATTCATCTGTTTCTCAGTCTCGAAGAGCATTCCTTCAGCCTGGTTCTTAACCTCGACTTCTTCCTTCTTCTTCTTATCCTCTTCAGCATACTGCTCAGCTTCCTTGATCTTAGCGTTAATCTCATCCTCAGAAAGCTTAGTTGAAGATGTGATTGTAATCTGCTGTTCCTTTCCAGTTCCAAGGTCCTTAGCACTTACGTTTACAATACCGTTTGCGTCGATATCAAATGTAACCTCAATCTGTGGAATTCCACGTGGAGCTGGAGCGATGCCTGTGAGCTGGAATCTGCCTAGTGTGATGTTATCAGCTGCCATTTCTCTCTCACCCTGCATTACGTGAACATCTACTGCTGTCTGATTGTCTGCTGCTGTGGAGAAAATCTGACTCTTCTTAGTCGGAATAGTAGTATTTCTCTCGATTAGCTTAGTTGCTACACCACCTAGTGTCTCAATTGAAAGTGACAGTGGAGTAACGTCGAGCAGAAGCACGTCATTTACCTCTCCTGTAAGTACACCAGCCTGAATTGCAGCACCTACTGCAACGCACTCGTCAGGGTTGATTCCCTTAAATGGTTCTTTACCTGTTACCTTCTGAACTGCTGCCTGAACTGCTGGAATACGAGTTGAACCACCAACGAGGATTACCTTAGAGATATCAGCATTAGTTACTCCAGCATCTGCCATGGCCTTCTTCATAGGCTCAATACTTCTATCTACTAGGTCGCTAGTCAGCTGATCAAATCTAGCTCTTGTAAGATCCATATCCATGTGAAGTGGGCCAGCTTCAGAAACTGTGATGAACGGTAGATTAATCTTAGTTGTCTGAGCACTTGATAGCTCTTTCTTAGCCTTCTCTGCAGCTTCCTTAAGTCTCTGTAGAGCCATGTTGTCTTTTCTAAGATCTATTCCATGCTCTGCCATGAAGGAGTCAGCTAGGAAGTTTAGAACTGCATTATCGAAGTCATCTCCTCCGAGATGTGTATCTCCGTTCGTAGCTAGTACCTCAAATACTCCATCTCCTAGTTCAAGTACAGATACGTCGAATGTACCACCACCTAGATCGTATACGAGAATCTTCTGAGCTCCTTCAGCCTTATCTAGTCCGTAAGCTAGTGATGCAGCTGTTGGCTCGTTGATAATTCTCTTAACCTCGAGTCCTGCAATCTTACCAGCATCCTTTGTAGCCTGCTTCTGAGCATCGGAGAAGTACGCAGGAACTGTAATTACAGCCTCTGTAACCTTCTCGCCTAGGTAAGCTTCAGCGTCTGCCTTGAGCTTTCCTAGAATCATAGCTGATATATCCTGTGGCGTGTAGCTCTTGCCATCAATCTCTACAGTATAGTTCTCACCCATATGTCTCTTGATAGAAGCGATAGTTCTATCTGGGTTAGTGATTGCCTGTCTCTTAGCAGTCTCTCCTACTAGTCTCTCACCATTCTTGGTGAATGCAACTACAGATGGTGTAGTTCTTGCTCCCTCTGCGTTTGCGATTACAACTGGTTCTCCGCCCTCTAGAACGGCTACACAGCTGTTTGTTGTTCCTAAATCAATTCCAATAACTTTGCTCATTTTATTTACTCCCTTTCATATAAGAAATCTTTATTTACTAATTTATATACACGTCTTACCGTGCGTTTTACATTACTTGGATACGGTAACCATCGAAGGTCTTATAACCTTGCCATTTAAGGTATATCCCTTCTGTAGTACACTACAAACTTTGTTGCTGTCGTACTCTTCGCTATCAGCTGTCATAACTGCATTGTGCATGTTAGGATCAAAGTCTTCTCCGAGAGCCTTAACCTCCTCGAGTCCAGATTTGGTTAGAACTCCAAGCAGTTGGTCAAATATTAGCTTCATCCCCTGCGCATATCCCTCCGCTTCTACGGAAGTCTCGCTTGCAAGCGCTCTCTCGAAGTTATCAAGCACCTCGAGTAGCTCGGTTACAATCTTTTCATTTGCATAGGAGTGGATATCTGTCTTCTCCTTAGCTACGCGTTTCTTATAATTCTGAAACTCCGCCATCAGCCTTAAATACTTGGCTTCGCTATCTTCTTCAGGCTGTGCATTCTTATCCAATGCTTCACTAGGCTCATCCTCACTTTTAGCTTTTTTCTCAACATTTTCAGATGCCTTTATATCCTCCTTACCATTTGAGGCTTCGGTCACCTTTTCTGCGGTTTCTGTCTGTACCGCCTCTTGCTCTTCAGTCTGATTGACATTAATCTTCTTCTCTTCAGTCATCCTTGATTTCCTTTCCCTCGCTTAGCAAGAACGATTTACTGAGGTTCTCCGTCAGATACTCCATGATAGAAGTAACCTCGCTATAGTTCATACGTGTCGGTCCAATTACACCAATCTTTCCTATCAATTTACCATCTACATGGTATGTCGCTGTTACAAGCGAACAATCTTTCATCGAAGAATCGTTATTTTCATCTCCTATAGTCACGATTATTCCATCATCACGCTGGAGCATGTCCTTCGCAAATTCATCCTTCTTGCTAACTAGCTCGATAAAAGCCTTTGCCTTATCAATGCTACTGTACTCAGGAATATTAAATATATTAGTCAAGCCTTCCATGTATAGATTGACATTGAGCATATCCTCAAGCGTCTTCATAAAGTTAGGCATAATCTTGCTTGCTAGCGGACTCATAGCCTCAAGGTCTGAATTGAAATCTGCGATAATCGATTTCTTAAGGGCCTCATCTATCGTAGTCCCCTTATAGTTATATGTCATTGACTTGCTCAAAACCTCTAAAGACTCAGGTGTATATGGAACATCCACTTTAAGCGTAGTATTGTTAACATTACCTGTATCTGAAACTATCATTAACACGATTGTGGCTTCATCTACTGGAAGCAGCCTTATGAACTTTAACGTGTCGCAGCTTGCTGATGGTGTCATCGCAAAGGATGCAAGTTTGTAATATCAGATAGAAGCTCTGCGGCCTGCTGAAGTGTCTGATTAAACTCAGCCACACTCACCTGCATTCTCTCGTTAATAATCTCTTTTTCTTCTGGCGAAAGATCGTGCTTACTCATGAGACTATTTACATAGAGTCTGTAAGCCTTGTCAGAAGGTACACGGCCTGCCGAAGTGTGAGGATGGGTCAGGTAACCAAGCTCTTCTAAATCAGCCATTTCATTTCTAATCGTAGCTGGGCTGACGCCTAGTCCATACTTCTTAGCAAGTGACCGCGAGCCGACAGGTTCCGCACTTTTAACATAATCAGTAATAATTGCCTGGAGGATCTGAAGTTTTCTATTACTTATATCCATTGCTCTCCCTCCTGTCCTCAAGATTTTTGTTAGCACTCATCAATACAGAGTGCTAATCACTACACATAGTCTACTATCACAGCCCCCATGTGTCAACATATAAAATGAAATACTATGTGTTTTTTTCGTGAAGTAGCTATCAGAATCCGTTCACACTAAAATAGACCTCTGACGTAGTCCGAGGTCTATCAATATTCATATTAGATCCTTCTTTTAAGAATCTTGTTTTCTTGCATTTTCGCAACAGTTTTGTTTATTGATGCGATTTCGCTATTTGCCTTCATGACCTGCATTTCCAGCAAATATAAACACCATATACTTAACATACACAAATGCTACGAACGCCGTTGCTATTACTGTCTCTGCTAGGACGATATTGCTTAACCATGGAAGCGGGTGCCCCATGAGAGCAGAACACGCCATCGTCTGCTTAGTAGCAATCGCACTGATTACAAAAGGAAAAGTGAATCCCGCAAAGCTCGGATAGAACTTCTTTAGTAATCCAAGAGAGACAACTAGAGAATATACATACAGTACTGTTGCTACTACGAACATCCCCATAAGCAGTGTATAGTTCTTAACTTGAACTGACTGAATGTATGCCGCGATACAAAGACTCATAGGCGCTGCAAATATTCCAGTAAGCGGTTTAACGGGGTCCGGCAGTGGATGCACTGTATACCTCTTGATAACTATCACGAGAAGTGGGATTAGTGTAATTAGGCCGAACCAGAATGTCGCTGCTCCAAATCCAGTCTTTTCATACGCAGGCGCAGTTACTCCTGCAACTGCAATTCCTACATATACGATGAACCAAGTCGTGAAGACCTTTCTGATCGTATTTCAATACGAACTTCACTGTAAAATATACGATAAGTATAATATGTAATACTATAGCGAATATCCAGACAAAGTATGCGCCTTGCCCTATAAATGGTTTAACGTAGGTACTGAGTATCATCAGCGCCATTGGAAAAGTTGCTGCTACTCCAGCCATTACAGGAGTATCTAAATCTTCTTTTATTGTACTCGGATATTTTACGAGCTTTAACAGTATTAAAACCAGTAAAAATGCCGCCAAGATTCCACAGACATTTCGAACCGTCTCCGAATAACTCTGCAGTAGATTTCCGAGGGCAGCTGTTCCAAGCATCACACCACATATGGGAAAAGGTACTTTCTTAATCATAATCACATTCTCCGTTCTCTACAAAAAACAATTTTTAAGCTTCAAGTGGCGTAGTTCTAGTCTTGAGATAGTCGTCATGAGAAAGGACTTTGATTTCCCCAGTTGTCTCGATCCCAAGTTCACGAGCTAGGATTTCAGCAGCCTTTGCTGCGCACATACCTGTGTAGTAGATACACTGTGACTTGTGGCCACCCTGACTCATATCAAATTCTCTTGTGAGAACTCTGCAACATGCAGCCTTCTTTGTATTGTTTTCTCTGAACCAATCATGTAGTTCATTAGTCATACTCATACACTTCACAACTTCTGGATCCTTGGGACCTCTCTGCTCATCTCTACCGAAGAACATGCTGATAGCGAGAACACCACCATTGAGCGCTCCACAGATACATCCAGACTTACCAACACCGATAGCCATTCCAGAAGCCATCTTGATAATCTCGTGAGGAACATCGAGCTCAAAGTTATCCATGATAACTTCCATAACTGCCTCGCAGCAGAAGAAACCCTTACGATACGATTCCTCAGCCTCAGCCTGCACCTTCGCTAAATCAATTGACTTTGCATTAACTTTCATTTTGTAACCTCCTATCAATACCTTCAAAACATATCAGTCATTTGACACGTTTTAAACTATTGTAACAAGTTAAATTGCGTACACCTAATGAAATTTATACATATCAACAATTTCAATATTCAACGGTTTTTATTGGTATAAATATTAATATTGTCAATACTTTTCAAATGTGGACACTTTAGCAGACTAAATAAAATAGCGACCTCCAGGATTAAGGCGGCCGCTACCTAAAATGGCTTGGTTATTAATATTTATACGTTTTAAAACTTAAGGATTTTATCTATACTGTGCAGCGAACGATATAAAGTCCATCTTGATATGTGTCTACATAAATGTATCCTCTATCATCTACTATACAGTCCTCAGCGTGTCCAACGTGTGGTCCAGGGAATAGCGTTCCTTCTTCAATATCAAACCATGTACCTTCTGGGTCAGGTGGCATGAAGTACGCAATTTCCTTTGGTACGAATGGATCCGAGACATCATAGATACGTAGTCCCGCCTGGAAGTGGCAGTTATACACCCTGTCATCTCTACTCTCTAGGCAGTCCTGTCCAAATGCATCGAACATATTATGCGGTCCAAATACCACTCTCTGACCATCTATGATGTTGAAGTTCTCACCGTGACACATCTTGTACTCTTCAGGCACCTCAGGGTATGGAAATACAGATATGAGCGCTGGATTTTCCTTATCAGCAGTCTCAACCATCCCGATGATATTCATTGGCTGACTAGTAATCTTGTGGAACATTCCTTCTTCCCTGTTATTATCGAAGTACCATGTTCTCTCGCCTTCTGTGGTAACAATGGCAAATGGTCTATCCCCAAGGGGCATTGCTGTATGCACTGCAGCCCCCGACTGACCGTTACTGAATGGAGGATTTAGAGAAACGTTACCGAGAAGTCTAGGTCTACTCTTATCCTGTACATCAATCATACAGAATCCTACATTAGGGAAAGCTGCATATACGACATCATCTTTTACAGTAATTGCATGACCGTTGGGAAGTTTCATGAATGGCTCTGTACCAACTTCTGGCATGTCCGATGCCTTCTTGTTACCGAGGTACTGTCCATCTGCCCACCAGCTTCCAACTTCAGTTGGACTAGACGGGTCTGAAATGTCAACAATCCTAAGAATATATCCTCTGAAATTGCGCTTGCTACCCATTATATATGCATAGTCTCCACCGTTGTAGAAACTTCGATGAACACCCGGTCCATCCTCACATTCAAACTGGCCTAGCAGCTTTGGATTTAATGGATCTGTCTCAATGTCGTAAATCTTAAATCCACCCCAGTACGGTTGCTCATGTGTGCCATGAAGGACTCGCATAGTTCCACCATAACAAGCGATTAGCTTTCCGTCAGCGACCTGCAGCTTCGCAAGACTCTGTCCATCGTGAACCTCGCCTACCCAGTCTCCTTCAACCCACTTTGCAACTGGTTTTGCAGGATCTGTAACGTCGACAATGTTAAAACCGTTATCACGGAAACATGCAGTATATAGATAATATCTGCCATCCTTAGTACGGTGCATTCCCATCTGGAAACCTGGCTTCTTGTTTAAATCTGAATATCCTACGAACTCTGTGTTCTTAAATAGCATTTCTTCTCTTCTAGACATCCTACCCTCCTTGTAGCTTGTATATATGAATCTCACATCTTGCCTTTTGATGTCTAAAGATTATCATTTATGTTGCACAATTATAACCTCCCAAAAACGAATAGGTATCCATGCATATTTTGCATGGATACCTATTCTTCTTCTGCATTTTTGATATTCATATAGAATTCCTTAGTTAGCCTTCAAAATGTTTATGCAGCTCATCTTTGAATAATGCAACCTCTCTACTCGGGGCTCCTTCGTGCCATGCGAGAGCAACATTTGCCTTGCTACCGATACTAATCGTGCGAATTTCCTCTCCACCGCTCACGTCTACCCATTCATCCGCTAGGATAACGCCTCTTCCATTTTGAACATTTGCAAACATAGATTCCAGATTAGGAACAACTTCAATTTCAGGAATAAAATTATATGGCCTTAAGTTAAACCCTATGAGTGAGATAATTTCACGAAGCTTTGGATCATCAGCAACGAACATCGTAACATTTTTTAACTCTTTAGGACTAACAACTTGTTTGCCGAGTAGTTTCTCAGAATATATGATTGACCGCTCTACCTCAGTCACAACCTCGTACTCTATCCCTATGTCAGTAGTAGCTTGCATGTAATCATCTAACGAAAGAACCGCATCGAGCTGACCTGCCTGAAGCTTGTTCATGAGTGTTTCAAAGCTGAGGCACTCAATCTTCACTGAGAAATCCCTATACGTCTCTCGGCACTTCTCTATAACTTCGGGAAGAAAGCGAGATGTATTCCACCCTATATTGTAGCCTAGCCTTAGCTCATGTGTACCGTCTCTCAGTGAGTCTCTAGTCTTGGCTAGTCCGCGTCGAACCTTCGGAACAAGCTATAATACTTCTCGCCAGCATAGGATAGTTTAACGCTTCTGGAGTTTTCTCTATCAAAAAGCACCACCCCTAGCTCATCCTCGAGCGCAGCAATCGCACGACTAACCTGTGACTGTGGCACATATAGCTTCTCTGCAGCTTTCGTGAAGTTAAGCAGCCTAGCTGCCTCTACAAAAGCCTTTATTTGTCTATCGTTCATTATCTATCTCCGAGCTTCACACACCTTACTTTGACTTCACTTCTTTCCAGCTATCGCTATAGAGCTTAGTCGTATCAGGATCGAGATTTTTAAGTAGCGTGCAGCGAGCAATCGTCTCTTTGCTCGGGAACACCGCTGGATTTGAAACGTATTTTGAAGGAATAGTCTTAATCGCTGTGCTGTTTGGTGTCGTGTAATATATGTAGTCAAAGTTCTGCTTCGCTACCTTCGCTTTGCACATGTAGTTTATAAACCTCTCAGCATTTCGCTTGTTCTTGGCGCGCTTAGGCACTACCCATGAGTCGATAAAAATTCAGATCCTTCCTTAGGAACCACAAATTCAACATCTTTATTGAGATCATGAGTATAAGTGTACTCTCCATTCCACACAACACCTATCGCTGCCGATTTATCGGCTAGCAGGTCTCTTGCAGAATCGTTAGCATACTTATATACAAGTTTCTTCTGCTCCTTTAGAGCATTCTTAGCCTCTTCTATTTCCTTAGGATTAGTGGTATTCGGCGAATAACCGAGCCTCATCAGAGAAATAGCGAAAGCGTCGCGGACACTGTCCTGCATGACTATATTATTCTTAAAATCAGGATCCCAGAGTGCATCCCAAGAATCAATATTTTTACCCTTTACCATCTTCTTGTTGTAAAGGATACCTGAAACACCAACGATATAAGGGACGGAATACTCGTTTCCTGGATCGTACTCCTCGGCCATCTTCATGTAATCTGCATCCAAGTTCTTGATGTTCTTGATATTCTTCTTATCGAGCTTATATAGCAAGATCCTCATCCTTCATCTTGCTTATCATATAGTCCGAGGTGCACACTACATCGTATTCGGCAGACCCATTCTTAATGATTGGATACATCTCCTCTGCAGTATCATACGTATCCTGAATCACCCGTATTCCCGTCTCAGCCTCGAAGTCAGCAACAACCTCTGGATCATAGTAGTCTCCATAGCTGTATACGTATACCTCTCCATTTTCACCGCTTCTGCACCCCGTCATAATAACCATGATAAGTGCGAGCAGCGAACCTAGTATTAACTTTCTTCATGCTCTCTTTTGCTCCTTATCCCTGTTTATATTGACGATTAACAGTGCGATTAATGCTATCAAAAAAATGATCGTTGATAACGCATATAGTGATGGTCTGATGCCGATTTTCACTTCGCTGTAAATGAGAGTCGATATGGTATTGATGCCTGCTCCCCTTGTAAAGTGAGTAACCACGAAATCATCTACAGACATCGTAAACGAAAGCAGTGCACCGGAGAGTATTCCAGGCATAAGTTCTGGCATCACAACTTTTCTAAAAGCATACGACCGCGAAGCACCAAGGTCCATTGCCGCTTCAAAAAGGGTATCCGTCCTCTTGTTAAGTCTTGGCCGTACCGAAAGTATAACGTACGGGATGCAGAATGTCACGTGCGAGAACAATATCGTCATGTATCCGAGCGAAACTCCAAATATCAAGAATGATAACATCAGCGAGATACCAGTTACGATATCAGCGTTAAGCATCGGAATGTTGTTCACTGCAAGCAGTGTCTGCTGCGCACCAGGTCTTAACGACTCAATTCCGAGTACAGCCAGAGTACCGATTACAGTTGCTATAAGTGAAGCTAGGATAGCTATCGAAAATGTATTTACAATAGCTCCAAGTATAAGTCTGCTATGGAACATCTCCTGATACCACTTCAGAGAAAATCTCGTAAATACCGACATCGAACGACTCTCGTTAAACGACAGCAGTACCAGTGTCATAATCGGAAGATATAGGAAGAGCATTATAATTATCAGGTACATATTCCCAAAGAATTTCTTCATAATAAATGGTCCTCCTCTCCATCACTGAACTTTTGAACTATCAGCATGCTGACGATGATAAATGCCATCATGACTAGCGAAAGTCCAGAGCCTAGGTACCAGTTTGAATTCACAGTGAATTCCTGTTCGATAATATTTCCTATTAGATTAACCTTGCCTCCTCCGAGCATATTAGAGATTACAAATGTAGTGAGTGCTGGTATGAATACCATAGTCACTCCACTTGCAATTCCAGGGATACTGAGCGGAAAAATCACTCTTCTGAACACGTAGAATTTGCCTGCACCAAGATCATATGCAGCCTCAATCAGACGGTTATCAATCTTGGACACGACATTATAGATAGGAAGTACCATAAACGGCAAGAAGTCATACACCATACCTAGCACTACTGCCCCAGGTGTTCCCATCATCTCTTGCCTGTTTAGCCCTATGGATGTGAGCACAGCATTGATTACTCCCTGTCTCTCGAGGAGAACCTGCCATGCCATAGTTCTGAGCAAAAAGTTCATCCACATAGGAAGTATGAAGACAAATATCATAAATCCTTGTTTGCCAAACCTGCTTTCCTTCAGAATTAGGGCCATAGGAAAAGCCAGCACGAGGCATACTACCGTACTCACAACGGAGAGCAGTAGTGACATGCCTAGCGCTTCTAAATGCTGTGAATTAAACATCGCCGTGATATTTTCAAATGTAAAAGCACCATTTCTATTGGTAATGCCATAGTAGGCAATAGTCAAAATCGGGATTACGGTTCCTGCGATAACCCAAATGGCGAAAGGTGCTGTATACCTTTTCTTAGATATCAACTTCCTGTGCCTCCTCATCTTCTGATGTAGGTTTATGCATGATCTGAATGTTTTCAGGTCTTACATACATACCTATCGTCTCACCAACTTCATGAGAATCATAGTTCTGAAGCAGCCACTCCACCTTACCATCCTCACTCTGCACAAGCATCTCGTAGTGCACACCGATGAACAGCTTGCTAATAATCTTGCCGTTCATGATGCCTTCTCCATACTCGCGTATTTCTATATCCTCAGGCCTGATTACCGCATCGACAGGCTGTCCAATACTGAATCCATTATCCCGACCGTCGATACATTTAAATACATGACCGTCTATCTCTACTAGCTTATCATCCACCATCTTTGCATCGACGATGTTGCTGTCTCCAATGAAGTCCGCAACGAAGGCATTCTCTGGTTCATTATAAATCTCTTCAGGAGTGCCCATCTGCTGAATATATCCATTGTTCATAACGATGACCGTATCCGACATAGTAAGAGCTTCTTCCTGGTCGTGAGTAACGAATATGAAGGTAATACCTAACTCTTTCTTGAGTCTAACCAGCTCATACTGCATCTCCTGTCTGAGTTTTAAGTCAAGAGCACCTAGTGGCTCATCGAGTAATAACACCCTAGGCTCATTAACTATCGCACGCGCCATAGCAACTCTCTGCTGCTGACCACCAGACATCTTGTCAACTCTTCTATTTCCATAACCGTCAAGATTAACGAGCTTAAGTCCATATGCAATCTTATCTTTTATATACTGTTCAGACTTACCGCTTACACGTAGCCCAAAAGCGATGTTCTCCTGCACTGTCATATGCGGGAACAACGCGTAGTTCTGAAATACTGTATTTACATGACGCTGATTCGGCGGGACATTGGTTATATCCTTACCGTCAAAAATTACTTTACCTATATCAGGAGTCTCAAATCCTCCGATGATACGTAGAGTAGTGGTCTTGCCACAACCCGATGGTCCTAGCAGCGTTACGAATTCGTTCTCCTTAATTGAGAGCGAGATATCGCTTAACACCTCGTGGTCGCCGTAGCTCTTCCCTATGTTATCAAGTCTGATTAACTCGTTCAAAATCTTCCTCCAATGTAGCTATTTTAAAGCGTTATCCTACTATTTTAGAAACTAGGCGGCGAGCTCACCCATATAATTTCAGCACCTTTTCCAGAGCTTATGAAGTGCTCTTGTTCTGGATATATGTAAAATGACTCACCTTTACTCACATGATACGTGTCGCTCCCGATATGAACGTCGATGCTACCTTTAATAACGTATCCAAATTCTTCACCTTCATGAGGGTTATCAGGTATCGTCGTGCCACCAACACCAATGGTCACTCTGATAGGCTCCATGTTATTCTTCTGAGCGTTAGGAACGATCCATTCTATCGTGCTCTTGTGACGCTCATCTTCCTTAACGAAGTAATCTTCTCCGCTAAACACTACCTGCGGTCTCTCCTTTTCAGAGAAAAATGAAGTGAGGTCTGTTCCTAGCGAGATAACGATATCCTCTAGTGTCGCAATTGACGGCGAGGTAAGGTCTCTCTCCACTTGGGATATAAAGCCCTTTGAAAGCTCTGCCCTATCTGCAAGTTCCTCCTGTGTAAGTCCACGTTCTATTCTAAGCTCTTTAATCTTCTCTCCAATTTCCATCTATCTTCCAATCTAAATGCTCTAGTATTTGCAGTACATTTACACAGATATACCATGTAATATTATTTACTGCCATGCATTATAATAAATAATTAGTTTAGTATTTGTAAACCAACATCACTATTATAATCACATCAGTTCTAGTGTCAATATATTAATCAAAAATCTCGATATATTAAACAAGGTTTCTTGACAAATAAAAAGCCTCAGCCCTCAATTTTGAGGTTTCTGAGGCTATTTCCCTATATGTTGTATGTACCCGAAAGTCCGATACTACTTCTCAATGTCGTGCAGCATCTGCATAATCGACTCATCTAGCGCTGAAGTATCAGCAAACTCTATACGTCCCTGGTCGCTCAATGTAGCAAGGTCAGGATTGATTGGAAGTTTTGCAAGAACATTGAGGCCATTCTCTGATGCAATTTCATCCACATGACTCTTTCCAAAGATTTCGTACTTCTTGCCGTTATCTGGGCACTCGAAGTAGCTCATATTCTCAACAAGACCTAGTATAGGAACATTCATCATCTTTGCCATCTTAACTGCCTTTTCAACAATCATAGATACGAGCTCTTGTGGAGATGTAACTACGATGATTCCATCGATTGGAAGCGACTGGAATACTGTCAGCGGTACGTCTCCTGTACCTGGTGGCATATCGATGAACATCACATCGAGGTCTCCCCATGCTACATCTGTCCAGAACTGTGTAACAGCTCCTGCGATTACAGGGCCTCTCCATACTACAGGGTCGCTTTCATTTTCTGTAAGCAGATTAAGTGACATGACCTTAATCTCAGAAGCGCTCTTGCCAGGAATAATACCTATCTCACTGCCGTAAGCCTTATGATGTATGCCGAACATCTTTGGAATCGAAGGTCCAGTGATATCAGCATCCATAACTCCAACCTTGTATCCGTTTCTATTAGCCGTTACAGCTGACAGCGCAGTAACCATTGACTTACCAACGCCACCCTTTCCGCTCACAACCGCAACAACCTTCTTTACACTGCTGTGCTCATTTAGTTTCTCATGACCACCGTGAGCGCCACCATCTTTAGATGGGCAGCTTGATCCGCAGCTTGAACAATCATGGCTGCAGGATTCTTGTGTCTGCCTATTATCTGCCATTTTATTCCTCCTATATATCAAATTACTTATCTGTTAATTATACTTTTATATTGTACTATAAATTCAGAATTTCCTAAACGTATTCCTGACCATTCATCCTATCAACGTAGTGACAAGCATTCGTTGCAGCAATGGATCCGTCGGATACTGCGGTAGTTAACTGCCTTAATTCCTTTGATCTGCCATCACCAGCAACAAATACGCCAGGAGTGCCTGCTTCACAGGATTCACCGATATCGAAATACCCAGCCTCATTAGTAGCTACAAGATTTGCAAAAGGCTTGCCATTTGGAATCTTACCGATAGCTACGAAGAGAGCACTGACAGCGATATCCCTAGTCTCACCTGTCTCATTGTTTTTAACAGTAATTGACTCTAGCGCCTTATCGCCTTTTACCCCTACTACGTTGCTGCTCATGATAAATTCTATGTTATCATGTGCCTTGAGTTCATCGATAACTGCCTGCTCCGCTCTAAATCTGTCTCTTCTATGAATTATTGTGACCTTCGAACAGATATTAACGAGAAATGCCACATCTTCTACAGCTGTATTTCCCCCGCCGTATACTGCGACTTCCTTGTTTCTGAAGAACGCACCGTCGCATACAGCACAGAAAGAAATTCCGCGACTGATTAGACCATCTTCACCAGAAATTCCCATCTTTCTATTGTCAAGACCAGTAGCAAGTACTATAGCTGTAGCCTCGTACTCATCACTGTTACCCTTAATTTTAAACGATTTCCCTTCAGTCTCTGGAGCAGCAACTTCTACGATTTCATCCATGATAATCTCTGCACCAAACGATTCTGCCTGCGCCTGAATCTTCATTGCATACTCAGCACCATTCATTCCTGGGGCTGCGGGAAAATTATCTATAGAATCTGTAAAAGTAATCTGACCCCCTATAAGCCCACGCTCTATAATAGCAGTAGACTTTCCAGCTCTAGCCGCATAAATTCCAGCAGTTAGTCCAGCTGGACCTCCACCAACGATTACTACGTCATACTTATTACCCATCTCTGGTACCTCCGTATAATTGATTCCTTATGTATGTATTCTTACGATGAACCTATAGCACACCGCTATCATCTTGGTTTCATTATACCTCATGAACTTTATGTATTATGAAAATTCTGTGATTTTTAATTTTGTGCAATCTAATTTTATAGTTTAGAACTATATCATTTTTATGATAAATTCTTGAATTATCTGACGACTAGTAGTATATTATTAGCAGACACTACTTGAGAGTGCTAATGGCGAGATAAATAATCTTATGAAAGAAGGTTTTGATATGAAAAAAATGAAATTTAAAGCAGAGTCGCAGCGGCTCTTAGATATGATGATCAACTCTATCTACACCAACCGCGAGATATTTATGAGAGAGCTTGTCAGCAATGCGAGCGATGCGATTGATAAGCGTTATTATAAGGAAGCCGAAGATGGCTGTACAGGAAAATCTAGAGATGATTACGAAATCAGAATTGCAGTTGATAAAGGCGCGAGAACTCTTGCCATTTCAGATAACGGAATCGGTATGAGCAAAGAGGAACTTGAAAATAACCTCGGAATAATTGCTAACAGCGGTTCACTTAAATTTAAAGCAGATAACGCTGAATCAATGAAGGATGTAGATATCATTGGTCAATTTGGTGTCGGCTTCTATAGCGCGTTTATGGTTGCGAAGAAAATTCAGGTAATTTCCAAGGCCTATGGCTCCGACCAGGCATATATGTGGGAGAGCGAGGGTGCTGAAGGCTTCACAATCGACAAGGCAGAGCGTACAGATGTTGGAACTGACATAATCATATATCTTAGGGATGATACTGAAGACGATAAATACTCCGAGTTCCTAGACGAGTTTAGGATTAAAAGCATCATTAAGCAGTATTCCGACTACATCCGTTACCCGATCGTAATGAACGTTACAAAGCAGCGACAGAAACCAGCCTCCGAGGATGAGATGAATTCTGAGGATTATAATCCTGAGTACGAGACTTATACTGAGGACGAAAAGCTCAACAGCATGGTGCCTCTATGGAAGATGAAAAAAAGCGAAATAACGGATGAACAGTATAGTGACTTCTACAAAAAGACATACATGGCATGGAGCGATCCGCTAAAAGTAATCCACACTAATGTTGAAGGTGTAATATCATATGATGCACTACTATTTGTGCCTAGCGACGTGCCTTTTAATTACTATAACAAAGACTTTAAACCTGGACTTCAGCTCTATTCTAGCGGAGTACTAATCATGGATAGATGCGAAGATCTTCTACCAAGCTACTTTGGATTTATCAGTGGTTTAGTCGATTCTCCCGACTTATCGCTAAATATATCGAGAGAAATGTTGCAGCAGGACAGACAGCTTCGTGCCATCGCACAGAGGTTAGAAAAGAAGCTTCTTCAAACTTTCGGAGATATGCGTGATAAAGAGCGTGATAAGTACGAGCAATTCTTTGAGAACTTTGGAATTCAGCTCAAGTATGGAGTATATGATAACTTCGGCACTGACAAGGATAAGCTTAAGGACTTACTTCTATACTACAGCGAAACTACAGAAGGCATGACTACTCTTAAGGACTATGTATCGAGGATGGCAGACGATCAGAAGTACATATACTATGCAGCAGGAGAGTCCAAGAGTAAGATAGAGATGATGCCACAGATGGATTTATTTGCAGACAAGGGATACGAGATTCTGTACTGTACAGATAACATAGATGAATTCGCATTCATGGCTATGAGAGAATACGATGGCAAAGAGTTCAAGAATATTTCTGACAAGGATCTCGGATTCGAGAAAACTGATGAGGAGTTAAAAGCTCAAGAAGATAAAAACGAAGCGGCAAAGGGTACTCTCAATGCCATCAAAGAAACTCTCGGAGATAAGGTATCATCAGTAATTCTATCTACAAGACTCAAGAATCATCCTGTATGCTTCGCAACAGCAGATGGTGTATCTATTGAAATGGAGAAAATACTTAAAGCACAGGCGGCGATATCTGGTAACAAGGAGCTTTCTGGAGTTGAAGCATATAAAGTTCTCGAGCTCAATGGAGATCTTCCGTTCTTTGAGGCCATAAAAAAAGCAGTAGATGATGGTGATAATGATAAAGTCAGCGACTATGCACATCTTCTCTATGATCAGGCACTTGTGCTAGAAGGAATGCCAGTTGATGATCCACTTGCTTTTGGCGAGAGAATTTGTAAGCTTATGAAATAGTTTGGCTATTTAAGTTTTAGTTCAGAAAGTTTAACCCTGAGACGTTGAGGTTATGCTAAAAAATACATGAACACAAAAATACCGCGGCATTTATGCCGCGGTATTTGTTAGTCGATTAATCTATCTGTTAGCCGATAAATAGGTTTTACTGACCTGTCTGTACAGACTTAATAGCTGTGTACATTCCACCCATCATAGCATCTAGGAAATCCACATTGCTATTGATGTCAGTTACCCACTCACCCTTGTCGTTCTTAGTACAGTTAATTGTAACCGTCTTCTTGTAAGACTTGTCCTTTACACCGTTAAGGTTCTGGAACATTAGGTTGTAAACATAATCCTTAACATCAGTTGAAGCAGTAATCTTGCCGCTCTTAGCGTCAGAAACTACAGCATCATAAGTTGTCTTGTAAGCTGCACCGAAGTCGTATGTCTTAATCTCAACCTTTACAGTTGCCTTCTTGCCATCAACCTTTCATCCTTAACTTCGTAATCGAAGTCCTGAACCTTCTTGATGAACTTTTCATACTCTTTTCCGTACTTCTGTTCTAGAGTGCTATCGTTAAATAGCTTACCAACGTTTGAAGAAGCCTTCTCTGTCTTAATCTGCTTTAGATTGTCTTCTACAACGCTCTTAGGTGACTTGCCGCCACAAGCTGTTAGTGCGAACATAGCTAGAACTAGCATGCTCACAATAAGTAGTGTCTTTTTCTTCATTATAGTTCTCCCTTTCGTGACTATTTTATCGCCTTTCGGTACTCTCCATTAAACACTGTTATACCGTACTTGTCAAGTGCGGATAACAAAACTGCTGCGAATTTCCTTGAAATTTCAAGCTTATCTCGGTATTCAGCCAAGGTGAATCCTTCTGGTTTTTCAGCCCCAAGTTCTCGGCCAGCAGCGACTGCTACTTCCCATGCCTTTGTATCGATATAGTAGCTAGCATCAAGTTTGAAGATTTTTCCCTGTGCAACGAGTTCCGCCTGCAGAGCACTGGAAACATTCTTGTCACCCACTAGCTCGTATATTTCTTCATTCTTGATAGTTTCAACCCCTGCTTCATCATACATCTTGCCAATCTTGTCCATAAGTGCAAGCTGTTCATCGGAGAATTCAACCTTAAAACCCGCAAGTGATATTGTCTTCTCTTTATCCTCGAGCATTCCCGAATCTAAGAATTTAGTAACAATTGCCTGTCCTAGCTTGTCATCCTCGATGTGTCTGTATTCCTTTATCCTGCTCAGCAGCTCTCTCTTAGGAATTCCATCCACCATCGGATTTTGACTATGGTATTCCTCGATAATCTTAGAAACCGTCTTTTCTAGCACTTTTAGTTTACTTTCACTTACTATCGAACCATCCGCAAGTGTTATCACCCGTCCCTGATCAGCGAGGGATTTTACAACAAGGCTAGTTTCATCTGCAGTGAGACCAAGTTCCTGACCGAGCTCTCGCTCTTTGTAGTACCTCCACTTTCCAGCCTTAAGGTGAATAATTTCTTCTATATCCTCCCCAGCAAGCACTTCAAAGTCTGCCACAACATCTTCACGGTTTCTCTTATGCTTCTCTGGATTTGAATCTAAGATTCTCCCTCCACCAATCGTAATTACTGGAGAATAGAATCTGACTATGAACTTGTCACCTCGTCTTATTGCGATAGGCTCTTCGAGTCTAAGCTGCACATATGCTTTATCCCCACTCGCCATAACTTCGCGATCCATGATGATGACTTTTGCTAAAACCTCTTTGCTACCAGTGTACAGATGAACCCTGCTATTGTTGAGAATCTGCCTATCACTGCTCTTAAATACGCTCATCTCCACGTCAAGCATATTGGTTACAGTAACAGCCCCTGTTGCTGCTAGCACCGAGCCTCTAGGTACGCTCTCCTTCTTGATACCAGAGAGATTCACAGCAGTCCGCTGTCCAGCAACCGCTTCATCTGTATCACTACCGTATGTCTGAATTCCTCTAACCTTTACAGCCACATCCTCTGGATATACGTTCATCTCATCATTGAGTCTTAGAACTCCGTCTACAAGAGTTCCTGTCACTACGGTTCCAAATCCCTGCATGGAAAAAACTCTATCTATAGGTAATCTGAACAGTTCCGGCTCCTCGCGCCGCTTCGACTCACGGTCACATTTCTTTAATATTTCTGCTTTCAGAACATCGATATTTTCGCCTGTCTTGGATGAAACAGCTATCATAGGCTTACCGTCTAGGAAAGAGTCCTTGAAGTAGTCCTTAACATCCTCAAGAAGCATCTCGAGCCATTCTTCGTCTACCATATCTTTCTTAGTAACCGCAACGATGCCATCATCTATACCGAGAGCCTGCAGAATCTCAAAGTGTTCCTTGGTCTGCGGCATAATCCCTTCATCTGCGGCCACTACGAATAGTACGAAATCTACTCCACTGATTCCAGCTAGCATGTTCTTGATAAACTTCTCATGACCAGGAACATCGATTACTCCAATGTTGTAACCAGCATCGTTGTCGATATGAGCAAAACCTAGCTCGATTGTGATTCCACGTTTTTCTCTTCAGATAGTCTGTCCGTATCGATTCCAGATAGGGCTTTAATCAGCTGAGTCTTACCGTGGTCAACGTGACCCGCCGTACCAATAATTACATTCTTCATCTATTCCACATCCCCTAATGCAGCTGCAATATCATCGAGATCGCAGTCTAGCACCGTTCTAACCGAGAACAGTAGCTCATCCTCATGAATCCTTGCAATTACAGGAATTTCATGCTTTCTGAGTGCCCTCTCAAGCCCCTTAGTAGTAGTTTTTTCTGATGTCACAGCTATCGCAACCCCTGGTAGGAATACCATTGGCGCAGAACCACCACCAATCTGATCATCTGCATCAACAATTTTTACATTGAGCTTGTTATTTGCCGTACGAATCTTGTCAGCTAGTTTCTCAGCTCTCTCGAGCAGAACTTCACGGGGTGTCGTAATCATACGGAGCACCGGGATATCACGCATAGCGACTTTTGTATCCCTATATTTCTTTAACGTCTCTTCCATCGCTGCAAAAGTCATCTTATCCACTCTAAGTGCACGAGCCAGAGGATGCTTCTTCATCTTCTCGATAAACTTTCGCTTTCCAGCGATAATCCCAGCCTGAGGACCACCAAGTAGCTTATCACCACTGAATAGAATGACATCGATTCCCGTATCTAGAGAGGCAGGAACATTAGGCTCATCAAGTCCATATTCAGCGAGGTTCACCATGAGTCCATTACCCATATCGAAGATAACCGGGATATCGTGCTCCTTGCCAATAGCAACTAAATCATCAAGTTCAGCCTCTTCAGTAAATCCCATGATTTTATAATTGCTGGTGTGGACCTTCATGAGGGCGCCAGTATTTTCATTTATCGCCTTCTCATAATCACTAGGCTTAGTCTTGTTGGTAGTTCCGACCTCATGTAGAGTAGCGCCACTCTGCTCCATGATATCAGGAATTCTAAACGCTCCTCCGATTTCAACTAGCTCACCTCTCGATACCACGACTTCCTGGCCCTCCGCCATAGCAGAAAGCACAAGCATCGTAGCAGATGCGTTGTTGTTGACGATCATGACATCCTCAGCACCGGTAAGTTCAACCATGAGTTCCTGCAGAATATCATGTCTTGAACCACGCTTTCCTAGCTTAACATCATATTCGAGATTCGAATATCCTCGTGAAACCATCTCTACATTGCGCACTGCATCTTCACAGAGTGGTGCTCTGCCAAGATTCGTGTGCAAGATGGTTCCTGTCGCGTTAATTATTCCGTGCAGATGATTCACTTCGTCAGCTTCGAGTCTATCCTTAATCTCATCAGCGATATACGAGATGCTCAGTTTCATTACGTCATAATTCTCTAGTTCATCATCGCTTAGAGCAAGAATTTCAGCACGCACCCCATCTATAACCTTTCTGGCCATAGATGTTACAACATCTCTTCCACTTTTCTCGAAGGCATTAGAAAAGAGGTGCTCTTTAAGCACCTCATCTATCTTCGGAATCTGTCGTAAAACTTCATTTCTTTTCATATTATTACTCCCATGCAAACTTAAATGGCGGGAGTGCGTGGGAATCGAACCCACCCGAGAAGGTATCAGCTCCTCATATCGGTTTTGAAGACCGTAAGGCACACCAGCACCTATCCACCCCCAAGTTACATACTTTGTCATTATATCATCAAAGCTAAAGCCTATCAACAGATAGTTGAATGGATATGCGCCATTTGCGGATACTATAACAGAATTTTTGTATTAGCTCATAACTCATTTATCATCGCCTTTTATAAAGATTCGCATGTATATTAATAAGCACCACATCAACTATGTAACCTCTTTATGATATAATAAGAAACATTCATTTCTAATAATGGAACTATTATTTCGTGGGAGGCTTTTGATGATTTATCTAGATAATGGAGCCACTTCCTTCCCTAAACCACAGGAAGTCGCTGATGCAGTCTATGAATATATGACAAAAGTTGGAAGCAATATCAACCGAGGAGGTTATGAAAAAGCTTATTCGGCTGCCGAAGTAGTCCTCGAGACCAGAGAGATGATCGACTCGATGATGAATGGATATGGCGCGCGCAATGCAATATTTACACCTGGCAACACGTATGCGCTCAACTTTTTAATAAAGGGTTTAGCTCGAACAGGAGATAAATTCCTCACTAGTCACATGGAACATAATGCAGTCTATAGACCGCTGCACCAGCTTCAGGAAGAGGGTGTAATTGAGTATGAATGCATGCCTTGTAACGAACTTGGACAGCTCGATCTTGATAAAGCTCTAGATATGATCACTCCAGATATCAAGGCTGTTGTCATGCTTCACGCTTCTAATGTGAGTGGTACCATACTTCCCATCGAAGATATAGGAAGAAAATGTCACGAGGAAGGTGTGCTCTTCATAGTAGATGCAGCGCAAACAGCAGGAAACACCCCTATTGATATGCAGAAATGCCATATTGACGGACTTACTGTTCCAGGCCACAAATCACTTCTCGGGCCACAGGGTATTGGCGTTATGCTCATCAACCCAGCGATTAAAGATGACATCATCCCTATAATTTCAGGGGGTACCGGTAGTCACTCTGATATGGCTGATATGCCTTCAGAACTTCCGGACAGATTCGAGAGCGGCACTCTCAACTTACCAGGAATCTTCGGGCTTCATGCGGCTCTCAAGTGGGTTCAAGAACATTTTGACGAGGTTCGTGCACATGAAGAGAAGCTTACCGCGAGGATGCTAAGTGGAATCGCTAATATAAACGGCGTACGTCTTGCTGGAATACCTAATACAGACGGCAGAGTAAGCGTTGTCTCCATAGATTTTACAGAGGAAGACAATGGTATATGTGCGTTCAACCTTGAGCATACGTACGGGATTAACACGAGAGTTGGACTACACTGTGCACCGCTTGCACACAAGTCTCTACATACGTTTCCAGAAGGAACGGTTAGATTCTCGATTGGACCATTCAACACCGAAGATGAAATTGACACAGCTCTTAAGGCGATCGAGGAACTTGCGCTGGCGAGCAACGTATAGATATTTTAATACATTGTGATTTTTACCAGAGTATGACTTAACTAGATTCAATAACAGAAAGAGGAAAAGGATAATGGGAGATACCGAAAAGAAATCTTGTTGTGCCATGCCTATGGCCCTGGAAGATGTAAGACTTACTGAGATGACTGCTGCTGGCGGTTGAGGAGCTAAAGTAGGGCCGGGAGTCCTAAGCGATATATTGTCTAAACTACCTAAGATACGAGATGAGAGGGTTCTGGTCGGATTTGATAGCAGCGACGATGCTTGCGTGTACAAAGCAAGTGATGATCTCGCTATCATCAATAGCATCGACTTCTTCCCACCGATTGTCGATGACCCATATATGTTCGGTCAGATTGCCGCAGCTAACTCACTCAGCGATATATATGCGATGGGTGGAACCCCTAAGCTAGCGATGAACCTACTCACCTTCCCCGAAAAGCTTCCAATAGCAGCTGTTGAGGCAATTCTTGAAGGCGGAAACGACAAGGTGAACGAAGCTGGAGCTATGACAACTGGTGGGCATAGCATAAACGATAAAGAACCTAAGTACGGACTCAGCGTAACAGGATTTGCACATCCTAATGATATCCTGAGCAACAGTGCCTCTGAGGGAGATTACCTCGTAATCACTAAGAAAATTGGTTCCGGAGTGCTCACAAGTGCTGATAAAGTAAGCCTACTGAGCGAAGCAGAGAGCAAAGCCCTTAGCGATACTATGGCAGAGCTTAACAGATATGCTTTTGAAGCTACTGCTGGTGTAAAGGTAAATGGATGCACAGATATTACAGGCTTTGGTCTACTTGGACACGGCGCTGAGATGGCAAAATCAGGTGATGTAACATTAGAGATTTTCACTGAGAGAGTGCCTCTCATGGACCGCGTGTTAGAATTTGCATCACAGGGCATTCTTCCTGGCGGAGCACATAACAACATGGCTTTCCTCGAAAAGGATGTAATCGACTACAGTGTCGGATTAAAACAGGCTCAGATTGACATGCTTTACGATCCACAGACTTCTGGAGGCCTGCTCCTTGCTGTAAAGGAGACTGAGCTAGAAAGACTTCAGTACCAACTCGGAGAGAAGGGCTGTGAGAACGCCATAATCGGAAGGTTCAAGAAGCGTACATCACATTACATTGAAATTCTGAACAAGTAGAGCTGATGCTACTTTCCCCTTAGGGCTTAGTATCAGAATAAACAAAAAGCAGGAAGCGAATTGTTTCGTTGTCCTGCTTTTTTTATTTTATTTCTATCCCGACAAGTCCTCAGAACATCCTACTTGTGCTGTTCTGCATTCTCTAGCACAAATTTCCTAAACGCCTCAGCAACTGGAGAAAGGAATACGTTTTTGAGCGTAATCATGTAGAAGCTACGAAGCTTATCAAAACCTTCTATCTTAAGAACCTTGAACTCTTCTGACCTTACAACCTTGTTAACAGTCTTCTCAGAGAGTATCGCTGCTCCAACATTATTTGCAACAAGCCGCATGATTAGATTGAGGTCATTAGTTCTTGAAATGACCCTGAAGTTATTCTTATCAAATCCCTTAGAAGCAACAGTATCCTCGAAAGACTTACGAGTTGCGGAACCGTTTTCTCTCCAGATAAGCGGTAGCTTAGACATCTCTTCAAGAGTAATCGTATCCTTATCAGTCTCATACGTTCCTGGAACTAACAAAACTGGGCGATCATGGAAGATTTCGTGTACTTCAATACCTGGCTCAGCAACATACTCACCCACAAATCCGATTTCACCACGTCTCTCAAGAAGGCTTTCAACTGTTGCCTTGCTGTCATTCATCTCAATATAGAACTGGGTAAAAGGATGAGCATCTGTGAATTTTCGAATTACTTCAGGAAGAAATGCAATTCCTGGTACGGTCGATGTCTGTAGCTCCAAAACGCCATCCAAATTATCGTCGCCATTATCAAGCGCTTCGATTGCCTGCGCTCTAGCATTGACCATCTCAACAGCATACTGGTAGAACTTCTGACCGTGAGGCGTCATCTCAACAGTTCTGCCCTTTCTATCGAGCAGCTTAGTGTTGAGCTCCTTCTCAAGAGAGCTTATGTGTGTACTGATAGTCGGCTGGGTAAAGAATGTCGCATCTGCTGCACGACTAAGCTCTTAAACCTAACAACATTTACAAAAGCTTCAATTTGCTTAAAATCCATCTTTCCTCCACTAACCCTTAAATAAAAAGGAGCGCCTCGCTAATGAAACACTCCTGTTAGCTATTCTAAATAGTATATTATTTGCAATATCGTGTCAAACAAACAGCATTATATACGGGTTTGCTATTGAAAAATTCTATTCTACGCCGATAAGATTAGCTTTTTTTATACCTTCCGTCTCCCTCATATCCAGTATAAGTTGTTCTAGTCCACATGTCGCATCATCCATGTTGAGGGCTATCATAATAGTCGCGATGTTATTTACTGGCGGGCTCTGATTTATCGTCCATATACTGTATGAGTGACTAGCAATCACGCGGGATCAGCTTCTCCAGCACACCTGCCTCATGTCGTAGTTGCATGGAAATGATTGCCCTTTTGCTCGTCTTCTTGGCACTCAGCTCCATCACGTAATCCTTGTACTTATAATACGTACTACGCGAAATGCCCACTGTTCGCACCGCTTCACTGATGTCAGGAACCTCGCACTCGGCAAGCAGTCTGCTAGCTTCAACAACTTTCTCAAAGTATTCGGGCAGAATTTTTTTATCTACTATAAGATACCTACTATCCACCTTCTACTCCTTACCTTCACTAGCGTACTTTTTAACTTCATCCTTCATCCTATCCACATCGATGATATCCCTGTGCTTAACTTCCTTTTCAAATATCGCACGAAGTGGGCTAGGAATCTCTGTGCCAGTAATTTCAGACAATTTCTCCATGTCTGCCTTATCATCTCCTGATGCTTCTTCTCCGAGTGCCGCAAGCACTGAACCCGTAAACTTATATGGAGAAGCCGTTGATAGAACTACATTCTTGGAAGCAGATACTCCATCATCGATGAACTTATCAGAGGCGGCCCATGCGATGGCAGTATGTGTATCCATTACATAGCTCGCGTCCTTAAACAATCTGCCAATAGCAGCTGCCCCCTCTTCATCCGAGCATGCATACCCTACAAAATCTCCCTTTATCTTGGATAGTTCATCTTCACTTATCTGATACTCGCCAGTCTCAGCAAGCAACTTCATATACGCTTTAGTCTTGTCAGCTCCGCACACGAAGTACAGCAGCCTCTCAAGGTTACTCGATACGAGGATGTCCATCGATGGTGATGATGTCTTATAAAATTCTCTCTTCTTGTCATAGTGTCCCGTCTCGAGGAACTCAGTGAGCACGTCGTTCTTGTTAGAAGCGCAGATTAGCTTTCCAATCGGAAGCCCCATATGCTTAGCGAGGTATCCAGCCATGATGTCTCCAAAGTTTCCAGTAGGAACTGTGTAATCAACTGCATCACCTAGCTTAATCTCGCCTGCATCCACAAGGCGCTTATAAGCTGCGAAGTAATAAACCACCTGCGGAACTAGCCTACCTATATTGATGGAGTTAGCGCTCGACAGCGAAACTCCTTCGCAAGGTCTCGGAATCTCCTGGAATAATTTCTTAACCCCTGTCTGAGCATCGTCGAAGTTTCCTCTCACTCCGAACGCCTTGGTATTAGCGCCTGATTGAGTTACCATCTGAAGGCGCTGAGTCTCAGATATACCTTTATCCGGATAGAATACTGCTATTCTAATCCCTGGAACATCTGAAAATCCATGAAGTGCAGCGCTGCCCGTATCTCCGCTAGTAGCTGTCAGTATTAAGATCTCATCCTTAAAATCATTGAGCTTTGCTGCCTCTGACATTAGGTTAGGAAGCGCAGAGAGCGCAACATCCTTAAACGCACAAGTAGGCCCGCAGAAGAGTTCTAGTATATATCTACCATCTACGCTTACTAGAGGAGTAATTTCTTCTGCTGTGAACTTATCCTTGTAGCTTCTCGTGACTATAAAATCTATCAATTCTTCTCCATAATCAGGAAAGAACTTCCCGAACACCTTCTTAGCCATACCACGGTAGTCCTCGGCTATTACCTCTTTATAATCTAGCTTTAGTTCGGCTAAATCTTCTGGAACGTAAAGTCCCCCGTCTTTAGCAAGTCCATCGAGTACTGCCTGTGACGAAGAAACCTTGTGATTCACATCTCTTGTGCTTATATAATTCAACATTTTATCTCTCTTTTCTGTTGCGTATTTTGTGTTTTTATGATACATTATTCCTCGTAGGAATACAAGTGTTTTTCACACAAGGACACGACATACAAAAATGGACATAGAGAGGATTTAAGAGTATATAATATGAAGATTGCAATTCTCGGATACGGAGTAGTCGGAAGCGGCGCATACGAAGTCGCACAGGCTGCTCATAATATAGAAGTAAAACGCGTGCTCTACAAGAGGCCGATAGATGAACTCGGAGATATCGTAACTACTGAGTACGAAGATATTTTGAATGATGAGGAGATTGAGCTAGTTGCAGAGTGCATAGGTGGTCTCCACCCAGCATACGAATATGTATCTGCTGCTCTTAAGAGTGGCAAGCACGTAGTAACACCTAACAAGAACCTAGTTGCAGCATACTGGGATGAACTACACGATCTCGCTAGAGAGCATGGAGCTGAATTCCGCTACACGGCTTCCGCTGGTGGCGGAATCCCATGGCTTTTCAATCTAAGGCGTCAGTCGAGAAGTGACGATATTTTATCTATAAGTGGAATCGTCAACGGCACATGCAACTACATTCTGGATACTATGCATAACGAGCCAGTTGATTTTGCAGAGATCCTAGCAAAGGCGCAGGAGCTCGGATATGCGGAGAAGGATCCGACTGCAGACATCGGAGGTTTCGATACACAGCGCAAGTGCGTGATTTCAGCGAACCTCGCCTTTGGCACAAGTATTTCCGAAGAAGATGTACCTGTGTTCGGAATTCAGAATATCACAGCTGGAGACATCAAGTATTTTAATGAACACGGATACACTTGTAAGCTGCTCATGAATGCAGGTCAGACCGATGCTGGTGCTTACGCATATGTTGAGCCTACCCTTGTTAGCAGAGGCGCACTCGAATCCAGCGTTCCAGCGAATAACAACCTCATCAGCCTGACGGGAAATCACATCGGTACACTCAGTTTCTACGGACAAGGTGCTGGCAAGTACCCTACCGGAACTTCAGTGATTCAGGATGTGCTAGATATTGAAAATGGCTGGAAGTTCTCAGTCAAGAGTGAGAAGAACGATGTATCTGTTGACAACAGACTTGAATCTCATAGATATTACGTAAGGGAAAACGGTTCATGCAAGATTACAGGGCCATTAAGCGTTACCGAGGCACACAGATTAGCCTCCGAGAGCAGCGACGAGCATTTCTTCATGGCAGGAATAAGGGAGTAGATATATACTAATGATTAAAGTTGCAAAGTTTGGCGGTTCATCGCTCAGTGATGGTGCGCAGTTTGCCAAAGTAAAAAATATAATTGAGCAGGACCCTAGTCGCAGAGTGGTAGTGGTTTCGGCACCAGGCCGCCGCACTTCGGACGATAACAAGGTGACAGACCTTCTATACCTAGTGAAAGCACACATCAAATATGATGTATCTTATGACAGTATATTTGAGATGATTGAGCAACGCTACATGGACATCCGCTCTGAATGCGGTCTGTCGCTCGATCTTGACCACGAGTTTGAGATAATTAGGAGCCAACTCAACAAGAGTGTTTCCATGGACTACCTCGCATCTCGTGGAGAATTCCTTAACGCGAAGCTTATGGCTGAGTATCTTGGATACCAATTTGTGGACTCTGCAGATCTCATCAGTTTCAAGTACAACGGCGATGTAGATATGGAGAAGACAGAGCAGAACTTCAAAGAAATCTTTGATGTATATAACAAAATCGTAATTCCGGGATTCTACGGAAGCCTTCCAAATGGCGATATCAAAGTATTTTCCCGAGGAGGCTCCGACGTATCAGGGGCTATCGCAGCGGCTTCACTAGACGCAGATGTGTACGAGAACTGGACCGATGTTAGCGGCATCCTGATGGTAGATCCTCGCATAGTTGAAAATCCAAAGAGTATCGCCCGCGTTACATACGCAGAGCTCAGAGAGCTTTCTTATATGGGAGCTGCGGTTCTCCATGAAGACACAGTCTTTCCTGTACGAGCTAAGGATATTCCGCTCAACATCAGGAATACCAACGAGCCTGATAATCCGGGTACTATAATCCGCGAGAGCTTCGGCGAAGATAGCCCAGAGGAGAGCAACAGATTCATCACGGGAATTACCGGCAAACGCGATTTCTCACTGATTAAAATTGCTAAGGGAAATATCGGAGAAAATCTAAATACACTCCGTAAGGTTCTCAACATATGCGAGCAGCACGATGTACCTATATCGCAGATTCCTAGCGGTGTTGACAGCTTCTCAATCATCACTCCATCATCCAAGCTCGAGCAGTGCAAATATGATGTGCTTTCGGCTATCAAGAAAGAATGTGGCATCGATGCCGAGATTGACCAGGGTATCAGCATGATTGCAATTGTCGGGAGACAGATGGCATACAAGACAGGAATTTCTGGCAAGCTATTCGGAGCGCTAGGTGTTAACAAGATCAACATTCGTATCATCGAGCAGTGTGCGGATGAAATCAATATAATGATTGGTGTGTTTAACGAAGATTTTGAAAAAGCGATTCGCGTGCTATACGAAAGCTTTGCAAAGTAGCAAGAAAGGGGTTTGGGATCGGTCAGATTCCAGTAGATAAGATATGAAAGAATACAGATTAGGAATACTCGGTGCTACTGGTGCCGTTGGACAAGAGATGCTCAAGGTACTTCAAGAGAAAGACTTCCCTCTATCAGAGCTCAGACTACTCGCTAGCAAGAGAAGTGCTGGCAAGGAAGTTCAAACTGAGAAGTACGGAACAGTTGTGATTCAGGAGGCAACTGATGACGCATTTGCAGGACTAGACTTCGTGCTCGGTGCTGCGGAGAACGATATTTCAATTAGATTTACCGATGCAATTAAGGCTTCAGGGGCTACATATATTGATAATTCTAGTGCATATAGGCTCGATGATAACGTACCTCTAGTTGTTCCAGAGGTCAATCCAGAGGACGCCTTTAAGCATAGTGGAATTATTGCGAACCCAAACTGCTCGACTATAATCACACTTGTTGCTATAAACGCAATCAATAAGCTCTCCCCTATCAAGGGGCTCTATGCCTCGACTTACCAGGCAGTGAGCGGAGCTGGTGCAGGTGGACCGATTGAATTATTCGAGCAGACGAAGCAGGTACTAGATGGAGAGAGTAGCTCAATAGAGCCAAAGGTATTCCAGCACCAGATTGCTTTTAATCTAATCCCGCAGATTGGTGGTTTTGGAGACAACCTATACACATCTGAAGAAATGAAGCTCCAGAACGAAGGTCGTAAGATCCTTCACCTTCCTGAGCTAAAGGTATCTTGCACATGCGTAAGAGTTCCTGTTGAACGTTCGCACTCAATCTCTGTAAACGTAATCACAGAAGATAGACTAGAGCTTGATAACGTTAGAAAGGCTATCGCAAGTGCTAAAGGCTGTAAACTCGTAGATGATCCTGAATCACTTAGCTACCCAATGCCAATCGATACTAGCGATCAGGACATCGTATTCATTGGACGCATCAGACGTGATCTTGTATGCGAGAACGGCATCAACCTATGGTGCGCAGGAGATCAGTTCGTAAGGGTGCTGCAACTAACGCAGTGCAGATTGCTGAGCTGCTGATCAATGCCTAGAACAGAGCTTAAAGCTGAGTGATACAAGAATTCAATAAACAAAAGACAAAGCAGGAGGACAGCGCTATGCCGCATGTCCTCCTACTTTATATAGTTATAGAAAAAGGTTCACACCCTCCCCTCGGATTATTTTAATTATAAGCTTCACTTATTTTTGTGCTGTCAATATGAGATTTTTTAAATTCTGTCGTCTTTCTTATTGTTTGTATAATTCGTACTCAATATGACATCTCCCATTGTCCATATGCTTATTATTCCAGAACCATAGACACAACCATTCTTATATATGTATCCTCGAAAAACCGTATCATACCCGCTGTATGTCTCCGTTATAATCTCAAAAATCCCATTTGGGAATTTATCTACAAATTCTCTCATTCTGTATCTTGTTCCGGTGAATGATCCATATCCAAGCTCAGAATCAAAAACTATGATATCGCATTCTTCGTAATCAATGCCCTCAAACAGCATAGTAGCAGGATAGCTTTTCTCATTATCACCATTATACTCATACACTTTGTCAAGCGTCAGAGTAAGACGCTCTGCTTCTACGCTGATTTTGATGATTCTACTATCATGAAGACTGAATGGTATGTTGTTATCAACTCTCCTTTTTTATATTCATAACCACCTCCACATTAGTATTAACATTAACTAGATCAATGCTAATGCTCCTGGGAGCGCCTCGGGAGCAAAAAAAGCTACTCCTACAATAGCAACAAATATCACCGCTGCTATTATTAAATCTTTTGCATTTATAAGATTGAGACCCCTTCTTTTCATTTATGCCTCTTCAGACTTAGCCTCTTCCCTGCGTAGCTTTTCAGCCTTCTCCTCATCGATAATCTTCTGAGTCTCAACGAATCTCTTTACCTTCTGGGTACTTGTCTTCTCCATAGGTTCATCAGTTGTGTATACTCTCTTGATTCTCTTGTATGGAGGAAGTTTGTCATTGATTTTCTCAACATCAGCCTTTACTATCGCATTGATTTCTTCAGGCGTCTTACCCTCAAATCCTTCTGGGTTATACACGAGCTTCAGTGTAACAACGAGGTCACGCTCATCCTCAGCACTCGGAATACCGACGATAATCGCCTCTTCTTTGTATGGAAGTACATTTAGCTCCTGCTCGATTTCCTCAGGGAATACGTTCTTTCCATTCATCAGTACGATTACGTTCTTCTTGCGGCCTGTGATATAAAAGTATCCGTCCTTATCCTTATATCCGAGGTCTCCTGTGTGGAACCAACCATCGTAAATGCACTCGTTCGTAGCTTCTTCATTCTCGTAGTAACCGAGCATGATGTTCTCGCCGCGAGCGATAATCTCTCCGATACCATTCTCATCTGGCTCGTAAATATCCATGCCAACTCCTTCGATTGGAATTCCAACCGAACCAGGTCTTCTGTATGCAGGTCTCTCTGCAGAGAGTACTGGCGAAGTCTCTGTTAGGCCATAACCCTGTAGACATATAACTCCGAAGTCATTCCAGCCCTTAATGCACTCTGGATCAGCAGCCGCGGCTCCGAGGATTACCATTCGTAGTTTGCCACCGAACGCCTCGAGAACACCTTTGAATACAGTTCTTCTGATATCAATACGAGCCTTGCCAAGCGCTCTTACAACCTTACTCATGGTTTTGAGTCTACCAGCAAGACCTTCCTTTTCAGCCTTCTTGAGAACACGGCTATACATAGTCTCGATGAGAAGTGGAACTCCTACAAAGATGGAAACACCGTACTCCTTGAAGTTCTGCTGGATATACTTAAGCCCATCGCAGTACACAGTCGATGCCCCTGCGGCAAACATAATAATCTGGCATGTGAGGCCGAAAGTGTGATGATACGGCAGAAGCGAAATATTTACATCAGTATCATAAATCGGCTCGGATGCGATAGTATTAACTACATTTGAAACAACATTGCGCTGCGAAAGCATTACTATCTTGGACTGTGAAGTCGTTCCCGATGTAAATCATGAAAGACATCGTATCTGGATCGATTGTGACAGCGCTGTACTTATCAGAACCAGCGTCCACAAGCTCCTTACCCTCAACCGTAAGATCGTAGATATCTGTCTGATCAGTGGTCTTGAATAGAGGGAGAATGCGGCCTTGATTCTAGTCTTCCCTGTAGCAATCGCCTTAGCAACAGACTCGGCTTCATTCTCGTCATAGAAGATAACCTCCGCCTCACTACGAACTAGAGAAGTCTCAAACTCATCATACTTTAGCTCCTTATCAAGCGGAACTGTAATATTTCCCGTAACGAGAGTCGTTATATTCGCAAGATACCAATTGTAGCTGTTCTTACCGATAATAACGATTCTAGTATTCGAGAAGCCTCTACATAGAAGTGCCTCTCCGAGACATCTAATCTCCTCATAGTATCTGCTGTAGGAAATATCGCGATACTCTCCATTACCCTGCTTGAGGGTGAATGCCTTGTTAGCTCCGTACTTGCTAACAGAAGCTTCCATTATCTCTCTAATATTCTCCAAAATTACCTCCGTCTATCCGACTATCACTTGCCCCTTGCAAAAATACCGTCCACCAAAACCCGCTAGAGCGTAGTGTTCCGGCATGCCGAAGGAGCACGATTTACGAAAAATTATAAAATAGTTTTGAAAACTATATTATTTAGTATAATAATCTAGGTATATGCTGTATGATACTCCATTTAGCACGATTTATCAATATTTAATTTGATTTTTATACAGGCATACATGTGCAAATGGTTGAAAAATACAAGTTATCAGAAATTTGAAGCTCACGGCGAGCTGTGATACTATCCTATATGGAAGCACAACTGGAAGGAACTTATGGAACAGAGAGAAATGATGCAGGACAGCACAAGGCTTCACCTACCGCGCTGGGATGAGCTGCCAGATATATCGCTATATATGGATCAGGTGCTATCGCTGATAAATCCTCATTTTCAAGACACATACGGTGATAGCTATTTGCTGACTAGCACTATGGTCAATAACTACGTTAAGCTAGGGGTCATCCCATCTCCTGTAAAGCGCAGGTACGACAAGGAAGCCATCTCACGGCTTTTCGTAATTGTCACGCTCAAGTCTATATTTAACGTGCAAGAGATTGCCGAGCTGATTTCAGCTATCGATGATGACAATAGCCTCGGATATGAGATTTCCGAATCTTACGACTATACTGTAGTACACTTGAGGCTGCAATCGCTTCGACTTATGAGGATAGTATTTATCACACTAAGCCCGAGCAGGATTATTTTAGAGTAATTGAAGACGTTGCAACAGCTGCCGCTTATCAGCTAATAGTGAAGCGTAGGCTGAAACTGAGACGAGAAAGAACGGAAGAAAGGAAGAAAGTATGATATATAAGCCAGAAGGTGTCTGTGCCCAGCTCCTGAATCTAGATATCGAGGACGGCATAGTAAAATCAGTTGAATTTATAGGTGGCTGCGCCGGAAACACCCAGGGACTAGCCAGTCTAGTTAAAGGAATGCCGGTCGATGATGTAATCGAAAGACTAGAGGGTATAAAATGCGGATTCAAAGATACATCATGTCCGGACCAGCTTTCTGAAGCGCTAAAGCAGTACAAAAATGAGCAGCAGTAGATGCTGCCGTTTTTTGTACACACCATGTTCCATAGATTGAGCGTATAGAATTTATTTGTTGTAATATTTACTAAATGCCCTATAGATAAAAGGAAGAATCATAATTACAACAATTGAATATAGAATTATTAACATAGGAATTTGCATTATCACTATTCCTCCAAATTGATATATAAGTGGCAATTTAATGCAGTTATAAACATTTATTAACTGATCCGGAGTAATATTAAAAACTTTTCTAAACGGAAGTATTCTTCCAATGAACGGCGATAATATAAATAAAACTATTGGAAAACACATGGACAAAACCTGGGAATGTGTTTTTGCCGACACAAACATTGTTATTGCTACTGAAAGCATAACTCCTACATATCCAGATAGCATTATTACCATGTATCTTTGTGAAAATGTGTATGCATAAATAGAATAACTATCCTCTATTTGAATTGGAGATGATGCTCCACTTACACCCATAACTCCGAAGGATATTATTGACATAATTAGCATAGCGCCCCAATAAATTACGCTTGCCATAAGCAACCCAGTTATTATTTTTGTTGTTGTCCCCCTAGTTCTACCCCTCTTTGTACTGAAGAAAATCGAATCTGCACCAAGTCGGAATTCCTCCGAGAATAATCCCGATGAAAAAAAAGATACTAAAACTAATAATATCATCGAATATGTTGTCACGTACAAACCCATGGTTTTCCATGATTCTGCTGGGGCGTATTCAAAAGGCTTATGTACTTTTTGGAATTGCCTTTTTAAGTACTTTTTCTTCGCCTCTTGATTATCATATTCTTTTAACATGTGATTGATATTCTTTTCTCTTATATAATAAATATCCCTCGCTTCATTAATATCCAAGTCATTAATTACCGAGTCATCAAAATCTTTATCATAACAAAGAGTGCTGACAATCATATCTTTTATATCACCGTATTCCTGTTCATTTGCTGCATATAAAGAATCAGAAATCATACTTCCGTACTTCTTATTTAGATTTTTTTCTTTCTGAATTATTTCGTAAAAAATACCAGGAGTTAATGCCCCTTTATATTTCAACTTCGCTTCATTTAGCTTTCTTGGTGCAGATAACCCATTGTGAGTCTTACCATCTTTGTCTACAAAATTTATACTCCATATTGAAAAAAAGCTAAATACAACTGCGATAACAACTAAAACTAGCACCAGAATTCTGTTAATCCTATTACTAAATAATTTCTCAAATTCACATCTAACCATTACTATCACTACCATTCTCGCCAAAATGATATAAAAAAACGTCTTCAAGAGTTTTATCAACACTTATTGAATTTTCTGCAGGTCGTTCTTTTGCCAAAATACGCGCCTGTATATACTCTCCATCATTCTTAATTGCACCAATAGGATTTGTAAAATTGGAGATAAAGTTTTCCGCTTTTTCTGTCTTTTCGCGATAAATCCATACATTGCAAGGAAGATTGCCACACAATTCATTTATTGTTCCCTGATCTATTATTCGACCTTCCTTCATTAGAAATACCTCTTTGGCAATAGCTTCAATATCTGAAACAATATGTGTAGACAATAATACAATTCTATCTTTTGATAAATGATTGATGAGATTCCTAAATCGTATTCTTTCCATTGGATCAAGTCCTGCTGTAGGCTCATCTAATACAAGTATCTTAGGATCATTCAAAAGTGACTGTGCAATACCTACTCTTCTTTTCATCCCCCCCGATAGTTCTTTCATTTTTTTTAATGAATCTTTTTGCATTCCGGTAAGCTCTAGCAACTCATCAATACGTCTTTTTACGACATCTTGCTTAAGACCTTTTAAGGAAGAGATATACTTTAGATATGCTGTAACAGTAAGCTCTGGATAAAACCCAAATTCCTGTGGTAAATATCCTAAAATATCTCTGTACTTCTCATCCATTTCAAAGATATCTTTATTTTCATAATAAATAGTTCCTTTCGTAGGTTTCATAACTGTACAAATCATTCTCATCAGAGTAGTTTTACCAGCACCATTTGAACCTAAAAGTCCATATATGCCAGGTTGCATTCTAATCGAAATATCGTCAACTACAATCCTATCTTTAAATCTTTTTCTCACTCTATCCAAAATTAAATCCATTCTTACTTCTCTCCTTATATTTACTGTTTTTATTTAAAGCTTTGTACACACTATAAATAATCAATAAAAAAGAAACCGCAAATAAACAAATCCAGATCCAAAAAGTTATCTTACAATAAATTGATTCATTAAGTACTATAGTCACCCAAATTAAATTAGCAACAATACATATAACCACAGTTGTTAGCTCACTAAAAGGATTACTACAAGAGAAAACCATCATACATATTGTTGCTGCAATCATAATAGGGAAAACGAATTGCTTTAATATATCTACAAACAAAACATTTTGAAGTTGTGTTGCAGCAGTGCAAAAAAAGCTTAGAAAAATCGTATCCACAATTCCAAAAGCTATAAGTTTTGCTGCATATACATTTCTTAAATTAAATAATGAAGCATCTTCTATTTCCATTGATTTATATTTCATATTTCCCCATAATTCAGGGATTATTAATATTACAAACAATGTAGCAAAAATACTCATCCCTCTATATATATAATTAGCATCACCAGATATATATAACCACTGACACGCAAATAAAAGTAATGCGCCTTGAAGAATCCACCATCGCTTCCTCATAATCTTCATTTGAAAAATAAGAAATTCAGCAAAGTTAATACGACTTATCTGCTCCTTTTCTATCATAAGTTCTGTTGCTTTGAAAACAGTATTATCTACAGCATCCTTTGGTGGAATTGATTTAATCTTACGTGGCATATTTCTAAGCAAAAGTTCTATTTTTTTATTGGAAAAATTCTTCTTATTCATACTTCTCCTTCCAAAAATTCTTTTATCATCTCTTTACCTTTTCTCAATCTATATTTTACAAGAGGTAATCCAATTCCACATATTTCTGCAATTTCACTTTGTTTTCTGCCAAGAAAAAAATACAACACTATTATCTCTCGTATGTCATCTGGCAATCTTTCAACTGCTATCTTCGTATCAAGATACTCAATCTCAGTACAGTATCCATCACTACTCGAATTAAGCCTACTCACCACACAATCAATTGAAATTTCCGTGTTTCTCCTTCTCTTTTTTTCATCAATACATTTATTTCTTGCAATTGTATAAAGATAATTTAGAAGTTTCCATTATGAATATACTTATGAATACCCTTAATAAAAGTTAAAAACACCTCTTGAGTTAAATCCTCAGCTGTATAAACATCGTTAGAATGATATCTACAAAAGTCAAATATACTCACATAGTATTTGCGGATTATTTTCTCCACAGCTTTAGTATTCCCTCTTTTTGCCTCACGGATTAATATATAATCCGTATTAATGTTCATAAAATATCATCCTCCCAGTTTTGGAAACTCTCCTTTAATAATTATAACGATTAAGTTATTTAAAAAGATAGTAAAGGACACATTATTTTTCTTTATCTTACTGTTATATTTTTTCATTTAATTTGGTAATAATTATAAAATGTAGCTACTTATATATTAATAATGCATCTAATTGTTCTTTTTCTACGCCCCTATTTACAGAAATAATTTTATATGGTAATTATAGGTTACAAGCAATTAGCACCTCTATAATCAAAAGTGTACTTTAAGCACTGGAGGTAGAATTATGAAGAAATCAAAAGCGTTAGCTATAGCGATTGCTATTGTTTTAGCTCTGCCTGTACTTTCAATTTATGGTAACACTAAGCTTGGACATTCAAACGCACATGACGCTAAGCCTGAACAGTACCATGGAGTTTACTACAGAAATACGTTAATAAGAAAATACAAACATTATAGCTCCTATAAACGCTCATCTAGCAATGTAAAGAGCGCTGTAGATGGCACCCCAATTACACCAGATAGGGCTGTGACTTTTCGTGCATACGTAACTGGCGATACGCTTGGTTACCGTGTAAAGAATAACTCATCTATAAATAACGGTTTTACGAACCGAAATGTCGTTGATGCGCTTAATAAGCGTATGACTGAAAGTATTCCTTATACGCCTTTATTTGTTAATGACATTAATAATATAGGAACTGTTACAGTCGTGCTGAATGGTGAAAAAGGCAAGGTACAGTATCTCGGTTTCAGAGCTGTCTATGCCACCGAAGAATACGAAGTGAAGATGTTCGAACAGAGAACTGGGAAGCTAATTGGCTCGAGCCACTACAAACTATATAGACCAGTTTACGGAGAATTCGCCCTGCTTGATGATGAAGAGTAGCACAACCTTATAATTAAAAACTTTGAATGCGATAAGAGGGATGGCATAGCCACCCCTCTTTTTCTCTATTAACGCTATTTTATTTCATCCCATTTTATGAATTCACTTGTCGCCTCATGAATTTACTTGGATTTCTCTTTAGCTGCCACGATATACGGAACTTCTACAAAGAGCACACCACCTATCATATTTCCAACCGACACTAGTCCGAGATTATACAGGTATCCACCAACAGTAACTGCTTCATTCCCGCCATTATTAATAAGTGCAAGAGCAAGAATCGTCATATTAGCAACGCTGTGCTCAAATCCAGTGGCAAAGAACGCAACGATGCACCAGAATACCATGATGAGCTTGCCTGCATCGGTCTTGCATCTATAGCTGCACCACACCGCAAGGCACACGAGGAAGTTGCAAGCGCACCTCTAGTAAGAAGTGCGATAGGTGAAAGGGTCATTTTTACCGCCGCTGCACCGACTACCGCTGCCCTTGTACCATCTATGTATAGACCGGTCAAATTGAACAGTCCAGCGAGAAGTGCCGAACCTATAACGTTGCCCAGCCAGCAGATGACAAATATCTTGAGGACACCGGCTAGCGTCACTCTTTGCTTCATATACCCGACAGCAAGAACCATATTGTTGCCTGTAAAAAGCTCTGCACCGGCGATTATTATAAGGCTGAGAGCGACACTAAAGAATATAGCCATGACGAGCTTAGCATATGGCTCGCCCTGGAGCTGCCCGCCTAGAGTAAACGAAATCAGCACTCCGAAGCCTATGTATATTCCTCCGAGTAGTGACATAATAATATATCCGCAAGGGTTTTCTTTAAGAAGTCTAACCTTAGCTTCTGCTCCATTCGAAATAGCTGCGATCTCTTCTCTATACATGTGCCGTCCTCCGATAACGCTCTTCCTAAGTACTTAATATGATACATTATAAGCGATTGGAATTAAAGTTATTGCAGGAGGAATGTGGCATATAAATACAATTAAAATGCATCAAATTATGGTCAAAAGATTTAAAATATAGTTAGATTTTATCTTTACAGACTGGAGAACTTTTACGTGAGCAATCAAGTTCCTGAATAGGTTCATTACGGTGATGGTATAGGAGCCGTAATAGTTGACTACGCTTTATACATTTGGATGGTCTTTGAAATTAAAAAGGCTCTCGACGCAATGGGATATTATAAACTATGTGGCAGTTAGCGTTGACCTGCCATATGTTTATCTAATATGCTTAGCTAGTTTAGATATCAGTGCTTTTCTTTTTCTTTTGCGCAAACAAACTTGGAATATATTACACTAATCAAGAAAGATGCAATCAGTAATACTAGAAAAACTATTTCAGCCATATCACTGGATATAGTAAAAAACGTAATCATAGATACTATTCCCACAATTATTAGTAGTATGCCTAGAAATTTATTGCTCTTCTTCCACGTGACATCGTTATACTCAGACCAAGCGATTCTAATTCCAAGTATTGGATTTCTGGGTACAAACATGCATGCAGCTCCCGTTAATACACTAACTGTGAATGCTATTAATAAGAAAACGTCAAAGTTAGTCATTGTTATCCCCCCTTGCCTTAACCATACCTTATTGCTATAATCAATGTAGCCAGCGAAGCTATCAAATTGATAGTTGCAGTGATGAGGTTAAGTATTTCAGCCTTGTTGCTGCTTTTTTATATATCATCTAACATTATTATAAGCATAATTTGACAATAAAGGTTAGAAAAGGAAAAACTTCTTAATTTCGATGCGAATTAATATATTTAGTTTTCATAAAAGCCACCTGTCTAATCTTTATTTTTAATCTTCACTATTGTTCCATTACTTTTTCTAATTCTTTCATTTTTAATTCTACTTTCAAATCTTATAAAATACAAAAAGCTAAATATCTTTAATAGATAAATAGCCTTTTGAATTATTTATAAATATTTCGTTACATTTACATTGAAATTATCTTGTTGCATGATTAGGATAGTCTATCATCATGAGTTGCAATAATCATTGTTATCAATGTTTATTTATTTCACGTATACCTCGAACTCCATTTGCTATACCTAATATCATTGCCATTAGCGATATTAGTTTCAATTCCACTTTGCCTCCATATACAATAGTTTTAATAAAAACCATTGCGGCAAGTATTCCAACTAATATTTGTAGTATTGATAGAACATACCTGTACTTACTTCCCATAATTCATACCTACTAATATCTTCTCACCGATTTCTTTGTAATAAATATATTTATTGCGAAATATATATTTATTGTTCCAATTGTTTCAGACAATCTTCTAATAATGTTGGGATAATATTCATGATACGGCAGTATGTATGCCAACACCACACATGCTCCTCCTATTGCAACTGTTACCACAAAGCTCACGATACGATTTTTCTTTGACAACAAATCACCATAGTCATTTTTTTTATATTTCTTTGCCATTAACAATGTTGATAAAAAAACCAAAGGTGAGAAAGGCACAAACAACAATGCCACCATGTTAATAGCCATAATTATGGTTATCGCTACCATAATTCAATGTAACCGCTATTAGGAACAGCATCTACAGAATCAAATTTTCTAGCTAAAAATGTTCCTAAATCAAGATAAGTATCTACTAAGGGTTTATAGCTAAGTGCCATAGTTTACCTCCTTTACAGTAGTTATATATTTCCTATTATAACACAAACCACTGAAAATCATCCATGTCACTTATTAGTTGTGTCTGCATTAGTATTTTTTGAGATAGTCCTTTTTTCAATGCTTTTCGCTTTACCACTTCGGACTGTCCAGCATCCGCAGAACCCCTGGGGATTCAAATCCCTGTCTTTACATAAAAAATAGGTAGCACATAAAGTGCTACCTATTTTTTATGGCGGAGAGAGAGGGATTTGAACCCTCGCACGGGAATTACCCGCCTGCTGGTATTCGAAGCCAGTCCCTTCAGCCTCTTGGGTACCTCTCCACAAATGATATCCTGGAGACTAACGACCAATAAGGGTCAAAAGCCTCAACCAGAAACTAAGCCCAAGACGGGGGCGGAAGTATCTGCAGGATACCGCGAAGGTCATTATAGCATAGGCTTATGGTGTACGCAAGTATTCGCAAGCGACGTAAGAATGCGCATAGTTACTTAGCTCTGCCCTTATCATGCTTCCCAATTGGCACTGCAGCTTTTTTTCTGTGCCTTTTCACTAGGCAAGCAATCACGATTAGAACAACTATAACTGGACCTAATATCATAGCACCTAGATTAGATATATATGCCTCGGATGTAATCCAGCCCTTACTCACATTCTGTTTTACTACGAGCGGTGCGTCAGACACATACTTGCCATCGACATACACCTTTGCAACCGCCACCTGGTCTCCCTTCCTTAGCGGAGCCTTAACAGACCAATCACGCTTTATTTTTACAGTTATCTTTGCACGATCGCCCTTCTCGGTATACGCGTAAGCCGTCTCACTTGCATAGGCATCGACTATGGTGTTCTTGCCACCGCGAACTAGAACCTTTGTGACCTTTTTGCCTTTTGCGACAGGCTTATTCACCTTTAGATATTTGTATGCATATTCAAAAATCGCTTTTGCATCCTTCGGACGATTTTCCTTATCATCACCGAACAGCACGAGTACCATCTTCAGATCTTTCTTATCATAAGCGAGCACGATTGAAGCTTCACCGTTCCAGAAACCAGTTTTGCCAGCGACTACACCCGAGTTCCTGGTGCTGATCAGGTCTGTATGGGATTTCATGACGCGCGCTTCGTTTAGGTTGGTCGCTCCCATCTCGTATTTCTTGGTGCTTGCAAATTTATATACCTGTTTGTTCTTAAGCGCCGCCCTAGCAATCTTCATATAATCGCTAGCTGTAGTATAATGATTTTCTTCCTTCATTCCATTTGGATTCACAAAATTAGTATCCTTACAGCCTAAAGCCTTTGCTTCGTCATTCATCATCTTAACGAATTCATCGACATTACCGTTCGATACGACCTCTGCGAGGCTATATGCGGCATCGTTCCCCGACAATATCATCAGTCCATACAGAAGCTGCCTAACCGTTACAACTTCACCCTCTTTTAGCTCCATTGAAGAACCACCGAGAGCAGCTGCCTCCTTCGATATCGTAACTTTTTGATCAAGATTTTTGATGTGCTTAACGACTAGCAGCGCTGTCATCAGCTTCGTAGTGCTAAATGGAGCTACGCGTTCATCCTTATTCTTCGAGAACACAACAGTATTCGTATTCTCGCTGTATAATACCGCACTCTTTGCATTTATCTCAGGTTCATGAACCTTTTTTTCTTCGTTTGGCTTCTTAGATGCTTCCGATTGCTTAGATGATCTTGCTGAGCCTGTATCATTAGCACCATATGAAAAAACGTAAAGCAAACCGGTGCTGAAGACCATGGTCATGCACAGCACCGTCAAAATCACTATTTTAAAACTCTTCTTGAGATTATCCCAAGCTTTCATCCCTAATCTCCAATCAAGATTTTTTCTTTATCTCATGTCGATATTCACACAATCGAATTCTAAGACCCATCACCTAAACCTGAAGATATGGCACTAGCACGCGCATCGCCCTATCCTTAATCTCAATCGTTAGCTCGTCAGTCTCCGTTATCTCACCATCAACGACAAACTTCATGTGCCCATTTCTAGGAACTATGTTGATCTCTCTTTCCCTGCTTGAACTCAGTGATCTTCT
Organism: uncultured Mogibacterium sp.; assembly: GCA_916438645.1. Lineage (GTDB taxonomy): Bacteria > Bacillota > Clostridia > Peptostreptococcales > Anaerovoracaceae > Mogibacterium. Next base: position 548,845 of record CAKAFC010000002.1, read on the forward strand.
CTATTCCTTTTATCTCATCAAGCTTTCCTTTTGAAAATTTAGGTAGAACCTTTAATACAGTACGCCTTGGAATCCTATGCACGACTAACACGTCTGCTAGTCCATCGTCGAGCTTCGCTTTTGGGTTACTCTCGATTCCACCACCGCAAAATCTACCGTTTCCAATGGTGCACATCATAAGTGGCCCCTTAAAAAGCTGCTCTCCATCTATAGTAACCTGTAGATTCTGTCCCGACTTCTCGATGAGGTTTAGAAAAATCGATAGTCCGTATGATAAAGATCCACCGATAAAAGTCTTTTTATTAAAATAAGTCGCCAATATCGCAACGTTCCCGTCAAACCCGATATTGAACGCATTGAGTCCGATTCTGTTATAGCTCTTTCCATCTCTCTTGTATGAGTACGACATAACATCAATTACTTCTTCCTCAGCCAAGAGCTGTGACATGAGATCCCTATAATCAGTATTTCTCGTTCCACCGAAGTTGCGGATAAGGTCATTTCCACTGCCAATCGGGATAACTCCGAGTGCTGCATTTGCATGGCCGTATACACCATTTGCAACTTCATTTACAGTGCCATCCCCACCGCAAGCATAGATTCGCACTTCTTCGCCGTCTCGCTCTGCAGAAGCCGCAACCTTATCTGCGATGTGCGTCGCAGAACCTGGTCCAGTCGTATAATGTAGCTCAATGTCGAATTCCGAATCTAGCGCCGCTGCACTGATTTCTTTACACAGCTTGTCTGCCTTTGCCGTTTCCAGCAATCGGATTAATGATAAATGCATATTTCACTTATAAATGCCCTCTTTTTTAATTTATCGTTACATTACCTGTTCACTATCATAAATTAGCTTTGGTTTCGCACCGAGGTAGTCTAGTGAAACGAGTTTATAGTCTATACCACCATGCTCGCCCTTGATACCATTGGTCCACGCGACCATGCCGTGAAGATGTCCGTAGACACACTGCGTAACACCGTATTCCTGCATAATTCTGGTAAATTCCGTCTCTTCCACCTTCGCCGGCGGATAGTGCATCGCCGTGATAATTCTCGATGCGCCCTTTTTCTTCGCCTCTACAAGGCTATTTCTAAGTCTGCCTTGCTCACGCAAATACATCTTTTCATCATGCTCTGTATACGTAGCAGCGTCAGGTGTCGGCCAGCCGCGTGAGCCACAAATAGCAAGGTCTAGTGCCTCTACATAGTAGCAGTCATTTTGCAGAAAATGCATATCGTCGTAGAGTGTCCTAAGGTGCTGAATCCTGCACCACCAGAGATCATGGTTTCCGCGCAGCAGCACTTTCTGACCAGGCAGCTCATGAATCCAGGTCAGGTCAGCCATCGCCTCATCCAGCTTCAGACCCCACGATATATCTCCTGCAATTATTACAATGTCATCTTCTGTAACCAGTTCATTCCAAGCAACTTTAACTCGCTCTGCGTGGTCTCCCCATCCAGGTCCAAAGACGTCCATCGGCTTATCTATTCTCTCATCAAAGGAAAGATGAAGATCCGCAATGGCGTATATTTTCATACTTATTCCTCTTCGCCTTCAATATTATTAACTCTCTGTAGCGCCCTCTTCATCTGACGCATGCGCACACCTGCCAGTTCATCGATATCATCACTAGCTTGCTTTAGATGTCCTTGCGACTTGGCTAGAACCACCTCAAATCTTTCAAATTCCTTCTGTACAGCGTGCAGCAACTCCCACACTTCACTACTCTTCTTTTCTATCGCTAAAGTGTTGAAGCCCATCTGAAGACTATTAAGAAGTGCTGCCATCGTGGTCGGTCCGGCAATGGTTACCTTGTACTTCCTCTGCAGTGGTTCGATGAGTCCAGCATTAATCGCTTCAGAATACAGTCCTTCGAACGGAAGGAAGAGTATTGCAAAATCCGTCGTAATCGGTGGATTGATATACTTCGAGTTGATGTCTTTGGCTTCACTCTCGATTCTATTCACGAGCTTCTTTTTCGCCTCGCTAATCGCCTCTTTCTCCCCTAGGTCATACGCTTCAAGCAGTGCATTATAAGCATCTCCAGGGAACTTCGCATCGATAGGGAGGAACACATCGTGCTCATCCGTTCCAGGAAGTCTAATCGCAAACTCAACATTTTCTCTGCTGTTCTCCTTAAGCCTCGCATTCTTAACGTAGTGACTAGGCGGAAGCATCTGCTCGAGAATAGACCCAAGCTGCACCTCACCGAGTATACCGCGAGTCTTTACGTTAGACAGTATCTTTCTGAGGTCACCAACTCCCTGTGCAACTGACTGCATCTCACCGAGCCCCCGGTACACTTGCTCTAGTCTCTCGTTCACTAATCCAAAGGACTTTGTGAGCCTTGTATCCAAAGTCGTCTGCAGTTTCTCATCGACCGTATGGCGTATATTCTCGATCTGCGTGTTATTCTCAGCACGAAGCCTCGCCATGCTGTCATTGAGCTCTTTGAGCCTCAAATCCTGATGTTCGGACATCGTCATCTGGCTCTTAGCAATAGCATCGCCATACGCCTTAAAATACGTATCCATTCGCTCCTCATTGCCTTTCGTACGCATCAGAACGAGGATGCTCATGAGCATCGATCCCAAACACATAATTAATAACAATATCACAATAGTATTCATATATTTATTGCTTTACCTTTATGCTTTGACCTTCCAGCTACGCATCTCGGAGATTATCTTATAGATAACACCGCTGGTATATCCTCTGTTCTCTAGCTTTCTAGCCATAGATGCTATCTTGCGTTCATCCAGATATTCTGCCTCTTCGCTATATGAAGGATCCAGTAGCACGGTTTCTACCGAGTTCTCGTACCCTCTCATCGCTTCGGAACCGTATATGCTCTCTACTGCTATTCGCCTGGCATTTGCAAGCTCATTTACGCCCGCTTCGTACTTATAATCTTCTAAAGCATTTTCTGCAGTTAGAGTATCGATGCCCTTCTGCTCAAGTTCACGCTTCGCTCTCATACCGCCCCTAAGCTTCTCAAAGGAATTCCTGTAGAAAGCGAGTGCGTATTCATAGTCATCTATGTAGTGGTGAGCCTTAAGGTCATCAATTGCGCCCTCTATCTCGGAGTCCTCATATTCCTTTTCCTTGAGGTGCTTACGCATCTCCTGCTCAGTTCTCATGCGGTGCGATAGGTATCTCATAGCCTCGTCACCGACACCACGTTTCTTGCTCATATCCCCATATGCTCCTATCGATTTATTCGTTATGTGCGCTCACTTAACCGCAGCACTAATATTATATAGCTATATTTCAAGCCTAACAGCTCTGATATCACTAGCCCTTGTAAATACAGAATCATCTCTTACCGCAACTGCTACGTGTGGAAGCACATATCTCTTGCACTGCTCATCGCTCGATGTAGTCTCCGCATTACCAGCACTACACATCTCACTGCCTGGCAAAATATCATAGATACGCCACAGAGCGCCTCCATATATAGCACTATCCCACATTGTGCTAGGAGTATCATAAAAAACAGAACTTCAGGTAGCTTTGATAAGTGCCTCTCTCCTAGACCAAATTCGGAAGAATTCATCTATTCCTAGCTGTCTTACGCTCTCTTGCTCATCTTTATGGTAGAACTTTGCTGCGATTTTTTCCAGCTTCGCTTCTCTATTATACTGTATATCGAGTCCGCATGGTGTATCTGAAAAAATGATCGCCCAAGTATTCTCGCTGTGAGATATCGAATAGTCTGGAACACCAGCTATTCTCGGCTTTCCATTCTTATTAATCTCAATATTATCAGCTATATATCCAAGGATATCCTCATCTGTAAGCGTAGCTATTTTAGCCGTAATATCTATGTTACTCCCACTCTCGATAAGCTTTTTAATGCTTCTTGCAAGCAGTTCCCTACTATGTGCAGAATCCCTCTTGTATTCATTTGTATAGAATAAATACATAGCGACCTCCTACTTGCTCTCAAATAATTTCATAGCCTCTTTTATCGCCACTTCACCGGATGCAGCTTCCACATTAGGTGTTACGCCTTTCTCATTTATCTTTTTGCCATTTGGATCGATATACTCAGCAGTAGTCAGTTTCACTACAGATCCGTCCTTAATTTTAAATACCGTCTGGATTACACCTTTTCCATATGTCTTGGTACCGATTATTTTCACACCATTCGCTTTTAGTACCGCCGCAAATATCTCTGCCGCACTAGCCGTATCTTGATCTACAAGGACTGCAAGCTTTACATCGGCCGAACTGTTATCCGAAGTGTATTTCTTCGTCTTTTTCTTGGAAACTATCTTGCCAAGCTTCGCTTTTTTAAGAACTTTGTCTGCTGAGCCAAATGCTTCTTCGACTACCCCTCCGGTATTGCCGCGTATATCAACGATGATCTTGTCGCAATCCTCGGTTTTAAGCATCTCTATAGCGTTTTTGAATGATTTTGAAGTTCCCTTTCTAAATGTACTGATGCGTATATATCCAATGTGTTTTGATGAATCCTTTACCTCATATGCCACTCCATCATCTTCAACTTTGGAGCGTGTCAGCTTATACTTCTTAACTATCCCACCGCGTGAGATGGTAAATTCCACATCATTATCTTTATGATTATCCATGAGTTTAACTGCATCATCGAGGCTCTTAACACTTTTACCGTCAATCTTGAGCAGTACATCTCCTGCTGTTATCCCTGAATGCTCAGCATCGCTACCCGAGAGTACCCTATTCACCACGATTTTATCATTTTCATCGAGTTTTAGGGCAACCCCAACACCAGAATACGAAGTTAAATATCTGCGCTCAAATGCTTCGTACTCTTTCTCCGTCATATATTCTGCGTATTTGTCGTCTACAGTTTTGAGAATACCACTTGCGATGGCTTTGTCTATCCCATCATCATCCTGTTTATAATACGCCTTATTATTGATTATCTTCTGCAAATCGTAGTACTTTCCAAACTCATCATTAAGAGCTTCATACTGGTCGAGTTTATACTGAGAAATCAACCTGCCACCAAGAACACCATACATAATGATGACAGCGCAAATCACCGCAGTTCCAAAGCCTGCAGTAAATGCGATTATCAATGTTCTATGCCTCTTCAACATCGAGGACTCTGATTTGAACATTTTCCCTGTCCTTCCACCTATTTATATCCATAACCCCATATACAGTTATTGGCTTATTGCTAGTTATGCGTTCATATACATCAATCGCCTTATTGAACAGTATGCACTGTACAGCACTTCCGCTCTGCACCACAGAAAATCTCGCATGCTTATTATCCGACAAGAACTTCCAATCTACGACCTGAACTTTTTCAAACTTAAATATAGGTTCTGGATTCCCTGTTCCAAATGGTGCAAATAACTCGAGCGCCTTCGCAAGCTCTATGGTCACCTCCGGAACAAATATATCTAAATCAGCATCGATTCTCCTATCAAATAGTGATTCGTTATCCGCAAGTAGTCCCGCCACATCTTCATTAAGCACAGCCCTGAGCTTATCAAGATTCTCTGATTCCATCGTAAAACCACAAGCTGCCTTGTGTCCACCAAATTTAACAAAGTAATCTGAATGACGATTCAAGAGTGTATAGAGGTCAATACTTTCTATAGAACGACCAGTTCCCTTTAGCTGTCCATCATTCGGAGAAACTATGACAACCGGTCGATTGTAACGCTCCTTGAGGTTACCTGCTACTATTCCAAGTATGCCTTCATGTGCATGTTCAGCCTCAATCATAATGAAGTCACCCTTTTCAAGCTCATCGTCAGCAAGATTTATACAGCTTTCAAATGCCTCTTGCTGTAGTTCTCTGCGCTTCGTATTAGTCTCCATAAGTTTAGTGCACAGACTTTCAATTTCATCTTCATCTTCGGATAGTAGAACTCTTACTCCGAGTGATGCATCTCCGAGCCTTCCTGCAGCATTAATCCTAGGAACTAGTGAAAGCAACGTTAGTAGAGGTGATATTGTTATAATCTACACCTGATAGTTCTGCGAGTCTTCTAAGCCCCTTATTCTTAAAACCAAGCCTCATTAGTCTGAGACCGTATTTTACCAGCGAACGGTTCTCATCCACTAGTGGCATTACATCGCCAATTGTACCGATTGCAACGAGCTCAAGAACTTCCGTGATTAGACTACGAGGAATCTCACAGTTACGACTTAATGCAAGTGCAAGTTTGTATGCTACCCCGACTCCAGCGAGTCCTTTGAATGGATATGTGTCATCAGGAGCCTTTGGATTAATAACGATTCCAGGTGCAACTACGTCTTTGATAGTATGGTGATCTGTAACAATAGTCTCGATACCTAGGCTATTTGCATAAGCCACTTCTTCCACTGATACAGAGCCACAGTCAACCGTGACGATAACCTCACCTTCATCCTGATATATCTGATCTATAGCAGTCTTGTTCAGTCCGTACCCTTCATCAAGTCTAGATGGTATGTAATATGTAACATTATCTGTGAGTGCACCAATAACCTTCATCAGGAGAGCTGTTGAAGTTACACCATCGCAATCATAGTCACCATATATAACAATTTTAGAACCGCTATATATAGCATCTAACAACAAATCCACTCCCGCGTGCATATTTGCTAGCAGGAATGGATCATATGCGAGCTTAGGGCTTGGAGAGAGGAACTCATCGAGCTCCGCATCTCCCTCAATCCCTCTTATTTTTAATAGTTCGTTTAGCACAGGAGTGCTCTTAAAAATTTCTGTATTCATACTTTAGAATAAAATCATCGGGTTAACGTAGGTTCCGTTCTTAATCAAACTAAAGTGCAAGTGTGGACCTGTTGACCAGCCCGTACTTCCGATATATCCAACAACCTGCCCCTTAGTTACATACTGTCCATTAGATACTGCAAATCCACTCATATGTCCATATAGAGTAGTGTATCCGTTTCCAATTGAAATCATAACGCAGTTGCCGTAGCCACCATAGTACGAAGCCTTAGTAACGTATCCATTTGCAATTGCTCTGATAGGTGTTCCAGTTCTTAGTCCAGAAACGTCTACTCCATCGTGGTACTTCTTGGTCTTGAATATTGGGTGAACTCTCCATCCGAAAGGCGAAGTTATAGTTCCACCACTTACTGGCCACTGATATCCACTTGAAGCAGCTGGTGTACTTGGACTGCTAGTCGAACTTGAGCTACTTGAACTCGAACTAGAACTGTTTGAACTGCTTGAACTTGAGCTACTCGAGCTTGAGCTGTTCGAAGATGCCTGGCTTGCTGCCTGGGCCGCCTGCTGTTTTCTTAGCTTCTCTTCCGCTGCCGCCTGAGCTGCTGCTGCCTCTGCAGCAAGCTTATTTCCTTCAGCGTTCAGCTGATCCTGCTGCTTAGCATATTCATCTGCAAGCCCCTTGTATTTCGCGAGTTGCTTCGACTTCTTTTTTATTCTGCTCGAGGATTTTCTCCTGCTTAATCTGCTGCTGCTGAAGCGCTTCGATTTCCTTATAATCCTTCTGAAGCGAGCTGAGAAGCTTCTTATCACTGGAGAGCACTCGCTGAACCATGCTCACATTAGTGATGAGTTCGCTTACGTTACCCGAGCTTAGTATTACGTTGATAAATCCAGCGGTACCTGTCTTATACATAGCTCTAAGTCTTGAGTTAAGAGCTTCAGTCTGCTTGCTTACTGCAGCTTTCTTCGCTTCGAGCTTAGCCTGCGTTGCGTTAATTTCTGCCTGCGCAGCATTGATGTTTGCCTCTAGCTCTTCTACCTTCTTAGTAGCCTCTCCAACCTTAGCGCTGAACTCTGCGGATTTTGCACCAGCAGCAGCTGCTTCCTTCTTCTTCTGAGAGGCACTTGTTGCATATGACGGATCCGCTGCCACGAACGCTGAAACAACCATAGTTAAGGCGAGCAGCAAAACCACTACACACTTTGTTTTATTCACCCTAGTCATACATCTCCTCCTTATCTATCTAGGAACCTTCTTATCGAAATTATACTTCCGCAAGTACCTACTCCAACTCCAAGCGCAATGAATATAAGCATTACGTTAGGAATCAAGTAACTAGTCGGAACTACTGGCACTGACAGCATTCTCATGATATCAGGTCCGACAACTCCAATAAGCTTGGAATATATCACGTACATGAGTGCCGTGGAAATTGTCGCCGACACAAAACCGAGAATAATTCCTTCAAATAGGAATGGTCCTCTTACGAACCAGTCAGTCGCCCCGAGGTACTTCATGATGCTAATCTCCTTGGAACGAGCAAATACAGTGAGCTTAATAGTATTTGCAACGATGATAACCGATACGATTATCAGGAATATCATGGTGATGATGGATGCAGTCTGTATGAAGTTCGTAATTCTCTGTAGCTTCTCAACTGTGTCCTGATAATACTTATATCTTCAACACCTGATATGGATGTTGCACTCTTAGAAATCTTATCCGCTACCGATTTGTCCTTAACATACACAAGATATGAGTTAGGCAACGGATTGTCCGCAAGGCTGTCGAGCAGATAACCATTATCACCCCAACGCTTCTTCATAATCTTAATGGCATCAGCCTTAGATCTGTATTCAACCTTGTCTACACCTTTGGTAGACTTGAGCTTGCTTCCGATATCGTTGTTGATAGTGTCAGTGTTGCCATCATTTAGAAAAACCTCAACGATATTGTAATCCTGCTTGATAACATTAGCGAATAGATCAACATTTACAAAAGACACGAAGAATAGACCGAGAATAAGCATCATCGCTGAAATAGCGAGTACCGCTGTGATATTCATACCTTTATTACGACCGATCTGTGAAATCGACTGCTTGAGTGTATATCTTGTTCTAGAAAACATATTGATCCACCCCCCTCGTCGTAATCGTAATACTCTTCTTCGTTATAGAATCCGTACTGTCCCTGTTCATCACGGACAATATGGCCATCTTCAATCGCAACTACACGCTTATTCAGCTGGTCTACGATATCCTTAGCGTGTGTAACCATGAGGATTGTGGTGCCACGAAGGTTAATTTTATCTAAGATATTCATAATCTCCATAGCTGTAATCGGGTCAAGGTTTCCAGTAGGCTCATCGGCAATAAGCACTCTTGGGTTATTGACAATCGCACGTGCGATTCCTACACGCTGCTGTTCGCCAGCACTGAGTTCATTAGGGTATCTGTCCTTCTTATCGAGAATACCAACGAGATCAAGCACGTATGGGACCTGCCTTCTAATATCTTTGCGCTTTGCATGAACTACTTCCATGGCAAAAGCGACATTCTCATATACAGTCTTCTTCTCGAGAAGTCTGAAGTCTTGGAATACCATTCCAATCTTCTGTCTTAGCTCTGGAATTTCTCTTCTAGACAGCCTAGTTATATCTTTACCTGCAACTACAATAGTACCCTTGTCCGTGCTAATCTCATTGAGTATCAGCCTAACAAAGGTAGTTTTGCCCGCACCACTCGGTCCTACAAGAAACACGAAGTCGCCCTTCTCAATACGAACGGTCGCATTCTCTAGACCTACATTGTTGCCATAATGCTTAGTAACATTCTTAAATTCGATCATATGACCTCCTAAACACACCAACAGATTGTAATATTATACACTAGAAACGCTGAAAAATAAACAAAAGGCACTATAAAAGCACGGCATAGAAGCCCTATACCGTGCCGAAATTAAACTATTTTAATCATAAACCTTCACATAAAAACTAAATAGCGCAAAATATTGTTGTGCAAACAATTAGAACCACTATATATCAGTAATTTCACGCATTATTAGCTCAATACCTTGGACAAGAAATTCTTAGTTCTCTCTTCTGATGGATTTACGAGAACCTCAAGTGGTGTACCCTGTTCGACTATTACACCCTCGTCCATAAAGATAACCTTATCTGCAACTTCCTTGGCAAACCCCATCTCATGAGTAACAACAATCATCGCTAGCCCTTCCTTGGCGAGGTCTTTCATTACATCGAGAACTTCTCCAACCATCTCGGGATCGAGCGCAGATGTCGGTTCGTCAAATAGCATTATCTCAGGATCCATAGCTAAAGCTCTTGCGATCGCAACACGTTGCTGCTGGCCGCCTGACAGCGAACGCGGATATGCGTTTGCTTTGCTGTCAAGTCCGACTCTCGACAAAAGCTCCATAGCTTTTGTTTCTGCTTCTACTTTGCTAACACCTTTTACGTTAATAGGTGCGCAGGTTACATTTTCAAGCACAGTCATGTGCGGAAACAGGTTGAAGTTCTGGAATACCATACCCATCTTGGTTCTAATTTCATTGATATTCTGGTTAGTAACGAGTTCACCGTCAATAAACACCTCTCCAGATGTCGGAACCTCAAGCAAGTTGATGCATCTTAGCATCGTGGATTTGCCAGATCCCGACGGTCCTACAATACAGAGAACCTCTGATTCACTTACGGTCTGATCGATACCCTTGAGCACTTCGTTATTTCCATATGATTTATAAAGCTTCTTAATCTCTATCATTATGCTGCTCCTCCCTCGAGCACTGATTCATTATTTTCCTCAACCACTTCTTTCTTGTTACCCTTGCCACGTTCTTCCAAAACCGAAATTAGCTTGGATAATGGAAGTGTTAGCACCAAGTACGCAAGTGCAACTCCTATGTATGCTGGAAATGCATCAAACGTAGCTGCGCTGAGCAGTGTGCCCTTACGTAAGATTTCGTGAACTCCAACATAACTAAGAACCGATGTCTCCTTGATAAGTGTTACGAACTCATTTCCAACCGCCCGGAAGTATAATTTTAACAGCCTGCGGAATAATTATAAGTCTCATTGCCATAGCCTTACTCATACCAAGGGACCTTGCTGCCTCCATCTGCCCTTTATCTACGGCCTGAATTCCACTACGGATTACTTCAGACATGTATGCTGCGCTGTTAAGTCCACATACGATTATAGCAGGAATAATAAGATTCGCCCATTTAAAGTAAAATACATGTCTCTGTATAAACTCCGGTAGCCCATATGCAAAAATAAGCGCCTGTACTAGCATAGGAGTACCCCTAACTATATCTACGTATATCTTTGAAATCCAGCTAATAAATTTATTTCTAGATGTTCTCATAAGTGCAATCAAAAGTCCGACTGCAGAGCCGATGATAACTGATAATATACTTACAAATACTGTTGCGGGGATTCCATGACATGAAACTAGAAAACCTGTGATATAAGCGTCCATTTAAATTCCTTACTTTCTATATATACTCTCTAACAATACACATATGGTAGCACTAATTTACCTGTAAATCAATAATTTCTGTATTTATTTTAGTTTATTAGTATATTTATACAGATATTAATTGCAACCCCACCTTATTAATCGAGACATAAAAACAGCTCACCCCCTGCAAGGTGAGCTGTTATGTAATTATTACATTAACTATATTACTTAGCTTCGGCATTTTTAGCCTTAAATACTGTCCAAATTACTGCATATACAACTGCCAAAGTTCCAAGTGCTGTAATTCCGTACATGGTTTTCGTTGCAAAGAATCCTGTCGCAACACCCAGAATAAACGCACCATTATTGAGGTATCCGCCAAACCAGTTCTTACCATAGGAGTAGAACATAGGCTTATTAGTTTTTGCCTCCCATATAGTAATCCCAATACCTATTAGCGCTATAAGAGCACCGATACCGAAAGACATATCCATAGGTATATTGTCTCCACCCGTAGCAGCAAGGATCAACATGATCATAAGCCCTACAACAATTAAATATCCAACTTTCTTAATAGTATCCATAGTGATAACCTCCTTAGAAGATTTGTGTTTCACAAACCCACTTTCTGGGATTGTACAAATTAAATTGAAGCGCCTCTATGTATCTATATAATATCACTTTCATATCATACGTCAACTGGTTTCGCTCAATTTATCACTATTTTTTTGTATTTATTCTGTACAATCTCTATTTCCATTCGAACATAGATATAAGTATGTAGAGCGTAACCTCAACCCCAAATGCGCATAGGCCATATATAGCATTACTTGCAAAGAAGAAAATACTCACCCCAATAATTAGAGAGCTGTTAATCACACCGATATTAAATACTGAGCTCCCAGCACCCCAGAATAGAGATAGATCATTCTTTATCTCCCAAAATGCCAGCGTAAAGCCATAAATTAGGAAAAATACTGCTATCACTAACTGATATTTAAATGGAATACTAAAAAACGACGATCTGTTCATCATCATTCTTACTAGTAGCAGCACCACTCCCCAAGCTATCGTGCAAGCGATATTCTTACCTCTTCTAAATTCCATACTACGCCTACTTTCGTATAAATCATGATATGTTAGAACAAGAAAGCGAAGGGCATGCCCTTCGCTTTAATTCTAATATATACGATTTAGACTGTAAATCAGTATTATATAATTATTCCTGTTCAGCCCATGAATCAAGCTTACCGCTGAGGAACCATAGAATTACACCGAACACGATTACGATTCCACCGAGTAGACCGTAAGCAAACCCGAAGTTCTGAGTTAGAGTCCAAGCGTAAATCTTAGGGTAGATGAACTGCGAAATAAATACAGCTACTGGCCATGTTCCTAGAAGAAGTCCTAGAAGCTTAGCTGGAGCTAGCTTGTTGATGAATGAGTTTCCGAGTGGTGAGAATACCATCTCTCCAACTGACATCATTATACAAACAAGACCAACCCATAGTACAGAAACCTGACCGTGGTCTCCAGCAAGTTTGTCGGCGAATACCATTACGAAGTATGCAAGTCCTAGAAGTCCGCATCCTAGACCAGTCTTCTTGTACATGCTGAGGTCTCCCTGAGGTCTCTTAGCTAGCTTTAGCCATACACCAGCAAGAACTGGTCCGAGAATTACGCAAGTTAGAGCGTTTGTTGAGTCAAACCAAGATGTAGGAATCTTGAAGCCTCCGATTACCCAGTTAGCCTTGTTTAGATACTCAGCTCCGTCTCCCCAACCAAATCTGAAGTATGCTGGGAAGTAAGCGAGGTACCATAGCATCCAGAATACCATCGAGAATACGATTACGAGAAGTACAGCTGCAACTCTCTTCTTATCTCCTGCGGATAGAGGAGCTGATTCCTCGTGCTCCTTAGTCTCAGCAGATACGAACTCTCTCTGGTCCTTCTTGAATGGTGACATACCAGCCTCACCGAGTGCCTTGCCTCCAACTACGAAGAACCAAATAGCATCGATGAATAGGAAGATACCTGTAATCAAGAATATTGTTCTGTAAGTTACGTGAACACCGAACATACCTGTTGTTGCAAGCGGAGCAATGAATGTTGTTCCGATGAACGAACCGATGTTAACGAATGTGTACTGAATTGAGAATGCAGAGTCAAGCTGTTCAGCGCTGTTGAATAGCTGACCAGTGATTCCGGATAGGTTACCCTTAAATAGACCTGTACCAACAGCTACAAATACGAACATTACGTATACGAGAGTAAGCGATGTTGCCTTCCAAGCGATAATGTATCCGATTCCCATAAGAATCATACCGATAAGTACGCACCATCTAGGCTTTACCCAACGGTCAGCGATATATCCACCAAACATAGGTGTGATATATGTCCAAGCTACGAATCCTGCAGAAATAGCAGTAGCCTTAACCTGGCCCATTCCAAGACCGCCACTAAGTACGTCTGCAGCAACCCACATTGCCAAGATGTACTTTACTGTGTAGAACGAAAGTCTCTCAAATGTATAGCCCATGGAGCATACATAAAAGCCAAACGGTCTACCCTTCTTTACACCAGTTTCCATAAAAACCTCCTAAAGTAAAAAATTATAATTGCAAGTAACGAATATATATTAGGTATTAATATAATACGTTTCGCCATTTGCTTTTGGACCCATTCTGTTCGAGTCCAAATGTTCTAAAACAATTCATACTATATCACTTATTCATCACATTGTAAATTCAGTTTGTACTAATTTCATATTATTTTGTTAAATTTTTACTAGCTAAAGACAAAATAAATCCTCAATAGCAGTATTTTCAAATGAAAAGCAACTCTTATGTGAAGATTACTTCACGAAAAGAGTTGCTAATTTTTTTCTAATTTCTTTGTTTTTTTATAAATCAATGCTTTATTTAAGTACTTCTTTAACTGCTTTTACGATATCAGCCTTTGTTATACCATACTTTTCTCTAAGCTCCGCTGGTTTTCCAGATTCACCAAATGTATCCTTCTGTCCTACCATTGCCATCTTAACTGGCTGTTTCTGTACCACAACCTCTGCAACAGCGCTTCCGAGACCACCGATTACTGAGTGTTCTTCAGCAGTAACAATTGGACCATTTTCTCTTGCTGCATTTATAATTGCGGTCTCGTCGATAGGCTTGATAGTATGCATATCGATTACACGAGCATAAACTCCTTCGTTTGCAAGCTCTTCAGCCGCCTCTATTGCATCAGCAACCATGATTCCAGTAGCGATAATCGTTACGTCACTACCTTCACGAACTGTATTTGCCGTACCTACCTTGATGTCTGAATTCTCATCGTAAATTACTGGCACGCCAGATCTTCCAAGTCTTACGTATGCAGGTCCCTCTGTATCTACTACCTCGTTTAGAAGCTTCTTAGCACTTACAGCATCCGCAGGGTTTACGACAACCATACCTGGGATTTCTCTCATCAGAGCGATATCTTCGAAAGTCTGGTGACTCGCACCATCCTCACCTACCGTAATGCCGGCGTGAGTCGCGCACACTTTTACATTTGCATTAGTATAGCCGATTGAGTTTCTGATAATCTCATATGCTCTACCTGCTGCAAACATCGCAAATGTACTAGCACACACAACGTGACCTGAAAGAGCGATTCCTGCTGCCTCAGCCATCAAATCCTGCTCAGCAATACCGCAGTTTACAAATCTCTCAGGATAAGTCTTAGCAAATTCCTTAGTCTTGGTCGAACCGGAAAGGTCTGCATCCATAACGACAAGATCCTTGCGCTGTGCACCCTTTTCCACTAGAAATTCGCCGTACGCAGCTCTAGTTGCAATCTTATCTGCCATTAGTTGTCACCTCCAAGTTCTTCTATCGCAGTAGCTAGTTCTTCATCGCTTGGTGCTTTACCATGCCAGCCAGCATTGTCTTCCATAAATGATACACCCTTGCCCTTGTGGGTATGAGCAATGATTGCGGTTGGAACGCCTTCGCACTTCTGTGCTTCCTCAAATGCAGTAATCAGCTCTTCACAATTATGGCCATCTATAACGATTACATTCCAGCCGAAGCTCATGAACTTCTCATCTACCGGGCATACACGCTTTACATCACTTACCTTACCATCAATCTGAAGTCCATTGAGGTCTACGATTGCAACAAGGTTATCGAGCTTTCTGTGAGCAGCCTGCATTGCAGCCTCCCATACTATACCTTCCTGGATCTCTCCGTCTCCGGCAAGTACGTATACTCTACCAGGATTGCTGTCAATCTTACCTGCGATAGCCATTCCTACGGCTGCAGAAAAACCCTGTCCAAGTGAGCCTGTCGACATCTCAACACCCGGCACCTTGTGCATGTTAGGGTGTCCCTGGAATTTGCTTCCTACCTGTCTGAGAGTCATCATTTCACTCACTTCGTAAAACCCTCTCTCGCCGAGTGTTGCATAAAGTGCAGGAACTGCATGACCTTTCGACATTACAAACTTATCTCTATCTGCTTTCTTAGGATCCTTAGGGTCGATATTTAGTACCTCAAAATACAGAGTTGCAAGAATATCTGCCGACGACAGCGAGCCGCCTGGATGACCGGACTTTGCTGCATGGATTGCCTTTAGAGCGTTGATTCTGATTCTGCGCGCCTTTTCAGTGAGCTCAGCATAGTTGATAGTATTCACCATATCCTCCTACAATGAAATTTTGAAAATTAATTTTGCCAATTGTGTTGATATTGAAATAGAAATATCTTTAATCATTATTTCTATATTATTACTGTAGTTGCAACTTCCTTAATATCATTACTTTTTTCGTTTATTATACATGAAATAGCAATGTTAAATCTTGAGTACTATTCTCGCCATCGAGAAGTATGTTCCGAGCGCTACCATGTCGGTGAGCGATGCCATCATCGGTCCAGCGATAAGTGCAGGGTCGATTCCTATCTTCTTGGCTATCATCGGAAGTATCGCACCGATGCATTTGCAATAACTACGATCATCACCATCGAAAAGCATACCGTTAAAGCTACCATAGAGCCGTTATGGTCAAATGCCACTATTCGCATGTAATTTAGCACGCTTACACATATGCCGACGATAATCCCTATACGGAATTCTTTCCATAAAACCCTCGCTATATCCGAGAGTTCGAGGTCACCCATCGCCATACTGGTAATGATTACCGTAGATGACTGTGTTCCTGAGTTACCACCAGTTCCCATCAGCATAGGCATGTATGATACGAGCGCAATTACTGCGGAAAGAGATTTCTCAAAGTTTGCAATCATACCACCTGTAAATACATACGACACCATGAGTACGAGTAACCACGGAAGTCTCGCTTTGACGTGCATTAGAACGGATGTATCGAGATAGTCTTTATCAGTGTTATCGATGACACCTCCCATACGCTCCATATCTTCTGTGTTCTCTTCTTCGATTACATCAAGGATATCGTCGAACGTGATAATTCCAACTAGTCGGTCTTCGTTATCAACCACTGGAATCGCGATAAAGCCGTACTTCTTGAATAGCTCAGATACTTCCTCTTGGTCATCATCAACGTGTGCGAAGATGATATCCTCTTTCATAATGTCAGAAACCTTTGTGTTCTCATCTGCGAGCACCAAGCTCCTGAGAGAAACTACTCCGGCAAGTTTTCGGCCACCGTCGAGAACGTAACAGGAGTAAATCGTCTCTGAATTCATTCCCACATCACGGATATGATCGAGAGCTTCACGTCTCGTCATATTCTTGCGCAGATTTATGTAGTCCGGAGTCATCAGTGAACCAGCACTATACTCCTTGTACATAAGGAACGTGTTTATCTGTCTACGTTCATTTTTAGGTGTCTTGTCTAAAATCTTATCTACGATATTAGCTGGTAGCTCTTCGAGGACGTCAATCATATCGTCGAAATCCAGCTCTTCGATTATATATTTAATCTCGGGATCAGTGATGATATTGATAATTTCAACCTGATCATCAACGTCGAAGTGTGCAAATACTTCAACAGATATATCTTTGGGAAGCGTGCGAAACAGTATGACCGCACTCTGCATGTCATACTTCCTCATAACCTCTTCAAGGAGCTCCATTATATCAACTGCGTTGAACTTCAGAAGTTCATCTCTGCAGCGGAAATATTTTTTTTCCTCGAGGAGTTCGAATATTTTTTCTCTGCTTTCTTCGAAAGCTTGTTCCTGGTCAATTAGATTTGTGCTTTCCATTGGCCCTCCTCCGCTTTCTAAAATTTAGTATTGCAACTATTTATTATATATCTAAATAGCGTTTACGATAACCCCTAATATCCTAGCATCGTACGAATTTCATCTTCTGTTATGATTTTTACACCGAGTTCTGCAGCTGCCTTATTCTTTGAAGAGCCTGATTCAGGGTTGTTTGTCACCAGATAGCTGGTATTTTTACTCACACTTCCAGCCACTTTCCCGCCTTTAGCTTCGATTTCCTTCTTGAGCTCAGTTCGGTTCTTGTAGTGCTCTAGACTGCCTGTGATAACGAAGATATCACCCGATAGCTCCGTTCCAACTGCCTCGTAGCTCTCATCTATGTCGAGTTCACCCACGAGATCTGTAACCACATCTCTGTTGTGCTCATCTGCAAAAAAATCCTCGTAGTCTCTAGCCATGACCTCGCCGATGCCGTCGATTGTTATCAGCTCATCGTAAGTGAGCGATGATATCTTATCCCACTTATTTTCATACGACTTAGCAATCTGTGTAGCAGTAGTTACCCCCACTCCTGGAATTCCGATAGCCGCAAGGATTCTCGCCGGCACTGTGTGACGCGCCTTTTCGATTGATGCTGCGAGCTTGTCGTAAGACTTTTCACCAAGTCCTTCTAGTTCCACTATAGCTTCTCTATGTGCCTTCAGACGGAATATGTCGCCGAAAGACTTGATGTATCCGAGTCCTATAAACTTCAGCAGAGTCTGCTCAGACAGTCCCTCTATATTGAGAGCATCCCTCGACACGAATAGCGAGAATCTCTTTACCTGCTTTGCGAGGCAGTTAGTATTAGTGCACGTCAAGACCTTAGTGCCAGTCATCAGCTTAACCTCTGTGTCGCCATCACAAACTGGACAGTGACTTGGAATCTCTATGTTCCCACTACAAGTCAGATTATCGCCAATTTGCGGGATTATCATATTGGCCTTGTACACAGTGATTGTATCTCCAATACCAAGCTTAAGAGTTTCCATAATATTGAGATTATGAACAGATGCTCTCTTGACTGTCGTACCCTCAAGTTCAACTGGATCAAATATCGCTATCGGATTGAGAAGCCCAGTTCTTGACGGGCTCCACTCAATTTCACGAAGAACTGTCTCAGCCTGCTGATCTGCCCATTTGAAAGCCAATGAGTCACGCGGGAACTTCGCAGTCGTTCCAAGTGTCGCCGCATACTCTAGGTCCTCGAGAGTCAGAACTAGTCCGTCCGACGGAACCTCAAAGCTGTGAACTCTCTCAGCGTATTTATCTATCGCTGCAAATATGCTCTTGTTATCGACTTTTATATACTCAACCACGTCAAAGCCCTGCTCCGCCATCCACTTCATCTGATTGGAGCGAAGACCACCATCATCTATGCCATCCGACTCACTAAGAGTAAACGCATAGAAACGTACATTTCTCTCAGCTGTAATCTTACTGTTAAGCTGACGTACACTACCACTACAGAGGTTTCGAGGATTCTTGTACTTAGCATCAGCATCGTCAATCGCAGCATTAATTCTCTCAAATTCCTCGTACGTAATCACGGCCTCTCCGCGAATTACAACGTGTCCTTTGTAAGGGATGCGTCTAGGCACGTTAGCAAATACGAGTGCATTAGGCGTAATAACTTCACCGATGTCTCCATTTCCACGTGTTACAGCCTTTACGAGGCTTCCCCCTTCATATGTCAGTACAACCGTCAATCCGTCTAGTTTCCACGATAGTAGCCCCTCATGGTTTCCTAGCCAAGCTGCCAGTTCTTCACGGCTCTTGGTCTTGTCGAGACTTAGCATACGGCTTCTGTGCTTTTCCTTCGGTAGCTCTGACTGAACTGTGTATCCGACATTCTTGGTCGGGCTGTCATCAGGCGAATAACCTGTCTCCTTTTCTAGAGCCTCTAGTTCGTCATACAGCGCATCATATTCGTAATTGCTCATTATCTCGCTCGCCTCGTCGTAGTATGCAGCCGATGCTTCGTTGAGCACTTCGATGAGCTCGTCTATTCGTTTCTTCTTATCATCAAGATTCATAATGTCCCCTATTGTAAATTCTCTTAAGGTTAATGAGATTATAATTATAAATGCCCTTTACAACTGCAGTCATTACTCGACCTTAGTCAGTTTGACGAATCCCTTGCCGAGCTTCTTGATACCGACGGAATCGAATGCTATGGTCAGAGTCTTGGCGTCTTGATCGATGAGCAGGCCTTCGCCGAACTTCGGATGGCGAATCCTGTCTCCGGCTTCAAATCCCTCATTGTCGATTCCTTTAGATGCCTGCTTCTTGGCGAATTTCAGAGCATCAAAAGGTTTCGAGAAGCTGGCATCGTAGCCATCCGCATTGCCATCGTACCTGCCTTTGAATTCTCTGGCTCCTAGTATTCCGCCATCTCCATGTAGTCCACCTGCAATAGCAGCTCTCTCGGCTACAGTCTGGTCACCATCGAGTAAATCCGTATTCATCTCACGCATGAATTCTGACTCAATCGTGAAATCCGTCCTGCCGTAGAGCATCCTTGTCTGTGCACCTGTAAGATACAGCTTTCGCATCGCTCTTGTAATACCTACGTAGCAGAGCCTACGCTCTTCCTCCATCTTACTAGGATCATCCATCGATGCCGAACCAGGAAATAATCCATTCTCCATACCAGGCATGAATACAACTGGAAATTCCAGTCCCTTTGAGCTATGTAGCGTCATCATCACAACTGCATCTTCACTCTCGTCTCTATTATCTATATCAGATAGTAGAGCTATCCTCTCGAGGAAAGACTGAAGCAATGTAGGTTCTTGCACATCAAACCCCTCGGCTCTGAGTATCTCCCTTTCCTCTTTAAATTCATCTTCCTCATCTGCTAGAATCGCACCTGCCGCCTTATTCTCGAATTCCACGATTACCGATCGCAGTTCGAGGATGTTCTCTATTCTAGCGTCCGCCTCGACAGTGTTTTCCTCTTCAAGCGCCGTCAGGTACTCTGAACGCCTGATAAGGTTATCGTAAATATCCGAAAGCTCCATGTTATCCTGCTCAGCACCCAGTTCATCGAGCATAGAAACTAGGGTTAGCAACTGCAGCTCTTGACTTCTTAGATAGCGAGCCGACAACTTCAGCTTCCTTGAGCGCCTCAAATATACTTATCTTATATGCCTTAGCATAAGAAACTATTCTGCCGAGACTCTTTGGCCCCAATGCCTCTCTTCGGCTCATTGATAATTCTCGTCATAGCGACATCATCGCGCGGGTTCTCCACTAGATGCATGTAGGCCATCACATCCTTGATTTCCTTGCGATCGTAGAACCTGGTCCCTCCTAGAACCCTATACGGGATACCTCTAAATGAAAAATTTTTTTCTTCGAAAGGTCTCGACTGCGCATTCTTACGACAAAGGATGGCCATATCACTATACGGAATCCCCTCGTCATCATGCAAACTCTGGATTTCTCCACCCACGTACCATGCCTCACGCTGTTCATCCTCGAGTCTGCGGTAAGTTATCTTGCTACCTTCCTTCCGGTCAGTCCAAAGCGCTTTAGGCTTACGGTTTCTGTTCTTGGCAATTACAGAGTTGGCTAGGTCCAAGATATTAGCATCAGATCTGTAATTCTGCTCCAGTTTGATGACCTTGGTCTCAGGAAAATCTTTCTCAAAATCGAGTATATTCCTGATGTCAGCACCTCGCCACTGATATATGCACTGGTCATCATCGCCTACCACACACAGATTATGACTCTTACCAGCTAATGAATGCACAAGCTTATACTGCAGGTAGTTCGTATCCTGATACTCATCTACCATTATGTACTGGAATCTCCTCTGATAATACGATAGCACTTCTTCACTCGCCTCAAAAACCTTCATGGCATTCCAGAGCAAGTCGTCAAAATCCATAGCATTGTTCTGCTGTAAATTTTCCATATATCTCGCATACACTTTCGCAACAGTCTCCGCCTTGAAATTCATTGAATTATTTTCAATATAATCCTCGGGACCTTCCTCTGCTTCCTTGCACGAACTGATTACACTCACAAGGTATGACACAGGATATATCTTTTCATCAATTTCGAGGTCTTTGATAATTCGCTTCAGAAGCGCCTTCTTGTCCGACTCGTCGTATATTGAAAATCCATTTTTAAATCCGAGTACATCTCCGTGATTTCTGAGTATGCGAACACACATGGCATGAAAAGTCATAACCCACATACCTCGTGTTCCTCCCGGTCAATGCCTCGATTCTATCTTTCATCTCACCAGCAGCTTTATTTGTAAATGTAACAGCTAAGATGCTGTAAGGGCTCACTCCCTGTTCCAGCATATACGCTATACGGTGTGTCATCATAGTAGTCTTACCACTACCAGCACCTGCCAATATCAGCAACGGTCCTTCAGTATGCTTTACCGCCTCTTGCTGTTCTTTGTTAAGTCTGCTCAGATCCATTTTTCTCAACTTTCTTCCATAAAGTGTTAGCATTTAATTTTATCATAGAGCCCAGTATTTATCTAACATTAAAAAACTGTCAATATGTTTAATATCTGCCATATCTTCTATGCTGAATAACTACTTTATGCATTTTGTATACACGTTGACAGCGTATTATCGGAGTGCTAAAATTCAAATATGTGGTGCAATAGCGCCCGAATTTATACATTTTTATATTGTATTTTTTGTAAGGAGTTTAAAATGGCTAATATTTCACAAAAGTACATCGACATCGCTAAGCAGAACTATCCAAACGAGCCTGAGTTTCTTCAGACCGTAGAAGAAGTTCTACTATCAATCGAGCCAGTTCTCGAAGCTCATCCTGAGTACGAGAAGGCAGGTCTTGTAAAGAGACTTATCGAGCCTGAAAGAATGATTTCGTTCAGAGTTCCTTGGGTTGATGACAACGGCGAGGTTCAGGTTAACAGAGGATACAGAGTGCAGTTCAACAGCGCTCTCGGACCATACAAGGGCGGTCTAAGATTCCAGGCTAACGTTTACCCAGGAATCCTTAAGTTCCTCGGTTTCGAGCAGATCTTCAAGAATTCCCTAACAGGTCTTCCAATTGGAGGCGGTAAGGGTGGTTCTGACTTCGATCCAGCTGGAAAGTCAGATGCAGAAGTTATGAGATTCTGCCAGAGCTTCATCACAGAGCTCTACAGACACATCGGACCTAACACTGACGTTCCTGCAGGAGACATGGGTGTAGGCGGCAGAGAAATCGGTTACATGATGGGTCAGTACAAGAGAATTACTAACGAGTACGATGGAACATGGACTGGTAAGGGAACTACAAACGGCGGACTAAACGGAAGAACTGAAGCTACTGGTTTCGGTATCGTATTCTTCGCTAGAGAGGTCCTCAAGCACTTCGGTGATTCCCTAGAAGGAAAGACTGCAGTTGTTTCCGGATTCGGTAACGTATCTTGGGGAACAATCGTAAAGCTAGTTGAGCTAGGTGCTAAGCCAATCACCATTTCTGGACCAGACGGATACATCCTCGACGAGGAAGGAATCACAACACCAGAGAAGATCAACACGCTTCTTGAGCTACGTAACTCCGGCAAGAACGTTTGCGCACCTTACGTAGAGAAGTTCCCTAACGCTAAGTTCATCCCAGGAAAGAGACCTTGGGAAGTTAAGGCTGATCTATACCTACCTTGCGCTATGCAGAACGACATCACTATGGATTGGGCTAAGGAAATGGTTGCTAACGGAGCTAGATACCTCATCGAGGGAGCTAACATGCCTACAACAAACGAGGCTGTTCAGTACCTCATGGACAATGGCTGCGTAGTTGCTCCTTCCAAGGCTGCTAATGCTGGTGGAGTTGCTTGCTCTTGCCTCGAGATGGCTCAGAACGCTGAGCACCTCATCTGGAACAAGGAGAGAGTATATGCTGAGCTAGAGCACATCATGATCCACATCTTCAAGATTACAGAGGAAGCTTGTGCTAAGTACAACCTTGGTGAGAACCTCGTAGCTGGTGCTAACATCGCTGGATTCGAGAGAGTTGCAGAAGCAATGATGATGCAGGGTATTGTATAAGCCCTCACTCAGGAGATATAACACCAAACAACTAAAGACGGGGGATGCGAATCGCATCCCCCGTTTTTTACACCTTCTATATGTGGTGGTTTATAACGCCCCTACTAGGTCTATTCCTGGTTTTAGTGTTGCAGCACCTGGTGCCCATCTTGCTGGGCAAACCTGATCTCCATGTTCAGCTACGAACTGACTAGCCTGAAGCCTTCTGAAGAGCTCTTCAGCATTTCTACCAACATTTCCTGCGTTAACTTCATATACTACAATCTTACCTTCAGGATTTACGATGAAGCTTCCTCTCTCTGCAATGCCCTGATCTTCAATTAAAACTTCAAAGTCCTTCGCAAGTGCCTGTGTAGGGTCAGCTAGCATTGGGTATGTAATCTTACTGATACTCTCTGAGCTATCGTGCCAAGCCTTGTGCACAAAATGCGTATCGCAAGATACTGAGTACACTTCACAGCCAGCCTTCTGGAAGTCTGCGTACTTTAGCTGTAGGTCTTCTAGTTCAGTTGGGCAAACGAAAGTAAAGTCTGCTGGGTAGAAGAAGAATACGCTCCACTTACCCAAAATATCTGATTTAGTAACAGTCTTGAACTCATCGTTTACATAGGCCTGTACGGAAATCTGCTACTTCTTTATTAATCAATGACATACCAATATCCTCCTTAATGTTAGTGTTATCTAACCTAAGCATTTATCAAAAGGCAGGTTTACGATATCTCACCTGCCCTGTAAATGCAGAAAACAATATTGCGAGAGTTAGACCTCTCTTACCTGTAATATAAACTTAGCTAACACTAATGTCAATCCCCTTTTTCGATTATACAATTATATATCGTGCTATCAATATTCATAATTCATTTTTTAAGTCTAAACCTTTCCGTGTAATAATATATCTCATCAATTATTGTATTTAATAATAGAACTTACATATGATATTGATAAATAATTATCAGTATAAGTATTTTGATTTATTTTATAATCGATGTACCCACTTGTATATAAGGCTTCTCGCTATATATCGTTCTTTTTAACCGTTAAAATTCCAATGTTTTTATAGTTTATTTACAATAAAATCTTGTTGCTTTCTTTTTGAAATTATGTCAATATATTAACGAAAGCAAGTGTTCTCACTGTCTGTAAGAGACTTATCCATAACGCTCTTAATGGCAGTAAATAAATTTAAGAAAAACGGAGGTAACACAATGAAAGGCTTTGCAATGCTAGAGATTGGCAAAACTGGTTGGATTGAAAAGGAACGTCCAAAGTGTGGACCACTTGATGCTATTATCAAACCGCTAGCTTTATCCCCTTGCACTTCTGACATTCACACCGTATGGGAAGGTGCGCTAGGCGACAGACACAACATGATTCTAGGTCACGAAGGTTGCGGAGTTGTTGAAGAAGTTGGAGAACTCGTTAAAGACTTTAAGGTTGGTGACCGTGTAATGGTTGCTGCTATCACTCCAGATTGGTCTTCACTAGAGGCTCAGGGTGGATACCCTATGCACTCCGGCGGAATGCTATCTGGATGGAAGTTCTCAAACTTCAAAGATGGTGTATTCGGTGAATATTTCCACGTAAATGATGCAGATGGAAATCTTGCACACATGCCAGAGGCTGTTTCCCCAGAAGAAGCTTGTATGCTATCTGACATGGTTCCTACTGGATTCCACGGCGTTGAGCTCGCAGACATTCAGTTCGGTGATACTGTGCTAGTTAATGGAATTGGCCCTGTGGGTCTGATGAGCGTTGCTGGAGCAAACCTAAAGGGTGCTTCAAGAATCATCTGCGTAGGTACAAGACCTGCTTGCAGAGAGGCTGCTAAGAAGTATGGTGCAACTGATTTTATCAGCTACAAGGAAGGCTCTATCGATGAGCAGGTTCTTGAACTAACTGGTGGCAAGGGAGTAGACAAGGCTATCGTTGCTGGTGGCGGAGTTGAATCCTTCGATCCTATCATCAAAGCTCTTAAGCCAGGTGGAAAGATTGGTAACGTAAACTACCTGGGTTCTGGCACCTACGTAACAATTCCTCGTGTTGAGTGGGGATGCGGAATGGGTCACAAGATGATCACAGGTGGACTCATGCCAGGTGGTAGACTAAGACTCGAGAAGCTAGCTAGCCTAATCGAAGTTGGTAAGCTAGATGTTAGACACCTCATCACACACAGATTTGATGGCTTTGAACACGTTGAAGATGCACTTATGCTCATGAAGGATAAGCCTGCTGACCTAATCAAGCCAGTTGTTAATATCGGCAAATAGAGCTGAATCCCCCGGCCTTGATGGATGTCTCTAAAGCATTTCCCGTGCGGTCGGGGGTTTATTTTATACAAAACGAATCTATTTGCGAAAAGGATTTATTTTATGAAGGTACTGATTATTTCTGGTTTTCTAGGAGCTGGAAAAACTACGTTTATCAAAGCGATGTCTAATACATTAAATCGAGATTTCGTAATCCTCGAAAATGAGTATGCTTCGCTTAATGTTGACGAAGATATTCTGAAGGAAGAATCGGGACTCAGCGTGTGGGAACTCACCGAAAAGTGCATTTGCTGCAGTGGCAAGACCGATTTTGCCTTAAACATCCTTACAATTGCAAATTCCATTGCCCCAGAATATCTAATCGTTGAACCCACTGGCGTCGGTTACCTTTCTAATGTTATAAATAATATTTCGCAAATTGAATATGAGCAGATTGAAATGCTGGCACCGATTACTATCATTGACCCAAACAGGTTTTTCCAGCACATCGACGAATATCACGAACTACTTACCGACCAGATAAAATGTGCAGATACTATTATCTTATCAAAATGTGATAAGTCAATCGATGTTGATATAGAGGCAGTTGTCTCTGCAATAAAGACTATTAACGGTGATGCAAATATTATCAGCAAGCATTATAGCAATTTGCCACAGTCTACATGGGAGGAGTTTCTGCTTCGAAAGAGAGATGGCAGCATTGAGATTCCTAAGGTTCAGGAGGAGACTGAGTTCGAGAGTATCAGTGTTCCTAATGCAGAGCTTCCTTCTATCGGTGAGATTGTATTCTTCCTAGAGGATTTGATTAGAAAGAGATATGGAAATATCATTCGTGCCAAAGGCACTATGGGTGTTTCGGACACCTTGATTAGATTCGATATCTCTGACGGTAACTATGCTATTTCTCAGGCGGACCCAGACTCAAAGCGAGGTTGCGTATTCATCGGTGATGACATCAAAACTGGTGATTTGAGAATTAAATTACTGCCGATTAGCTTTGAAAGACCTAGCTTTGGTAAACTGAGAAAAGCAGCCACCAGATAAAAAGAAGTGAGCAATAAGCTCACTTCTTTTTATATTTATGACTATTTAGGATGTAATTTATATAAAGCTTGGTTTTTATAGAATGTCTATTACCTCGCCTGAAAGCGCTTTATTCATACTTCTAACCGCACAGAATTTTCCACACATACTGCAAGTATCGGAGTGATCTTCCTCTGGCATTCTTGACTCTCTTATTGCTTTTGCCGTCTCTGGATCAAGCGCCTCTAGCCACTGTGCATCCCAATCTAGTTCTCTTCTAGCCTTCGCCATTCTATCGTCCTGGTCACGGGCTCCTGGAATACCCTTAGCAATATCCGCAGCATGAGCAGCTATTTTACTAGCGATGATACCGTCATGAACGTCATCTACATTTGGCAGTGCAAGGTGTTCTGCCGGTGTAACGTAACATAGGAACGCAGCGCCTGACCAGGCAGCAATAGCACCTCCTATAGCAGCTGTAATATGATCATATCCTGGAGCAATATCTGTAACGAGAGGTCCGAGCACATAGAACGGTGCACCCTTACACAGGGTCTCCTGAATCTTCATGTTCGCCTCAATCTGATCCATTGGAACGTGTCCAGGACCCTCTATCATAACCTGAACATCCCTAGCCCACGCTCTATCTGTCAGCTCACCGAGTCTAATTAGCTCTTCAATCTGGCAGTTATCTGTCGCATCCGCTAGGCAGCCGGGTCTGCATGCATCACCTAGGCTTATCGTTACATCGTGCTCTCGACAGATTTCAACAATTTCATCAAAGTATTCGTAGAATGGATTTCTTCGCCTGTCATGGTCATCCACGCAAATACAAGGCTTCCACCTCTACTAACGATATTCATTTTACGAGTACCGTTTTTAATCTGCTCAATCGTCTTGCGCGTTATTCCACAGTGAAGAGTTACGAAGTCTACACCATCTTCAGCATGCATCCTGATAACATCCAGAAAATCCTGTGCCGTTAGGGTATTTAAATCTCTTTGATAATGGATTACAGAATCGTATACCGGAACTGTTCCGATCATCGCTGGGCATTCGGTGCAGAGTTTCCTTCTAAATGGCTGCGTGTCACCATGACTTGATAAATCCATGATTGATTCCGCACCGAGCTGAACCGCTCTCATAACCTTCTTCATCTCAATATTGTAGTCCTTGCAGTCTCTGCTTATGCCGAGATTCACATTCACCTTCGTCCTCAGCATTCCTCCAACACCATTTGGGTCTATCGATGTGTGGTGGATATTTGCAGGGATAACCATCTTACCCTCCGCAAGTAACGGTAGTAGCTCATCTACTGAGCGATTTTCTTTTGCAGCAACGAGCTTAAGCTCTGGTGTAACTATTCCCATTCTTGCTGCTTCTATTTGTGTCGAATAAGTTCTTGCCATTTCTTCCTCTTTTCCGCCTTTTTCAGGCCATTAATTATTTACCTAATTCCCTTTAAATTTCTTTCATTATCTCGCGAATGCTCCGTGATCTATCGAGCCATTTCCCGTCCCTATACGCATGTCACTCTTAAGAGCTGCCGTCACGTACTTCTTGCCTCTATCTATAGCCTCTTCAAGCGCATATCCTTTCGCAATATTGGCTGCTATTGAGCTAGATAGTGCACATCCCGTTCCATGCGAGCCTAGTGCCTCTATCCTCTCACCTTTAAATTCAGCAAAGCGATCAACTTTATCGCCTCCGCCATCAATCCACAAGTGATCCGTAGCGCCACGGCCTTCAGAGTGACCGCCTTTAACGAGCACGTTACAACCGCAACTCTTACCTATGAAGCATGCAAGCTCAGGTGCCGATGGATTTACCGTTTTCCCTTGAATCTCTACTAGAGATTTCGACCGAATTATAGTTAGACACCTATCTTCTCCATGCGAGTTATAACCTTCTATAATTTCGTGTATTCTCTCTGCCTCTGGTAGATTCGGTGTTACTAGCATCGATAATGGGAATAGCTTCTCAATCATGCATTTCATAACTTCTAAGCTTGCAAATTCCACTCCGCACGTCGGAGCGACTACGGGATCAAGAATTACATTTTCAAGACCGTACTGCTTAATTAACTCCACTATTGCATCAATCTGCCCGCTCGAAACAATCATGCCAATCTTTATGGCATCCGGCCTTATATCGCTCAGAACCTTATCAATCTGCCTGTATAGAAAATCATCTGGAACAGGCATAATATCTGATACACCCATAGTGTTCTGCACAGTAAGCCCAGAGATTGCACCCATCCCGTAGCAGCCCTCTGCAAATATAGTCTTGATATCTCCCTGAATTCCCGCACCGCCACTTGGATCGCTACCTGCAATTGATAGCACAGTAGGAATCTTCATATTTCTGTCCTCTCAGCTCTATTGCATAGTTCTTGAGAGGCATCTCTCAGTTTTCTTGCACTCCCCTCGATATCTTCTGATCCAAATAATGCTGAGATAACCGCCACTCCTACTAGTCCTCTGCCTGCTAGCACACCAATATTATCGCTATTGATGCCACCAATTGCGATAACAGGGATTTTTACAGAACTTGTTATCTGGTCGTACACCTCGAGATTCGGTAGTTTTACGGCATTTGCCTTTGAATTAGAGCCAAAAGCTGCTCCTACACCTATGTAATCAGCACCTTGAACTTCTGCAGCGAGCGCTTCTTCGAGATTGTGTGCAGTAGCACCAATAATTTTCTCATCACCTAATAGTTTCCTAGCTTCAGATATCGATCCATCGCTTAGCCCTAGATGAACTCCATTTGTATCTGATGCTTTACATATTTCTGCATCATCGTTGATTATCAGTAGAACTCCTGCTTCATCGCAGATGGGCTTAATCTCCGAAATAGTCTCAAGCAATTGCTGTTTACTCAAATGCTTTTCTCTAATTTGAACGCACGTCATGCCACCCTTAATAGCCTGAGCAACTGCTTCCGTATTGGTGCCATTTTTTAGGTTCTCACTACCGAATATGCCATATAGCTTCAACGATTCTGATAAATTCATACGATTGAAGGATTTTGACTCTCTTTCTTCCATTATTCTTAGCTCCTTATGGATGGGAATTGCTACGAGCAATAAAAAATGTGTAACACCCGAGTTTGGGTATTACACATGTAATTCAGCACTCTCCCTCCGTTGGCATTATCCAAATCAGGTTCAGAGTCGTAATGTATTTCAACACTACCTCTCAGCGATATCGCTCCCCTTGCTCGTTATATTCATTTGTTTACTAAATAATTATATATCAACCTTATATGTGTTTCAATACAAAACCATCTATATAATTATTTTTCTTTCTGATGTAATCCACACATTTCAGATTTTATAGTGCCTTCTTGATAATCGCTGGCAGCTTCCTGCACTTAGCTTCGGAAATCGAAGCAATCGACACTCTCACACCCTTATCCATCGGTACGCAGTATACGTCACTCTCTTCAAGCTTAGAGCTTACAGCTTCTGGGTTTTCGCACGGAATGGACACGAAGAATCCCGCTCTAAATGGTACGATTTTGAGCCCAACCGCTTTAGATTCCTCTTCAAAAGCTTTTCCGCGCGCCAGCAGCATATCACGGAATTCTTTACGTTCTTCATCTACCTTTGCCAGCAGTTCTTGATCACTGTAAATCTTTACGATTACTTCCTGTGGTCCACGAGGTGAGTTAGACCAGCTAGATCTGCTGGAATATGAGCATACCTTTACGAATTCCTCTGCAACCTCTTCACTATCTGCTAAGCAGATCAAAGCTGCACATCTGAACCCGTAAAATGTAAATGTCTTCGATGCACTGTAAGCTAGAAGTGGTAGTACATTTCTCCTTAGTTTCTCGAGCTCTGGAAGGAATTCTCTTACCTGCTTCTCATCACCAGCAAAGTCGATATATGCAATATCCACCAGTAATGCAACAATCTTATCATCGGGCACTCTGTTGAGGATATCAACAACATTCTTCCACTCATCAAGGGAGAGAGAATATCCCGTAGGGTTGTTTGCAGGAGTGTTGAGAATCAGCACGAGTCTATCCTGGATGCGAAGTAGCTTGCTTACCTTGTACTCAAGATCTGCAAGGTTGAAATTGCCATCCTCGTCGAACATCTCAAAAGTCTCGAAGCCACGACCCTGCTCTGCTGCTATGTGCTTGTAGTTAGGCCAGCACCAATCGTGAGTTAGAATCTTATCTCCTGGACACGAGTAGTTTGCAATGGTATTTCTGAGCGAACCTGTTCCACCAGGAGTAGCAACCATACCTATGTGTCTAGAGGTTTCAAAATCTCCAAGTGCTGCCTTTGTAACCGCTTCTTTAAAACCTGGAATTCCAGCAATCGGAGCATACTCCGCATATTGAACAGGCTCAAGGCTCTTCACAGCCTCATCTACAGAAGATAGAACAATCAAATTACCATCGTCATCGAGGAGTGCACCAATAGTCGCATTTGCAACGTTATCATGGCCCTTCGCCTTAATTGCCGCCTTGGCTCTTCCGCTAATTCCAAATACCTTATCCTGTGCAGGAATCTCTCTGCTGTTAAGTGCTGCTAAACCCATCTTCTCACCTTTCTTTCGTATGCGACCAATCTCCATCATCTTGATATTGAAGCCCTTATCGCTAAACTTCTCCTCGTACTCCGTTCTGATATTATTTCATTGTATGGAGAAGCGTGTAAATCCCTAGTAAACTCACGAATTTTAAGATCCGACGCAATAACTTCATTGACAGAGTAGTTGAACAGATCCGTGTTGTCAGTCTTGAACCTTACAACTCCATCTTCCTTGAGCACGTCGAAATACTGATTGAGCTTGCCACGGTAAGTGAGCCTTTTCTTAGCGGAGTAATTCTTTGGCAGCGGATCACTGAAATTAAGGTATATTCCATCTAGTTCACTATCTATAAACCACTCGTGAAGATTCTCTATAAACTCTGGAATGAACACAACATTAGTCAGTCCAAGCTCATGCACTTTTTCCATAGCGCGGAGTAGCACGCTTTTATGACCTTCTACAGCAATGAAGAAATTATCTGGTTCACGAGAAGCAAGCTGGGAGATAAATCTGCCTTTGCCACATCCCACTTCCATGTAAATTCCATTGCTATTTCCTGCACGCTCTGCCCATTTACCGCGTATATTCTCTGGGTTGTACACCAATATATCTTCAAATCTGGCGTATTTTTCTTCCAGATTTTTTACTTTTCTCTGTCTCATATAATCTCCTAGTTTCTATAGATTAGAACTATATAAATCTGCTCGCTACAAGCATTACAAGGAATATTATTAGCAGCAGTGCTGCCACTACATCACGCTTCTCGAATCTAGTTTCGTTAAGCTTCGTCCTTCCTTCTCCGCCGCGGTAACAACGAGCCTCCATAGCAAGGGCAAGGTCTCCTGCAATTCTGAATGAGCTTACGAACAGTGGCACGATTATCGGGATTAGGCTTTTGGCCCGCTGAAATATATTTCCCGACTCGAAATCAGCTCCCCTAGATTGCTGTGCCTTTATTATTTTATCTGCTTCATCCATCAGTACAGGTATGAACCTAAGCGCAATGGTCATCATCAGTGCAATCTCATGTGAAGGTAGACCAAGTCTAGAAAAAGGACTGAGAAGTTTCTCAAGCCCATCGGTTAGTTCGGTCGGTTTCGTGCAGTAGGTGAGTAGCGAAGTACCTATAATTAGCAGTACTAGCCTTATGCCCATAAATGCAGCCCTATATAGTCCCTCATAGGTAATCCTCAGGAATTTCCACTGCCACAGAATAGTTCCATCCATCATAAATATGTTTAGCACCATCGTAAATACAATAATCAGCACTATCGCCTTAAGCCCCCGCACCATGTACGAGAACGGAACCCGCGACAGCTTAATTACTATTCCAACTGCAACCGCTGCAATTGCAAATCCCCAAAGCTTATTTACCAGAAAGAGTCCGACGAGATACGCAAATACACCAAGTACCTTAGTGCGCGCCTCCAGCCTATGAATCGGAGATTCTACCGGATAATACTGACCAAGTGTTATGTCTTTAATCATACTATCTTTACCTCTCCTTTAACTGCTTCGCGATATATTTCGCAGCTTCTCTCTCTTCAAATAGGTTCGAACTCAAAATCCAGCTCCCTCGACACTTCGTAGAGAATCTCTGTTACAGGCGGTACGCTTAGCCCCATATCTTTAAGTTCGCCAGCCCTTGCAAATACCTCCTTTGGAGTTCCACTTATCACCAGTCTTCCTCCGTTCATGACGATGATACGGTCAGAAAGTTCAGCTATATCCTTCATGTTATGAGACACGAATACAACTATTAGGTTTCTATCCTGTCTTAGCTTCTTTATCACTTCCAACATATCCTGCTTAGATGCTGGATCGAGTCCTGCAGTCGGCTCATCAAGTATGAGAACCTTTGGCTTCATCGCGAGTACGCCAGCGATGGCAACTCTTCTCTTCTGCCCACCAGATAGCTCAAATGGTGATTTCTCAGCCACAGCATCGTAGTCGAGCCCAAGTAATTCAATCGACTCTCTGACAATATCAGGAATCTCGACTTCAGGCACTCCCAGGTTCCTCGGACCGAAAGCCACGTCTTTCGCTACAGTTTCTTCGAATAGTTGGTATTCAGGGTACTGGAACACAAGCCCTACATTTTTACTTATATCAACCTTCTTGACTGAACCGTCCCCGATATTCATGTCAGAAACGATTATTTCACCAGAATGAGGCTTCAGTAGTCCGTTCATGTGCTGAAGCAGGGTCGACTTTCCAGAGCCTGTATGCCCTATAACGCCAATGCATTCGCCATCCTCAATCTCGAACGAAACATCATCAAGTGCAACGGTCTCTCCTGGTAGTCCCTTTGAATATATATGTGTTAGATGTCTTGCAGTTATCGACATAATGTGTCCACCAAATCATCCTTATTAATAATCTCTCGAGATACATCTATTCCGTTCTCGATAAGTTCATTTCTCAGTAAAACCGCTGCTGGAATCTCAAGTCCTGCAGACTTAACCAGCGAAGTGTCTCTAAATAGCTCCTCCGGTGTTCTATCAGCAAGTAACCTTCCAGACTTCATGACTAGCACTCGGTCCGCTTCAGCTACCTCTTCCATAAAGTGAGTTATCAGTACAATGGTGATGCCCTGACTATTAAGGTCTCTAATCACCTTCATAACCTGACTGCGTCCCTTGGGATCAAGCATTGCCGTCGGTTCATCGAATACAATACAATCAGGCCTCATAGCAACAGCACCTGCGATTGCAACTCTCTGCTTCTGACCACCCGACAGTTTGTGTGCTTCACGATGGCGATATTCATACATCCCAACTGCTTTAAGTGCATTTTCCACTCTGTTTCTTAGTTCAGGATTCTCTATCCCGAGATTCTCAGGTCCAAAGGCAACTTCGTCCTCAACCATTGATGATACAATCTGATTATCAGGATTCTGAAATACCATGCCGATTTTCTTTCTGATATCCCAAATTAAATCATCGTCCTTCGTATCCATCCCATCAACAAGTATCTCGCCTTCAGTAGGTAGTAGAAGCCCGTTGAGGCATCTTGCAAATGTTGATTTGCCCGACCCATTTGACCCGGCAATCGCAATGTATTCACCGCGGGTTACATCAATCGAAACATGATCAATAGCAAGGCTCTGATTATCGGCCCCCTTCTCTCTAGCATATTCATAAACTAAGTCTTTTACTGTAATAAAATTTGCCATAATGCCTCCAATTTTTAATTATATATTAGCTCCAAAAGTATGGCAATGATATGAAGGAAATGTAAGCAAATAAATAAGCCGAAGGCTATGCCTTCGGCTCTTGTTCGCAATGGCTACAACGAACGTTTTCAGATGTATCAGAAATTCCCCTATTTCCGACACTATAAAATCTGTATTTCAACCCTTTTCACTTATTGACAACCAAATTATAGTTGACCAGATTTCAATTGTCAACAACTAATTTGTATGTTTTCACAAACTTTTTGTGTACCGCCGCATAGTTATTGTAATATTTTCTATTTTACTTAGAATCTAGCCCCACTGCAGGCCAACTTTGCTGTCTTTTGCCTTATCATATATTAGCTTCGCAATTACGAGGTCAAGAATTCCAAGACCTACATTCTTGAAAATGATAATCTCATCGTCAGACTCTCTGCCAGCAATCTTTCCAAGCATATATTCACCGATATCTCCAGTGAGATCTGCCTCTGTTACAATTCCTTCTCTGAGTGGAATCTGAATATCTGCCGACTCAGCTATACAAGCATCCTTCGAGTCAAAGTAAATCTTGTCTGCCATCTTGAATAGCTCTGGGTCTATTTCGTTCATCTCAGCTGTGTATGAGCCAACACCACTTACAACCGCCCCTTTCTTAACACGTTTGGCATCAAATACAGGCTTAGTAGCAACCGTTACAACTACGATTATATCGGCGCCATCTACAGCTTCATTTGCATCGCTGTATGAAACTAGCTTAACCCCGCTATCCTTGAATCGTTCAGACATCTTGCCACAAATTTCTCAGTCTTGGCAAGATCTCTAGCCACAATTTTAACCTCACTTAGATTGCATGCAGCAAGCATAGCCTCAAGCTGGCACTCCGCCTGACCACCAGTTCCAATAAGACAACCGATCTTCGCATCCTTTCTCGCAAACAATCTAAATGCAGCACCAGATGCCGCACCCGTACGGAATTTAGTGATAAAGCTTCCATCCATAAGTGCTATCACTTCGCCATTCTTATCATCCATGAGGAGAACCTGACCGATAGTCGTAGCCTCACCGCGCTCTCTATTTCCTGGAAAAATATTTACTATCTTAATACCCGCTGCTCCAAGATCCGAACTATATGCAGGCATAAATGCAAAGTTGCCCCTACCTTCATCGGCAGCGAGAACCTGCCTTAGAGGAACTACTGCATTTCCACTTGAAAAAATCTTATACGCCTCGATATTTGAATCTATCGCATCATTCATATCGAATACTGTTCTGATGTCTTGTTCATTAAGTAGTAACATTGAAGCCTCCTTTATTTTAACTTTATCTCGGCAACGACAGGATTGTGATCACTGTTTGAAGCCAAGCTCTAACGTCTTGCAATAATTCATCTCTATATTAGATGAATAAATAATTCCGTCAATCACATAATACTGGAACTTTGATTTATTCGATCCTTTAAGCGGTTTGTCGAGAGACCTGCATGTAGGATTAGTGCTATCCATCACGAAGTTAAGTGAGGAATCATACTCGCTTATATCGATAATACCCGGTTTCCATAGCCCCTTGGATATAGGATAATCGTCAGTGCTAACATTGTTGAAACTCTGGTTAAAGTCTCCACCAGCTATTACATAATTCCCTTTTGCAGCCTCTTGTTTAAGTATTTTATTGAGCGCCTTAGTTTGTGCCTTTTTCCCTTCACCCTTATCGTATGCTTCCAGATGTAAGTTGATGTACACGAGTTCTTTGTTAGTCCCATGAACTTTAGTCCGCGTCACGAGCAAGCATCGTTTAAGATTTATGGTTCTTATCGGCCACTTAAATGATACTGGAAGGCTCACTCTTTTCGATGAATTCATCTCTAAAGTAGATAAAGTCATTAGTCCGCTATCCATCTTACCGAGTGGTGGAATTGGATATGGTACAAATGCAGCCTTGTAGTTTCTCGCGTAAGAATATTCGCAATTATTAAATACTTTACCGAGCTTCGCAACTTGATCAATGTGATATGTGCGACTTGAGTCCTTATCAATTTCCTGAATCAAGGTTATATCAGGCGACTCCTCCTCAATCTCTTTAGAAATAGCATTCATATTAGTCTTGACTCGCTTCTTGCTCGAAGTTATAACAGAGTCTCCACCATCCATAAAGAAGTCCGTATTGTCACCTAGTGCACCAAACCCGATGTTCCACGTCATAACCTTGAGGGTCTCACCCTTCTTTACCTCTTTAGTCCCATTTCCTTTAATATTTAATTTCTCAATTGAAGCAGGTTTATACTCTTTCACAGATATAAATGCTATAAGTCCCGCAAACGACAACATTAAAATAAACACGATTGCCACGAACACTTTATTATTTGCTTAATCGGTGATGCTGTCTCTGGCTTACTACGCATATGCAAACTCTCCTATACACAGTTGATTACTATTAATCATTTCTATAATAGAATACCATATATCGCATATATTGAACATAAAAACAGGGGCGTATGCGCCCCTGCTTCTTAATATTCTGGTGGTAGTCCCTCGTATTGTATCGATTACTCTACAATCTCTGTAACTACTCCCGGATCCTACTGTTCTTCCACCTTCTCTGATAGCGAAACGTAGTCCCTCTTCGATAGCTACTGGTGTAATTAGCTCAATCTCCATTACTACGTTATCTCCAGGCATGCACATCTCTGTTCCTGCTGGGAGCTGTAGGTCTCCTGTTACGTCTGTTGTTCTTAGGTAGAACTGTGGTCTGTATCCATTGAAGAATGGTGTGTGTCTTCCACCCTCTTCCTTCTTTAGTACGTATACCTGTCCCTTGAACTTTGTGTGTGGGTGAATTGATCCTGGCTTCGAGAGTACCTGTCCTCTTTCGATTTCATCTCTCTGTACTCCTCTGAGAAGTGCTCCGATGTTGTCTCCTGTTTCAGCTGCATCAAGAGTCTTCTTGAACATCTCTACTCCAGTTACGATTACCTTTCTCTTCTCTTCGCTTAGACCTACGAGCTCTACCTCGTCTCCTGTCTTGAGTGTTCCTCTCTCAACTCTTCCTGTTGCTACTGTTCCACGACCTGTGATTGAGAATACGTCCTCGATTGGCATTAGGAATGGCTGATCGTTTGCTCTCTCTGGCTCTGGAATGTATGTGTCTACTGCTTCCATTAGCTCGCAAATCTTATCTCCCCACTCACCGCTTGGATCTTCTAGTGCCTTTAGCGCGGAGCCTCTTACGATTGGTGTGTCATCTCCTGGGAACTCATACTCATCTAGTAGCTCTCTTACTTCCATCTCTACGAGGTCTAGTAGCTCCTCATCGTCTACCATATCGCACTTGTTCAGGAATACGATGATGTATGGTACGCCTACCTGTCTAGATAGCAGGATGTGCTCTCTTGTCTGAGGCATTGGTCCATCTGTTGCTGCTACTACGAGGATTGCTCCGTCCATCT
Organism: uncultured Mogibacterium sp.; assembly: GCA_916438645.1. Taxonomy (GTDB): domain Bacteria; phylum Bacillota; class Clostridia; order Peptostreptococcales; family Anaerovoracaceae; genus Mogibacterium. The sequence goes on from CAKAFC010000002.1 coordinate 586,726, forward strand.
GAGCTGCTCCTGTAATCATGTTCTTTACATAGTCAGCGTGTCCTGGGCAGTCTACGTGTGCGTAGTGTCTGTTTGGTGTCTCATACTCTACGTGTGCTGAGGAAATCGTGATTCCTCTTGCCTTCTCTTCTGGTGCCTTGTCGATCTGGTCGAATGCTACGTCTGCTCCGAGTCCATATCTGTTGTGAAGAGTCTTTGTGATTGCTGCTGTTAGAGTTGTCTTGCCGTGGTCAACGTGGCCGATTGTACCGATGTTGATATGTGGCTTGGTTCTCTCATACTTCTGCTTTGCCATAATAATTTCTCCTATTTAGAATTATTTGAAATAATTTTTTGTAAAATTTATATTCTCTCCGATAAATTCAGTGAGCTTATAGATTATTTTGCAACCTTCTCTTTCAAGCTCTCTGGTAGCTTGTCGAAGTGGTCAAACTGCATTACGTATACACCACGACCCTGTGTCTTAGAACGTAGGTCTGTAGCATATCCGAACATCTCGGATAGCGGAACGAATCCTCTTACGACAGCAGCACCATTGTTGATATCAGATCCTTCGATAGATCCTCTTCTTGAGCTGATGTCACCGATGATGTCTCCCATGTTGTTCTCAGGTACAGTAACCTCTACCTTGAAGATTGGCTCTAGTAGGACTGGCTTTGCCTTCTTGCAAGCTTCCTTGAATCCCATAGTAGCTGCAATCTTGAATGCCATCTCAGATGAGTCTACTTCGTGGTATGAACCGTCGTATAGATCTACACCAACGTCTACTAGCTGGTAGCCAGCAACAGGTCCGTTCTGCATTGCTGCCTCCATTCCCTCCTGAATCTTAGGGATGTATTCCTTAGGAATAGCTCCTCCTGTGATGGAGTTCTTGAACTCGAATCCAGCGCCTGCTTCTCTTGGATATAGTCTAAACTTAACGTGTCCGTACTGACCAGAACCACCGGACTGTTTCTTGTGCTTGTAATCTTCATCAACCTCAACAGTAATAGTCTCTTTGTAGGATACCATTGGCTTACCTACGTTAGCCTCTACCTTGAACTCTCTGAGAAGTCTGTCAACGATGATTTCTAGGTGAAGCTCACCCATTCCAGCGATGATAGTCTGTCCAGTCTCTGGGTTAGTGTATGTTCTGAATGTTGGATCCTCTTCAGCCAGCTTAGCAAGAGCGATACCCATCTTCTCCTGACCAGCCTTGGTCTTAGGTTCGATAGCGATCTCGATTACTGGATCTGGGAATTCCATAGACTCGAGAATGATTGGCTTCTTCTCGTCACAGAGCGTGTCTCCAGTTGTAGTCTGCTTTAGACCTACAGCTGCAGCGATATCTCCTGAGTAAACCTTTTCAATCTCTTCTCTGTGGTTCGCGTGCATCTGAAGGATTCTTCCGATTCTCTCACGCTTACCCTTAGTTGCATTGTATACGTATGAACCAGTCTCAAGTGTTCCAGAGTAAACTCTGAAGAACGCGAGCTTTCCTACGTATGGGTCTGCTACAATCTTGAACGCAAGTGCAGAGAATGGCTCCTTGTCGCTTGCGTGTCTTACATCCTCTTCTTCTGTATCAGGATTTATACCACCGATTGAAGGAATGTCTGTAGGTGCTGGCATGTAGTCAACTACACCGTCTAGCATCATCTGAACACCTTTGTTCTTGTATGCAGATCCGCAGAATACAGGGAAAATATTTCCTGCGATAGTCTCTCTTCTGATAACTGTCTTGAGTTCCTCAATTGAGATTTCTTCTCCCTCAAGGTACTTCATAGTCAGTTCTTCATCGAGCTCAGCAACAGCCTCGATCATCTTGTCATGCCAAGCCTGTGCTTCTCCCTTCATGTTCTCAGGGATGTCTACGATTGTGAACTCCTTACCTGTAGCGTCGTTCTTATCATATACCTCAGCCTTCATCTCGATAAGGTCGATAATTCCCTCGAACATGTTCTCAGAACCGATCGGAATTTGAACAGGTACAGCGTTAGCTCTTAGTCTATCGTGAATAGTATCGATTACGTGGAAGAAGTTAGCTCCTAGGATGTCCATCTTGTTAACGAAGATCATTCTTGGAACGTTGTACTTCTCAGCCTGTCTCCATACTGTCTCTGACTGAGGCTCAACACCTTCCTTAGCACTTAGTACCATTACCGCACCATCGAGTACACGTAGAGATCTCTCTACCTCAACAGTAAAGTCAACGTGTCCAGGTGTGTCGATAATGTTAATTCTTGTGCCGTTCCACTGAGCGGTTGTAGCAGCAGAGGTAATTGTAATACCACGCTCCTGCTCCTGAGCCATGAAGTCCATGGTAGCAGCACCGTCATGAGTCTCACCGATCTTATGAGTCTTTCCTGTATAATAAAGGATTCTCTCGGTAGTTGTTGTCTTACCGGCGTCGATATGAGCCATGATTCCAATATTTCTGGTATTTTCTAGAGTAAATTGTCTAGCCATAAATCCTCCTTCCTGCTTTTATCTAATCTTTGTCAGGTGTATCATCTCAGATTACCACCTGTAGTGTGCAAACGCCTTGTTAGCCTCAGCCATCTTATGAGTATCTTCTTTTCTCTTCACAGATGCACCTGTGTTGTTAGAAGCGTCCATAAGCTCATGAGCTAGTCTCTCAGCCATAGTTCTCTCACCTCTAAGTCTTGTAAACTTTGTGAGCCAACGTAGAGCGAGAGTCTGTCTTCTCTCTGGTCTAACTTCGATAGGAACCTGATAGTTTGCACCACCGACTCTTCTTGCTTTAACTTCTAGTACAGGCATGATGTTGCTCATTGCCTTCTCAAATACTTCCAGCGGTTCTTCACCAGTGGATTCTTTGATCTGGTCAAATGCATCATAAACGATTGCCTGGGCTACGCCCTTCTTACCGTCTAGCATGATGCTGTTGATCAGCTTCGAAACCACTACGCTACCGTATACTGGATCTGGAAGTACTTCTCTCTTTGGTACGTTACCTTTTCTTGGCACTTCTCTTCCCTCCTTAGGTTCACGGGGTACTCGGCCTGTTTCTGTCGCTGGCCGTGTGCGCCTTAATATCATATATTAAGGACAATATCCCGAAATCAATTACTTCTTAGGTCTCTTTGCTCCATACTTGGAACGTCCCTGACCACGACCCGATACGCCAGCAGCGTCAAGTGTTCCTCTAACGATGTGATATCTCACACCAGGGAGGTCCTTAACTCTTCCGCCTCTGATTAGTACAACACTGTGCTCCTGTAGGTTATGACCGATTCCAGGAATGTATGCTGTTACTTCGATACCGTTAGTCAAGCGAACTCTGGCAACTTTTCTTAGCGCAGAGTTAGGCTTCTTAGGAGTTACAGTCTTAACTGCAACGCATACTCCCCTCTTCTGAGGCGAATTTACATCAGTAAGAGTCTTCTTAAGGTTGTTCATGTTCTTTCCAAGAGCTGGTGAACCTGACTTCTTAACTGCACTCTTTCTGCCCTGACGAACTAATTGGTTAATAGTAGGCATTATTGTCTCCTTTCTTATAAAATTTAACTCATTCAAACCAGCAGTGACCATATAGGCAGTCTCCGCTTAGTATATTGAACCTACATATTATAACAGCCGATGCATTGAATTGTCAATGCATCGGCTGTTTATTATACACGATTAATTTGTATGAATTGCGGACCAATTCCGCCTCTCATTACTCCTCCACACCGTCGTAAATCGATGATGACTGAGGCTGAACATTAGCTGATGGCATTTTGAGAACCATATTCTCATCATCGTAGTTAGAGTTCATAAGAGGCTCATTTTCGCCGTAATCAACATCAACTGCCCCGTAACGCTTCATGCCTGTTCCTGCAGGGATTAACTTACCAATCATTACGTTCTCCTTGAGTCCGTCAAGGTGGTCAGTCTTACCCTTAACCGCAGCATCTGTTAGGACACGAGTTGTCTCTTGGAACGACGCAGCAGATAGGAATGAGCTTGTAGCAAGAGCTGCCTTAGTGATACCAAGTAGCTGACGCTCGTATGTAGCTAGCTCACCCTCTTCTGGATCAATTTCAGCATTTGCGATGTTTATCTCATTGATGCTGTACATGCTTCCAGGAAGAAGATTTGTATCTCCCGCCTTTTCAATCTTGTACTTGGATAGCATCTGAGATGCGATAACTTCAACGTGCTTATCGTTGATGTCTACACCCTGCTGTCTGTATACTCTCTGAACCTCGCGTAGCAAGTACTCGTACACGCCCTGAACGCCGAGAATTCTCATTACATCGTGTGGATCAAGAGGGCCCTTTGTAATTTGGTCACCTGCATGTACAATGTCGCCAACCTTTACATTTAGTCTTGAACCATAAGAAATGATATACTCACGGTTGCCATCCTCCTCCTTAACGACAACGCTAGTTCTGTTGTCATCAGTCGGCTCGATGGATACAACCTCTCCGTCTCCTTCGCAAATTTCAGCTAGCCCCTTAGGCTTTCTAGCCTCAAACAGCTCCTCAACTCTTGGTAGACCCTGCGTGATATCGCTTCCAGCTACACCACCAGTGTGGAACGTTCTCATAGTCAACTGTGTACCCGGCTCACCGATAGACTGAGCAGCAATGATACCAACAGTCTCACCAGGGAGAACTGCAGTTCCAGTAGCAAGATTTCTGCCGTAGCACTTAGCACAAACTCCATGCTCAGCCTGACAAGTCATGACAGATCTGATCTTAACCACTTCTACACCAGCTGCCTCAATCGCTTCAGCAATATCATCCTCGATGAAATCACCTTCAGCAGCGAGAACTTCGCCAGTCTCTGGATGCACGACAGCCTCAGTTACGAATCTGCCTGCGATTCTCTGCGATAGTGGCTCGATTACTTCCTTGCCATCTGTAAATGCCTTAATCTCAACGCCTTCTTCTGCGCCACAGTCATCTTCAGTTACGATTACACTATGTGAAATATCAACAAGTCTTCTTGTTAGATATCCAGAGTCAGCCGTACGAAGCGCAGTATCCGCGAGACCCTTACGAGCACCGTTCGATGAAATGAAGTATTCCAGGATAGATAGCCCCTCACGGAAGTTAGCCTTGATAGGAATTTCTACCGTGTGTCCTGTCGCATTCGCCATAAGTCCTCTCATACCGCCAACCTGGCTAATCTGAGATTTGTTACCTCTGGCTCCAGAGCTCGCCATGATGAACAGGTTGTTGAGAGGTCCTAGAGAATCCATCAGAGCATCAGCAACCTGATCAGTTGCGTCCTTCCAAGTCTTGATAATTCTCTCATAACGCTCTCTGTCTGTCATCAGACCACGTCTGTATGCAGCCTCGAACTTATCTACCTGCTTATCAGCTTCTGCAACGATTTCGGCCTTCTCTTCAGGCACTTCCATGTCGGATACACTTATTGTAACAGCCGCCTTAGTTGAATAGTGGTAACCGATGCTCTTTACATAGTCGAGCATGAGAACCGTTCTAGTATTCCCATGTTTCTTAAAGCACTTGTCGATAATAACGCCAAGCTTCTTCTTATCGCAGAGGAAGTCTACCTCGAGTGAATACGGATCTTCGTCTCTATTTACAAAACCCATGTCCTGAGGGAGCCCTTGATTGAAGATAAATCTACCTACTGTAGACTCTACCAGCTTTCCTGGATCCCCAGGGAACGCCTGTCTTCTAACCTTAACCTTTGCGTGAATTCCTACAGCATGATTTCTGTATGCCATGAGCATCTCATCTATATCTGCAAAGCACTTACCGTCACCTTTCTCGTTCTCAAGGTTACGAGCCTCTGTACCCTCATGAGTGAGATAGTAACTTCCGAGAATCATATCCTGAGTTGGAATTGTGATAGGCGAGCCATCCTTAGGAGCAAGGATATTGTTAACTGATAGCATGAGAAATCTAGCCTCTGCCTGTGCCTCTACGGATAGAGGTACGTGAACAGCCATCTGATCTCCGTCAAAGTCAGCATTGAACGCTGTACAAACTAGCGGATGAAGCTTAATAGCCTTACCCTCTACCAGAACCGGCTCGAAAGCCTGAATTCCAAGTCTGTGCAGTGTCGGAGCACGGTTAAGAAGTACCGGATGATCCTTGATTACGTAGTCGAGAACATCCCATACCTCTGACTTCATCTTCTCAACCATCGTCTTTGCACTCTTAATATTGTGTGCAAGTTCCTGCTCTACAAGCTCCTTCATGATGAATGGCTTGAACAGCTCTAGCGCCATCGTCTTAGGAAGTCCGCACTGATAGAATTTCAGTTCAGGTCCTACTACGATTACGGAGCGTCCAGAGTAGTCAACACGCTTGCCGAGCAGGTTCTGACGGAAGCGTCCCTGCTTACCCTTTAGCATGTCAGATAGTGACTTAAGCTGTCTACCAGCAGCACCAGTAACCGCTCTGCCTCTTCTGCCGTTATCGATTAGAGAATCAACTGACTCCTGAAGCATTCTCTTCTCGTTTCTAACGATGATGTCAGGTGCTCCGAGCTCGAGCAGCTTCTTAAGTCTGTTGTTTCTGTTGATAACTCGTCTGTATAGGTCGTTAAGGTCAGATGTAGCAAATCTGCCACCCTCTAACTGAACCATAGGTCTAAGATCAGGTGGAATTACAGGAACTACATCGAGAATCATCCACTCAGGTCTGTTATCAGACTGCTTAGAGCCTCTATAACTTCTAGCCTCTTAACTAGACGAATTCTCTTCTGTCCAGTTGCCTTCTTAAGCTGTTCTCTAAGAAGTTCAGTTTCCTCATCGACATCGATATTTTCTAGCAGCTTCTTGATAGCCTCTGCACCCATCGCTGCCTCGAAGTTCTTTCCATAAATCTCGCGAGCTTCGTTATACTGATTCTCTTCGATAATCTGCTTGTACTCGAATGGAGTCTCTCCTGGATCAGTTACGACATATGCTGCAAAATACAGCACTCTCTCTAGCTGCTTAGGAGTGATATCGAGCACGAGACCGATTCTTGAAGGGATTCCCTTGAAGTACCAAATATGAGATACCGGGCTAACAAGCTGAATGTGTCCCATTCTCTCTCTTCTAACTTTGGACTTCGTTACTTCAACTCCGCAGTAAGGGCAAACGATGCCCTTAAAGCGAATTTTGTTGTATTTTCCACAGGAGCACACCCAATCCTTAGTAGGTCCGAAAATCTTCTCACAGAAGAGTCCGTCTCTTTCAGGCTTGAGAGTTCTGTAGTTGATAGTCTCAGGCTTTGTTACCTCACCGTGAGACCACTCAAGCATCTTTTCTGTTGAAGCCAACTTGATCTGTAGGGATTCAAAATTTCTAAGATCTTGATTGTTATCGTTTTTAGTCATGTTTCCCCCCTTAATTATTCATCAATAGCTTCGTCGCTTGTGCCAATTATTTCGTCAAGGCTTACCAACTCTGGTTCCTCGTCGTCATCTATAATCGCTGGTACATCTTCATCAACACCTAGCGCTGCTGAAAGTGTATTCAGAATATCTAGATCTGGCTCTTCATCGAAGTCTGTCGTTTCAACGAACTCATCATCCTCATTCTGCTTTAGACGAAGTTCCTCTTCGTGCTCACGTTCACGCTCATGCATAGCCTCTGTACGTCTATCAGCTTCCTTGAGCATGCGATCTACTGAAGCAGGTTCATCGAACTCGGATGTATCCTTGAGCTTGATTTCCTTGTTGTCGCCAGACATTACTCGAACATCGAGCGATAGCGCCTGTAGTTCCTTGATGAGAACCTTGAATGACTCTGGGATACCAGGCTTTGGAATGTTGTTGCCCTTTACGATAGCTTCGTAAGTCTTAACACGTCCGATGATATCGTCAGACTTAACTGTCAGTATCTCCTGAAGTGTATAAGCAGCTCCATAAGCCTCGAGTGCCCATACTTCCATCTCTCCAAATCTCTGTCCACCGAACTGAGCTTTACCACCAAGTGGCTGCTGAGTTACTAGCGAGTAAGGACCCGTACTTCTAGCATGAATCTTATCGTCTACAAGGTGGTGCAGCTTGAGCATGTACATGTAGCCGACAGTTACTGGATTATCGAAGTACTCCCCAGATCTACCGTCTCTGAGTCTAAGCTTGCCAGTCTTAGGGTGGCCGCAATCGTCAAGCATGTTGATTACGTCAATCTCACTAGCTCCGTCAAATACTGGTGTTGAAATATACCAGCCCTTTGTCTTGGCTGCTAGTCCTAAGTGAACCTCGAGTACCTGTCCTACGTTCATTCGGGAAGGTACACCCAGTGGGTTGAGCATTACCTGTAATGTCTCACCATCTTCTTTGAATGGCATATCCTCTTCCCGGAAGAATTCTGGAGATTACACCCTTGTTACCGTGACGACCAGCCATCTTATCTCCAACGTTGATCTTTCTCTTGGTAACTACGTAAACTCTTACAATCTTATTTACTCCTGGTGGGAGTTCAGAGCTATTCTCTCTTGTAAATTCTCTTACATCGATGACAATACCCGTCTCACCGTGAGGAACTTTGAGAGAAGTATCTCTTACTTCCTTGGACTTCTCACCAAAGATCGCACGAAGCATTCTAACCTCTGCAGTTAAATCGGTCTCGCTCTTAGGTGTCAGTTTTCCTACAAGAATATCAGAAGACTTAACTTCTGCACCTATTCTGATGATTCCATTCTCATCGAGCTCCTTTAGAGCTTCTTCGCTAAGGTTAGGAATATCTCTTGTAATCTCTTCTGGTCCAAGCTTTGTATCACGAGCTTCACACTCGTACTTAACTATGTGTAGCGATGTTAAAACATCATCCATGAGAAGTCTCTCGTTAAGGATAATAGCATCCTCGTAGTTGTATCCTTCCCATGTCATGAATCCAATAAGCAGGTTCTTACCTAGCGAAATCTCACCGAGATTAGTCGATGGTCCGTCTGCTAGAACCTCTCCTGCATCAACATGTTCGCCACACGCAACGATAGGTCTCTGGTTGATACAAGTTCCCTGGTTGGATCTCTTGAACTTGAGTAGCTTATACTCGTCAAGTTCGCCATTGTCATCTCTACGAACCTTTACGTACTGAGCATCAACAAATTCTATAGTTCCAGCGGCCTTTGCAAGGAGAACCGCACCAGAGTCGCAAGCAGCCTTGTACTCGATCCCAGTTCCAACGTAAGGAGCCTCAGTAACGAGTAGTGGTACAGCCTGTCTCTGCATGTTAGATCCCATCAGCGCACGGTTAGCGTCGTCGTTCTCAAGGAACGGAATCATCGCAGTAGCAACAGAAACTACCTGCTTAGGAGAAACGTCCATGTAGTCAACGCTTTCTTTCTTAGCAAGCGTGATCTCACCCTTAACGCCTCGTACTGCAACCTTGTTGTTAACGAAATGACCTTCAGCATCGAGAGGCTCGTTAGCCTGCGCTACAATCATCAGTTCTTCATCGTCCGCAGATAGATAATCTACCTGTTCAGTTACAACGCCAGTTTCCTTATCAACCTTACGGTATGGGGTTTCGATAAATCCATACTCGTTTATGATGCCATAAGTAGTTAGTGATCCGATAAGTCCGATGTTAGGACCTTCCGGTGTCTCTACTGGGCACATTCTACCGTAGTGTGTATAGTGAACGTCACGCACCTCAAATCCAGCTCTTTCTCTCGAAAGACCTCCTGGTCCAAGTGCGGAAAGTCTTCTCTTGTGTGTTAGCTCTGCAAGAGGGTTGTTCTGGTCCATAAACTGTGACAGCTGGGAGCTTCCAAAGAACTCCTTAACTGCTGCCGTTACAGGTCTAATATTGATGAGCTGCTGAGGAGTTGCATTCTCAGTAGTCATTCTCTCTCTAACAGATCTTTCCATTCTTGCAAATCCAATACGGAACTGGTTCTGCAGAAGCTCTCCAACTGATCTCAGTCTACGATTACCGAGATGGTCGATATCATCTGTCTCTCCGATTCCATAGGATAGATTTAGGAAGTAGCTCACAGATGCGATTATATCATCGTGGATGATGTGCTTTGGTGAAAGCTCGTTCTTGCGATTGGCAATAGCAGCCTTCAGCGCATCCTCATCTCCGTTTGCTTCTTCAATAATCTCCATCAGAACTGGGTAGTAAACCTTTTCTGACAGCTTATATGGAGCAAGGTCTAGGTCGATATACTTAGTTGGGTCAACGAAGTTATTACCGATAACCTTAACTACCTCATCGTCCTCAGTCTTGCTGTTTACATATGCATAAGCAACACCCGCATCCTCGATTTCCATAGCTCTCTTACGTGAGATGAACTCACCCTTTTCAACGAGAACTTCGCCAGTCGAAGGATCGACAATCTGCTCAGCCGCAATTGTCTCAACTAGTCTATTGTGGATACCAAGTTTCTTGTTGTACTTGTATCTACCAACCTTAGCTAGGTCGTATCTACGCGCATCAAATAGCAGCGAGTTAACCATAGACCTAGCATTCTCGACTGTTGGAGGATCTCCAGGTCTTAGTCTCTTGTATATTTCCTTAACGCCATCATCTGCATTCTTGGTGCTATCCTTTTCGAAAGTTCTTAGGAGAGCAGGAATTTCACCAAAGGTATCGATGATTTCTTCGTTTGATCCGAGTCCCATCGCTCTTAGGAACGATGTGAGAGGCAGCTTTCTGGTTCTATCAACTCTTACGTATAGAACGCCAGCTGAGTCAGTCTCATACTCGAGCCATGCTCCTCTGTTAGGAATAATAGTCGAAGAATAAAGCTTGTTATTCGACTTGTCGGTATCAAACTCAAAATACGGTCCTGGAGATCTTACGAGCTGTGTTACGATAGCTCTCTCCGCACCGTTATATATGAATGTGCCTTTTTCTGTCATCAATGGGAAATCTCCCATGAAAACATCTTGTTCCTTGATCTCAAGAGTCTCCCTGTTTATCAATCTTACCTTGACCGTCAGAGATGTAGCGTAAGTGGCGTCACGCTCCTTGCATTCCTCCTGATCGTATTTAGGTGTATCTGAGAAGGAGTAGTCAGCGAACTCTAGGCTCAAAGTATTGGTGGTATCCCTAATTGGAGATACATCTTCCAGAACTTCGGCTAGTCCCTCTTCGACAAACCACTTGTATGACTCAGTCTGGATATCAATGAGGTTTGGCATCTCGCAAACTTCATTGATTTTCGCAAAAGTCATACGTTCTTTCCTTCCAACTTTTACAGGTTTTGGCATGTTATCACTCCTTGTTATTTAAGAAAAAACGTCTCCATAGCAACTTACTATTATAGAGTAAGGTTGTAAATATTTCAAGCCCAGAGATGAGCATATTATGCATTTTTTGCAACTTTTCGCACTCTGGCAATCGAAAAACTACAAAAAACACATAATCTTGCCCGTCATCACAAAAGCAATACCCGATGTTGATAAATTGGATTTTGCAGCGAAAATGAGCCTCTTGTAAATAGCAAGAATTGGGCTCCCGAAATCAGGAGCCCAATCCAAAATTGTTGTGCTATTTAATTACTTAAGCTCTACTGTAGCTCCAACTGCCTCGAGAGCTTCCTTAAGTGCGTTAGCTTCGCCAGCTTCGATGTTCTCCTTAACGTTAGCAGGTGCTCCATCAACAAGCTCCTTAGCTTCCTTAAGTCCAAGACCTGTAGCTTCTCTAACTGCCTTGATAACCTTGATCTTCTGGTCTCCAGCGCTAGCAAGAACTACTGTGAACTCTGTCTGCTCCTCAGCAGCCTCTCCGCCGCCTGCAGCAGGTGCTGCAACTACAGCTGCAGCTGCAGATACTCCGAACTCCTCTTCACAAGCCTGAACGAGGTCGTTAATCTCAAGAATGGTCATACCCTTTAGGGCTTCAATGATCTGATTCTTATCCATTTTATTTCTCCTTTTGTCTAAATTTGCTGAAATATCAGCTTCTCGATACACCGATTAATCGGTAAAATTCTTAAAAATTGTTAGCTACTAATAGCTTATGCTTCAGCAGTCTCTCCTGCTGGAACTGCACCCTCATCAGCGATTGCCTTGAATGTTCTAACAAGCTGTGATAATGGTGACTGGATGCTTCCCATGAAACGAGCGATAAGCTCTTCTCTTGATGGGATATCTGCAAGCGCTTCAACCTGCTTAGCATCATAAACTGAGCCATCAACGTATCCGCCCTTGAATGACATCTTGTTGTACTGCTTCATAGCCTTCTTGAGAAGTCTAGCTGAAGATGTTGCATCCTCTTCGCAGAATGCGAATGCGCTAGATCCCTTCAGGGCTTCGCCAAGTCCTTCGTACTCAGTTCCGGCGATAGCACGCTTTACAAGTGTGTTCTTATATACAGTTAGGTTCACGCCGTTCTCTCTAAGAGTCTTTCTTAGTTCGTCAGCCTGAGCTACTGTAATTCCAAGATAGTCTACAACTACAACCGAGATTGATTTGTCAAATTTTGCCTTAATCTCATCGATAATTAGCTGTTTTGCGTTCTTTGCTTCTACAGACATTTGGTCTCCTTTCTTGAACACTGTTGTGCCCATAATTGTGGTTTAACCTATTCGGTCTTGTGTGCTAATACCAAGTACGGTACAAATAACCCCGCTGCGAGACAGCGGGGAACAAATTTATGTTTGTACCTCGGTGGGATATTAAGCTTTCGCTCCCACTGTCTACGGTTGATATTCGATTATTAACACCGGCCGACTATTAGCTTAGGGATGCTGTGCTGATCTTAACTCCAGGTCCCATTGTCGATGTAACAGTAACACTCTTGAAGTACTGACCCTTAGCAGCTGCTGGCTTAGCCTTAGCAACAACCTGGATTAGAGCGTTAGCGTTTTCAACTAGCTGCTCCTCAGTGAACGAGCACTTACCGATAATTACATGGATAATGTTAGCCTTGTCAAGACGGTACTCTACCTTACCTGCTTTGATCTCCTCAAGTGCCTTCTGTACGTCCATTGTTACAGTGCCTGACTTAGGGTTTGGCATGAGTCCCTTAGGACCGAGAACCTTACCTAGACGTCCTACAACGCCCATCATGTCCGGTGTAGCAACTACTGAATCAAAGTCGAACCAGTTTTCCTTCTGGATCTTTTCTGCAAGATCCTCTGCGCCTACATAATCTGCACCAGCTGCCTGGGCCTCTTCAGCCTTAGCACCCTTAGCAAAAACAAGAACCTTCTTGCTCTTACCTGTTCCGTGCGGAAGTACAGTTGCGCCTCTAACCTGCTGGTCTGCGTGTCTTCCGTCTACACCTAGGCGAATGTGCATCTCAACAGTCTCATCGAACTTCGCATTAGCAAAGCTCTTTACGTTCTTTACAGCTTCTGCAACATCATAAGTCTGTGTCTTGTCGAACGACTCCATGATTGCGCTGTATCTTTTGCTTTTCTTAGCCATAATTCCTCCTTGTGGTTCTATCGACATCTCTTAAAAATGTCTCCCACTGATTACTCTGTTACAGTAACTCCCATGCTGCGAGCAGTACCCTTGATCATATCAGTAGCTGCCTCAAGTGTAGCCGCATTGAGATCCTGCATCTTAGTCTTCGCAATTTCCTCTGCCTGAGCATATGTAATCGATGCAACCTTTGTCTTGTTAGGTTCGCCCGATGCCTTATCAATGCCTGCTGCCTTCTTGATAAGTACTGCTGCTGGTGGAGTCTTGCACACGAATGTGAATGATCTGTCTGTGTAAACTGTGATTACAACTGGAATGATCATTCCCTGCTGATCCTGAGTCTTAGCATTGAACTGCTTACAGAAGTCCATGATGTTAACACTCTTCTGACCTAGGGCAGGTCCAACTGGTGGTGCTGGTGTTGCTCCTCCTGCAGGGATCTGAAGCTTAATATAGCCGTCGATCTTCTTTGCCATCTTATTCTCCTTTCTCTGAGACTATAGCTCCCAGTTAGTTAAGTTTTCCCACCTGCGAGAACTCGAGCTCTACAGGTGTATCTCTACCGAACATCGATACCTTCGCCTTAACAATCTGCTTATCAGGACTGATATCCTCAACGATACCCATCTGACCTTCGAAAGGTCCACCGATAATGCGGATTGTGTCGCCAGTCTCAACATCCAGGTCGATGCGCATTTTCTCAACGCCCATCCTAACCACTTCTTCTTTAGTTAGTGGAATAGGATCCGAGCCGTGACCCACGAACCCTGTAACGCCCTCTGTGTTGCGCACTAGATACCAGGTCTCGTTGTTGACAATCATCTTGATGACTACATAACCAGGATAAAGCTTTCTAGTCTTGACCTTTCTCTGGCCATTCTTAATCTCGACTCTATCCTCAGTAGGAATCGTAACCTCAAGGATGAGATCCTGCATTCCTCTGTACTCTACCATCTTCTCGATGTTAGTCTTAACCTTGTTCTCATAACCAGAATACGTATGGATTACGTACCACTTAGCGGTACCATCGCCACGTAGACCTTCGCCCTCAAGTGGTGACAGCGTTGTGCCGCCCGTATTCAAGTTTTCGGTCTTCTCTGTCATGTATATCTCCTTCTAGCCTATTTCGATAGCGTAATTCCGAGAAGCTTCTTGAGCACTGCTAAGAAGCCTGTATCCATCCCCCAGAACAACAGGGAGAAGAAGATGCACACACCAAAAACAACTACAGTATCCTTGGTCAGTTCCGCTCTCGTCGGCCATACTACTTTGGCCATCTCCTGTTTAACACCAGTGAAATATCCAATGATGCCCTTACGCTCTTTGCGCTGTTCCGGTTTGCTGGTCTTATTCTCTATTTTAGTATCCTTGCCATCTCTGGATATGGTTTCATTGTTGTTTGCCATGATGTTCCCTCGACTACTTAGTCTCCTTGTGGAGTGTTTCCTTACCGCAGAACTTGCAGAACTTTCTAAGCTCAATTCTATCAGGATTGTTCTTCTTGTTCTTAGTTGTGTTGTAGTTTCTCTGCTTGCACTCTGTGCATGCTAGTGTAATCTTGTTTCTCAAGGTGATGACCTCCTTTGCAAATATATATGTAAGCTAATTGCTTCTCTCAACTCAAAAGTCAGAGCCCGCCTCGCAAGCTCTGTCGTGAATTCATAAAGTAGCCTTATAATAATACGCTGTGCAGATGTCAATGTCAAGCGTTTTCCTTGATATTTAATACTGTACAACTCGTAAATATAACTTGCTAACAGTCTCTGCTTCGTCTAACCGCATACATCATAATAGCTGCTGCATTAGATGCATTTAGAGAGTTGATGCTTCCCTTCATCGGAATTGATATCGTGAGGTCGCACTTCTCCTTAACGAGCCTGCTGATACCCTTGCCTTCATTTCCTATAACTAGGGCAATTGAACCTTTCATCACGCCCTCTGTCTCATAATATGATTTTCCATCCATATCCACTGCGGCTACCCACACGCCCTGTGCTTGTAGCTCTTCGATGGTGCGAGATATATTGGTTACTCTCGCAACCGGCATGCGTTCTAGTGCTCCTGCTGAAGTCTTAGCCACGGTACTTGTAAGTCCACAAGCATTGCGCTTAGGAATTATAACTCCATGAGCATTAGCACACTCTGCCGTCCTTATGATCGCACCAAGGTTGTGTGGATCTGAAATCTCGTCTAGCACCATGATGAATGGTGGTTCATCGCTATCAGCTGCACGATTCATTATCTCCTCGACTGTCGAATACGAATACGCAGATATCTCCGCTGCCACTCCCTGATGCTTCTCCCCTGGAGCCATTCTATCAAGCACTATTCTAGGAACTGTATCCACCACTATGCCAGCATCCTTAGCCATAGCTCTGATTTTTACGACGGAGCCCTCAGCTCCTGCCGCCATGTAGATTTTTTCTATCTCGCGGCCGCTTTTGATTGCTTCGATTACCGGATTGCGGCCGGCTATCAGATTCGCGGCTGGAGCATTCTGCGCCTCAGCAAAGCTGCCGCTGCGGCTGTCCCATTCACTGCAGCGGTATGTATTTTTGTAGTTATCTCGCGGGCGGCTGCTTGAGTTTCTGTCGCGCTGAGAATTGCTATAACTCCCTGAGTTGACATTACGCTGCGAACTAATATATCCGCCAGCGTTACCGCTAGTACGTTTAGTTCTTCCTGTGTTCCGCCCATTATTGCTACGGAACTCTTCCGCAGGCTCTCCATCATAAGGTCTGAACGCTGCTTTTCCTCTCTCCGCGCGTCTCTGATACACTCCGTGTGCATCACGTCTATTCTTGCCACGAGTGCCTGTTTTCTTTTTATCTGATTTTGCCATTACTTCTCTACTTTCTCATACAAAGTGAATTCATAGTCTATACCATTCTCGCTATGCATCTCACTCTTCCACGTCTCTTTAAAATCGTCATCCTTATCGAGGTTAACCATGAATTTGTCAGCATGTAAATCCGCGTGCATCTTAGTTACGAAGCACTTGTCACAGTATTTGTAAAACTTCTTATATATGCTCTCTCCGCCGATGATAAATACATGCTCTGGATCATACTGCTCGAGCTCCTTGAACAGTTCTTCCTCGCTATGCACGGCTATGCATCTTTCAGCCTCGAAGTCTTCGTTTGAAGTTAACACATAGTTTACGCGCTTTGGAAGCCCCCTCTGCTTAGGCAGGCTCTCGAGAGTTCTGCGCCCCATCACTACAACTCCGTCAGTCGTCTTTCCTTGAAATACTGCATGTCTCCAGGAATCGAAGCGAGCAAATCATTGTCGCACCCGATACCCCATTTCTCATCAACAGCTACTATTAGATTCATAATTCACCTCAGTTTGTTATATTCGTGCATTATGCACTCACATGCTGACATTATCATTTTAATAATATTTAAGACGGCACCTCAGTAAACTAAAGGCACCGTCTATATAATCTCGAATTAAATCGCTACTGGAATGTTTTTCACCTGCGTGTTCTTCTGGTAGTCCTCGACGATTAGATCATCAACCGTGAAGTCGTAGAAATTCTTTACCTCAGGATTTAGCGTCACCTTAGGCGCAGGATACTGCGGACGCTCGATGAGCTCCTTAACTATATCCACATGCCTATCATAGATGTGCGCATCAGAAATCACATGTATTAGCTCCCCCGCCTTGAGACCGCTAACTTGAGCAAACATCATAAGAAGCAGTGCATACTGTACAACATTCCAGTTGTTCGCCGTCAAGATATCCTGGGATCTTTGGTTTAAAATCGCATTAAGCGTATCGCCCTTTACGTTGAAGGTCATGCTGTAAGCGCAAGGTTCTAAGTTCATCTCACTTAGATCGGCAAAGTTATACATGTTAGCCATGATTCTTCTGGAGTATTTGTCATGCTCAAGCAACCACAGGATGTTGTCAACCTGGTCCATCTCGCCCTGCTTGAACTTATACTTAACCCCGAGCTGGTATCCGTATGCCTTACCGATAGTTCCATCCTCGCCTGCCCACTCATCCCAGATGTGACTTCCGAGGTCAGAAACTCTGTTAGACTTCTTCTGCCAAATCCACAGCAGCTCGTCAAACGCGAGCTTGATAGCCGTTGGTCTTACGGTAAGAGCAGGAAACTCCTCCTGTAAATCATATCTATTTACCACGCCAAAATTCTTAATCGTGTGCGCAGGTGTTCCGTCTGGCCAGTGAGGTCTTACCTTCTGCCCTTCAGTGCTGAATCCATTAGCAATTATGTCTTCGCACATGCTCACAAACAGTTTATCCGCCTTGCTCACTCTAATCCTCCTCAATAATTCGGACAGCCTCCGCCAAAACCTCTTCAAGTCTAGCGTCATCCTTATCCATATGAAGTGCCCCTATCAGCGCCTCAAACCCCGTAGCAAGCTTGTACTTGCGCGGATCGGCATTCTTAGGTCTCGATGTCGCACGCTTATTCCTTGCGCGCTTAACGAGCTTCTGCTCCTCTTCCGTTAGAAAATCATTCATCATGGACTTTATCGCCTTGGACTGCCCATCAGAAGACACGTATGATACCGCTCTCTTATGCACCTTGCCGACATCGCCTTTGCTTCGCCCAATCAGAAGCTCCCTTATATGTAGTTCGTAGACGGCATCACCTATATAGGCTAGTGCCGTCGTATTCATGCTCTTGATATCGTTATGCATCTGCTTAATTATCTGAACCCCCTGCGGAGTATCCTTGAGAGTATACCCCATAGCGACAAGCTGATCTCTGATTTCGTCAGCTCTAGCCCAGTTCTTCTCCTTACGAGCCTGCTGCCTCTCGTCTACGAGGGCCTGGATATCCTCGCCTACCGCATTTTCCCTACTTCTCTGAAGCACACCAAGGACGTCAGCGAGTTCATGGATAATCTCGAGCGCCTTTCCCGCAAATTCCTTTGATGCTCCACCTTCAATCTCCACGTTAATAGCCGAAACTAGCTCGAAGAGGGCACCTATAGCACCTGCAGTATTAAGGTCATCACTCATGCACTCTATGAATTTTTCCTTATAGTCTCTAAACGACTTAACCGTCTCCTCTTCCTTCTCTGTTACCTTATCAGAGCCATTCTGAACTAGGAACTCCAAAGTCTCGGTAGCGTTTATAAGCCTATCATATCCCTGCTTAACCTGCTTCATACCTTCATCGCTAAAGTTGATAGGTCCTCTGTACTGAACGCTTAGTAGGAAGAACCTGATAAAGTCACCGTCGTACTCCTTGCGAATATCTCTAACTGTAAAGAAGTTATTTAGCGACTTCGACATCTTCTCGCCATCAACCATGATGTATCCGTTGTGCATCCAGTAGTTCGCAAAAGGCGCGCAGTTACACGCTTCGGACTGAGCGATTTCATTTTCATGGTGAGGGAACTTGAGATCCTGTCCGCCTCCGTGAATATCTATAGTTGTGCCGAGATGCTTCTTAGACATAGTAGAACACTCGATGTGCCAGCCTGGTCTACCCTTGCCCCAAGGCGAATCCCATGCGATCTCATCGTCTGTCTTCTGAGCCTTCCATAGTGCGAAGTCGAGTGGATCCTTCTTAACCTCACCAATAGCAATTCTAGCACCCGATTCTAGGTCATCTATGTTCTGACCAGACAGCTTGCCGTACTCTGGGAACTTGCGCGTGATGTAATAAACGTCACCATCAGCCTCATACGCATAACCTTTCTCAATTAGCGTACTGATGAACTCGATGATATCCTCGATATGCTCGGAAACCTTAGGGTGCACGTCAGCCTTTATTACGTTGAGAGCTTCCGCATCTTTGAAATACTCTTTGATGTACTTCTCCGATACCTCAAGTGCCGGTAAATTCTCTTCCTTTGCCTTGTTGATAATTTTGTCATCAACGTCTGTAAAGTTCTGCACGAACTTAACGTCATATCCGATATATTTAAAAAACCTACGCAGAGTGTCGAATACTACGAATGGTCTGGCATTACCTATATGAAAATAGTTGTAAACCGTAGGACCACAAACGTAGATATTGACTTTTCCTTCATGGATAGGCACAAACTCTTCCTTGCGTCTAGTCATAGAGTTGTAAATCTTCATTTCTTTCCTCCACTAAATCATGTGTCGACTTATTTCGCCATTTCCCATTTGGGTATAGTTATCTTGATTATACACCAACGACAGCGCCTACGCACGCAATAATGACTAGTACGAGCATCGGATTTATCTTAAATTTTTGAATTAGCAATATAGTCATTCCACAAAGAACTATCGATATCACATCTATGTGCATGCCCCCTACGGAAATCGTCATGTCTCGAAGTACCGAGAAGTTGCCTCCAAGGGAGTGTTCTGGCATTACAGCCGCCTCACCGATAGTGATTATCGCTGCTGCTATAAGTCCTACAGTTGCTGGTCTAATGCCTTCAAGTGCACCTTTGACAGCAGCGCTCTCCTTGTAGCGTTCCACTGCATTTGCAACCATTGCGATGATTATAAACGCTGGAGTTGCGACACCTAACGTTGCCAGCGCTGAGCCGAGATATCCCCCTACTTCATATCCCACATAGGTTGCCGAATTTACTGCAACTGGTCCCGGAGTAACTTGGGCAATCGCAACGATATTCGCAAACTGTTCAGGGGATATATTGGCAAACTCTTTGATGCTGTCGTAGATGAGCTGGATAATCGCAAGTCCGCCGCCAAATCCAAATAGACCTATCTTAAAGAAGGCAAGAAACAACTTTGCTAGCAACATTAATTATCGCCTCCTTCTTTATTTTTTTCATCTACTTCAAT
This sequence comes from uncultured Mogibacterium sp., assembly GCA_916438645.1. Classification (GTDB taxonomy): domain Bacteria; phylum Bacillota; class Clostridia; order Peptostreptococcales; family Anaerovoracaceae; genus Mogibacterium. The sequence goes on from CAKAFC010000002.1 coordinate 606,778, forward strand.
TACATCTGCTCGTTCATCTCTCTGCTTTAGAGATGATTGATAGTCTCTTCCGTCTGCATCAGATACAGATTTTCCGCAATCTCTAGTATCGATAGATGTCTTTGTTAGTAAAGCACGTCCGATGCCGAGAGCTAGGAATAGCACGATAATGTAAACCACATTTATCTTGAGAGCTGCAATAAGTATAAAACTGAGTGCAGCACCGATAGCACTGAAAGCATCCTTAATAACAACCTTGGCAACCTGATATACAGCAATAATAATAAGACCAAGCGCCGCAGCCCTAAGACCTCCTAGTGCTCCTTGGACATATGGATTGCCGTCTATAAAATTCATACCTTTTGCTATAATAACGATTATCACAAACGAGGGAAGTATAACGCCAAATGTTGCAACAAAGGATCCAATCAAACCACGCTTCTTGAACCCCACATAAGTTGCCATATTGATGGCAATGACGCCTGGTAGCCCCTGACAGATAGCGATGATATCTATCATCTCATCTTCAGTGAACCATTTCTTGTCTTTGACCATAACATTAGAGAGGATGGGAATCATAGCGACCCCACCCCCGATTGTGAACAAGCCCAGTTTGAAAAATGTGACGAATACTTCCAGCATTTTCCCTCCTAATTCTCAGGACTGTAAATCACCTTGTGATTAATTTTTTCCTTCGTAATTATCGGATTATAGTCCGAAAATCTCCTTATCAACGAGTTCTACCGCTGCCTTGATTGCATCCTCTGCCGAAAGAACCTCGTTACTCTCTTCGCGTCTTAGCTTGTACTCAACGTTGCCGTCCTTAGCAAGCTTACCAACTGTGATTCTAATAGGAATACCGATTAGGTCCGCATCGTTGAACTTAACACCAGCTCTCTCATCCCTATCATCTACGATAACTTCAACGCGCTTAGCTTCTAGTTCTGACTCAATCTTATTAGCAAGATCCATCTGAACCTCATCCTTAGGGTTAATAACAGTTACAATTACATGATATGGTGCGACTGACATTGGCCAGATGATACCCTTGTCATCGTGACTCTGTTCAACGACAGCCTGCATAGTTCTTGTAACGCCGACTCCGTAGCAACCCATCCAGTAGATCTGGTCATCACCATTCTCATCCTTATATGTTGCATTCATTGACTCCGAGTACTTAGTTCCTAGCTTGAAGATCTGACCAACCTCGATACCTCTTGTGTGCTTGATTGGAGCTCCACAGTGTGGGCATGGATCGCCTTCCTTGAGCGTCTTGATATCTGTCACGATATCTCCAACGTAGTCTCTGCCATAGCAAACACCCTTCATATGGTGATCTTCCTTATTAGCTCCAGCAACCATGTTCTTGGTTCCAACTAGCTCGCTATCAACTACAATCTTGCAGTTGTGAATTCCAACTGGTCCAGTAAAGCCACCAACGATTCCTGTAACAGGTCCCATTTCATCCTCATCTGCAAACTCGATGTAGTGTTCAGGGATTCCAAGGGCATTTACAAGCTTAATCATGTTAACATCTCTATCTCCTCTGATAAATACACAAACGTAGTCAGCAGGGTTTAGATCCTGATCAAATGTAGTAAACATGAGCGCCTTTACAGTCTTCTTCTCGTCTACACCTAGGAAGTCACATACATCCTTGATAGTCTTAGTTCCTGGTGTATAAACTGCCTCTAGTTCCTGTTCTGGCTCATCTACTGGCTTATCATTGATGCACTCAGCTCTCTCGATAGTAGCAGCCATGTCACACTTCTCACAGTATGCGATTTCACTCTCCCCAACGTTAGAAAGAGCAGAGAATTCATGCGAGTTGCTTCCACCGATTGGTCCGTTGTCAGCTTCTACGATTCTGAAGTCTAGGCCGCATCTTGTAAATGTTCGTACGTATGCTTCGTACTGAAGTCTATAAGCCTCTTCTAGGTCCTCAGGAGTTCTATCAAATGAATAAGCGTCCTTCATTATGAACTCACGAGATCTCATCAGTCCGTATCTTGGACGAGCTTCGTCACGATACTTGAACTGAATGTGGTATAGCTGAAGAGGAAGCTCTCTGTATGAGGAAACCTCTTGCTTTACAATGTTAGTACATAGCTCCTCACATGTAGGAACGAGGCAGAAATCTCTACCATTTCTATCTTTGATTCTCCATAGCTCTGGTCCGTAAGCATACCATCTGCCGGACTCCTTCCATAGCTCGGATGGATTTACGTGAGGCATGTGAAGCTCCTGGCAGCCAATTCTATCCTGCTCCTGTCTTACTATCTCCTCGATTTCTAATTGATCTCCATCCAAATGGCATGAATGTATATATACCAGCAGCTTCCTTCTTAATTAAGTTAGCTCTGATCATCAGCTTGTGGCTGATTAGTTCTGCTTCGTTTGGTGCTTCTCTCAATGTCTTGAGGTGGAGCCTCGATAATTTCATAGTTAAAATCTCCCTTCTATTGTGCAAACAGCCTGAGCTGCAATGCCCTCTTCTCTTCCGGTAAAACCAAGCTTCTCTGTCGTAGTCGCTTTGACGTTCACCGCGCCAATAGGCATCTCAAGTGCCTCGGCTATGTTCTCTCTCATCTTATCTATATGCGGTGCCAGCTTAGGACTCTCAGCTATTATCGTAATGTCGACATTACCGATACTTACGTCGCCAATTATTTTCTTGACCTCACGTAGGAGCTCTATGCTATCTGCACCCTTATATATCTCATCTGTATCAGGAAAATGCTTTCCTATGTCGCCTAAGCATGCTGCTCCAAGCAGCGCGTCCATCAGCGCATGTGTTGCCACATCAGCATCCGAATGTCCGACTAGCCCCTTGTCGCTGGGGAGTGGGACCCCGCACAGTATAAGTCTGTGCCCTTCGGCGAGTCTATGAACATCATATCCTGTACCTACTCGTATTCCCATAGGGATGTCCTTTCCGGTAGTTATCTTGGTATTGACATAATCTCCTTCAACGAGCGCTATATCTATCCCAAAATATTCCGCAATAGAGGCATCATCCGTACCGACATATCCATCATTTCTCGCCTTGTCGTAAGCAGCCATCAAACTGTCTAATTTAAAGCACTGCGGAGTCTGCACAGAGACCACTCTATCTCTATCAATAGATTTACTATTAATTATAAGATAATCATTATGTGATGACAAGTCGTCAAAAAATTCACTTGCTGATTTTTCTGTCATCCTGAGCGAATCAATCATCGGAACCACAGTGCATGTCGCCTCATTCTCTCTCATAGCTGCGATATTTCTATCGATAATCTCTTCAGTTATCTCTGCCCTAGCTGCATCATGAATCAAAATTACCACTTCGCCAGCGCCTGATACACAATCATTATGAGCCTCCCCATTCTCATCAAGATAGCTTGAAATCGCCTGCAAACCGTTATAAACCGACTCTCCTCGGGAATTTCCGCCATACGAACAGCGGACAGGCTTGTTGTGCAAGTGTCCTAGCCTATCCGCTATTTGGAAGAATGTCTCATCGTATTCTCTATCTTGTGGTATAAGGAGAAATATCGCATCTATCTCCTCGTGTGCTGCGAAGACTGAGGCCGTTCGCTCAATAACCGTCATCCCTTTGTAGCTCATAAGCTGCTTGGGAATCTCCGCACCCATGCGCGTACCCTTGCCAGCCGCAGCTATAAGTGCAATGCGAATGCTCTCGCTGTTCATCTTCTCTATGTATCTGTTAATATTATTACTAATGGCTATATCCATCCCTCGTTTAATCTGCAAAGAAAGTGTCTCTTTTGCGTGCCGTCTCTATCTCTAGGGACGGTTAATCCAAATGCTATTGGCAATTGCTTACATTATCGCATTACGGATTGATACGTGCAAATATCATTTTGCCTGCCGCCGTCTGAATCACGCTCGTAACCGTTGCTGCTACGTTTTCAGCGATATGATCTGCACCATCTTCAACGACTATCATCGTGCCGTCATCTAGGTAACCGATGCCCTGCTCGCGGTCTTTTCCACGCTTAACGATATCGACAAGCATCTTCTCACCCGGAATGACTACTGGCTTGATTGCATTCGCCAGCTCATTGATATTGAGAACCTTGATATCATTTATTGTCGCAACCTTGTTCAGGTTGAAGTCTGTAGTAATCAGATTCGCATTCAGTTCGCGTGCAAGCTTAATCAGCTTAACATCTACCTCTGGAATATCATCAAGATACCTGAGTTTCGCAGTGTTGTTATAAACCTCTACGTTGAACTCACTTCTAATCTGATTAAGTATATCGAGCCCACGTCTACCGCGCACGCGCTTGATATTGTCACTAGAATCAGCTATATGGCGAAGTTCATCTAACACAAAAGTTGGAATTATAATCTTGCCGTCTACGAATCCTGCCCTCATGATATCGAGGATCCTGCCGTCGATGATGACACTCGTATCAATTACCTTAGTGTGCCAGCATGAACCCTCTCTTGTCCGCGGATTGCAAGGCTATCAAATATTCTTCTGTTGCCTTTAATCTTAGCTGAAGCGATAGAAAACCCAAGAAACCCGAGCACGAAGTAAAGTCCAATTGTCACTACTGCATACCAGAGTGGTGGAAGCAGCGACCTATAGCTCATGGAAATTATTAGCGCAATGACAAGTCCAATTACCACGCCTATTGCATCCACAAGAATAGCGTCTATCGATAAATCTTTGAGGTCATGCTCTATATATGATGCTGCTTTCTTCTGCTTCTTAATAAGTGCCGGTGCAAAAATTCTAAAAATAAGTCCGAAAATCATGACAAAGAGAACCAGTGTGCTGAAATCAACGACACTCGTAACAGCAACTTCATTGAAGCTGATATTTTCAAGCTGCATCTGTAGTACACAGAACAAAAGTCCTCCGATTATACCGCCCATGACGAACAGCAATACGGAATATAACTTTTTGATCAATCTAGTCCCTCCTTTCTGCCAAAAATTAAACAATCATTTTTATAATAAAGGGCACTTGTGGTCTAGGCTTGACTCTACAAGCACCCTAATGGCTAAATGTTAGATTCTACAAGGTTATCAGCTTCGTCAAGCGAAAGTCCTCCCGCGAGTACTAATTCGCTCTCGAGAATCTGCTTAGCATTGCCGAGCAGTTTCTTCTCTCCTGTCGACAGCTTCTTCACCCTGTCACTACGAACGAGATTCCTCACTACACCAGCAACCTCGTATATATTTCCAGTACGAAGCTTTTCTGTATTCTCTCTAAACCTTCTATTCCAATTGTTCGACATTTCATCGGACTCGCCTCCGAGCACCTTGAGAACACCTTGGATGTCCTCCTTGCAAATGATAGCTCTAACCCCCACCTTGTCCGAATTGTCGACAGGAACCATCACATGCATCTTGCTATATGGGAGGCTAACATGATAATAGCGGCAAATTTCACCGAGCACTTCTTTTTCTTCGATTTCAGTAACAACTCCCGCTCCGTGCATTGGATATGCAATGCTATCTCCGATATTGAACACGACTGCCTCCTCTCAATACAACTTGTACTTAATAAAATTATAGTATAATTGTATTTTAAAAGCAACAATCGAAACTTTACAAATTAGCACAAGATATTAATAATGTCAATAATTATTTTACAATTATTGTCAAACCTTTTTCATTTGTTTTACATACGAAAAAACAGAAAGGTGATCAAATCACCTTTCTGTTCCATACTCTTATTGATTTTTCACTTCAATCCTTTGAATTCAGGATTATTTACTGAACTTTTTGCGATTGACTACTACGAGTGCCAGCGCAGCAACAGATGCTCCAAAGAGCACGAATGGCATAAACGGCAGGTTATCTCCTGTCTGAACCACGCCTCTTCTGCTTAATCTGCCTGCTTTTAAAGCATATCTGCCCTTACCAGCCTTCGTGCTAGTGAACTTGCTTCCAGAAGCCGCACTTCTCGAATCGTAGATTGTGAACACAGCAGTCGCAGTGCCTGAAGTTTCATTAACCTCTAGTTTATATCTGCCTGGCTTTAGTGTCTTTAGGTATGCAGCCTTAAGCTTAACTCTTGTACTACCCGAACTCTTCTCAAAATCGACACCTTCTACTAGAACCTTTCTGTAGCTTGTACCAGTTACAACAGCAGATTCAAACTCTGATACTGGGGACGAGGCTCTGAAGTTTAGGTCTCCGCCAAGAGCGAGGTCATAGCTGATTCCATTTCCTTCAATCATCTTATTAGGTTCAGCCTTACTGTATGTGAATGTAATCTTATTGCTAGGTAGCGAAGCTACGAATCCGTTATCTAGAAGCTCCTGGTCTACATCGCTCGACTGAACTGCATATCCCTTAATCTTCTTAGCTTTGATGCCTAAAGAGTAAATTTCCGACACTCCGTATGCCTTGTAGTTATCTGAATCAGCAATCTTGTTGCCGCTCTCATCTACGTAGTTAACTTCGATATTAATGAGATTCTGTAGTTGGGCAGGTGTGAACAGCTTATCTCCCATGTAACCGTTGTTATGGATAACCATCTTGTACTCAGGATGCGCTAGATAAGTTTTGCCTCCGTCTAGCGATACTGTAATGGTGTATGTCTTGTCAGCACCAATATTAGTTGGCGCCATAAGATCAAACTTCATCTTGTTGCCAGCTGGATCCACATAGTTAGGAACAGCCTGGAATCTATACATGGAGTTGCAGAGTGGCACTGGAGTTGTAGGCCAGTCTACACCATTCTCATCAACTGCCTTAACCTTGACATTATCTGTATTTAGATTACTTCCGTTTAGTTCAAGAGTTGCTGTCGGTGTTGCGTACCCTTCAACGGTACCTTCAAATACACCATCGGATGGATCCTGATCATCCGCACCTGACAGGGAGTATAATGTAAGTGCACCAGGTGTTACCTCTTCCTCCTTTGCAGTTATAACTGTAACCTTCTTGGTTCCATTGAATGCACCTGCAATATCAATCTCTTTGCCATCAGCAGTAAGCACTGCCTTGTACTTCACATTATCTTCGCTACCGTTCTCAGGAAGATTGAATTTAAACTCAGCACTCTTCGCTGTAACGAACGAAGTCTCTCCATTCAAACATTGCCGGCATCATCTACAAGAGTCAATTTGAGGTTTGATGCTGCTTTAAATCTGCTTCCCGCTAGGTTTACGGTAAGTGCACCACCATCGCTATCGAACTTCGTCTTAGAGAATACGATACTATATACAGTAACGTCACGAACGATTGCCTCAGAGATATTCTCTCCAAGAATCTTATTCTTGCTGTCTTTGATAGCTCCCTTGTTTATCTTTACATATAGAGGCTTCTTAATGTCTACAGTATTTTTAAGTGAAATGTTCAGCGTTTCAAACTGTGCATCTACATTGTCATTGCTTCCAAGCTTGTGGAGTAGAGTTCCCCCATTATCTGGGTCTCCATCATAAATTTCAATCTTGGACTTACCGTTATCAGCAATTGTCACATTTCTATCTAGGGTAACCTCTAAAGTGTTTCCGTTATCGATAACTCTAGCTCTATTGATATGTGCAGCAAACTCATCTGGATCTAGGTCACTAAGTACCTTCACGTTCACCTTCATCGTAGGTGCTCCAGTGTTACCAGTTGCATAGTCATATGCGAAAGTTCTATCACCGGAAGTTCCAAATGTCACAACTCCAGTTCCTGCGTTATAAGTTGCGTTGGCACCTGTAACGTTACTCACCTTTGATACATCCTGAACTAGGTCATGCATATCAACCTGAAGAGCTCCGTTCTTTTCCTTGCCATTTACAGTTACGTTCTGTGGTGATACTTCAATACCCTGATAAGCAGAGAAGCCTATTAAGTCGAGTTGTTTTAGCTTATTGCCATCAGTATTCCATAGACTGATATTATTAGATACTGGTTTTGTGATTTCTTCTACACCTGCATTCTTGCATGAAAGCTCCTCAAGTGCTGGAAGCTTTGCAGCGTCCACCTTCTCCATTCCCTTGATTGATGTATTGTCAAAATGCAGCTTTCTAAGTGCTGTATTATTAGTGATATTAAGACTCTTCACCTTAGTATCGCTAACATTTAGAACGTTTAGATTTGTATTCTTGCTTACATCGAGCTTCTTAATCTGTGTACCAGATACATTGAGTCCCACGAGGTTACGAGCACTGCTCACATCAAGATGCTTTACCGGTGTATTTTCAATCTCAATAGTCTTAAGGAATGTCTTGTCTGCAACATCGAGAGCTTTTAGCTTAGAGTCTCCTGCTGCAAGCTCACTGAAGTACTTGTTGTTGGAGAGGTCGAGAGTTTCAATCTCGGTGTTGCGCATCCAAAACAGTGTTAGTGCTTTGCAGTGGGACATATCAATTGACTTAGCTTTGTGTTGTTTGCCTGCACCTGTGTGAGGTTCCAGTTCTTCGAGAAGTCAACGCTAGAAATATCAGTATCATTGAAATAAAACTCATAAAGATCTCTATTATTCGAAGTATCGATGCGGCTTACAGTTGTACCCTCGATGTTGAGCGCCTGAAGCCTCTTATTATGCGTTACATCTAGCTCTTTTACCTGAGTTCCAGGCACCTCACATCTCTTTAGGTAAGGATTATTTCTTAAATCAACGCTGCGTAAAGAAGTAAGCGGAACGGTAAAAATTCTGAGCTCTGTATTCTTAGTCAAATCCACGCTTGATAGCGATGAATTTGCCACATTAAATACGCGCAGCTTAGCATTCTTACTTGTATCAATTGATGTAATTGCACCATCCCCAGATAGCGAAAGTATCTGCAGTTCAGGGTTTTTAGTGATATTAACTTCTGTCAAAGTATCTGAATATACGTTAAGCTTCTTGAGGTTTGTGAGATACTCGATACCCTTGAGGGAATCAATCTCGTAGTCGCCTTCACTTTCCACAACTTTCGCTTCACGAATTTCATTACTGCTAAGTGTTCCGTCACCGTCAGTATCGAAATTCTCACTTACTAGATTTCTAAAGCCTTCACTTGGAAAATGAGTTTCGTCGATTGTCACACTCTCATATGTCTTCGATGCTTCATTTGCAAGGTCTGCCTTGGTCTCGATAAGTCCTGTATCTTCGGATAGATCGGGGCTAAAAGTCTTGTAGTTCTTCTCCGAAACATTGTCCGCATTGATGCTCGCTCTATCTCTGATAGCACCGTCATATATACCAGCATAACTGGTTGTTACTACCTGAGATACAAGAAGCATAAAACACGTAATCAATGCTGCGATTCTACTCTTCATAAATGTTCTCCTTAAATTATCTGTCCTAACACTCCATACTAATTCCGTATAATTTATACAGTATATAGAATAAGTCTTCGTCATACTACTGTCAATGTAGATTAAGAATGGAATCTATTGATTTAACACATATTAACACTTCAATAACTCGTATTCTTCAATGGATTTCCACAATGTGAAGATGGGTTGTGATATAATTGTACAAAATTTAGGAACTGTATATTTGAATTAGTGTTTTGTATTATTCACATGATATGAAAGGAAGAAGATATGAAAAAGCTACTTGTTGTAGATGACGAAGCGAAAATCAGAGAGGTCATCAAAGAATATTCAGAATTTAGCGGCTACGAAGTTACCGAGGCTGCAGACGGAATGAGCGCAATTGGACTATGCAAACTTAACGATTACGACCTGATTATCATGGATGTAATGATGCCTAAGCTGGATGGGTTTAGCTCAGTAAAGGAAATCAAGAAGTTCAAGGATATTCCTGTCATCATGCTTTCTGCAAGAGGAGAAGAATACGATAAGCTATTTGGCTTCGAGCTAGGCGTTGACGATTACGTAGTAAAGCCATTTAGTCCTAAGGAGCTCATGGCCCGTGTAAATGCAGTTATTACTAGACGCGAAGGTGCCGATCACGGAACGAGCAACGTCATGAAATTTGCCGGTCTCGAGGTTAACTTTGCAGCTCGAACAATCTATATAGATGGAGAGAGAGTAAACCTTACACCTAAGGAGTACGACCTTCTCTTCTACCTAATCCAAAACAGAAATATCGCTTTATCTAGAGATAAGCTTCTCTCGGATATCTGGGGCTATGATTTCTTCGGCGACGATAGAACTATTGATACTCACATCAAGAACCTGAGAAATAACCTCGGCCCATACCGAGATTTCATCGTTACGCTAAGAGGAGTAGGTTACAAGTTTGAATACGAAGACAAATAGAAGCAAGTGGGATCCGAACAGTATACGTGCAATCTCACTGATGTACTTCATGGTGTTTGCTGCGGTTATACTGCTCATGGTTTGGTTCATGCAGAGCTTCTTCATGAACACATACTACGAGCGAATGATGGCTCACGAGGCACAGTCAACGGCGAATAAACTAGGTAATTATTATTCTACAAATAGAGATAATTTCGATGCATACGCACGCAAAGCTGCTGACCGAAACGGCCTATACATAAGGCTTGAGACGGCAGATGCTACTACAGAATATGGTAACAGTGGTTTTTCACAAGGAGATCTTCCTCACTATCAATTTGAGATTTCAGATGCGAAGGATAAGCTCACAAAGAGTTCCCTCGGCACCGTTTCTCTAACCGTAGCCGAGAAAGGAAATAAAGCTTCTCGCCTCGTATATGCGACTTATCTAGGTAATCGCGACGACGGAACTGTCCTTTATATGATTGCACCGCTTTACCCGGTTGAATCGACTATTTCGATCCTGCGTTCTCAGCTGCTCTACATCACATTTATTACGCTTATGATAGCCAGCATGCTAGCCATTATCATGTCAACATGGCTATCTTTACCGATTGCAAGCATCACAAAATCTGCAGTTCAGCTCAGTAATGGTAATTATAACGTTAAGTTCAGAGGCGGACTTTTTACAGAAACTAATGAGCTTGCCAGAACGCTAAACAAGGCTTCATATGAGATGCAGAAGACTGACTCATACCAGCGCGACCTGATCGCCAATGTATCGCACGATCTTAAGACGCCGCTAACGATGATTAAGTCATATGCTGAGATGATTAACGATATCTCAGGTGATAATCCAGAAAAGCGAGCTGAACACCTTGCGGTTATTATCGCAGAGGCGGACAGACTCAATAAACTCGTTTCCGATATGCTCTCAGCATCGAGACTACAGTCTAATTCAGCAGAGCTCAACATGACGAAGTTCGATATCGTTAAGGCCGCTACTGAGGTTGAGGAGACGTTCGAAGTTCTGAATCAGCAAGAGGGATACAATATCTCATTTAACAAGTGTAAGTCAGCATACGTATACGGTGATTACGATAAACTCAAGCAAGTTATGGCAAATCTCATATCCAATGCAATAAAGTATTGCGGTGAAGATAAGTACGTGCGCATTGAGCTCAAGAAAGTCGGTCGCAATGTTAGATTTGATGTAATTGACCACGGCGACGGAATAGCCGCTGAAGAGATATCCCACGTATGGGAACGCTATTACAGAACTAGCGCTAACCGAAATCGCAACATAGAAGGAACTGGCCTTGGCCTATCCATCGTAAAAGGCATCTTAAGCCTCCATAATGCCAATTATGGGGTTGAGAGCGAAGAGGGCAAAGGAAGTGATTTTTGGTTCGAGCTGGCGACCGTTAGAAGTAGTTTATCAGAGGAATATAGCGTTCACTGAGGTAGATGCCTAGTAGTGCTTCGGGACAAGACACGATACAATGATAAGAAAACAGGAAGGCGAATAACCGCCTTCCTGTTTTTGGGTTTTTGTCCTGTAACACGTTTTTAATAACGTATTCCTATACTATACGTGAGCGATGTTAGTGTGCTCAGATATTTCTCTACTCGTAGTAACTAGGTCTTCAACGTTTAAGTCGTGAAGTCTGCTATGACCTGTAACTCTCGCAAAGGTTTTTTTAGCTCCTCAAGAGATACATTTAGGAAGTTCCGACACGTTTTGCAGCCGCCTCTTCCATCTATGGTGATAAAATCTATGTTCTACTGTGAGAATTATCATAATTTCGCATGTCTTAAAGTAGCAGCTTTATTTCTTATCTATATATGCCTTAATGGCATCGCCCAGACTACCTGCTCCCACAACATGAATATCCGTACTGCGGTTTTCAATCTTGATGTTACCCTTCGGGATTATTATTGTCTCATATCCTAGTCTGGCTGCTTCGCTTACTATACGGTCGGCATTCCTCACTGCTCGCAGATTGCCGGTAAGCCCGACCTCGCCGAGCGCCACGACGCGGCGAGGCGAGGTGCGCTCGCGGAACGAGCTGTAGATCGCGAGCGCGACGGCCAGGTCTGCACCTGGCCCGTCGGGCTTCAGTCCGCCGACCACATTGACATAGACGTCATGATTCAGCAGCGAGATTCCGACTTTCTTCTCCAGCACAGCCAGAATCATATTGAGTCTATTATTGTCGATGCCGATTGCGCTTCGGCGCGCGAAGCCGACATTGGCAGGCGTCACTAGCGCCTGAATTTCAAAGAACACAGGACGACTGCCCTCATAGAGCGCCGAAGCGACCGAGCCCTCTTCCTTGATATCCGAGTTCTCTAGCAGAGTGCCCGACAAGTCTCTCACCTCGTCCATACCTCTTTGACCCATGCTGAATGCCCCGATTTCCTCGGTGGTTCCAAATCTGTTTTTTACAGAACGAAGAATCCTGAGATCCCTATCTCGCTCACCAACAAAGTTCAGCACACAGTCTACCATGTGCTCTATAGTCTTTGGTCCAGCGAGGTCACCTGACTTATTGACATGCGCAACTATAAAAATCGGCACATTATTTGTCTTAGCATACTTCATAAGCAGATTCGAACACGCACGAATCTGCGTGATGCTGCCAGCAGTGTTGTCCAGTTCCTCCGAATACATTGTCTGAATTGAGTCTATCACAAGGAATTTCGGTTTCGTCTGCTCACAGACCGCAAGCACACTCTCTATATTGGTCTCTGGAAAAATGAGTAGATTATCAGACAGACTTTCGCACACGCGGTCAGCCCTTAGCTTCACCTGTTCCTCTGACTCCTCACCGCTAACATAGAGAACCGTTCCATTATTAAGCGCAATCGAATTAGCAGACTGAATTATCAGCGTTGACTTTCCTATTCCAGGTTCACCAGATATCAGAATCATCGAGCCGAGCACGATCCCTCCGCCGAGAACCCTATCGAGCTCACTAATCCCAGATGTAATCCTCGTGTAATTTCCAGTCCCCACGCTCTTTAGTTTTGACGGAGTAGCCTTGCTGGTCGTCCTCCTGCGTGCGTCGCTATCAGCCTCCGGTTTAACCTTCTGCTCTACAATCGAATTCCACGCACCGCAGTAAGAGCACTGCCCTTGCCAGCTCGGAAACTCGTTTCCACACTCCGCACACATATATACTGATTTTGCTTTCTTAGCCATCTAATTCAAATACTCCTTCTACATCGGGTTATCATAAAACCTCTAGAGCGTCGTTATTTCTAACGAGATACTTTTACTGTGTTACTTCGCTTACCGAGTACCTTTATTCCATTACTTAATATTTTGCAGTTCTGCAAGAAGTCCCCTGCATCCATCCATGACATCATTATACGTCACATCAAAATTCCCTGTATACCAAGGATCTGCAATATCTCCATTTCTGCCAGCATGCTCGAGAAGAAGCGACACCTTATCCTCTTCATCATTGCTCACAAACCTCTTCATGTTGCGCAGATTATTCTCATCCATAGCTATCAAATAGTCGAAATAATCATAGTCTGCCGCAGACATCTGCCTTGATCTATGCGGCACAACTGGTATGCCAACTTCTCCGAGCTTCGCTACCGTTCCGTAATGCGGCGGATTTCCGATTTCCTCTCTGCTTGTCGCAGCCGAATCTATTTCAAATTCATCGCTTAACCCCGCCTCTTTCACGAGATGAGTCATAACCGATTCTGCCATAGTGGAACGACAGATGTTGCCGTGGCAAACGAATAATATTTTAGTCATGTATCACAATTCTCCTATTTGCTGATTATTAAATATTATTAATAATTACCGACTAATATTAATTAGAAGGCAAAATTTACATCTAATTAATTCAAATCCGATTAAACGCTATCAAATAATCCCCTTTCTTCATGAAGAGTTTTTAATAAATCAAAAAATCATTTTTCAATGTATTCTAAAATCATCTAATAGCACAGCGGCTGATTCTAAATTTGTTTCAATCAAGCTTTTTAATACATTTTCATAAGCATCAGTCAATTGATAGTTGGACTTAATTTCATCATTATAATCAAGATACGCCTTTGTAATTATTTCATTTAGTATAACTTCTGATTTATATACTTTTTTTCATAAAAAAATCTTGTTTGTCATCTTTTATATTTTCTAAGCAAGAACTTAGTGAAATTAGTATTTCTGGTAATAATTCAGAAATATGGAACTGATATAAAATCACCATGTAGTCTTCAAAGTTTAAATTAGCGTACTTCCCCATATCTCATTTAGGAAAAATTTTATCTGCAAAAAGAATATTTCGTATTACATTTATTTAAATTAACCATAGACAGACCTTCTGTAGTTAACATAAGCATCGATGTTAATTCTTTTTTTAGCTCTCTCTAACTTAATAAGTGATATTTTTTTGTTCAATATATTTTTATGATATCCTCATATCTTTTTCTTAGTTCTATATCACTAAATGCATCGAAATATGCTATCATCACATTGCTAGCAATTTTTGTTGTAAAATTTGCAACTTTCTTGATTTAATTTTTTTCAAAATTTATATCATCAAATAATATATCTACTGCATCCTTATAAAAAAATTACCATTAGTTAAACAAGTTCCAAAGAAATCTTCTACTTCAGATATTGCATATATATCTAAAAACTTATAGTATTCTCTTACTTCAAAAATTACATTAACCATTTCTAGCAATGTTTTCGTCAAGTAGGATTTGAAATCAGCATCAGATAAAGAAAGTCCACAATTAGCTATGTAACATAATGTATTTAGATTGTAGTCACTAATATTAAAATTAGAATATTCCATATTGCAACCATGCACTAAATAATGTTCAATTATTTCATCTCTTTTGCTTTTATAAATCTTATAGTCAAATTCAGCATTATCAGTAGTAACAGAAACTCTTGGGTGACGATTTGGTATGTATGTGAAGTTCTCTTCTTTAGCTTTTATTACTGCTGCATTATGCATGTTTTCAGTCATTTCATCTTTAGCTATAGCAACAATAGTATTAAAAACTTTTTTTGCCAAGCTCTTATTTGTTGAAAGATATTTTTTTAGATGTCTTGTTATATCTCTTATCACCCCTTGTGGGCCTTGATAAAGTAAGCAATTAATTATTGTAATGGCGAATCTTCTACGTACATCTTCTTTTAATTCATTTTCTAATTGTGAAAAAAAGATTTTGCTAAGAATAGCATCGCAAACAAAAATACCATTATTGAAGATTCGATCAATCCCATCAAGCCATATATTACATAATTGAGACCTTCGCTCTAAAGAAATATCTTTTTTTGTTAGCACACATGCCATCAACATATATGTATAATTTTCAATTAAGTAAGGTGATTCTGCCTCTCCGCTTAGATTTAGTAACGAATCAATAACAGAAAGACTTTTCTCTATAGAAAATTCTTTGTCTTTCATTGATTCTTCAACAGAATCAAGAATTTTTTTGAACTTAGTTTGGCTTTCAAAATATTTACTTTTTTGATATTCACTTACTATTTTTTGTGCTTCACCGTTTATCTCTGGTTCAATTTCGTAAATATCATCTTTAATATTTCTTATACTAACTCGCCTAAAATCCATTTTCTGAATCTGAAGATTGCAATTTGCAGTTTCTCCAGAATTTGGATACTTTGAATAAAGATAGTCCAAAATTTCATGTATTCTTTCATTCAATGCGTCATCATGAATCATTTGCATACTGCACATATATTCTTGCAAGGTCCATACTTTTTGCAAATCTATTTTATATCTGTGCTCTAATTCTGGAATGCCCATTGTAAGCATAACCTGATTCTCTAAAAGTTTTCTTTCAACATCTGGTCGTAAAATTGCTGCTTTTTGAAAGTCTAAATAGATTAATTCGATGCTACTAGCTAAGCAAACTGCATATCCTGGAATAATCTTATTTAATTCACACCCTAACCGATTAATTATAGTAAGTGGCATAATATTATTGGACTTTGTTAATATTATTTGCTTTATTGTTAATAAGAAATCTACTTTTTCATCTTCAGTTAATATCTTCAAAAAAGAAAGTATAGTATCTCCCAAAATGTAAATAGCATCACTAATAAAATCATGCACCCTATTTTCTTGTACTCCAACAAGCCAAAATTCTGGATTACAAAGAAACTTTTTTTTATGTCTAACGCCCTCAGTCAAAATTTCCACTTCAGTAATAGCTTTTTTACCATTTTTCTGAAGTTCTAAAGCAATATAATTTGTTTTATCGATTATCCAGTCTAAAGCAATCCAGAAACTGAAATTACATATCATATTAAGAAAGCCATTATCCATAATATGCCTAAATTCATAATGATATGAACTACCTTTTTTTGAAAACCCTAAAGCCTTATTTTGTTCATCATCGATATTATGATAAAATGATAAGTTGTCATCAATTTTTCTTTCTGTAAACCAATATACATTTGCAAGCCTGCATAATTCATATGGGATATACAACGCTAATGTTGATGTTGTGTTTTTTAATGTAAACTTGATAAGTTTTTCTGCAATATGTCCAACATTTCTATCTCCATTCAAATAATCATTTGAAATATTCTTCCATAAACTTTGAATCCATTCTTTTGCGTACTTAGTCATCAAATATATTGATGAAAGATATCTTGTTAGTTTATCCTCGTTTCTAAAATATGCCGTTTGTATATCTTTTATTTCTTCTTCAAAATAATATTCCAAAATTTTACATGTATATTCTCCCGCCTCATCATTGAAGTGTTCAGAACTAGAATAATCTACGCATAATTTCTCTATATATGGCTTTAAGTTCTCGTTCTTATAACTATCTTTCTTATAAACCATATTTATAAGATTTTCTCTCCCTTTTCCAATTGGTTTTTGTTTTAAATAGACATTATTATATTGCATCTGAACTATATTTGCCTGAAATGCATAGAGATTTGTAAGCTTAATAAATTCTTTATGCAGTTCTAATGAAAATCTAGAACCATTTTCCGCGAAAAATTCCGAACAAAATTCAGACTTTACAATTCCAATAATAGTTTGATTTTTCCAAATTGATGGAATTGAATCTTTATTTAATATCGAATAAAGAAAATCGTCCCTATTTCTTTTAGTAAAAAGCTTGTTTTCAACCCAAATTTGATATCTCCTAAAAGAACACTTGCCAAGCGAACTCAGCTTTGAGTAAAAATGAATATAATCTCCTTTGCATTCCACATAATTTTTGTCAAAAATATTCTCAAAACAAATATCTTCAAAAATATCATATTTTAAGCGTATTCTATGTTCATCACAGAATGTTATTATTCCATGCGAAAATAACAATTTGCGAATCTCTGTTCCGATTTCATCAATATAAATTCCAGATAGAAATTCTACTGCTCGCTTGGTGACTATCATTATCACTGCTTTTTTTATGTCATTATTATTAATTCCACTTGGCAAATCGACACCATCCAAACATATCACCTTATGCCATATCAAGTTCCTAAGATCATTAATATCTGAAAGTTCATCAGGATTCTTAACTTTGCTTACAATCAAATTCAAATAAAAAGGTGTTCTCAATAATTGTGAATATTCATTTTGCTTTGCTAGCTTCTTAACAACCCCATATTTTTCACAGACAAGTGCTAGGCTATGGTCATCTAACAAATCTACTGTAAAAGATTCAACATTAAACATGTTTTCTATTTTGAGGAACGCCGCTTTGTCACTTGTTCTACATGTTGATAGAATTATTACATTACTAAAGTTTGATGCTAAAATATATAGTTCTTGTAGAATATCAAGTTTTGTTTTAGGTAAGTCCGCTATAAATTCTAAAGCATCAACATAAATAACAAGCTTTTTATCACCAAGCAATTTTAAAATATACGTTATATTAATCCCCCATAATTCATCAGTGGATTTAGCATCTGCAATTTTTTCAGCTCTCAAATACAGTATATTTTCTTCATATTGCAATAATTTTTTACATAAAGCAGATTTGCCTGCACCAGCGGCTCCATTAATTGTAATATATTTTGATTTACTACTTTTTATTCTAGCGATTAGATCGGTTCGATCTATTTCATATTCATTATTAATTAGATTTTTCGATATTAAGATTTATTAATTGTTTACTTGTTTTAATTACTTCAAGATATTTATCGGCATTCGCTATAATATTCTCGCTATCTTTTTTTAATAGTTTAAATAACTTTATTTGAAAATCTAAATCATTTTTGCTCTTCTTAACACAGAATCAGTTGTTATAAGATTTTCTGATACGTTAAATTCAATATTTCCAATTTTATTTTTTCCTGAAAATTCTTTTACATTTTTTGCTGATGAATTCCCAAGCATAAAGAAAAAAACCTTTGTAATTTTTTTAGAATCTTGCTTCTTGCTGTCTCGAATTTTTTCCAATGTCGTTCTAATCTTTGTTGGTATATTATTTCCAGTACTTACTTGTATAAAAATTTTTCCATCTTCAGAAATCAAATCTACATAAGGATAGTTTGATTTCTCTAGGTTCAAATTTTTGAACGTTTTCCCAAACCATAACGAGCAAACGTTTTCTGCAAACAATTCAAATAAGGTGGCATTATCAAAAAGCCCTTGTCTATTCAAGAGTTGTATCTTTTTTTTATACGATGCAGTATAATCTGCAATGTAATCCATTCGATCAGCAGAATTTATCAAAACTATTTCCCTCCCTACAAATTTTCATCACCCTAGTATTAAGTTAAGTGTATTTATTTATATCTTATTTTCATCACTATTTAACTCAATCTTACTTTCAACTTTACGCTTAATATCACAAACTTACCTAAAAAGATTAGGTACTAAAATATTATTTTTCCGTAGTACAAATCGACTAAATCTTTTTAATTAAAGATTTCATCCTCAAAATACTGATATATTTTTTTCGGGATTAAGGGTAAATATGGGGTAAAATCACAGTTCTATTTCTATAACCATTTAAATTTCAACGTTATGCATATGTTACCATGGCAGATGAATAGAATTTTTATCATAGATACCCCCATTTTTAGTCAATATCCGAAATTCTATACCTTGAACCAACGTATCCTGTGATTTGAATTAACGGAATATTCCATTCCCCTGGTGTGTTAATTATACATTCAACTTGATCTAATTCATTCTTCGCAGAAAACACGTATCTACCCATTTCTTCATTCCCTGTGAGTCTTTCTACGTTAGTTAAGTTACTATCGTTAAAATGTTTCTTAAACATGCGCCATATCTCTATTGCAGCATCATTTGTCAGCGCAATCTTTGATATATAACATATTCCGACCTTACAGCGCTTCTTCTTGCCGTTTTCATCAGCCTTACAAACCTTCGTTGTACCTTTATCAGATGACCATTCAGCATCTTGAAGTTCTACGCATTTTGATACTATTTCTTCTTTGAAAATACCAATTTCTTCAGTCATATTCTTGCATGCTGTTTCAAAATCATTTTGTTTCTGCATTTCATCCACCATCTAATGTTTCACCACATATATTTAACATTGTTTTGCTGTTTTATTTCTCCATAACGCAGCATCGCAGTTATTAATAGATTCAGCTATTTCTTCGCATCCCTGCTCTCATAATCCTCATCTATTCTCATCTTCCAACTTGCAGACAGAGGTTCTTCACACATCCTCACACTTGTCACTACATCGCTGATGACCTCATAGTTTAAAGCAGTTCCAACTTCATCACAGCGATAGTTAGCAGCCATGGATTCATCTATCCCAAATCTTCTCGCTTCTTCTGCTGCGTCGATATTAGCACCAAGGAATATAAATTCCCATCCATAACGGTCTTTCTGACGCTCTATCATGCTTCTAACTTTATCATAAGTATAATATCGGCTGGCATTCTCAAGTCCATCAGTAGTGATGATAAATAGGGTCTTCTCCGGTACATCGTCACGGCGAGCATACTTGTGAATATTGCCAATATGATGAATTGCTCCACCAACAGCATCTAGAAGTGCTGTGCATCCACGCACAAAATACTCTTCTTCTGTTAGCTCTGGTACCTCTTTAATCCCTATGCGATCATGGACAACCTCGATTTCATTGTCAAAAAGAACTGTGGAGACCACCGCTTCTCCCGGCTCTTTGCGCTGTTTCTCGAGCATAGAGTTAAAGCCTCCGATAGTGTCCTTCTCAAGTCCAGACATAGAACCACTGCGGTCTAAAATAAATACTAATTCAGTCATTTCTTTATCCTCCTGTTTGTTGTTATGTCCCTATTATTGGCTAAACAGGAGTAGAAATGGTCGCATCGCATGCGACATTTATGCACCGATTAACGGTTGGTCAAACGCAAACAGTACCTCGTTAAGTTCGTAGATATTGTAGTTTCCATTTATAAGAAAGAACTCCACAATAACATCAAACTTGCTACTAGGCGAGAGTGCAAATCCTGCCCTTCCGATAAAGTCTTGAGTCTCTTCTATATCGAGCTCAAGAGCAAATGCAAATGCCAGCGCAGTAGATTTGGATGGCTTATAATCCAGGTTATTCCTTATTTTCGAGAACAGCTTTCTATCGACATTTGCTTTCTTGTATATCTCAGAGTCTTTCTTCCCAGTGCGATCAATGAGCTTAAGCAGAGTTTCGGAAAACCCCGCATCGAGGTTATCTAGCATCACACTCAGGTCATCTGTTTTAGGCGTTGGTGCGGCACAGACGTTAGGCTCAAGGCACGCTTCTATCTGAAGTTTGTGGTACTCTTTATTTTGCGCACCACTTGTGGTCCTATCGCTATCCCATCTAGTTTTAAGACTTGAATCATGCAAGCTATCACTACCATATTCTTTTAGCACCGTACTTCGAATATAGTTTTCATCAATGTATCTGCTTACGGATTTGAAAAGTTTCTCAGAAAGCTCGAAAGAATCTTTGTCAAACACGACTAGATAAATCTGCATTTCGTTTTCTATGAGAAAGCTACTGATTTCTCGAACGGCTATTTGCAGAGCGAGTGATTTCGGAAACTTGTAGTTACCAGTGGCAATCAAAGGAAATGCGACGGATTCGCACTGGTGATTTTTAGCTATAGCTAGCGAACTCCTGTAACACGATGCCAGAATTTGCTCCTCATCATAGCTGCCACCACTCCAAATTGGTCCTACCGTATGGATAACGTACTTGGCAGTTAGCTCATATCCTGAAGTTATGGCTGCAGCTCCAAAATCGATGTAACCGATTTTCTTCCTCGCAGCAAGTAGCTCAGCACCAGCTTTCGCATGGACCTCACTATCTACACCAGAACCAATCACAGGATTGGGATTTGCAGTATTTACCACCGCATCCACTTCCATATTTACAAGATTATTTCTTACTATTTCAAAAGGCATAATTGACTTCCCATTAGGTCATTTAAATCAGTATATTACTTTTTCTTCAAAATAATTATCCACAATCCCTGCCATGTTTTTCATCCTTTAGGTGTCCGATTCTAACAACCAATCTCTCGCATTCATTATTTTAATCCCCTCAATGTCTCTTGTCGGGTCATCATCTAAAGTAAGGATTACTTTTGGATAATCATCATGAATCATTTGAAGAGGTCTTATTTCTCTCGTCAATACATCTTCATCTCTTACAGTCAACGCAACTTGATAATAATGATTTCCATCCGGGTTCTGTGCAACAAAATCGACTTCGAATGCATCAACTTTCCCAACATAAACATCATAATTTCTTCTGAGCAATTCAAGATAAACTACGTTTTCAAGTATATGCCCTGCATCCATACTTCGCTTGCCGAGGAGCATATATCGAAGTCCAATATCAACCACATAGTATTTTTCTAAAGTCTTTAGATATTGCTTGCCTTTTACATCATACCTTTTTGATTGATAAATTATATATGATTCTTTAAGTGCAGTAAGATATTTTTCTATTGTTTTAGAATCAATTTTTCTGCCATCAGATGTAATTGTATCAGCTATTTTCTTAGTAGATAGAGGATTACCAATATTATCAAATATGAATCTTAAGACACTTTGTAACATCATCGAGTCTGATACCTGTTTTCGATTCATTATATCTTTAATTACAATAGTGTTGTAGATACTCTCCAAATAATCTCTAACTATATTGGGGTTAGCATCTAGTTCTAGTACATATGGAAATGAGCTTGACGATAAGTAATCGAGATACTTTGAAGCTGTGTTTTCTACGCCACCTTTAGCAGTGCAATACTCTTTAAATGATAAAGGCAACATTTCAATCTGAATGTATCTACCAGATATGACTGTAGCTATCTCGCTCGAAAGCATATACGCATTTGAGCCTGTCACATACAAATCTACGTCTGAATGTAATTGAAGACTGTCAAGAACTTTAGGAAATTCATCTACATTTTGAATCTCATCTAAGAATACATATGTCTTAACACCTTTGTGCAAACGTTCTTTAATATACGCATAAAGCTTCCTATAATCTGTTAAATCCTCATATTCCAAATCTTCAAAATTAACAAAAATTATTTGGGATTCTGTAACCCCTTGATCTATGAGCCAATCCTTAAACTGAAACAACAATGTTGATTTTCCACATCTTCTAATTCCAGTTACAATCTTAATAATATTCTTATCCTTTAGCTCTTTAAGTTTGCTTAGATATTCCTCTCTTATTATCACAACGTCACCTCCCTTCATAAATAATAACACTACACATATATCTTTGTAAAGTTTTTGGATTTAATTCCGAAAATATACATTTTTAGCGTGTTTGGCGGATATTATTCCAAAAATTATAAAGCGAGTTGTCACTACAACGCATGACCACTCACTTATTTTATCGAAATTTATTTAATTAAATATTTTAAAACTAATTAGTGGTCTCAAGCAGGATAATAAATGGCATAAACCATGTTACTCTTCCAAGCCTTCTCCATCCACGCTCTCAGCTGCAGCGACAGTATCTTCCCACGCTCTAGACTTCGCCCTCCTCTCAACGAGGCGTTCAAACCATATCTTGAGCAGAGCAGCAAACGGCACGGCAACAATCATACCTGCAAATCCGCCCACCTTCTCTCCTGCGATGATAGCCACCAAAACTAGCAGCGGGTGTATTTCAATGCTATGCGATAATAGCTTTGGATTGATAATCGCACCGTCCAGAACCTGTACCACCGAGATGATCACGATAGATATAATCATCGTCTTAATCTCACCAGAAATCACGCCCGACACGATAGTAAGTCCGTATCCTACTATCGGTCCCATGTAAGGAATCAGATTAGCAATACCTGCCATCACACCGATAAGCACCCCGTAAGGCATGCCAACTACAGTCAGTCCAATGCTGATCAGGAGCGCCACTGTAAATCCATCCATCGCTGCACCGCGGAAGTATCCACTGAACACCTTGTTAACATCGCTGTACACATATGTCAGCTTGTCATTTGCACCCTGCGACCAAATGGTCCTGAGTATTCTGCCCCAGTACTTTCTTAGGTTCTCTGCATCAAACAAGAAGTATACCGCGAACATAACCGAGAACAGCAGTGTGCTCACACCTGCTGTTATATTCGAAAGTAGCGTCGGTAGACCGCTTGCGCTATTTAGTTTATGTGAAATCCAGTTAATTAGGTTCTTTCAAAGTTAAGATCATAGTTCTTGCTGAAGTTGTACTTTGAAAGCCACTCTTTAAAGCTGTGTTCAAATGATTTCGCCTGATCCACAATGCTATTCACGAGCGCATTGATGCTGTCAGCATTTATAGTCTGCACCTGCCTTGTCACTGCATATATGACCGCTGTGAGCGAGGCCAGTACAATCGCTACGATGAATATAAGCGTTATTAAAACTGCCAATGTGTGTCTACGCCTCTTCTGAATAGGGTTTTGACTTAGCGCTTTTGCATTGCGAGTTATCATCCTCTCAGTTAGTCCAACGAGCGGATTTAAGATATACGCCAAAATCGCACCGATTACCGCCGGCTTAAGAATCGCTGCAACCCAGTTTATCCCGCCCATCAGGCTCTTACCGATGCTCTGATACTGTCCCATCAACAAAATTAAAGCGTATGATATTCCTACTGCAAGAACCACATATGCCACAATCTTGAGGTATTTCCTGTCTAATTTGTCTCTAAATTTCATGAGTTCCCCTCTCTAATTCAATATGCTTATATTATCAGAAAAATTGCTATCTTGCAGTAAAAGTTAATGTACTATTATTCTGGGAAAGATAAAGACCAGCCCTCTGGCTGGTCTTTATACGTATATCGCTATAAGCGTTATTTGCCTTCTGTCTCCTGCTTGTGAGTCTCGATAATCTTCTGAGCTAGGTTAGCAGGTACTTCTTCGTACTTTGAGAACTCAACTTCAAAGCTTCCTCTAGCCTGAGTCATAGCTCTTAGCACGATTGCATAATCGAAGAGTTCAGACTCTGGTGCCTCAGCGTGTAGGCAAGTTGTGCCTTCATCTGCTGGATCCATACCGAGGATACGTCCCCTTCTCTTGTTCATATCACCCATTACGTCACCTGTATACTTCTCAGGAACTACGATATCGAGCTTCATGATTGGTTCTAGTAGGCAAGGCTTAGCCTCAACGATGCCCTTCTTGAAAGCTAGTGATGCAGCAATCTTGAACGCCATCTCGTTAGAGTCTACATCATGATATGAACCATCATATAGAACCGCCTTGATGTTAACTACCTTGCAACCAGCAAGAGGGCCTTTCTCCATCGACTCGAGGAGTCCCTTCTCAACTGCAGGAACATAGCTCTTAGGGATTGCTCCACCAAATAGTTCTTCGGAGAACTCGAAGTTTTCCTTAGCTGGAGAGAATCTAATGTGCACGTCTCCGTATTGTCCAGCACCACCAGACTGTTTCTTGTGCTTGCCCTGAACGTCTGAAGTGCCCTTGATTGTCTCTCTGTAAGCAATCTTCTGCGGAACAGTCACTACGTCGATTCCGTAGTTCTTCTTGAGTTTCTCCTTAATTATTCCTATCTGTAGGTCGCCCTGTCCACCGATAAGTGACTGATGTGTCTCAACATTTCTCACGAGTGCAAACGAAGGGTCTTCTTCCATAAGTTTAAATAAGCCCTGTGCCATCTTCTCTTCATCGTTCTTGTCCTTAGCCTGAACTGCAATGAAGTAGTTAGGCTTAGGGAAGTCGATTGGCTCGAACTTGATTCCTTCGCTCTTGAGAGATAGTGTATCTCCAGTCTTTGTTCCTGCTAGCTTGGCAAGTGCAAAGATATCTCCAGCCACAACCTCAGTTGCAGGAATCTGGTGCTTACCTCTTACGAAGAACATAGATCCAAGCTTCTCCATCTTCTGTGTGCGCGAGTTATATAGTTCCTGACCAACCTTGACAGTTCCTGTAATAACCTTTGCGTAGGAAATTCTGCCTAGGAATGGATCTGCGATTGTCTTGAATACCCAGAGAACTGGTTTCTCTGCAGGATCTGTAGTGATTTCAACATCTTCGTCCTTGATGTTCTTTACTGGGTATGCAGGGTGCATATTAGGTGTAGGAACATACTTGCTGATGCAGCGGAGAACTTCATCAATTCCCTCGCCTGTCTTTGAAGACATCTTGATGATAGGTACTACGTCACCTGTTGCGATTCCCGTCATAAGTCCATTATAGAACTCTTCCTCTGTAAATGGCTCTTCGTTGAAGAACTTCTCCATTAGAGCCTCATCTGTACCAGCAACTGCCTCGTTCAGAGCATCCTTGTCATCGTCAGTAACTACGGAGTTTCCGAACTTCTCACGAAGCTGTGCTACAACCTTATCTACATCAACATTGTCTTTATCTATCTTGGTGAGGACTATAAATTTTGGATTCTTATGTTTGCTGCATTCCTCCCATGCCTTCTCAGTTCCAACCTGCACTCCAGCAGACGCGTCCACCATAATAATCGATGATGCCGCTGTACTGAGCGCTGAACGAATCTCTCCCTTGAAGTCGAATAATCCTGGGGTATCAAGGAAATTATATTTATATCCCTGGTACTCTACCGGAACTAGAGTGGTATTGATAGAATGCTTCTTCTCAATTTCCATCTTGTCGTAATCCGATGTGGTGTTGCCATCCTCTACTTTACCCATTCTGGTGATTGCACCAGTGGCAAGTAGAGCAGCTTCAAGAAAAGTCGTTTTACCGCAGCCGCCATGTCCTAAAAGTATGACGTTTCTGATTTTATCTGTAGAATAACCTTTCATCCTTAGATCCTCCCATTGATTTTATTTTATTGTTAAGCCCATAAAATTATTTAAGCTCTTGTCACAAGTATAACATAGGTTGTTCTTTGTTCAATACAATATTTAAATTGACAATAAAAAGCGGCAACCACCTTTTACTCGGGAGGAGCCTAGTGATAGCCGCTAAATTGTTTTTATTTGTATATTACAACCTAGACGCTTTAGAATTCAGCGTTCTTAGGTGTTCTTGGGAATGGAACAACGTCACGGATGTTGCTCATTCCTGTTAGATACATAATCATTCTCTCGAACCCTAATCCGTAGCCGGCATGCTTTACGCCACCGTATCTACGAAGATCCACGTACCAGTCGTAGAGCTCTCTATTCATGCCGATTTCATCCATTCTAGCTTCGAGGATGTCGAGCCTCTCTTCTCTCTGACTTCCGCCGATAATTTCACCAACTCCAGGCACGAGAAGGTCGCAAGCCGCAACAGTCTTGCCGTCGTCGTTGAGTCTCATATAGAATGCCTTGATTTCCTTCGGATAATCGATTACGAAGATAGGCTTCTTGAATACTTCCTCAGTGAGATATCTCTCATGCTCAGTCTGTAGGTCAATTCCCCATTCAACTGGGAACTGGAAGTCCTTATCAGCTTTCTTAAGAATCTCAACAGCTTCTGTATATGTAACTCTCTCGAAATCTGAGTTAACGATGTGGTGAAGTCTATCGAGTAATCCCTTGTCCACGAACTTATTGAAGAATTCCATCTCCTCAGGCGCGTGCTCAAGCGTGTAGCTGATGATGTATTTGACCATATCCTCTGCAACATCCATGTCATCAGCGAGGTCTGCAAATGCAATCTCTGGCTCAATCATCCAGAACTCAGATGCGTGTCTAGCTGTGTTGGAGTTCTCAGCACGGAACGTAGGTCCAAACGTATAGATGTTTCTAAACGCAAGCGCCATCGCCTCACCCTCGAGCTGTCCCGAAACGGTTAGGTTTGTCTCTTTGCCGAAGAAATCCTGTGAGTAGTCGATAGAGCCATCTTCGTTAGTAGGCGGATTACTTAGGTCCAGTGTCGTAACTCTGAACATCTCGCCAGCACCCTCAGCGTCACTTCCTGTGATGATTGGAGCATGCACATATACGTAATCACGTTCTTGGAAGAACTTATGAATCGCATAAGCAACGATGCTGCGCACTCTAAATACCGCAGAGAAAGTGTTGCTTCTAGGACGAAGATGTGCGATTTCTCTAAGGTACTCCATGGTGTGACGCTTCTTCTGCAGTGGATAATCCGATAGCGAATCAGCCTCAACAGTAACCTCTGTCGCCTTTAGTTCAAATGGCTGCTGTGCCCCAGGTGTAAGCTCAAGTACACCCTTAACCTTTACACCTGCTGCGAGGCGCACTTTTGAAATCTCTTCGTAGTTATCAATCTTCGAAGCCTCGTACACGACCTGAAGCGGAGTGAAGAAGGTACCATCATTGAGTGAGATGAAACCAAACTGATTGGATGCACGATTACCTCTCACCCAGCCTCTGACAACAATCTCTTTACCTGCATACTCTTCTCTGTTTCGGAAGAGTTCTCTGATCTCAATATCTTTCATTAGTATATCCTTCCTAATTTCCATTTTTCTCTCGCAAATGCACGAATGCATCAATTATATCACGTTTACATGTAGTTTATCGAGAGTCTATGCCATTTTCTCGATTCCGCACTTATATGGAGCAACTGCATCAGCAAGTCTCGTCAGAACTTCTCCCTGGCTGAATGCCTCTGGATACCCCACCTTAAGGCTTACGCTCATCGAGCGTTCCCCTCTATCTACGCTTACTATCTCGACACTAGTTCTCGCATCTTCTGTGACGAGATTTATCTCAGAGTTGATTCCGTAAGGCTCTTTGTCGAAGAGCTTTAAAAACATGTCGTCAAATCTATTTGCTGTAACTGTGTATCCACCGAATCTCTCGGGGAGTACTGGCATCTTAACTTTTACTTTCATTTCTCTATTTCCCATTATGTCCACCCTTTTCCTTCGATTTATTTTGATTTACCATGGTTAAATCCATTAATCTGCACCCAGTATAATACCCCTTTTTATCTTCCGGATTCAAGGGTTTTAACTAGGTATTGATTTTAATCCCTTATATTAACAGTAATCAGGTATTTTATCTCCGCAAAGTATCTTTACGTATGTTCCGTAGGCTTCTGCAATTGGTCTCCCGAGGTATATTTCGAGCTCTGGATTTACATTTTTCCCCAGAATGCTACACAGGTATAGCCTCTCATTCAAGCCCGGGTACATCTCGACTGACATTGTTTCTACATTTTCCACCATCGGCCAATCTGTTTCTTTTAAATCAGGCTTAACCACCGTATGATAGAGTCCGCACGGCGCATTGTTCTTACTGTTATCCACCATATCTCTTTCAACTAACGCAAGACGTGTACCGAGAATCACTACACTTCGCTTTACTCCATCGACGATAATTTCTCGAGTTCTGTGACCAAGCCCTTCGGTATGAATCCATCTGGTTGGAAGCTCGTAATTCGAAAGTGGCTCTACACCTTTAATGCGCTCGATGGGACTGTGCGCTTTCCACTGGCGCATAACCGCATGACAGAACAGCACCTTATCAGTTGACAAAGTCACACCTTCCCACGAATTATCCTCGCTAAAGAGGTTAAAGAAAACCATGTATGGCGATTTTACCATCTGCGCCAAGATGTATATCCCATCTCGAAGGCGCACCGATATGACTTTCCCTTCTTTCCATGGAACAGACTTCTTCTTAGCTTCCAATATAGACACCTCTTTCCCCTCACTTATTTTATTTCACGAACCTTAACCTTATGCTTCTTCAGCTGCTTCTTAAGCTGGGTAAGCCTCTCGTCATTACCCTTGCTTTTTCCGATGAAAATCGACTTGCTTCTGCCTTTTTCCCTTACGAGTTGAATAAAGTACCTGTCACCATTCAGATGCCTACCACGCACAAAATATATCTCAACCTCAGCGAGTTCTTTCAAGGGAATCTCACGGCTGCCTGGAACAAATCCGCTGTGAATATATAAATTTCCATTTGAGATATGCATAGGCTCTGAAAACTTTCCGCCACTCCTACTGACAATCATCAGCTTCCGCACCATCGTGACAAGAACGATAGTTCCAACGATAAAAGCCACCGTCTTAAAGAGATTATCATTCCACGTCGACTTTAGTCCAATCAAGAAATATTGATATATCTTCATTAATTACTTCCCTCCAAATCACCTTTCGCTCTCCTGAGAAGGTGTTTTCATTTCACCCTTGCAAATTAGCTCGCATCGACATAGATGTGGTATTTTCCGCAGTGAAGACAGTGGAAGAGATACCCACAAAGATCCCCATCCTTATACAGGTACTCCCTTATATCGGTGTATTCATGCCTCATCTCATACTCTTCAAGGACCTCGTCTGCGATGCCCATCTCCTCTAGCTCCTGCGTGCCGACTGTCCCTAGATATGCGCAGTAGTCATTACAGCAGGATAGCCAGTGCTCGCCTTGCCAGCTCAGGTAGCCAGGCGTTCTTTCAAATAGTTCCTTCGACTTCGCTTCATCCACTTCGCCTTCCCATTCGGCATCTTGCACGAACTCAGCGTCGAATTTCTTTGCAGCCTCTCCACTAGCTATACAATCTGGGCACAAATGCTCGACGTCTTCAACGCTGTAAGGGAACGAACTATAGTAGATAGTACTTTCCTTGCCGCAGCACGGGCATACCTCTGGCGGACCTTCTTCAAAGCTTTCAGTAGCCAGTGGATCTGGATGGTAACGGAATTTTGGAAGCTTCTTAGCTTTTTCTCTCTGTAGAGACTCCTCAGCAGCTGTCTTTGGCCTCTTCACTGCCCACCTGTCTCCATCATCTTCTGCTAGCGATTTGAGATAAGCGAGCTTCTTTATCTGCTTCTTATCGCTCCTATCTGCAATCTCTGACATCAAGTCATATGCACTCTGCATGAGCGAAAGGATTTTGTATACATCGACAAGAACTGTCTTAGAATCCTTGTCCCCAGCCTCTTTGAGCCTATCCGAAAACTCGTATAACGCAAGAACAGTCTCTCGCTTACCATTCTTCGCTTCGTAGTCCTTTACTAGTTCAGCATATTCTTTTATGTATGGATTCATTATTTCTCCTACCATTTCAGTAAAACTTCTCGTTTTTGTCCACAAATTATATCAATTCTTATCTATAAATTATAACAAATTGAGGTGGTAAAATCATTGACAATTATCACATGCGGTGGTAACATATTTCATTATTAAAACGATGACGAGGACAGTAGGTTCGCTTTAAGGCTTTGAGAGAGGAATGGGCGGTGAGATCATTCTAGCACGGGCGCTCTGAACACCACCTCTGAGTGGCACTAATCCTGCCCGCCTAGCCGCGTTAAAAGCTTCAAAGAGTGCTGGAGTATCTAGCTCCGGAAGATGGGTGGAACCACGAATACGAATGTATGCGTCCCTTCTGACAATTTGAATGTCGGAAGGGACTTTTTAATTTCCTTCCGCTAATGAAAGGAGTTCTTAAAATGATTATTACACTTAAAGACGGTAGCAAAAAAGAATATGCTTCACCGATGTCCATCATCGACATCGCCAAAGACCTAAGCGATGGTCTCGCAAGAGCAGCTTGCGTTGGCGAAGTTGATGGAGAGGTCTGTGACCTCAGAACTGTTGTGGATAAGGATGCTGAAGTTAACATTCTCACATTTGATTCCGACGCCGGAAAGCATGCGTACAGACACACATGTTCTCACGTGCTCGCAGAGGCTGTTAAGAATTTATATCCTGATTCTAAGATGACAATTGGTCCGTCAATCGAAAACGGTTTCTACTATGACTTCGACATGCCAGCGCTAACCAGAGAGGATTTAGATAAGATAGAAGCTGAGATGAAGAAAATCATCAAAAGAGGAGATGCGATAACTCGTTTCACACTCCCTAGAGATGAAGCCATCAAGCTATTTCAGGAGAGAAATGAGCCATACAAAGTCGAGCTCATCGAGGACCTACCAGAGGACGAAATCATTTCCTTCTATCAGCAGGGAGATTTTATCGAGCTCTGCGCAGGGCCACATCTGATGAACACCAAGCAGATCAAGGCATTCAAGCTAACTTCTAGCTCTGGTGCTTACTGGAGAGGCGACGAACACAACAAGATGCTTACTAGAATCTACGGTACTGCATTCAATAAGAAGGCTGATCTTGAAGAGTACCTTGAGTACCTAGCTGATATCAAGAACAGAGACCACAACAGGCTCGGTCGTGAAATGGAGCTTTTTACAACAGTAGATATCATCGGTCAGGGTCTTCCTCTATTTATGCCTAAGGGTACTAAGATGATTCAGAAGCTGCAGCGCTGGATTGAAGACCTCGAGGATTACGAATGGGGTTACGTGAGAACGAGAACACCGCTGATGGCGAAATCAACTCTTTACAAGATTTCAGACCACTGGTACCACTACAAGGATGGAATGTTCGTATTCGGATATGACAACATTGATGAACTGAACAATGCCGAGGATGCTACTCGCGAGATTAGAGGACTTGAGGACCTAAGTCTCATCGAGAATGATGCTGATGCAAATGCATTTGCGCTTCGCCCTATGACATGCCCATTCCAGTATTATGTATACAAGGCTAAGCAGCACAGCTATAGGGATTTACCTTATAGAATGGGCGAGACTTCCACTCTATTCCGCAACGAAGATTCCGGCGAAATGCACGGACTCACTAGAGTTCGTCAGTTCACGATTTCTGAAGGTCACCTCGTATGCACACCTGAGCAGATTGACGAAGAGTTTAAGAACTGCGTAAAACTCGCTAAGTATTGTCTAACAACTCTTGGTCTCGACGGTGATGTTACATACAGAATGTCAAAGTGGGATCCAGAAAACCCAGGTAAGTATCTCGGAACTGCTGAGGAATGGGATAAGGTTGAATCGGCAATGCGCGATATCCTCGATGAGATTGGCCTAGACTACACAGAGGCTTCTGGCGAGGCGGCATTCTACGGACCTAAGCTAGACATTCAGGCAAGAAACGTGTATGGCAAAGAAGATACTATGATCACTATACAGCTTGACATGTTCCTTGCTGAGAGATATGACATGTACTATATCGATAAGAACGGTGAGAAAAACGCCCATATATTATCCACCGTACATCGCTCGGCTGCTACGAGAGAACTCTCGCTTGGCTGATTGAAAAGTATTCAGGGAACTTCCCTACTTGGCTATGCGCAGAGCAGGTTAGAATCCTTCCTATCTCCGATAAATATCAGGATTATGCCGAGGAAATCTTTGCTGAACTAAGAAAAAACGGCGTCGATGTTACAATCGACAGCAGCTCCGAGAGAATAGGCTACAAGATTAGAAAAGCCCAGATGGAGAAGCTACCTTACATGCTAGTCGTTGGACAGCAGGAAGCTGAGAATAAAACTGTTTCGGTTCGTTCGAGATTTGAAGGAGATGAAGGCAGCAAGCCTCTGAGCGAGTTTGTTAATTCAATCTGCGAGGAGATACGTACAAAAGCGATTAGAGAAAAGAAAGTCAGCGAAGAAGAAAAGAAAGATAAATAGTCAAATTTGCAAGAGAAGATAACGGAGGATTTATCATGCAGAGAGAGAAGCGCAAAGACAACATAATACAGAAATTAAAGTCTACAGATTCACCTGTAAGCGCTTCCTCTCTGGCAAAAGAGTTCGGAGTAAGTAGACAAATTATCGTTGGAGACATCGCTATTCTCAGGGCTGAAGGTCATGATATTAGTTCAACCCCTCGTGGATACGTGCTCCCTCAGATTGGGACCACTCCAGTCTATAGAATCGCTTGTAAGCACGATTCATCTAAAATCCTAGAAGAACTTAATGCGATTGTCGACTGCGGTGGCATATTACTTGATGTGAGTGTTGAACATCCTATATATGGTGAACTAGTCGGCAACCTGCACATTGCAAATAGACTTGATGCAAAGGAGTTCGCAGATAAGATTATTGAGAGCAATGCCCCTCCACTATCACTTCTCACAGACGGGATTCACCTACATGCTATCACGTGTAGGGATGAGAATGCACTTGAGCGAATAAAGGACAAACTCCGTTCAATAGGGATACTCTTCGAGTAAACGATAAAAATTTTTTAACGGGTTAACAGTTTATTTTTAAGTATCATTTGATGTTTTCTTTATTTTCATATTGATTTTTCACAGAGCCTCTTTTAATGTATATACAGGTGTAATGACACCCGTATATAGTTAGGAGGCTTTTTTAATGGCTAGTTTTACTTCATTTCTAAAACGCAAGGATATAATCATCTCTGGAAAGAGATATGGAATTGATGCACTTGGCGCTATGGCTCAAGGTCTATTCTGTTCTCTACTCATAGGAACAATCATCAATACTATCGGAGTACAGCTTCACATCGCTGCCTTATCGCAGACTGTCGCTACTATAGGTGGTATCAAATACACTGTAGGTGGTCTTGCGATGGCTATGGGAGGGCCTGCAATGGCATGTGCTATTGGATATGCTCTCGCTGCTCCACCGTTAGTTCTGTTCTCGCTTATCACTGTTGGTTTCGCTTCAAATGCGCTTGGAGGAGCTGGAGGACCTCTCGCAGTACTCTTTGTTGCTATAATAGCTGCTGAGTGCGGAAAAGCTGTGTCCAAGGAAACTAAAGTAGATATCCTGGTCACACCGAGTGTAACTATCGGCATAGGAATCGCTTTGTCTTGGTTAATCGCACCTACGCTTGGAAACGCAGCTATGAAGATGGGTGATATTATTATGTGGGCTACTGAACTTCAGCCTCTACTCATGGGAATAATTGTCGCTGTAGTCGTAGGTATAGCACTTACTTTACCAATATCTTCCGCTGCTATCTGCGCAGCTTTAGGTCTAACGGGACTCGCTGGCGGTGCAGCACTTGCTGGCTGCTGTGCACAGATGGTTGGATTCGCAGTTGCATCGTATGAAGATAATGGTGTTGGCGGTCTCGTATCACAGGGAGTTGGAACATCGATGCTTCAGATGGGCAACATAGTTAGAAACCCAAGGATATGGATAGCCCCTACTATTGCATCTGCTATCACAGGTCCTATCGCAACCTGCGTGTTCCATCTCAAGATGAACGGCCCGGCTATAGCAAGTGGCATGGGAACATGTGGTCTAGTCGGACCTCTGGGTGTTTATTCAGGCTGGATTGCTGATATTGCAAAAGGAACTAAAACAGGCATCACTTCAGTGGATTGGCTCGGTCTCATCCTAATATCTGTAGTTCTACCAGCAATATTAACTCTTATATTTCACAAAGCCGTTAAGAGAGCTGGCTGGGTTAAAACAGGAGATCAGAAGCTATAAGAAGCTAATCATTTTCAAAAATCTGTAACCAATTAGATAATCTCAATAAAAAATGTGCCTAGCACAGAGTGTAATCCCCCTTAACTACACACTGCGCTCAGCACATTTTTTAATTAGATTTTACTATATTCTAGTTTGCCTTAATACTCTGAACATCCTCGCTATTCTTACTATCCTTACCACTCTTAAATTCACCATAAGAAAAGAATATAAGACCTATCCAAATCAATCCAAATGCCATAATCAGCACTTTATCGACAGGTTCTTTATACAAGAAAATCCCTAGCATAAGCGCCAAGGTAGGACTGAGGTATTCCGTCAAACCGAGCACGAACATAGATGTTCTCTGAGCTGCATAAGCGAATAGCCCAAGAGGTATGGCTGTTGCAAGCCCACATAGGAGAAGCAAGAAGTATTGGTATGACTCACCAACTCCAAGTGCTCCTGCTCCATGTAGTTCAAGCCAAACTATTACGCATAACATAATTGGA
This sequence comes from uncultured Mogibacterium sp., assembly GCA_916438645.1. Classification (GTDB taxonomy): domain Bacteria; phylum Bacillota; class Clostridia; order Peptostreptococcales; family Anaerovoracaceae; genus Mogibacterium. The sequence continues at coordinate 642,010 of CAKAFC010000002.1, forward strand.
GCCATAAAAATTGTCTCATAAAGGAGCGATATTACAGGAGGTTGATCTACAGTCTTTTTTATCGCTGAATAAATCGCAAATGTCGTCGCTAGGATAAGTGCGATACCTGGAACCTGTCCATAGTGAACTAAGATTACGATTACACTTATAGCAGCAAATATTACTGCTGTAAACTTGTAAACTGTAAGCTTCTCTTTAAAGAAGATAGCTCCAAATATACATACTACGAGCGGTTCTATATAATATCCAATACTCGTCTGGATTATATGACCAGAGTTAACCGCCCAGATGTAAATGCTCCAGTTGCTCGTTACAATAAGTCCTGCTACGAAAAATTTGAGTGAGGTCCGCCAGTCCTTTAGCGGTGAAAAAATCCTGCTCCACGAATACTTAAAACGCGCAGCAATTATACATACTACTGCAATCATCAGAATCCTATATATAATGATAGTAGATGACGGTATTGGAATTAGCGATTTCCAATAAATTGGAAGAATACCCCACAGCCCAGCACAACCAAGTGCAGCAAAGAAACCCTTTTCATAATTTTTCTTCATAAATTAATCCCCTGCAGATAAATTCATAATAAGGTGTGCAGTAAAAAGCAGTGCACCAAAAGCATAAATTCTGTAACTACAAATAAAAATGTAGCAAACATTATATCATCCTTTGCAGATTATCACAATAAATGTTATCCTTATACATCATAAATGACTATAGATATGCAAATTCAAAGGATCGATTGGAGATTTGGTATGAAGATGATTGAAGTAGATGTAGAAGTTAGTGCGAGACATGTTCACCTCTGCCAGAGAGATATCGAAAATCTTTTTGGTATTGGATATGAGCTTACACCAAAAAAGCAACTTATCGCAGGCTATGTTGCGGAAGAAAGACTCGCACTTGTTGGACCTAAATGCACTCTTCGCAATGTCGCTATTCTCGGACCTGCTCGTCCAGAAACGCAGATTGAGCTAGCAGCAACTGATGCTAGAAATTTGGGTATCGAAGCACCACTTAGGCTCTCTGGTAATTTAGTGAATACGCCAGGAATTAAAATCGTAACTGAAAATGACGCAAACACCGAAATAGATCATGGATGCATAGTCGCAAAAAGGCACATTCACCTATCTAAAGAAGATGCAGATCATTTGCAGGTAACCACGGGAGATGAAGTCTCTCTAAAAGTCGATACAGGATGCAACAGAGCACTAACCTTTGAAGATGTGGTCGTACGTGTCGGTAATACCAGGACCGTTGTTCATTTAGATACTGACGAGGGAAATGCGGCAAGTACGGGAAAATCATGTAAAGGAATATGCATTTCTAAATAAATAAGAGGTACTTTTACATCATTGATACGCAGGAGAAGGAAATTGTCATCATTATACAGTCTTGAAAATATAGTCTTCGCACTTGAAATAATCGGCACCATCGCCTTTGCCATCTCGGGAGCCACTCTCGGACTGGAAAAAGGCATGGATCTCATGGGAATCACTATCCTTGGCCTTACTACTGGTGTTGGCGGAGGAATTATCAGAGATTTAATCGTCGGTCAAACTCCCCCTCTCACATTTAGAAACCCGACTTATTTAATTATTTCTGTCGTGATTTCAGTAATCGTATTTACACCGCCAGTTAGAAGATGGATTTTCTCGGATTCCACTCTATACGACTGGCTTATGCTCATCATGGACTCTATTGGACTAGGGCTATTTACAGTTATCGGTATCAAATCAGCGTATAATGCAACTTCTATTCATGGGGTTATACTATTTGCCTTTGTTGGAGTCCTCACTGGAGTTGGCGGTGGAGTTCTCAGAGATATAATGGCTGGCGATAGACCATATATATTTGTAAGCACTTTTATGCTAGCGCCTCTCTCATCGGAGCGCTCACGTGTATAGCACTATGGGATAGAGTCGGCACAGTGCTTGCCATGGGAATTGGGGCTGGACTCATAGTCTTACTAAGACTTCTTGCGGCTCATTACCACTGGAGTTTACCTAAGGCTAAAATGCCTCAAGATAACTAGGTATAAAATAAAAAAATAATCGCATCAAAGCGTGATGCGATTATTTTTTATTTTGCGTCAAAAAGCTCACCTAGAGAGTGTTTTTTCAAATCAGTATTGATGTTTTCTTGAATACGTAATAATTCCTTTCGAAGCGCACATGTGTCTCGGTCTGTGTTCAAAAGGCACGAAATATCTTGCTTTAGGCACTCACATACAAGTGAATGTGGCTCTATAGCCTGGTGCACATCATATAGGGTAATCTCCGTCAGCGGTCTGCTTAGCACATAGCCACCACTGCTCCCCCTTACTCCGTATATGATACCAGCCTTATCAAGCTTTCTTGATACCTTATAAGCAATTGCCTCTGATATGAATTCACCTTCTACGAATGAACTTATGCTCGTGGGTCTATCTGTCGACAGATTCTTAAGGACCCTTACTGCATAGTCTGTCTCTCGATTAAAAAGCATTTCTCCTCACTTTTCTATTTCTGTAGTAACACAACATCCCTACAAACAGCATATTCAATCTAACAATGCATCATGGATGTTTCAATCAATAATAGCGATAGATATGAGTATTTTAACCATATTCATTGCGTTTAGCAATGATAATACACAAGATAGGCAGGTTGTACTAAATTAATACAACGAAAACTACATATCATCAAAGGCTTCAGCTACCGCAACCCTGCGCGTTTTCCTATAGAGGAATACTGCAACTCCTAGGCACATAATCTCTGATATGGCAAGTGAGAGCCATACATTAGATACGCCAAGCATAGTTGCGATTAACGCAAGCGAAAGTAGAAGCGTCAGTGTACATCTCATCAGCGATATGAAAGCTGCAACTCTGGACCTCTCGAGAGCAGTCAGATATCCAGCGATGATGATATTCATACTGAGCATTGGGAATGCCAAAGCTATCAGTCTAAGCGCATACGATACTTCCAGGATAAGTGCATCTCCATCATTAACAAATAGCATCGCTATATAATTTCCAAACACCAGCACGACCGCTATCTCTAATACAGCTAATATGAGTCCCGATCTAATCTCATAACCAAATAGTGTGGAATGTATCCCTCTCGTGTTTACCGTGATAGTAACTAACGAGGGGCTGTGCGCCTTGAGCAATCCCATTTGCCAGAACCGTTGCCAGCAGAATTACATATGATAGTATCGAATAGATAATCAGCTCTCTATCGTGCATAAAAGTAACGATAAACCTGTTAAAGATAAATGTCACTATTCCCGGCGACATCTCCGTAATACCTGAAGGTATACCGCTCATGAATTGACGAAGCATAAGTCCGCGTCTGAACTTAAATCTCGTAAAACGAAGTGTCGCTTTCCTCCCTGCAAAGTGAATCAGGTAGATGATAATTACGACCGTTTGAGAAAAAGAGGTTGCTAGTCCAGCTCCAACTATGCCCCAGTTCAGCTTAAATATCGTGTACCAGTCGAGAAAGACATTGAGAATCACTCCGAGTAGCACATAGATAGTGGCGAGTTCTGGAAATCCGTCAGTAGCAAGGAGTAGCTCGAGATTGTAGGATATCACGAATGAGAATATGAACGGTGCTATCGTGAGAAGATAACTCCTTACATATGGGAGCGTCGATTCCGTCGCTCCGAGCAACCTGCACAGCGGATTTAGGAAAATAAAGACCAGCACGCTAATTACTATCGACAACAAAACAAGTGAAACTAAGCTCTCTGTGAATACGCGTCTCGCCTCAACAGTACGGTTTTGACCGAGAAGACGAGCTACTATTGTTGAAGTACCCACCGCGAAAGTTATTGAAATCGCAAACAGCAGAGTAACGAACGGCGTAGCAATTGAGACGGCAGCTAGAGCCGTCTCGGATACACCTCGAGCTACGAATATCCCATCAACTACTGTGTACAGCGTGAATATGAGCTGTCCAGCCATCGCGGGAATAATGTATCGCAAATATTTATTTATCAGCGAATCATCCTTATTCAATTCTCATCATCCTTCTGCTGCTGTGAAACTTCTTTCACCATCACATGATCTGCGTTGTCAGATTGTCACGATTAATCGCACAAACCCCTTCTTAACCAAGTGCGTTACAACGTGTAGAGTTAGTATACTAGCATTTTGAGAGAACTGCAATCCGTTCATTTCAAAGACTTCTGTACAAAATAAAAGCCGAATCAAATAATTTTGAATTCGGCTCTTGCGTTATAAATTGTTTATAAAAATTGATGAATTATCAGCATATTATGCTCCTACTCGAGGTTAAGTCGGTTCTTCATCAGATAGTTAGATGCGAGGAAGTAAATAGCGAACTCTACAGTCTGCAATAGTATCAGTACACCTAATCCATACACCGCTATTCTCAGTTTGTCCTCAACCATGACAAATTTAGCGCAAATTTGCCACTCATCTTTCCTATTACAGATATCATTACGTATATTTCTAGTGCTGTGATGGCAACGAATAGTACACCCTGAATCAGTGTCTTGAATCTGCTAAACTGTACGCTTATATTTATGCAAGTTAGAAGCTTTACGACAAATCTGCTGATGTAGATTATTCCAAGGATTACTATTTCTATAAGAAAGAATACCAACTTTCTTGCCTCCGCCGGCTGTTCATTAATAAAGATTTTTATCTGTTGGTAAACACCTAAACTATCTTCAGTCAATGTCATAATCATCATAACAACAAATCCAAACAACAGTATAAGTAACATCCAAATAGTAACCGTAATCACCTTGCTCCAGATGTGAGTACTCGTCTTTATCGGCAACGAAAGGGTAAAATAACCTTCAGCACCATAGAAATTTTTGTAGAATCTACGATCTATAATTACAACCATAGTCGTCACGAGTGCAGCGATAAAAGATATGATCCACGATGCAAGAAGCACGGTTTCTATTAATTTTGGTATGCTAAATATTCCCTTATACAGAATGCTAACCAATACAGTTAGTGACATCCATACCAAATATAAAACTCCAAGGTCGTGTAATAGCGATTTAAACTCATATTTTAATAATTTACCTAGCATTTGAATACCTCCCTGAACAGTTTATCTATGCTCTGCCCCTTCTTCTCACGCAAGCTTTCAGCAGTCTCGTGAACCACGATTTCACCGTCTTTGATGAAGATTACATCGTCGAGCACCGATTCGACATCGGCGATTAGGTGAGTGGAAATAATCACTACAGCCTCAGGATTGTAATTGGTAATAATCGTTCTAAATATAGTCTCTAGTCGCTGGATCAACGCCTGCGATAGGTTCATCGAGTAGATATACTTCAGCATTACGTGCCATCGTTAGGATGAGCTGCACCTTTTCCTTGGTACCTTTGGACATCGCTTTTAGCTTAAGCCCTTTCTCAATACCGAGATCATTGAGCATCGATAGAGCTTTGAGTTTATCGAAGTCATCGAAGAAATCCTGATATAGGCGCACGAGGCTGCCAGCAGTCATATATGTAGGGTACGTCATCTTATCAGGTAAGTAAGCGACCTTTGCCTTTGTCTTTTCACTAGGTCTGGCTCCATCTATCAGGACCTCACCGGCATCAGGTCTCAGTAATCCCATGATTATCTTAATTAGTGTTGTCTTGCCTGAGCCATTTGGTCCCATGAGTCCAACGATCTGCCCCTTATCTATATCTAGATCAACACCCGATAGCGCTAGCTTTGAGCCGTATGCTTTGCTCAAATCTTTTATCTCTATTATGCTCATTATTTCTCCTTTCCCACGCAGCTCGTAACCGCTTCTATAATCTCCATGTCACTCATCCCAATATTACGTAGCTTCTCTACGAGTTCATCAATATACGAACTTGATAAACCCTTGTAAATCTCTTTCAAGGCTCTCTCATCCTCCGTCACAAATCTTCCGTTGGTCCTCTCTGTGCGCACTAACCCACTTCGCTCGAGCTCCGTAAGCGCTCTCTGCACCGTGTTCGGATTGACACAGGCATCTGCTGCAATATCTCTTACGGACGGCAGCTTCTCCCCTGGCGAATAGTCGTGTCTGGCAATTCGCACGGTGAGCTCATTTACAATTTGCGAGTATATCGGGATACCGTCGACAAATTTCCATTCCATGCTAGTCTCCTCTCTAAATCTATTGATGCGATTTGTTTCATACCTAATTCGAATCAGACATAAATAAATCGATGTGTTATTGTATTAAGTTACTAATACAATAACACATCCCCTATCAAATGCAAGTAATTTTTTATGAAGATTTTCTTAAGGCGCTACTTAATTTTTTCTACCTCTCACCTTAAATGCTATGAGAACAACCACTGCACTAAGAGCAGACATGAAGATCATCGACTGAATCAGCGGTCCGAAATTATATTCCCTACCTAGCCAGAAATCTATATAATCGTTACCAAGCTGTGCGGTTGGAAGCAAGTCAGATATCCATCTAACTGAATTTGGAAGATCCGTTATCCTAATGCCCATATACCCACTCAAAATCATCATTGCAAAGTAGATTGCCATAACAACGCCATACGTCGGACCAAACTTTCCTATTAGTGTCGCTATGCCATGAGCGAGCGCCATCAAGATAATAGCGAGAATATATATTCCCAAAATCCAAACCACAGCAGCTGCAAACCTCGGCTTAAGTATTTAGGAAAGGGACAGTTCCACCAAGGTAAATAAATATGCAGAGCGTCAATATAATCAAGTTCGCTACCACTTTGTTGAGCAATATGTCCTTCTCCGAAAATCCGAAGAGGAGCAAACGTTCAGGGATTTTCTTATCAAGCTCATTTGAATAAATCGCTGCGTGATTCAGAAATATGCTCGCCAGCGGAATAAGCATAGCCATGCCAATAAATATTGTGGTTACCACTTCATCCTTCATATTCTTAGGAATGTCGCCAAGTGTTCCCCTGACAATCATATGCAGTAGTAGCACTGGAAAAATAGATCCAAAGAAGACCGCATAGACATTGTGCAGCGTATTTTGAAATTCGTATCTTATCGTATATCTATTCATCTTACCTCTCCGCATTAATAGTCATCATTTCGATATCATTATTGCTTCGCCTGTAGTTTATGTGGTTTCTGATAAGCTTTTCAGCGATTTCAACCTCTTCATCATCATTGTCACATGAGAGTGCAATAAACCCTTCGGCGGCCTTTATCTGTTTATGCGCCTTCGCTATTTCACGTCCTTTTTCCGTATCCTCGAAGATTACCACGGCATTTCCACAGTACTTTCTAAAAAGCTCTTCCTTTGACCCGTAGTCCACGGCCCTACCGTCCTTAAGATACAATATCTTGGTCGCCAGATTATCGAGCTCAGTATAGTAATGTGATGTTATAAGCAGTGTCGTGTGCTTTTCCTCGTACCAAGTTACGAGCTTGTCCATGAGCCTCTGACGCGTCTCGAAGTCGAGTCCTGATGTAACTTCATCGAACATCACTATTTTGCTGTCCTTACACATCACGAGTATGAGAGTGAGCCTCTGCTTCTGCCCGCCTGATAGCTGTTTCCACCTCTTATCTAGGCATCCTTCAAACTCGAAGAATTCAATCATTTCTTGGAGTTTCTGATTGTCTATTATCCTGCAGCCCATCACCATCTCGATGATGTTCCTAATTGAAACGGTATCGACATAAGAGTTGTACTGCATGTGAACGGAGATCTCATTTGACGGAACTCCGAGTGCTATGTTTCCTTTATGAGGGACCAGACCGATAATACTCTTAAGAAGCGTAGTCTTTCCAGCACCGTTGCTTCCTATAATTCCGACTCTCTCACCATCCGCAATTTCAATCACTCGCCCGAGGTCCACAGCGACTTTATCCTTAAAACTCACCTTTACATTATCGAGTCTAATCATCTCTACCTCTTTTCTCTAGAACAAACTGAACGCCGTCCTGCATGTTGTCGCCACGCAGTTCAAGCCCTAGCTTCCCAGCAAAATATTTCGCTATATAGAGCCCTAATCCGTGTCCTTTCTTCTGTCCGGCTTCATCCCCCTGAGCTCCCGTTACAAACGGTTCAAAGATATCATCAAGGATTTTCTCATCGATGTGTCCTGGACGACTGAACACCGTAATTCTAGACTCTGTAACATCGAATGTAACACTTCCACTTTCACCCGTGTGGTCTATACCATTTGCGATTAAATTCTCCAGAATCTTCTTGAGCATCATCGCATTGCTATACCAATATACGGCTGTTTCAATCTCTGGACCATTTAGAGTTATGCCCTTAGATTCAGCTCCGATGCGGTTCTTCTCTAAAGTTTCTCGGCATAATGACACAATATCGACCTTCTCAACTTCGAAGCTATCTGCCGCATTGTTAAGATTCGATGTTTCATCAATTATGCTCATCATCTCACGGATCTGCGCTTTTACCTCTGGCAAATACAGGTCCCTATCGCCGAACTTCCCGACCTTACCAATCATTCCGTCCACTAGGAGCATAGATGCTGCAATCGGAGTTTAGCTGGTGCGATGTCGCACGCATATACACCTCTTTACGCTTATTTTCTTCTTCGAGATTTTGAACTGCCTGTGCTTGCTTTTCATAAAGTAGGTTTAGTGCAGCAGTCAAATCAGATATCTCATCATTGCCCACAGCTTCAAGTGGCTCTAGCTTTACTGATGACGAACTCATGCGTCTCTCCGCATCCATAGACAGCTTCCTAATTGGAGATACTATCTTGCGCGAATATATTGCTGATACTCCAAATGCCAAGATTATCATAAGCAGTATGAGCATAGGAGCTGACCCGTAGAGAACTGGTAGAATTTCACTTGCTGAAGGTGTCATCGTGGTGCTACTCAGGATAAGCATGTCATCTCCATGCTTTGCAAATCCGACAAAATAGGTGTAGCTAGTTCCCGAATAACGACTCTCGACGGAAAACTCGCTGATTAACACCCCGCCGCTATAGTAGTGAATTTTTTTATCCTTAACCTTGAACTGAGATAAGCTGCTGTCTCCTTTAAGATTTATCTTAAAACTGCTATTCATCTCAGCCGAATTCTCTTCTGCAAAGGCTTTAAGTGCAGGCTTTAGATTCTTAAATGCCTCCTTTTACTGCCCTTACTGCTCATATCAAGAGATCTGAACTGGTCTATAATCTCTTTAGACGCAGGGCTAACCGCCTCAATTGATCCATTGAAACTGGATCCCGTAACCCTGATAGTGTAGCCATTTCCAGGTACGATGATACCTATCGTATTGGCATCACCAGTCTTGAAGTTTTTCAATGATTCGTGCTTCTTGAAGTGCTTCATCGCTGACCTAGCAGATTCAAGATTCTGTTTTCCTTTGTAATCCATATACATGGAAGGCATCAGGAATACCATATATGAAAAGATCACGATTCCTACGATCAGCGAGATGATGACGCTGTATAAAAATGTCTTACTTCCTAATTTCATCTTCTTTTCTCCATCTGTATCCAACACCTATGACTGTCTCGATATAGTCATGAGGTAGTTTCTTCCTAAGATTCTTGATGTGTGCATCGATTATCCTATCATTCGCCACGTACTCCTCATCGAATATCATGTTGATAAGTTGATTTCTGCTAAATACCCTTCCCGGGTTATCCCTCAGAGTCTTCATGAGTACAAATTCGCTTACGGTCAGTTTGAGGTTCTTCTTGTTATAGTATGCCCGAAGCTCATCTTCATCGACCACGAACCCACTATCCATCTCAGCAGTAGCTCTCTTGTCAGTTCTTCTAAGAACAGCTTCAATTCTCTTGATGAGAATTATCGGAGAAGCTGGCTTTGTAATGTAATCATCCGCAAGGTAGTTAAAAGCCTCGAGCTGCGTATTGATATCGTCGTAAGCTGTGAGCATAATCGTGCCAATATCTTCACCGCGCTCCTTTTTTATGGTCTGAAGTACCTCAAGTCCAGTCACTCCAGGAACTCTGATGTCGAGCACCGCAAGATCAAAATGCTCACCCCCTTCAATCAGCTTTATCGCCTCGTCGCCGCGCTCACACGGAACAACCTCGTGACCTGCGACCACCATGTATTCAGAAAGAACTTCGCGAATCATGTTTTCATCTTCTAGGAAAAGTATCGTTGCCATCGTATGCACCCTTTCTATCTTCTGACTCTACCTTACTATCACGGTGTGAATCTGGTATGAATTTGCTTTGCATATTAGCGTTTACATAAAAATCTTTATATCAATCATTGTAGATTATTCCTATAGCAAAATATAGGCAAATTAATACCTCTTCTGTCAGAGATTCTGACAGAAGAGGTTTATAATCATGCATTTCTATATTTAATAGCTGTTTAAAATGTTGCAACCTCAGGGTTGCATGGCTCGCACGCCTCTACCGACTTACAGTAAAGGACCGGGCCTTTCTCTCCGTATGCATCAACGTACTCGACCCTAACCTTGGCTTTGACCTGAACCCATGCTCCATTCTTAAAGTCATCAATTCTATCATATATGCCCATAAGTGCTGCGAACTGCATATCCTCTACGCAGCATGTCATGAGGTGCCTGCCAAGCCCGAACTCTCCGTGCTTCATATCGCCACCCTTTACGACTCTGCCCTTTAAAATCAATGTCTTGGTGTTGTACTCGTCTTGATTTTCGTTTATATCGCGATACCAGTCAGCGTACATATCGTCGGCGATTTCAATCGTGCTGGCCTTCTTATCAAAAGGCAGCTCGTCCACAATATCGTCTACTTCTATGTCATGCGGTCCGAACTCATAGACAATCTGCGAGCGCCTGTTAGCTACACGCACTTCCTTATGAAACGGCATCTTATCCGCACCCTTCTGGAATCTATTGAATACCACAAGCTCTGCATTCTGCATCTTGTTGAAACAGAGCTGTCTCATATTCTTATTGTACAGTTCGAACATAGTCGCATCGAAGAAAGTCATCTCTTGCGCGATTATCCAGTTGCGAGGCATATTCTCAAACAGGGTCTGCGTCATCCACATGCCGTTATACTCAACTAAAACTCTGTCAAATACATACTTTGATGCGATGCCGTTGAGCCTTGCTTCTGTAAGGTCTGTCTCCCTCTCGATTGTCTCGATATACACTTTGTCGGTAAATTTACTTTCATCATAATGTACTTCACCTGACTCACAAACCAAGAGGAGTGTGCTTGCACCTTCTCCGAACTCTGGTGTTTCGAGTGTATCCTGGATGAAAGTCGACTTACCCGAGCCTAAAAATCCTGTAAATAGATAGACTGGTTTCTCTCTCATATTCCGAACAACTCCTTAATCTTATCCTTCTTGAGATCTACTCCGATTACGCAGATAACACCGGTTGTCTCTGCTTCGCCAGCAGCCCTAACCTCTGGCTCACCTGGTATGTAGTCGAATTCGTACCATTCGCCTTCTGTACCCGCTACGAACCCCTTCGCTCTGAGCACCTGTCCGCACTGCTCGGAATCCATGAGGCCTGCTAGAGCTTGCTCGAGCTGGCCGCGGCTGAAGCGATGTGCGGTCTCCACGCCCATTTCATCAAAGACTTCGTCAGCGTGGTGGCCGTGTCCGTGGTGATGGTGGTGATGATGTCCGTGACCGCAGCAACCATGCTCCTCGTCATCATGGTGATGGTGTTCGTGGTCATGGTCATGGTCGTGATGATGTCCGTGACCGCAGCATTCATGCTCTTCGTCATCATGGTGATGGTGGTCATGGTCATGGTCGTGATGATGTCCGTGACCGCAGCATTCATGCTCTTCGTCATCATGGTGATGGTGGTCATGGTCATGGTCGTGATGATGTCCGTGACCGCAGCAACCATGCTCCTCGTCATCGTGGTGATGGTGTTCGTGGTCATGATGGTGATGCTCTGCCTCATGTTCCGCCTGCTCTCTATACGCCTCTTCTCTCAGGCGGTCAAGTTCAGCGGACAGAGTCTTCTTCTGCTCCATAATTTCTAGAATCTTAGAGCCGTCAATTTCCTTCCAGTCTGTCGTAACTATAGATGCTTCTTTGTTATGCTCACGGAGTAATACGATGCACTTGTCGATGTCCTCCTGAGACATTCCAGCTGTATGGCTTAGAATGATTGAGCTTGCGTGTTCCACCTGATTTTCGTAAAATTCCCCGAAGTTGCTCATGTACATCTCAGCTTTAGTAGCATCAACGACTGTCGTAAATCCATTTAGTTCAATTTTGTCGTTCTTAAGATCCTGTACTGCAATAATTACATCCGAAAGCTTGCCAACGCCTGACGGTTCGATGAGAATTCTCTCAGGATTATACTTCTCAATTACTTCATTAAGAGCCTTTCCGAAATCACCAACGAGAGTGCAGCAGATACAACCTGCGTTCATCTGATTAATCTCGATTCCAGTATTTTGAAGAAACCCCTTATCTACTCCAATCTCACCAAATTCATTTTCGATGAGAACTATTTTGTCCGTGCCATACGCTTCCTCAATAAGCTTCCTAATCAGCGTGGTCTTACCTGCTCCTAGGAATCCTGAGAAAATATCCACTTTAGTCATATATCTCAATCCTTTCTATATATAAATAATTGATTTGCTTGCTCCTTAGTATGAGTTAACTAACTGTATACTATGAGATTATACCACATATAGCCATTTTTATTAATAAAAAGCAAGGATAAGTACTACAAAAGGGAGGCGAAGCTTCGTCTCCCTTTGTATTATTTAAACAACCTTATGCTAAATCTCTATATCGATTATCTTCTTGCAGTTCCTTTTCTCTGCCAGATTAAAGCTACAAGAAGCCCTAGTATAGCTGTTAGAAGTATTGCAAACTGAACTAAAATATCAGATGCGTCACCTGTACGTGGTGAAAGTCTGCGAGTATTCTTCTTTACAACATTAGCCTTTGGCCCTGCTGCCGCAGGTGTGCTTGGTGTCACAGATGTACCAGGTGTTGGGGTTACAGATATTCCTGGGGTTACAGATATTCCTGGTGTTCCAGGTGTTCCTGGTGTTCCTGGTGTTCCTGGTGTTCCTGGCGTTCCTGGTGTTCCTGGTGTTCCTGGTGTTCCTGGTGTGCCTGGTGTGCCTGGTGTTGGTACAACTACATTATCTTTCTTATACTGAGCTGTATAAGTTAGATCTCTATCTATTAGAGTATTGTCATCTAATGCCACATTTGCACCATCTAGCCAGCTTGGTGTCGCTACATGCCATCCTGTATCTGCTGTTATACTTGGCTTTGTAAGCGCATTAACTTTGTAGTTTCCATCCTTTAGCACGTAGTACTTTGTTGTTCCTGCTAGGCTTCCATTTGTACCCTTCTTGAACAGTACTGTTACATAATCAGCTGATGGCTTATCGTCATCTGTAGCTGGTGTTGGATCTTCGATGATACCCTTTCTATATTGAGCTGTATAAATCAGATCTCTATCTATTAGAGTATTGTCATCTAATGCCACATTTGCACCATCTAGCCAGCTTGGTGTCGCTACATGCCATCCTGTATCTGCTGTTATACTTGGCTTTGTAAGCGCATTAACTTTGTAGTTTCCATCCTTTAGCACGTAGTACTTTGTTGTTCCTGCTAAGCTTCCATTTGTACCCTTCTTGAACAGTACTGTTACATAATCAGCTGATGGCTTATCGTCATCTGTAGCTGGCGTTGGATCAGGTATTATTGGATCTGGGTCAGCTATTACTGTGATACGAACAGTTTTACGTGCCGACTTTCCATAAAGCGGATCTGTTACTTTTAGCGTAATATCCGTATAATCTCCTGGTCTTGTTAGAGCTTTTACCTTATCATAATCTGCATCGGTTAGCACAATGCTATTTGTCAGATCTGTGTTAATCTCATTTTTTGCTTTAGCTTTTACTAACTTTAACACATCTGCCTTCTGTAGTGGAGGAACCTTACTTACATGAATTACTGCATCTTCTCCATCTATAATTGGAGTGCCTATATCATCTATATTAATGACATACTCCCTAACGGAACCTGAACTGTGAGTACCCTTAAATATATATGTTCCATTCTGTGTTGCTGGATATGGGTAGCTGCTCAAGTCAGCTGGCCAATTCTTCTCCGCTAAGTTAATAACTGTACCGTTTGGTAATTCGATATTCTGAATTATAGCTGTGCTGTTGTCTGGAATGAATCCCTTTATGTTGATAATTCTCTTAAATTCATTCTCTACTTTATCAACAGTATGAGTGAATTCAACAAATTCACCTTCATAGTATACTTTTGTAGTACCTGGTCCTCCCCATGGCTGCCCTGCACTTGCTGGGAATCTCTGACGAGAGTTTCTTACGTATACAGTATCCAAGTCTGGGCTTTTTAGAACTTCGTTATTTATACTATTATTACCAAACGTGGTAACAGCCTTAGGAATTGTAATTGTTTTTAATCTTGTATTATGGAATGCACGTTCTCCTATTGTTTTAATACCATCTGGAAGTATCACTTCTTTTAGCTTTGTTCCCTCAAATGCATTATCACCTATAGTTTCAAGTTTACTATTGCTACCAATCGTAATTTTTTCAAGGGTTGAATTTAAAAACGCAGATGAATCTATAGCCTTAACAGAATCTGGTATAGCAATCGACGATATCTTTGCATTATCGAACGCCTTAAATTCAATGCTCTCTATCGAATCAGGTAAAACAATTGACTTAATTATACTATTTGCAAATGCATGACTTGGTATTGTTTTCAACTTACTGTTAGTTGCAAAAGTTACATCTATAGATTTTTTAGTACCTTCAAATGCATACTTATCTATATTTTTTACGCTATTTGGAATGTTTACAGAAACAATATCTGAGCCATAGAAAGCATACGAAAGAATACCCTCTACTGGATATTTAACGCCATCCTTTTCTAGTTGATTTGGAATATCTATATCAGCATGGGGAGTAGTACCTATGTACTTTACTATTTTCTTCTGTGCAACATCATAGACATACGGACCAATCTTTATGACATTCTTCCAATATACAAGTCCAACTTTATTCCCCCATGGCTCACCTGTAATTTCACCTCTATATTTTGTTGGAATATTAATCTCTTTTAGATAATGAGTATCTCCAAATGCAGAATTACCTATTGTTGTTACAGCATCTGGAATCGTTACTTTCTTGAGTGGGGTACTTAAAAAAGCCGCCTCATCAATTTTAGTAAGACTTTCTGGAAGTTTTATCTCTTTTAATTTTGTGTTTTTAAAGGCAATATACCCTATAGTTTCAAGTTTACTATTGCTACCAAATGTAATTTCCTCAAGAGTCGAATTTGCAAATGAGGATACGTCTATAACTTTTACAGAGTCTGGTATTTTAATCGACAATATCTTGGTACTTTCAAACGCCCCATAGTCAAGACTTTCTATCGTATCAGGTAAAACAATTGACTTAATATTACTATTTGCGAATGCATGATCTGGTATTGTTTTTAGTTTGCTGTTAGCAGCAAATGTTATATCTATAGGTTTTCTTACTCCATCAAAAGCAAACTTGTCTATATTCTTTACACTGCTTGGAATATTCACTGATGAGATATCTGCACCATGAAAAGCATACGAAAGAATATTCTCTACAGGATACTTAACTCCATCTTTCTCTAGTTCGTTTGGTATATTAACTGCAGCATTTGGAGTAGTACCGATATATTTTACTATTTTCTTGTTTGTAACGTCGTAGATAAATGGCTCTATTTTAATTACGTCTTTCCAGTATACTATTCCAACTTTATTTCCCCATGGCTCACCTGTAATCTCACCCCTCATTTTTGTTGGGATATTAATCTCTTTTAGATAATTGGTATCTCTAAAAGCTTCCCTCTCTATTGTTGTTACAGAATCTGGGATAGTTATATTTTTAAGCAGAGTTCGTGCAAAAGCCTCTTCTCCAATTTTAGTAAGACCTTCAGGAAGTGTTATTTTTTTTAAATTTGTTAAAGCAAATGCATAATATTCTATGCTTTTTAACTTGCTATTGCTTCCAAACGTCACTTCCTCTAATGGAGAATATGCAAATGCACTAATATCAATTTTTTTAACTGAATCTGGTATTGTAATCGTTTTTATTCTAGTATCTTCAAATGCTGAACTGCTTATACTTTCTAATTGACTGTTATTTGCAAATGTAACAGTTGATAATACTCTTGAATGTCTAAAAGCATTGCTACCCATTGTTTTTAAAGATGAAGGTATGTTAATTGAAGTAATAAGCGTTTTCCCAAAAGCGTTATCACCCATACTTACAAGACCTTCATTCAAAGTAATACTTGTAATTGTTGGGTTAGTCGCAAATCCATTATTGGCAATTTCCTTTACGCTAGAAGGAATAACTACGCTTGTAAGTTGGTGTCCTGCAAAGGCATTCTCTCCAATTTTCTCAACTGGTGTGCCATTAATTACACTTGGAATAACTACATTCTTAGGTGCATCAGCTCTATCCGAGTACCCAACAATTGTTTTTGTACTTGCATTAAAATCAAAAAATTCATCTGGTGTATCCGATGCACCAGCATAAGTTGTCATAAGAGGAGTGCAAGAGCCTGCAATCATGACAAAAGTTAGCAGGAAAACAATAATTTTTCTCGCTATGTTCTTTCCTAACTCCATAGTCTTAATTTCCTTTCTTAAACCAAATAACCACTAAAGTAGTAGAAAACGTATATAAAAAACAGCTATAACTACTAATGTTGATATTACAGTAAGCAATTCATGCTTGTCAATTAGGTTCACTATTAAGTATTTAATTAATACTTTTTGATGCTTATCTGTTATTTTTTGAGATATTATATTTTTTATGCGATTTCTTCCACTCCTTAATGCTATTTAGACGCTCCTTAAAACTTACCTTTCTTATCCGACTCTTTAGAGCAATAGCTACCACCATTGCGCCTTGTAAACACCGATTGTAAATATTCTTACTATTTTACTAACAGAAAGTAAGGATAAGTACTACAAAAGGGAGGCGAAGCTTCGTCTCCCCTATGTATTATTTCAATATCCTTGTCTTACATAACCATATCGATTATCTTCTTGCAGTTCCTTTTCTCTGCCAGATTAAAGCTACAAGAAGCCCTAATATAGCTGTTAGAAGTATTGCAAACTGAACCAAAATATCAGATGCGTCACCTGTACGTGGTGAAAGTCTGCGAGTATTCTTCTTTACAATATTAGCCTTTGGCCCTGCTGCCGCAGGTGTGTTTGGTGTCACAGATGTACCAGGTGTTGGGGTTACAGATGTTCCAGGCGTTCCAGGTGTGCCAGGTGTTCCAGGTGTTCCTGGTGTTCCTGGTGTGCCAGGTGTTCCTGGTGTTGGTACAACTACATTATCTTTCTTATACTGAGCTGTATAAGTTAGATCTCTATCTATTAGAGTATTGTCATCTAACGCTACATTTGCACCATCTAGCCAGCTTGGTGTCGCTACATGCCATCCTGTATCTGCTGTTATACTTGGCTTTGTAAGCGCATTAACTTTGTAGTTTCCATCCTTTAGCACGTAGTACTTTGTTGTTCCTGCTAGGCTTCCATTTGTACCCTTCTTGAACAGTACTGTTACGTAATCAGCTGATGGCTTATCGTCATCTGTAGCTGGCGTTGGATCAGGTATTATTGGATCTGGGTCAGCTATTACTGTGATACGAACAGTTTTACGTGCCGACTTTCCATAAAGCGGATCTGTTACTTTTAGCGTAATATCCGTGTAATCTCCTGGTCTTGTTAGAGCTTTTACCTTATCATAATCTGCATCGGTTAGCACAATGCTATTTGTCAGATCTGTGTTAATCTCATTTTTTGCTTTAGCTTTTACTAACTTTAACACATCTGCCTTCTGTAGTGGAGGAACCTTACTTACATGAATTACTGCATCTTCTCCATCTATAATTGGAGTGCCTATATCATCAATATTAATTACATATTCTCTAACTGATCCCGAACTATGCGTTCCCTTAAATATGTATGTTCCATTCTGAGTAGCAGGATATGGGTAGCTGCTCAAGTCAGCTGGCCAATTCTTCTCCGCTAAGTTAATAACTGTACCGTTTGGTAATTCGATATTCTGAATTATCGCCGTACTGTTGTCTGGAATGAAACCCTTTATATTGATAACTCTCTTAAATTCATTTGCTACTTTATCGATAGTGTGAGTGAATTCAACAAATTCACCCTCATAGTATACTTTTGTAGTAGCTGGTCCTCCCCATGGCTGCCCTGCACTTGCTGGGAATCTCTGACGAGAGTTTCTCACGTATACAGTTTCTAAATTAGGGCTTTTTAGTACCTCGTTGCCTGCACCATTGTTGCCAAATTCTGTAATTGATTTTGGAATAGTTATTGTTTTCAGTTTTGTATTTCTAAACGCATAATTTCCTATATGCTTAACTGTATCTGGCAATATTATCGCTTTTAGCGGTGCATTATCGAATGCCCAGCCTCTAATTTCCTCTAATTTACTGTTATCTCCAAATGTTATATTTTCAAGATTAGATCCCTGGAATGCTCCACTACCAATACTCTTTACAGAATCTGGTATAGCGATACGTTTTATATCAGTGTATTCAAAAGCAGTATCATCAATGTTCTCTATTGTTTTAGGCAACTCGATTGACTTTATTTTACTGTTACTGAATGCCCTATTAGTAATAGTCTTTAATTTACTATTAGTTGAAAAGGTTATATCAATTGGATTTTTAACACCTTCAAATGCATTCCTGTCTATATTTTCCACACTGCTTGGAATATTAACTGAAGCAATATCTGCACCATAGAAAGCATATGAAAGAATCCCCTCTACGGGATACTTAACACCATCTTTCTCAAGTTCATTTGGAATATCTACATCCGCATTAGTCGTAGTTCCTACATACTTCACTATCTTCTTATTTGTTGTATCGTAGATAAACGGACCTATTTTTAGGACATCTTTCCAGTATACAAGACCTACCTTGTTCCCCCAAGGTTCACCTGTAATTTCACCTCTATATTTTGTCGGAATTTTGATTTCTTTTAATAAATCTGTTCTTGAAAATGCATCACCGCCTATGGTTGTTACTGCATCTGGAATTGTAATTGTTTTTAATTTTGTTTGGTTAAATGCTTGAGCCCCTATGCTCTTAACTGTTTCTGGTAATTTTATCTCATTAAGAGATGAATGACTAAATGCACTTGCTCCGATTTCCTCTAATTTGCTATTTGAACCAAATGTTATTTTCTCAAGATAAGATACTGCGAAAGCAGAATCACCAATTCTTTTTACAGAATCCGGTATATCAATCTTTTTTATATTTGCGTATTTAAAAGCATTATCGTCGATTGCTGTTATTGTATCTGGTAATTCAATTGACTTGATTCTACTTTCAGCAAAAGATCCATTGGGTATAGTATTTAATTTGCTATTAGGAGAGAAGGTTACATCAATTGGATTTTTAGTGCCTTCAAACGCATTTCTATCGATATTCGTTATACTGTTTGGAATATTCACAGAAGCAACATCTGCACCATGAAAAGCATACGAAAGAATACTCTCCACTGGATACTTAACCCCATCCTTCTCTAATTCATTTGGTATATTAACTGCAGCGTTCGGTGTCGTCCCTATATACTTTACTATCCTCTTATTTGTTGCATCATAAATAAATGGATCTACTTTTATAACATCCTTCCAATATACAACACCAACCCTGTTCTCCCATGGTTCACCTGTGATCTCACCTCTGTTTTTTGTCGGTATTTTAATCTCTTTTAGTAAATCTGTATTTGAAAACGCACCATTATCTATTGTTGTTACTGAATCTGGTATAGTAATTGTTTTCAGTTTTGTTTTAGCAAACGCATTTACTCTTATTTTCTTAACTGTTTCTGGTAATATTATCGCTTTAAGAGGCGTATATTGAAATGCCCATCCTCCAATTTCCTCTAGCTTACTATTTGCACCAAAATTGATAGTTTCAAGGCCCGAGCTTCCAAACGCCTCACTGCCAATTTTTGTTACTGAATCTGGTATAGTAACATTTTTTACAGCTGTCCCTTTAAATGCTGCCGATGGAATATCTTTCAACTGACTATTTGGAGCAAAATTTATAGTTTGCAAACTTGAAGAATCCACAAATGCATATTCTCCCATTGTTGTCAGAGACGCAGGAATATTAATTGAAGTAATAGAAGTTTTTCCAAAAACACGATTCCCCATGCTTGTAAGACCTTCATTGAGTGTAATACTCGAAATGGAAGGATTGTTGGCAAATCCTTGATTTTCTATTTCCTTTACACTAGAAGGAATTACCACGCTCGTAAGTTGGTGACCGGCAAAAGCATTCGGTCCGATTTTCTCAACCGGTGTGCCGTTGATAACACTAGGAATCACAACATTCTTAGGTGCATCAGCTCTATCCGAGTAACCTACAATCGTTTTTGTACTTGCATTAAAATCAAAAAATTCATCTGGTGTATCCGATGCACCAGCATAAGTTGTCATAAGAGGAGTGCAAGATCTGCAATCATGACAAATGTCAGCAAGAAAACAATAATTTTCCTTGCTATGTTCTTTCCTAGCTCCATAGTCTTAATTTCCTTTCTTAAACTAAATAGCCACTAAAAATATTAGAATAGTCACGTATAAAACATGACTATACCTACTAATGCGATAGTACAATAACCAATTCGTCTTTGTCAATTAAATCCAGTATTAAGTATTTATTAAATACTTAATACTGGATGCTTATCTATTTTTTTGCTAAAAGACTTAAAAAAGCGCAAAACTAGATGCCCCTAATCCAGTTTTGCGCAATTTTTATTGAAATTACCACATTTATCCGTCTTTTTATAAGTTTTATTGAGATATTAATTATGCGACTTCTTCCATTCCTTAATGCTATTAAGACGTTCCTTGAACCTTCCTTCGGCACCCTGTTCCGTCGGCTTATAATACTCGCGGCCAATAAGCGAATCTGGTAGGCACTGCATCGAAGTAATCTTATCTTCATAATCATGAGCATATCTATACCCCTTGCCATATCCGAGGTCTTTCATCAGAGATGTCGGAGCATTTCTGATGTTCAGGGGGAACTGGCTCTGCCATGTGCTCCTGTGCGTCATCCCTTGCCGCAAAGTAAGCTACTTCCATCGCGTTAGACTTAGGTGCAAGCGCCATGTAAATCACGGCTTCCGTTAGATGAACCGAGCACTCAGGCATACCTATAAAATGGCACGCCTGATAAGCCGCTATTGCTATCTCCATTGCCCGAGGGTCCGCTAGTCCTACGTCCTCCGAAGCGAATCTAGTAACACGCCTTGCTACATAGAGCGGATCTTCCCCTGCCTCAAGCATCCTAGCTAGCCAGTATACGGCTGCATCGGCATCGGAATTTCTCATCGACTTATGAAGCGCCGATATGATGTTGTAATGCTCTTCGCCATTCTTATCGTAGAGTAGCGATTTCTTGGAGATACACTGCTCGAGCGATTCCATCGTTATATCTATAGTTCCATCAGCCTTGATATCACCATTTAGGATTACCATCTCTAGAGTTGTCAGAGAGCTTCTAGCATCACCGTTGGCAAACTCGGCAATCATGTGAATCATTTCATCTGTGATATTAACTCTCTCGTCGCCAAACCCTCGCGGATCGCTTATCGCACGCTTTATAAGCTGCTCGATATCGCTAGTCTCAAGATTCTTAAGCACGAAAACCTTAGAGCGAGATAAAAGCGCACCATTTACCTCAAATGATGGATTTTCAGTGGTTGCTCCAATCAAAGTGATGCTACCCTTCTCAACAAAAGGCAGAAACGCATCCTGCTGCGCCTTATTGAACCTGTGAATCTCGTCGATAAATACTATCGTCTTCTCACCGAATCTCGTATACCTATCAGCTTGCTGCATAACTGTGCGTATTTCCTTAATGCCGCTAGTTACTGCAGAGAAAGTTATGAAATTCGCCTTTGTTTTGCTGGCGATAATCTGTGCAAGTGTTGTCTTTCCAACTCCTGGAGGTCCCCAGAAAATCATCGACGGAACCCTGTCAGACTCGATAAGCTTGCTGAGTATTTTACCCTCGCCAACTAGGTGCTGCTGACCTACGAATTCGCTGAGATCTCTAGGTCTCATGCGAGCAGCTAAAGGTTCGTCCTTGCTATTCTCATTTTCAAATATCGATATCTGTTCCATTTAATCCCTTTTCTACTTTAGAAATAGCTCACCTTTACGCGCTTCCCCATCTTCTCTAGGGAAGCAGAAAGCTCCTCTATCATATTCATCTTAACGCTAAAATTGAGTGGCATATCCGCCTCCTGATGGGCAGGGTTTACAGCTCTTCCGACAAAGAAGTTGATGTCTGTTGCCTCTTCAAACAGTGTACGGCTAACGAGGGAGGCCGCATCGTGCGAGACACTCCACTCTGCGAAGCCTTCGTCATTTGCAGGTAATCACGAGCATTCTTTACTACGTGATCGATTGTAACAATTCCTTCGGTTACAAGCTCTACTCCCTCGATTTCTGACATAGGAGGTCCTCCAAGGCTTGGATTCACTCTGTTAGTTTTGATTGGCTTACCCAGGTAGTCAGCTGCGATTGAAGCTGTCGTACCTCCGCAGATGATATGCTTTCCCGCCTTTGAGAAGAACAGCGACATCATGCGGTCGCAGTCTTCGCGGTTTGCCGGTGGACCGAACAACAGGTTCACCTGTGCACGCTTTATAACTCTCAGGATACAAGCTGTCGCATCGTCAATCGGCTTTCCTTTATATAGCTTATTGCACTCCTCGACGAGGATAGTAGCCAGTGTCTTGGCCGGATATCCAACAGGCGCAATGGTTTCCATAAATGAAGCTATGTCTGCCTCCGTCCATTCCTTGTTATACGAAAGCTCTGAATTTGCACCTGGACAACCATCGCTCATAGCGATGAACATATCATCTTCTTGAAGTTTTATCTCAGAGCGGTAAATCTTCTTGCCATCGATTACATGCTCGACCATCTCGTAATCAGTCGCAGCAAAATCTCTGATGAGAATTACCCTTGGATTCTCATACTGAATAAGCTCAAGCTCTTCGTTATCCTTGATATGCATAATCGTAAAAGTTGAATAAGCAACGTCATACTCGGAACTTATCGGAAGTGTAGCGGCTATGGTGTGTACACACTCCTCTAGCGGCATGCCTTCGGCCATCATCGTAGAAATAATCTTTGAAGTCAGCGTCGATAAGATACTCGCCTTTACTCCGCTTCGAAGCCCATCGGCGAGAACTACAATCTTATCGCCGTTTGCCTGCTGTGCAACTGCAACAGTATCACCGCATAGCGGTTCACCGAAGTGATTAATACTCTTGTAACCGATATCTATACTGAGATCGTTCATACTAATCCTCCATCGTATCCTTCAGCTTAGTGAGTGCAATCTTAGTCTCGGCTGTAGTCTCACCGAGCAGTGAAGCGATTTCCTGAACTATTCGCATCTGCTTCTCGACCATCTGGTCAGCGATTGCAGTGGTCTGTTGTCTTATCTTAGCCTTCTTGGATCTTTCGTTCGCTTCATCAGTCACATCTTCGATCAAGCAGAACAGCATATGGTAGTTGTTATCATACAAAATGCTCTGTTCCACGTACCTGTCATATTCGGCTAGATATGCGCATTGGAACGAACTTTTTTTACTCTGGAGCACATCCATAAATGGCTTTGGCTCGAGCAGTGTAACAATCTGTGCGCCGAGGACGTCCTGAGCTCTTCTGATATTCATAATCTTACAAGCAGCAGGGTTTATCTCCTGAATCTCTAGTCGCTCGTTAAGTACAAGCAGTCCATTAGGTGTGTTGTCGAAGATGATATCCGAGAAATTCTCTGACTTCTTTGCGAGAAGTGGCTGGCATACCTTAATCTCCGCTTTGTTCTGGTATACGGCAATTGCCTTCTCCCTGCAAGTTTCATATCCGCACATACCACAGTTGAGCTCATCTCCTGGCTTACTCTTACCCATCTGCATCATGATTTCGCGAATCTTATGCTCATTAGGCATAACCTTCATCCCTTGCATTATCTCAAAGTTTCTTGTTATCGCAGTCAGTTCAGGCTGCACCACATCAAAGTGCTCATCACCTGCATAAACGCTGACAGCTTTATAATTTCTAACAGGTGTGTTGTGATACTTCTCGAATGATGGACCACCCACGCAGCCGCCAGCACATGCCCATAGCTCGATGAAACATTTTTCAATTTCACCGTTCTTGATATCTTCGAGTACGTCGATGCATTTATTTGCCCCTGAGGCCGACAGATACGCATAGCCGTGCTCATCGCTCTTCATGCACTTGGAGATTCCACCGCTCGCAGCAAACAGCCTCTCTTTGGACTCTACACACTCGTCCATACCCTCGCTCATTTCAACCTGCTTGTCCCTTAGTAGCTCATCGAACTCCTCGAAAGTAAGTACCGCATCGAATGTTGACCCCTGACGATTGGCTTCATCCTTACGTGCGATGCAAGGTCCGACAAATACCACCTTAGCATCCTCGTCACGAGACTTAATATCTGCACTGTGGATCTGCACGTATGACATCGCATCGGATAGATGTTTGATAAGGTCTGGGTAGTGCTTCTGAATCATGAGATTTACCGATGGACAGCACGAGGAAATTACTACGCTTTCACGTTCATTTTCTATTACTGCCTCATACTCACGTTTTACAACCACACCAAACTTAGCGGCCTCTTCTGCCGTGATGAAGCCGAGCGCTTTAGCTGCCTCATTAAACTTCTCAATACCAGTTCCCGCATAGTAAGCGACGAATGAAGGATCCACGCTTAAGTATACTGGCGCATCTCCATCTAGAAGCATCTCCACTCTCTCGACATCGCTAAGAATCTTCTGAGCATCTTGCGGACAGACAACGTAACACTGGCCGCACAGCATGCATTCATCTGCGATTACGTGTGCAAGATTTCCTGAAATCTAATCGCCTGCACCGGGCAGTGGCGAACACACTTATAGCAATTCTTGCAATCGGATTTCTTCAAATAAATAGGATGAGCCATTTCATTCCCTCTCTTTTCTCCAAAGCATTACCGTCATTAGTCACATTTCCGACTAATCATACGTATCGTTTATATCATACCTATGCATATAATATCCCAATTTGTTCGTTTACAAAAGGCAGTATTTCAGATAAGATTATTTCATCTGGATATAAGCATATACAATATCCAAATTCACCTTGCAGGGAGATTACAAATGGGTTCGACAAGCTCGGTATGGAAGCGATTATGCGTAAGACTTTTTAATCGTAAATCCATAATCAACTACATCATTATATCACTTAGTTCAGCGGCAATATTATTCGGATTGATGAACTACACCCCTTCCGTAGATAAGATGCGTGCCAAGGCGCTTGATACAATCAGCAAGATGAGTACTTCCGAATACTTCAAGGAAGATATTAGCACTGTTAACGACATAAAAGCTGAGTATAAGGATAAGCTAAAGCAGCAGATACTGAAACAGGATTTGAGCAAAACTGTAAGCAAATTTAATAAGTCAGTTTCAAAGGTCAAAACTAAGCCTGAGATGATTAAGTCTCTGGTCAAGAAGCTTGAGAAGTACAGAAAAGATATTTATAGCGACGAGGATAAGGAATCTGCAAAAGAGCTGATCCATAAGTTCAAAATCGGAGCAAAGGAAGATTCCTCCAAGGAGGACCTAAGGCTAGGTATCTCGATATTGAGGAGCAGATTCTAAAGTTCAAGACTGTAAAGCAGCATGAAGAGGAAGAAGCACGTAAGGTTAAAATCGCAGCGCGCTGGACTGTTGCAGGATCAAACGAGTACCCTTTTAAGCTCGGTTCTGACGGTAACTTCATAATGCCTATAGATATGAATGGTTCTCATGGATACCTGACTGGAAAATGGGAGCTTGACAATACAACAGTCACTGTTCATATACTTAAAAATACAATTGACGAAAGCTATAAGCCATACGACTGGGTATTTAACTATGACGAAGAAGCAGATGCTCTCATGGGCACCGGTCAGTTTGCAGGCTGGAAGTATACTAAGTACTAAGCTTACACTTTCATCTTGCAATATTGGAGCAGTATGAGAGATATTTGCTAAATTAAAAATTCACATGAAAAAGGCGGTTGGAGTAATATCCAGCCGCCTTTGTTACTTATTCTATCTCGATATCTAGAGGCTTATCTATCTCTTCACCGACATACTTGCCGTTCTTGCGCCTCTGGCGGACGCACTCCGAGAGCAGATATTCAATCTGTCCATTTACAGAGCGAAAGTCATCCTCCGCCCAAGCCTGTATATCCTGGAACAGCTTATCAGATATTCTAAGTGGAATTTGTTTCTTATTTGCCATTAGCCTTGCGTACGCCTTTTCTTCTTACTAGTCCTTCTACAATTCTAATACATTACCGCATGATATTCTGCAATTTATGCATTTAAATACAATTTACCCCTGTACTTAATTAATACAATGATCCGGAGTTAACGATTGGCTGAGCATCATGGCTTCCGCAAAGCACAACCATGAGGTTAGACACCATTGCCGCCTTTCGCTCTTCGTCGAGATCCACGATTCCATCATCACTTAGCTTCTCAAGAGCGAGTTTCACCATGCCCACAGCTCCATCTACTATCATCGCTCTCGCATCTACTACTGCGCTAGCCTGCTGCCTCTGTAACATCACTGCAGCGATTTCTGGTGCATATGCGAGATATGTGATACGAGCTTCGATTACTTCGATGCCAGCATCCGTAACTCTCTTCTGGATATCTTCTTTGATTCGCTCTGCAACAACATCGCTTGAACCGCGGAGTGACCCTTCGTCAGCCATGCCATCACCAGTTGTGTCAATATTAGGAGCTACATCATATGGGTATAATCTTACCACATTTCTTAGTGCAGAGTCACTTTGAAGCGAGAGATATTCTTTGTAATTATCTACGTTAAATACCGCTTTAGTCGTGTCAGTAACTCTCCACATAACGGCGATTCCAATTTCGATAGGATTACCGATTGCATCATTAATCTTCTGTACCGAGTTGTTCAGTGTCATGATTTTGAGAGAAATCCTCTTACCTGATACAGAATCGGTATCTACACTTGCTGAAGCCGCAGATGCTTTCCCCTTTATATCTCCAGACTGTCCGAGCCTTGTATTTGCAGCAGGATTAACCGCTGTACAAAATGGATTCACATAGTAAAACCCCTCTCCCTTAAGCGTTCCGTAATACTTTCCGAACAAGGTAAGTACTAGAGCCTCCTGAGGCTTTAAAGTCTTTAAGCCTGCAAAAGGGATTCCTCCTAAAGCCAGATATATACCGCTTAATGCCAAGAGCGTTACACTACCAGTAGATACGCTATGAATTATTCCAAATATTGCAGCTCCGTATAGAGCGACAAGTAGAATCATCACTGGAATTCCATGCTTCTTATTGGTTAAAAGTTTCTCTGTCATAGTAGCGACCTCCTTATATTTAATTATTATAATCGCTTGATTTATAATTTGATGATATCATTTTAATATCATATGTCAAGATATTTTAATTATTAAATAAATATAAATTCAATGTGTAAATTATAAATAAAACAAAATGAGATGCACAGGAATTCCTACACATCTCATTTATATATTTTAGAACTAATTATAATTTTAAATGCTTGTCATGTACGCATACCAAACTAAGTAGATGCACACTGCATATACTAGAAACCAAACAGTCCTTTTTTTACATAAGTCTCAGATTCAAGCCAATAACCTTGTATCCCATCTGGCCAAGCTCAAAAGTTAACTCACTTCTCGGAATCTCATCTGGTGATACGATAACACATTCTCCATTCACATGAGATGCCTTAATCTTCTTGACATCAAAATTCTTTCTTATTAAATCTTTTACATGTGTCTCGCACATGTTGCACTGCATGCCATCAATTTTGACAATAGTCTTAATCATGTCACGCGCCCCCTTATTAAACTATATGACTATATATCACTTGAGCGATTTATTCTTCTTCGTGTGTATGAGGCTCAGCCCCACAACCTGAGCAACCACTACAACCGCTTCCACAGCCACAGCTTGTTACTCCAGCCTTACGCTTTTTAATCACATCTCTAATAATAAGGATTGCTATTACAGCAACAACAGCAATGACAACAATATCGATTACGTTCATATCTCTACCTCCCTATAAAACAATTTTAACTCTACTCTGTGACGTTTCTGAGTTTATTTGAAGAAACTAATCAGCACCTTCACAGCCCCTATGAATATTACTGCAACCAGAGAGAGTACGATTCCATCTACTAAATTCATCCTGTACCCTTTCTAGCAATCATAGCTTGAGCAAGCATCAATACTCACTCAAGCTACGCTCACGTTTATCAAATTATTTTACGCCTTCTGAACCGTCGAGCATTCTCTTCTTATTTGGATCTGGTCTGAATAGCAGATACAGTACGAAGATTGCGATTGCTGCTGCTACTACTGTCCATACGCCGAATGCAACCTCACCGATTGCAAGTCCAACTAGCTGATATACAACTAATGCAAACAGATATGCAGAAACGTTCTGGAAGATTATTGTGTACCAGAAGTGGCTCTTGCTATTCATCTCCTTAGCAACTGTTGAAATTGCTGCGAGACAAGGAGAGTCGAATAGGTTGAATAGAAGGAATGAAATCGCTGCGATTGTGCTTGGGAAGAATGCGTCAAATGCAGTCTTCATCGAAGCAGCATAATCCTCAATCTCACCGAGTCCAGAGAGAACTCCCATCGTGGAAACAATACCTTCCTTGGCAACGAATCCTGAAATAGAGCTTGCTACTGCCTGCCATGTTCCGAATCCTAGTGGCTTGAAGATGAACGCTAGTGCTCCACCGATATCTGCCATCAAGCTCTTGTCAGCATCAACAGCTCCAAATGAACCATGATCGAATCCGTAGCTTGAAAGTGCCCACATTACTACTACGCAGAGGAATAGGATTGTTCCAGCCTTCTTAACGAATGCCCATACTCTCTCCCATACGTGGATAAGAACACCCTTTACTGAAGGAAGATGGTAATTAGGAAGCTCCATGATAAATGGTGCTGGATCTCCAGCGAACTGCTTAGTTTCTTAAGGATGATACAAGAGCAGATAACCATACCAATTCCTATGAAGTACATCAGCGGTGCAACCCACCACTTATTACCTAGGATGTAGGCCGAAATAGTGGCGATTACAGGCAGCTTAGCTCCACAAGGAATCGCTGTTGTAGTCATCATCGTCATACGACGATCCTTCTCGTTCTCGATAGTTCTAGTTGCCATGATTCCTGGAACTCCGCATCCTGAAGAGATGAGGAAAGGAATAAAGGACTTACCAGATAGTCCGAATCTTCTAAAGATTCTGTCCATGATGAATGCAACTCTTGCCATATATCCACAATCCTCAAGGATTGATAGGCAGAGGAATACGCATGCCATCTGCGGAGTAAATCCGAGTACAGATCCGACACCGTTTATAATACCGTCTACTACCAGGGATACAACCCATCCTGATGCTCCGAGGCTCTCAAGCCCTGTCTTGGCACCTGGTTTAATCCATCCATCGAACAGTGTGTCGTTAGCCCAGTCAGTTAGAGGCGTACCAACCTTTGCAATAGCTAGCCAGTACACGAGGTACATAATTGCTACGAAGATTGGCAGTGCCAGAATTCTGTTAGTAACGATTCTATCTACCTTATCGGAAGTAGTTAGCTTCTCATGGTTTGCCTTCTTGGTCATGGCCTTAGGCGCTACTTTGTTGATATATGCATATCTCTGGTTGATGATGATACTTTCAGCATCGTCGTCTAGTTCAGTTTCACACTCTACAACATGCTCTTCGATATGCTTGCTGAGCTCTGCATCAAGTGCCAGTTCTTCAACAATCTTCTCATCCCTCTCAAATAGCTTGATTGCATACCATCTGAGATTTTCCTTACTTACAATTTTCTCAATGGATTCTTCAATGTGAGCGATTGCGTGCTCAACCGATCCGTTGAATACGTGTGGAAGTTCTCCAGGCTGATGAGATTCTGCAACCTCCAGTGCTTTCTTGATTAGCTCCTTGGAGCCAGAACCCTTAAGAGCACTGATAGGAAGAACCGCACATCCGAGTTCTTCACTTAGCTTATCTAGATCGATAGTATTTCCACTCTTCTCAACAAGATCCATCATGTTAACTGCAATTATAACAGGGATATTGAGCTCAAGCAGTTGAGTTGTGAGATACAAGTTTCTCTCTAGGTTAGTTCCATCTATGATATTAATAATAGCATCTGGCTTCTCATTGACTAGATAGTTTCTTGTAACAACTTCCTCTAGTGTGTATGGAGAAAGAGAATAAATTCCAGGAAGGTCCTGAACGATTACGTCCTTATGTCCACGTAGTTTCCGTCTTTCTTCTCAACAGTTACACCTGGCCAGTTGCCGACATACTGAGCGGAACCAGTCAAGGCATTAAACAATGTGGTTTTACCACAGTTAGGATTACCCGCGAGGGCGATCTTAAGTGACATGTTAGTACACTCCTTTCACGGTACTTAATATATAGTTAGTTCAATTCAACTAATCGATACTTAAAAAATATAGAAGTGGCAATCACCATAGATTAATCTTCTATCTCAACATCGATCAAAGCCGCATCAGCCTTTCTAACAGAAAGCTCGTAGCCTCTGATAGTTAGCTCGATTGGGTCACCAAGAGGCGCAACTTTTCTCACAAAGACATCAGTTCCCTTAGTGAGTCCCATATCCATGATTCTGCGCTTTACTGCTCCGGCACCGTTGATCTTCTTAATAGTAGCAGTCTTACCAACTCTAACATTATTAAGAGTTCCCATCTGAGTTGCCATGTTGTTCTCCTCCTTAAAAATAAAATCTTTTATTTGCTGAAGAATTATCCATCGATAGCCATGCTATACCATAATTCTTCTTGCCATTGATTCGTTAAGTGCAATCTTCGCTCCGTGAACCTGTAAGATAACGTTTCCGTTGAACGCACTTACAACATTCACCTCAGCATCCACTACAAACCCTAGTTCTGCGAGGTGCTGTCTAATCGCATCGCTACCAGTTATCTTTTTGACTGTAACAAGCTCGCCTTCATTAACAAGTGTGATTGGAATCATCCTGCATCTCCTCCCAATAATAAAATACGCGGTACAAAGCCGCGCTGTCAGTTAAAATTATCCAACATCGTGTTAGGCTATATTAACTTAAATTAGTGTACATTAACTGTATTATTTTGTCAATAAAATTGGTTAGTTAAATATAATTTATAAACTATATAATCCAATAGAAAACCGGTCATGAATATAATTCATAACCGGTTGGTTTTCAATGCATTTGCTATTATTTATTAATCGCACCCCTCTTGGCCTTATCGACTGCTTCTCTTGTGGTTATCCCGCCAAAGCCGTCGATATTTGAACGCGTTTCTTGGTGTATAGTTTGACAAATATCACCATTACAAAAATCACCCATATAGCTATTTTAAGTACCATTTAATCATCTCCTATAACAGTGGATTATCATGCAGATTTTCTCTTGGCTTCTTTGAGATTCTTATACCAAAGAAGCAACTTGACATCAGATATAATCAAGATAATTAACCAGAAGGATACAGCTCCAGCTCCAGCAGTTACCGCATTAGCTACGCTATCTAAAGCCCTACTCGAACCAGCTCCACTTGCACCCTTGCCAGCTTCAGCTTGCAACGAGCTCGCACTTGAACTGTTCGAACGGCCTAAAGTACTTGTGCTATTATCTAGGTTTGAGGCATTTGCATCACTTTCACCATTAGTATTAACCTTGCTTGCTCTAGTAGCCAATACACCCCTACCTCTCGCTTTTGACCTTCCTGCTACCGAAAGCCCCCCTTGCTAGGGCACGTACCTCCATTACGCCAGGTGTCTCCGCATTATTAGGTTTGTCTACATTATCAGTGTTTGTGTTTCCACCATTTCCACCATTACCGCCGTTACCAATCGTCACAGTTGTAGTTGCGGCATTTCTAAATTCACTGTTGTTAGCAACCTCTAGTTTGTAGTTTCCAAGTAGCGTCTCAGGTGTTACATTAGTCGAGCCATTGATTCGTACAAAATAATCTCTACCATATACGATGTCTGGTATAGTTGTGGCATTTCGGTCTGTGAAGAACGTCATGCTCTTGTTAGCGATGTACTCTAGCGCCTGGTCGCTGTTCATACCACTTATCTCTTCTGGTAAAATTTCGCACTTCTCACAACGTATCCTATGGTGTAAGTTATACCGTTCTCTGTTACCTGAATCGTGTATGTACTTCCCGGGGTATTATTGACCGCCCTGGCTCCAGTAGGTTTAAGATATACATCTGGATTTTCGGTCTTTCCCTCTACCTCATAAGTGATGATTCCATTTGCGTTTCCTGCATCGGGCTTATCTTGGTCATTCACAAGCGCAAAAGCACTCATACCACACATCATAACAAACAAAAGTATTACAGCAATTATCACTGTAATACACTTTCCTCTTCGTCGCTTATTTAAGTTTTTGTTCAATTTCCTATTACACATCTTTTTAGTCTTCTTTTATTTTTTTAATATAGTTTCTACCTGCCGGAAGTTCGGTGCCGTCGCGGAGTATCACATCACGCATTGTCTTTTTTGCGATGTAATCTGCATTTACGAGATAAGCTCTGTGAATACGAATGAAATTCTTACCCTCGAGTTCCTCGCTCAGTTTCGCTAAAGGTGAATAAAAGCTGAAAGTAGAATCACCGTAGTATACCGTCGTGAGTCTTTTAAATACTTCAAAATATTTAATCGACGAGAGACTGATAACTCTAGTCTCTCCAGCACAGCGAAGAATAATAACCTCACCACTTCGTTCACCTTTACGGATAAGGAAGTGCCTCAGAACCTCGCTAAACCTCTCGGAGGAAGTCTTCCCTTTGATCAGATACGCAAGTGCTTCATAATCATAGCCGTTGATCGCATAATCTATAGTTCCTGTAAAGAACACAATCTCGCCACCATAGTTCATATCTCTGAGCTTCTTTGCAACCGTTATACCGTCAAGTCTCGGCATCATGATATCTAAGAAAATAATGTCGATATCAATATCTAAATCAGGATACTTAAAAAGCAGTTCGTCGCCCGATTCATACTCAAGCATTTCCAAACCATCCTCAAAATATCCTTCATTTTTGAGTAGTTCCTTGTGGCACCACTCACGTTCTTTGGCGTTGTCGTCACAAATTAATACGTTCATACTAAAGTGTTATTCCGCACTACATCAGATGACGTAGTTATCAGCGGCGTCCCCTTCCATCAAATCAGCAATAGTTATTCCATCTAAATATTCGCTAATCAGCTTATCAAGTTCATTCCACATCGGTCTCGTCCGACATTCATACGATCTGTCGCACTTGCAATCCGTCTCATCGATACATGCCACGGGTGCCAATGTGCCTTCAGTAAGGCGAAGTATATCACCGACACAGTATTCAGCCGGATCTCTGTTCAGCTTGTAACCCCCGCCTTTTCCGTGCTGACCATCGAGCATTCCCGTTTTAGTTAAAACCTGCATGATTTTGGTCATATACTTGAGCGACACATCTTGTCTATCGGCAATTTCCTTCATGGGGATGTACTTACCGTTCATATGTTCAGCAAGGTCGATCATCACCCTTATTGCATATCTACCTCTTGTTGAAACTAA
The DNA here is from genome assembly GCA_916438645.1 of uncultured Mogibacterium sp. Lineage (GTDB taxonomy): Bacteria > Bacillota > Clostridia > Peptostreptococcales > Anaerovoracaceae > Mogibacterium. The sequence goes on from CAKAFC010000002.1 coordinate 675,694, forward strand.
CACAGTTTCCTCCTACTTTTTCAAATCCACTATATTTTACATTAACTTTACAAGAAACGCAAAAATGCGGGGCAAGGAACCCTCACCCCTCATATTTATACTAAATCATCTTATAATCTTGCGATATTTTTTCATCTGAACTACTCCTGGAATAGTGGTGTCGATAGGTATCTGTCTCCTGTATCAGGGAGTAAAACTACAATATTTTTACCTTCATTCTCTGGCTTCTTAGCCAGTTCAATAGCTGCCCAAAGTGCCGCTCCAGAAGAAATGCCCACTAGAACACCCTGCTTCTGTCCGATAAGTCTGCCCGTCTCAAAAGAGTCTTCGTTAGTTACAGGAATGATCTCGTCATAAATTTCAGTGTTTAGAGTATCTGGAACAAAACCTGCACCGATTCCCTGAATCTTGTGTGGAGCTGCATCACCCTTAGCGAGAGTCTGCGATGCTTCTGGCTCAACAGCTACAACCTTAATATTTGCGTTCTTTTCCTTTAGATACTCACCGACTCCCGTCACTGTACCGCCAGTTCCCACTCCTGCTACGAAGTAATCAACCTTGCCGTCAGTGTCTTCCCAAATCTCAGGACCAGTAGTATCTCTGTGAGCAGCTGGGTTAGATGGGTTTTCGAACTGTCCCGGAATAAAGCTGTTCTCAATGCCTGCCGCAAGCTCTTCAGCCTTAGCGATAGCACCCTTCATACCCTTTGCGCCTTCGGTGAGAACGAGTTCAGCACCATATGCCTTCATCAGTTGTCTTCTCTCTATGGACATAGTCTCAGGCATTACGATAACAGTCTTATATCCCTTCGCTGCAGCAACAGCTGAAAGTCCAATCCCAGTGTTGCCAGAGGTTGGCTCTATGATAGTTGCACCAGGCTTTAGTTTGCCGCTATCCTCTGCATCCTCAATCATTCTCTTAGCAATTCTATCCTTAACAGATCCAGCTGGATTTAAATACTCGAGCTTTGCGATAACCTTAGCCTTAAGTCCGAATTCTTCTTCGATTCTTGTAAGCTCAAGAAGTGGTGTCTTGCCAATCAGCTGATCAGCAGATGTATAAATGTTAGCCATGATGTAACCTTCCTTTCAATTCCTCGTCACAAGATTAATGACGCCTCCGTTATTAACCTTCCATCATCTCTAGTCTAAATGTATCTCCTATAAAGAGCAAGCAACTCCTCTTTATTTATTAACTACTTAATTGGTAGTTAAGTAGATTATATTCATTCAAATACACTTTGTCAACTACAAATATATTTTTTGTTCTCACACCCCCATAGAGTTCTTTAACTAAAGAAAAAGCAGTAAACTAACCTCAGTCTACTGCTTATCTTAATTTTCACTTTATAAAATTTGCGCGGTTTACTAGACGAACATGATACGCCATCTCCGCACTTTATACGATATATGATTTGAGTATATGATTTAATTTTCTAATGCTTTAAAGGCGCGAGCTTAGCTAGCTCGATGATTATCTCAGCCGATAGCTTAGATGCTTTCTTTTCAAATTCATCATACGACTCGTTGTTAGTTCCATCTGCCATATCAGATATAACTCTGAGCACTGCACAAGGAATATCTGCACAGCTAGCAACATATGCAAGAACTGCGCCTTCCATCTCTGCTGCATCTCCACCAAAATCATCTCTTAGTTCAGCCTTTACCTCAGGACTGTTGATGAACTGATCTCCGCTCACGATTCTACCCACGAGAACCTTACCCGCCTCTTCATGCTCTTTAGCAATCACTTCAGAGACATCTGTCAGCAGTCTAACCATATTGTCGTCTGCTTCTATTATTGTCGGCTTCGAGCGATCACCAGTAGCGAGGCAGCCTTTAACATATCCAATCGGGCTGAGATCAAAATCATGCTGTACGAAGTCTTTTCCGACAACGATGTCCATAGGCCTTAGCGTCTTATTGAGCGCACCAGCAACTCCGCTGTTAATTATATAGTTCGGCTTGTACTTATCTATCATCAGCTGAGTCCCCCTAGCCGCGTTGACCTTACCGATTCCACATCTAACTAAGACTACCTGCGTCTTCTCAAGTACACCTTCATAGAACTTAAATCCGTATATTTCCTCAACGGACACTCCTCTCATCTGATCTAGTAGATCCTGCATCTCAACATCCATCGCACAGACAATTCCAAGCTTTGCGCTGCCACCTATCACTGCTGCCGCATCACAAAATGCCGCTCCTATACTCTTATCCTTCATAGTCATAATCTAGTTTCTCCTCGTTCCAATCCTTGAGAACTTCTACCATATCTACCGCAACTGTTCTCGCTGCTTCAAGGTCATGTTCCTCGCTGTTGCCGCACTCACTCTTTGACGCACCGGGTATATCACCTTCGTACTCAGCTATGAATCTAAATGACTGCTTCGCTAGGTCAATGGCTTCCTGTCCAGTTGCCGTATCTCTCATTAGTAGGTAGAATCCAGTCCTACACCCCATAGGTCCAATGTATATAACCTTATCTGAAATTTCGCTATTTCTAGCATAAGTTGCAAATAGGTGTTCAAACGTATGTAACGCATCGTTTGAAACGTAGTCTCCCATATTAGGTCTCTTCATCCTGATATCGTAAGTTACCACATCACCATCTATTCTCGAAACGTACATCCCCTTCTGAAGGGTATCGTGATTTACGTTAAAACTCGCAATTCTCTCCATCTTTTCCATAGGAGCATCCTCTCTTCATAAAAATAATAAGCATGCGAAGCACCGCCTCGCACGCCTATTTTATCACAATTCTGAAGTTTTCGTCTATATCGCAAGTTTGTTGAAAATCACTGCGCTACGCCTCCATGTGAAGTTTAACCGAAGTACTTCTTTCCTAGCTTAGCAAATGACTCAGCTGATCTATGGATAGTCTCGTTTGCGATGCAGAACGAAAGTCTGATGTATCCAGGGCAAGCAAATGCGCTTCCAGGTACAGCGAGGATTCTCTCCTCCTTTGCTGCTGCTACAAGTTCCTTCTCATCTGCAACTGGAGACTTAACCCATAGGTAGAATGCCCCCTGAGGTACAACTGCTGTGAATCCTGCTTCTGTTACAATCTTGTATAAATCTTCAGCATTCTTCTTGTAGTATGGGATGTCAACCTGTGCATCTAGGCATCTCTCAACTGCTAGCTGAATAATCGATGGAGCGTTAGTGTCTCCAGAGATACGGTTAGCAACCGTTGCAGCTGCCATGAACTCTTCAACGTTGTCAGACTTTGGAGATACAGCAAGGTATCCTAGTCTGTCTCCAGGAATAGAAAGCGACTTCGACCATGAGTAAGCGATGATTGTGTTGTCATACAGGTCAGGAATAAACACGATTTCCTTATCTACGTATACGAGCTCTCTGTATGGCTCATCAGTGATTAGGTAAATTGGGTGTCCAAACTCCTTCTCAGCTTCCTTGAGAACCTCTGCGATCTTCTCGAGAGTCTCACGGGAGTAAATAGCCCCCGTTGGGTTGTTAGGGTTGTTGATGATAACTACCTTGACCTTTGGATCAAGAGCCTTCTTGAGCGCTTCAGGATCTGGCTCGAATCCATTCTCCTCGTTTGGAGGAACAACTACTGTCTCTGCATGGTAGTTGCTAGCCCAGTTTGCATACTCAACGAAGTATGGCGCAAATACAACCTGCTTATCACCAGGGTCAAAGATAGTCTTCATAATTACGTTAATTGATGAACCTGCACCAACTGTCATGATAATATTTTCGGAAGTGAACTCGGATCCAAATCTCTTGTTAAGATTCTCAGCTACCGCTGATCTTGTCGACTCAAATCCTGCGTTAGGCATATAGCCATGAACTAGATGTGGATCCATCTCGTTGTTTACGTAGTTGATAGCTTCTCTATATTCCTTTGGTGGATGAAGTCCAGGGTTTCCAACACTAAAGTCGTAAACGTTTTCAGCTCCATATACCGTTGCCATCTTCTTACCTTCTTCGAACATAGCTCTAATAACTGAGCTGCCCGCTAGAAATGGTTCCATACTTTTTGCGATCATAATTACCTCTCCTCTTACCTTTAATGTTTCGTGCTTAAGCCACGTACAAGCTAATTGTAGCACACCAGGTTACTATGCAATAGATACAACTTTATAATCTTTTTCCTCTACAGCTTTCTGTAACACATCATCCTGCACTTCTTCTGTTAGCTCGACTACAGCTGTTCCTGCCTCGTGGCTAACCTGAGCTGAGCTAACACCTTCAAGCGCTTCTAGTGTCTTCTTAACAGTTGCTTCACAGTGTCCGCACATCATTCCTTCGATTTTCATAGTCTTAGTCATAGCTATGTCTCCCTTCAAATTTTCTTTATCTTCACGTAAATTTATATCTTCGCCTTCTCCCGAGCTCACATCACTTACTACGTTTTCCGTCCTTGTTCCGATAATCGCATCCAGTTTTATACCATCGATTATCTTTTTTCCCTTTCTATCACAGCGAGCATTGTGCACCTTGAGCATGTTTAATCTCAGTGCATTCATACACACGCAGAAGCTAGAGATGCTCATAGCAGCAGCACCCCACATAGGGTTCATCGACCACCCCTTCATAAAGTGCACATAAGCACCCGCAGCTAGCGGAATCAGTAGGATATTATAGAAGAATGCCCAGAATAAGTTTTCATGGATATTTCTTAGTGTCGCTCTGCTGAGTCTAATTGCTGCTGAGACGTCAGAAAGTCTGCTATTCATAAGCACTACATCTGCGGCATCAACTGCGACATCTGCGCCTGCACCGATTGCTATTCCGACATTGGCACGAGTAAGTGCGGGAGCATCGTTGATCCCATCTCCTACCATCGCAACCTTGCCGAGCTCTCCGAGTTCCTTTATCAGTTTCTCTTTACCGTCTGGAAGCACTCCAGATGCTACATATTGGATTCCTGCCTGTTCTCCAATCGCCTGTGCAGTCACCTCGTTGTCACCAGTAATCATAACGACTTTGAGACCTTGTCTCTTCATCTCAGCAATTGCACTTCTGCTATCATCCTTCACTGTATCGGCTACAGCTATCATTCCGATTAGTTTTCCACCGCCTGCAAATAATAACGGCGTCTTACCCTGACTAGCCAGTGACTCAGCATCTACTTTTATAGACTTAGGTACTTCCACCAGATCAGATATGTATTTTACACTTCCTGCAAAGAGCTCACCCTTGGAGCCTGCTCCCGCAAGTTTTGCATGGATTCCTTTGCCAGATATCGCTTCAAATTCCTCTATCTCAATATCAGATAGACGATGCTCATCGCGATTATCGTCAAAGTAACGAGTAATAGCTATCGCAAAAGGATGTTCGCTTCTTGTTTCAAGGGCATTTGCAATATTTAGTAGCTGTGCCAGCGTCACCCCCTCAACAGGGCTTATATCTGTGACAGTTGGCTCTCCTTTAGTTATTGTGCCTGTCTTGTCGAGAGCGATTATCTGAATCCTACCTGTCTCCTCTAGAGAGCTAGCGGTCTTGAACAGTATGCCATTCTTCGCTCCGAGTCCGCTTCCAACCATTATTGCCACAGGTGTTGCCAATCCTAGCGCACAAGGACAGCTCACGACGAGAATAGCAATACCCCTAGCTAAAGCATATCCAAATGGTTGTCCGACGAATACCCAGATCAGTGTCACAATCACAGCGATTATTATGACCACCGGAACGAACACGCCAGATACCTTATCCGCTATCTTGGCAATTGGCGCTTTTGTAGCTGCTGCATCACTCACCATCTTGATTATCTGCGATAGCGTTGTATCTTCTCCGACGCGGGTGGCCTCAGCCCTTATAAATCCCGTTCTATTTATCGTGGCCGCCGACACCTCGTCACCTAGCACTTTATCTACAGGAACGCTTTCACCTGTCAGTGCAGATTCATCTATAGCCGTGCCTCCTTCAATAATTACTCCATCTACAGGGATGCTCTCACCAGGTCTCACTACAAAGATGTCCCCAGTCTTAACCTCAGTGATTGGAACTTCTATTTCCTCTCCGTCACGCTCAATAATCGCAGTCTTCGGAGCGAGCTTCATCAGGCTCTTTAGTGCATCGGTAGTCCTGCCCTTGGAGAGCGCCTCAAGTAGCTTGCCTACAGTGATTAGAGTCACTATCATCGCTGCCGACTCAAAGTATAGATTATGCATACCGTTTATTACCGCTTTGGTGTTGCCGTCAGTTACATCTCTCGTCATCTGCATCAAAATATAGAAGCTCCAGAGGAACGAGGTCATTGACCCCATAGCAACAAGCGTATCCATATTGGGCGCACCAGAGCGGACACTCTTCCATCCACTTACAAAGAACTTCTTATTGATGAACATAACTATCGCTGCAAGCACCATCTGTATAACAGTGATGCCAACGTGATTTCCATCCAGGAATTTTGGTAGTGGAAGGTGTAGCATAGTGTGTCCCATCGAGAAATACATCAGCATCAGCAGGAATACTACCGACGATACGAGTCTTCTCTTAAGTGCGGGACTTTCTGTATCCTCAAGAGCTTTTTCCTGAGACTCAAGTGAATTTGCATTATCATTGCTCTCTCTATCACCGGATCTGGAAGCACCATAACCAGCATCTTCAACCGCTTTTACGATAGCTTCGCTGCTTGCACTACCCTGAACACCCATCGAGTTGGTCAACAAGCTTACGGATACCGATTCCACCCCAGGGACCTTGCTCACTGCCTTCTCAACATGTGCCTGACAAGCGGCACAGCTCATGCCTTCGATGTTATATTTTTCCATCTAAACTCCCCCTTTACCCTTACTTCATAAGTTTCTGCATGACCTTAACAAGTTCATCTATAAACTCATCGTCACTGTTTCTTATGTCATTGGCAACACATCCCCTAATATGACTTGCCATCAGTTCTTTATTGAAGCTGTTAAGAGCACTATTTACAGAAGATACCTGAATCAATATGTCAGGGCAGTAGGCATCCTTCTCTAGCATACCTTCGATTCCCCTAATCTGACCTTCAATCCTCTTCAGCCTATTCATAAGACTTCTATATTCCATATGTGAACGCTTACGGCGGCGTTCAGATAACTCGGCCATATTACCTCCTAGAATGATTTATTCTCGTCTTTAAAATCATCGTGTGTTCTTTCTCAGAATCTCAATCATCCACTATACATGTGTTTTCATGATGATTATTAATATTGTACTATAACTTTAGCATATACCCCCTACCCCTATATGTCAAGGGACTCTAACTAGCATTAAAATGTGTTTACTTCACATTTATCGAATATGCACTCATACAAAAACCCGATAAAACATCGTGCTATCGGGTTTATTGCAACTATCAAAGAATTATTAGCTTTCCCCATAATCGCTTACTTTTTTACTATGTCTCGAAGTGCTCCGCCACCATCTCAAGGTCATTGATTACAGGTAGGTGCTGTGGACATATTGCCTCGCACTGACCACAGGCGATACAGTCACTCGCTTTGCCAAAAGTCATCGCCGTTCTCTCATAGTACTCGAACTGCGGCGTCCATTCACTATCGCTACTCTCGTGCATATCCGTGTTATATAAAGAGAAGTAACGTGGAATAGGAATATTTACAGGACATCCCTCAGTGCAGTAAGAACATGCTGTACATGGAATGCTGATAGAACTGTTGATTATCTCAATAACCTTGTCTATAATCTCGTATTCCTCTGGAGAAAGTGGCTCGAAGCCCTTCATATACGAAGTGTTATCGAGTAGCTGCTCAATGCTGCTCATGCCGCTTAAAACTACTTTTACATTCTCGAGGCTCGCCACGAAACGGATTGCCCAAGAAGCAACGGACATATCGGGACGGTGCGCCTTGAAAAGCGCTTCAGCTTCAGGAGGAACATTTGCAAGGATTCCGCCTTTGACCGGCTCCATTACCACTACATCCATTCCATGCTTAACGGCCGCCTCATAGCACTTTCTGGACTGCACCCCTTCGCTATTCCAGTCGAGATAGTTAATCTGTAGCTGGATGAATTCGAACTCAGGATATTCAGTTAGAAACTTATCCACATGCTCCGCATCCTCATGCGAGGAAAACCCTAGGTGCTTGATGATGCCAGCTTCCTTCTTAGCCTTTAGGTATTCGAAGCAGTGTAGCTCCTTGAACTTATCTATATTCTCGCGTCCAACATCGTGGAGCAGGTAGTAATCGAAATAGCCTGCACCAGTCTTTTCGAGCTGTGCTTCGAAATACGTATCACGTTCCTCTTCTGTATTGAAATACCCTGCGTGCATCTTGGTAGCAAGTGTATACTCGCTCCTATCGTGTCTCTTAACGAGAAATTCTTTTGTCGCTGGTTCGCTCTTTTTATTGTGATACATCCACGCCGTATCAAAGTAAGTAAATCCTTGTTCGATAAATGCATCAGCCATGCGTCCACTTTCTGCTATGTCTATGCTTCCCGCATCATCCGAGTTAGTCACCGGCAGTCTCATAAGACCAAAGCCTAGCTTGTATCTAACGTCCATTTTACCCTCCGTACATATTTATTAGTCTTATTAAATGTCAACTTATAAATCAATACAACTAATAAGTTAATCTAAGTCAATCAATTTGCTTAATGTTATCCAAGTATATCCGAAACCCTTTTCTCAAGTACGGGCACAACCTCTTCCATAAACCACGGATTTTTTGCCTGCCAACGAAAGTTGAGTGGACTCGGATGAACTATTGGGAAGTAATTTGGCAGGTATTCTGCAAAGCACCTTACTGTCTCAGTCAGATTGCGCTTCATATCACCTTTCAGATAATAATCCATCGCATACTTTCCAATCAGAATCGTCATCTGCACATCACCTAGTTCAGCTAAGAGATCACGGTGATACTCCTCAGCGATAAACTTTCTTGGAGGTAAATCTCCCGTTTTGCCCTTTCCTGGATAGTAGAAGTCCATCGGTAAAATCGCAATTTTGTCGGAATAGAAAGTCTCCCTATCTATGCCCATCCACGTGATTAGCTTCTCTCCCGACTTATCGTCAAAAGGAATCTTCGATTCTTCCACCTTGCGACCAGGAGCCTGTCCAATTATAAGAATCTTTGCTCCCTCATTGAGCTGGAAAATAGGCGGAATACCTCGCTCTGTATATTCAGCATTTCTCTCATCTGATTTTATCTTCTCTACAATATTTGAAATACTCATGTCTCCCACCCTCTCTTAACCGAGTGCCACGTCAAGAGTCATCATGATAGAGAATCCCACAGCGAACATCAGTACCCCGCTATGCGAGTGTTCTCCCTCTGACATCTCCGGTATCAGCTCTTCTACTACTACATAGAGCATCGCACCAGCCGCAAAGCTGAGCATATAAGGAAGTATCGGCGTAAGCGCCTGTGCAAAAAGTATCGTAACAATCGCCCCTATCGGTTCAACCACTCCCGATAGTACACCATTTCTAAATGCTCGATGTCTTGATGACCCTGCAGAATAGAGTGGCATCGAAATGATTGCTCCTTCTGGAAAGTTCTGAATTGCAATTCCAATTGCAAGCGCAAGTGCACCACCAAGAGTGATTCCAGAATTACCAGTCATCCAACCTGCAAATACCACACCAACCGCCATGCCCTCAGGTATATTGTGAAGCGTCACTGCTAGTACAAGCATGGTGGTCTTGGAAAGTCTGCTCTTGGGACCTTCAACATCATTAGTTACAGCATGCATATGCGGAATCACGTGATCCATAAGCAGGAGAAATCCTATTCCCACCCAGAACCCTATAACCGCAGGCAGAAAAGCTAATCTGCCGAGACCTTCACTTTCCTCCATCGCTGGAATAAGCAGACTCCATATGGATGCGGCAACCATTACACCTGCGGCAAAACCGCTGAGCATACGCTCAACACTTTTGCTGAGGTCTTTTTTCATAAAGTATACGCAAAATGCGCCAAGAGTCGTTCCCAGAAACGGGATCATAACTCCGTATATAACATTGATATTAATACCCACATTACCTCCTATTTAAATTCACCCCCCGCACTGCTGTGCCAATAACGAGTGAAACTTGTGCTATAATTATGTGATTCTCATTATACACCTAGGAGATTAAATTGAAACACAGTATGATATTAAAAAATATCAGCAGTATCACAGCCAGTACAGTTGATGATGCTGATAATATAGCTGAAAATACGCCAAAGATTTTGGCTAAGGCTCGAGCAGACAGTGCCGATACATTGATTATCGGTGCGGGTGCTGCTGGATTAATGTGCGCTGCAAATATTAAGACTGGTGGCATCATCCTCGAAGGCTCTTCGCGAATCGGGACTAAGCTTCTGATGAGTGGACACGGCCACTGCAACATCACTCACGCTGGTAGCATCAAGGATTTTCCTACCTGCTATGGTGATGCCGGAAGGTCTATTCGTAAGATTCTATACAAATACAGCAATATCGATCTCATAGAATTCCTCGCATCGCACGGTATTAAGACTGTAACAAATGAAGATGATAGAATTTTTCCTGAATCGATGAGAGCACAGGATGTGAGAGATGCATTCTTAGAGGCAGCTGAATCAAATGGGTTCAAGGTAATCACAAACAGAAAGGTGGTTCAAATCCGTGATGCTGATAATAGTTCAGCAAGTGGCAAATACATAGTTGTGGCTGAAGCCCAGACGGACAGCGATTCCATTACGAAGCTAAGACCCTAGTAATCGCAACTGGTGGAAAATCTTACCCCCGCAGCGGTTCAGATGGCTCAATGTTCGATGTCATATCTGCAGGTTTAGGAATTGAGCATACAGAACTAAATCCTTCACTTGTACCACTTGATATAAAGGGGTATCCATATGGGGAACTATCTGGAATCTCTTTTGAAAATGTAGAAGTTAGCATCTACCCTAAGAAAGGAAAGCGCCTTGCGCTTTTAAGCGGCTCTCTGCTCCTTGCCCACGATAACTTCACTGGGCCAGCAATTCTCAATTCATCAAAATATGCTGAGCCAGGCTGCTGGCTTCAAATAAACTATGTAGACATGAGCAGAGAAGATGCGCTAGCTAAGCTCACTTCGAATAGCAGCTCCGGAGCCAGGTCCGCGCAAAGTGGCGAACTCGGCTCTATCATTGCTAAAGAGTTCGCCCTGCCGCGCCGCTTCGCCAAGGAAGTGGCGAAGCGTTCCGCTTGTAGCGCGAAGAAGGCCGCCGCCCTCCTCACGGAGGATCGATTCGAGATCGAATCGCGCGGTGACTTCAGTAAGGCCATCGTCACCGCCGGCGGCCTTTGCCTCGACCAGTTTGACTGCAAATCGATGCAGCTCAAGTCCGCCCGAAAAGTCTACTGCATCGGAGAAATCCTAGACGTAGACGGAATCACTGGTGGCTACAATCTCCAGTTCGCCTGGTCTTCGGCGCGAGCAGCAGCTGCATCAATCGAATCAAATATAGATAATACAGTTCCTAACCATACGGAAGATTAGCCGTATAGATTTGAAGCCAACACCGTATCTCTAGCTAATGCCCAAACTTAAAATAAAGATATAACCGCTGTAGCCATTGAAATTTCAACGACCACAGCGGTTTTTACCAACACGTTTTGTCCTATAACCCTCCTATTACTATGTACTATATGGTTTTAAAAATTTTGTTCTTATCAAAGGCTCCAGCGATTTCTCGCTGGAGCCCTCTGCATCTAATTATTTAAACAGTTCAATATTTCCACATTTTAGACATCTCATTATTAAAATGATTCAATATTCCGCATTTTAGTTCAGCCTCTGGCGCATTTATGTTCGCAGAACTTTGCACTTCACACTTTCCCAAGCTACAGATACGAAACCGTCTCACTAAGCGCTTTACGTTTAAAATGATTTGGAAGCGGAGTTCCTTCCTCTGCAGCGTACCCAAGATCCATCGCCATGAGTATCTCTTCATTTTCAGGAAGTTCAAGAGCCTTGTGTAGCTTGTCAGGGTCAAGGAAGTTAATCCAGCAGCTACCAAGTCCTAGGTCAGTTGCAGCTAGCATCATATGGGTTGCAACAATCGAAGCATCCTCAATTCCGGAATCCCTCTTGTCCCCTGGGTATATGTACACATTGTTCGTATCGAACGCAACCACTAATACAGTCGGTGCACCGTATCTACAAGGAGTTTCAATATCAAATTTATCTAGTGCCTCCTTTGACTCGAGCACATAGACATGCTGTTCCTGGAGGTTCTTGGCAGTCGGCGCAAGCCTTCCAGCTTCAAGCACAGCCTCTAGCTTCTCACGTTCTACTTTCTTATCCGAGTATTTCTTGCAAGAATATCTATTTTTTATTACTTCCTTAAATTCCATAATACCCTCCTCTGACTTCTGTAAGTAATCTTATGTAAATTAATTAAATCTTTTAGATTCCACACCAGTGAGATAGGCTCCACTATCTTTTTTTCTTCATAGATAGTGCAATCTTCTTACGCTTTTCATCTACCGACAGGACGCGGACATTTACGATATCCCCCACCTTTACAATGTCGAGTGGATGTTTTACAAATCTATCCGATAGTTCAGATATATGTACAAGCCCATCCTGATGAACACCAATATCCACAAATGCTCCGAAGTCCACGATGTTGCGAACTGTTCCCTTGAGCTCCATGTCTGGCCTAAGATCACTTATCTCTAACACGTCGCTTCTTAGCATCGGCGCCTCAGCCTCTTCCCTAGGATCTCTTCCTGGCTTTTCAATTTCACTCAAAATATCCTTTAGCGTATATTCGCCGATATTCGCCGCTTCTGCCAGCTGCTTCATCGAAGGTCTATCAGATTTGCTATGTCCATGTTTGCTGCCGAACTTCTCCTCAAGCTTGTTCTTAGAACTTAGACTGTCCGAGATTCCTTTAGCCGCACCTGTAACTATGTCAGCAGGCTTATACCCCATAATTTCCAGTATCTTGCGAGCTGCATCATAGCTCTCTGGGTGAACTGCTGTGCAGTCTAGCGGTTCCTTGCCATCTCTGATGCGGAGGAATCCCGCACACTGCTCAAATGCCTTAGGACCCAGCTTGGCAACCTTAAGTAGCTGCCTTCTGCTGTCAAATCTACCATTTTCTTCACGATACTTCACTATATTAGCGGTAATCGGCTTACTTATTCCAGATACATACTCGAGAAGGGAAGCTGAAGCGGTATTTAAATCTACACCGACGCTGTTTACACAATCTTCCACCACTGCACCTAATGCTTCTGCCAATCTCTTCTGATCCATGTCGTGCTGATACTGTCCTACTCCGATTGAACGTGGATCGATTTTAACGAGCTCTGCTAGTGGATCCTGAAGCCTTCTCGCAATCGATGCGGAGCTACGCTCACCCACATCGAGATCTGGATATTCTTCCGTCGCTAGCTTGCTGGCAGAGTATACGGAAGCTCCCGCTTCATTTACTATTACGTACTGAAGTTTTTTCTTAGGATTTGCGTAGAGCCCCTGCTCATACTCCTTTATGAATTCTGCGATTATCTGCTCCGACTCACGGGAAGCCGTACCATTTCCAACAGATATAATATCTATATCGTGCTTCTTTACGAGCTTCGCCACTACCAGCTTCGCCTCTTTAACCTTATTCTGCGGTGCAGTCGGATATATGACTGTAGTGTCTAGAATTTTCCCTGTCTCATCCACTACGGCCAGCTTGCAACCTGTTCTAAATGCTGGGTCCCAGCCGAGCACAGTCTTTCCGCTGATAGGTGGCTGCATGAGAAGCTGTTCTAGGTTGCTGGCAAATATCTTTATCGCACCTTCCTGCGCTCCGAGTGTCAGCTCATTTTTGATTTCAGTTTCTATAGATGGAGCTATGAGCCTCTTATAAGCGTCTACTGCAGCTTCTTCGATATACTGTTGAGTTACCTTATTAGCTGAGGTATTTAGGTCCTTAAACAGCCTTCCTTCTATCTTCTCTACTGGTGCCTCAAGTTTCACGCTTAGCACCTTTTCGTTTTCTCCCCTGTTGATAGCAAGGATTCTGTGACCTGGAAGTCCCGAGATTTTCTCTGCAAACTCAAAGTAGTTCTCATATACACTGCGTTCTCCGCTAGCCTCGAGTTCTGCCTTAACCGCAGGCACTACCGTTGTGATTAGTACGCCTTCCTTAGATGTAAGCGCTCTGATCCATGTTCTTATATCCGCATCATCCGAGATATCTCCAGCGATAATATCTAGTGCTAGTTTAATTGCAGTATCCACATCATTTACTTCATGCTCTTCGCTCAGATACTTTAGAGCCTCTTCTGGTACAGACGATGTCGCATCGCTTGACATGATGTATGTAGCAAGTCCTTCAAGCCCCTTCTCCCTAGCAATCATCGCACGAGTACGCCTCTTCGGCTTATACGGTCTATATATATCTTCGACAGCAACAACTGTCTCAGCCTGGTCTAGCTTTGCAAGGAGTTCGTCAGTGAGCTTACCCTGCGATTCAATTGACGCTATTACCGTCTGTTTTCTCTCCTCGAGCGAACGTAAGTACTTAAGTCTCTCATCGAAACGTCTCAGAATTTCATCATCAAGTGCCCCAGTCGCTTCCTTTCGGTATCTCGCAATAAACGGGATCGTATTTCCCTCATCGATGAGTGTGATTACTGCCTCGGCCTGCCAGGCTTTAATTTCTAATTCCTGTGTTATCTTCTGTATAATATCCATATTAATTCAGCATGCTGCTATCTAGTATCAGCATTATCTCCCCTTCATTGTCATACGCGCGGAAACATACCTTCTGTCCTGCTTCAAGTCCAAATCCCTGCTTTGGCGGATTATGAAGCGTTCCGTAAAATTCGTTATCGCTAAAGTCTGTAGTTCTTACCCATACAACCTCTGGCAAAAATCCCTTCTTTCCCACCGTTACACTCACGAAGTCCGGAAGCTCCATGTTACGGCCGCCGTCAAGCATCTCGAGTTCCCTGAGCATGTTCATCTTTTTATCCGCAGACTCAAAATTCTCTCGGATATCCTCTGGAACATCTGCAAATCTCGTTATATCTACATCTAGGTTTTCTACAAGCTCAAACTCATAATCTCTGACATCGCTAAATCTAACTCGAGCATACTTCTCTTTACTTCTCGGTCCGACCTCAAGTTTGCCGTCTTCAGATTTCTTTGCAGAGGCAAGCAGATTAAAGCTAGTGCCTACAAGATCTTCGCAGAAGCAGTATGCGAACACGCCTGTCGCTCCATCGATTATCTCGAGCGTATCAGACAGCCCCGTTAGTGCATCTGGGCATTCAATATAGATAAACCTATGAAATATCTCTCTGAAAGTAGCTTCATCAATATACATGTTCATTCTCCAATTTCTAGTTATATCTTTTTACTTCTAATTATGCCGTGTACTCACGGACTGCCAAAAGGCATTTACCAGTCATTAATTATACCACGATATTATTTTTTCTCACAGAATCATCACACAGAGGCTTTCAAAAATGGTAAAGTGGAATCAATAAGAATTGTATGCAATTAATCAGAGCGTTCTGCGTTCAGATTTTAAGTAATATCAGGAGGATAAGAAAATGGCAGCAATTGAATTAACAGCAGAAAATTTTGAACAGGAAGTACTACAGGCAGATAAGCCAGTTCTAGTTGATTTCTGGGCTTCATGGTGCGGACCATGCAAGATGCTTTCTCCAGTAATCGAGGAAATCGCTGAAGAGAGAAGCGACATCAAGGTTGGTAAGGTTAATATCGATGAGCACCCAGAACTAGCTCAGAAGTACGGAGTTATGAGCATCCCAACTGTTCTTGTGCTAAAGGATGGCGAGGAAGTAAACAAATCCGTAGGAGCAGTTCCTAAGAAGGCGCTACTAGATCTTATCGGCTAATTGCATGTATCGCGAGGCGATACAACATTCAAAACCCTAATAAGTAATAGAACCTCACTGGAGTAATCCAGTGAGGTCTTTTCTTTCTCTTGCATTATACTTTAAAAGGATTCTTGCACTGCCTGCTTATCCTCGAGCAACATAGCTACTTCCTCCTCGCTAAGCTCATGCTTTGATAGCTCCATGTATGTCTGAGTGAGCCTGATTGCGAATATGCCCCTGATGATAAATACTATGATATACGCTGCCGTGAGTAGAAAGAAGAAACCTTGCATCCCTCTAAGCGCACTATATAGTGCTATGAAAGCGTCTGCTCCTTCACCAGCTATCTTTAGGATATACCTCTTGAAAACGAATATCACACCGGTGACACCAATTACTTCCATCACCGTTGCTACAATCATTGCAATTCTGTATATACGCTCCGTTATTTTTAATCCACGAGATAAGTCTTGTCCGCCAAGGATATCGACTATTCGCCTTGTTCCAAACATAATATTACGCATGTAGATGATATTTAGTACATTACCAACAACCTGCATCGCTAATATCATAAATACTGCTACCCAAATCAATATAGTCACTGCAGATGTATTGATCGCATCAGTTCTGAAGGCCACGATCGCGAACCCGCTAACAGTCACTATAGCTATTATAAGCACAATTACTGATAGGACTAGGAAAATCAGATATCCAACGTAGAATTTAAACGCTTTACCATAGTATGGATTTAGTTTCTTAAGTCCATTTAATCCAATAATATATAGGACAGTATTCGCTATAAAAACAAACAGTACTATATCTGGTGCGACCTTTGTCGTGAACAGTAGAGCGCCTTGTGATATCTCAGACATCGCCGCAATCTGTAGAAGAGATACTAGACCCGTCATGCCGTTTATCAGTATATATCCGACTTCTAGCCAAATCGCGATACTGATAAATTTAAGCCCGTCAAATTTTATTTCTGGATTACTCATAACGCCCTCCTTTCTTGTTATCTGTAAGATGTTTTCTTTTAAGTATTAAACATTTATAGCGTATTTACTAATGAACCAGCCTTATAAATGCTTAATCCTCGTATTTAAATTCATTATAGGGGTGAACAAGTTGAGGAAACAACAGATATAATGTAAAATAATAAATAATTAAGAATTGAAAGTTAGGATTAGGAGGAGCTATGGACGGTAAGAAATATCAAGAGGCGTTCAATAACAACGTGCCTGATGGCTACGATGCTGATACATATATCATCGCATGTCCTGTATGTAACAAGGAGTTCCAGTCATCACCTGGAGATGCAGTTTGTCCAGAATGCGGAGCTGAACTCAGCTTTACTATTGAAGACAAATAATTAGGCTGGCGGAGCCAGCTTTATGATTATCATCACAGCTAGGTAAAACCTCCCATGTCAGCGAGCTGACGATAGGAGGTTTTTTCGTTGTCTTTTTATTTTATTTTATAGTAACGTAGATACCGCGATCTCCACTCACTTCTACCTTGAGAGATTTGAAGTCGCTTACAAATTCCTTCAGGTACTTGTAACGCTTTCCACCCTTCATGCTGTAATATCTCACGTCGAAGTTCTTGTATATGCGGTTGAGTTCATTGCCGATAAGTCCTAAATCTGTAGGCTTGCCCTTATCGTTGTTCTCCATGATAATCTGCTGAATCTTTGCTTCGATAGCCTTCTTACTAGGCGTATTAGCTGTATTCTCAGCAGCAGCGTCCTTACTTCGCTCCTGTTTCTTCTGCTTCTTATATTCTGCCTCGAGAGCCTCTTCAGCAAGACGTTCCTCTTCTGCCTGCTTAGCGAGAAGGTCGATATATATGAACTTATCGTATGCATTTTCAAGAGCCTCTGTAGCCTTATCTGATTCTCCCATACCTAACACGAGACAGCCCGATTCACTAAGTCTTCTAGCTAGTGACGTAAAATCGCTATCCGAAGACACAATACAGAATCCCTCGACATTACTGCCATAGAGAATATCCATAGCATCTATAATAAGTGCCGAATCAGAAGCGTTCTTACCCCTGGTGTTATTAACCTGCATCATAGGCTTAAGTGAGTGCTTTCTGATTTCCTGCTCCCACCTCGTCTTAACGATACGCTCCCAGTTTCCATAGATTCTTTTATAGGAACAGATTCCGTACTTCTCGATTTCATCGATTATATAGCCGGCATACTGAGCAGAAATATTTTCTGCATCTATGAGTAGCGCAATTCTTACTTCATCTGTCATCTTAGTTTTCCTTATATTTATTTACTTCAGCAACTACAGCTCTTGATATTCTCGCGAGTCTGCTCTCAGCTGCTGATTCTGTACCGTAAAAACCGAAATATATCTTGAATTTCGGTTCAGTTCCAGACGGTCTGAATGCAATCCAGTCTAGTCCATTAAGCTCGTAGAGAATAACGTTTGATTCAGGCATGTAGTCTGTGTAATTCTTGATATCGAGTACACCTAGCTCAGTTACAGGTTCACCTAGCTTGCCTCCGAGCTCCCTAAGGTGTTCCATGAAGCTTTCACCAACGCCTGCACCATCAATACTAATGCTTGATTCAGCAGCGTATCCATATAATTTGTGCAGTGACTCAAGCTGATCGATTAACGTTACGCCATTTGCCTTCGAAAGTGTTGCAATCTCAGCGATAGCTATCGCTGCCATCACTCCATCCTTATCACGAACAGCCTGATTGAGCATATATCCATTACTCTCCTCGAAAGCAAACAGGAATCTCTCTCTGCTCCTTCATCTGAATGCAGTCTTATCTGATCAGATATATTCTTAATACCAGTTAAAGTCTCGTATAGCTTCACTCCATATCTAGCGCAAATCGCTCTTGCGAGGTGGGTCGAGACTATTGATGTTACAGCATATCCGTTTTCATGGAGTTTACCAAGCTTCTTAGACTCGGATAATAGGTACTCTAGAAGTATTGCTCCAATCTGGTTTCCTGATAACCTCTTGTATTCACCCTCATCATAAACCGAAACACCTAATCTATCGGAATCAGGATCAGTTACAATTATGATATCAGCAATCGACATCTCAGCGTACTTCTTTGCCAAATCATACGTGTCATCATACTCAGGGTTAGGCACTCTGAGGCTTGGAAAATCGCCATTTGGTCGATCTTGTTCATTTACAGCATACACCTTTTCATATCCTAGCTCACGAAGAGCTCTTCTTACAGGTTCACGTCCTGACCCATTAAGTGGAGAGTATACGATGCGTAGCGATGCTCTAGCTCTTCTACTCACACTACTACTGTTGAACGAATCCATGATCATCGCATTGTAGCTATCGTCAATCTCTCTACCGAAATAAGTAATCTCGCCAGACTTAACCAGCTCTTCAAAAGACTCTGAAGAAGCAAGAATCTCAATTCCATCAACGGCAGCCCTGATGCGACTCTTAATCGCTTCAGTTTCTTCATCGATCATCTGCGCGCCATCGCCTCTATATGACTTGAACCCATTGTATTCCTTAGGGTTATGTGAAGCTGTGATCATAATACCGCCATCAGCTGCAAAGTTTCTTATCGCGTAAGAAAGCATCGGCACTGGACGGAGTCTATCTGAGAAGAGAACTTTCACGCCAGCTGCACAACTTGCTACTGCCGCTGCTTCTGCAAATTCTCTAGAATTATTCGAGAATCATACGAGATAACGATTTTTACATCTTTACCCTCGTGCTGTTCCACAAGTACCTCACCCATCGCATATGCCGCCGTCGCAACGGTGTATATATTCATGCGCGCAGAACCAGCACCCATGGTTGCTCTCATTCCAGCCGTACCAAAATCGAGCTCCTCACTGAAGCAGCTCTCTATTTCGTCTGGACGAGATATCATATTCATAAGATACTGTCTCATATTGGGGTCGATTCCCTTGGCGTTAATCCATTCCGTATAATTCTTGATTGCCTTGTTCTCTTCCATATCAATTCTCTAATTCTAACTAAAGTACACAGCCTATAACTTTTCAAAATATAGTCTCGAGCATGCACGCAAGCCTGCATTTGTTGGCTGCGCACACGCTCGTACTAATAGATATTAATTTTATTCTACTGTTACGCTCTTTGCGAGATTGCGAGGTCTGTCGATTTCGCAGCCCTTCTCCTTTGCAACATAGTAAGCATATATCTGTAGCGGGATTACACTTAGAAGTGGTGAAACTTCATCCATGCACTCTGGAATGTAGAAAGTCTCATCTGAGTGCTCTTCAATAGCGTTGTTTCCTTCTTTAGCGATAGAGATTACGTGTGCATTACGTGCCTTAACCTCCTGTATATTGGAGACCATTTTGTCAAATAGTTTAGATTGTGTTGCTAGTGCAACAACGATAGTAGTAGGCTCCATAAGCGCAATCGTTCCATGCTTAAGCTCACCTGCTGCAATTGCGAAGGAGTTGATGTATGAAATCTCCTTGAGCTTTAGCGAACCCTCGTAAGCAACGCTAGCATCCATACCTCTACCGATAAAGAACACCTGGTCTCTATCGTAAAGCTTCTTTGCAAGCTTCTCGATATCACCTCTAAGCGTCAGAACCTTCTCCAATTTTTCAGGAACCTCAGATAGCTCACTGACAACCTCTCTGTAGTACTCCTCTGATATGGTTCCGCGTAGGTCGCCTAGATATAGAGCTAATAGGTAAAGTGACAGAAGCTGAGTTGTATAAGCCTTTGTAGAAGCTACTGAAATCTCAGGTCCAGCCCATGTATAGAACACATCGTCAGATTCACGAGCAACTGTGCTTCCTACTACATTGACAATGGATAATACCCTCGCTCCTTTTCTCTTAGCCTCACGGAGTGCTTCAAGGGTATCTGCAGTCTCTCCAGACTGGCTGATTGCAATGAAAAGTGTCTTTTCGTCTACGAAAGGATCTCTATATCTGAATTCAGAAGCTACATCAACCTCTACAGGCATTTTTACAAATTTCTCGAAGATATTTCTACCAACTAGTCCAGCATGGTATGCCGTCCCACATGCTACGATGCAGATTTTGTTGAAATTAGCAAAATCCTCCTTAGTAAGCGTCATATCGTATAGCGAAACTCTTCCATCGTCGCTAAGATTGCGGTCAAGGGTCTCCTCTATAGCCTTAGGCTGATCGAAGATTTCCTTGAGCATAAAGTGCTCGTACTTACCCTTTTCAGCAACACTTTCATCCCAGCTGATGTGCATTGTCTCGCGCTTGATTTCCTTACCAGATTCGTCGTAAATTGTAACGCTGTCTGGCGTTAACACTACTGTGTCACCAGTCTCTAGTAAGTAAACATCCTTCGTATACTTGAGGAGTGCCGAGAAGTCAGATGCTACAAAGTTGCATCCGTCGCCCTTTCCTACGATCAGAGGAGCGTTCTTTCTATATGCAACAAATGTATCCGGTTGGTCTTCTGCGATTGCAGCGAGCGCAAAAGTTCCAGTCATCTTGCGAGTCACCTTGTCCATAGTAGCCTTGAGATCACCTAGCTCGTTGTAGTATTTTCCAAATAGAACTGCCGCAACCTCTGAGTCAGTATCACTCTTGAATGTGAATCCCTCCTTCTCGAGCTCAGTTCTGATTTCTACATAGTTTTCAACTGTTCCATTATGCACGAGAGCAATTCTATTATCGTTGCTCATATGAGGATGTGAATTAACATCCGATGGAGCACCATGAGTAGCCCATCTTGTGTGGCCAATTCCTACGTGACCGCCTAGATTTTCTTTTCCAATCAGTTTCTCCAGATTAACAATAGCACCAACGTGCTTTCTCAGCTGAATCTTGCCATCATTGACAACAGCAATACCTGCTGAGTCATATCCTCTGTACTCTAACTTCTTAAGTCCTTCGATAATGATACCCTGAGGAGCATCGTTACCTACATAACCTACGATTCCGCACATATTATTTCCTCCAAATTTATTATTTCAAATAGCACTCTCACGGCTCACCGCAAGCTGCTATAACGATTCATAATTTATTCCGAGTAGTTGTTCTTAAACTACTTTCCGAATTTCTCCGAGATGAGATTTGCCACCTGTTCAGCGTAGCCCTGAATCTCATCGATATCCTCTCCCTCGAGCATAACTCTGATAAGTGGTTCAGTGCCTGAAGGTCTGATCAGAACTCTGCCTGACCCCTCCATCTTAGCTTCAATTTCTGCGATGAACTTCTTAACCTCTTCATCTTCAAGAGCAGTTTCCTTAAAAGCATTATCCACTCTAGCATTGACTAATGCCTGTGGGTAAATCTGAATCTCATCTCTAAGCTCACTGAGCTTCTTGCCTGAATCAAGATATGCCTTCATGAACTGCAGTGATGATAGAACACCATCTCCGGTGGTTGTATAGTTCAAGAAAATCATATGTCCAGACTGTTCTCCGCCGAGAACCGACCCCGTCTGTCTCATGGACTCTAGTACATATCTGTCACCAACCTTGGTTACATCAACGCCTATACCATGTTCTTCAAGATATTTGTGAAGTCCAATATTGCTCATAACTGTAGCCGTTAGCTTGTTAGTTGCGAGAAGTCCGCTGTCTTTGAGGTACTTTCCACAGATGCAGAGCACTCTATCTCCGTCTATAATGCGTCCCTGCTCGTCTACGACAATCAACCTATCAGCATCTCCATCGTACGCAAATCCAACATTAGCACCGAGCTCTATAACCTTCTGCTGTAGGTTATCTGGATGAGTGGATCCACATCCGTCATTGATATTGATACCATCTGGTTTATCGCTGATTACCGTAACTTCAGCACCTAGGGCTTCATACACGATATGAGCCGTCTCAAACGAAGCGCCATTTGCAGTATCGAGAACCACCTTGATACCATCGAGTCTTTTGTCAATGGTAGTAAGTAGGAAGTCTGTATACTGTTTAATCGCACTAGCATCATCCTCGCGGCAAGTTCCGAGCTTCGCACCTATAAATTCATCTGTGCTGATTTCTTTTTCACCTAGTATTATAGCCTCAATCTCCTGTTCAACACTGTCGTCGAGCTTATAGCCTTCGCCGTTGAACAGCTTAATTCCATTGTATTCAAATGGGTTGTGAGATGCCGAGATAACGACTCCTGCATCAGCCTTGTACTTTCTCACTAGATGAGCAACTGCTGGAGTAGGAACAACCCCGAGCTTGATCACATCTCCACCAACTGAGAGTACACCAGCCGTCAGAGCATTTTCTAGCATATCGCCAGATATTCTCGTATCGCGACCGATTACAATCACCGGCTTCTTATCGTTTTCGCCCAACACGAATGCCGCTGCTCTACCGATATCGAATGCAAGCGAAGCTGTAAGCTCTGTATTAGCAACTCCTCTTACACCGTCTGTTCCGAACAATCTACCCATAACCTCTCCTTAATTCCTTAATATATACTGCAAAATATAAAGTCTATTCTGAAATGCACGGTAAGCTGTTCACCTCTATGCAAATCAACATTTGTATTATCACTTAAAAAAGTACCAGTACCGCGACTACTGAATAGTTATAGTTATCTGTGCACTTTCAAGCGCTGCTGTGATACCTGAGTTATTGGTCAGGTACGCCGTAACAGTATGCTGACCTGCACCGAGGCCGCTTGCATCAGCGCTGATCACAAATGCACCAGATGTGATGCTCGATAGCTTCTCTTGGCTACCCGTTACGATAACATTAACGCCACTATTAGCTGTCGCAGTGTGTCCGCTTGCAACGTTATTTATATTGATTGAACCCGCTGGTACGTTCACCGTCTTTGATGTGCTCGTGCTAGCCTTAACCTTAAGTCTCACATGTCTAGACTCGTTGGCGATGCTTACTCCCTCTGGCAGATCGTAGTCGATTGGAATATCTTTGTCTCAGCAACAGAGCTGATGTCCATCTCCTTAGATGTAATCTCAGTTACATTCTTAATGTCCTTGCTCCTACCCTTGATGACTATAGTACTTGGCGCAGAATATGTGCGAGATATACCTCCATCCTGAGTGTTGGTAACCTTTACTTTGAGCTTGACGGTCTTGGTCTCACCCTTGTAAGCGGTTACCGAAACCTTGCCAGGCTCAGTAGTCAAATAGTCTATCTTATGTCCACTAGCATCTACAGGCGTAGCTATTACACTGAATTCCTTGGCCTTATCAGTTACCTTGTCAGCATCCAGCTCTAGCTTGACCGAGTCGACATTTGATAAGACTTTCAGCCCCTTGAACCTCAACTTCCTTGTTGCTCTGTTTCTTAACTACAGGCTCTCCAGGCTGACCATCCTTATATGTGGTATAGATACTTACTTTCTTGACATCTAAATCCTCAACAGTAACCGATATGCTGCTTTCGCTCTGGGATTTAACCGAAATAGCGCCAGGAACACTTACCTGAACAGCCATAGAGTTTTCGCCTTTTCCGGCGTTCGAAGCGTTAACAGTTGCAGCGATCTCAGATTTCTGTAGCTCGTTTATCGCCGAGCGTCTACCCACAACTGTTACCGATATCCTCTCGGTATCCATCTTACTAACAGCGAGATCATTTTTAGCTAATGCACTGGAATTTGAAACCGTCACCGGAATGTTAGTATATGTCCTGCTGATTGTAGGGTTAATGCTATAGACAACGTACAACCATGCAGCAAATGCAATCGCAATAGAAAGGGCTAAATTAAGCTTGTTGATTTTCTTTTTATTTGCTTCGTTATTTTGCATCGTGCTTTCCCCCCTTTCGGCGTACTAGCTTTGCAACCTTGCCATACATGCCTCTTTCGGATGGAAGGTACATGTTGAGTAGCATCTTTTCTATCGTCTTGAGATCGACGAATCTGCGAATCTTGCCATCTTCAGCGATAGATACCACCCCTGTCTCCTCGGAGACTATTATAACTAATGCATCACAAGCCTCACTGAGTCCGACACCAGCGCGGTGTCTCGTTCCGAGGTTTCTACCGATGTTCTTCTTCTCTGTCAAAGGAAATACGCATGATGCTGCATGAATTCTCGCTCCGCGAATGATTACGCCTCCATCGTGGAGTGGCGAACCCTCGTAGAATAGATTTCCCAGAAGTCTGATAGAGATTTCCGCATCTACAACTACTCCCGTCTCTATGATATCGTTGAGCATAGTATCACGTTCGATAGCGATTAGCGCACCCGTCCTAGTCGACGAGAAATCGTCGATTGCGCTAACCAATGCATCTACGGTCTCAACAGCTTTATTCTTATCGATGTTACGGAACGAGTTTGTGTTCATAATATTCTTACGACCTACCTGCTCTAGCGCTCTACGAAGCTCTGGTTGGAACAGCACAACAACCGCAAAGAGACCCATCGTAAAGAGGCTCTTTAGCAACCAATTTAGCAGATATAGGTTGAATATGTCCGATACGAAAAACGCAACTACAATTATTACCAGCCCTCGAATAAGCTGCATCGCCCTGGTTTCCCTGATAAAACCAATCATCTTATACACAATATAAGACACGATTGCTATGTCCAGCGCATCTTCCGGTCTGAAATTAGATATTATACTTTGAATCGAGCTTATCATATCGGCATCCCGTCCCTCTCACAATCGTCCATTTTTACATGGCATAAGTCATATTATTATACTATTTTGAGAGGTTTTTATCAATAAGAGCGAAAGTGTGGTTTTGGTGTAATTTAAACAAAAAGAGAGCCAATCGCCATGGTGACGATTGACCCCTTATCTGCAAACTGTTTTACATGACTGTTTTTTTACCTTCTTTAAGTAATTTTATTCTAAACCTAACGCTTTTTTCGCACCGTTCTAGCTTGTGATCAATTCGGTAACTGAGAAGGATATTTCTTACTATGTAAAGCCCAAGACCATTGCTATTATCCTTTCCAATGTTGAAATTCACCTCAAATAGCCTGTCACTATCGAGACTCCCCGCGTCATTGTACGTGTTTTCTATGTACAACCAACCGCCATCTGAGCCGATATATATGCTTCCTCCTTCATCCGAATATTTTACGGCATTGCTAATCACATTGGATAGGACCACCTTAAGAGCGCGCTTGCCTATATAAATTTTTTCATCTCCAAGATTGTTATTTATTGAGACATCTCGCTGAGCCGCAATCAGCTCATACTTCTTTATAACTTCCTGCAAAGTCTCATTTACGATTAGTTCTTCCTCATCATCACCAAGGTGCTCGAGAGAAGAAACCGAGAGAATCTGTGATATGTTCTGTGCCAATCCATCGACAATCTCAATGCAGCTAATAATATATTCATCACGATTCTTGTACTTGCCGATGTTATATTTCATGTTCTCGAGTATTATCTTGAGGCTTGCCAGAGGCGTCTTTAGCTCATGCGAGGCACCGCGGAAGAAGTCGTACTTGAGCTTCTCGAGTTTAATTATCTCCTCGTTCTTGATTTCAAGATCATCGATTAATTCTAGTAGTGCAGCATAAAGATCATTAATCTGTGCCTTAAGTTCTCCAATTTCATCAGATGATTCGATAGGCAGAAGTGCATTTCTATCGAGATCCATCATCCTGGTGGTAACATCTTTTATCTCGCGAACATTTCTGGTCAGAAGCCTTGCAAATACTAGCGATATAAGTACAGATATCGCGAGAGAGGCAGCTAGTGAAATCGGCAGCAGCTTCAGAATTAGACCCTTTGCATCCTGTCTCATATCTGCAGATGATACGAAATTCACTGCCAGATCACTACCGTCTGCTAACTTGATTTTCCGAGTCTCGATAATAAGCGAATTATCGCTGCTCGACTTGTCTACGCTTTTGCCAGCTTCTTCTCCGATTTTAAGCTCGCCTTCGCTAATGCTACCGCTATTGATGAACGCTTTTATCTCGCTGCTATCCGAATAAAATTTCAGATACTGCTCCACAGAGTTCTTGTCCTTGCCATAAAGAGATGCGGAAACTTCATTAGCCTTGGCCGTAATCTCGTTCTTTCTATTCTCTAGGTAAACCTTGGGGAACATCATAAACACCATCAGGTGCACCACCACAATCAGCACCCCGAGTATGGCGAAGGTATGGATGAACATTTTAGGGAATATCTTCAAGTTTCTCATCTTCTCTCCAGTTTATATCCTACGTTTCTAATGGTTACGATACAATCTAGCTCTAGTTTTCTCCTAAGCTCCTTAATATACACATCTATCACGCGGTCAAATGGCGGCTCTTCAGTCGCCTTCCAAACGCCATCTATTATCTGTTCTCTCGTCAGCGCTCGTCCTTCGTTTTGAAACATAAACTTCAGTATATCCACCTCTTTGGCATTGATATCAATAGACTTTCCTGCCAACTTTGCCGTGTAGCTTGCAAAGTCCACCTCCGCATCCCTATACATGAACTTATCCGCTACTCCGTAGTATCGTTCAATTAGTGAGTCAACACGCGCACGTAACACCGGTAGAGAAAATGGCTTCTCCAGATAACCATCTGCCATATTTGTGTATGCATCGATTTTATATTCTTCATCACTAAATGCGGTCAGCATGAGAACTGGTAACTTGCTGCCTTTTCGAATTTCTTTTAACACCTCTAGTCCGCTTAAGTAAGGCATCTTAATATCGAGGATTGCAAGACTTATATCATATTCTTTAAATCTATCAAGTGCCTCTCTTCCATCTGCAGCTTCAATTACAGTATAACCAAACTCAGAGAGGAAGCCTGCGACTCCCTCCCTGATATTCTGATCGTCTTCAACTATAAGAATCTTCATTGACCCTCCGTCTCTATCTCACATCTATAAGCAGTTCCTTCGGTCTCTTGCGCAAGATGCGGTATGTAGAAATGAGTAGCGATATAGCCAGTACCACTGTCATGAAGAGCACAACATAAATCACCGCTCTTCCATTAATGATAACATCTAAACTTGTCAGAGTCTTGTTAAATCCGTCAACTTCTGCACCTCCACCGAGACCTGCTGATGCGGACTCCTTGGATATGCCGTTAGCTATGTCTCCCGTAACACTGCTCAGCACCTTGTTTCCAATTACTTTGCCGAGTGCACTTGCAGCAAAGACTGAAATTACATAGGCCGGTATCGTTATAAATGCTAATTCAGCTGCAAACTGGCAGGAGATTTCCTTCTTGGTTCTTCCGATTGATAGCAACACTGCAACTTCTTTCTTTCGAGAATTCATCCAGAGGAAGAGAAGTAGCGAAACTACGAGTCCTGCGAAAATTATTCCGCCCGCAAACAGCTTATTTGCCGACGAGTAAATTCCCGAAATCGACTGCTGCAGTGCTGGGTAGTTGGAAGTACTCTTAACCAGAGTGTAGTTATTCCAATCTATATCAAGCGCCTCTACCTTCTTGATAACCTTATCGACACCCTTATCTCCCTTGACGAAAAATGTCGCATCCTGATACACCGCCGTCTGCTCAGTATTTCCGTAGAGCTTCGCCGCCGTACCTATGTCGCTGATTATATTGTTCTCATAAAGCTCTACCGCTGCACTCACTCCACCTTTATTGTGTCCATCAAAAAGTCCTTTAATCTCAACCTCAATAGTCTCATCCGCATGCTTTTCGTTATCAGCATCATACTGATTAGACCTTATCTTAATCTTATCCCCTACCTTTAGGTTGTTCTTCTCAGCTAAACCTTTGTGAATTAGAACCTTATTCTTGTCACCCTTACCGATGTGTTTTCCTTCTACGAGTTTAAATGTGCCAGCTACGAACTTCGTATCTTGGGACGAATCATTCACACCTGTCACCATCACGGTGCTTTTAAACCTCTCGATGCGCTCTTCATCCTCACTCTGATTAGTCGCCTCCGTTCTTATTATCTCGTATCCATCCAGATCGGCAACCGCACCAATCCTTTTGATGTAACCATTTACATACCCAGACTTTGCGATTTTTTCTATATCCTCGTTACGTATATTTCCACCACCTCTTGCTGTTCCCATGTTAACCTGACGGTTTATCTCCATGGTAAAGCTATTGGTAATATCACCAAACGTCTTTGCTGCTGCCTTGTTAGTCGCATCCTTTATCGCTAATCCAATCACGCTTAACGTAGCCATGGCAGTGATGACGGACAATATTATCAGTGATTTCATTCTTTTCCTTGTGACATATGCAAATGCATTTTTTATCATCGCCATCCTCCTAGTTGCTTCTCTTCGTCTCTTTGAGTTTCTTACCGCTTAGCTCCATCACCACGTCGGCTGCATTCGCAACTTCCTTGCTGTGTGTAACAACGATTACGCACTTATCTCTCTCCCTCGCTAAGGTCTTAAGTACGCTTATTATCTCGCCAGCAGTTGAATCATCAAGGTTACCAGTTGGTTCATCTGCGAGGATTACTGGTGCTTCAGAAGCAAGAGCTCTCGCTATCGCTACTCTCTGCTGCTGTCCGCCAGATAGCTTCATAACATTTCTCTTAATCTCGCTACTACTCAACCCGAGCTTTAGTAACAGTTCATCGGAAGCGTTTCTGTTTACGAGTCTGACGTTTTCAAGAGGTGTAAGATAGTCGATAAGATTATAGTTCTGAAATACTAGAGATATGTTATCTCTACGATGATTGCTGTATCCATGTAGCGCTATGTTCTTGCCATTAAAGCAGATCTCCCCAGCGCTTGGTACATCAAGCCCTGCGAGAAGCGACAGCAGCGTCGACTTGCCGGCACCTGACTTGCCAGTAATAGCATAGAATTTACCAGCCTCAAAGCTGCAATTAATCGATGATAGCACTTTATCTTTCGAGCCGTAGTAGCTGTACGATACATTTTTTATTTCAATAACCTTCATATCTTCTCCTAACTAACCTTTGATAGTATTTCCTTTGGACGGCGTATTAAAATTGCTCCAGAAGTTATGACAACCGAGCCAATTATTATCATTAGTAACAGGATATAGCTCATTCCGAAACTAATAAATGATGTATACATTCCGCCTCTACTGAGCAAACCTGACAGCGCTTCCGATTCACCGCTAGCGACAAATCCATTGACAATAAACGAAAATGAAATCTGTCCGACTATCAGTGCTGATATCATTGCTGGGATTGAAACGAGCACGAGCTCCACGATAAATTGCCCGACTATCGCTAGCTTACTCACTCCTATCGATAGCAGGATCCCGATCTCGTAAATTCTCTCTCTGAGCCACAGTATCAATATAAGCGATAACACTATTGTGCCGCACCCTAGAATTGCCAGCGTCATGATCCTCATGATGCTTTTTAACG
Organism: uncultured Mogibacterium sp.; assembly: GCA_916438645.1. Taxonomy (GTDB): domain Bacteria; phylum Bacillota; class Clostridia; order Peptostreptococcales; family Anaerovoracaceae; genus Mogibacterium. The sequence continues at coordinate 705,658 of CAKAFC010000002.1, forward strand.
CCAGCAAGAGACTTAGAAGCCGCATGAAACGCAGCATTGTTCTTAGAAATCTCAAACTTGGACCAATCTACGTTTAGCTTCCTGATATTTTTTGATACTGACTCGAGCTTCTCCGGGCTGTCCGCTGTAACAGTCACCGTGCTAGCTACGTGTAAGCCTTCTGCATATCCTAGGCTCTTCTGACTCGATTCATAGTCCGTAAAAATAGTGTTCTCACTTAAGTCAGAAGGTAGCCCCGAATGCTGTTCCTGCATCTTGCCAGAGTAAATTCCGACTATCTCAAATGTCTCAGCTCCCCCTGAACGCCCTTTACCTTCCATGACAGACTGCGCTCCAGATTCACCTGATAATTCACCGATTTCACCCATTTCACCTGAATTCAGAAATCTCATCGTAATCTTATCATGTAGCTTTAGTTTGTTTTTCTCTGCAAATTTCCTATGCACGAGCACTTTCCCTCTATCCTTAGAGCCGATGTGTCTTCCTTCATCTAGACTGAAGACCCCGCTGCTAAATAGCACCTCGCGCTCCGTGCTAGTAGTCGATTTTGCTGATACGGCATTTCTTAATTCACTCGGCACATCATCACGTTTAACAGACTGATTTCCGAGGATAACGCTACTTCCCTCAAGAGCAGCAACGCCTTCATATTTCAGAATTACTTCACTGACCTCCTTAACTCTTTAAATCATCAAAGTTCTTAAACTCAAACGCACCTTGGTCCCCCTTCCGTACTATAGATAGCGATGAATTCGAAGCCTTGTAGAGAGACTTCTCCATGCTATCACTAGATATAATTATATTTAAACACACATGTATACATGCGAGGACCAAGGTCAAAATGCTGAAGATTATCAGTGTTCTATACCTGCGCCTAGTCACATAGGCAATTGCATTTCTTATCACTGTAGCCATTCTCCTTCTAATATTTTTCGAAGCTCGTGCTTTACAAATTAGATATTAGCGAAGATTTATGAAACGTTTATGAAATGAACCAATTTTTTATTTTCTCACATGTGGATTTAGGCGTAACTATTTTCCCTACTAGCTACAACTTGGACCATGACACAGATACAGCAAATCAATTAATGCGCACGAAAAAGGCAAAAGCAGAAAATCTACCTTTGCCTTTTCATGATTTTAATTATTTTTTAACTTCCCACGGTCTTATGACTGCACTTTTGCTCTCATCTCAAAGTAACGGTTTATAGATTACAAGTTACGCTTTAGTCTTAGTGTAGCACCCAGAGCGACGATTGTTCCAGCAAACATGCCTACATAGAATGGAATGTTCTCTCCATCGCCTGTCTTAGGTCCTCCTTACTTCAAGATAATAAAAGTAAAATTGTACATAAATTAATACAAGAATTATACTCCTTTATCTGTCAAATTACATTAAAAAAAGACAGATAAATTGTTTTAATTCTGTCTTTTTGTGTATTTTATAAATGCAATTTTCAGCTTAAGAAACTACCTAATCATAGACCGCAGAAACGAGTTCCTCAAGGCTCGGTGCCACGTACACCACTTCGTCAGGATCGTGAATATAGCAAATTATCTGCCCGACTTTCCCATCGTCTCCAGGATTCATATCCAGCATCAGATAGCAGCTGTCACAGTACTCCGCGAATGGGAACCATCTCTTATTAAACAGGTACGGCTTAATTCTGCTGTCACTAAGACGCTCAATATCTTGAGCCGAGAAGAAATCCGGGTAGTCAGTTAGAAGTGCATCCTTGTTCTGAAAATATTCCTTAATACTCGTTATCCGCTCAAGGCTCATTAGGCAAAACGTCATATCGCGCTTACCTACCACACATGGTAATGCACGCATATATCCACTACCATTCTTATATCTATAAAGCTCCTTAAAAGACTCTGGTAGCTCTACCTTGAAAACTTTTTCAAAAGTCTTGATCTCTTCTTCCGTCGCGCCAATCACAGCCTTATAGTCATCGATATATCCTTCTTCAATCGGGTCATCCAAATCCCATTCTTCGAAGTTCTCACATATGTACTTTACGATTTCCTTAGACTTATCAACTATATTCATCCTTATAGTTCTCCTTCCAGAACTCTCTGCAGATGCCCTGCCATATCATCTATAAAATCTTTGAATCCACATAGATCCTTCAGTTCCTCGTGTTCCGCATCGTAAACTGCAATCTTCTTATTTTTAGGATTCCAGACTACGTATAGATCGTCATAATCTCCCGTTGCCCTAGATAGCCTAAGCACTTTGCGCCTGCCGAGCTTCAAAGGAACCGTTTCGGTAAGCTCAAAAAAGTCAATGTAATCGAAATCACAATTTGGAAGTTCGAAGTGCAGATTATCACTTTGCAGCAAATCAATCATCGCCTTAGGAAGCTTGTACGCTTTCAGTTCGTCCAGCTTGTTGTGAAGACTATGAAACTCAATTGGTTCCAGCCCCTTAAAGTACTCTGCCATCTCGTCATCATCCTTCTCAAGCGCGATGCTGTACGGTCTCATGCCATCTTTTTCTGTAATAGTCACATCCGCACCGTGTACCACAAGGTATTTGCACATTTCAAGATCAACATATCTCGCTGCTACACAGAGCGGTGTTGGCTTAAACGGATAAATAGAATCAGCCTCGTTATAGTTTATATCGACGCCTTTTTTTATAAAGAAATCAACAACATCGTAATTTCTCTTATCTAAGCAGTTTCTAAAGGCTGGTCCACCATACTTCTTCACTGTATGACCGAGTTCATCTATCAGAGCTAGGTTATCTAGCCTCTCTCCGAAGATAGCTTGTTCAAAAGCATCTGTTTCCATGGAGTTTACGGCATTGATATCTGCACCTTGAGAAACCAGATATCTAATGGTTTCCTCATCAGAGTATCTAACTGCAGTAAGAAAACTTGGATTATCTTCATCGTTCAGCTCCGCTCCGTGTGCGGCTAGCCACTTAACAATCTTGAATTCGTTCATCATAAGAGCTAGGTTAAGTGGCAAAAGCCTCGTGTACTTACTAAGCACTATCTCCTCATTGATTTCCCACCCCTTAGATAGCTGCTCTTCTAAGGCATTTACATCACCATTTACTATGTCACTTGCGATCTGCGGTATGGATTCGAATTTCCCGATGTCTTTAATCTCTATCATCATATGCTCCTACATCTTGCCTTATAGTATGCGATTTTCTTGCAATTACTACTTATAGTAACCTGGATAAATAAATTATACAGAACAGTGCTCCAAAACAAAACGAGAAAGCCAAGATTTTTCAATTCCTGATCAAATCTCGATTTTCTCGTCTAGCATATTTATAACTAATTACTTTAAGCTTTCTTAAATCTTTATAATTGTATATCGCTATACGGACAGCTTCCTTAACTAGTTAGCCTTGCGCTTTGAAATGACTGCCAATATTGCCGAAGCCACTCCGAGCACTAGCAAATATCCGCCGATATCATTGCTATCACCAGTCTTTGGTCCAGCCCTATGAACCTTATGCTTACTTACGGTATTAGCTGCAGGAGCACTGTTTCTGCTAGAATTTCCTGAGGCAGGTGTAACAGTAGCTGAAGAAGTGCTATCTGCTTTAAATGTCCACTGCCCATATACCGCTGTATTCTGGGTTACATTTACTGTAGTGGCCTTTGTAGTGCTTATATTGTTTCTGTCTGTCGACCAGCCGGAAAATTCCCATGTGCCGTTAACACCATTCTTTTGCCCAGAAATGCTATTTGGTGCCGCCTCAAGTGTAACTGTCTCGCCGTACCCTACACCAGTTACAGTGCTTGGAACTGCATATCCATTTGGTGTGTCTCCAATAACATTGTACTCTACGCTATATGCATTAACATTAATTAACATTGGAATCGTGATATTTAGTTTCGAAACACCTTCTGTAAAATTAATATCGAATAGTTGATCTATTCCCTCTACCGTAGGTGTTCCAGTTATATTGACATCTGTCTTCTCAGCTGTAGCATCATAGTTTGCAGCGCTTGCTGCAAGACCACTTGGAAGTGCACCAACGATACTAACTGTGTCATAATGCATCTTGGCAGTTATTCTTGCACTGTATGAGTTTGGATAATACGTGTATGAAATCAGGGAACGAAAGAAGTTCAGCATACGCCTTTCCCTTTACAGCGTCTGTTAGACGATTGCTCTTAACATTTACACCAACTACGGATGAAGTCTGACCATAGAAACTCGATGAGCTAGCGGTGTGGCCGAAATATGTATCTGCTATATAAGTCTTACCACTACCTCTATTGACAGCCGTGCTATCAGTAAACGAACTGTTCGAAACATTAGATACTCCATAAGTAGTGAGACCATTGTTGAACTTTACGTTATCAAAAGTGATATTTGCTCCAGCTTCTACCTCAACAGGTCCGTTAAATGTCTGATTTGAAACAGTTTCTGTTCCGCTGTATATAGTCTTAGTAAGTTTCTTATCATAGAGCTTTGCGATAATTGCAGGATCCATAACTGCATTTTGACCCGTGTATAGAACTGCTCCATTGGCCTTGAACGTGTATACATATCCACCAGACTGATAAACTCTAGATACCTCTACTGGGTAATAGTTAGAACCATCAGCCGAATACCATATCGGTGTAAGTGTTGTGCCATTAGTTCCTAGAACCTTCTCATACACTGCACTCCACTTATTTCCGTCAGTATACCCATATGCACTGCTTCCAGACTTTACAGACACATCGTAAGACTTGTACACATCCTGTGTTCTGCTTGCCGCTGAAACTATGTTGATACTTCCAAAAACCATGCTGAGCACAAGAATTGCTACAAGCAATATACTTCTCTTCTTGACATATTCCATATATTTTTCCTTCCTACTATACGTAAGCTGCAGCTGAGAAATATTCCCATCTCCCCTTTGCTTACTTAACATAAAAACACACGTTAGTTAGGTCACATTAACTAACTAACGTGTGTCATTTTATCATCATAATATTATCGTTTCAATAGTATTAATGGTATTTATTATCCATTAAATGGTTTTTTATGTATACAAGCTTTATTTCTCTTGCACTTCTTTACCAGTCATATGCTCAATCTCAATCTCGTACATCTGCACAGCATGGCCAGTTGCTTTTATCTCGCGGTGCACGAGTTCCTCGCTTGGATAGTATTTTAGAGCGAAGTTTTTCATCACCTCAAACATCTCTTCTCTATCTTCGATTGGATGGCACTTTCCGAACACAACCACACTCTGTACAAACGGCGCCCACGCCTCTTCCTTGATCTGTTCATTTCCATATACGGTAAAGCATACCCTGTCACATCTCTCCATACACTCTACCTTATACCCTCCACGCAGGCTATGGAAGTAGATACGACCTTTGTGTTCATCGTACAGATAGTTGACAGGAATCGCATACGGATAATCATCGTCGCCATTCACTGCTAACACTCCTCTTGGTGCTTCTTTTAGAAGCTTCTTTGCAGCCTCTTCTGAAATAGCTTTTTTCTCATTTCTAAGGTTTCTGAACATTTTTTACCTCTCTTCTATGCAGAATTCTTATCTAGTTATAGCATCAATATAGTAATGGATTTATCTAGCGAATACAAATATGCTTCCTTAACACTTAGTCCCGTACCTTCCTCGAGAGCACGTCTATATAGGCTGATCTGCTCCTTATACTCTTCCTTTATCCGCTCTATATCCGCATCTCTATCTCTGTAACTAAGCCTGTTACTCTTGTAGTCTAGTAAGACGAGCTCAGCTCCATCTCTAAAGTAGCAGTCGATTATACCTTGAACCAACACAATCTTACCGTGGTGCTCTGTCCGTAAGGTAAACGGCTTCTCTTTGGATAGCAAGCCCTCTTTAGCTGCTGCACAAGCCCGCATTCCTATTTCAGTCTCAAAGAACGCATATATTTTACGAAGATCAAGAGCTTTGAATACAGCCTCAGAAATGGCTCCATTGACACGAAGATTCTCAGCTCTTTCGTTTATATAGGCTTTATCACACTCACGAGCCTCATTAATTGCCTTCTTGAAATCCACAAACTCCATAATTCTATGATATGCAGTTCCTATACTTGCTGCATCAGCGCTAGCTAGCCTCTCAATTCTTGTATTTCTATCTTCGATTTCCTCTGTAAACTGACTCCTCTATTGCTTCCTTGTTAAGCTCACTAACGGAGTACTTCGCCTTGGTATTAAGGTCATCCTTATATGCGTATTCATAATCAAGACGCCTCTTAACCTCTTCATATTCCTCACTTAGCTCGATGTCCATCGGGAGCTTATCAGTGGTCAAGAAATTATTTGCCCCTCGTGGAAGCAACGGCATCTTAACTTCATGCATATCGATTGACATGTAGTCATTAAGCTTGTTGTTATCGTTAAGCTTCCCCATAATTTTGAAATAGCTAGTTCTAGAACGAATATCATCAAGCACAAACTCATCTGTCTTCTCACAGCCGATAAGATATAGCTTTTCCCGAGCACGTGTCATCGCAACGTACAAGACTCTAAGCTGCTCCTGGTACTCATCCTCACGAATCTTGGCTGTTATCTTCTTCTGCATCAGCGTTCTACGCCAGTAATGCTCGTCTGGGTTGACGTACGCCAAGGCGATTCCTAGCTCATTGTCGAACTGGAAGCCTTTAGTACCAGATGAGTAATTGAGCTGATTGCCCATGCCTGCTACGATTACGAACGGGAACTCGAGTCCCTTGCTCTTATGGATGGTCATTATCCTGACTACATCATCTTCCTCGCTGACCATTGACGGCTGCCCCATCTCTACGTTCTTGGTCCTTAGTACCTCAAGATAGCTTATGTAGCTGCTGAGCGAGGCTATACTAGACATCCTAAAAGCTCCAGCCCTCTCGACTAGCGCCCTTAGGTTAGCCTGTCTCTGCCTGCCACCATACATGGCTCCTGCGTACATATAATAATTGGAATCTTCTAGCAGGTACCAAATGTAATCATCGAGCTGCATCATCTTGCTGTGCGCACGCCATTTCTCGATGGTCGTGAGTGCCTCATTTACACGAGACTTTAGACTATCGTCACTGCCATTTAAACCGTATTCAAGTAGCGCATCGCAGTATGATTGCCTTTGGTACTGCACCTTCCCTTCTCTATCCTTAGCTTCCGAAATCTGCTTCTCCCTTGCAAAAGCCCTAACCTCAGCGAGCTGCTCCGGAGTAAATCCAAACACCTCCGACCTGAGCACGGATATGAGCGGAATGTCCTGATGCATGTTATCAACAATTTTAAGTATTGCCATAGCTACAGCTACTTCAACCGTATCAAAATAGCCACCATCATCAGAGACATGGGACGAGATGCTCTTGCTCATCAGCGACTTATAATACATGTCTGATTTATTCTTAGTAGAACGAAGCAATATGGCTATATCTCTAGGAGTTGCTTTTCTAACCTTTCCGCTCTTACCGTCGTAGAATTCCGTACCGATGATGCTGCTGACAATATCCGCGACGTGAACCGCTTCAACCTCAGCTTTGGAGAGGGACTTAATTTCTTCAGCAGACTCGTCTAAAGTGCCAGCTACAGGTCCTTCTATATCAACAAACTGAGAACCTTGAGGTGCAGAGCTTCTATCTGAATTTTCCACTTCACTAGCATCATCCACTTCAGTTAGAAGTAGGTGAACCTCTGGCTTCAAGTTGTATTCAGGATGACCTGTAAGCCCTTGATATAACTTCTCGTCATCGTCATAACCATCCATCAAGTCTTGAAATACATAGTTTATGTAGTCGATTGTAGCCCCGTTACTGCGGAAGTTCTTGTTGAGATTTATCTGAATTGCGTGTTCATTTCGTTCGTCTTTATATGCCCTAGATGTCTCCTCAAATATATGAGGCTCAGCTTGCCTGAACTTGTAGATGCTCTGTTTGACGTCACCTACCTTAAACACATTATCTTCGCGTGCCACGCTGCCGATTAGATACTCCTGCAGAGTATTCACGTCCTGATATTCATCAACAAATATGAATTCAAAGCGTTCACGGAGCACTTTTCTTGCCTCTTCATTCTTTAGAATATCTGCCGTTATATGCTCCATGTCACCGTAGTCGATAACACCCTGGTCTCTCTTCTTGGCACTATAAATGCGCTCAAATTCCTTGAGTAGCGCCAAATAATACATCGTATACTTGTACGTTTCCGACTGCTCCTCGAACAGAGTCTTGAGCTCTGCAAAATTGTATTCCTTAAAGAAGTTCTGGAAGTTGTTCTTATATGTATCTCTGCGAGCCTTACAATCAGCAGATACCGCCTTGTAAGCCTCTCTTTCACCTTTTCCACCGGTAAATGTACCGAATATAGAATTTTGAAATACCTGGGAAACGACATCTTCAGCTCCTCTAGCAAGCTCTCCTCCATCACAAACAGACTTAATAGCATCCGCCAGAGTCTGAAATACACTTATCTCAGAGTCAAGCTTAGCTGCCGTATTGGGTAAATTTAGTCCTGTCAGATACTCCTGCAATCCAAGTGCTTCGTGAAGTGCATCATCCACGACCTTCCTTGCATCTGCCCACAGCTCTCTATATAAATCGCTATCTCGGTAGTCACCGCTATCCGAGTATGCGGAGCTTATCTGCCATGCGCTCAGACCATTCAAAATAATCTGGCATACTCCTTAGATCGCGTATGCTTTGACGAGCTCCTGCATTAACCCTTTATCATCTCGCTCCTTACTGTAGCGGTCTAAAAACTCACGAAATGAGCCCCCTTCTATAAAATTATCCTCTTCAAATCCTTGTTCAAACACCTCTTCGATAGCTTCCATCTTCATGATTTCAGCCTTAAGGCTATCACATATCTTGAAGTTCGGCTCGAGATCAGTCAGATAGAAAAATTCCTTGATAACGCGGTTACAAAAGCTATGTACCGTCGATATGTATGACCTATACATCTTGCCGAGCTGCTGCCTGAGCCTCTCTGCTCTCTCGGGGTCAGAAGTCTTAGCTGCCTTGATTTCCTTGTTAATCGCTTTAGTCAGTTTGAGCCTCATCTCAGATGCTGCAGCATTGGTAAATGTCACGACAAGCATGTGGTCAACATCCGCCCTGCCCTGAACTATGATATTGATGATGCGCTCAACGAGCACTGCCGTCTTGCCGGAACCAGCTGCTGCCGATACAAGAATGCTTTTGTCGATAGTATCGATCGCCATCTGCTGATCAGGCGTAAATCTGACGTCTGCCATCTTCCGTTCTCCTTAAAATAATGATGCTACTATTATATGATGTTTATTATCGCGTGCAAACCCCAAGTAATACTGTAAACACGGATTTTAATCACAATTATAAACTATAAATCAATACTTCAGCTCCTAGAAATAAACACAGCTCTTGTGTATACTTGGATATATCTATAGGAGGATAGCAATGATTAAAAATAGACCAACAATGCTGATGATTCTCGACGGCTACGGAATCCGCGAAGAATCGCACGGCAACGCGATTGCTGCCGCTAGAAAACCTCATCTCGATGCGCTTTTTGCAAAATACCCGTTCATCACCCTGGAGGCGAGCGGTGAATTCGTCGGTCTTCCTGATGGGCAGATCGGCAACTCAGAGGTTGGGCACACTAATATAGGTGCTGGAAATGTTGTGCTGCAGGACCTTCCTCGCATCAACAAGTCTATTAGCACTGGCGAAATTTATAACAACAAGGTGCTGCTTGAGGCCATGGAAAATTCCGCTTCAGGCCACACCCTTCACATAATGGGTCTATGCTCAGACGGCGGTGTACATAGTAAGCTCGAACACCTCTACGCAGTTCTCGAGCTCGCAAAGCGTTCAGGTATCAAGGATATAGTGGTTCACTGCTTCCTCGATGGTCGTGACGTACCGCCTCGCAGCGCTATGACCTACCTGAGTGCTCTCGAGGAGAAGTTCTCTGAGCTTGGACTGGGCAGAATCGGAGTTATCTCTGGCCGTTTCTATGCCATGGATAGGGATATGCGCTGGGAGAGACTAGAGCTAGCATACGACGCACTTACTCTTTCTGAAGGTGTCAAGGCAGCTTCTCCTGCTGAAGCGATTCAGATATCGTATAACAAGGACGAGTCTGACGAATTCGTGCTCCCAACAATCGTCGATGATACACCTATCAAAGACGGTGACTCGGTCATCTTCATCAACTATAGACCTGACCGTGCACGCGAGATAACTCGTGCGATTGTAGACCCTAAATTCGATGGATTTGCAAGGAAGAAGATCCTATCTAATCTCGTATACGTGTGCATGGCTGAGTACGATGCGGCTATGCCTAATGTGAAAGTCGCATTCCCACCAGAAGTTGTTGAACCGACTCTCGGAGGTGTGGTATCTGACGCTGGACTAACTCAGCTCCGCATAGCTGAGACCGAGAAATACGCGCATGTGACATTTCTTTAACGGCGGTGTCGAAGCTCCAGTTAAAGGCGAGGACCGCATCTTGATTCCATCTCCTAAGGTTGCAACTTACAATCTTCAGCCAGAGATGAGTGCTCCACTATTGACTGAAAAGGTGCTCGAAGCGATCGACTCGGATAAGTACGACCTCATCATACTGAACTTCGCAAACCCTGACATGGTAGGCCATACAGGTGTTTTCGATGCAGCGGTTAGTGCTATAGAGACGCTCGATGGACTGGTGCAGCAGATTGTGGACAGAGTTCTGGCAAAGGATGGTCAGATTCTACTCACAGCCGATCACGGAAATGCCGACTACATGCTGGATGACAAGGATAATGTTGTGACTAAGCACTCGCTATCACCAGTTCCACTGTGCCATATCGCAAATGAACCAAGGGCCTTCAAAGTACCCCATGGCAAGCTGGCAGATATATCGCCAACTCTGCTGACACTCATGGGCCTTGAGGTTCCAGAGGGTATGAATGGCGAAGTGCTAGTCTAGATGACCTTGCTAACAGCACTCTCATACCTACTGTCGGAATAATAACTACAGACGAACAAAAGCACACAGCTCCCGAAATAGTCGGGGGCTGTGTGCTTTTTTTATATTTCTATTAGTATAACGCTTTGACTACAGGTTCTTCTTAAGCTTTCTGAACTTCCTCAGGCAGTGTGAAACTAGGCAGATATCGGCAGCTAGAATAGCTATGAGCACGATGTTCACCACTCCTCTCGCAGAGCTGTACCACACATCAGCCTCTTCTAGCATACTTCTTATATTTAGAAAAATAACCGTAATTAGTGCGACAATTACAGGTATCAGTCTGGTATGTACGATTCTATCTATCATGTTCAGTCTTGACTCATCGTCAGAGAATATCTCATTTTCTCCTTCCACAGCGCTTTCAACTACAGGCTTCCTAAAATAGCTCCAGTTCATACATTCACCGATATATTCCCAGCCGTAATCCTCATACATCTGGAGGTAATCATCGGTTACCTTGGTCAGGTTGAACTCCAGACGATATGAAACCTCTTCAGCCCCACACTCTTCGAATGTGAAAAAGCATGGCGCTGTAACCTTTACCAGCTTCCAGCCATTCTTGTGCTGCTCCTCGAGCCAAGTCTGCTCTTCGTTGTAATCTGCTATTGTAAAAAATCTAATCTTTGTCTGTCTCTTACCCATTGTACTCATCTCCAATACTGTTGATATATATGCGTTTGATACGATTCATCTCGATAGCGAGAATCTCACGTCCAAGTTCTGTAATCTCGTAAATCTTACGCTTCTCAGCCTCACTAACGAAGTTAATTAATCCATCTTTCTCCATCTTAGAAAGTGTTCCGTACATCGTCCCAGGGCTTATGCTGACTTCACCTTTCGTCATCTCTTTTACCTCTTGCCCGATGCCGTATCCGTGCTGAGGCTCTTGCAGGCAGAACAGTATATAAAAGGCTGTCTCCGACATTGGGACGTAGACCCTCTTTAGCTTTGAATCCATTTGCTCCTCCTATATCAAGCTTGATATATCGCATCTCGATATATGAAGTATATCGCGGTTCGATATACATGTCAATAGCATTATAAAAAAGAAGATATATGCCCTACACTCATTGATTTTTCAATAAAATTCGGTGTTTTTATCAACTCGTTTTGTCCGTGAAGTTGTATTATTTTGTATAGCCCTAATATGCTTAGGCATTAAAAAAGGAACCGCACGGCGATTCCTTTTGCATTTTATAATTTAGACAACTGTCCCTTTTGATCCATTTTTGTATATATAACAGCTATCACATATACTTCTGATTTTTTATCATTAATCCAATAATAAATATAATAATTATTTATTTTCAGCTTTCGGTAACCTAAGTCTCTCCATGGCGCTTCATCTATCCTTTTTATCCTATACGGCATAAACTCTAGTTTCTTAATCCCACTCCTAAGCAAGCTCAGTGTATTAATCGCCATCTCAGGTGAATTTAATTGTTGTATGTAATAGTTTTTAATAGAAGAAAGATGTCCCTCTGCTTGCTCAGTAATGTAAATTCTGTATTGCCGCATCATATTCCTTTCTCAAGAATATCAAACACCTCATCTACATCCTTTGATTTACCTTCCACAGCCTGCATATATCCAGTTCTCATAATTAAATTAAAATCATTATCATTCATATTTTCTCTAACTGGAACATTATTCGGAATAGTTAAAGAGAACGGAATGCCATTATTTAATATTATTTGCCTATAAAACATATCTATCGCAGTCGCTGTTGGAACTCCAATAGTTTCCAGTATTTGTTCTGCTTGTTTCTTGATATCTTTCTGTATTCTCACATTAACACTTGCATTCTTTGTTGCTGACATATTTATCACCTTCCTTTTAGAAAATTATGAACTATTGTATTGCTTTTTGCAATACAATTTCTGTTATATTCCCTTAATTAACTTCAATCAGCAACACTGTTATATAAGTTCAACTAATTATTACACACTTTCCAGTTCCCTTTAGCACAAAATTTGTAATAAAAAACCGCAGGAAGATTCCCACGGTTCCTTTGCTCATAAATTTTTACGTTAAAATCCACTATTCGTAGAACTTAACTCTTTCCGATATATCCTCTTTATCTTTCTGCGCTGGCTCCATAACGATTCCACCAAATGGCATCTGAGCAACGAGCTTCCAGCTCTCTGGCAGTCCAAACTTCTCATGCACGAAATCATCAATAACAGGATTGTAGTGCTGAATATTCGCACCAACACCGAGCTCACGCAGCGCACTCCAGATATTTATCTGAAGCATACCGTTTGCCTGATTCGCCCATACCGGAAAGTTCTCAGCATATGCAGCAAACTTCTCCTGTAATCCACGCACTACCTCTTCATCGTAGAAATACAGAATCGTCCCTGCCGCAGCCTTGAACCCATCGATTTTCTCTCTCGCAACTTTGCCGCCAAACACATCATAGATGCCGTCCCACAACTCATCCTGCTTCTCACCGAGCGCAACGACCACGCGAGCACTCTTCATGTTAAACGCATCAGGTACTAGCTCCGTGACTTCATTTATAAGCGCATGAATCTCATCTGTGCTCACCGGTAGCTCTTTGTTAAGCTGGTAGTAGCTTCTTCTCTGCTTTAGTCCTTCGTAAATGTTCATGCTTATCCTCCAAATCTCTGTTTTTGTCCTATATCTTATAGCTATATTGTATCTGCAAACCCTCAATGAACTGTGAATGTTGGAGGGATAAGTGTAAAACCTTGCCACTCTGCTTCGACAAGGTCTTTTCATTATTTAATTCTCGTTTTCAATAATATTATCTAAAACTTTACCCATTCTAGTTACCATTGGTACAACAAGCGCATTACCCATGCAGAAATAACGCATTCTATCTGGCATCCCTGTGTTAGTCCAATCATCATCAAATCCCTGTAATCTCTCTGTTTCAATAGGTGTTAAAATTCTTAGTTTTCCAGTTCCAGGATCACTTACAACATGCGTGCTTCTGTTAAGTGTTGACTCGCTAGTCAGCATCGTTCTCCCAGGTCTATCCCATGGGTCTGGAAATGCAATTGGTCCCTCAGAAAACACGTACTCGTGTCCATCCTTGCTTTTTCTTGGGATTTTTTTTGCACCTTTTAGATAAACCCATTTTTTCATGCGTTCATCATCTGTTATAAAATACTTTTCATCTGCATTAGAAACGAGTATTTCTCCTAATAGTGTTGGTTCTTCTTTTTTCTCCTGAACATTCGCTGTATATATTTCCCCATTTGTCATGTATCCTCCACGTTTAAAATCAAATTTAAAGTGGTCTGATACGGATACTACATCTGAATCTAACTTAGAGTGCGCAATACTCTCTACTGCTTTTACGGGAAATGCTTTAGCCATAAGGCCTTCAGATAACATAATATGTTCCGCATTATATTCTGATTGTACTTTTCCATACTTTGTATCATTCTTATATGCGAAAATAAATGTTCGTCTCCTTCTCTGTGACGCTCCATATTCTGCCGCGTTAACTACACGCCATTCTACGGAATAATCCAGTTCATTAAGGCATGCAAGTATTACTCCAAAATCTCGACCTCTTTGCTTTGCTGGGGACTTCAAAAGCCTATCAACATTCTCAAATATACAAAATGGAGGCTCTTTAGCGATTATGCTATCTCTTATTTGCCACCAAAGAACACCTTTTTTCCCTTCTAGTCCTTTAGAAGAGGACAGGGCGTGTGCAACGCTATAATCTTGACACGGGAACCCCCCAACGAGAAGTGTATGATTTGGAATATTCTCTTTTTTCATGTCACTTATGTCTTCACCTGTGTGGTATTCACCCTTGATATCTTGTGAATCTCCAAAGTGTTCAACATAGCAATTATGTGCCCACTGAGTTCTTGCTCCTGGTTCCCACTGAGAAAACCATATAGTTTCCCAGCCTGAATTTAGCCGCTCAAAGCCTAATCTGAAGCCGCCGACTCCAGCAAAAAGCTCACATATTGTTTTATTCATTACGCCCTCCTTTGACTATCTAGTAGTCAGCTCGCTTAATATTTTTTAAAGGCTAAAAATGTTAGCACCGGCAGACACCGGATCATGCCTTTTTTAACTTAATAATGTCTTACTAGCGTATTATCTAGTTGTTTATCAATGTAAGAGCGATTTAGCCAATATGCCTGCCTTGTAATTCTATCCCCACTAGGCAGTAAGTCAGTATCGCTAATGTTTCCATTGCCAATTTCTGTACCATCAGTAAATTTGTAGAATGAATTTTTCGCATGAGGTCTAACATGAAATATGACATTTTCACTGCTCTTAGTCAAATTATTGGTTACTATATTTCCATTTACTTCAAATTCTACACCATTTCTAATTTTGGTTTTTAGTTCTTTCCATGCAACTCTAACTTCTTCTAAATCGTCATCTGGCATCGCCCACAATTGACACCCTTTAAAAGTAGCACCTTCTTCATCTTCCCAAAAGACTGCAAATAGGTACTTCCTATTTCTTAAAATTTCATACAATCTTGAGGCTTCCCAACCTATATCATTTCCTTCTTCATCTTTTATCTCATCATCAAAGGGTTCTTTATCTAGGTTAATAAAATTAATATCTTCAAGCCGCATATTTTCATTTGTTTTTCCATGTTTTTTAAACTTGACCACTTTAACATTTATTCCAGCTTTTTGGAATTCATCTATTTTATCATCTTCCAGGTCATTGACACCAAGCATATGCTTTACGATGATAGCTTCATAGCTTTTGTTTTTCTTATTTATATCAATTCCAAGCTTACTAGCAATTCTATCTTCGTTCCAGTTGATATGCTTGTTTAGTCTATCCTGTATTATTTCGGAAATACTTTTAGCTTTCAACTCCTTTTCCGATGCAAACTCCGCTGCATCGGCACACTCGTCTGTCATCAAGTAGTTGTTTAGTACCGTTGTCATGTATGAGTTTTTTAAACAAAATGCCCTAGACTTTGCTTTAACATTTTCATTGTATCTTTGGGATACTAAGCTTTTCGCTGCAGTTGCGCCTTTAGTGCATGCCCCTAGATACATCGTATCGCCCTCAGAAATTTCATGAGCTTTACCCTGCAAAATTTTATCAATGATAATCTTATAATCATTGATGATAATGTTCATATCTTTTTCAGGTATCTCAAACAGCTTTGCGTAATCAATATGATAATCTAAATTGTTTTTTATCGCCTTATCCCTAAAGTAGTATATTAGCAACATTAATTTACACTTTTCCCAAACATGAGATTTATAGAAATCTTGCTCAACTTCTTTATTGAAATTAATCATGGTAAGTACCAGGCGCTCACCAGCTTTATAACCACCTTTATTCTTTTCTTCGTAAGGAGAAACCTTTAATTCGACACCAGCCTCTTTAAAATCTGGCTCAGAATCGGAATTTACTTCGTATCCAAAGTAATACTTTTCAAGTAGATTGCCTAAGCCACCCTTCCTTTTTTCATCACCATATTTACCAGATTCATCACCAACCTTACTATTACTGTAAATGCTTTCATTCAATACATCTTGAAATGTTTTACCTATAAGTTTTTTAGCATATCTTTCAATGCTCTTAGGGTCTGTTTTATCATAAGGTAATTTTGCAGTCATAACTTTATCACTCCATCTATTAAAGACGTCCTTACATAAACATATACCGAATTATACCACACCACCCTCTCCTTTTTAGCACACTTATTCCATATTTCCCCCACGCAAAAAGCCCGCGCTCACGCGCAGGCTTTATCTATAAATATTCGATTTTAGCCTGTTTTTTCGGCTTTAGTCCATTTTTTTACTGCTATTTTCGGACGATTCATACAATCATCCGCAGACAGACCTAGAACTGCGACTTCTTCACCTTACTAGCATCAAATCCTTGAGGCTTCTTGATTTCCTTTACATCGTTGATGTCACGGTAATATGCCTGATAGTAATCCTCGTTGTCGATTGCTGCTCCAAATTCAGGAACATCCATCTTGGTAATAAGCTTTATCCTTGTCTGATAAGGAGTTGGACCGCCCTTGCCCTTCTTCATCACGAGGTGAATTTCAATCTTACAAGACTTTACATCCTTCTTACCCTGTTTAAGCATTTTGCTTTTAGGAATAATCGCCACCTGAAGCTTGGCCATCTGATCCAGATTTCCGCTCTCGTCGCCCTTGTAATCTAGGTAGTAATGGGTCTCATCCTCAGTCAGCTTAAACTTGTCCGCATATTTCTCGTATATATCTAAGAAAGTCTTGCTATTACCTATCTCTGGAGGATTTATATCCTTTGCCTCTTTCCATACCCATTCATAATTATTAGTTACCGAAGATGAACCGGAATACACCTTTTTAGGCTTTGGGGAGTATATCTTATCACTCTTAAATATGAAGTCCGAACTTCCAAATTTTATCAGTTTCTCATCAACATCCGCAGGCTCCCGAACATTAGAAGTACCGCTTGAGTAATATTCGCTGAAGGCCTGTGGAGAAAGCTGCATCTTGCCTTGTCTAACCTGTGATTCCCCCCTGAACAGTCTATCTGAACCCTTAGATGCTACGTATCTCCTATAGGTATGGATCTCATAATCAAGGTTTTCAACCTTTTGCATCTTCTTTACAAATGTCTTAACATCACCTTTTCCACCACAAGCTGAAAGGGTTAGGACCATCATCACGGCGATGACTACTAAAACTATTTTTCGTTTCTGTCTCATTTTATTGCCCCTCCCTAGTAACCTTTAGCCTTATCAATGCCCTTAGGCTCTTCAACACGTACGCCGGTGTTCTGATCGCTGTATTTTGCCACGCCCTTGAATTTAGCGCTAACTGCACTGCTATCATAATTACAAGTGTACTTGAATGATAGCGGCTTATTATCCTCCTTAGAAACGATTAATTCAGCAACCAGCTTTCCTGTGTCGGTACTAGAGCTAACAATGATTGGCCTGAACATTGCACCAAAGAAGAGGTCACCATTTTCATCTTGAAGCTTCATATCAGTCGACTCAAAGCGAAGTGTATAAGTCTTCTTATCCTCTTTAACTGTGATGTCTTTCTTTTTTGTTTGCAGAAAAGCGATAAAGTCGCGGTTGAATCCAGTTGGCTGATTGCGCCACTTACTGGTATAAATATCCTGCTTCCAAGTCTTATCGCCTTTTTCTTTTTTAAACTCTGATCCGTCGGTTCCGTAGATTTCTCTAGATCCCTTTTTAGAATCATTTGCATAGTTTAGCTTTCCGCGGGCTCTAACTGGCCCCATCTCAAAGGTTCCCTTATACGAGTACTTGTTAAAACCCTCTGCCTTATACCCTTCTGATACTTGATGGCGGATATAGTCAGTTTTAGCTTCTATCTGAACCTTTCCATCATCTAGATTGTAAAAGGCATCTAGCCCCTTATCAATTTTCTGTTCTTTGGTTAGATTCTCGCCACTTCCGTTGCCGCCTCCAGACTGTCCGCATCCAGCAAGCCCAAGTAAAGCGATCAAGCTGATAACCAATATGACTGTTCTTTTTCTGTAACCTGTCATACTCTACCTCCTCTTAGTAAAATATCCCCGTGCATAGGTTGCCTGTAATCATAATATAGTTTTATATATATAACAAGAAAGCGCGAGCCTCACGCGATAGCCGAAAAGGCCTCTCACGCAGTTGACTCACGCTTTTGACGGGTTTTTCAGTATTATGAAATAATCTTACCGCATTAATTATATATTTTTATATGACAGCAATTATTCGCTCCTCAGAGCTTCCACTGGATCGCGTTTTGCCGCCGACCTAGATGGAATCAGACCGGCTATATACGTTAAAAACACTGAAATTCCAATAAGTACAAGCGCCGCCTTGATTGGCAGATTCATTATGTGGTCGACATTAAATGACGAAAGAACTACCGCATTAATCGGAATGCTTACGAGGTAAACGAAAAGTATCGCGAACACACCCGATAGCAGACCTTCGATGAATGTCTCAGCGTTGAAAATATTTGCAATATTTCGCTTTGAAGCCCCCATTGCACGTAGAATTCCAATTTCCTTCCTGCGCTCCAGTACCGATATGTAAGTGATGATTCCTATCATGATTGAGCTTACAATCAGTGACACACTGATAAATGCCACCAGCACATAACTGATCATGTTTATGATGTCCGTAACAGACGACATAAGGGTACCCATAATATCAGTGTAAGTTATGACACGCGACTTGTGACCAGTTCTCTTCATGCGAGAATTATAACTGTCGATACCCTTGATTACCTTATCCTTGCGCTCGAAGCTGCTCGGATATATAGAAATCGATTCAGGGCTCGACTTATCTGCATAACCCATCTTCTTGAGGTTTGAATCGTATGTAACAATACCGTTATTCATGAACTGAGAGAACAGTGCTGCCATCTGAGTTTCGTCCATATTCAGTGAAAATGCTTTTGCAAATGCCGAAGGATTTACGCTAAATACACTCTTCATAGTGTTCGCCATATCACCGCTTATCGCCATGCCATCACCTATCTGTGAGCCGAGCTGCTTCTGCATCTCGGTCATGACCTGATTCATAAACTTACCCATAATTTTGGCCATTCTGCCCTGCATGTAATTGGTGAGAGCCCTCTCAATCGTGCCGCGAAGATCACTTCTATTTAGATTCTGTGCTATGCGAGTTGCCGTGCTTGAGATTGCGGTTCTTGAATTGGTGCTCGAGAGATATGCAGTTATGATTTCGCTCTGTGCTGCACCAGGATGATTCGTCCCATAATCACTTGCAAATGACGGATAACCCGCGAGAAGCGTCGCTACGAGTTGACTCGTTTCTGTTGTAATCATCGACTGCTCGGCTGGAGTCAGCGTGATGTTTTGCTGCTGTAAGTATGCCGGAAACTCAGCCAGTTCCTGCGTGAGGTCACTCATCATGTTCTGCGCCAGGCTCACCGTGTCCACATTAGATAGAGCCTTCGAGTAGTCAAGATTTGCAAGTGGACCCATTCCAAATAACTTCTGCAGCTTGGATGCGTCAAACTTGAAGGCACTAGCCAGCATCCTCTGATCGATGCTAAAAAGCTTGCTCATATCAAACGAAGAACCTTTCTCTTCCTTGAGTGCGGCAAAAGTCTTCCCCGTAAACACATCCACCTCAGGATTAGCAAGCTGCTGTTTAACTATATCTGCATCCTTCATTCTATCGATAACTTGCGATGTTAGGGATGGCAGATAACCTACGCCTGGCTGAAGTGCATTTGACCGAGTCTTACCGTTCGGCTTTATTACACCCACTACCTTGAGCTCAATTCCATTATTTAGCTTACCAGTCATAAACGTCTTGCTCTTGGACTGGTCTAGCCATGTACCAGTTGCCGAATTGTAAGAATATATCTCACTGGGAGAGATTACGTTATAGCTGAGCTTCAATGCATCCTTGTATCTAAACGGTCTTTGCTTATCGGTGCTCATCTCCAGCTTGCCTGTCTCTCTGTATTTAATCATTGCACGGTCATATTCTTTACGATCATAATATCCGAGTTGATAAAGCGTGGCATCCGACACCGAGCCGTCCTTATTGAGAACCAAGACAGCTTCCGTTGATTTCTTTGGCCACTTTCCTGCAACTACTTCGTACTGCTGCTTTAAAAGTTTCTCATCATCGAGCATCTGATAGAATCCTATATTGCTAGAATTCTGGATTCCGAAGCTCTCGTAATTCGCATCCATTCCGTCCGTTGCATTGACCTGAATTGGGTCAGATCCGCTATTAATCTGGTATATTAGCGGTGTGATTCCGTAATTGTATGTGATGACTGAGGCATTTCGGCGGACCTTGTTGCCCTTTGAGTCTAGATATTTCTTGAAGGCAACTAGGTCGTTTTTTCTGGTGCTGCCAAAGACGTTTCCTAGCACGTTCCTCTGCTTGATTTCCGTATTCTCGGCTTTGGCTGCACTGTTTGTATTGCCAGAATCCTCTTGAACTGCAGAGTCTCCATCAGAGTCTGAATCCGTTTCTTTCTTTTTATCATCCTTGGAATTTCCAGACATTCCTGCAAACAGGCTCGAGATATCCGCTGCATTCTTAGAAATAGTGAGCGGATACGATGATAGTGTATCTTCCTCGACTTTAGCGATGTACCCGTTTACCCCGTTTGAGAGTGCTAAAATCGCCGCAATTCCAATAATTCCAATCGATCCTGCAAAAGCCGTTAGGGCCGTACGCCCTTTCTTGCTCATCAAGTTAGAGAATGAAAGTGAAAGCGCTGTGCGGAAGCTCATCGAAGTCCTGGTTCCAGCATCCGATTCTCCTATCTTGGTTCTTGCGCTGTTCTTTAGTTCCTCTGCTGTAACAGGCTTTTTATCTTCGAGAATCGAACCATCTTTAAGAGTGATAATCCTATTTGCGTACTGCTCCGCAAGTGCTGGATTATGAGTGACCATGATTACGAGCCTATCCTTGGCAATCTCTTGTAGCAGGTTCATAACCTGGATGCCCGTTTCAGTATCTAGCGCACCTGTCGGTTCATCCGCCAGTACAATCTCGGGATTATTTACAAGTGCTCTTGCAATCGCCACTCGCTGCATCTGCCCACCAGAAAGCTGGCTCGGCTTCTTGTTCTCATGGCCCTTAAGCCCAACCTTACGAAGCGCCTCTTCAGCTCTCGTGCGCCTCTCTTCGGCACCTACACCAGTCAATGTCATAGCTAGCTCTACATTAGCCCTCACTGTCTGATGCGGTATTAGATTGTAGCTCTGGAATACAAATCCAATTCTATGGTTCCTGTATGTATCCCAATCAGCGGACTTATACTCCCTAGTCGATGTACCGTTTATGACAATCTCTCCCGAATCAGCCGTATCAAGACCACCAAGGATATTCAGTAGAGTCGTCTTGCCTGAACCCGATGGTCCAAGAACCGCTACAAACTCATTGTCCCTAAACGTAACGGATACTCCGTCGAGTGCTCGCTGGACAAATTCACCAGTCCTGTATTCTTTTCGTATCTCTTTTACTTCAATCATCTATATATCCTATATAAAAAGGGCTTCGGCGAACCGAAGCCCAGATAAGCCGTATGGACTATCTCCTTAGTAGTTTTCTGCGTGAACCTCAAAGAATGACTGTGGGTGATTGCAAACTGGGCAAACCTCTGGAGCCTTAGTTCCAACACAGATGTGTCCACAGTTGCGGCACTCCCATACCTTAACATCACTCTTCTCAAATACTTCCTTCATCTCTACATTCTTGAGAAGTGCACGGTATCTCTCCTCGTGGTGCTTCTCAACCTCTCCAACGAGACGGAATCTTGCTGCTAGCTCTGGGAATCCCTCTTCCTCAGCAGTCTTAGCGAAACCTTCGTACATGTCTGTCCACTCATAGTTCTCACCATTAGCAGCATCCTCTAGGTTGTATGCTGTATCGCCAACTCCATCGTTGAGCTCCTTGTACCAAAGCTTAGCATGCTCTCTCTCGTTTGCAGCTGTCTTCAGAAAGATATCTGCAATCTGCTCAAAACCATCCTTCTTAGCTCTTGATGCAAAATATGTATACTTATTAGTTGCCTGTGATTCACCAGCAAAAGCTGCTTCTAGATTCTTCTCTGTCTGTGTACCTGCGTACTTATTCTTAGCCATAATAATTACCCTCCTTAAAAAAATTTCGTTAATCAATCATGCAGTAACCAGCTGCATTTACTTTCGACCTAATTATACATGTATTAGACTAATTGCGCAAAACTATTTTATGAAGTATTCTTCACGCACATGTACGTTTTGATGTGCAAAGCTAACTATTCTACATATATGTTATAATCGCATTGGTGTATGTTATCCTAACGTGCACGAGCTTCTATAATAGAAAGATTAATCAAAGAAGGAGTTTATATTCAGAACATGATTGAAAATAATAACAAAAAGTTCGGCTTGAGAGATAATGCAGTCTGGATTTCCGTCCTAACCTTTATGCTCATAGTACTGAGTGAATTCATGCCAATGGGCACTGTAAACGGCACCCTGTTTAGCAGCGGATATACAGATACATTTAATTTGTATTTCCCGTTTTGGGGGATGTGGACGGTCTTTATAATCGCAATTGTTGTTGTCAAAAAAAACCGCTACATACTAGATAAGATTAAATATAACAGCAGTGGTAACACTTTCAGAACCTTAATCATTGGATTCCTCATTGGCTTCCTTATGAACGGAACTTGTGCATTAACTGCATATCTACATGGCGATATAAAGCTCAGGTTCGATAGGTTTGAATTCTTTCCAATCCTACTGATGTTTATAGTTGTATTTATACAATCATCAGCTGAAGAGCTGGCCTGCCGAGGCTTCATGTACCAGAGAATTGCTAACAAGTACCAGCATCCATGGGCGCCAACTATCATTACTGCAATTTTTTTTATGGCACTCCATCTTGGAAATGATCACATATCGTTAATGCCAATTCTAGATCTATTCGTATCTGGACTTGTATTCGGTGCTATGATTCGCTATTTTGATAGTCTCTGGATGGCTATGGGCTGCCATACGACATGGAATTTCACGCAGAATATTTTGCTTGGCCTTCCTAACAGCGGATCGGTTTCTTCTTATTCAATATTTGTACTAGACAAGAATTCTGCTACCAGTAGCTTTGCTTACGACACCGGTTTCGGCCTTGAAGGAAGTATTATGTCTATCGTGGTTCAGGTAATCAGCTTGGTCCTGATGGTATACGTGTATCACAAATATCTCAGAAAAGAACAGCATTAATTTAATCATTGTAAACCAAAAGCCGGAGGCTCATGCCCCCGGCTTTTGGCGATTAACAAAATGACTTAAATATGTAGGTTGAAAGTATGATTATTATGGTTTGGATTTAGTTGCTTATGGTTATTAAGCTTAATTGTATATTTGCATTATTTGTACGATTACTTGATGTGCCATCTCTGGTCACAAGCATTCACTTTAGGTATGATTAAGCGTTTGCTAGTGCTTCTCCGAGAGCCTTGCACTGTGCTAGTCCTGCATCATCAGGCTCGTTGTTACAAATCACTGGCTCTTCTACAACTACTGCGCCAGCGCCTTCCATACGATCCTTCCAAGAACGCATCCACTCGCCATCGCCCCAATCGTACGATCCGAATAGAACAACCTTCTTGCCTGAGCAGCATCCTTCTAGCTCTTCGATAAATGGCTCAAACTCTTCTTCTTCTAGTACTTCTGCTCCCATAGCAGGGCATCCTAGAGCAAGCTTGTCCTCACCCTTTACATCTGCAACGCTTACCTCAGATACAGACACTACCTTAGCATCGGCACCGATGCCTTCACCAACAGCGTTAGCCATTGCCTCAGTGTTGCCTGTAGCACTCCAATATACAACGTACATGTAAACACCTCC
Organism: uncultured Mogibacterium sp.; assembly: GCA_916438645.1. Taxonomy (GTDB): domain Bacteria; phylum Bacillota; class Clostridia; order Peptostreptococcales; family Anaerovoracaceae; genus Mogibacterium. The sequence continues at coordinate 729,925 of CAKAFC010000002.1, forward strand.
TGGTAATTATATACTACTTTGTTAGTTATCTCTAACTGTTGATTATTATATTAGAGGTATCTAACTTTGTAAAGGGTTTTTTTGCGATTTTTTTAAATTTCATATATTAGCACTAAAAATGCGAAGAACGAGCACTCTTAGCTCGCCCTCCGCAATTTAGGAATATAGAGAAAATGTTACTGATGGTATGCTCCCTAGTGGAACGCTCTACCATATTTGCTTCTATTGTATGCCATCTTGATTAGACCATAAGATAGGGCCATGCAGCCTCCCGAAATTATGAAACCAACTGTTGCACTTACCATATCATTTTCCTCCTTAATCAAGATTTTCGATTTATTTAATCATTTCTTCTGTTGTTAAGTCTATTTTAGTCTATTAAGAAACTTTGTCAAGACTTTATCACGTATTTTTATATATGAGCTACAATTAGTAAATACTTCCAAAGAGTTATTTTGTTATTTTACATAATAAAACGAGCTCATCTGTTGTGAGCTCGCATAAATTTCCTATATTTGCGTTATTTTTTCTAAAAACATCTACATGTAGCGTGCTGTATTCTCTTGTTTTCACACGCCTTAAAGTCCAGCTTTTCAAGGCTTTTATCGCTTTCTGCCTATTAGTTAAATAATCCGCAGGTTTTTATCTTAGAATATTTTATCTTCGTGCTGTTGGCATTAAATGTAAAGCACTGTTTCATCGAACGAATGCACATCCTTCACGTCAGTGTACATCATTAACTCCGAAAGCTGCTGGTTCATTTCTAAAACCTTATTAGTTACGCCGTCTGCACCTTCCTTAAGAAGAGGTCCAAGTATTCCGCGTCCAACTGAAACTGCATCTGCACCAAGTGCTAGCAGCTTATACGCATCATATCCAGTATCAATAGAACAGTCAGCAAATATCTCTACGCTACTGCCTGTGAGTGCTTCTTTAATTCTTGGTAAAATCTGAGCGGGTGCGATGCCGAACGGAATTCTACCATGGTGATGCGATACGACTATCGCTTTGCATCCAGCATCTCTAGCCTTTACTGCATCCTGCATCGAGAGAACGCCTTTTGCTACAAATGGAAGCTTTGTAGATGCCACATATTTTTCGAGATCCTCCTGCATTACAGGCCCGAGCGGAAATCCATCTACAACATCGTATTTCCATCTGTACCTGGTACGTGATCTATATCAATGCCTACAGCAATAGCACCATGCTCCTCGGCAAACTTTATCTCATCTATAATCTTTTCATGATCCATGAAAGGCTTGATAATTCTTACGGTTCTCGCTCCTACCTCTGCTATCTCTGCATACTCATCGTTCGGCTCCATACCGACCCAGTTTAGAACATTGAGCTCAAGTGCCGATTCTGCATACTGAACCATAGGCTTCTTGCCGTTCTTACCAACCTTATTGAGGTGTGAAAAAGCAGGCATCATAATCGGCGAAGAGAACTTCTCTCCAAATATTTGGCAGCCTAAGTCCGGAAGAACTGCATCGATCACCCTCATCTCCACGTGAATGCTGTCTAGATATGCCCTATTATATACGTTTGCATCATCCGCCTTTCCACTCGTAACAGGAATCAATCCCTTAGGGCCAGGCCATGGACTCTTAAACTCACTCATAGTATCCTCCAGAATTACTTTCGTATCATTAAAATTAATATTGTATTTATCATTTATACCACAAGTACTGTGATTAGTGTGTAAGCGATGAGTGCAACTACAAGGAAAAGCGAGATAAACGCCGACATGTAGCTCTCATCGTCCTCACACGTAACGAGCGGCTGTACCTGAAGTGGAACTGGGAATCCAGTTGGACACATGAAGTAAAGCAGAACAGCAATCTCAAAAACCTTCTCGGATACGAGTGCTGGGAACACCACATAAAATAGTGCAATTATTATCGAGCAGAGCACTAGTCTCACTATGGCAAGCCTTAAAAGCGAAGAAAGCATCTCTTTCTCAAATTTCAGCTCGTATCCCAGTGTAAATAAAATGATTCCTGTTATCGGTGTTATAACTAGCTCCATCGTTGAATTAAATGTAGACTCGAGTCCCATGTTCATAATCATTTTATGAAGTCCCGTAAGGTTCATGAACACTCCCCCGATGACCGAAACCATGAACGAGCTTGTAAAAATCTTCTTTAACAGCTCCTTCCACTCGACCTGGCCAACGACTTTCTTAGTCACAAGAATCGGTAGCACTCCAAAGTTAATCAAGATTCCAGCAACGTCAAATGTGACTATATTAACCGCATGTGCCGCTCCGACTATAGATATGTATAGTGGCAAAGCTACATTCCCACCTTCACAAGTTACTAGTAGATAAGGCGAGATATGTGCAAACTTTTTGCCGGTAAACGGCGTTAGCTTAAACCCTATAAACAGCACGATTAGCCAGATTATATCCATATATATAATCTGGATGAGAAATGTACTCTTGAGCTCGGATGTTACAAGCACTTTGTATACTAGTAACGGAAATAAGATTGTAAATACTAATTTCTTTGCACCTTCGTTCTGTGCAAATGTAATCCACTGCCTTTTTCTTGCCAGTAGCCCTAAAAAGAGCATAAAAAACACCGGAAATAATGCCTCTACTGCTTTCATATATACCTACCTAATCATCATTACATGTCGATAGAAACAAAAGATTTCGCACAATTAAATAATGTGCCATTAAGACGATTATACTGGTTATTCTAGTGACGTCAATAGTATTATCCATATAAAGCTGGTTTCTACTCAACCGACTTTAATGCGTCCAGCATATTGAGTTTTTTAATCATGCGATTTACATAAACGCACAACACACAGAGGATTCCTATAACTGCTATGCTCGGAACTATATATCCCCATAAATCTATATTAGGCGTAAACATAACGTGCGGTGGGGCTACATACACGATTATAAAATCATGCAGCATTTTACCCGATATAAGCCCTAGTCCAATTCCGATAATTGATAGCACTATAGTCTCACGATATAGGTACATGGTGGCTTCTTTATTAAGGAATCCAAGGACCTTAACGGTAGATATCTCGCGGATTCGTTCAACCATATTTATGTTAGTTAGATTATAAAGAATCACTATGGCTAGCAGGGTCGACATAATCGTCAAAACAAACATTACCGTCAGCAAAGATTTTGATACACCACGAACCTGCTCGATTATATTGAGATTATGAGCTACTCCTTTAACACCTTCTAGGTTCATGAATTTTGATGCCACATTAGCAATATCACTCTTCTCTTTGACCTTGACCAAATAACTGTTAGCAGCAGGAGTCTCGCCCCATACCTGTGAATAGTAATCGTCACTAACGAACATATAGTGTCCTGCATACATCTCAGCAATTTCACTGATCCTAACGGTATATGTCTTGCCTCCATCGTTAAGATTAAATGTGTCGCCCTTCGATACCCCTAGCAGCTTAGCTAGCTTTTCGGTAATTACAACTCCATTCTTTGGTAAAGTAATGGAATTATGTAGGGTTTTTGTCTTTATATCAATGAGAGGGGCAAAGCTTTTCTTAGATGTCGCTATGATTGTAATATCTTGCTCATCATCCACTCCTTTTATCTGCTGTGATACCTGCTTAATATACACATCTTCATATCTTGTAACACTTGATGATTTTAAGATCTTATCAAGTTTAATTTGCTCATCATTTGTAATCTCATCAGACTTTGTAACAACTACATCATATTTTATAAGATCTCCAAACTGCCTTCCCTCTATATCATTGACCGAAGATGAGATTCCAAGTCCAGCACAGAGTAGCGCAACTGATCCAATGACTCCGAATATTGTCATTAACATGCGCTGTTTATATCTAAATATATTTCTTGCAGTAACTTTCTGAATGAAACTCATCCTCTTCCATATGAATTTTACCCGCTCTAGCAAAATCCTTGAGCTACTGCTTGGTGGCTTAGGCAGTAGCAGCTGTGCCGCATTCGCCTTAAACTCTCGATGTACAATGGCAAGCACTGGCATAATCGTGCACGATAATGAAAGTAAAACTGCAATAACTACAATGGTCCAATTAAATTTAAGTTCTGGAATAGGCATAGTCATATTCGCCATTAGGGATGAACATAGGATATATGGTATCCCATACGTCCCAAGTATCACTCCAAGGAATGACCCGATTCCACCTGAACAGAGACCGAAAGTAACAAACTGCTTAGTCACGTCATGTTCAGTATACCCGAGCGCTTTCATGACCCCAGCATTGGTGCGTTCTTCATAAATAAATCGTGTCATGTTAGCCACAGTTACGAGTGCTGCTACTAAGTATAGAACGATAGGAATACATTTCCCACCTTTCCTATACCAAACGACATATTTCTTAGCATCTTTACCCCGTCGCTACCGGGTATCGTCCTGTATGTATAGACATGATATTCAGGTTCAGGTACGGATATCTTCGAAGGATGAGCAGCTTTTCCATCGAGATGGGTTTTGCCTATATTTGATTGACCTGCGTAAAAATCACTGGTGTTACTCCTTGTAAGCCGCCATTCGTATTCCGCTCTTAGCTTTCTTTCCAGCTCTACCTTTCTAGCGGAAGCATTGTCGCTCACTAATTTTTCCAGCTCCTTGCTGTGCTTTTTTAACTTATCGGTATACGAGTCTCCAAATCTATCCACATCCTTTAGATCTTTGAATCTTATCCTAGCTATCACTGGAACATTCTGCTTAAAAGCAGACTTTACTACAACTGCATATCCTGAAAGCGCACCAGAGCCCGCATTAGCTGGTCCTAGCGTATTATCAGCGATAATTTCAGATGAATTTATAAATCCCGTAATCTTGTAGGCATGACTCTTTAACTGCATTAAATTATCGCTTTTTTCAGAAAATTCAACGATATCACCTATTTTATATTTCCCTCTGTATCTATCCGTGAGCGCGATTTCGTCTTCCCGTGCTGGCATCTTTCCCCTGACTACCTCAAACTTCGATAACTTACGAGGTGCTGAGTATATGCGTATAGCTGATGAAGAATTTGCAATGGTCGTATCTACGAAGTTCCCGAACTCCACTTCACTTACACCGGGCGCTTCCCTAATTTCCTCCTCATCGGCAGCGCCAAGACCTTGGCTTCCAATAACCGCTAAGTCCATAGTGCTTAGCCTCTCAAAGTACTCATTTGCACTCCTATTGATATCCTGACCCGCAGATTTTAATCCAATTAAAGTCATCGACCCAAGCATAGTCAGCAGCACGATAGACAGAAAACGTCCTAGCGATTTTTTTATCAGTCTTCGTGTCACTTTCCCCATAGTTTGCTTCATAATAATATATACACCACCTAATACTCTATACTCTCTATATCTGACGGGTTATCATTAACTTCAACCGACCTAACCTTGGCATCGTGCAAATAAATCACGCGATCAGCAATTGGTGCGATTGCCGAATTATGCGTCACAATTACGACTGTTACACCATTTTTCCTAGACATTTCTTGCAAGATATGAAGCACATGTTTTCCAGTCTTATAATCAAGTGCTCCAGTCGGTTCATCACAGAGTAAGAGCTTGGGATTCTTAGCAATAGCCCTTGCGATAGAAACTCTCTGTTGTTCTCCACCAGAGAGCTGTGCTGGAAAATTGTCCATTCTATCTCCTAGCTCCACCGACCTAAGGGTCTCATCAACATCCTTTGCATCGCTGACAATTTCTAAAGCTAACTCTACATTCTCCCTTGCTGTAAGGTTCGGTATTAGGTTATAGAACTGAAATACGAATCCTATGTCGTTTCTTCTATATAAGGTTCGTTCTCTATCGCTTAGTTTGACGATATCAACTCCATCAACAATTACCTCGCCCTCGCTAACGGTATCCATCCCGCCTAAGATGTTGAGGATTGTGGATTTCCCGGAACCCGAAGCCCCGAGAATAATAATTAATTCACCCTTTTCAATCTCAAAGCTTATATCATTATTTGCTATTATTTCGCTTTCTCCAGAAGCATACCGCTTGAAGCAGTGTCTCATCTCAATATACGCCATTTTTATCCTCTTTTACCACTATACTGACCTTGCGACTTCCACATCGTATTTGCCAGGCGAGATTATCATTTCTATTAATATGCTAATAATATCACTCTCATCCTAAAATAATAAGGTCTAACCAGATAATCTAACATATATCCGGAAAGTTTCATCAACCAAAAAGCTACCCGATGACTCGGGTAGCTTCTAGTATATTATTTACTTATTGCGCCTTTTAATCACAGCGATTAAAAGCCCAAGTACAGCCACTAGGAGAACAACCCCATACAGCATGATATTTGCAGTTCCACTTTGAATGCGCTAAACTATTTATGTCATTCATTCCCATGTGAATGCACCTCCTTCTGTTCCTTTGTTTGCAGCTGACAGACCGCATTCAAAGTGTAGCAGAAGGTTTTTTCATTTTCGGGTTATAGGACAAAACGTGTTGGTCGCTAGTCCCAATAATTCTGAAATTCAGATGACTTATGCAGCTCTCCCCAGACCACCGCATCTCCCCATGTAGGGATAGATGAAGTGCGTTTATCTAACTCTGAAATCTTCTGGTATATCGCTGCAATACTTTGTCCGTTGGCATTACTTTTAATAGCTCAGAAACAGAAAGCGGTCTTGGTGAGTGCACATAGCACCACCAGAAGACCGCTTTTATTCTTCTTTCAACAGATAGTCCACGGTGATTCCTTAGCAAGGCTCTTAGCCTTGCATTTATACCGCCTTCTATCTGGTTATTTGTAGATGGAGCCTTGCCTATCTTAGCTATTAAATCTTCATCCAAATAAGTGAATAGAGTGCCTTCTTTTACCAACCTAGAAAGAGATCTCTGTGCCTTTAAAAGTCTTTCATGCGTTGCTCTCCAATTGCCGTTTTCATCTAGTGACCTTTGGCTCAGAAACTTGTTGTGTTTTCTCATCCAATCTAAGAATTCATCTACCCATTTATCTGCTTCAGATCTAGTTTCTAGGTGTAGTAGTCTTTTAGCAAGAGCATATAATTCAGCCCCTGCAAGGGTTTTAGGTCTTGTTGTAGTATATCTTCTTACTTGAGAAAACACATGAAAAAGGCATCTCTGGTGCTTTGCATGAGGCCATACCTTTCTCAAAGCTTTATTAAATCCTTTTCCTCCATCCGAAACTACAAGTGCAGGTTCAGTAATCCTAGACATTAATGAGATCCATGCATTTGCATGCTCATAGCGGCATAAGTACCAACCTAGCACATGGTTTCTGTCACAGCAAATTAAAACACAAGCATTACGGCACAGGTAAATTCCATCTACGAATACTACTGAATGCTTTTCTTCTACAACTGGTGGTAATGTCCATATATCCCAAAATTTGGATGTTTTTCGCCTAAATGTACGACCACCTCCAGGCATATACTTTTGAATATCTTTGCTAAAAAGCCACTTAAGAAATATATTAAGCTGCTTGGTTAGATTGTCTATTTTAGGGGAAAACGCCATCTTACAATTACAACAAAACCACCTCTGTGTTCCTGCATTTGTCTTACCATATTTCGAGCAACACCTACCACAAACAGGGCAAATAACACGCTTCATTTTACAATCCTCCTAGAATACTATTTCTAAGGAAGATATAACCCTAATACGCCTTGAAATTTCAAGTGTTTTAGACGATTTTACCAACACGTTTTGTCCACCCTGTATCTTCTTTCAAAAAAGATATAACCGCTGTAGCCGTTGAAATTTCAACGACCGCAGCGGTTTTTACCAACACGTTTTGTCCTATAACCCTCATTTTCAATTTCTGCTCATAGGCAAAGCCTTTACGGAACCACGCGTCCAACGCGTGGTTTTACTTATACAAAAAAAGAGCAACTGCATTAAGCAGTCGCTCTTTAGCTTCTTATTTCGTACCGTTCTATAAACGATTCTTCCGTCTGATGGTTATCACCGAAGCTGATACTATTACGAGTATAACTCCTGTAATGTATACCACAGTTCTACCTAATCCGCCAGTCTCTGGTAGAGAGAACTTCGGATTTCAGTATTTCTGATTGTGATTTTACCCGAAGAAACTGCCGCATCTCTTGGTGTCTGAGTTTCTACACCGTTATTATTACTATAGTCAGCAGTGTAATCCGGCATTGCCGTCTCAACTACATAGTAACCGTATGTAATCTCTTCACCATTATCAGCTTTGCCTTTGACAGGTAAATCCGTATAGGTTTTAGTCCAGTTATCAGCGGCCGTGAGCGTTTCACCGGCCTTGTAGACCTTCTCTGTGGTAGTTCCATTAGCAGTTGTCGAAATCTGCATCAGGTTGTAGGTTATTGTACCAGCTGGTCGCTGCACCTCTTGCCCATCAGCATCAAACCACTTCTTGTTGACAGTGATTCTCGTCTTGAGCTTTTCGTTCTTAACCTTGAATGTAAAGCTAGATCCATCAAGCGTTACAAGTGGGTTATTCGATGTCTGCGTGATAGTGAACTTGCTTCCTTGTTCTGCTATCGTAAAATCTATCGATTCCCCGAGCAGCTTATATCCAGTTGGCGCCTTCTCCTCTGTGAGACGATAATCGCCTGCGGACAGACCTTCAAACTTGAACTCTGAAATCTGCTGATTTCTACCTACGAATACTGGCGAGAACGATGCATCGTTGAGCTTCTCGAGCTTAAACACCGCACCATTTAGCGCTGTCCCCGATTCATCAACCTTAATTACATTAATTTTCGTCGTTTTCTTGAGTTCAAACGCTACTAATGCCTGATATGGTTGGCATTCCTAGGCCTATCTTTAGCTATGTAAGTCTTAATTTTTACAGATTTCATCTCCTCTGCAGAAACATTTTTGCTCTCTGAGAGAATGTGGCTTACAGCACTTTTCATTTTATAATACTCATTAGATGAAGAATTGTAATCTTTTAAATCATTAAGGCTGTTTGAATAGTACCACATCGCTTCCTGCATTGCTTTATAGTATCCGAAATCTTTTTCTAGGTTGTTTGCACTATTCCAGAACCCTGGATCACCTAGGTGGTAGTCAGTTAACAGTTCATCTTTATGAGTTTCACAATAGTAGCAAATTTGTCTTATTACATCGTATAACTCTTTCTTATTAACCCTAGGATTCTGTGCCGCTCTGTAGAGAGCATCGACATCGTTGATATATTCAGTATACACAGCCTTATCACCGAATTGAGGAAATGTGTCATTCGATCTGAAGCAGAAAGCTGATGCACCTACAGAATTATCGTATTCTTTTGATACTTTTAGTTCTCCATCAAACCCCATAAATCCATAGTATTCATTAGCAGCTAGAGGTTTGTCCTGTTCTCCAACCTTTTTCAGTTCAGTCGATGTTCCACCTTTTGTGAACCTAACATATAATTTTCCACCTTCATTAGTGAAATGGAATTCAGATATACTGGTTGTTGGCAACTGATATTGATTTGGGACACTTGTGATATACATCTTATACGTCTTCCCAAATTCTATATCTCGTTTATTGATCTCTATAGAGTAATCGTTTCCGCCTTCAGCCTTAGCAGTGATATTAAGTGGTACAAACCCGCCCGGCACCTCCTTTTTCAACTCGAAGGTTACTGGCTTAACAGGCTGTCCACTAGTATTAGTTACGGTAAACCTAAGTATCTCCAACGTGTTCTGAGTTATAACTACGCCACCATTACCTTTGGTGAAGTGAATGCCCGACGCATCAAAGTAAAATTCAGCTACGCTGAGAACTGGTCTGTCGAATCCTGGCGGAACACTAGTGATAAACAGTTTGTAAGTAGTATTAAGCTTCATGCCGGTAAATTCTACTTCTTTATTTGAAGTATTCAGCTTACCATCTTTAAAAACTTTTTCCTGACTACCATTCACCTCTATTAGCTTATATCCAACTTGTCCATTTATTGGAACTCCAGTATTGGTTACAATCTGGAACTTCGCATAGGTTATCGCCGTCCTAAGCGATCTCACATGTCTAGTACGTACTCCGCGTGTCGCGTTTTCCTGTGCATATGTTGAAATCGGGAACATCTGTATCAAGATGGCGAGAATTATCAGCAAGGACGAGAGCTTTTTAACTAAAGTCTTCTTATTCATTAGCTCACTCCTCCCATCTTATTCTTTCTCCTAAGTACAAGGAGAGCCAGCAGTCCACCGTTAATCATAAGCACTCCGCTCCACCAGAACAGTTCGCTATTATCACCAGTCTTTACTTTCTTGGTGACTTTTGGTTTCTGTTTCTTTTGTACCTCTGGCTTTGGTTTGGCATTCACAACCTTGTTCCAAACGCCGTTCTCAAAACTTGGAGCCATCACTAAGAATGGCTGCATAGTTGTGTAGTCTGCAGCTTCCCCAGTTGCCCCTGTTTGTACCACGAGATACATTCCACTTCTCAAACCTGTAAAACGAACCGTACCGTCACGACCAGTCGTGAGTGTCATCACCGCACTTGCATTACGGCTTTGCCTCTCAAGACGACGCGCTAACTTTAGCTGAGCATCTACGGTTTTAAGTTCTTCTAAATTCCCATTCCAACCAAACGGAGCTCTTCCGACATAACCAGTCTTATCGGCCTTTAGGTCTGCAATCTGGTATATGGAGTATTGTGCGCCGCTTATGGCCTTCTGCTCATAAGTTATCGTAAGGTTGAGGCTCACATTGTCGTCTGCGTATGCAGCCTGGGAAGGAAGTATGAAAGATACAAAACTGAAGCATAGAATTAACATTAAAGAAATTCTATTACTTTTCATTTAATCCCTTTCTTTTTCTACGCCTTACTAAATATGCCCTTATCAAAACTATCAGAGCTATAACTCCGGCAGTCGACATAGCAATATACTTTAGTATGACTTTGTTTATAACGTCTTCTACGTTCTGTGTCTTCTTGTACTCGGTACGCTCTCCTCTAACGAGAAGTCTATGCGAGTTGACTCCGTAAGGTGTGCACGTAATTAATGTTACGTAGTCTTTACCTTTTTCAATTTCCAAAGTTTCCACTTCATCAGGTAGTACCGTTTAATCTGGTTGACTTTGTAAGCATATACATCGTCAAACACGTGGATCATAAAGATATCTCCGTCTTTTAACTGATCTACATTGGTAAATAGCTTGGCAGATAGAAGCCCCGTATGTCCCGAGATGAGACTGTGAGTGCTTTCACCACCAACAGGAAGCGAGCTCCCCGGTATATGTCCTGACGCTATCTGTAGCGAACCTGGATCGACACCATGATATATAGGTATATAAGCTTTTATCTTGGGTATATCTACGTACCCCATGATGCCTGTATCCGTCACATCAAGCAGTTTATCGTACTGTTCTTGTTCATCTGGCTTAAGAAAATAGCGATTCTTCTTATCGACCAAAGTCGCATTGTATTCCCTAGCCTCGCTTAGAAGTTGTGATTTCTTCTCTTTGGATATGTCTTTAGTCTTCTTGACATAGCTCCCTATCGCTTTAGTGGAGTGTAATTCATTGACACAATCACTGATTGTGGGATAGGCCAAAAGTCCGATACCCCCAATCAGCATTACTGCAACTATTATATTGGGGATGATTTTCTTCATCTTACCCATTACTACCTAATAGCTGCTCCTTTTCTGCGTCTCATGTATCCGAGTGAACCAATTACAAGAATTGTTCCTAGTACGTAGATTAGAGCTCTACCCATACCTCCAGTTTCTGGAAGAGTGAAGCCCTTGTTATTAACAACGTCAGCGGAAAGAGATCCAGCATTCTTGTCTGCTGTAAATGTTAGAACGCCAAGGCTCTCTAGCTTAGTTAGCTTTGGATCATCTGAATTCTTATCGTACTCAGCCTTGATTGTGAACTCGATAGGCTCAATGCTATTGTATCCAGCTGGAGTCTTTGTCTCCTCGAGTACATACTTACCTGCATCTAGACCGTTGTATGTAAATGTTGTCTTGTTTGCAGCCATAGTATTGTCGATAGTGAATCTTGTAATTGCTTCCTTACCGGTAGCAGTCTTCTTGTAAAGTGTGAACTCAGCACCAACGAGTGGCTGGTCGTTGTCATCCTTCTTGTTAACAATTACCTTGTAAGAGAATACGATATTCTTATCCTTAGGAGTTTTACCGAAGTCTCCTTCCCCACCTCTGTTAGGGTTATTTGAGTACTCTAGGTAAACAGTGTTAGGGTTACCCTGAGCGCCTATTACAGCGTTGCTGTTAAGCTTACAATTGTACTCAACTACGATTGTGCTGTTAGATGTTATAGGTGCACCGAGTGTCTTTAGGTCTTCAAAAGCTACTGTGAAGCTGTTTGAACCAGCATCCTGTGTAACAGTGTACTTGCTGCTTGCAATCTCGGTTCCGTCAATCTTAACCTTGATTGATGCTGGATCTAGAGTTAGACCTGCGGACATCTCATCGTGGAACTTGTAAGCATACTTTTCATACTTATCATAGTTAGTTGGGAGAGTACCAGTTAGCTTGTAAGGGATTGTATCTCCGATGTTGTAATCAGCAGCATCCTGCCAAGCCTTGTCGCTGTTCTCCTGAACTTTCTTAACGACTGTAGGAACGTCAAGCTTCGCGCTTGTCTCAGTGTCAGCTACAATCTTAAGAATGTAAGAAGTATAAGCACCGTTCTCCTTATTCTGAGTGCTAGCTGTATCCTTAACTAGGTAGTAACCAGGTGCAAGTCCTGTTACAGTTTCGTTACCGCCAGCAGCTACCTTCTGTGTCTTTACAGGAGTTCCTAGGTGTGACTGAATGTCATTTGCAAACTCTTCTGCCTTTGTAACGTTAGTAAGAGTCTTTGCCTTTGCACTAGCGCTTCCTAGTCCTGCCTTAGAGGAATCCTTGATTCCGCTACCCCACTGGATATTGGAAAGAACCTTTCCTGATAGATCACCCTTGAAAACCTGATAGATTTCAAAAGTGTGTTCAGTCTTACCACCATTATTGATCTTTAGACTGTGTGATGTAGCCGCAAAAGTCTTGTCTGGAACAATTACAGACATAGCAAGTAGCAATACCATAACCATTGCTACGATGCAGCTAATTTGTCTTTTTACTAATCTCTGCATTTTCTTTTCTCCTTTGTATAACTATGCATTAACGTTATTGTGACACTGGTCACATTATTTATAAATAAAGAGAAGTGTCGAAGTTCAAGCAAAAAGCCAGAAACTAATACACTTCTCTCAATTTATCAATTAAAAACCATGTTCATACCTTTCTTTATACACACTAAAATATACTTGCTATAAAACCTTCGCTTAGTAGAGTATATACGTTTCCACAATCTTATTATCGTGGAACCACACTAAACTTCTAGAATAATTTTATCACGTTTATAAAATTTAATCAAGCTTATAGTTTTTTATATATCTGTGAATTGGCCACTCTAAAACATAGTATCGACATATTGAAATATTCTGTACCCATTGAGTTCACTTAATTGCATAATGCGGCTAACACAACTTTTTTCCTTTTTGCTCGTTTTTTTCGATATAATAGCATAAATGTTTTTTTAAATACAATTTTTTTCACACTATTCGATTGTGTGTTCGATTTTATTGCTTTAGATACCCTTATATGCCGTTAATCCTAAAACTAACTGCTACTCATAGCCGATTTTCACCATTAAATCCTTGATTTTCACAGCAACACGCTATATTTACACATATGCATTAATATCTGTTATGCCGAGTATACTCGCCCTGAGTTCACTTATAAGTCATTTTATGAGTACAATTAATCGAAACACCGTCTAATTGCCCATCCATGCCCCCTGTGATATAATCCCTAGAACATATATAAGGAGAAAATTATGACAAACTCAAAAAGAACAATCAGAAGATTTGCAATGCTATTAACCACACTCATGTTGATTAATATTTTTTCACTGAGTTCCGTTTTTGCTAGCTATCAACCAAATCCAACAGAATTTACCAAGACTCTTGATAACGGCCCGGTACCACCTGAATACATGGGAAAGTTTAAAATAGCGATCAAGGACCCTGAGGGAAATACCCTTAAGATTGCTGATGATTATTCGACACTTTTAAACGAGACTCATGAAAATAATGGTAATGGTGGTAATTCCTTTCTTGGTGATTTCGGTGAGATTGTCTATCGGTATTTAAGACGCGCACAGCCTGAAGCAGGTTTTCATTACGTGACCTTTACGGTAGAGGAGATTCCGACAGATGTTCCAGGCATTAAATTTGACAAAACTGTCTATAATGTAAAATGCTATTATAAAGGTTATGAAGGTACTCAGAATATTAATTATTATGATACTAAATACATAGAAGTTAATGGAAAGTACTTCACATATGACGGCCAAAGGCTAGAACTTAATCCAGATGGCACTGTAACTTACATTGGTGGTCGAGACGGTTTCATATCTTTTAACAACACTACCATTAAATATGTAACTCATACAGTTAAGAAGGTATGGGAAAACGGTTCAGAATCTTCGGCCAAGGCTCAGCTTTATAAGGATGGCACTGCTTACGGCACTCCAGTTGAGTTGAATGCTGCAAATGGTTGGACTCATACTTGGAACAATCTCGACGATAGCTACTCATGGACTGTAAAGGAGCTCGATGTCCCTGCAGGATACACTACAAAGACTGATCTCTCAGCAGACGGCAAGACTACTACTATCACTAATACCAAGGTGAAGCAGTCAGCTAATAGTAAGAGTAAAAATACTCCGGTAAAGTCAAAGAGAACTGTAAAGACTGGAGATAATACAAATGTCGCTGCTTGGCTAGTCGTATTTGCGACAGTACTAATTAGTCTCTGCTTCACACTCTACATCAGAAAGAGAGCTAATTCTGTAAGATAATTATAATCTTAGTTATTGAGATTGGTTTCAAAGATGAGCATAAATAAGATCAAATACATAGCAATAATATCGATGGTTTGTGATCACCTGGCATCCGCGTTTTTTGCGCCGGATGCCAGTATTTATATTGTACTTAGATTGATAGGTAGAATAACGGCGCCTTCAATGTGTCTTGCACTTGCTGAGGGTTTCGTGCATACATCAAACAGGAAGAAGTACATCTCTAGGCTTCTCGCTTTGCGTTGATTGCACAGATACCCTTCTCATACTTCGAGTCAGGCACCTTCACACTTCCGCTTGGCAATGTGCTATTTACATTTGCATGCTCCTTCGCACTACTAGAGGTTGTCAAAAAATGGCAAGAGATTGGCACATTAAAGGGTGTCATCGCTGTAATTGTGCTACTTGTGTTGTCAATGAAGACAGACTGGCTGATATTTGGGCCGCTATTCACACTGTCGATTTATATGAACAAAGAAAATAAGGACCGTCAGGCCATTTGCTATGCAGCCATCAGCGTCCTTAGTTTTTCATTATCAGCATTCATGTGTGTAAGCCACGGTCTACCTTGGTACGGTCAAGTCTGGCAGATTGGCACGCTCTTGGTTATCCCAATAATTTATTCCTATAATGGAGGACGTGGTAGCAAGGCTTCATTCAATAAGTGGTTTTTCTACATCTTCTATCCAGCACACCTAGTGGTGCTTGGTCTCATAAGGTGGTAGCGAAACTTATTTCTGAAACACCACCAGCCCAATCTCTGTCGGGTGGTCCAGGTACAGCGCTTTTTTAGATGCTTTATTGCCCAGTATCATCTTAGCTATTAGGATGTCTCCACCTGCAGCGATAGTCATCAGCACTCCAGCTGCAAGAAAAATTATATCGGCCACCATGCATCCGATTATACATGGCACTATACCTAGTAACAGTCCTGGCATTAAGGCACCCGTTATGTATTCCCACTTTGTTAGCGGCTGACTGCAAGTACAGTACGGTGTTAGGTATTTCCAAATCACACCGAATTCAATATCTTTGAAACCTTTTTTCGTAAATCTGCTCCACGTTACACCGTGAATAAGCTCATGTACCACCGTTAACAATAATAGTAGAGCCAGAACAGTTAGACCTGAACTAGCTGAAATTCGCGATTTACCAAAATCCGCACTATCATATCTAAGAACGTAGATAGCAATAAAGGGCACAGTCATGATTAGTCCATATAAGGCTCCGATATTCGCCTTAACGACTGATATCGTAAGGTCTGTCTTAGTGTAGCCTTCTCGTTCTAGCTCTTCACTCTTTATCTTATATCTCTCTAGCCTTCTTTGCTCGGCTTCGGTGAGCACTCGTTCATTGCTTGCCATATATCTAACCCCCCTATTAATCTTCTATAGCATCTGGGTGCTATTATTTATCTACTTATTATCTTAATTATAATGCATTTTAAACTTTCAAAACATTAAAAAGCGAATAGCCTCAATAAGTTGCTATCCGCTCTTTCTCCTATTTACATTTAAGACTGCTAATTGCTAAAGCACTATCTCATTCTCTTCTTGTATCCAATCGCACCAATTAGCATTAGTACAGATGCTGCGAAGATGCTGAGCATTAAAATTAGGCTTCCAGTGCTATCACCAGTCTTTGGTGACTTGTGCTTCTTAACCACCTTACCCTTAGTAGGCGCCTTTGGCACTTCGTACTTGTTGTTAAATGTTAGATCGTTTACAGTTTCTGCACCCTTCTTAATCTCGTAATTTGCTACGAGCTGGTTATTAGCATCGGCTGTAACATCTACGACAACCGTGTACTCTGTCTTGTCGTAAGTATAATTTGCAAGGCCTGTATCTAGCTCAACTACCTTGTATGTGTACTTACCAACTGCCTTAAACTCGATATCGCCGAAGTCGATTTCACCTGCTCCGTTAACAGAAACAACCTTCTTACCTAGGACAGACCCCGCTGGCATTGGCGACTCGCTTAATCCTAGTGCTGTAGTTCCAGCTGCGGATAACTCGAACTTGAACTCACCTGCTGCTGAAGGTATCTCTCCGCTTAGAGTCTTCTTAACCCTTAGGTTTTTCTTAACGGATGAGAACACGTTTCTAAATCTTGGTTCGCTGTCAGCTGTAGCCTTGAGTGTTCCGCCATCGTTAGCAACAGTTACCTTCACCTCTTTTTCAGCTGTATCATATGCTACACCTGCTACTGGGTTCGACCCGGTTTCCTTAACCTTAAACTTGTATGTTCCAACTTTCGTGAACTTAATCTTATCAAATTCGATGTCTCCATTGTTCTGAACGAAAGTTGTAGTGGTATCAGGCATTGTTACGCCATCATAGTTCTCACCAGCAATCTGGCTAACAGCCACTTCAAATGTGTTCTCTGGAATAGCAAGCGTAGTTCCTTCTGAATCAACATACTCCTTGTGTCCTGTGAGCTTAGCTGTTGCTGTCTGATAGTTAGGAACTATTACCGCAAACCCTGGCTGTGCTGCATTCTGAATTTTGAATGTTCCTTCTGTTGCATCTATAGAACCTGCTGTTGCAATTGCTGTGTTTTTCTTAAACACCTTATTAGTGTATGTATACTTCGCTGGAGTGCTTGTCTGCACGAGGCGGTATTCACCCCTTGATAGTCCAGAGATAGTAGCTTCGCCCCTTGCATTAGTCTTTGCAGTTGCCTTGCGACCTCTGATGTAGTAATCAGCCCAGTTGCCGCCAACCTTAGTCTGAATCTTGAACTCAGCTCCAGCGATTGGAGTAGTTCCGTCGATATCGTCAACCACCTTAATGTTAGCACTTCCTGCTGCTACGTTCACAGTTCCGTTTGCATTATCGATTGTGTATGAAGCCGATGCAGAATCCTCTGCCTGATCAGACTTTGCGTTTCCAGTATTAGTCACATTCTCTAATGATGTGATGTCTGGGTAGTGAGTGTCGAACTCAGCGAAGAATGTAACGACATTTCCGTGAGAAGGACCGTTATTTCCGTAGATATCCTTAATTTTGTTGATACCTGCGAGCGATGGCTCAAGGTCGGTATACTTCAGAGAGTCGTTAGACATATTTGCGATGAAGGTATCTCCTCCTGTCGCAGGATCTTTGAATACACCGTAGCTCAGCTTCTGAGCCTTAACCTTTGCATAGAAGCTGTCGTAAGTATCTGAAGACGACTGGTTTATCTGTGTGAAGTACTGCGTTACTGGAATCCAGTTACTTCCACTCTCATATGGCATAACTGCTCCAGGTGCAGCCTGTGTGTAGAATCTGTTTCCACTTGCAGGCACTTCTGTCCAGTTGTAGCGAACTGCCGAGAACGAAATTGTGCTGAGATCTACAACACCATTTCTTGGAATCTTATCAACGATCATCATATGGGTCTGTTCCTGATAAGTTCCAAATGTGCTATCAATATTATTGTATGTATTG
Source organism: uncultured Mogibacterium sp. (assembly GCA_916438645.1). GTDB lineage: Bacteria > Bacillota > Clostridia > Peptostreptococcales > Anaerovoracaceae > Mogibacterium. Next base: position 748,173 of record CAKAFC010000002.1, read on the forward strand.
AACAGACGTAGTGAACCTAGCTGGTTAGAAAACAGTTTAATTGTCGCTGTATCATATGCTGAAGTCCAGCCCTGCTTCTCGATCAGTCCGTTGTTGATCGTTCTAAAACTTGGATCTGATGGCACACCACCAGTATTAGTTCCAGGAACTGAATCCCTAACCTTGAAAGTTACATTAGTCGAAGCATCTTCAATTGTAAGCGGCTTTGTAACAGGATTTCCTGCAGTCGCACCATTATCTAGAGCCTTTAATCTAGCTCCTGTGTAAAGACTTCCAGACATGAAGTTTCTGTCAGCTGGAAAATCTGAATCTAATGTAAACTTAATCTCTGTTCCTGTAATTGTCGCTGTCGCAATCTTCTGACCACTCTCTAAGTATAGTGGAACATCGGAGCTTTGAAGATTTCCAAACATCGTTCCAATATTTGTAGATAGCTTAATCGTATCACCTGGCTTCATCGCATTCCCTGACTGTGTATCGATGTTGTAATCAAACTTCAGAGAAGCCAGCGAGCCAACGTTCACTGGGCTCGGTGATACTGTCACATTAGAAATCGCGATGTTGTAACCGTCTTTCTGTGTTGCGGCACTAACATCATATGGTGATGCGAATGGTACAATTGTAATCGCTATTACTGCAACAAATGCAATAAATCGTTTTGCAAAATTCACGTTTTTCCTCCTTCTTAATAACATAGTCATTCTGTTATAAAATTCATATTTATACAATTTTATATAGTATACCTCATAGGTACAATAACAATCAAGCAAAGTATACAAAACCGTACAAAAAGAACAGAAGAATGTAAAATAATTTTATTCTAAATTATTCAGATATTTTGATAATTTTTCTATAATTTTATATTTATACATTTCGAGGTTATATAAAAAAGAAGGCGCGGTATAAGACCCGCTCCTTCTAGTATTCGCTTGCTCATATTTTGTCTATCCCATCTGCAAATACGCAGCATGGCTGAGTCGTAGCTCTAAGCTTGTTCTTCATACTCAGGGAAAACTATGCTGTTCTCCTTGAAAACATGCACGAAGATATCCTCGGTAAACTCCCTAATTAAGTTAAATGTACGCTCATAAGTCACACATGCATCTTGAGGCACTGTATAATCATTAGTTAGCCTCTGCATCTCCTTAATCATATCACCAACCGCATTATGTTCATCCTCTAGCTGCTTTATGAAGTCAAGTGTCTCCTTGTCTGGATGAGGATTAACACGCATGAGCGGGAATACTAAGCGCTCTTCTTTCGCAAAGTGAACTTCTAGTTCTGCTTTCATAGTGGCAAAAAGATTGTGAATCTTCGTTAGCTCTTCGGCATGATGTGTATAGTGAACAACTAGAATCTTGTTGATAAGTTGATCTAGCTGTGCCATCATCTCTCGTTCATCTTTATGATGTGTCAATTCCAGATCTGCAAGCATATCGTTAACGCTCAGGTTCTTGAATGCTTCGATAGATGAAGCACCGCCACTCTTAGACGGAACGGGCTTTGCAGCTAGTTTATTTAGTTCTGTAACGATTTCTGTACATCTACTTCCCCATCAGGAAAAGACTCGTCCATCGGCAGATGACCACCACAGCAGTAGTCGAGATGTAGCTCATTTAGATAAGGTATTGTTTGCGGATAAAGTCTGACAACCTCTGCCAGTGTCATTTTCTCAGTAATCATAAATTCCCCCTTTACATTGCTATCCTTTATTACTTTGCACGTCCTTTTGGCGCTTTTCTCTTTCCTGTCATATGTTCAACCTCTAACGCATACACCAATGTCCTCGGAACAGCGGCAGGGTTAAAATATGCATTTTTATCCTCATGATAGTGATTCATGAGCTGCCTAAAAGCGTGCATCTTCTCATCATCCGAGAGGATTCGAATCTTGCCTCTTCCGATTACACTCTCGTACGCCATCGTGCAGTAGCCTTTGTCCTCGAAGTACTCTAGCTCATGCTTGCAGTCCATCTCGAAGGTAGCACGATTATCTTTATCGAATAGTCCAACCTTGTAGCCCTCGAGTGCACTGTGGAAATACAGCGTCAGCTTGCCGTCATGCACCTCCGTTCCGAAGTTGAGCGGAAGTATATATGGATATCCGCCGTCATTAAGCGCTAGCCTGCATATGTCGCAGCGATTTATTATCTCCATCAGTTCGTCTAATTCTGTTATCTCTCTGTCCTGTCTTCTCATATATATCCCCCTTTTATCTGAAATGTTGAACTCTGAGTTTTGATAAATCGTTAACAGCAGTCCCAGCTATATAGGCACTCGGCGAAGTCCAGGTTACGAAGCTGCTCTTTTGTCGCAAAGAAATTTCCTACGCCACAGTCACCCCACAGGATGTAGTAGTCGTCAGTTCCGAACTCGGAGTCCAGTTGGAACAGCAACTCAGTGTAATCCTCGAAGTCCTCGTACATGCGTGGATCTTCCTGCGTGAAATGGCCGTAGCCACCAATCTGAGTGTGATTCGAAATATCGAGCTCTTCTATGATCTCATCAACCTCTTCATCGTCGATGTCGTATGATTCGTCACCCTCTGCCTGTTGCTCATCGATATGTTCATTGAGCTTATCATTGAAAATCGCATCAAACCTAAAGTCATTCGGCAGAGGCCACTGGCTAGTTTTCTCAAAAGACAGGGCAAATGGCGCCCCATCATTAATTGGCGTGATGAGCTCGCCCTCCTTCTTATCCTCCTCAGGTTTATACATCTTGGCAAGTTCCGCTTCAGTGAAATGCTCTTCCACCTCTGGGTAGTAAATCACTCGTTTCTTGCTATCTGAAGTGGGCTTCGTGTAGTCGTTGCCTAGATTGTAGTCTCCTCCAAATATCCAAAACTGCATGATGCCCTTAGACGGATAGATGCTATTCTCAGGTAACTCATCGCAGTTTATCTGCGCCAAATACATCAGCTGCTCGCCCTTGGAGGTGGTAGGAATTGTGCTAGTCTTAGGCAAGTAGAACCAGCCTGCAACATTGCTGCTCGTCAGGGGAGTCTTGGTTTCGGGGATTAAATTAATCTTTATGGTTTCTCTGTTCTCGATTTTCTTGAAATCTTCGATGAAAGCTTTTATTTTATCGCTCATAGTATTGCCTTTCTTGGTGTGTAGTGGTGTGTAGTAGCATGGAGTCTAGGTATAGATTTCGGCGAAAAGATACCGATTAACCGTGTATATCTAATGCTTCCCGATGCTACTCTCTAATACACTTCGCAGATCACTTCTCTATTAGCCTCAAATTCCTCATTGAAGCTAACTAGAAGATACAGTTCACCCGCTGGCGATTCACCCACATAATATCCTAGCGCAAAGGCATCGTAGCACCCGCTCTTATCGAACATTACGTCGGTAAGCGAGATACCTTCGACATTCTCTTCGGGAAAATTTTCTTTTATAAGGCGTAGTGCCTCTTGATCCAACTCGGTGAGTTCGATACTTAGCCTTTTCATTATTGAGTCTGGGATAGATTTTATATCCTTTTCGCTATATCCGGAGAAGCTAAAGTGCAAATCCTTACCGGACTTGCGGCTTACAAAGTATATTCCTGCTGTTGAGCTGTCCCATAATTTGCCCTGCCAGAGGGCGAGGAGTTGTTGTTTGGTCATGTTGGGTTCCTTATTTATTTCTATAGTTTAATTTTACCACCTTTAACCACAACTAGAGCAATGCTAGCAACAGTTACAGCTCCAGCCCCAATACTTTTAACAGCCTTCTTTGCTTTCTACATGCTTGTTTTTACACGCTTCGCAATACTTATTCTTATAACCAGCTGGTAGCACCTTCTGGCATTTTTTATTATTGCAAACTCTAGTTTCTACATTCTGACTCATTTTCTTTTCCTCCGACTAGTTTTACTATCAATCTGTTTTATTTCTGGCAAATATGAAAGTTCCTGGATTTTCTTATTAATATCTGGCAATGTCTTGGACCAATAATTTTTAGGTGAGGTATCAATCAAATCAAGACGTTCAACTAATCCAGGTGAGGATAAATAGGTGTCTTCTATAAAGCTTGAATAATAGGTTAGGCTTTTTCTTGCAGCCTCATACTCACCAAGCTCCTGATATGCCATAGCCTCTGCAAAAGACACCATATTTACCGCACAAAGGCTTTCACGTATCTCACTCATTCTTCCATTAATCGTATCTGTAGAGGCTCCTGACCAGAGTTTCTCAAAGAATTTTTCCGGCTGACTTGTGATAAACTCAATATTCATTTTCTGGCTCATCATGAGAAGATTTCTACTATCTTCAGCTGCATATGCAAGTTGAATAAGCATCATATCCTTTACTTCCTGATTGTTTATTTCCATCGCCTGAAGCAACTTCTGTTGACAACTATAAGCTGTTGCCAAGCGATCATTCTCCTGCCCCATTCTTACTTCCTCAACTGCTAGTTGAACTGCCTGTATCTGCTCAGCAATATGTATCATTTGAACTTGGAGTGAGAAACTTGTCATTGCCTGAGCCACTTCAGGAGACACATGTACTAATTTCAAGGGGATAGTTGTCACAATCTTTTTAGTTTCAGGATTAATAAGATTCGCCATTAGTGTTCCATCTTTTTTTGTCATCAGCTTTATTGCGCCTTTGGCAATCTGATGTTTCTGCTCGTCTGTCAGCACAGCCTGTAAAGCAACATCCGAAATAGAAGCCTTAACTGCATTAATGAAAGACGGTGTAGTATAAATTGCTTTTTCAATTTTAGAGTAAGCAGTCTTTGCTTTCTTAAGCAGTGGTTTTGCTAATTCGGGCAACTGCTCATAATGTTCACTTAAATCCTCTTTATATTCAGATCTATCAATTACTTCCACAGCTTCATGAGGAATAACAATTATTTTTTCATCCACTATAAATACTCCTTACAAGATATTTCTTTCATATATAATATAATTCTTGCAAATTATACCCACAAATCTAATGTATCAATTTACATGGGTTTATTCATTTTCAAAACAAGCCGCTTTGCAGATTTAGTTAATTGATAAAGCTAAATAGCATTATAAATCCTTTAGTTTGAATGAGTTAGAACCCATCATTCAAACTTACCTATCCATATATAGTTTCTTTAAAAGCAAATATCCTTCTGGCCTGCTGTCAGACACACCAATAATATCGCCAAGCCATTCTCCGGGTTCCGTAACTCTTCCATATCCCATCAGTATTGGTAGCGGGTCTGAAAAGTCATTCTTTGTATTGTTCTGAAAAAGAATGTCCGTTTCATCAAGTGAGTAATATACCTTTTTCGTATGGTTGATAGTGTACTTATATCTTCGTCCAGATTTTAAGAATAGCCCTTCATAAGGATGTTCCAAGTCGATTCCATATTCATTATAGGGCTCCAGTCTTCCGAGCTCCAAATAATCTTCAATATAGTATCCTATTTCTTCACGAACATCTTCCTCGGCTTCCTTGAACAAGCAAGATGCATTTCGATATGTCTCTAAAATCATGTCGTATGCATCGCCTGGATATCCCAAATTCTGCTGATTGTGCATAAAGGATTCGAATAGCCTCATTCGGAAAATGCTCTGTTACCCGCATCTCATCGCCAAACCATAGAACGCGATCACCCATCCACTCATTAGCTAGGAGTACATGAAGAGCATGTAAGGGAGCACTATCCTTATTTATTGACTCATGGAACTTGTTCCCATAGTCAAAATCACGGGGAGTAATATACTCCTTCTTATCTATATTGACCCACTTGTAATATTCGCCCATAATTCACTCCTTTAGAATTTTTAATGCCGTTCAGCAGATTAAACCCAACTCAGCTTCTTAACATCCTTTAATATCATCGTTTCCCCAGTGAAGTCATTTTTTAATTCAACGTAATTTGCTTCTACATTAACATTATTATACCAATCACCGAGGCTGGCACTTTCGCCAGTATGTATGTTGATAAGCCTGCTAGTTATAGGATCCCAAGTGTGCGCCTCCACTGTTTCTGCAAGCAAATAGTACGCATCAAGAAAAATCAGATTCCTCCCATACATCCAAAACGGAAGCTTAATATCTAAGAGGGGCAATTCTGCGGAAAAGATTTCGTCGCCATGTGGAGGAACCGTCTCATAGTGAAACTCTATCTCACTACCATAGTACGCAATAGTCGCTCCTTCGCAGCCGATATTTTGAGGAATGCCTTCATTAGCTATGATAAATTCCATGGTGACTCCTTTACATGGTGCTTAGTACACGCTCACAAGTTCTTTCCAAAACTTAATGCTGCTCTCGGAATACTCACGCTCCATCGATTCTATAAACTCTTTTTCAGCGTTTTTCCAAACAGCATACTGAGCAGTGCCCATCGTTCTAACAAATTCTTCAAAATCGGAAACAATCGGCACTATCTCCTCATAACTCATGTCACTTGTGAATGCATATATCTCACCGGACTTACACTCTAGTAGAATAGTGTATGGGTCGCCGTTTGCAATAATTATTAAGTTCCTTTCACGAAGAACGGGATACTCATCATAATCAAGATTGCGGTTAATCAGCCAGCTTAGGCTCGTTTCATCGCCATATCCAAACTGGTAGCTGAGAACACCGAAATTCCCCCAATTGTAGCCTAAAATATACTCCGAAAATGTCGAATCTAAATACTCTATTCCAAGTTCGGATTTTAATTTCTCGATTTCAGACTGCGGAATTTCTTTTTTGCTAAGGACAATTCCGTCTGTTATTTCAGCATCGAGTCCCTTAGTTTCTTCCATTATTGAAGATATTATTTCATCGATTGTTAATAGTTGCATCTATAGTTCCTTCCTGTGCTTTATGACTTTATATCGCTATTTAGCCATTAACCTTGGCAACAACAATACCGTATTGAAGGTATTCAAATTGCCAAGAAGTTCCTTCAAATGTCTCCAATCTATATGTCTCGTAATTTTATAGTTCTAGTTTTATGCCTTTTTTTCGCAAGTTTTCTATACACTCCGCTAGATATTCATTATCATGCTCTTTGTAAATAGGGGTATCTATATTTCTTTCTTCAAGATCATTATATTGTTCCGACTTTTTTCCCCTGTAATTCTTATCTCTCCATTCTGCTGAAACCTTGTACCCTCTTTTTTCCATTTCATCCATAACTAATGAGTGATAACTAAATAAGTAATATGGAGAATATAAAAATACATAATCCACTATCTTATGCTTTTTACCCCATCCATTGCCCCTAAGTGCACAACATTCTCTGTGTTGACCAAGAAGCTGATTTTTAGGTAATAAATGAATAATTCGTTCATGCCATAGTCTCATCATGTTCTCCTGTTAATAAAGTAGATTTCTGCAAATACTTGTTTGGGTATTTCTTGAGTAAAATTTTGATATATTCAATTACTGATTGCTGATTGCTTTTCCCGTCCATATATTCTTCCAGTATGTTAAATAATCTTTGTTTTTCCATCTCAGTTGCCTGTTTTTTGAAGTATCCCCATAAGTGAAGGATGGCATTACTAAAATCTTTTTTACTCTCTTTCATGCACCTTACTTTTTGTATTCTTTCATTAATACATGCTATATCAACTTCTTTTTCTTTTAAATACTCTCTTATTTCTAAGTATTCTTTATGCGATTTGCTCAGCACATAATATTTGTTTTTGCCCATATCATTTCGCATTCTTTTTTTATATTCTTGTTGCTCACTTTAACTTTTCCTTCAAGACATTCAAATCATCTATCTATGCAGCATGTTATATATTGCTCTTGTGCAGTATCTTGGGTAGTAGACTCGACTGTAGCTGTTGCCACCTCATAAATAGTAATAATCATAGAACCATCTGTCTCTATAAAGACAGGCTCTCATCCGTAGTACATCTTCGTGCATTTATAGTAGTTTCGAATAACGTTTCCAAGCTAGTCAACAAGGCAGATCTCACGTAATACTTTTTCAATCGGCGTGTTTTTTCACATTGGTTCAGAGCGACATATTAAAATTTATTTAAATGAAATCCACTCTGCTTTTGATAGGCAGGTTATGTGCTCTGTGTGAAAAACCCCTTCCAAAGCACATGGAACGTTTTCTTTTGTATGATGATAACGGAAGCCACATTTTTCCTGCACCCTTTTTGACTTTGTATTACCGCCCTTACCATGAACATATATAACAGCATTTTTCATTTAAATTTCCTTTACAACTTCTAATTTCCTATCACTACGAAATCGGGATAGGCTTATTTCAAGCTCTTTACGAATTCCATTATAATATTATTCACCATAGTAGGATTCCAAGTGTCTCCTCCACCGTTTCTGCAAGCAAATAATACGCATCAAGAAAAATCAGATTCCTCCCATACATCCAAAACAGAAGCTTAATATCTAAAAGTGGTAATTTTGTAGAAAACATTTCGTCGCCATGCGGAGGAACCGTCTCATAGTGAAAATCTATCTCACTACCATAGTACGCAACGGTCGCTCCTTCACAGTCGATATTTTAAGGAATGCCCTCCTCAGTTATTATAAACTCCATAGCGTCTCGTTATATTTCGTTTAGTACAGGCTCACCAGTTCTTTCCAAAACTTAAGGCTGCTCTCGGAATACTCACGCTCCATCAATTCTATAAACTCTTTTTCAGTATTTTTCCAAACAGCATACTGAGCAGTTCCCATCGTTCTAACAAATTCTTCAAAACCGGAAGCAATTGGCACTATCTCCTCATAACTCATGTCACTTGTTAATGCATATATCTCACCGGACTTACACTCTAGTAGAATAGTGTATGGGTCGCCGTTTGCAATAATTATTAGGTTCTTTTTGCGAAGAACGGGATACTCATCATAATCAAGATTGCGGTTAATCAGCCAGCTTAGGCTCGTCTCATCGCCATATCCAAACTGGTAGCTGAGAAAACCGAAATTCCCCCAATTGTAGCCTAAAATATAATCCGAAAATGCCGAATCTAAATACTCTATTCCAAGTTCGGATTTTAATTTCTCGATTTCGGACTGCGGAATTTCTTTTTTGCTAAGGACGATTCCGTCTGTTATTTCAGCATCAAGTCCATCTGTTTATTCCATTATCGAATATATTATTTCATCGATTGTTAATAGTTGCATCTGTGGTTCCTTCCTGTGCTTTTATGATCTTTTCCGTGTTCTCGCATTCCTATCGCCACGTTCATTAAAGGTGCAATACTCGTATTTATATCAGCGAATCTAGTATAGCGGATTACATAATTTCATTCATATTGGAGACTAGCGCCCTTTCATCATCATCCCCTCCGTAAAGGAAAAACGTAATTGTATCACCAATATGGTAACCGAAGTGCTGGTCGGGTTCGTTAAGTAGTGTACCAATGAAGTATTTGTGCTACTTTTCATATGTTTCTAGATTATATAATACAGCATTTGACACGGGCTTTTTATCGTTTTGTGTGTTATTGATTGCATTTGGGTTGTATTTTTTCTGTTTAATAAAAGATAATCTTATAGTTTGTTTAATCACTAAAGTATAAATACTAGTAAGTACATGTTGGCTCATTTAATATCTATTACTACGATATGTGTAAAATATTTTTAATACCACTATTCTTTTCAAATTTTAAAACATGATTAAGGCAGTTTAAATAAGCTTAAATCTAGGTTTCATATGCAGTTTTTGTGACTTATAATCCGTTGTCTTATATGACATTTATTTTACCATTATACACAAAGGAGATAAATACGTATGAATAACGACTATTTAAAACGCTTCGGCCAAAGGATCCGTGAGTTGCGCTTGGAAACAGGATTAAGTCAAGAGAAATTTGCGTTAACTATCGGAATGGATAGAACATACTTTTCATCTGTAGAATCTGGTAAAAGGAATATATCAATTTTGAACATAAAAAAGATAGCTGATGGTTTAGAAGTTCCCGTATATATACTGTTTGAAAACTTATAAAAGAAGAATTTTAACTAAAATAATATTCCTTAATAATTGCGCACGACAATCATCCTGGTTTAATTCAAATTTAGTAAGAAGTAAACGTAATAGTAGAGTCTAAAATTAGTTATAAGCTAATCTTCAAGGAATAACTACACGAGCAAGAATTAGAGTCGGAGTCAGGGTGCTGTAATAAATAGTTTCTTGATAAAGAGCCTAAAGATAGAGCCTGATAACCTGCTTTAAAATGAGCGGCTAAATGTAATTTTCCAAGCATAACCATCGCTATACAGCAACTTCCAAAATATGCTCTTTACAGCCTTGGACTGCTTGTAATCAGCCCAACTCTTTTCGAATTCAAGAGTGTATCTAATATATCCACTAAAAGTACGAAAACCTATCTTTATACATATATTACTAACTATCAAGATTGAAATCAGGTTGTGCCTCTCTACAATACGAAAGATGATTCTGCTATCGAATTTACATCTACTGAAATTAATGTGATTACTTTAACTAAATGCCTCGAAAAATGTCGATACGACTTCCTTATAAAGGTATCATATCAAGCTAAGAGCATAAAATGCGAATCAGTACAATATATTACGGAAGATATTAATTGCAAATAATGAATAAAAACGACTTAAGAGAGAATGCAGTAATCAGTGCGGCTTACATTGGCAAACTCGGCAAAGTGTAACATCATAACTTATACTCTTGTTAAAATATGTGAGACTATGGATTGTGGGTTGGAAGAAATAATGGAAACATTAAAGGATCAATATACTAAATTACAAATTATTCATTTAGAAAGGAACAATAAATTTGATAACATTTAGAATTCACGGCGATAATATTGTCGAATGTGAAAGAATTACCAATCTGATTATTAATACATCGAATCCAAGTAAAGTAGTTACATATCTACTTGCGCCATCAACAATAGCTATCGAACTACAAGCAACATATCTAGATATGCTGGTTGAATGGCAGTTCATTTTGCTACCTGGATTCAACAAAAATACTAAACGTAGATGGGAAGCTAATATCTTTGACACTCTTAAAGATGCCGGCAGCTATTTTGATGAAACCCCCGACGCTATTATCTCAAAAATCAATGATGATGGTACTGAATCTATTATTTTAGGAATTGAATTTTGTTCTGCTCTTCAAGCAGGAAATCAAGCATGGCAAAGAAGTGCTCGTGCGTTTTCAACTGGACGAGCTGGCTGTCCATATCTTTACATAGTAGATTTTGTAAAGTATGAATTAAATAATGAAACACGTGAAAGAAAAAATCTTCGTTTTCCTAATGCGGCCGTCCCTTATAGCTACTTAAACTATTCAAAAAACACTGGTAATTTTGTAGCTCAACTTTACACCAAATCAGAAGAATTTGATAAGACCAAAGACCCCTCTTTGACTGGATTTTCTGAAAATAATTTTTGCTCAGAAGACTTAGGTAATTATATTGTGAAACTATTATTAGGTATGAATACAACAAAAGAAGAAGCAAGTATTCTTCAAAAAAATATGAACGTTGTAAAATTCCTGGCAAATAAAGCTGATAGTGGTACTAACTTTACCGATAAAGAGTGGCAAGAAATATATAATCTTAAGGATGAAGATATCGTTGATTATGCTGTCAAGAAAAACCGATTCACTTTCCATAAGACTATTGCCGCAAAAAGTCATCATGGTCAATCTTCAAAAGTCGTAAATTTAGTAGATAGTATGAGTGTTGGATTAGCATCTCGTGATCTTCCTTTTGGTATTATTCCTGCAGCATCCCGTTCTGCTTTTGCAAAACAATTGTCTCGCCTTTATCCATCAACGCCTAGTAAAACTATTCAGGATATCGCTTCCAAGGAAAAGCACTTGGTAATTGCTATTTTCAAAGGATTTAAACCTCGTGGTGATGACAACCGACCTGATAGAGGCTTATTACCTTTAGCATCAATGCTATCTGCGTCAGATGTTGATGTACTAACATTTATATATGGCCCAATTATTGAAGCCAATCTGAAGTTGCTAGATACTAAACCTCAAAAACTAGCAGACAAAAATGGATTGTGGCGTTCTATCTTGGCACTAAGTAATTTCGTTTTGCTCGATGTACCAGTATTAGGTTCAAAAAAATATGATGCCGAGAGAATATATAATACTTCCGCATTAAAAGATTATTATAATAATCTTAGAAATGGTAAAGCAGTTCAAGCGAAATCTGCTTTTTCTAATGTTTCCGTCAACTTTGGAGAAGATGATGTAGATACTAGTATCCACTATTTATTTACACATATCCTTGGCGATTTTTGCTTTGAAGGAATGTGTAACCCGCCAGGAGGTGATTGGAGTGGTTTTTCTGTCTTAGATAACGAATGTGAGAACAGGTGGATATCTCTTCCAAGAGTAAGTGACGTAGTTAATGGAAAACGTCCAGACCACATTTTAGAATTATTTGGCATCTTTGATAAACCACTATTACTATCCGTTGAATCAAAAGAAAAATCCTCTGATTTAGAAACAGATGTCGGAACAAAACTTGTAACATACATTAAAAAAATCATGAGCTATATTCCTAGTGCTAAAAGAAATATTACAGTTTCAAATTCAGAATGGGAATGGGGTGACAAACAAGTTAATTTTAACAACTTTGAAACAATATCTGCAGCAGCATATTTAAAAAAATGTGCTGAAAATTCATCTAAAGTATTTACTAAGAACTGTGAAATTCTCTTTGTTATGGAACCTATCATGACAAGAAAAAAAATAGGATGGGAAATAGAAATCATCCCATCCTCTAATCGAAGTAAACTATTAAAAGAGTTTATTATTGAAAAGCATAAACTTTCTGGTGATAAGCAGTTTGTTTTGAAATAGACTTAATAATTCAGATAAAGAGATTCGAGAACCATCTTGGTCTCTTTATCTATCACCTTCTTAAATGTTGAACTCCCTGATGGAATAAAAACATGTCTTTTATATAACTCTTTTGGAATGTCGACCGTGAAGTCTTCATCTCCCCTTTTGCCATCAAAAGAAAGCATATATTTAATACCTCTTTCATTCAAATTAGATAAGTATTCCAAGAATTTACCAAAATCAATAGTTCCAAAATATCTCCCTTTTGTGTGAAAATATGGAGGATCTAAATATATAAGATCTCCCTGTTTTGCAGTTGCAGTTGTAATAGAATATTCATCCGCAAAAAAGATTGTATTCTTTATACATTTTGACCAATCTAGTATGATTTCTCTCAAACTTTCTGGTTTGATTCCAGGTCTTGAATGATGTAACGAATTGTTGAAATCTCCCTTATCATTAAATCGTATTAATCCATTTACACACGTTCTCGAAAGGAACATTAAATCATAAGGAGATTTATTCTTATTAAACTCATCTCTGATTGCATAATATGCTTTATATCCTTCTTCTTGCAATCTTTTCCATCTTATTTCATATTCATCAGCCAATTTATCTGGGTTGTTTTTTATTTCATTCCACAAATCTATTAATGGAACACAAATATCACCACATACACTTTTATCTGGATTTATTGAGTATAACATTGAACCACCTCCAATAAACGGTTCAAAATATGTGTCGAATGATTCTGGAAGATATTTTTTTACTGCTTCCGATTGTGTTCGTTTACTTCCGCTCCACTTAATTACTGGTTTCATAATCGTTCTTCATTCCTTTATAAGCCGAAAAATATTCATCTGTTCTCCTGATTCAACTTCAGTATGTAGAAGTCTCTCTTCAGCAATTTTGCAATATTCTTCTTCCATTTCAAATCCTATATAATGTCTTCCTGTCATTTTTGCTGCAACACATTCGCTACCAGCACCCGCAAAAGGCGTTAACATAACATCGCCTTTTTTTGAAGCAAGCTTAATCATTCTTTTCAAAATTTTAATTGGCTTTTGAGTAGGATGCTTTCCGTATTTTAGTTCGTCCTTCTGTTTATTGTTCGATAAATCCCATACTGTTCGCATCTGCTTCCCAGGCTTTTTCATTTCATCTCCCGGAAAATCTCCATCTTTTGAATATTGATAATCAAAATAATAATTTCGCTTCCCCCCCCCTGAATGGGTCCATAATAGGGTTTCATGACTTGCAGTCAATCTTCTTCCCGTCAAGTTCGGGAACGCATTTTTCTTATACCATATAACTTCATTAATGATTTCAACGCCTAATAATTGACATGTGACATTAATAATTCCGATGTTATGATATGTTCCGAAAATCCACATAGAACCTGTTGGCTTTAATATTCTTTTTGCTTCTGAAAGCCATAAAAGTGAGAAGTTAAAGTAATCACTAAATGGCATAGCATCCCAATTTTCATTAGTAATATTCCAATTACCACCCATTCCTAACAAAGATACACTGTTATCCCATTTCCAATCACCACTTTTAGAAAGATTGTAAGGGGGATCGGCAATAATTATATCAACACAATTATCTGGCATTGCTTTCATTCCTTCTATACAATCTATATTTGCAATGTAATCAAAATGGATATTGACTTCAATTACATCTTCTTTTTTCTTTTTTGCCATTGTAGGTCCTCCAATTAAATATAATAGTGTGCTCTAATTTTAGTTGGCTTTTAGTTTAATTCTATAAAAATGTTGATTTTAATTTTATACCTTAAATTGTCAAGTCAAGTGCAACAATGTTGAATAATAAATCTCATAAGGACTTAGATAGCTGAGCATTTTTAAATCGTCTGTTTAATTCATCCACTTTGCTTTGTATATATTCATCGTTGTACTTTGAAAGATCAATTCCCCTTGGAAAGTATTCGCGAATTAAGCTGTTAGTATTTTCGTTTGTTCCACGTTGCCAGGGCTGATGTGGCTGTGGAAAGTAAAATCGCACATTGTTTGATGCTACCGAGGTTTCTACATGCTTTGTGAATTCCTTCCCACGATTTGGAGTAATGGAGAATAATGGCTGCTCTTTGATTCATTTAATCATAACCTCACTTTCAAGATACAGTTTTCTTTTCAGCCTTCATACATAGAAGAAATCGACTTTTTCGATCTGCAAGTGTAACGAGACAAGGACCATTTTTCTTTCCGGCAACAGTATCACCTTCCCAATCCCCAATACGTTACCGACTATCTGCCTCGGCAGGTCGCTCTGATAGATTGTTGCTAATAACTATTTTGCCACGTTTTTCAGTGTGTTCCTTAGTATGACGAGTTTTCCCTCTATGTCTGAGTTTCCGTATTGCACCTTGATTACCATTCGATTTGCGTTCGGCTTTTGTGTCAAACATTCTTGCATAGATAGCTCTATAAATTGTCGAATAACTAATGTTGAAACTCGAATGTTCTAGTTTTAGTCTCTCTGAAATCTGTTCCGATGACCATTGATGCTTAAGAAACTTTTCTTGAATATATTTAAAAATCATTGGCTTCGAGAGTTTATGCTTAAGGACGGCAGTTCTTTCTGCGAACTTCGTATCAGCTTGAGCCGAAATGGGAGAATGCTTACTATTCATAGTATTACGAGATAACTCACGAGAGATTGTTGACTTATCTCTTTCAATGCTATTAGTAATATATGTAATTGTACAATTCTGTGAATGGAGAAGTCGTATCTTTTCACGTTTCTCTGGAGAAATCTGTTTGTAATGACTCATTATTCCTCCTGGCATTTGGATGTCTTAGCAAACACCATTTTGCCGGAAGTAATGAGTCATTATTTATTTGTTGCACTTAGATTGCAAATTCAAGACATTTAAATCAAAAACGTCTACCGTCCATCAATTGCACTTTTACCACTTTTTACACATTCATCTATTTCAGAGTGCTTGAATTTTCACTGTTTACCGACTCTATGAGCCGGTAACGATGAATCTTTTTTTATTCACCCTCTTAATGTAACTGTCTTTATTCCCAAATATTCTGCTGCTTCATCTATACTAATCCATTTATCATTGTACATAGGCTCCATATTAATCTCCTTCTATAAGCACATTAAAAACTATTATTTAGTATATATCACTTTAATTACATATATAATGCGTTTCATTATAATTGGTTATATTTAATTAATATTTAATGGATAATTGTAAAATGAACTTGAACAATTGAATGTAGAAAGACCCACGATAGATCTTTTGGTAGAATTGAATCACCACAAAACAAAATCTACCAACGGAGTCCAACATTGGTCATATCAATTCTACTACTATTAATACTAATCGGGAAAGAGGAAAACACTTGAATTTTGAAGATAGATGAAGCATCAAGGTGTTTCGCAAGCTGAAATATTCTATGCGCAGAATCGCCGATGAACTGAACTGTTCACCATCGACTATTATGTATGAGCTCATAAGAGGCACAGGCGAACGTAATAGAGCTCGTGGGCGCTTTCCTGAATACTCTACCATACGTGGTCAGAGCCGATACGAAGCCAATCGCTCATGTTGCCATAAGCATACTCGTGTTACAGCGGATAACCCTTTATTGTTTGGGCTCTCGGTATGATTCGCAACGAATAACGGTCTATTGATGCATGCGTAGGATATGCGCAGACACATAATCTGTTTCCTGACGAAGATATTATCTGTACAAAGACTTTCTACAACGTAGTTTGGAACGGAACCATATCACTTACGCCATTTGACCTTCCTGAAGCATTAAAGCGCAGATTCAAGAAGGCTAGAGTCCGTAAAAATAAGCGTATCTTCGGGCGTAGTATAGATGAACGGACTTATGTTGCTACATCGTGAGAAGAAATTGGTCACTGGGAAATCGACACAGTCGTCGAAAAGAAGTTCGGTAGCGAATCTGTAGTCCTTACCATCGTCGAAAAGGTCACAGACTTCTGTATAGCGATGAAGATTCCCGGTAAAGATCCTTTATCCGTTATGACGGCAATGGAAGTCCTGAGAGATGAATATGGAAAAATATTTTCCTCTGTATTCAAGACCATTACAGCTGATAACAGAACAGAATTCTCCGAGCTCAGCAACCTTGAAAAGTATGGGGTTCTTGTGTATTTTGCACATCATTATTCATCTTGGGAACTTGCTCAAAATGAAAGGCATAACCGCATTTTCAGACGCTTTGTACCTAAGGGAATATCTATTGATAGATATACTGCCAGGCAGATCCTCGAATATGCTGACAGCATGAACTCTCTTCCTCGTAAGATACTTGGGTATATAACACCGGAAGAACAGTTTGAAGCTTTTCTCGATCAATTGTATTCAGTTATCAAGGTTCAAAATGTTAGTTATTGTTCAATTTGCAATTTATGTTTACAGTAACTCTCTATTATTCTTTTATATGTGTCTTCGCTGAAATATAGCCGTGTAATATACAATCTATACCTTTTAAAAATTGGATCGTTTAAAAAAACTTTTTCCATTGCACGATATGGACTTATTTCATAATTATTGTTCTTTCTAAGAAAATCGATAAATGTACTTGCTCTTTTATTTATAAATAATTCAGGAGACACCATACCTATTATGAAATACTTCTCGTTTATAGTATCAAAATAATGAATCACAGGCGGATTAGCAGTAATAAAATTATATAATTTTATATTATTCAAAATGTATATCCCCTCTTTTAACAAATGGATAAGAAATATTTGTTAATAAAATTGGGACTACCTTTATATTCTTTATATTGCAATTTATATCTTTAAGCTTTGAATTGATGCTTTTTCTTACCATTTTCATCTTTGGTAAAAATATTTTTAAATTACGTTTAAATTTATCAATATAATAGTCTAGTTCCTGAATATTGCGACAATATCCTCGCACATTATCATGCTGGAATTGAGTTTTTGCACTCGAAGATAAACAACGTATTATCTATATGTAGTATAATATCTAATTCATAACTCTCGCCATTACTACTCGTTTTTGACATTATGGATAGCACTATGATTGTATTTTTAATAATAAATTATGTATGTAATCTTCAAATTTTTGAACCTTTTTTTCGATATTTCATTATTATTAGTACAAAGAACCATTAGACTTTTTTTAGTGGTTCGATCGTTTTTATTATTGATGGAATTAAAAATTATAAAAATTTTTTTGTATTCAATTAAAAAAATGATGAGAATAAGTCATTTTTGCTTTTTACCAAATACCAGATGATTAAAAAAATAGCATTTATTTCGCATGCACTAAATTTGTTTTTGTAATAAATCATTTTTTTAATTTCTCTATCTCTATTCTTAGTACGTTTTTTTCATTTATAGCTAATTTATAGAAGTAAGTGTAAATAAGAACCCATCTTTCCAGTTTTATGCCTAGGTATTCTTCATTTAAGTCATCACTATAAAAAGAATTCTTTTTAATTTTTTTCTCTAAAAGGAATTTGAATATTTGACTATCTCAGTTTCACTATCAGAATCTTTCAAAGTTTTAGCGCTATTTAAATTATAATATTCTAAAAATGATAATATTCTATCAGTAATTATTCCATAGTTTTTCACTAATATATAATTTATTAAATAATCTAGTATTTACTTTCACATCTCCGAACATCCAATTACCAATTATATCATTTACTATATTGAGCAACTGAATCAAAACTAGTATGTCATTTGCTTCTTTATCATCAACATTTTGATAGTAGTTCAACTTACTAATTATAGATTCATCTCTAAGCAATGTTCCAAGTCCTAAAATTATATTTTCGCTAGAAACTAGGTATTGTTGTTTCTCATCCACAGATGAAGTTTCATTTAATTTGTCTAAATTTATAGATATCTGATCATTACACCTTTCCACTAAATTTAAATATGAGCCCTTCATCAGTTTAAATTTTAATATATCATTTTTTATTTGTTCTCTTTTTTTATTTAGCCTATCACCCTCTTTTATATAGTCGTCTAAATTTTTTTATAACTATTACTTGAAAGATTATCTTTAACCCAACTTTTTTTATTATATGTCTAGTATCATTACTAAATAGTGTTTCATTTCTATCTGTAACAAAAAGCCAGAGTATTTCAAAACTCTTAGTATTTCTTCTTCATTTTTGTTTTTGTTAATATAATTCAAATAGTCTAAAGGATTATTTTTTTATATTCCTTTCAATTGAATTTATTCTCATATCATTGTATTTTTTTACTCATATAAGCCCCAATATTATTTTGACAACTTTTACCAATTCCAATGTCTTAAGTATTTTCAAAGCACAATTATTGATTTTGCAATATAGAAATTTTACATCTATACAATAAACTACACCTGCCCATTTTCATTTTATAAACTCAACCACGCTACAATCTCGACATAAAATTTCTAACAAGAGAAAGGCTGAGTCAATAATTTCTACATCACCACCTAGATTTCTTCTATTTCAAACCTTTTATATGGTTTTAAAGATTTATTTTGTCAATAGTCCTACCGTCTCAACATGTGTTGTCGCCACAAACATATCCACCGGTGTCGCCTCCACGAACTCGTAACCGAGTCCTCCAAGCACCTTGATATCGCGAGCCAGTGTTCCTGGGTCGCAGGACACGTACACTATCTTGTCCACGTCACAGCTTGCGACTGCTCGGAGAAGTGCCTCATCACAGCCTGCGCGCGGAGGGTCGAGGATGGCAATCTTTGGGGCATTTTCATCTATGTAGTCGACGAAAGCTTATCTTCCTTGTCGAGGAGTCTCGGCATCACCTGTTCGGCGCGGCCTGTGTAGTAGCGCGCATTTACAATTCCGTTGATTACGGCGTTGCGGTTTGCGTCGATAACGGCGTTCTTTACAGACTCGATTCCGATAATCATGCCAGCATCGGCCGCCATGCTGAGCCCGATGGTTCCGATGCCGCAGTAGAGGTCGAAGACGGTTTCGCCGCCCTTGAGACAGGCGTATTCCCTGACCTTGGCGTAGAGCCTGCTCATCTGCTTCGTGTTGACCTGGTAGAATGCCGGTGCGGAAATCTCGAATTTCATGCCGTCATCTGTGATGTCGGTGATTGTGTTTGAGCCAGCCACCACCTCGTAAGCGGCTGCGGGTTCGCGGAGGTCTTTTGCCTTGTTCACTTCGATAACCACGCTCTGTAGGAAGTACGGCTCCTCATCGGTCGAAACTGCGTCGATTGCGTCGCTGATGGTGTAGATGACCTTCTCGGCGTGTGACAGCTGCTTGGATGTGCCTGTAAATATGAGCATCATCTCGCCCGTGCCCTCACATACCTTGATAGTAAATCCCCTTAAAAATCCTTTGCCGTGCCTCGCATCGTATACGGTTAGTAGCTTGTCTTTCAGGATTTTGCGGACTGCATTGGCTGCTGCCATAGTTGCACGTTTCTGGAGGAGGCAGTCGGTGCAGTCGACTATTTTGTTGCTACCGCGCTTGTTGAAGCCGACGAGCGGGCCAGCGCTCGTCATCGCTACTGCGAATTCAGCCTTGTTGCGGTATCTGAGCATCGATTCAGATGACTCGATGTCAGCACCGCCAGCACTCTCAATCTGCTCAGGTTTCCCAGTCTCCTCAAACTCCTCAGTTTCCTCGCTCTTCTCAGGTCGCCCGATCTGCCCAGCCTGCCCTCCGTCGGCTCCGATTCTATCTGCGGCGCCCAGAACTTCCCTGACAGTTGGCTCCTCAAGGGCGCCTATACGCTCGAGCTTAGTGATTATGTTTTTGCGTTTGATGCGGAGCTGCTCCTCATAGCTAAGCTCGAGCATCGAGCAGCCGCCGCAGTCCTTATAGTATGGGCACGGCGGCTGTACTCTGGCTGCAGAAGCCTCAAGAAGCGTGATTGTCTCTGCAAATGCGTAGCGCTTCTTGAGCCTCGTGATACGGGCACTAACCTTATCACCTGGAACGGCGCCCGCCACAAAAATAGCAAGGCCAGACAACCTGCCCAGTCCCTTGCCATCATCAGTCATATCTGTAATTTCGAGCTCTACGATCTGCCCTTCATTAACTACAAGAGTAGCAGTCTTATCAATATTATCGCTCATTTTCACCTCGGAATTATTTTATAATTTTATCTTTGCTTGGTATTGATTTTAAAGATTTGGCTTGAAAATTCCAAGCCAAATTTTTATAAAATGATTTGCTTCTAGTCCTTTTATTTGGATAATCCATCCCTAAATTTTTATGAAATGACTTGCTTCCAGACTTCAAACCTACTAGAAGCTTGTCCTAAAAAGACCTTTTATTAAGGGGTTGTATTCAGCTATCACACATGCTAATATCCCACCTTCATTATCTGCAGACCTTGATTTCTCAAATCCCAACTGCTAAAATCCACCAATTATATATGAGTTAGGACTTGATTTATTCTTCCAACCGATAAAATCTTTCAAATTTTCAGATATTACGCTCTCGATTCGCAATCTCCCACCTTCACAGTCCGCAATTATGACATTTGCAACTTCTTAAACCCAACATTAACCACATTCAGCAAACCAAGTCATTTATATTATTAAGTCTTACCTCTCCAGCCCCTCCGCTATCTCCTTCAGCTTAGCGAAGCGCTTGCTCACACCCGGTTTCTTGATTGGCGGGCTCAGAGCCTCGCCTATCTCCGATAGGCTGGCACCTGGGAGCTCAAGCCTGAGCTCTGCAGTATCGCGAAGTACAGGTTCGAGGTTTTCGAGGCCGAGCCTCTCCTTGATGATTTCTATATGGCGGATCTGCTGTTCGGCGGCGGTCAGGGTTCGGTCTACATTTGCGTTGTCACAGTTCGAGATCCTGTTTACTTCGCGCCTGAGCCCTCTGCCGATTCTGATATTCTCGAATTCAAGCATTGCCTCATTAGCACCCATGATTCCAAGCATATCGCTGATGTATTCAGCGCGCTTCATGTATACTATATGCTCCTCTCCGCGCTCGATTAGACCAGCTGACAAGTCGACGAAGCTACCGATCAGCTTCCTTAGGTCATGTGCGACATGCTCGCTATTAAGCACGAATTCCAGATGATAGCTCTTCTTGGGGTCGGACATGGTGCCGACACCGAGAAATAGCCCTCTCAGATATGCCTTCTTGCAGCATTTGCTCCTGACAATTGGCTGATATATGCCGTCACTAAGAAACTCATCACCTTCTCGGATGAGCATCATGCCAGTCTCGCGTAGTATCTGTGAGCTCTTCTCATCTGGCCTGATTACCAGAGAGTATCTGTATCTATAGTTACCTCGTGATTTCCCAGGCATCTGTGAATTTCCGACTTCGATACCAGCGTTGCTGCCGAAGTATTCCTTGATCAAGGTCTTATAGTGCCTTGCAATCGCTGGATTCTCTGTCGATGCTACTATTGTAAATTTTCCGCCGCCAGCAAGTCTGAGGCTGCCTGCAACTCTCAGAAATCCCGTGATTTCCGCAAGCATGCAGCATTTCTTGCTCGGCATGACGCGCGCTAGTTCGCCCTTAGTCTGTGATGAGAAAGACATCTTCTGTATGACTCCCTTCAAGTTATAATTTGTATCGCTTGATTAACGCATAAGGACTAGCGCTTATTTTAGCTGTCTACCGCTTATTTATAGACTTTTATAGATATCTTTTGCTTATTTGTAGCTATCTAATGCTATATGATGCTTGTTTGCTATCTTTCGCTTATCTATAGTCTATCTATTTCTTGCTAATTCCCTTTGCGATGAAATCAAGGTCTCTATGTGTCACCGTCACTCTGTATCCATCCTCGTGGAAGAGCTCAGCCATCTTGTTGGCGATTGCCACTGATCTGTGGTGACCGCCGGTGCATCCAAATGCTATATTGAGATGATATTTGCCCTCGTGGATGTAACCAGGAATCAGATCCTTGAGCAGTGCGTGGTACTTGTCTACGAATTCATTCGCTAGGTCTGACTTGAACACGTAGTTTACAATCTTCTTGTTGTTGCCGGTGAGCTTCTTGAGACTCTTCACGTAGTATGGATTAGGGATGAACCTGACATCCACCATGATGTCTGATTCACTTGGAATTCCATGCTTAAAGCCAAACGAAGTCACGTTTACGCTAAACTGATTTCCTTCCTTACCGAGGAATATTCTCCTCATCGCTAGATTGAAATCAGCAACCTTCATGGTGCTGGTATCGATGATGAAATCTGCTTTCTTGCGCACACTCTCAAGCCTTGCACGCTCCTCTTCGATTACCGCCTGTGTAACCTTTCCACTTGCAAGCGGATGGTGCCTTCTCGTCTCGTTAAATCTCCTGACTAGCGTTGGCGTCGAAGCATCCACGAAGAATACCTCGCTCTCAATCTCCTCACTACTCTTGAGCTGGTCGATTACCTCGACTAAGTCAGAGAAAAACTCACCGCCACGGACATCGGCAACGAACGCAATCTTGTCCATGCCATTCGTCATCGAAAGTTCCACGAAATTCATTACCAGCTTAGGTGGCATATTATCTATACAGTAGTATCCCTGATCCTCCAGCCAATCTGCGGCCTTCGTCTTGCCTGCACCTGACATACCTGTGACTATGACAATCTTCATCTCTTACCTCTTCTCAATATTGATGATTCTCTCTAGGTCAAGCCCCGCTTCCAGTGCTCTCTCTACGCCAGCAATATAATTACCAACTTTATCCGGCACATGCGCATCGCTGCTTATGGCAAATTTCACATCGTAATTCGCCGCTATTTCGATTTCTTCCTTAGTTAGGTGTGTATGGCGTGTGCTGATTTCCATAAGTGTGTTCGTCTCTTCGCACGCCTTGCAGAGCTCCTTCATGTCGAACGGGCCCTTGTCACCAGGGTGAGTTAGGAGAAATATATCGTTCTCATACAGCGCCCTTAGAGCCATCTCTGTGTTCTTGTTTCTGAGCTGCTCTCTGCTTCCAGACGGCAGTCCTGCGTGCCAGCATATGTAATTAGCTGTCATATAGCCATGCGGAAGTCCGTAGTGGTATCCAGCGTTGACGATATCGAATTTACCTAGATTCTCCTTCTTGATATCTAGTCCATTAGGAGTATTGATGATATTAGCTTCTACTCCGAGCAGGACTTTGACATTTGGAAACTCTCTCATAGCCTCTTCGATATCCGCTCTCATAGCTGCCAGCTTACCCATCTTGAGCCCGTAGAACTTGTGTCCCGGTCCGTGATCTGTTATCGCCAGCTCGCTCAGTCCCTTAGCTGAGGCTGCAGCGACATTTTCAAGAACAGTTCCCTTGCCGTGTGCATACCCCCTACCGTGCGAATACCTCGTGTGAGTATGGTGGTCCGCCGTCAATTTATATAGCTTCTTAATGTTATTTTCCATCAGCTTATCGCTTCCTTTTTCCCAATATTTAAGTATTTTTTTGTAATTTAAGTCATTAATAATCGCTATTACCAAAACAAGAATTATTCTAAAACTAATTGCGCGTCATTAAAAAGCTCTATTAAAGACTATTATCTTTTTTTCTATTTTCAGATGATTATATTCAACTGTCCTCCTTAAGTCTAAATCATATAGCAGTTTTAAATCTTTGTGAATATTCTTGTATATATCAGATTTGAAATCTATTTTTGAAGTCTCCAAAGCTCTTATACCCCTGTATGCTTCTTTTCTGATTTTCTTGCATATATTAGAAAATCCTCTTTTTCTCTATTGCTTTATTTAGACCTTTTAGTTTCTTTAATATTTCATAAATTGATTTCTGTAATTGCATTCGCGATTCAAAATCAATTAAGCAAAAAGCATAATTCATCATTTAAGTAATATAATACGCTTATAATCTCCTTATACTCTTCTTCATTATAACTTATATCAAATTCCCCCCTATGTGCGTATCTATGTCTTGCTTCTATTAGGTTGTCAAATGTTTTTACACAATCATCGTATTTAAATTTTTTTATAAATAATTCTAAATTATCCGATCGAGGAGTGTATGATTTCACAGCCTTCTCAATTTCCTTAATCTTTGTACCCGGAACAAAGCTTTTTTGAGGTAGTTTTTTCTCAATAAATTTTTGTATTACATCCGTATTGTCTGCTCCTAAAATAGAGTAAATATACGTCTTAACCAAATTTTCCGCAAAGGTATATATCTCTATTATGCTTGATGGTCTATATAATTTATAAGCATATTCTATTATTTTAAAATCAAGATTAATTTTTGCAGAAAACGCTCTATGTGCTTTACGATTATCTGATAAGCTACCTTCTATTTCAAAAAGCATTTTCTATATGTTTTTGTATATCATCAAGTTCACTATGAAAAAGACTCTACATCAAACTCTGAGAATTTACCTTTCACTTTATTCTCCTCTAATTATATCTTTGCATATTGAAAATCTTTTCTTCATCGATTCAATGGTTCCTGTACTGTAAGAAAACGGATTATTTTTTTTACCAGAAATTGAATCATTATAAATTATTTTCATAATTTCTTTATATCTATGTTCTTCAATTTTATATCCACTATTTTTGTTCTTTTGTTCTACAACGGCTCCAACTAGCGATTCTAAGATACTTGTGTTCATAAGCCCTTCGTATTCATCCTCTGAATTAACACGTCTAAAAATATTGTTATAACCAAACTTAGCAACTAGTTCTTTTACTGCTTCAAAAATATATTCTACTACTTTATCATCAAGTATCTCTTCCTTGTTTTTTTCACAATACTCATTTAGAATGTTCTCCAAACCATTTTGAGATGGTATAAATCTATCATTTGCAACCTCTGAGATTGTCAAAATTCGTAAAAAAGCTTCAACATTGAGATCTTTTTTTAATTGGCTAGTAGAAAACAATTTTATGAATTCTGGATTATTTGCTTCCTTATATAGCCCTCCTATGAATGTTCCATAAGCTAAAGCTTTTCGTATTTGCATACTACTAAGTTTTTCAGACCCTGTATTTATTCTCTCAAATATAAGATACTTAGACGTATAATTATCTGGATTTAGCTGTTTAAACTCAATTAGCGGAATAGTGCTCCTTTTTATAATACGTTTTTGATCATCATTTAAATCATCAAATGCCTTTCCTCTAATTGAAGGTATGACTAGATTTTTTGATAACTTAGACTTTATATGTTTTTTACCAATCTTATCACCTGCCCATGGCTTGCCTTTTACATAGTTAAACAATGTATTTAACCTTTGATACCCATCAATTATTTCGTATACATTGTTATCTACTTCTAATAAAAAAAGTGGGGGGATTGGTAATCCCATTACAATTGATTCGATTAATCTTGAACTTCTATATGAGTCCCACACTAGTGGTCTTTGCATGTCTGGAACTTTAATTTCTTCATTATCGTACATATCTATTAATTCGCCAAAAGATCGATTACTTACCCAATGTTTAATAACAAATTTTGAATTGTCATCTTTTTTTAAGTTTTCATCATAAAAATCATCAGCTGAATCAAATATATTCCTTATTTGTTCTTCAGTCTCATAATTTACTTTTATATTCTTAGAATTCAACTTAGATAAAAGTTCATCCTCATTTACTGCTTCAATTTCAAAATCATTATTAGTGATTGGTACTGTATCTATTTGTATAAGTTCACCATTCTCTTCATAATAATATATTTTCATAGATTTCATATTTACTCCTATTAAACAACCAAAGGTATTTACAAATAATTTATAAAGCAATTAAACCAATACATCTATTTAATCATCACTAGTATCAATCTCAACAGTGTGATTTGGATTTACAGATTTACATGGATTCATAAATTGACATTCTATTCCGCATCGATAATTCTCACCTCAGGCTCGAGCTTAATCCCCGAATTCTGCTCGACTTCCTGAGCCACTATATTGATAAGTTCTCTCACGTCCTTAGAGGTAGCGCCCCCTATATTGATAACGAATCCCGAATGCTTCTCAGATACCTGCGCACCTCCGACTGTCCTGCCCTTTAGTCCAGCCTCCTCGATTAGAGCTGCCGCATATCCGCCTACAGGTCTCTTGAATGTACTGCCTGCACTTGGGAAGTTCACCGGCTGCTTCGTTCTGCGCTTCTCAGCTAGCTCGTTCATTCTCTCTGTGATAGCTTCTTTATCATCCCTCTGCAATCTGACCCTTGCATAAATTGCAATATCATCATTATGCTGCAGTACACTATCCCTATATGAGAACTCCATCTCTTCTCCAGACAGTTCATATACCGAGCTTCCGTCAGATTTCATTAGAGTTACGCTTACGACTACGTCCTTCATCTCTCCGCCGTATGCGCCAGCATTCATGAAAAGTGCTCCGCCAAATGTTCCCGGGATTCCCGATGCGAACTCGAGTCCCGCTAGGCTGTTATCTCTCGCAAAGTTAGCTGTGCTAGATAGCATGCGAGCTGCCCCGACTCTTATTTCATTATCTTCAGCTTCGAGCAACTCTATATTTTCAAAGCTTCCCCCGAGCTTTACTATTACTCCACGGTATCCTTCATCTGCAAAGAGCAGATCGGATCCATTTCCTATTAACATATATCTCACATCTTCACTATGAAGTAAGCTTAGGATGTTGCTGAGCTCCTCTTCATTACAGACGGTCACAACTACATCAGCTGGACCCCCGATGCGAAACGACGTGTGTTTGCTCATAGGCTCAGATACTCTGACCTGAGCTGCAGGAACGATTTCGTTAATTTTATTTATTAGCTTTGTGTTTGGCATATTCATCTCCAAATAATTCTCTCTCTTCTATCCCGAACTTGGCGTAATCCGTGTACGACCTGATATCGACCTCCTTGCTTCGCTTTCTAAGCTTGTTGTTAGTTAGCTTGCCTGCATATCTGTAGAAGACTGCAAATACCGGAACTCCCAGCGCCATGCCAAGGAATCCGAATAGTCCTCCTCCGATAAGTACAGCGATAAGAACCCAGAAGCTGCTTATTCCAATAGCGCTGCCGACAATCTTAGGCCCGATTACATTACCATCAATCTGCTGAATCACCAGAATCATGATTATAAAGTAGCCTGCCTTCACAGGGTCTTCTAGCATGAGTAGACATATCGATGGAATTGCACCTAGGAATGGTCCGAAGAACGGAATTACGTTAGTTACACCGACAATTACCGCAATTAGTAGGGCAAGTGGCATATTGAAAACAAGCATGCAAATATAGGTGAGAATTCCGATTATTATAGCATCAAGAATTCTTCCTACTATGAATCCGATAAATGTCTCGTTTATGATCTTTGAAAACTCATAGAGGTTTCTCGACTTCTGCTCGGAGCATGTCGCTGCAACGATTTTACGAGTATTTGCAAATATTGTCTCTTTATAATTTAGCAGATAGATTGAGATGAGTATTCCGACGAAGAGATTTGCACTGCCGCGCACGACGCTGATGATCTGGGCCGAAACTACATTGGCTAGATTCTGGAAGTTATCCTTAAGGAGGTTGTCTCTTATCCAGTCGATAATTTCGCTAGTTCCTGCGTTTGCAGCTTCGTTTATCCACTTAACAATCTGTGGAAAGTTCTGCAGGTGGTGCTCCGACCATGACGAGAAGTATGCAAGTCTCTGTGGCATAGTATTCATGAGGTTAACTATGCTCATGACAATCTGTGGCACCACAAAATATCCGATAAGTGCAAAGAACGCTACGATTATCAGTATAGAAATTGCACTCGCACTAATCTTGGCAATTGCGAGATTCCTCTTCATGCGAGTAGTAGCATCCTCCTGAGGCATGTTTCGTCCGCCAGCAAACTTCATGCAAACTGGCCCTTTGCAGTCCTCCGAAGAGCGATTGCTGCTATCCCTAAGCTTCGTATAAATAGCCTTAACCAGTTTATTGTATATAGGGCATAGTAGGAACGCTATGAACACACCGATATACACCGGCATAAGTGTCTTATTAATAGTCGCTAGCCGTCGGTAAACTTCGTCTTATTAAGCACATTTGACAGCATAATAAGCACGGAGCCACTGATGATAAAAGCGAGCGACGCTTTGATATATGGACTTTTTACAAATTTTCTTAGCAAAATTACACCTCTCTATCTGCACACACTCATACATAATTATATTACTATAAAATGCGTGTCTTTTGTGGCTATCTTTGTGAAAATACACGGGAATTCACCATATACTTTAGACTGTCGATATTTCAGATTTCTATTTGAAGAACTTCGTCCACACTGCTATGATAATAATGTATATTTTATTTTGATTTTTAGTCTGGAGGTGTCACAAGATGAGACTAGACGCAGCAGGTAAGGCATGCCCTATTCCTGTAATTATGGCAAAAAAAGAATTAGACAATGGTACACAGGGACTCGAAATTATCGTCGATGGTCAGACACAGATCGATAACCTAGAGAGACTCGCTAACGCATACGGCAGACCTATTAGCTCAGCTCCAGAGGGAGATAAGTTCCTCGTAAGCTTCGCTGATGGAGATGGAAAGGTTCCTGAGAGTGCACGCAGCTTCTCAGCTGATAGCTACGCAGTATTTTTCAATAAGGCTTCCGTTGGAACTGGAGATGCAGAGCTCGGACTCAACCTCGCTAAGATGGCTATATTCACTCTATCTGAAGGAGAAAATGTACCTTCTTACATCCTATTCATGAACGAAGGTGTTAAGCTAACCACTGGCATCGAAGAGCAGATTGTCGACAATCTAAATACTCTAATCGAGAAGGGAACTAAGGTTCTCGTATGCGGAACTTGCCTCAACTTCTACGGAGTTAAGGACGACTGCAAGGTTGGAACTGTGAGCAACATGTTCGATATCCTCGGAGCTATGCAGGAAGTATCCAAGGTTATCACTCTATAAGGGTGGAGCAGATATTTTATGACTGAAGAGTATTATCTATACACATTCGAGTCGACTCACGGCGCTATAGCTACTGAAAAGCTTCTAAAGCCTCTCGGCTGCACCATCATGCCCGTTCCTCGTCATATCTCGACGAGCTGCGGTATATCGGTGAGAGTTGATGTAGATAAGTTCGGTAGCTCCAAGGAAATTTTCCTCGGTAGCACCGACCTGTCACCTGATGAATACCACGTGTACCACATCACTAACGATAAAGCGGACAAGGAACACGGCTTCAAATTTGAGCAGGTTGTGCTGTAGGATACGCCGTAGATTGAACTGGGATTAAAGAGAATTAAGAGATTAAGCGAGACATAACGCTAACAAAGTAAAAGCGAGGTAAGGTTAACCCTTACCTCGCTTTTGTCTTTCTAATAATTATGTGGGTATTTTTGAGAAAGGAATTCCTATGCCCTTCTAGACTTTCTTCTGATGATGATCACCATCAGCGCTAGAATCGATGATAGCAGTACGACTCCATACACTAGTGGATACATAGTATCTCCAGTCTTAGGCCCATGCTTCTTAACTACCTTAGGAGCTGGATCATTGACCCTAGTGTTGGTTATCACCATTCCATCATCCATGTTGCCAGAGTACTCTACATTGTACTTCTGAACCTCATCCTCAGTGACAGTGTATTTGATTTCCTTGCCGTTCTTATTGACTGGCAGATTTTCAAAATCAACTGACCACTTTCCATCTGAGTCAGAGCTAACCGTCTTGGCATCTACCTCATTTCCATCCGCCTTTAGACGAACTGTAATCGAGGCTGGACGGTTAGCTACGGTGTCATTTTTCCAATTCTTAGTCACCTTGACTGTTCTGGTGTATGGTACGTGCTTATTAGTGAAATCATAACCGTTTTGATCCGCTGTGTACTTCTCTACTGGCACTTCCTTAACGGTGTAGTTTATCACTGCAGCATCCTCGTCGTATGTGTCGAGTCCGCTGAACTCGTAATGCCAGTGGTTTGCTTTTGTAGCCTTTGTAGTCTTGCCTGTATCAACACCATTCGCAAACAGCTTAAAGGTCACTTCGCTAGGCCTTACTCCGTCCTGATCATCAGCGTCATCCCAGTGCTTGTCACCGGACATTGAACGCTCTACGTTGTTGAACGTATTTATAATCTTATTGCCATCATAGTGCACGGTAAAGTGCCTGTTGTTGATGTCAAGAGTTGCACCTTCCGCAAGCGGGTTCCCGTCAGCATCTAGCTCTTTGAAGGTATAGACATTTTTTGCCCCTGTCACCGTATCCGAATCGAGGAGTCCTGCAAATGTCGCCTTGAAATTGTTGCTGCTCGACAGAGTAGCTGTTCTATTTGTAGCAGTTCCGTTTTTATACAGCTTCACCACTACCGAATGTGTATCCTTGTAATTCTGCGATACACCGCTCCACTGCTTCGTTACCGTAACACTGCGAGTTGCCGGAATCATAGGTGTCCACGGCATGGATTTTTTATTAGTGATGGTGTATCCACGAGTCACATCACTAGTCGTAGTCGCAGTGTACCTATAAGCGCCATAATCAATCTTAGACTGCGCGTTAAGACCATGCTCCTGAACTGTATATGTGTAGTTATGACCTGTTGCGATATCGAACGACACTAGGTTGCTGAACGTATAAGTCCAGTTATCAGCAGCCTTAACATCCTTGGTATCTATGACTACGCCGTCGCGAAGCAAATCAACCTTGACGCTGTTAACAGGTGCTGTATCTGTTGCCCCTGTGTGGTCTGTCCACTTTTTAGTGACTTTAACATTCTTATATGGCACAAATCTCCAGTTTCCATACACAGTCTCGTTCTTGCGAACATTGACCGAGCTAATAGTGGTCGTATCGGAAGCTGATTTCTTCCAGCCTTCGAATTTCCATTCACCCTGTACGCCTGCACTTGTAGCATGCGTGCTCGATGATAGTGGAGCAGCTAATGTCTGGTTGTGGTCATATTCAATGCCTATTACTGTAGCTGGCACTGCATTATCAGTTGGCAGACCGTAAGTAGGATCACCTGTCACTACGTAATTTAAATCGTACTGACGGATAGCCTTGTGATAGGTAGTCTCACTCTTTACATTCATCGATACGCCGTCAGCGCTTGTAATCTTAGCCGTATTTTTGAACACAGTGGTCTTAACTGTCTTATCCGTTAGCTTGGTTGGGATAGTTATCGACATATCACTGTCTTTTGGCAGAGTTACGTTGAACTTCAGCTTCTGTCCATCTGTTGTGAGTCCAACACCAGTCGCATCTCTGAGAAGCACATTATTGAACCCTAACTCAGTTGAGTTGATGCGGATATTGTCTTTATCAACTGTCAGTCCATCAGGTATAACATCCTCAACGTTTATATCTCTGGTTGCTAGTAGATCATTCTTGTTCTTAATCTTGAGAGTATACGTGATAGGCGTATCCTTTTCATTGGTAATCTCAGTTGGCACAGCCTCTGTACCAGTAGCTGGGTTCGACTCCTTATGTAGCTCTAATTCAGGATTATGAAGTGTAATCTCCGAGTGAGCCTTGTACTTTAATAGCCTGTCGCTTGGTCCTGCCGAGTCACCAGCAAAGTTACGCGCATTGGCTACTGTTTCATTTACCGCCTTCTTGCCTGCAAGATTTTTATCCTGTGGCGCGTTCATATATACATAGAAGCTGAGGCTATTACCCTGGTCTAGTATAAAATCATTGCCCTTATTCGTCTTGCGGACATCTACGGCTATCGCCTTTATATCCTTCTTATTGGCAGGCATAGTTGTAGACCAGATGGAGTGATCATCTACGTCAAATGTGCTTGGCACCGTTGTCGCATAGTACACGACTGGCTTTGCATACTCACCTTGGCGGCCGTAAGCAGATCTATTAGACATAGAACGAACATCTACTCTGTCCAGTGTTCCCTTCCATTCTGTAGGAGCATTCTCGCCTCCATTATCGAGCACATCGTAGAACACGAGTTTATCAGTTCTCGTATAGTTGGAAGATGTGTATGCCAATCTGTAGCTGTACTGGTTGCCGATAAATGCATCTGTCTTGCTGCCATACGCATTGTCGATAGTGTTAGCAACTTCCTTGGTCAATCCTGATTGTGTAACCGTTACAGGGTTAAATTGAACTGTGTCACCAATAAAGCGCCAGTATTTATAATCACCATTTACCAGACTGTTGAACTTATCCTTCTCTGTAAGTCTGTTGAATTTATTAGTAATGTCGCTTTCTTTAGGTAACACATAATCGTTGCCGTCAGTATCTACCTTTAAAGCAGATGTGAGTGTGACACTATTACCTCTATCAACTATGTTGCTGTATGGATTATCTAGCGTATAGTTTAAATTTATGAAGTAGTTATGATTGTTAAAATTCCTAACATCTGTAACTCTAGGTGGTAGCTCATAATCCACCTTCATCATGGTTTGACCTGAGCCTTCCCAGTCTTCGATCATCTCAACATTGAAATCACTACCTTGAGAGATAGGGCGCTCCGAGTATCCAGGTCCCGCTGTCATTTGCACGCTTGACTTCTGCACGCTCGTACCTAGTGGCAGCAGCGTGTAAATCGTACCCTTCTTGTACACGTACTTATTTAGATAGTCCCTATCGGGTAGCCCTGAGTCATTAAGGGATGAAATCTGATAATATTGAGCGGTTATCCTATTGGACTGCACGCCCTTTACCGGATCATCTACGATATCCTGTGGATAGTAAAGGAACCTCTCTCCGAAGCTTGGTGTTATAGAGGTCATAGCTACAGACTGTATCTTTAGTGGATTGCCTTCTGTATTGGTGGTCACCTCCGCCTGTCCACTCTCGGAGTAATTCACCTTTGCACTAGAGGATATGTATGAATACCCGTACTGGTCCTTATCCGCCTGCAATATGCTCTTCATGTTCGCCGTCGGATGAACTTCAACGACCGTGTCTGCTTTGAAGTTGTAATTGTAGTACTCACTTGTGTACTTGTACTTCAGCCCGCTCGTATTAGCTGGCAGAGGTATCTCCTTGCCCTTAGCATTATCAACAACGGTATCACCATCATCAGATGTGAACTTGTAATTGCCTGTGCTGTCAAAGGTTATCTTGCCGTATCTGGTGTAAGAGTTCTCACCAGACTTCCTAGTCCATATCTCTATCGGATGTGATCTAGACTGTGTAACATCTTCGTTGTTATCTGTCGTCCAACCTCCAATTTGCGACTTCATTCCATTATGAGAAGTTAGCGTTATCGCCACACTCTTGTAGGTCGCATCTTCATCCTGAAGCTTAGTCATATCCGGTATATTGCTGCTGAAACTACTATTTGGTCTAAGCCTATTTGCCTTAGATGAGCTGTATAGAGAGCCTTCTTCAATCTCGGCAGTATACGGCTTAACGGTATACTCCCCAGTAGTATTGTTATATATCGGTTCGGTTCGAGGACTTCCCTCGACCTCGGTCTCAAAGGTCTTATACTGCTCACGGTTACGAAGTTCTCTAGTTTCCCCATTCAAAACGAAATCTAACGTACCTGTCATATTTGATCCGCCATAAGAGTGGTCATTGTAATCATACTTCCAGATGTTATTAGCACCAGCATAATTTCTTACTTTAACCGTTGCAGTCGCTGTATCTGTCTCAGTCATAACTTTGCCGTTTGCAAGCTTTGTCTTGACCGTAACCTTATTGCTAACTGGTATACCGGTAGCAGAGAGGTCTACCCCCCGGTTCTTAGCATCTTCGAGCATAGTCATAGGATAACGCTTCAGCATTACCATCCTGTCGCTATCCCAGTCTGTGTAAGTCCATCCCTGCAATGTATGCAGCATAAAACCAGGTGTGTATTCTTTAAACATTCCCGGCTGATTAAGCCTGCTCTGCCATCCGCTGGCAGCAATATCTGGATATGATGTAACAGTGTATCGGTCTATATCAAATGCACTCAGAAATCCACGCTTGTCGTAAGGTGGCACATAATAGCTGTTTCGCTTAGTCGCTCCAACCAGCTCTCCATCGCTGTTATCCTGTACGACTTCATAGTCAAAAGGAACGGTATCGGTCCTGCCACGCTTCATGTCTGCGTACCACACTACGTAGAAGTAATCCTTGGCATCGCTAGGAGCTGGACCCCATGTGTTCTGCCAGTTCATGTATACGCCATCAGCCTTTGATAGATTATCCTTCTTTAGATTTAATGATACCGGCTTCGTCTTGTTCTGTATCTCCGCCGTCAGTGAACGATTAGTAGTCACATCAGGAGTACCGTCGCCATCAGTATCTATCTCAAGCTTAAAGTCAAGATTCCTGCGCTGTACGCCGTCACTATCAACTTTGATGTATGAAGGTCTGAACTGAAATGCCTGCTCAAAGTGAAGCTTAGCACCGCCTGCAACCTCTTTGAAGTTGGTCACTGTATATGTGCCGTCGCCGTTATCAACGTAGTTAAAGTCACTCACTGCAGATGTCGCAGGAGCCTTAGGAATCTGCCAAGAGACGGTATTCCTAGGGGTACCGCCGTCTACTCTATTTACCGCATACTTATCAGTCCATGAATCAAACAGGTAGTTCGGCATGGTTATCTTGATAGAGCCTGCCGGAAGTTTAGTATTAGCGTCGCTGTTGATAGCTAAAGAATACCCTACAGTTCCAACCTTAAGGTTGTCGTTAGTAGGTGTCATAATAAGCTTCTTATGACCTGGGTCTGTGGCATCATCGTAGTGATAGTCGACTACCCCAGATGATACGCCGTTCGCCCAGTCTACATTGAAATTGTAGTCAAGAGGCTGAGATGAGCCTGATCTAGTAGCTGTCGTCCCTGACGGAGAGCCACTATCAGCCCATACAAAAAGTGAATTAAATCCTGCACTCACTACCATGAAGATAGAGAGCACAATGCTCCAAATGCGTTTTTTATTCATGTATCTTTGCTCCTTTTACATTACGAATACATCACTGAAAGCATTATCTCTAGTTAATTTCCGATTGTCCTTAATCTTTACCTTTAACTTCTAGATTTTATATGTATTTCATGGTTTAATCAAGACTTTCATGCTTTATACAAATAAAAAAATTTTTTCTGTTATATCGGATACGTCATACCAATTATTCCGAGCACTCACTTTCTCTCTATAAAATCTTCGCATTTAAAGCAACAGAGCGGGGCAGCTGCCCCGCTCTTTGTTTGTGTTTTACTTGATTGAATATCCTTGATGTCTGAGTACACCCTATCTTATCTGTACCTTTAATACATCACTTGCTAAGCAACACTGACACCAATGGTGATGATAGACTCTTTTCCAGAGCTATGCGAAATTACTTTTACCTTTACCAAAGTATATCCGTTTTCCGTCATATCTGGGTGATCGAGCACCTCCAGCGTTACGCTGCCGTCATTTGGGAAGTTTGAGATGAGCGCCTTGTACTCGTCTAGAGTAGGTTCTGCATCTCCAACCTTCTTGTTGATTATCTTAGATGATAGCACTGGTGTGAACTCATCCTCCACTTCTGTTCCCTCTTCAGGGTTCACATCTTCGTGGTTATCGCCAGTACCTGGTTTTTCATCGACCACATCCTCGACGAATGTGATATAGACTGCGAAATTAGCATTTTTGTTAGATTCATAATCTTTATTAACAGAATTGAAACTAAATTTATAACCATACTCATCTATAGGGAATCTGCATTCATATTCATAATGCTTGCCGCTCATAGATGTAGTTCTAGCCTTTGCCTTCTTGCCAAAGTATTCCTTCTTGAGCTTAACAGTCTGTCTTGGCGATATATTGTTGTTATTCTCCTCAGACTTCGCAGGGTCAGCAACCTCTTCCCAAGTCTTGCCGTTATCGAAGCTGTATTCCATCTTGGTGATGTAATCCGTGCTGTATGACTCGAAGAATATCGCAAATTCAGTGCGTCTCTTGGAACCCTTGTGTGTGATTCTAGCAATTAGCGCCTGACTCTTAGTCTCGTCTGAGAGATTCATTTTGTCATATAGCTTCTCGCCAGTGTCTCTATTGGTAACTTCTATTCCGTACTTATCGAATTCAGCATAAGGAACAACTATCTTAGTTCCATCTTCCTTGGTCAGCTCAACCTTAACGCTGGATAGGTCAAGTGGCTTTGCAATGTCTGACTTCAATACTCTCTGTCCTGTGTAGCCGTTTATTGCCGTAGGTTCGAGTACATTGATTTCAGTGATATCGTTTCCTGTCTTCTTATCATTTTCAGAAAGCTCTAAAGCGTTATCTACAGATAGACCGACTCCACCTGTAGTGAGAGTAGCCCCTGAAATCGCATCCATCATCTTACCACACTTATGGTTCTTGCTAAGGTACTCTCTGATTACCGGCGAAACCATCTCGGCCCTTCTCGCATCAGAAATCTTGCTCGCATACTCTTTGCCTAGCAGATTCTCAGCCTCCTTAGCATGGTCCTTTGCATGCGCAATCTGGTCGATATACTTTCTGTACACCTTGAGAATAGCGACATTTCTCTTACCATCCTCACCACATAGGTATGGTATTGCTCTAGCAGAAATAGCCATGTAGTCCAATCCAGAATATCCCTGACCTTCTACAAATACTACGTTTTCGATGATATTATTCTTGATTGTTACTATAGTCTTAACGCCGCCTCTAGCTTCGTCAAATCCATCTCCGAGTCCAACGTATTTTCCGTCCTTGAGATCTGATTTCCTCATGAAATCGCTTATCTCTTTTTCTATCTGTGCATGTCTATCTAGCACAGGTGGAACAGGTTCACCAGGTGTTGTTCCTGGGTTTGCACCAGGTGTTGCTCCTGGGTTTACACTTGGTGTTGTTCCTGGGTTTGCACCAGGTGTTGTTCCTGGGTTTACACTAGGCTGCGAAGGACTTACGGATGGCTTCGATGGATTTACCGAAGGTGCCGTGCTTGCTCCAGGCTTCACTGCCGTCTTAGTCGCCCCTTGATTCTGTCTTCTGTTCTGAGAGATTACTGCTCTAGCTCTCTGGTTATCACCAGAGTTTCTTCTTAACGCACGACTGCTGTTTTCCCTGTTACTATTGGTCTCATAGTCCCCTGCAGTACCCTTATCTGCACTCTCCTGTGGCTCATTTTTTTCACTAGCAATATCAGTGTGCTCCTTCTTGTGTGAAACAGCAGATTTATCCGCCTTTTCACCTTTCCCCGAGAACACACCAAAAGCTATTCCCCCTGCCACTGCTAGGATGAGCGCACCGATCAATATCGGTTTTAAGATCGCGTTCTTGCTCATTAATTCCTCCTATAATGATAGCGAGTAGTATTAATTAAAAGTTAGTCATGACTAACTTTAGTATAGCACAGAAATCACTGCATTTTTTATCAAACTTTTAAATTACATATATTTTATATGTTTATGTACTAAAAAAATACAAAGGAGAGGTGTTGGTATGTGCATCTACACATGTGCCAAAAGCGGCTTGGTTAAGTGTCTAAAGAAATAGAGGATATGCAACCGCACACCCTCTACTACCGAAAGAAAGAACTTAAATGTAATGCTTATGAATATTGTATAAATATGTTTATTGATTATATGGATACATAGTTTCTTGATTATTTATCCTTACCTTCCTTACGCTTTTCTTCTCTCTTATTCTCTATGTGCAGAACCAGCCCTGTTAGAGCGAATAGGGCGATAACGTTAGGGATTACCATCAGCTGGTTAAACATATCTGAAAGCTCCCACACGAGATCGTTCTCAGCGCATGTTCCTAGGAAGATAAATACGAGTGCAATCGCTGTATATACCTTTGCTGCCTTCTCTCCGAATAGGTAAATCATGTTGATTTTACCGAACATGTTCCATCCGAGGATAGTTGAGAATGCGAAGAAGAATAAGCAAACTGCTACAAACACTGGGCCAACCTTGTCACCAAATGCAGATGCGAATGCTGTCTGCGCGAGATTTGTCTTGTCGATTCCTTCAGGAATAACACCCTTGCTAATTGGACCATCTGGTGTGTACATCGTCGAAATAACTACGAGCGCATTAAGTGTCAGGATTACAAACGTATCGATGAACACGCCTATCATAGCAACAGTACCCTGCTCATGAGGATTCTTAACGTTAGCCTGCGCATGAGCATGTGGAGTCGAACCCATACCAGCTTCATTCGAGAATAGCCCTCTCTTGGCTCCCTGCGAGATTGCAGTCTTAAGAGCCATACCGAAGCCTCCGCCGATGATAGCCTGTGGCTGGAACGCATACTTAAAAATCATTCCAAATGTAGCTGGGATGTACTGAATACGCATCGCTAGCAGAATCACTCCGCCAAGAATGAAGATTGCTGCCATGATTGGAACGACCTTCTCAGTTACGGAAGCAAGTCTCTGAGTTCCACCGATGAAAATAAATCCGCAAAGTACAACTAGAACTATACCAACTATCCACCCAGGTACTCCGAACGCTGTGCTGAATGTAGCTCCAATAGAGTTCGACTGTACCATACAGCCGAAGAATCCTAGGGCCAAAGTAATAGCCACTGCAAAGAAACCAGCGAGGAACTTTCCAAAGCTGCCCTTAAATGCAGTTCTAATGTAGTAAACAGGGCCGCCGAGAACTTCTCCCGACGGAGATTTCTGTCTAGTCTCTATAGCCAGTGTGGCCTCTGCGTAGATTGTAGCCATACCGAAGAATGCGATAATCCACATCCAGAAGATAGCTCCAGGGCCTCCAGTCAGGATAGCTCCTGACGCGCCAACGATGTTACCAGTTCCTACCTGTGCTGCAATTGCAGTCGCAAGAGCCTGAAATGAGCTCATACCACTATCCTGTTTATCACCCTTAAGCAAGATACCACCGAAGGTTCTCTTGAATCCCTCTTTAAAATATCTAATCTGCACGAACTTAGTTCTAAAGGTATACCATAGTCCAACGCCTAATAGCATGAATACCAACACATAATCTGATAGAAAAGCGTTAATCGTTTGTACAATTGGTAGCATCTGTTCTCTCCTTTAAATAAACAACTTCTAATCGCTAATCCCTGTGATTCTAGCGCAATGTACTGATATAAGTACATCATAAAGTTATATTAGCAAAGAGAGTTATTTGTGTCAACACATAAATAATTTTTTATTTTATTGGTATTTAATACAATTCTAAGACTCTATTTTGTATCGCACTACAACTGAGTTCGTTCTATTCTCTACACATATAAGCGAGAGGAGCACCTTTCGGCACCCCTCTCGTAGTACAGTATTTTTTAAACATATTTAACACGTATTTCTACTATGGCTAAGTTCACTTAGTTATTTAGATTGTTTTAGGATAACTTGTTAGTTCCAAATGTTGTCTTAACATTATACTTCTTATCAAAGTCTTCCCTTGATAGAACCTTAGTGCTGAGAGATGATTTAGAGCTTGTCTTGATAGTGTTAGAGTATTTTCCTGTTACTGTAACAACTACGTCGCTATCTCCCTTAACCTTGGTCTTTCCATTGACCTTGATTGTAACCGTCTTGCCTTTTG
Source organism: uncultured Mogibacterium sp. (assembly GCA_916438645.1). Taxonomy (GTDB): domain Bacteria; phylum Bacillota; class Clostridia; order Peptostreptococcales; family Anaerovoracaceae; genus Mogibacterium. The sequence goes on from CAKAFC010000002.1 coordinate 788,230, forward strand.
AATCTACAACCTTACCACCCTTTTCTACATTCAGGTTAGAAACTGTAGTACTCTTGGTTACAACCCACTTAGAAGACTTATCTACGTTTACTGTCAGTGGCGACTTTGACGTAGTTCCTGCTGAGTTAGTTTCTATAGTCGCGGAACCCGTCCACTTCGAGTTCTTAGTGAGATATAGATTAACATTACTGATGGTATCTACGGTGATATTTCCCTTTAAAGTCTGCTTAATTCCTGTAAATGTCACCTTTCCCCCGTTGCTACCCTGACTGCCCCAGCTGTTGGAGTTATTTCCACTAGCATTGATAAGGTCTACCTTGGAGCTGTCAAAATCAAGTTTCGTATTCTGAAGAACTACCTTCGCATTAGTATTGGTCACGTAGAACATTGCTCCGCCTGAAATCGTCGACTTAAGTGTAGAATCTACTGCTTCAAAATCTCCTATCTTAGAACTTGCAGTTTCCGCATCTCCAGAGGTTGACTGGTAGATGATAACTCCGTTCTTGATAGGGTCGCTTCCAGAAATCGCATCGTTCGTGCTTGTAAGCGACGAGTTGTATATAAGAATTCTGTTCTGCCCCTCTATACCTGCTATCTGACTTCCTGTCGCAGTGCCCTTTATAGCATCCACTTCAATATCCCCTGTGGAGTAAATTAGAGGCGATCCTGAGCCGGCCGTCTTAAATGTACTATTAGTCACAGAGATGTAACCACCACCACGATCTGTCGCTACAGCTGCACTGTGAGCACCCTCTGTGCTTATATTCATCTTATTTGCATAGATTACACCGCCATATGTTGCATCGAGTCCTCGCGAATTTCCACCCTTCTTGGTAGTGATTTTGACATCGTTTGTATATACCGTAGCATTATCTGTTGAGAATATACCGTTGCTTCCTTCACTAGTTGAAGTAATCGATGATTTCGAGAGAAATAGTTTAGAGCCCTTTCCAATTGCTAGAGCAGATGAGTTAATGCCGTAAAAGTTAACGTTATCTCCGTTAGTATCGTCTCCAGACTTCGTGATCTTAGAGTTCTTAACCGTCAGAGTTCCGCCACTCTTGGCAAGAAGTGTATTTACGTCTGCAGCTGTAGACTTAATGGTCTTATTGCTTGCTTTAACACTCTTCTTGTTTGCAGTTAATTCACCCTTGTTAGTACCGCTGTAGTCATAGTTCTGTGTGTTAGCTCCTCCGCCTTGTCCACCTGATGGTGGCTGCCCTGGTGCGCCATTTTGACCACCTGCCGAAGGTTGTCCGCCGCCTTGTCCACCTGATGGTGGCTGCCCTGGTGTGCCATTTTGACCACCTGCCGAAGGTTGTCCGCCACCTTGCCTATCCGATGGTGGCTGCCCTGGTGCCCCATTTTGACCACCTGCCGAAGGTTGTCCGCCACCTTGCCTATCCGATGGTGGTTGGCTTGGTGCCCCATTTGATGATTTGCTGCTAGACTCTGAATCATTCTTGCTCTTATCTTTTGCTGATTTCTTCGTTTTCGATGATTTATCCGACTTACTCTTAGATTTACTTGAGTTACTGTATATCTTTGACGGACTCACATATGTGAGTTTTACTGAGCTGTCTGCTGCCGAGGCCTCCCCAGATAACGAAGACCATCCTCCTAATGCTGCTACAGCTATCATCACAGCTATGAGAACTGCCGCAAGCTTATTTTTGATTGTAGCCTTACGCATTTCATTCACATCCTTTCATGATTGCTAGTTTCATTTTACACGTTAGATAATTGCTTTCCGCTAACTTAGCTTATACATATTATGCATAGCGAACTTGTAGCAAAGCTGTTCACTATCTGAAGAAAAGATATGGCAAATTGGTGTTTCTATGGACTTAATTGTGAATATATGTGTATAAATCATGTACTAAATATTACTTTTTATGCATAAAAAAACACGACCAGCATATCGCCAGTCGTGCTTTATCTCTATATTCGTTTGTACGAATCTTATTTTACGCCTGCGCTGCAGCCTTTGCTTTTGCTTCAGCTGCCTTTGCAGCCTTCTCAGCTTCAGCCTTCTTCTTGGCATTGATTGCCATCTTAGCGTGTCTCTCATTGTAGCTGTTGATTGATCCTGTAGGACAAACGCCCATACACATTCCGCAGTTTTTACACTTTTCATAATCTACAGCTGCAACATTGTTGTTAACGTGAATTGCATCAAACTTACATGCCTTCTCGCACTTTCCACATCCGATACAACCGTTCGAGCACTGCTTACGAGTAACTCCACCCTTTTCAGTGTTCATACATAGAACGTGAACTTCCTTCTTATAAGGAACCATCTTGATGATGGACTGTGGACAGTTTACAACGCACTTTCCACATGCAACACATGTGTCTCTATTAACCTTGGCAACGCCATCGATAATTCCGATGGAGTCAAATTCGCAGACACCTACGCAGTCTCCAAGACCGATACATCCCTGTGCGCAAGCTGAGTTACCATTAAAGAATGTCTTAGCACCTGCGCATGACTGCATGCCCTGCCACTCAAGAATCTTCTTGGAAGCATCGCAGGTTCCGTTACACATTACCTGTGCGATATTCTTATCTGCTCCGCTTGCAGAACGTCCTAGGATATCGGCAATCTGCTCTGCGCAAGAAGCTCCACCTACGGTACAAGCACTGCAGCTTGTTGATTCATCGTTAACTACTGCGTTTGCGTAGTCATCACATCCAGCGAATCCACATCCACCGCAGTTAGCGCCAGGAAGGATTTCTCTGATTGAAGATACTCTCTCATCTACTGGTACATAGAACGCATGTGAAGCGATTACTAGCAAGAGGGAAGCTACAAATCCTGCACAAACTACAAGTACTACTGCTGTTATAATTGCATTCATCTATACCCCTCCTTACTGGAATAATCCTGAGAATCCCATGAATGAAAGCGAGAGGATTGTTGCACTTACGAGTACCATTGGAACTCCCTTAAATGCAGCAGGTACGCCCTCTTCATTCCATAGCTTCTCTTCACGAACACCTGCAAACAGTACCATCGCAAGACCGAAACCCACTCCAGCTCCAGCTGTGTAAACGATAGCCTGAATGTATGTGTAGTTATAGTTGATAGCGTTGATTGTCGCACCGAGGATAGCGCAGTTTGTTGTGATTAGAGGAAGGTAGATACCGAGCGATTTCTGAAGCGCTGGCATAAACTTCTTCATGAACATCTCAACGAACTGTACTAGAGCCGCGATTACAAGAATGAATACTACAGTCTGTAAGTATGCGATATCTAGCTTGTTAAGTAGCTGCTGGATTGGCCATGTTGTAATTTCCGCAATTACCATTACGAATATTACCGCACCACTCATACCAACCGCCGATTCCATCTTGTTAGAAACTCCGAGGAACGAGCAGACTCCGAGGAACTGCGATAGCAGGAAGTTATTTACAAGAACGATCGACATAAAGATGATAACTAAATTTAACATTATGCCTCAGCTCCTTTCTCCTCTGCTGCAACTTCCTTAGCTTCTGCTAGGTTGCATGAATTGTACATTGGGCATGTGCCACAGCTAAACGATTTCTTCTTGAGAGCCTTGCCCTTAGTGAGTACATTTAGTACTGCGATGAGAACTCCGAATACGAAGAAACCACCAGGTGCGAGGTTGAAAAATCCGATTGGTGTGAACCATGAACCGAATACTGTCATACCGAACCATGTTCCTGCTCCGAGTAGCTCTCTGATTGTACCCATTACTGTAAGTGTGAGCGTGAATCCGAGACCCATTCCGATTCCGTCTAGAGCAGAATCAAATACAGTGTTCTTGTTAGCAAACGCCTCAGCTCTTCCGAGGATGATACAGTTTACTACGATTAGAGGAATGAATAGACCTAGCGACTTATAAAGTGCTGGCACGTATGCCTCTAGCAAGAACTGAACTACTGTTACGAATCCAGCAATTACTACGATGTAGCACGGGATTCTTACTTTGTCAGGAATAACCTTACGAAGTAGTGATATTACTACGTTAGCTGCAATCAGTACCGCTGTGGTTGAAAGTCCCATACCAAGACCGTTCGAAGCGGATGAAGATGTAGCTAGTGTAGGGCAGGTACCGATTAGAAGAACCAATACTGGGTTCTCTTTGATGATACCGTTTGTGATGATAGATAATTTACTCTTATTGCTCATTTATTTAGCCCCTCCCATAGCCTTGTACTGTTTTAGACCTGCGAAAACAGCTTCATGTACAGCCTGTGAGGAAATCGAAGCTCCAGTGATGTACTTAACCTTCGAATTTGCATCCTTAATAGTCTCGCTTCCAAGATCTGTAAGTCCCTTGTACTGTCCAAGGTGCTTTGGATCCTGAGCTTTAGTACCGATACCAGGAGTATCCTGAGCACTCATAATCTTAACGTTAGTGATCTTGCCCTTGTTATCGATACCAACCATAGCGGTTAGAGTACCGCCATAACTGTTTGAGTTTACAGTCACTACTACACCTGAGCCATTTACAGCCTTGGATGCCTCTGTAACGTAAACCTTATTCTTCTGAACTATTACGAGCTTGCCATCATAGTTCTTGAATTCGCCGTTAGCCTCTGGAATCAGTTCAGACTTAGCCTTGTTGGACTCCTTGAGGTTGTTCTTATCGATGATTGGCTTCGTAACACCGTATGCCATAGCAAGTGCAAATGTAACTACGAAACAAATCAGTACGAGCACGAGGATCGGCGAAATGAAACTTGAAAATGTACTTTCTTTTTTCTTCATTATTTCGCACCTCCCTTTACATAGCTCTTATACGACCATCTGTTGATAAGTGGTGTGCAGATGTTCATAAGTAGGATTGAGAACGAAACACCTTCCGGATAGTTACCCCATAGACGGATAGCCATAGTGATAACTCCGCATCCGATACCGAACATAATCTGACCCTTGGTTAGCTTAGGCGATGTTACATAGTCTGTAGCCATGAAGAACGCACCAAGCATTACACCACCAGCACATAGGTGGAAGATAGCCATGTTGAAGTCACCCTTGTAGTATGCAAGAGCGATAACAAATACAGTTCCGAGGAACGCACATGGAATAGCTGGGGAAATTACCTTTCTCCAGATAAGGAAAGTCCTCCAACGAGAAGCGCAAGAGCACTTACTTCACCGAGGGATCCGCCAGTGAATCCTAGGAACATATCCATGTTGGATGGAAGGTCAGCCTTACTAGCGCCACCAGCAACGAGTGCTAGAGGTGTAGGTCCTGTTACCGCATCAGTCTTAGCTGCCATTCTTGGAAGTGGCCATGTTGTCATCTGTGCTGCAAACGAGATGAAAAGGAAGATTCTGGCAGTGATTGCCGGGTTAACGAAGTTTCTTCCGATTCCACCGTAAAGCTGCTTAACAACAACTACAGCTACGAAACATCCTAGTACTGCCATCCAAACTGGGAAGCTGGATGGAACGTTAAATGCGATTAGTAGACCTGTTACTGCTGCACTAAGATCGCTGATTGTCTGCGGCTTCTTAGCAAGCAGGTTGTATATCCATTCGAAACCAACGCTAGCGATTACGCAAGCTGCTGCGAGTAGTAGAACTCTAGCTCCGAAAATATATGCGCTGGCAACTAGTGCTGGAAGCATTGCAAGCAGAACAGTTCCCATTAATTTGGTAGTATCTTCATCTGTAACGATATGTGGAGATGTGGATACTATCAGATTGTTATGAAATTTCTTATTATCCATTCTTCTTCGCTGCCTCCTTTACCAAGCCTTTCGCGAGCTTATTGGTAAAGCTCAAAGGTCTTCTTGCAGGACATACATAAGAGCAGCTTCCGCACTCCATGCACTGCATAACCTTGAACTTATCAAGTGACTCTGCGTCATGTCTCTCGTAGAAATCTGCGTAGAGCATAGGAACGAGCTTGAATGGACATCCGTGGTGACAACGACCACAGTTGATACATCCAGTCTCAGTCTTAACTGTAGCTGACTCCTTGCCGAAGCATAGAAGTGAACCAGTATTCTTAACAGTTGGAGTCTCATCAGAGTGAGTTGCACGTCCCATCATAGGTCCGCCCATTACAACCTTCTTAGGCTCCTGCTTGTATCCACCACAGAACTCAATTACATCAGCGATGCGAGTTCCGATTGGAACGAATACATTCTTAGGCTCAGCAACAGCATCTCCATCAACAGTGATTCTTCTCTGAACAAGAGGCATACCTGTTCTGAAGTACTGTCCGAGAATACCTATAGTAGAAACGTTACATAGAATAACACCAAGCTGTGCAGGAAGAACTCCAGCATTCATAACCTTGCCGGTAGTCTCATATACGAGCACACGCTCAGCTCCCTTTGGGTATCTCGATTGTAGCTTGAACACCTCAATGTTAGTGATTCCATTCTGTTGAATCAGTCTGTTTAAGTTATCGATGGCATCAGGCTTGTTCTCCTCGACACCGATGATTCCCTTCTCGAGATTCAAATACTTCATAGTTAGAAGCATACCATCGAGAACATCCTGTCCATCCTCTACCATGATTCTGTTATCGCCTGTAATGAATGGCTCGCACTCAGCACCGTTGATAACTAGAGTAGTACATTCGTCTAGATTCTTTGGATCCATCTTGATGCTTGTTGGGAACGAAGCACCTCCTAATCCAACCATACCACTAGCTCTTACTGCCTTGACAAAATCAGCATGACTCTCAATGTGAGGCACCTGTACCTCTTCACTGATTTCTTGCTTCTTATCAGTCTCAATAACGATATGTGTCTCCATTCCGCCCATCGAAGAACGCACTGATGTAATGTCAGTTACTGTTCCAGATACGCTGGAATGAATAGGAGCACTAACGAAAGCTTCTGTGTCACCGATCTTCTGACCGACTTTGACATAGTCGCCCTTTGCTACGAGAGGCTGACAAGGAGCACCAATACTCTGCGACATGCAGATTTCAACCACATCTGGAATTGGCATCACTTCGGTCTCACGACCTGCAGTATTCTTGTGATGCTTAACCAAAATGCTTGGTAAATGTTTACCTTGGCTCATCCTTAAGAACCCTTCCTTTCTTAGATTCGTACAAATAATATCCATTGCATGAGAAAAATTATACATCAAAATTCCCTATAAGTCACCTCAAATTTCCTTGAAAAGTACACAATCGGGTTCAACTTTAACTCTTCCTTCTTCATCAACCCCCAGAACCACATGTTGTGCTACTAATTGGTCTCTGATGTACAAGATAACCGATTTGCTTAGCACTTCACCAGGGCATGCAATCGGACTTCCTGGCGGATATGGGATGATAGATTCATAGAGAACTCTACCCTCGGCACTGTAGAGAGGAACTTCTTCATAGGTGTCAGGGATTCTGCGCTGCTCTAGTCTTTCTATCAGCGTAGAATTTGAGGTCGGAGTCACATGCGCCGCGGCCTCGGGGACCGAATCAGTGATATCCGCGACAGTTTCCATGCGGTTCGAGCCTTCTTTTAGTTCGACTTGTGCTGTTTCCGTACGGTTCGAATCGCTCACCGATTCGCTCTGTGCGGTTTCCATGCGGTTCGAGCCGTTTCTGGGGCTGCTCGATGAAGATTTTAGTTCAGTAGCAGATTCGAGATTTTGACTTCGCTCTTCGCGAGCAGCCTTTTCCGCGGCAGAAATTCTGCCGCGATATTGCGCCGAGAGGTCACGCAGGGCGGTCAGGATATCTTCGTAGTCGCCTCTTTCATTTCCTATTCCCGTCATCAGCATCACATAGTCGCCATGCGTGAGTTCCACCCAGATGTTTCGCTTCTCGAGCTCCGCAGCCAGTTCTGGGCCGCCGAGGCCGAGGGCTGACATTGTGATACTGACCTTGGTTTCATCAAGGTCGATGCGATCGATGAGCCCGAGGCCGTCGATCTGGGCAGCCTCCTCATAGAAGTATTTGATATCTGCATCCCAGTTCTTGATGAGATTGTAGCCGTCCATCCTGAGTATTTGCTGATTGATATCTAGGCTGCCCATTAGCAGGTAGCTCGGACTCGTAGTCTGCAGCATGCGAAGGAGCTCACTTATCCTAGGAACATCTGGCCTCTCGGTGCAGATGTTGAGAATTGCGGAGCCCGTAAATGACAGCAGGGTCTTGTGCGTGCTGTCAACCACAATGTCGGCTCCGCAATTCTCTGCCGCACGGTGCGGGAGCCCATCTTCACTTCGCAGGTAATCAAAAAACTTAAGGTGCGCACCGTGCGCCTGATCGACAATCAAAGTCCGACCGTGCAGGTGAACGATATTCGCAATCCTCTCGATATCCGATAGCACACCGTAGTAGTTCGGACTAGTCACCAGCACGGCTTTAATATCAGGATCTTCAATCAGAGCTTCCTCGATCTTATCTGGGTCTAGCCCGAGCTGAAGCCCAGTCTCAGCATCTATCTCTGGCATTATATAGGCTGGATTTATGTCTCCGAGCCTCAACGCCCCATATACGGATCTGTGTGAATTTCTGCCCATGAGTAGCTTCTCGCCTCTCGAAACAGTCCCGAGAATGGCTGCCATTAGACCTGCACTACTACCATTTACAAGAAGCTCAGTGTGTCTCGCACCGTATAAGCCGGCGTAGCTATCCATCATGTCTTTGATTCGCTCACGTGGCTGCTGAAGCGCATCGGCCCCAGAGATTTCAGTTATATCATTTCCTATCACGTTCTTGACGAAATCGCCGAAGCCGTATATTCCATATAGCGTGCTACGCCCCTTGTGACCTGGCATATGGAATGAAATCGGGTGAGTCTCCTTGTGATACATAAGGAAATCGGTCAAGCTGACTCTATCTTTCATATGTCGGTATACCCCTTTCATGCGGCATCTGAAGCACAGATACCTTTCTTAGTAAAAAAGCACAAAGAACAGATTGCGACCTTCCCAGGCCATCTAGTTCCTTGTGCTTATGTCGCATATACATTTATTAAGTTTGGAATCTATACTCAATCCGCTGTTCGAAGCGCTGCTCTAATTACAGTTCAACGCTATATTCAAAATGCTGTTTGAAACAATATTTGAAGCTTTATTCAATTCGCTGATTGAGAGATTTCTTACTTAATTACATCTCTTCCAACGTACGGCCTTAGGGCCTCAGGTACCACTACGCTACCATCTTCCTGCTGGAAGTTCTCGAGTATCGCTGCCACAGTTCTGCCGACTGCAAGACCAGATCCATTTAGAGTGTGTACGAATTCAGGTTTTGCCTTCTTCTCTCTTCTGAAACGGATGTTGGCTCTTCTAGCCTGGTAGTCTTCAAAGTTTGAGCAGCTGGAAATCTCAACGTATCGTCCATAACTTGGCATCCACACCTCGATATCGTAAGTCATCGCTGCTGAGAACCCAAGGTCTCCGGAGCATAGTCTAACCACTCTGTAAGGAATGTCTAGTTTCTGCAATACTTCCTCTGCGTCATGTGTAAGCTTCTCAAGCTCTTCGTAAGAGTTGTCAGGATTTGCTAGCTTAACCATCTCAACCTTGTTGAACTGATGCTGTCTGATGAGTCCTCTAGTGTCGCGACCTGCAGAGCCTGCCTCTTTACGAAAGCATGGCGTATAAGCCGTATAGTACACAGGCATCTCTTCTGGCTCGATAATTTCATTTGAACGAAGATTGGTAACTGGAACCTCCGCAGTTGGAATCAAGAAGAAATCCTTTGCAGGCACGTGGAACATGTCCTCCTCAAACTTAGGAAGCTGTCCAGTTCCAGTCATAGCATCACGGTTAGCCATGAAAGGTGGCAGAATCTCGATATACCCCTGCTCCTCTGTGTGTAGATCGAGCATAAAGTTGATTACCGCTCTCTCAAGCCTTGCACCGATACCTTTGTATACTGTAAAACGGGATCCAGAAATCTTGGAAGCTCTCTCAAAATCCAAGATTCCGAGGTCTTCTCCAATGTCCCAGTGCGCCTTTGGTTCAAAAGTGAATTCAGTTGGTTCTCCGAACTTGCGAAGTTCGAGATTCTCTGTATCATCCTCTCCGAGCGGTACATCTGGGTGTGGCGTATTAGGAACGTAGAGTAGCGCCTGACGGAGCTCCTCTTCCACTTCGCTAACCTGTGCATCCAAGGCCTTTATCTCGGCACTTAATTCTTTCATTTCTGCAAACAGTGCAGAAGTGTCCTTGCCTTCCTTCTTGAGCTTTGGTACCTCGCGCGAAGCTGTATTCTGCTTATTCTTAAGCTGTTCAACCTCCGCAAGAAGCTCTCTTCTCTTGGTATCATACTTTAGCACGTTGTCGATGCCGAAATCGCCTTTGCCACGTCTCTCAACATCCGCTTTAACGCTATCGAAGTTCTCTCTCACTCTTTTGACGTCAAGCATTTCTTAACCCCCATATTTCGTATCTTCCTATATATTCTTAAAATAAGTTCTTGATATATGTGCTATACGCACTTCTAAGCTCCTCAACCTTATCCTGAATCAGCAGCTCATACTTAGAAGCTGCATCGAAATCAGATTCGTCTATCGCTTCTCTCGCAAGCGTTAAGATTGATTTGCTATCGATGGAGTCCTTACCGAGTGCAATACGCAGGCTGTTGACTCTTCTCCAGTTCATTATATCATAATCAGTTGCTTCGAGTTCATTGTGTCTCTTTTTGCAGTTTCTGACAAAATCCATGGCATTAGGGAGAATTCTATCGCGGAATTCCATAACCCACTTCATCGACATCTGTGCACGGTATGACATTACAACGTCCTTTGCAGTCTCGTCTCCGCCTGTGATCTTCGCAATCTCATCCTCGTGTCTGTCAAATGCCTTCAAATTCTCCCACACTGTAGCCGGTGCTTTTCCGAAGAGCTGTTCTCTCTCTTCCTTCGTGAAGCATTCAAATACATTGAGCTCACTTCTATACTCCCTATCTGTAGCTAGATAGAAGTCCTCTTCTCCAGACTTCTTAGATATAGATTCTGCAAGCTCCGCAGGAGTCTTGCCATTAGATAGTACCGCTTCAATTCCGTCGAGCATGAGCATGAATGACGCTCCCACAACTAGATAAGTGTTGCTATGTGGGTTTGGCGATCTTAGCTCAAATCTTGTAGCCATCGGATTGTTCTGGTCCCTAACAAGTCCGATTAGAACGGTTCTATTTCTCGATGGTGTCACACAGTCTTTACCGAGCGAAGTTACTATGCAGACTGGCGCCTCATATCCTGGCTTGAGTCTTCTAAACGCATCGTGTGTCTGTGCCACGAAAGGATTTAGTAGCTCGTAGTTGTTAAGAATTCCCATGAGTGCTCCGAAGCCCACAGGGCTCATGTACTCGTTCAGTCTGTCTTTGGACTCGAATAGGTTCACAGTCTTGCCTGACTTAAGCCTTGCAGACACACCGAGGTGAGTATGTTCACCGCTTCCCGCAACGCCTGGCATAGGCTTTGCGAGGAATGTTACTTCTAGATTGTTGGCTCTAAACACATCTCTTACGATGTGTTTAATCTGGCCTTCGTTATCTCCAGCCTGTACAGGTGCTGCGAACTTCCAATCGATTTCGAGCTGCTCCATAATGTGATCATAGCTTCCCGAGTTACCCATCTTGGCTCTAACACCTCCCACTTCCTTGTGGCCCATCTCTACGCCAAAGCCATAATGGTCTAGTATCTCGAGTGTCTGTTCGAGCGCTGTATTTACAGGTCTATAGTCCTCTTCCAGTACTGCTCCTTGAGTTCCTGCGAAGTAGAGAGCTGGTCTCTATCCGCCTTGTCATCTGGAGTCTTTACCCAGAACTCGAGCTCTGTCGCGCTGGTGAGGTTAATCTCTTCAATATCATCGATAGAATTGATTCCATCAAGGTATCCCACAACATAAGGATATTCTCTCAGCATATTCATGAGTCTAGTCTTAAATCTATTGATCGACTCCTTGCAGAAAATTCTTGATCCGACCATTCTATCATTATTATGCCTCAGGAAAGACGGGATTCTTAGCGTACCTACTGGCAACCCTGTCGCATAGTCGATGTTGCTGAAATTGTACTCTACGTACCAGTTCACATCCCTATCTGGAAGTATGTCCACTCTGGCATTTGCAAGGTTAGCAATCTCTGGCAGTGCTACGCTGGATCCATCTGTCTGAACACCGTTCTCTAGGAGCTTCCCCATATCATCTATGAAGGTCTTAATCGGAATTTTCTCATCCGTAAAATGACCTCCTAGATCAACTCCTGCGAATGACACGAACTTAACTTCAGGATGCGCAAGTAGCACCTCTGTAACTGACTCAATTCCGTGTTCGTCTGCCGGAATTGTAAAGAGCATCTTTTCTAAATCGAAATTTATCATAACCTCTCCTTATCTCGCAAAGTTTAAAGCTATTTAATCCTAGTCCTGTATCATTTTCACTGAAGCTACGTCCCCTAAACGCTCTGTGTTCAGTTTACCCTGCTAACTGGTCAAGATATCCAGATAGCTCACTTAAGTATTCACCGTAAGCCTTCCAGTCTCCGTTCTTCTGAGCTTTTACAGCATTATCATAGGCTTCCTTAGCCTTGCCAATCAGCTCTTTCTGACTACTTGAGCCACTTGAAGCACTTGATGAGCTGCTTACACTGCCAGAATTTCCTGCTCCATCCCCGAACAGCATCTCAAGAGCCTCATCCAAGGTAGATGCGTAAGCTATCTTATCGCCGTATGCGACAATTACTCGCTTAACCTCAGGAATTGCCTGATTTGAAGCCTCGAGATATACCGGCTCTACGTACATTATAGAATTATTTACAGGAATTATAAACATGTCTCCACGCTTATATGTGGTTCCTGACGAATTCCATAGCGAGAACTCCTTGGCAATCTCAGAATTCTGGTCTATCTGTGCTTCGACCTGCATAGGTCCGTAAACAGTCTTGTTCTTAGGCAGCTTATACACCACGAGTTTGCCGTATTCATCTCCATCGTTTCTCGCCATCATAATCGCAGTCATATTCTGTTTTGACTTAGGTGTAAATGGAATCATATTGATAAACTCAGCATTCTTTTCACCTGGTAAATTAAAGATAAAGAAGCTCGAGCTCATCGGCTTTTCCTTAGTTCCGTATATCTGATTTGCGATATCCCAGAGGTCTTCCTTCTGGTAGAAAACCTTAACCTCGTTCATGTGGTACTTCGTATATGCACCTGCCTGAATATTGAGGAGCGTCGACGGATACTTGAAATGTTTCTTGATTTCAGACGGAATCTTATCCTTGCTCTTAAACAGCGTCGGATATATCTTCGCATATGTCTTCGCTATAGGATCAGTATCATCTACAACGTAGTAACTTACCTCTCCGTTGTAAGCATCCACTACGACCTTTATCGAATTTCTTATGTAATTTGTCGATTCAATCTGTCCAGAATAAGGCTCAGAATATGGATAGTTGCTGCTAGTTGTGTACGCATCGATAATCCAGTACAGCTTACCATCAACGATAGTCATGTACGGATCTTTCTCATATTCGAGATACGGCAAAATTTTATTAACTCTTTCAAGGATATTTCTATGGATGATAATCCTCGAGTCGGAGTTTATGTTTCTCGACACGAGCATCTGCATGCTTCCCTCCCTGATAGAGAACAGCAGCCTATTTACAATACCGAGCTTAATACCGGCTTTACCCTTGTACTTAGTATACTTATTGCTGTTTCCATCTGGGTAGTCAAATTCCTGTTCATCTCCGTTTACGATGACGTAATTGTTTGTGAGCTCACCGAAATAAATCTCTGGTCTAGTAATCTTAATTTCTGGAATATTCGACTCTGGCGGAATGTTCTTAATGAGAACATCTGGCTGACCGCTCGCCGTCACCGAATTAACCTTAGACAGTGTAACCCCGTATCCATGGGTATACTTAAGATGCTTGTTGATCCATGTATCACTTATCTTGCTCTCGTTAATCTCACGAGCCGACAGGTAAGCCTGAGTTTCCGCACCATTGATAGTGTATCTATCTACGTCAACATCATTGAAATCATAGTACTGACGAATACTCTGCGTCTGGTTATAGTAGTCCTTTACTGGCTCGTAATCGTTGATTCTGATGTTGCTGATAGTTGGCTTGTTATCCGCTATATCAGCAGCAGTAAGGTTGTTCTGGGCTGCAAAAGAATCCACTTTAACCTTGTCGAGTCCATACGCATGATTTGTGTACTGGATATTATTCTTGATATACTTGCTCTCTTTGTTAATTTCATCTGGAGCAACGATAAGGTTCTGTACCCCAACCCTAAGGATAGTTCCGAGGAAAAGCACCCCCACTATGATCATCGGAACTCTTGCGAGCTTTAGATATTCTTTCTTATGCACATGTTTTACGAGGCTTATAGCTCCAACTGCTGCAAGAACCGTGATCAGCAGGTATACTTTCTGCGTAATTGCAATATCGGTAAATCCTGCACCATACACTGTTCCTGTATGCGCATGCAGCAATGTAAACTGCTTGAGCACGAAATGGATGCCGAGCATAAAGTAGAAAATAACGCCTAGAATCATAGCCTTACCCGATGCCAGGCTGAATAGATGGTCAACATTGAGCTGGTTAACTTCACGCTTCCTTGTACGTTTCTTAGCCTCCTGCTTAGCTTTGTTTCCAACGCCCTTGACGAACTTTGTAATATCATCCATAGGGTCTTTTCTTCCAAACGGAATACTGTTATCAGGTCCGCCCTGCTTAACTCCATCTTCTTCCATCTCTGCCTTCGCTTCTTTTTCTGCATCCTCTGCTTCAAGATTTTCAAAAACATCTTCCTTGTCAAATATATCAGGTGTCCTTACAGATAGAAGAACAGCGTAGTAGATAAGGGTAACAATCACCACGCCTATAATTACGAAGATTGCAATTGAGTTCAGTTTAGATAGAAAGTCGAGTTTAAATACATAGAACGAGATATCTAGCCCGAAAATCGGATCCTTAAGTCCAAACTTTGATGAGTTTGCAAACATGAGGAACGATTGCCACGTGCTGGTTGCCGTTATAACTGCCGCTGCAATTCCAAATACGATTGAAATTACCCACGAGAGCACATTAAGTTTGTGCATATCTGGGATGTCATGTGACTCAATCTTGCTAAAGTATCCTTTTCGTAAGCTATTGAGGTATATGCGCACAAGCAATCCAGCAATGATAAATGTAACCATTCCCAGCTTAATCTCAGTTGTTAGCTGAGTCCAGAAACTCTGGTAAACCCAAGCTCTTTGAACCACATCCAGTCTGTGAGAAAGCCGGTACTTCTACCGAGTATAACTATTACAAAGATTGCTATAGCAAGTGTCTTTCCAAAGATATTCCTTTTCTTACGCTCACCATTGAATGTGTAAGTAACTTTTCCTTTTTTATTATTCTTAGCCATAATTCCTCCAAAAACCACATAATGCAGCGGTAGCCGTCAAGCCTGCCGCTGCATTTACGTTTAAATTACTCTTATAGTAGCAATTCAGAATTATCACCCAGCGATGCAAAGTTTGTAAACTTTCCAATAATTTCGCTGATACGTTGAGCAATGCTGCTATCTGGTGCAAAGTTGAGTATGAGTATAACAACTAAAAGCATCACTAGCAGGATTGCTACGATAACTGCAATTACTGTGAGAACTCCACCCTTGCGAGATTCTTCATCGTCATCGTCGATTACAGATGGTGCGATAGCACCTGCATTGCTTGCTGTATTAATCGCAGCCTGTGCTGGTGAGCTAACTAGAGTTGTAGCAGCAGTAATAGGTTCAGTAACATTAGCGCTGTTGCTTAGCTCTGATCCAGCTTCTTTCTTAGCCGCTTCAAGCTTTGCTGACTCTGCCTTTACTACAGCTTCAACTGTTTCGTGATGAGCCTCTACTGGAGTTTCATCTTCATCTTCTTCCTCATCCTGATATTCAGCTAGCACATCCCCATCAGTGTGTAGTCTGCGCTTCCATCCTGAAGTTTCTTGTATTCTTCATCAAGCAGCTGCTGAAACTCTTCGTTCTTGCGATAGAGAGTGTAGAACTTATCTATCTTACGAGTTGCTTCCATGCCAGCATCTTCAACATCTGTTCCAAAGAGGTCTTTTTGTAGATCATCAATCGTCATAACCTCTTCCTGCTTTAGTTCGTCGCTGCTTTCTTCTACAACTGCAGTGTTAGCATCTGCCACATCATCTGCCGAGAAGAACATGTCTGCTTCTTCATCTGGCTCATCATCGATTGTATCGAATCCTAACGCAGCGAGTTCTGACTCTAGGCTTGTCAGCTCTGAATTAGCTGGAGTTGGAACTGCCTCTGGCTCTGATTTTGTCTGCACAGGTTCCTGTACGAGCTCTTCAGCAGTTATAACATCTCTAGTTGGTAGCTCGACTGTTTCAGATGGATCCTTGCCAAGAAGTTCAGCTAGTCTCTTCTGAAGATTAGCGATCTCACTTTCAATTGCCTTAGCGGCAGCAACCTCTGCATCCTCAGCAGGTGCAGAAACTACCTCTGCTACTGCAGCAGCCTCTGTAGTCACTGGCTCTACAACTGGTTCAGCCACTGGAGCTACAGGCTCAACTGCCGGAGCTGCAGACTCTACTGACTCAGCTACAATCTCTTGAGTCTCAACTGTAGCTGGCTCTTCCTTAGACGTTTCAGCTACACGAACCTCAGATACTTGAGCCACTGTCTGCTCTACCTTTTCAGATTCATCATCCATATATAGCTCGGAGTAGTTAACTGGTTCTTCATAAGGAACATCTATATCTTCGTCGCCAAATGCGAAATCATCTAATTCCTCTTCCTTATGTTCTGCCTTAGGTGCGAGTTCATAATCCGTCTCTGGCTCTTTGTTATCATCTGTAAGTTCATCATATGAGAATGCCTCTGGTTCATCATCGTCATCATCCTCATCGTCAAACTCAAATGCTTCAGCTTCAGCACGCTCTTCAGCGCGTGAAACTCTGCTTGGTTTCACGTAGTCGAGGTACTGGCTTACAGTTTCTTCATCTTCGTCTGTATCTTCAATCTCAATATCAAAATTGAATAGATCGTCATCTGCTCTTTCTACAGCAGCTTCTTCCTTTTCATCCTCTTCGTTATCACGAATAAATGCAGAAAGTTCTGTCTCGAACTCATCCTCAGGAAGCTTAAACTCATCTCTAGTATCTGCTGCAGATACGTGAACCATATCATCAACGAAGTTGTGTGGAGGCTCTGCCTGAAACTTCCTCGTGCGACTTGCGACGAGCATTTAGATACTCATCAAAATCAGCAGAAGCTGCATCCAATCTGTGCGACACTTCCTTCTCGTCCATCTCGCTTGCCTGCTTCTCAAGCTCAGCAACGATATCGTCCTTGAGTTCAGTATATCCCTGAGTGTTTTCTCTCTCTTCCTTAGGGAGAATAGACTCGCTAAAATCGAAGTCTGTCGAAACGGATGCTTCTTCAGCTTCCCTTGCAGCCCTCTCGCGTTCTTCCTTCTCCTGCTTCATAACCTCGATGAAATTCATAGTACGTCCACGACCAGATGCCGGAGCAGCTGCGGAATCGCGCTTAAGCATTTCCTCAATCGAGCTGGACTCTTCAGCCTTATGCTCTGACTGAACAGGCTTTGAGTTCTCCCAATCACTATTAACTGAACTGAACGACTGAGTAACTGCCTCAGCCTCTTCATCATCAATTCCAGTTGTCTCCCAAGGAGATCTGATTTTCTTAGTAGGTTTCTTATGGCTCTCCTCAATTACTGAGCTCCAATCGAAAGAAACCGAGCTTGTTTTCTTCTTAGGCTCCTTAATCTCTAGATCTTCAGACCCGAAATTAAAGTCGAACTTCGTAGAAGATTCTCTCTTGTCCATCATATTTCCTTCTCTATTCGACGAACTAAACGCTGTATGTTCGTGTACTGACGGTTCTGCATCAAGGCTTAATCTTGCACCACATCCACTGCAAAACTTAGCGCCTTCTGCTACTTCGTTGCCACAATTGCTACAGAACATTGTTACCTCCCAAATCCACTTAAAGCACTCAAACGGGAACCCCCGCTTTTGTGCCGGCTGTCAATCTTCTATAAAGATTCATTGGAAATTATACAACAAGGATAAGTTAATAGCAAGATTTCGCTTGCAATTAGTGGAATTCGCGTAGAAAAAACATAATTTTATACAAAATTATTGTCATTTTGCGCTTTCTTTTCCAACTTTTCTATGATAACATTATCCGTCAAGAGGCATGCGCATTGTCAATAGATAGGAATCAGTCCCACCCGTGTTCCTAATTATTGTGGAAATATAATATTTCCTGCACCTGTTTTAAGCCGCGCTGCTTCTTTTTTTATTGTATCATGATTGATTTTGCTAAGGTTTAGTTATTGTGATGAATTGAAATGTTTTTAACGTATTTTATAAATACATTTGTGTATGGACGATAAGATATAAGCACGTGAAATTGCTTATGTACATCACACGCCTTATCTGAATGTATGCGCAACTAAACGCTTAAATTAAATTCTAATTTAATTCGAATTTTTTCAAACTTTAGCTTGACTGTCTTTTAAATCAATGCTAAACTATGTAAGCTGTTAAGCAAACAACTGAATATGTGTGATTAGCTCAGCTGGCAGAGCACCTGACTCTTAATCAGGGTGTCCAGGGTTCGAACCCCTGATCACGCACCAAAAGCGCAACTCGATAGGGTTGCGCTTTTATTTTGCATAGTTACATTTTGATAGCATTTAATTTTCACATAAATTCTATAGTATTTATTGGGGTTATCTGATATAGTCTATTTATTCACCGCGTATTACGGTAAGAATATAATACATTCGTATGTTTCGCTTCCGTGACGGACGGGGCGCAATGTTGCGTAGAATATTCGTCATTCGTAAGGGGCTTGCCTATTTTGGTAAGCCCCTTTTGTTACAGGCGACCCTATGAAACTAGTATCGTTAAATTCAAGAGATTTACAGACTTACACAATTGACTCTGAAATGCTAAAAAAGTCGCATCGTTCCTGCGTTCTAATACTTCGCCTCAAATATAAAGGGGCTAGGATTGATTTTGCTGTTCCATTAAGATCAAACATCCCTCCATCTGCCCCTAAAAACCATTACTTTGCTTTACCCCCAAGACCTACAACAAAAAGTGGGCATCGTCACGGTATACACTATATAAAAATGTTCCCTATAGATAGAACTAAAGCTCAAAAATTCAATACTGATAAGATGTTCTATTCAATAATTAAAGCAATTATTGATAAAAACGAGAAACTAATAGTGTCCAGTTGTCAGAAGTGCCTTAAAGATTATGAATCTGGAATCAAGCCTCAATTCTCAACCGATATCGACTTGCTTCTAAATCAGTTGAACAAATAGCTCATTCTGATCTACAGATTTATTTCACCGCAATTTTAATTTTCACATATTAAAAGCCATTCTTTAGTATTCTCTAAAAAATGGCTTTTGTATGGTTTTAAAGATTCGCCTCGTTTTTCCCTACTTCAAATCCTCCAGCTTATTATCCTGTCGTTTGATCTTGCGCGTAGTCGTCCTCACGAAATCCTCCTTGCGAACATAGACCTCGCGAATTCGCTTGAACGGAGCTAGTCCCATGTTGAGCTCTGTGATAACTCCCTTTATCAGTGTTTCAATTTCATCCTCTGGTGGAACGTTACCAAGTTCATCCTTTATTTCATCCTTATCAGGAAGAATCTGCACCGCAACAACATCTTCAGATTCTCCTGACGCAAATACCATCGAGTCGGATATATATGCATGTCTATTGATGTAGTCTTCGATTTCCTCAGGATAGATATTCTCTCCCGCATTCGTTACGATTACGTTTTTTGCACGTCCAGTTAGGAATAGCCAGCCGTCCGCATCGAAGTATCCGATGTCACCAGTTCTGAGCCATCCACCCTCGAGTACTTCCGCGGTTGCTTCGGGTAGATTGTAATAACCTAGCATGACATTTGGCCCTTTGAACAGAATTTCTCCGATGCCATTTTCATCTGGATTGATTATACGTACCGTTCCACTTTCCACAGGCACTCCGACAGAACCGGATTTGTCATATCTCGTTCTAGCAGCGCTCTGAGGTGTTCCAGTGATAAGTGGAGTGCACTCAGTCATACCATATCCCTGAAGAACTGTGATTCCAAAGTCTTCAAAGTCCTTGCAGATTTCTGGCGAAAGCGCAGCCGCGCCTGTGATTACAACTCTGAGCTTGCCACCGAGTTCATTGATAATCTGCTTGAAGAGAGTTCTGCTCACATTTACGCCAAACTTACGCGCAGTGCGACTAGCCTTAAGAGCCTTCCTAAACGTCTTTTCCTTGCCCGACTTCTTGATAGTCTTCGTGATACGTCCGTGAATCATCTCGAGTACCCTTGGCACTACGATAACTACTGTATTTTCAGCCTCATGCATATTCTTAACTATGTATTTCATGCCCTCGCAAAATGCCGTACTTGCCCCACGATACAAAACGAGAAGCATCCCAAGCGTGCATTCGTAAGTGTGGTGTATCGGAAGAATCGAGAGCGTCTTGTCCCAGGGGTGTATATTTGCAATGCGGCAAACGTCCATGATATTAACCGTAATATTGCGGTGATTGAGCATGACACCCTTTGGAGTACCCGTTGTTCCAGAAGTGAACAGGATAACCGCAAGTTCGTCTGGGTCTATTTCTATCTCGGAAAAAGCCGTATCTCCGTTCGCCAGTTTCTCCTCGCCATTGACAAGCAGTTCTCTCCACAGGTGTACTCTTCTGCCTGCTCTTTCAAATTCTGCAGTATCCTTAAGTAGTGACTTCGGCTTATCTTCAAGAGATATCCTATCGCCGTAAAACTCGGTGATGACAAGATCTGTAATTGTTATGATATTTGACAGCTTAGGAGCACATTCTGCTGAACATATTACGGTATGGCAATTTGATGCGTCGAGAAGATTCTTGATCTCGTCCCCGCCGAGTTCCTTATCGATCGGCACAACAACGAGGCCTGCGTTCATGGTCGCAAGATAGGAGGTAATCCATTCGTAGCTGCCTTCACCGATAATAGCAACGCGGCGCTCATCACCCGCTAGTTCAAGAAGCATCGTTCCAATCGCCTCTACATCATGTCCTAGACTTCGTAAGGAACCGACAGATACTCGCCTCCACGCTTTGCCTTTACCCAAAATGCAGCTCTTTCGCTATATTTTTCAACGCTTCCAGCCAGTAGCTCTCTAAGCGTCGTAATTTCCCTTATGTCTTTGTACCAGAAGCGACCGCAGTCAGAGCCTCTCTTCTCGATAAATGAGTCAGCACCAAATGGGTTAGCTGTAGCCTCGATATTAATAGTGTTGTTCATATCATTCATAGCATGCTCTCCCTACAAAATACTCTAAATTATCCTAATCATATCATACATTTTGTATTAAATTAAGCTCATCGCTATATAGTAGAATTTTCACATAGCCTTTAGATTCAACGCATTCATATTTGGTACAATAAGCAACATAAGTTATTCCGAACGCAAGGAGACAGTATGAATTACGCAAAGATTAGATCGATAGCACACCTCGTGTCTCTCGTATGCCTACTACTCATCTTCGTAGTATCTACGAGCAAATACGTTGCTGCAGCTACTCAGTCCGATTCGACTCGTACCGGCATCCCCGCAAAGATAACTGCTCAGCACAAGCAGGAATCCGACATTCCAGACTGCACTGAGATTGAAGTTGCTGTTGACGCAGCTAGTGTGCCTGTTCCAACTATAACAGATGCAGTGGCTGACAACGTTGCTACTCACGCGACCACCAACACTTATTCAGCTCCTCTAGTTGCAACTGGAACGGATACAGTTAAGAAGGTCGAAGAGGAAAAAGCTAAGAAGAAAGCAGAAGAAGAAGCAAAGAACAGTGAGTCGAGCCGTACAGCTACTTCCATAACCTACACTTATACAGGAAGCATTCTCACAAAGTCCAGGGGAACTAACAATGGTCCTTCCGGCAAGGAGACCTACTACAACCTCAACATGTCTAGAGTTGTAGCAGCTATGGGTAGATATGGATATTCGCAGTCTGACTACTGGGTTAGAGCCGACGGAGTTAAGATGTTAGGCAACTACGTAATGGTTGCAGCGAGCTATAATACACATCCAAAAGGTTCTTTAGTTTCCACATCTCTTGGAACTGGAATCGTATGCGATACTGGTGGTTTTGCGGCAAGTAATCCAACTCAGATAGACATAGCGACAAATTGGTAAGATTTTAAGGTTTTCGCAATCGATATTTGCATCAGCAAAAGGATCCCTATAATCCCTGCGCTAGACGAGATTCGAAGAGAAAATCTCCATCCATTGATATGCGGATGAATACATTTGTTATAAACGAATTAAGAGAAGCAAGCAATAAGCGGGCTTCTCTTTTGTTGTTTGTCTGCCTATATTTCTATAATTGAGATAAATGTAGCTGGCGACTCCTCTTTATTAGGTATAAGATAGGGGTAGTTATTTGTAATTTATGAGGTACTAACATGAAGAGATATACTTTTTCTGCGGCGACGGCTAAGTCAGATGTTTATGTAGGGCTTCTTTTCCCCGCTCTAATAATGCTACCCCTCCTAGCGATACAACTGATTCTGTTCTACCTTAACCTCGGTGATGTGACTAGGTCACATCCAGATCTTTTCATATTGATTATTTTTGCCTGCGTTAATTACAGCTTTTATATAGCTAAAAAATTGCAATCAAGATTTGTCAAAGACTATATCGTCATACTTGACGGAAGCGAAGTTACCATTTTGTGTGACGATATGGAAATTTTCTCGGGTACTATAGTTTCTTGCAAATTCAAGGGCTCAAGTTCTAAATTTTTCGCTAAAGCTGCCTCATTAGATATCTTCACTGACTACGAAGATATAAAACTTCGCGCCAGAGCCAGGGAAGGTGAGAGTTTACTATCCCCTAACTGGAACCCTTTTGCAACAGGCAGTATATCTGATGTGGATGTGCTCCTGTCACTGGGCATAAGGATTGAGAATATGCTGGAAGCTGAATGAATTTGGCGCCGACTAAAGAATAACAGAAAGCTCGAATACGAGCTTTCTGAAAATTGTCTACTGACTTTGCTCTGCTAAACGCTTCTGCTCCGCTAGGCGCTCCTGTAATACCGCTTGCTATAGAAGATGTGGTGTCCTTATTTACTTTTATTGATTTTGTCATTATGAGGTTTTCTGTTCTTTTTTTTCTATTTTATTTAATTATTTTACTATAAATTGTCGAATTATTTTATCTCTAGATTTGCACTATTATTTGAGTCAAATGCACTATTCTTATACTCATTTTAGATTTTATTCACAGTCACCCATTTTTATATTATTTATAAATTTTCATTTACAGTCACCCATTTCATATTCTTTATAAATTTTTATTCACAGTCACCAATTTCATATTCTTTTGTGGTAGAATTCAACCTATGAAAATTTTAGTAATTACGATGTTTATACTCATGTACGTCGTGATGATCTTCTTCCAGAAGTTCCGCGTACATGCCGCACTGACTTCAGCAGCGGTTTTCTTAATAGCTGGTGTTATGTCCGCTAGTACAGCGATTCAGTCTGTGAACTGGAATATCTTGCTGATGATTTCTGGCACGATGATTCTCGTGCACTACTTTATCGACTCCAAGATGCCGAACAAGCTTGCAGACATACTCCTCGATAAGTCCAAGAACATGATGATGGTTATAATCTTCATGTCGCTATTCTCTGGATTTATCTCTGCATTTGTAGATAATGTCGCGACTGTACTCATGGTAGCTCCTGTCGGGCTAGCCATCTGTCGCAAGCTCGATGTATCACCAGTTCCGATGACGCTATCGATTGCCGTCTCCTCGAACCTCCAAGGTGCAGCTACACTCGTTGGTGATACCACTTCGATGATGCTCGCTTCGTACGCAAAGATGGATTTCTCATCCTTCTTCGTATTCCACGGCAAGCCAGGAATCTTCTTTGCCGTAGAACTCGGGGCTCTCGCAACAGTACCTGTTATGATGATTCTATTTAGAAAGTATAGACAGCCTGTTGCAGCTGAGGAATATACAGAAGTAAAAAATCTCGTTCCGACATACATGCTGGTAGGGCTCGTAGCGACGCTGATATTCGTGTCGTTCTTCCCGAACAAGCCAGACATAACTAACGGTGCTATATGTATAACCTTTGCAGTCGTTTCTATCATTTTCGATTACGCAAAAAGGCGCGATGGAGACCGTACGATTGCTGCCTTGAAGGATGCAGACATCGAGACTTTGCTCCTATTGTTCGGACTATTTATAGTCATCGCAGGTCTTACTGAAGTAGGCGTTATCAAAGATTTGTCTGACCTTATCGTGAGGACTGGTGGAAGCAACATGTTCCTCCTCTACACGATTATCGTATGGGGGTCGATCCTGATTTCGGCTTTCGTCGACAACATCCCATATGTTGCAACTATGCTTCCTGTGCTTCAGGGTGTAACTGCAACGCTAGGCGTAGATCCTACGCTACTCTATCTTGGTCTACTCTGCGGAGCAACGCTAGGCGGCAACCTCACTCCGGTCGGGGCATCTGCGAATATAACGGCGGTAGGCATTTTAAGGAAGAACGGAGAGATTGTAACCTTTGCGGAATTCATGAAAATCGGAGTGCCGTTTACGCTGACGGCAGCTACAGTCGGCTATGCATTCATATGGTTCATATACGGCTAGAGAAATTGTAAATCAATATAGACTAAGAGGGATTCATTTATGAACCCCTCTTTTGTTTCCCTATTTCCTCATAACTGTATTCGATTCTGGTGTATTTTTGCTTCTCTAGTTTATATATTTTTTACTGCTCTATTTTCCACTTCTTAGCGAGTTTGTCATAGGTGCCGTTTTCCTTGAGATGCTTTAGTCCCTTGTTAATTTTCTTGAGAAGCTCCTTGTTGTCGGTCTTAACTGCAATCGCAACATCAGCAACGCTGTCAGGTTTTATATCGCCTACTATTTTGTACTTATCTCCCTGCGAAGCAACGATATCGACAGCAACAGGCTTATCAACAAGAACTGCATCAACATCACCATTTCCAAGCTGCTGAAGCGCTGTTGTGTTCTGGTTTAGGATAACTGATTTGGATACTTTACCCTCCTTCTTGAGCTGCTCTGCTATATCAGCCTGAGAAGTACCTGTCTGCGCTGCTACCTTGAGCCCGCTTCCCGATGTGAAGTTATCCCAACCTGTTATGCTTGTGTTGTCTTTCTTTACAAGCAATACGATTCCTGTCTTATAGTAAGGGTCTGAGAAAGCCACCTTCTTAGCACGCTCAGGCGTCACATTCATGCCAGCGATTACGATATCCGTGCTATCAGACTTGAGCGCTGGGATGAGTGCATCAAATTCAAGTGATTCGAATTCAACCTTGAAACCCTGATCCTTTGCAATAGCCTTCATAAGGTCCATATCAAATCCTACAATGTCTCCATCCTTATTTGTCGTATCAAATGGAGGGTAGGTCGGTTCAGTCGAAACCTTGTACACCTTGTCCTTGCCACCACATGCAGAAAGTGCTCCTGCCATAATTAGACACATCATAAGTGCCATAATCTTTCCAATAGTCTTTTTCATTTTACTGCCTCTTTCTTTAAATAATGTTTACTCTAAATATTTGCTCTAAATTCCACTACTTTTAATTTGCCACCCACATATATGTAGCTCTCAATTATCCGAGCTTCTGCTGATGCGTTTCTCGTTATTAATAATTGACGAGAGTTTTATTATCTGTTCGGATGTGTATAAAGTTGTTTATGTGTGTATTTTTAATAGTTCTTATGTATTAATATACTCTTGTTACTTTTCTTTGTCAACACTTTTTTTGAATTTTATTACATATTTTCGTTTTTTTATTCATTCATATACAAAATTAATACATAGGCCAACACGTTATGCGTTGCCTATGTATCTTGATTTTTAGAACATTCCCATATTCTTGAACAGAAACAACCAACCGAATATGGTTAATATAGAAAATCCGGTTGTGAATATTACTGCATTCCCTGCAAGCTCTCCATCACTTCCCATCGACTCTGCCATTGTATATGATGACACCGAACAAGGTGCAGCCATCATAACTATCAGCGACACGAACTCTACGCCTCTGAACCCGAGCAGTATCGCTATAGGTAACCCAATTGCCGGAAGAATTATAAGCTTGGCGATTATCGAGATGATGAGATTACGCTTGCCAGACTTCACACTTTTGATATTGAACGAAGCACCGAGCAGCATCATCGCCATTGGAGTCGTACACTCAGACAGAGAGTAGACAACCCTATCTATTGATTTAGGCACTGGTATACTAAGTGATATCGCAATTCCTGCTGCAACGGCACCGAGAATTATCGGATTGGTGATAATCTTACGGAGTATTTTGGAGATGCTCGCACGACCACCACGGTAATATTCCAAGATTATTACTGCTAATACGTTGTATGTCGGAACGATTATAGTTACGAGTATTGCGGTCTTGGATACATTTCCTGCACCACAGATGTTAATAGCGATTGGAAGTCCCATAAGTACGAAGTTGCTTCTGTACATCGCCTGGATCATCGCGCCACGCGTTTCAGAACGCTTCTCCAGTTTATGGACTACTGGTATGCTCATCGCTATGTAGCACAGCAGAAATGCTAGCGCAAATATGATAAGCCTCGGATTGAAGGTATCGCCGAGCTTCGCTCCATAGAGATTTTCGAACATCATCGGCGGAAAGAGCA
This sequence comes from uncultured Mogibacterium sp., assembly GCA_916438645.1. Taxonomy (GTDB): domain Bacteria; phylum Bacillota; class Clostridia; order Peptostreptococcales; family Anaerovoracaceae; genus Mogibacterium. The sequence continues at coordinate 814,906 of CAKAFC010000002.1, forward strand.
CAATAAAGACGAGGTGATTGAATCTGTGCACCTCGTCATCATTTATAAGGCCTACTCGCTTCACGAGCATACCGATTATCAGATATATCATCAGCGGTACTACCGCATTTATACAAATCCAGAAATTCTGTATCATTATAACCTCGACATGACTAGTTCTGCGTATTCGCGGCATGTTGCGCCGCCTGCCATTCCTGTCATTCGTGGTCCAAGTTCCTTATCAGCTAATTCTAGCGCTTCTTCAAGCCTCTTTGACTCATCTCTATAACCCACATGTGACAGCATCATAACTGCCGCCTTGAGCAGGCTTGACGGATTGGCATATTCTCCCAGCCCATCTTCAATCATGCGTGGAGCACTGCCGTGTATAGCTTCAAATATCGCATAATTCCTACCGATATTCGCACTTCCAGCTGTTCCGACACCACCCTGAATCTGAGCCGCCTCATCAGTAATTATATCACCATACAGATTAGGAAGTACAAAAACTGGAAGTTGCTTCTGATATCCTTGTTGACTAGATTAGCAGCCATGATATCGATGAACCACGAATCCGTCTCAATCTCTGGGTATTCCTTAGCGACTTCACGGCAGATATTAAGGAAGTTGCCGTCAGTCTTCTTCATGATATTGGCTTTAGTCACTATAGATACTCGCTTCTTGCCGTTAGCTCTCGCATATTCATATGCGGCGCGGGCGATTCGCTCTGTACCCTCGTCTGTTGTCACCTTAAAATCGACTGCCAATTCTCCCATGATGTATTCGCCCTTGCTGCCTAATGCATATTCGCCTTCTGTGTTCTCACGGAAGAATGTCCAGTCGATTCCTTCTTCTGGAATTGCAACTGGTCTGACATTGGCAAATAGGTCAAATGATTTGCGCAAGTAGACATTAGCGCTCTCGATATTGGCTGTATTCATGGCAGCGTTCGGGGTGGTTGTTGGCCCTTTAAGTAAGACATCGCATTCGCTCATCGCTGCCATGACGGAGTCCGGGACTGTCTTGCCTGCGGCGAGGCGGTTTTCGAGGGTGAATCCTTCGATTGGCTTTAGGACTAGGGAGCCGCTGGTAAGTCTGTCCCGGAGGACTGCTTTTAGCACTTTCTCCGCTTCGGTCATGATAATCGGGCCGATGCCGTCACCGGCAGCGGTTCCGATTATTACCTTGTCTCTATTCGAATTAGAGGATGGATTACCAGTTTTCTTAGCTGAATCTTTCTCTTCTCTCTCAGCTCGCATGCGCTGATTCCTCTCCACCTGTTCACGTAGCATGGTTTCAAAATTCTCTACAGCACTCTTGATACCGCACTCTATTTCTGAGCTATATACCTTCTCATCCATTTTCTTGTCTCCAAATTCATAGTCATACATCCTCTAATCAAGAATGCACACCTTAACCCTTCGCATCCCTGGTTCTAGCACCAACTAGCGGCGTCCTTAATGGATGCATCTTTCATAACTTGATTTAGTTTCCAAGTGCCGCATAGTCAAGAAGTCCTCCTGCCAAGAGCACCTCCTTCTGTCTTTCTGCAAGTTCCATGCGAAGCTGTATATCCTTGTTCCCAGCATGCAGAATTATTCTGTCATCTCCTAGAGCCGCTCTCACATTATCTAGTCTAAGTACATCGCCCTGTTCTATCTCATCATAGTCATCTGGATTCTCGAAGATTAGCGGCAGGATTCCCGCATTCACAAGATTTGCCGCATGAATTCTGGCAAAACTCTTCGCTATAACCGCCTTTATTCCGAGGTAGAGCGGTGCAAGCGCAGCATGCTCTCTAGATGACCCCTGTCCGTAATTCGAGCCGCCAATTATGAATCCCTTACCAGCTGCCTTGGCTCTAGCTGCAAAGGTCTCATCTACTACGCTAAAACAAAACTCAGATATCTTAGGTATATTAGATCTATAAGGTAAAACCTTTGAACCTGCTGGCATGATATGATGCTGTGGTGATATTATCACCTACCTTGAGGATGACCGCGGCCTCTATCTGATTATCTAGCGGACTTGTCTCTGGGAAAGGTTTGATGTTAGGGGCCGCGGAGCACCTCTGCCGCCGCAGCTTCTGCTGCTGGCAGTGGTGCGATGATTCCGTCATCATTGATTCGAAATCTATCTGGTTGCTGCGGCTGTGCGATTGGAAAAAAAGTGTCGTTGGATGCTGTGATATAGCCTGTGAGCGCTGACGCTGCAGCTGTCTCAGGGCTTACCAGATACACCTGCCCGTCCTTAGTTCCAGACCGACCGAGGAAGTTCCTGTTAAAAAGTTCTAAGACTCACACCCTTAGAATTCGGAGAGAACCCCATTCCTATGCATGGTCCACATGCGCATTCAAGAATTCTTGCTCCTGCATCAATCATATCTGTAAGCGCCCCACTCTCCGCCATCATGGAGAGCACTTGTCTTGATCCTGGCGATATTCCCAGACTCACACTGTCTGCAATCTTATGACCTTTTAACACTAATGCAGTCTTGGTCATATCTGCAAATGATGAATTTGTACATGAGCCTATCGCAATCTGGTCCACCTTAATTCCTGTCAGTTCTTTTACAGGCTTTACATTGTCAGGACTATTTGGGCAAGCAGCCAGAGGCTCAAGCTCGCTCAGATCGATAGAGTAGCACTCAGCATATTCAGCTTCAGGGTCACTAGCCAGAGGAGACCAGTCAGCCTCTCTATCCTGTGCGGTCAGGAACTGCCTGGTCACCTCATCAGAAGGAAAAATCGAGGTAGTAGCTCCGAGCTCAGCGCCCATATTAGTGATAGTCGCACGCTCAGGAACGCTGAGCGTCGCTACACCCTCGCCGCCGTATTCGACAATAGCGCCAACGCCTCCCTTTACAGACAGCATGCGCAGAACCTCCAAGATGATGTCCTTGGCGCTCACATTAGGGCGGAGCTCTCCGATTAGTTCAACGAAAATCATCCTTGGCATCTGAATGTGGTAAGCTCCGCCGCCCATGGCAACGGCTACATCCATGCCACCAGCCCCCATCGCCAGCATTCCGAGCCCACCACCAGTTGGCGTGTGCGAATCAGACCCAATCAGGGTCTTGCCCGGAATGCCAAATCTCTCATAATGAACCTGGTGGCATATGCCGTTGCCAGGTCTCGAGAAGTACACACCGTGCTTTGCAGCTACGGTCTGAATATATTTATGATCATCTGCATTCTCAAATCCAGACTGCAGAGTATTGTGGTCGATATATGCGACGGAACACTCAGTCTTGACCTGTGGAATTCCCATCGCCTCAAACTCCAGATATGCCATAGTTCCAGTTGCATCCTGGGTCAAAGTCTGGTCAATCCTAAGCCCTATTTCCTCCCCCACTTTCATCTCTCCGCTAACTAGGTGAGATTTAATAATTTTCTCAGCTATTGTATATCCCATTTTGTTCCCTACCAATTTCCTTCTGCTTCGCCAGTTACGAACTTATTTACCAGCGCATCAATTTCATCAGCACCGATAACCGAAACTCTACCATTCTCATACTGTTCATCAATCCAGCTCTTGATGTAGCGTACCACCTCGCTATGTTTATCCACCTTACGAGTACCCTCAAGTTGGTATTTCTCATTGAGCCACAAAGCAACTCCAGCTGCACCACTATTCTGATTAATCGAAACGAGTGGCGGTCTATTCAGAAATTTCTTAGTGTCAAATATATTGTAAATTTCCTCATTCTTGAGCAATCCATCCGCGTGAATTCCAGCCTTCGTAACGTTGAAATTCTCACCGACAAAAGGTGTCTGCTCTGGCAGATGATAACCTATCTTATTCTCATAGTATTCGGCCAGTTCCGTGATAACCGTAGTATCCATTCCATCTAGCGTGCCACGAAGCTGTGCATATTCGAAGACCATCGCCTCAAGCGGTACATTTCCAGTCCTCTCTCCTATGCCAAATAGCGTAGTATTTACCGCCGCTGCTCCGTACAACCAAGCTGTTGCAGCATTAGTAACCGCCTTGTAGAAATCGTTATGTCCGTGCCACTCAATCATCTCGCTTGGAACACCAGCATAGTGCTGCAGTCCATATATAATACCTGATACTGAACGAGGCATCGCAACTCCACCATAAGGAATTCCGTATCCAAGCGTATCGCAGGCACGAATTCTAACAGGCATATCAGCCTGTTCAGCGAGGTCCTGAATCGCCTTTACAAACGGTACTACAAAGCCATAGAAATCAGACCTCGTTATATCCTCAAGGTGACAACGCGGCATAACTCCCGCTTCAAATGCATCGGAAATAACGGAGAGGTAATGCTCCATCGCCTGCCTTCTGTTCATACCAAGCTTCGTAAATATATGATAATCCGAGCAGCTGACCAGAATTCCCGTCTCTTTGACGCCGATATCATGCACTAGCTTAAAATCGTCTTTCTTAGCTCTAATCCAGGTCGTAATTTCTGGAAACTCAAGTCCGAGTTCGCGACACTTATCTATAGCTCGCCTATCTCGCTCGCTGTAAACGAAACTCCGTCTGCCTAATCTTGCCGTTTGGCCCAGAAAGCCTCGACATCATCTTGTAAATATCCACAATCTGCTCAACCGTATATGGCTCGCGGGACTGCTGCCCATCACGGAAGGTCGTATCTGTAATCCATATCTCCTTAGGCATGCCGAGCGGATTTCTTCTAAAGTTAAAGGAAACCTTTGGAATCTCCGTATACTCGAAAAACTCGCGCATCAAATTAGGGTCTTCTACATCCTGAAGCTGATAATTATACGGATCCTGTTCAAGCAAATTCGATTTCTTATTAATCTTGATGTCACCCATCTGTTTCACCTCATAAAATTTGGTTTTCCCTTACCCTTTGATCTACCCTTGCATAACTCGCGCGCTTAAATATACCAATTTTTACTTACACGCTAGATTGTATACGTGTATATTAATATGCAATATTTATTGTGTCAAGTAGTCAAAGCTGCTATGATGAAATCTCCATATAAAAAATCCCCTTGCCAAATCCTGGCAAAAGGGGGTTTTTAAGAATATTCTTTATCTTATATGTTCTCTCTTTGATTTGTCTATATAAACCACTCTGGATCTTTTCTCTTAAAATGCAGCTTCTCTCTCGCAATCCTCGTCGCCTTAGCAAGCGAGCCGTAGAATCCACGTGCATCCTGCGGACAAGCCTTGATACACGATGTGCACGAGATGCATTCCTTTGGGTTAGACTTTCTGAGGTCATCAGTAGAGATTGCTCCAACTGGGCACACTTCTTTGCACTTTCCACAGCTTATGCACAGAGAATTCGCTGTAGGGTGAATCGGTAGCTTCATCGGCTTGCGCTTTGGAATCGAACCAGGAATTATGAGCGGAGCGAGTCTTCCTCGCATTGACGCGATATCCGTACATACGAAGCGTTTAAGCTTCTTAGCGCTAATCCTGCTGAACTCAATCATCTTCTTGATATCGTTCGAATCTGGTCTGCTCTCCGCAATCTTAGAGAACATCGAGTGCTGAGCGATAAATGCAGCTGCGCTTATAACGTTAAAGCCTCTCTCACTTGCATATGTGTATAGCTCGTAAAGCGCATCACCGTAACTGTTGTTTCCATATGATACTAGCGCAACGAGATACGCACCATTACCATTCACCTTGGATAGCATCTCCTTGCATATCTCTGGAATTCGCCCAGACATTACTGGAAGCCCCATAACAACTATGGTCTCATCGGTACAATCAATAGAAGTATTGATTCCGTGGCGCTCACTTAGACAGAGCATATCGTAAAGAATAGCTGAGATCATCTAGACAGCTATCACGCATGTTTTCAGTTAATTCAATTGTAATCTTCTTAGTTATCTTGGCAGTCGCACCCGACGGGCTGAAGTACATGCCTACAACGTTCTTAATCATCTTTGAATCTCACACATTTGCAGTGCCTACAGCACTTTGAGAACATCCCTTCATAATAATACATAGATTTTACCATGCAAAAGAAAATAATTTGTCTCGGTAATGTGCATTTTTGTGAAGATAGAATGAAGAAGTGAAAGAAATAAAAACAGCAGCTCCGAACTATCGAAACTGCCTTTTATCGTTTTATTCCATTATATCTGGAACTTGCTATTTCAAGCTCAAGCACCTCAAACTTCATTTTCAAAACGAAGCTCAACCTCGCTTATATGTTCGCTTCAAGCTTTGAGCAGTGAATCTTCGCCTACTTAATATTGTAATCTTCGTTCCACTGATTGAAGTAGTCGATCTGCATCGCTTTCTTCATCTTATCAAGAGTTGCCTCTGCCTCAGCATTCGCAAGTTCGGTACCCTTTCTGAGCATTTCAACTACCACTTCAGGATTCTCTTCGTAGTATGCACGTCTCTCTCTGATTGGCTCAAGGAACTCATTTAACACCTTAAGAAGGAACTTTTTAACCTTAACATCGCCGAGTCCACCTCTTCTATAATGGTCTTTGAGCTCATCCAAATCCTTGTAATCAGGTAGATACTTCTCGAATGAATCAGGCTGCACAAACGCATCTAGGTATGTAAACACAGTATTGCCTTCAACCTGACCTGGATCCTCAACCTTGATGTGGTTAGGGTCAGTATACATACTCATGACCTTAGTCTTGAGTTCCTGCTCGCTGTCCGATAGATAGATGGTGTTGCCGAGTGATTTGCTCATCTTAGCCTGACCATCAGTGCCTGGAAGTCTTAGGCACGCCTTATTGTCCGGTAGATAAATCTCTGGCTCAACTAGGACTTCACCATAAGTAGCATTGAATTTACGCACTATCTCGCGGCACTGCTCGATCATCGGTTCCTGATCTTCACCAACTGGTACGATAGTGCCCATGAAAGCAGTGATATCGGAAGCCTGGCTTATAGGATATGTAAAGAATCCTACCGGTAGATTTGCCTCAAAACCACGCATCTTAATCTCATTCTTAACTGTAGGATTTCTCTGAACTCTAGCAACTGTAACGAGATTCATGTAGTACATAGTCATCTCATGAAGTGCTGGAATCTGTGACTGAATAAAGATGGTCGTGCGAGCTGGATCAAGTCCAATTGCCAGATAATCCATCGCAACCTGAAGCACACTCTCGCGCACCTTCTCTGGGTTATCAGCATTGTCAGTCAAGGCCTGTGCATCTGCAATCATAACGAACATCTTGTCGATACTCGAATCCTCCTGCAGGATGAGCCTCTGTCTCAATGATCCCACGTAGTGACCGATGTGCAGTCTGCCGGTCGGTCTATCTCCTGTTAATACAACTTTATTTTTACTCATGTTTTTACCTCTTATCTCTATATTTAAAGCTATGGTGCAACTTGCTGTTGGTCTATTTCATCTCGAACTTAGCCGCGCCATCGCGTCCCATAGATGGCATCTTCGGTCGCAACTCCATCCATGTGCACATCCGTCTCCTCTAGCGGAATATCGTCTGTGAGAAGCTTCTCAAAGCAGAGCGCAATCTTGTTAAATCCCGACACACTAAGAAATCTATCATAGTAACCCGCACCGTGACCGATTCTCCGTCCGTCCTTTGAGCATGCCACGCAAGGAACAATTGCTAGGTCAAACTCATCCGCTGCAATTTCAGTTGCTTCAGCAAGCGGCTCTCTAATTCCGAATGAGCCTCTCGCAAGTTCATCACCGTGCCTATATTCCTTGACTATCATCTCATGCGGTCCGACGCAGAGCGGAATCCCAACGCGTTTGCCATCCTCAAGAGCACCTTCAATAATCGCATCTGTCACAGGTTCACCGCCCATCGACATGTAACAAAATATCGTCTTTGCATCCCTATATACATCAGTTTGTACTACGAGATTAGTGATTTTCTTGCTTGCCTCTTCGATATATTCGGGAGAAAGCCCCTTTACGATTTCTCGACATCTTGCGCGAAGTGCCTTTTTATTCTCATGTATGTTCTGTTTTCTATGAGTTTCCACATTAGCTCCTTTACTGCACATCGTAGGTCTTGCGGATACATGCAGCCATTTGCCATATACTAGTCGCATCTACAGCTGGTTAATTATATCCTTCTTTATCTTCCTAGTATATATGATTGACATGCTAAGTCCAAAGAATTCTGCAAATACAAATGAAAGCCACACGTAGTCGATGTTGCCGAGCTTAGATAGGAAGTATGCCGCTGGCAGTAGCACGATTAGCTGTCTTACGATGGAGACGTACATGCTGTATACACTCTTGCCAAGTGCTTGGAATACTCCGCCTAGCATGATTGAGTATCCTGCAAGAGGGAACGCGAGCGAGATAATCCTGAGCTCAACGGTTCCAATTTTCATCAGCTCTGGTGAGGCTGAGAAGAAGCCTAGCAATACATGCGGGATTGTCCAGAATATGAACATTCCAATGGTCATCATGGCTATACCGTAAATTACAGACAGTCTCATTGTCTCATCTAGTCGCTTGCGGTTCTGCGCACCATAGTTATATGCGATAATCGGAACTATTCCGTTGTCCATACCGAACACTGGCATAAAGATGAAGCTCTGGAGCTTGAAATAAGCTCCAAAAGCCGCAACCGCAGTAGTCGTAAATTTACGAGTATCTGATTTAGTCCGAAGACCATGAATGAGCCTACCGACTGCATGATAATCGATGGAATTCCGATTCCGTATATCTCTTTGATAGTCTTCCATCTAGGTCTGAAGCCTTTGTGTGTAAGCTTTATCTCCTTATTCTTCTTGACGTTGAAATACAGCCCTAACAGCGCACCAACCGTCTGTCCAAAAATGGTTGCATATGCAGCACCAGCGATTCCCATCTTGGGCACTCCGAACCACCCAAAGATAAGTATAGGATCCATGATTATATTGATTATCGCACCGATACTCTGTGTGATAAAAATATAAATGGTCTTGCCCGTGCTCTGCAGAAGTCTCTCAATAGTCACCTGTAGAAATACCATAATAGAGAGCCAACACACAATTCTAAGGTACGTAACTCCGTACTCGATTATCTCATGATTACTAGTCTGCATCTCGATAAAAGGTCCAGCGAACACCCCGATGATTACGAATATCGTGTAAGTCACAAAGCACAGGAATATGCCATTTTGCGCCGTAGCAGTTACCTTGTCGAACTCCCTTGCTCCGAGATATCGCGACATAAGAGCACTCATACCGACAGCAGTACCTACTCCAAACGCAATCATCATCGATTGAACTGGGAAGCAAAGCGATATAGCTGTGAGCGCATTCTCGTTAATCTGTGCGACAAATATACTATCTACGATGTTGTATAACGATAGCACAAACATAGAGACCATAAGTGGCACTGATAGTTTATAATCAGTGACGGTATTGGTGCTGTTCCTAATTTATTTTCTTTTATCTCAGCAGCTGTACTCATTGTTTCCCCTTTCTTATATTCCTAATAAATAAAAATGACTGAACGGCTACTCCATTCAATCTTTTATTCATTATAACATTTTGCAATGAATTTTTCCTAGTGTGGTTACACAAATAAACACATAAAACTTGTAATATATGCAAATATTACCTGTATTCATGGCAAAGAAAAAAACGCAGCCTGAGCTACGCCTTTTCCATTGCAGTATATTTATTATTAAGGATGTTACAGCCCGTAGGCTTGGAACAACAATTTTAGATTAGAGAAGATATGCACTTCTCCACTTCATCCATCTTCGCAGTTGGTTCAAATCTAGCAACAACATTGCCACCTCTATCTACTACGAACTTGGTAAAGTTCCACTTGATATCAGGATTATTCTTATAATCCTTGTCCATTTTCTTAACTACGACAGAGAGTCCTGTCGCCTTGAGTCCTTTGCCAAAGCCCTCAAACCCTTTCTCCTCTTTGAGGAACTTATAGAGTTCGAGCTGGTTTTCGCCGTTAACATCAGATTTCTTCATCTGAGGAAACTGTGTTTTGTACTGAAGTGTGCAAAACTCTTGAATCTCTTCATCTGTACCAGGAGTCTGACCTGCAAACTGATTGCACGGAATGTCGAGAACCTCAAATCCTTGTTCGTGATATTTCTCATACATTTCCACAATCGGCTCATACTGCGGTGTAAATCCACATCCTGTCGCTGTGTTAACAACTAGGACAACCTTTCCCTCGTAATTCCTCATGGATACCTGTCTGCCATCTGCAGCTGGAACTGTATAATCGTAAAAGCCCATATCTACTACCTCCTGTTACAGCCTTTATAAAGGCTTCAGCAAATGTTCCGCCACACGCATTTATCGTTAGGCAGATTGCTTACTTACTAAGTCTCTAGTCTAATTTCCTTTTTAGACTCCCCTTGCATATACAATTATATTGTGCTAAATTCATTTGTCAACAACTCGTAATGCACTTATATAAATACTTAATTCACTCCTTGTACTCTTTGCTTGGCGCATATAAAAAGTGTCAGGATGCACATCCTAACACTCTATTCTTCTTGTTATTATCTGCTCTTTCAAGCCTTTCCATTAGTTACCAGCTCACCTGTCCGTCGCCAGTAATGTCTATCTTATCCCCGAGGAATGTTGGCTTCGGCTTAACGATGCACTGCACAAAGGCTTTTTCCCTAGCGAGGAATTCCCTCACTGCACGAGATTCATCTCCGTCGTACCGCTTCTCTACTGCACTTACACCAACAACCTTTAGTCCGAGTCTCTTAGCTGTGTATAGCGACCTACCTTCATGATAGTACTGCGTTACGACTGCCGCAGTCTTAACCCCGAATATATCTCTAGCCCGATACATCGACTCATATGTCGAAAATCCTGCGTGATCTAGGAATATATCTTGCGCCGGAACACCTTGCTTCAGACAGTAATTTTTCATGACCTTTACCTCATCGTAATTGGTCTTGCCATTGTCCCCAGATAACAGCAGCTTCGGTGCCGCTCCAACCTTATACAGTTCGATGCCGCGGTCAAGTCTATCCTTCAGGATCTTAGTCGGCTCGCCATTTCCATACACTCCTGCGCCAAGCACGATAATGCAGTCATACGATTTACCACTAACCTGTTCTACGCTGCGGAGGCTTCTCTCACCTTCTAACTTAACGAACAGGTTGATCCCCACTATGATGACTATCACTGCCAATATTAACTTGAATATCCATTTAATAATCTTGAGCATAGGTATAATAATATCCCTCATAGGTGATATATGCAAGGAAGTAACGTGTATATAAATCAAAAACAAATGAAAACCGGGCCTTCACACGCGTTCATCTGAACAGGGGTGTCTATGACCCGGCAAATTTCAATTATAATGCTTTGGCTTACGCCTCAGTCATCGACGATTAGTCAACGAACTTAACAGCTGTTCCGTATGCCATAACCTCCGCAGCATTCTGCATTACGGACGCGGATGCATAACGAACTGCAACGATTGCGTCAGCACCTACGCTCTCAGCCTCTTCAACCATTCTCTTTGTTGCAAGCGCTCTAGCGTTGTTCATCATCTCGTTGTACTTAACGAGCTCTCCACCAACTAGAGTCTTGAGTCCAGCACCAAAGTCTCTGATAGCGTTAACTGTCTGGATTGTGCTTCCCTTTACTAGTCCGATTGTCTGAACTTTTCTGCCTTCGATTTCGTTAGTAGTTACTAAGATCATCGTCTTCCCCCTTCTGAATCTCGCGGATTCTCTCGATCAAGATGTGCAGTATTCCATATATTATTCCAGCACATATAAGTGCTGCAATGATTCTTATGCCAAGCGGAATTCCGGTACAATAGCAAATCCGACAAAATAAAGCAATACGGATCCGATTATACTTCCGATAATTATAACCGCTACGAGAATACTACCGATTTTATTTTTCTTCATAAAACATCTCTTTTCTAAAATACCCGAGCTCGCAGTATTGTGAACCCCGCATTTATGGATAATTATACCATCTGGGTATGGTTGTCACAATAAGGTTCTGTATCAAGGAAATCAATTTACTTTTTCAAATTAGCGCTATCTATTATAGTTTTTTTAGCTAAAACTGATTATATACGAAATCAGGCGCTGAAGATAAATCTGCATTCAACAAATACACAATTATTATCACCATCATAAAATAGAATGCCACCGTCCAAAATATAATATTCCAGAATGTCGATGTTTTAATCTTATTGATTATAGAAATTAAATACTGCTTCATCAAAGTAAACCCATCCTTTCCATCCCATGTGCATTATATCTTTCAAGAAATATTTCTCATATTCTTTATCGGAAAAGTCTGCTGTTTTCACATTATATTCTTTGCAGATCTCTCTAACTTTAGAATAGTATGCTTCTCTTCCCTCCTTTGGGAAACCTGTGTAATCGTACCACCTACCATTTACTGGCACTATAACTATAAGTGGTTCTATATCAAGTTCTTTACACATATCCAGAAATATTTTAAAGTCGTCATATTCAGGTGATTCAGCATAGCTTTCATTAATATTCGAATTTTTTAAATTATTAACGTTATCTTTAATATAGCTGTTATAGTATTCGTCATATACTCCAAAATCATTATTTGTACATACTTTTTCACCCTCAGACTGTGCCTCTCCCATCAAGCGCTGAAAGTTAATATCCCTTTTATTAATAATTCCTGCATCTGCTGTCGTGCCACTGTCTAGTTGTTTGGCAAGTATGTAGTCCTCTTTAAAATCCATGAACCCTCTAAACACCTTGTTTTTTATGCGCTCTACAGGATTTAAATTGTGATTAAAATATTGTCTCTCGTATAAATTAATTCTCTCTAGTTGCTTTGAATCAGATGCCAGATATATTTTTAACCTTTTTGTAAGGCGTTTTTTTAGCTTCTCTGAGATATTTTTGTTATCCATCATTTCTAGATAAAGTCTTTCAGAGAAGCGACTAGCATACGCATCAGGGTCTAATCCATTTTTTGTAAACCATTGAGGAGATAATATTAATACAACCTTTTTTTTAGGAAGTATATCGCTGTATGCACCAACTGCAGTTGCCTGGTGTATGCATTGCTTGTAACCACTACCCATTAGGACCATTTTTATTTCAGACTTGCTGTTCCCAAATAAATATGACGGGAATCCGATTTGATCCGTTGCTGAAAGTTCTGATGAACCTAGTATGACAGCTGTATCTTTGTCAAATATCTTTTTTAGGGTCTCAACCGAAGCATTTCTTTAATCAGTGTTTGTTTTATATGCTTCATTAATGTTTGTTATTTATCACGGATAGTTTCACCTGTGAATCTACTATTAATATCGTAACTAGAATCAATATTACTGCTATTATTAATGAAATTAATTTCTTCATGTCATATTATTCCATTTCGTTTAAATCACTAGAATCTTAGTTATCATTATTGTTATATTATTTCTATCTGATTGAGATTTTTAATCTTCTATCTTAAGTATCCTAAAAAACCTATAGCCGTAGCTTTTCCTTGCCCTGAAAATATAAGGAACCCAAACATAACTAAATTCAAAGTGATAAACCATGATACAAATTTATAAACATTATCCTTTTTATGCAATTTATAGAACTTGGATTTCTTTTGATATATCTCAGCTATAACTAGCAATATTCCATGATAGACCCCGTAGGCTATATAATGTAGTTCAAGACCATGCCATATCCCCATCAATGTCATATTAATCATCAATCCGGCAGAGGCTGCAGTTAATTTACTATTAAATCTCTTTTTACTTAGTGAATCAAATAAAAATCTTGAGAATATAAAATCTCTGAACCAGTGGGATAATGTTATATGCCATCTATTCCAAAAGTCTTTAATATCAATACTAATAAATGGTTTGTTGAAATTATCAGGTACTTTTATACCAAGAATATAGCCTGTTCCTACTGCCATCAAGCTATATCCTGCAAAATCAAAAAAACATATATAAACCATATGAGTATGCATACCCTATTATATGAATTGGGTCGTATTTATTTATCATGTATGTATTCATAATATACATAGCTGTCCCTGATAATGGTAGTTTATATACAAGACCGCACATAATTTTAATTATTCCGCTTGACAGTAGTTCACTATATTCTTTTCTTGTATAGATTTTATTATAATCCTGCGAATAACGTCGACTTCTGTCTATTGGACCAGAACTAAGTGTTGGAAAGAATAATAGAAACTCAATGAATTCATACCATTTAATTTCTTTTATAACTCCATCGTATATTTCAATAATCGTCTGTATGACTCTAAAAAAGATGTACGACAATCCAAGAAATCCGAAGATTGTATTATCTGCTCCAAAAAAGCTATGACCTACATAGCTTTCCAGCTTACTCAAAATCAGTGGACATAAGGTTATCATGATTGCTGTTATGTAGAGTACCTTATTTCTACCTATCTTCATTCTGGAAAATAAATATAGTTTTACTAGGCACAGTGACATTATCGCGTATCCTATTAAAAATCCCAGTTCCATTAAAGAATTATGATATATAAGATAAATGAATACACACGTAAGAATAGCCCTGTAATACCGTAGTGACTTCCCACTTAATCCCAATATGATAGCTGGAACAACTGCAATAATCAATGTCACAAAGAAATCTAACCCTGAGAAAAAACTCATTAGCACCTACCTTAAATCTTTAAATTAGTAAACTCATATGTATATTTTACCAAACTCCCAATAGTGCGACACTACTTCATACTCCTACTCGCAATCAGATTCACGCCCGTACCCATAAAGTCGCTCTCGATTATGTCGTTAATCTCCACGGGGGCCGTAACTCTGAGTCCTTTAATCTCACTCATAGCCTCGCGCCAAATATCCAGCGGAATCTCGCTCTCGGTAATTACCGGCAGCACGCGATTGACCGCACCATCGATTCTTACCGTCGAAGTCAGGATCCTCATCGGCCGAGTTATCTCCTGCTCTGCATAGCTAAGACCTTCTTTGCAACTGTACCCTTCAATTTCTGTGATTTTATCATCTTCGAGATGTACAGTAACTCTGCAGCCCTTCGGACAGTTTACGCAAATCAATTCTGCATCTCTCATCTTAATTCTCCTTTATCTGAATCGTCAGATCGCCATCGGTTTCTTCAAGGTGTTTGCCTGCTATTACCACCTGCTCCATCTCAGACGGAATTACCGCATCCTTGTGAATTGTGCGCAGCAGCTTATCACCCTTCAGAATTTCAATCTCTATATCACTCATCGGCCTTCGAACTCGGAAGTAGAATGTCACTGCCTTTGGCAGATTCTCCTTATGAAGCTTCGCTGGAACGACATATCCCACAAGGTTTCCAGCGTGTGCCTCGCAGTATAAATTATCTGCTAAAGCAACATCCTCATATTCTGATGTTGCACTGTCCGCTGTAATTTGGTTTCTATTCTTAGTCTCCGTTAATTGCCCCTTTAGAGATTCATAGTATCGTGCAGCCCCTACCGCCGCCTCACCGGCCTGCTTCGTAACGAAGTCTGCTAGGTCATGCACGTGAAGTCCGTTTCCGCATGCGAATATTCCCGGAACCGATGTCATATAGTTCTCGTCGACAATTGGTCCACGGATGCTCGGATCCATTTCAATTCCAGCCTCTTCAGCTAGAGTGTTTCAGGAATCAGTCCAACGCTTAGGAGCAGTGTGTCTACGTCGAAATACATCTCGCTTCCAGCGATCGGCTGTCTCTTATCGTCTACCTTTGTGAGCTCAATACGCTCAAGTCTATCACGTCCATATATGTTAGTTACAGTATGGGATAGATATAGAGGAATCCCAAAGTCATCGAGGCACTGCTTCATGTTACGAGGCAGTCCATTGCTGTACGGCATCAGCTCCGCAACTCCGAGCACTTCAGCCCCCTCGAGACTCATTCTGCGCGCCATTATTAGTCCGATATCTCCAGAGCCGAGTATAAATACCTTCTTTCCAACCATATAGCCATCTATATTGAGGTATCTCTGAGCCTGTCCTGCTGTATACACTCCAGTAGGACGCTCTCCTGGTATTCCAAGGGCGCCACGGCTTCTCTCGTAACAGCCAACAGCAAGGATAATGATATCTGATTGAAGTTTCTGATAACCTTCTTCCTGACTTGCATACTCGATGACGCGGTCTTTACTCATGTGCGTAACCATTGCGCCTAGCTTGATTTCTACACCAGATGCTATCGCTTTTCTCTCTCGAACCTCTCTGCAAATGCAGGTCCACTTAACTGCTCTTTGAATGTAGTTAATCCAAATCCATTATGTATACACTGATTGAGCACTCCGCCAAGTTCGACATCACGCTCGATTAGAACGACATCCGCTAGTCCTTCCTGCTTTAGCTTTGCAGCTGCCGCAAGTCCGCCGCAACCACCACCTATTACCACTGCCTGACAATGTCTCATCTTAGCGATTCTCCTTCTCTAAAATCTGTGAATGCTGTCCATCTTGGACTATATCTATAGGTGAACATTTCAGCTCTCTAGCTAGAATTTCTACGACCTTGGGTTCGCAGAATCCTCCCTGGCACTTGCCCATTCCAGGACGGACACGTTTCTTGATTCCCTTGACGCTTCTTGCACCACACACCTCGTGTATAGCCGCAACTATCTCTCCTTCGGATATGGTCTCGCACCTGCAAACTATATTTGCATACTGCGAATTTGCACGCACGAGTTTATCTCTATCCTCTTCAGATAGCTCTGAAACCATGATTGGCTTCTCCCTTGTCATAACCGCATCTGGGTTCTCCTTAAGGCAGAGTCTATCCGCTACAAAATTCTCTATCACATAGTCCGCAATACCCGGCGCACTAGCTAGTCCAGGCGACTCTATGGATGCGATGTTGATAAAGTTTGGATGATGCTCTCCCAGTGGCTCAATTATGAAGTCCTTGGAGTTCGTGGTCGGTCTCAGTCCTGCAAATGTCCTTATCGACTTATGAAGTGGAACGGTCTTAATTATCTTGGTGATGTGTTCACGCAAGTAGCTTGCCCCATCTACGCTCGTCGCTGTCGAGATGTTATCCACAAGTTGCTCGCTGTTCGGACCGATTAGCGTGTTGCCATAAACCGTCGGAATTGCGAGTACTCCCTTGCCCTTAGCAGTCGGAACAGGGAATATGATGTTATTTACTATATGTTCGTCGTTACTGATAACATAGTATTCGCCCCGTCTTGGGGTAACCTCAAATATAGGTTCGTCTATGAGCATGCGGCAAATTTCTGCTGCACCTATTCCAGAAGCATTTAGAACAACCTTGGCATTGAATGTCTCGCCGCCTGCTTTGATCACGTAGTCATCGTCATTCTTATCTATGGTGCTCACTTCGTGGTTTAGGAATAAATCTACGCCATTGTTTACAGCAACCTGCATACAAGCAATAGCGACCTCCCAAGGGTAGATTACAGATGTCGTCGGAAATGACAGCACCTTGTTTATGTTGTCGCTGAGATTTGGCTCTACAGCACGTGCCTCATCTCCACTAAGAAATTCATGAGGGATATCCCTACAGACTGCCCTTTCAGCCAACACCTCAAGTAGATTCTCCTCTTCGTCATTACATGCGACTACGAATGCACCCGTGTTCTTGATATGGCAGTGCAAGTCCTCGCAAATCTTAGGATACTTACGCGCACCTTTTACGTTAAGCTCCGCCTTGAGCGTGCCATCTACAGGATCGTATCCTGTATGCACTATCGCAGAATTCGCCATGGTTGCGCCATTCGCGATATCATTTTCCTTGTCTAAGACCGCTATTTTGAGTTCGTACCTCGAAAGCTCTCTGGCGAGCATCGAGCCAGTGATTCCAGCTCCTATTATGACTATGTCGTAAAGCATGTTTTCCTCCGAGTTGATTGAAACGTTTATTAACCTTTTAATTATATCACGATATTAATAATCTTGGGATGATTAGGTCTCGTTAACTTCATTTTCGTAAAAAAGAAAGGCACAAATATTACATCTGCACCTTTCTAATATATATAATATTCAATTAAGGAAGTTATATATCCTTCTATTTTATCTATTATACCAATAGTTCATATCAACTCTATTGCTTATACCATCTACAGAACCTGAGTTGGAATACTGCCAGCACTGATACTTGCCATTATATGTTACACGACTGTAATATTGTGCAACCCAAACCTTGTATGCACTGAGTTTTCTCATATCAAGCTGATTATTTAACCAACTTGTACTTGCGTATATCATAGGGGTATAACCTCTTTGAAGAGATCTCTCGCAGAATGCTTTTACTGCAGCTGTTCTTATTTCTTTTGATATTAAATTGCCTCTCGCACGAGAATCTGATACATATTCCGTATCTATAACAACAGGAAGAGTTACTTTGTAATTTCTAATCTGATTAACGATATAATCTGCCTCTTCAGCGCCCTCTTTTTCATTAACAGCTTGCGAGAAGAAATATACACCTACTTTAATCCCAGCAGCAGTTGCTCCCTTAATGTTTCTTTCAAACCATTCATCTTCAACAATGCGTCCTGTGCCATAGCCTCTAAATGCAGCTCTTATAATGGCAAATTTAATTCCTGCCTTCATAACTCTATTCCAGTCAATAGCACCCTGTGCATAAGAAACATCTATACCAAGCACCCTGCTTCCTGGAGGACCATTTAATTCGTTTACAATACCTTCTTGATTAGATGTATAACTTTCACCATTATAGTAAAAAGAGCCAACAACAACTGCCCCATCTGCCCCCATATAATAATATGTATTTCCAAAGCTAATAAATTGATTTTTATATAGCTCTCCACTAGCATTTGAGAAATATTTTTTTCCGTTCTTCACTATCCACTGTGCTCTTTGTATTACTTCACCTGTATAATCATTCGAATTGTATATCCGTCCATCAGGGGTTGAGTATATACTCGTCTTCACCGCACCATCTATTCCCATGTAGAACTTAGGTGTTCCAAATGTTATAAATTGATTTTTGTATAGAGCACCCTCTGCGTTAGAAAAATATCTCTTACCGTTCTTCTCTATCCACTGTGCTCTCTGGATAATCTCACCAGTTCGGTCATCTGCATTATAAAGTTGACCATCACTTGTAGTGAATAACCCTGTTTTTACTGCACCATCTGCTCCCATGTAGAACTTAGGTGTTCCAAATGTTATAAATTGATTTTTATATAGCTCTCCACTAGCATTTGAGAAATATTTTTTCCCGTTCTTCACTATCCACTGTGCTCTTTGTATTACTTCACCTGTATAATCATCCGAATTGTATATCCGTCCATCAGGGGTTGAGTATATACTCGTCTTCACCGCACCATCTATTCCCATGTAGAACTTAGGTGTTCCAAATGTTATGAACCTACTTCTATACGCAATTCCTTCACCATTTGTAAAGTATCTACCATTGCCCCAAGTTCTCCATCCAGCCTCTCTCTTTAAGGCTCCAGTATTTGGATCAAAGAAATATATAACTCCATTTATTTCATGGATTCCTCTTACATAATTACCGTTTCCATCTGCATAGTAACGATTACCATTTTCATCAACCCACGAATTATATCTAGGCGCTCTTTGAACACTAAGTGATACTGGTTTTGCATTAGAATGATAGCTAGAAATAGTGTCTGTTTCAGAAGTTGGCACCTGCACCACATTACCTTGATTCTGTTCACCATTTGCTTCAACGTCATTCTCTGCTACAACATCATTTACAGGCTCTTTTATAGAAGACACACTTTCATCAGCATTAACAAAGGCTACACTGAATATTACCATCACACTTAAAAGTAATAAAATCCTAATCTTTCTTGTCATTTTCCTCCTCCTATTCTCTTTTAACCTGAACTAGCTATATCATATTAATAATTACTACACAATCTACATCTTATCAATGTTATATTCTTGAAATGCATCATACGCTTTTTTACTACCCTTTGCTCTGGCATAGACAACAATTTTTCCTTTAATTCCGCTAATATCAAACCTTTTAACGTCTGAATAATCGTATAGAATTTCCGTGTTACCATCATCCTTTAATAGTGAAACCTTGTATTCTGGCACTATATCAGAGTTTTGCAAGCTGCTTATCGAAATATATTTATGCCCTTTTTTCTTTTGGATTTTCCCTTGCACAGCAACAATGTAATTTATTTGTTTTTTCAGTTCATCTGTATTGTTAAAGAAATACGAGTCTGTGTTTTCACCAGCTTCTTCTTTATTTAGAATCTCTGCAAATACACGACTAGTTACCTCCGCGCCTTTTCCATTGACATGGTTATAGTCGTGCATTAGTTCATCTGGCAATAGCTCTAATCTGTTTTGCAGCAAGTTGAGGTTATAATATTTTAATCCATTATTCTTTGCATAGTTACTATAATATTCTGTAGCTTCTTGGTACCCCTTTGTATTATACATTCTCATTACTGTTGTGGGACCTGAAACGAGAATTAGTTGAATATCGTTTTTTTTGCACATATTAACTATTTTGTCGAGATATGCGATTTTTTTCATATCCACCCTGTTTTTACTGAAGCTATCACTCCCTGTAATTGGTATATTTCCTGCTTTGAACGATTTATTACTAAATACAAATCCTTTATCGGCATAATACTCATCATTTATCACTTCAGGAGCATAGTTGCTTGATAATAACTCGTTCTTTTTTCTCTGGTTCTCTTTAATTGTCTCCTTGTTGAATGTATTTCTATATCTGTATGCTTTTATTCCGTATAGGAGGCTTTTACCCTTAAATGTTGAAAGAAAATAGTTCACTTTATTCTGATATTTAATCAATCTATCATAAACTATTAAGTCGCCTTGCAAAATTTGTTTATACTCAACTATTTCATCAAAGGTGACACCAAGTACAATCGTCTTAGGATGGTATCTCTCTATCAAGTCCTTCGTTTCATAGTAGCTACCTGCTAGCGATTGAGATGATGATCCTGCATTAAGCACATTCTTATACACACTCTTTTCTTCAAATATCTTTGGAACAAATGATCTATAAACCCTAGATGCTCCCACAAATATTAAATCGTAACTTTCATTTTTCCCATCTATTATCTCAGTATCGTGATTGAAGTATGTGGAGTATGAAATTGGCTCTAGAGCAAGTCCTGTTATATGAAGTAAAGTAGATAGCACAACAACTAGTACTATCATGTTAATTATTCTCTTTATTTGTTTAGAATACTGCATACAAAAACCCACTTGTTAAATCATTATTGCCACCAGCATACATAAATAGTGCAAATATCAAACCTGCATATGTGATGCTCCGCACTGCGCCTGGCACTTTCTCTGTAAACTTATCCCATTTATTATATTCCTGCATTAAATCGACAAATACAAAAATTAATGAGAAAGCTAGCGATTATGATATCGATTCTGCTCATAGATGGGAAGAATGATGAAATCCCATCTATATGCATAGTCCCCCAGCCTCTAAATAAATTCCCATAATAGGTGAGGCTTTCCATAAAGTCCTTACAATTTGACATAACTCTAATGAAATTAATTAGCCAGAATGTTCTGAAAACTTGAAAAAACCCCCATATATGCGGATGGCTGTCCGCGCGACAAGCTTTTCTGCACTTTTTATAAACTGTTTCCATCTGCATGCTGAATACAATTATAAAAAGATTTGCTAGTCCCCAAATTATATACTTCCATGCCGCCCCATGCCAAATACCAGTAATTGACCAAACAAAAATCAAAGCTAGGTAGCTTGGTACGAGTTTACCCATTCTTGGTCCAAACTTTTTTCTTGATTTGCGGCCGAGCTTCTGTGCAGATGGTCCCATAGAAATTGGATAAAACACATAGTCTCTGAACCACGTTCCCAGTGTTATATGCCAACGTCTCCAGTACTCTTCAACCGATTTAGCAAGAAATGGTCTTTCGAAGTTTTCAGCTACTTCTATGCCCATTATTTTAGCACCACCGCAGACCATATCCATATATCCAGAGAAATCTGCATAGAGTTGCATTCCGTATAAAACAGATGCTACCCATAAATATGCACCTTTATACCCCTGCACATCTAAGAAGTAGACATTTACGGCTATTCCTAGCTTATCAGCGATAAGTAGCTTCTTTACAAGTCCCCACAAGATGCGTCTTGTGCCTCTGCACAGGTTATCATAGGAGAACTTATTTTCACGAAACATAGTTTTCCCTAATTGGTCAAATCGGCTAAACGGGCCTTGTACAATATGAGGAAAAAAGGTTATAAATGTTGCCACTTTTATGAAGCTATTTTCCGCTTCATATTTGTGTCTATATACATCTGTCAAATACCCCATCGATTGAAATGTGTAGAATGACATACCTAGCGGCATCACAAAATGCTGCAACGGTAGTGATGAGCCTGTTATCATGTTAATAGTTTCAATCGAAAAGTTTGTGTATTTTATTACCGCCCACAAACAGAAATTTGCAAAGAGGGCTATATGTAATACTCTTTTATTATATCTTTCCGCATCATCGCGTGCCGCTCTTCGAGCGTCTCTCAATTCATCGGATATATCTGCTAGTTGAACACTGAGTGCTGCATTCCGGCGCATCATAAGCTTCGCACCAGCATACGTGCTGACGATGGTAAAGAGCATGAATAAAAACAATGCTCCATCTGATGCAATAGAAAAGAATACGCTAAATGCAAACAAAAGCGCTATTTGCATTTTTCTAGGTACTATAAAGTATAGTAATATGAATATAGCAAACAGCGCTCCAAATTCTAAAGAAATTAAGGACAAGTTTCCCTCCAACTATACGGTCTTTAGTTTCTGTACTAGCTCCCAAATTGCTTCAATGGAATTGAAGTTTTCTGGTAACAGATCATTAACGTTGATTCTTAAATCATAGTTCTGATTTAACTCACTCACGATTGCTATGATGTCAAATGAATCTAAGACCTTTCCATCTATCAATTCTTTTTCTACATCAAAGTCAACGTCAGGGCGTATTTCTTCGAGAATTGTTCTTAGTTCTTCCATTGTCGTACCTCCATTTTCTTTTATATATTATAGTAACTCTAGTTTCTTACGATCTATCTTCGCATGAGAATTCATCGGCATACTATCTAGCTTTACGTAGCGATTTGGCCACATATATTTAGGCAAAGCTTTAGCTAGAGGTTTTACGATTTCACGTTGGTTCTCGCAGTCTCCCTGATAGTAGCAAATTATCTTGTTGATATCTTTTTTAAATATGCAGCAGCAAATCTTGATAAATGGCAGGGCATTAATTGCCGCTTCTATTTCTCCGAGTTCAATTCGGTGTCCCATGTGCTTAATCTGAAAATCTTTTCGCGATTTAAACACTAACTCGCCTGCATCATTAAATGCTGCAATATCTCCAGTTTTATATATCCTGCAAGGATACTCACTAATATCCTCCCTAAAAGCAAATGCCTTTGTTGTTTGTTCATGGTTATTCCAATAGCCTAATGCTAAGCTACTTCCTTCGACACACAACTCTCCCTCTTTATTTTTTTCTCGAATTGGAACGTTGTTTTCATCTAGTAGTAAAATTCGCGTATTTTTGAAAGGCTTTCCAATAGGAATTGGTGCATCACTTATAGCGTCCTTATCTACTACGTGATATGTGCAGTTACAGGTTATTTCGGTCGGACCATATAGATTTACATAAGTTGCTTCTGGGACATATTTTGTCCAGTACCGTATTGTCTTAGGTGGCATTACCTCTCCAGAAAACATCACATACTTAATCTGGTGGTCAAATGCCTTGTAATCATCAAATACATTAAAATCAGACAGGATTCTGAGTCCTGATACTGCCCAAATAAATACGTTAATTCCGTTTGAATTTATGTAGTCGAGTAGCTTTGTAGGCATTGTGAATAGCTCTTTAGGGATAACGACCAATTTGCCACCTGATTTTATTGTACAATATATATCTTTCACCGATACATCAAAATCAAAAGGAGCCTGATTACCAAAGATACAGCTTCCATCAAATTTAAATGTATCATAGAACTGACTTACTAAATCAATAAGCGACCTATGGCTAACCAAAACACCTTTTGGAATCCCTGTTGATCCGGATGTAAACATTGAATATACAGGGTCGGTGTCTATAGATTCATCCATAATTATGTCTATAACTTTGCTTTCCTCGTCAGATATAGAACTCTTACTTATAGTTTTATAATCAAGCACTGTAATTCCAAGTCTTTTACATAGCTCTTTTGATATATTTTCGGTTGTATTAATGATTACCTCAGTTCCTAGCGCATCTAAGATCTTCTCTTGACGCTCCTCAGGCATTGAGGAGTCTATTGGAACATAAAAATTACCGCTGTAAAGTGTGCCGAAAAAAGAAACTATTGATTCTATATTCCTATCAATAAGAACCGCAATCGGCTTATTCTTTTGTCTAGTCGTGTTATTTAGGCAAGCTGCGATTGTTCTTGCAGTATCTCGCAACTGACTATATGTTATTATACTATCTCCGCATGCAAGAACTGTGCTATCTCCCATTGTAGCTGACTGATGCTCTAATAACTCTAGAATATTCTTAATCATAGTGTTCCTTTCGTAAAAATCGAGGTATCATCACTGAACAGATGATGCCTCGATTTAACCTTTAGGCTTTAAAGGAGCCCCTGCATCTCCATATTAATCTTCATTGTACTCAGTTTCTTCTTCACTAATATCTGTCGATTTTTTGCCTTTTTTCGATTTCTTTGGTGGATTAATAAAGTTCTTAATTAAGTCATGAGCCTTTTTAATGCTCTCTTTATCTGGTGTCATTACATATACTGGAGTCGAGCCACTTGAATATACTGTTCTAGTTGAATCTCCTGCCCCCTCTACAGCATTATTTTCAATTTTCCATTCTTTGTGATTCTTGAGTTCAAGCTTAACTAATGCCTTAATCTCAGATGGTGACATATCTGTCTCCATATACGGTGCAATTCTATCGAGAATCTTCGTGTATTTAGCTATTATCTCTGGTGACTGAGTAAATCTATGGAAAATACCCTTAAGTACAATCTGCTGATTCATAACACGCTGATTATCCCCATCTTTAAATGCTTGTCTCTCTCTCGCAAAAGCAAGTGCCTGTTCACCTTTTAAGAAGTTAGTTCCCTTATTGATGTGATAATGGTCTATATACGTCTTGAAGTCATAATCTGAATTAATATATATTCCACCTATTGCATCTATAAACTGAACAACGGTATTGTAGTTGACCTTAACATAGTAGTCTATTTTGATATCTAGCAGGTTTTCAATTGCTCCAGTTGTCTCATCTATACCATACAATCCACTATGAGTAAGCTTATCTTCTGCATTATTTTTTTGAAGGAAGCTTAACCAGATAGTCTCGCGGAATCGATGTCAGCAAAATTTTATGCTTCTTCGGATCAACTGTAACAAGCATATTAACATCACTTCTTGCTTCTCCATCAATTTTGCCAGTGGTATCCATTCCACTTATAAGCACTGTAAATGGTTTTTCTGCAATTTTATCATTTCCAGAATCTTCAGCCTTTGAAATTTTATTCAAAAAACTTGCTGTCTTAGCTGCATACACCGAAGTTATTCCAAATGTAACGGAAAGAAGTATGCTGATTATTACTGCTATAATTCTTGATTTTCTTTTTATGTTTCTGAAAAAAAGCTGAACAAAAATTACCGTACTTATAGCAAAGATGCATAGAAGTATAATCAGTAACCATTTTTTTGGTAAAAAATCTGTTACTAGCAAAGTAGCTTCAAATACTAACGCTGAAATTAGATAAATGAGCCCCCATAGTCTTGAAGCGGCCAACATCAATCTTTTTTTCTTTTTTGACTTTACATCCATAATCATTTTCTCCTCGTTACAGAATATAGTTATTATACTCTATGCAAGCAACTTTTTATAAAACTCTATAAGTTTTTGTCCCTCAACACTCCAGTTGTACTTTTCTCTAGCAATTCGACTCCCTCTCTCGCCCGTTTCTTGAGCTTCATCTGGGTTATCTATATAATATTTAATCGCAGTCTGGATTGCTGAAATATCTTCTGGCTCTACTAGTATACCTGAATTTGCTTCACTAATTATTTCTCTCCAAATCGGAAAATCAGATGCTATAATCGGTAATCCTGCTGCCATGTATTCGAAAATTTTTATTGGAAGAGAGTTGATATAATTTGCTGTCGGTAGCAGTATGCAAATTCCTACTCTACTTGAAGCATAGAGGTCATTTACCCCTTCACGGCTTAGCATACCCAAATATTCGACATTTTTGGGTTTTGAGTTTTTTATGGTTTCATCCTCGCAGTTTCCAGCAAGCTTTAAAGTGTATCCATCCATAGAATCCAGTGCTTTCACCATAATGTTTTCGCCCCTGATACGAGAGATTCCACCTGCATAGCAAGCAGTCTTGCTTCTTTTTGAAAATTCAAGTTCACCCTTTTTTATTTCGTCTAGCTTAGGGTAGTTCTTTATCGTCTCTGTATATTTTGCTCTATTCTTAAATTTATCTTGAATATACTCAGTTGCCGCTATTACTCCCGACAGCTGCTTTACGTACTTTGTCTCTAGTCTGCTGTATGATTTAGAAACAAACTTTCTTGAAAATTTAGGAAGCCATGGTTTATCCAAAATCTGTGCCGGTACATCCTCATGACTATCAAATATAACAACCTTGTTCAGCTTTGATAGCTTTACCGCATACTTAAGCATCTCTGGGTCATGAAAGTGATATATATCAGCATCAACATCCACAGCTTTTTGAAATACTGTCTTGCAAAACTGAGAAATCCTTTTGTATCGACTTTCTGGTTGTTCACCACACCCAATAATTTGTATTCCATCTTTCTCGAACGATTCCCCAGGTGCAACCAAGAAAACTTTATATCCTTCTCCTGATAAAGAAAGGCATTCTTTATAGTAAATTCTGTCATCGAGTGCATCGTGTACACTCGTTACATGGCAAACCTTTTGCATTAGATTCTCCTAATTTTTATATCCCAGCAGTTTTTTTATTCTTGGCTTAAGCAGACTCTTAAGTTCCCCTATAAATCCTTTTTTCTCAATTTGATAATATAGCACTCTGTCTGCACCAAATCTCCTAAAGAAATTTTCAATACCTTCTATCATCGAACCTTCAAAATCAAACGATTTTGAGTTTTTCGATGCAAACTCTATGCCATAATCAAGAACTAATGTCGGTGCTCCGCTAGCTCTAAATGCCGGGTCTGCTCCTGCAATTAGATAATAGCAGGTCTTTTCGTCATAAACGAACATTGAAGAAGCGTGTACATTGCCATCCTTGTCCTTAGCTGTAATAACTTTAGCACCATCATGGGCACTACATACTTCAAAAATTGAATTTATAAATTCTTTCTTGTGTGGACAACTTCTGCCTTGATGTTCAAATGTTTTCACAAGCAAAGCATGTAAATTGTCTATGTTATCTTCTTCAATGATTTCCACTTTATTTCTTGCACTTTTTATATTTTTACGAACTGTCTTATCATATTTGGCCCTTATTGCTTCTATATCAGAAACATCCGCAAACCTATAAGTTATTCTCGGGCTAACCTTAAACCCTAGCCACCTAAATGGGAGAAAGTAGTCATTGCCTGGATCGAGCATAAGGTCTATGCTTGAGCTCTTTGGCAATGATTTTACTAGTTCTTCTATGTATTTTTGTTGTTTGCTAGCCTTAGTGCCTGATGCAAACCAAATACCCAGGGTTTGTGTTTCCCCTGGCATAACAATCTTGTTATTATCGTAAGGTACTGCCCATCTAGCGACAACTTCTCCTTTTTCTTCTACTTTTATTTCAGTCCATTTCCCACTTGTAACTGTCTCAAGATACCACGGCTGTTCGAAAATTGAATTAGCATATTTTGTTGTAATATCAACATTCGTTGTCTTCATTAGAATTAATTTCCTCCAGCTCTTTCACCGCATCAAGATATGAAATAAATGTGTACCCCTGCTCTTTTAAATAATCTATAAGCCAGATATACCAATCTCTTTCATACGCATACCCGTTACAAAACTGATAGTCGTGAAACAGTATCGAGAAATACGGCAGCCCTTTATCCTCTGCATCTTTAAGCAAGCGAAGTGACTCTTCTCTTTTTCCTTTTGGTCTTTTTGGCAAATAACCATCCATCAAGCTGAGTGGAAACTCCCACATCTTGCCTATTTTGTATGGTGCTTTAAGGCAAGTACCTTCGCTCTTTATAAATTCAGTTGTGTCGTACACATATCCACATTGATTTAGCTTCTCGAAGGTGTTCTCATCATATCTTACGTAGTGCATGCGTATTCCGCGAGGTGCTACACCAACAGCAGTTCTAAACCTCTCAAATTCATCACGCATTTTCCCTTCGTCTTCAAAAGATACTCCGTGTATCCCCGTATCAAAGCCATGGCTTTGAAGTTTTTTAATATACGGAATTGCCTTGGTGTATTTATACGACATACCAAGCGCATTATCCATACCAAAATAGAATGATGAAGGCACACCATTACCTTCATCATACTTCATCAATTCTTCAATATAATTTCTCTCTCTTGCGAATATCCCAAGTAGTCTTCTCCACCACTGAGAAAAAGTTATATCATGCTTTAAGAACGATAAAGTCTCCCTCACCCACAACTTAGGGTAAATCAAGTCTTTGTAATGGTCGCTTCTGTATAGATGATCCACATCATGTGAAACGATTATTTTCATTGCTCTTACTTTCCTAAAAACTCCTTAATTACTGATACAACTTCCTCCACATCTTCGTCTGAGATGTATGGGTGAATTGGAAGTGACAGAACGGTATCGCACAGCTTGTTAGTAACAGAATAGTCGATTCTATACTTGTTCTCATCTCCAAATGCTTCCTGGTTGTGCATCTGCTTAGGATAGTAAATCATCGATGGGATTGATTTCTCCTTAAGGAATGCCTGAAGAGCATCTCTCCGCTCTCTGCTTTCAAGCTTTATTGTGTATTGAGCCCAGCTGCTTAGGAAACCATCTGGAATCACTGGTGTAGCTACAGCCCCTTCTAGAAGCTCTGTGTACTTAGCCGCTGCGCTATTAACGTCTGTAACTTCGTACTCTGCAAATGCAGCTAGCTTAGGAAGTAGAATTCCTGCCTGAATCGAGTCTAGTCTGGAATTCATACCGATTCGCACGTTGTCGTACTTCATCTTGCCCTTGCCGTGCACGCAGTATGATCTGATAAGCTCTGCTGCTTCATCGTCATCTGTAAATATGGCACCGCCATCTCCATAGCATCCGAGTGGCTTTGCTGGGAAAAATGAAGTTGTCGAGATATCTCCAAAGCTGCATGCCTTCTTGCCATCGATTTCGCCTCCGAAGCCCTGTGCTCCGTCTTCTAGAACCTTTAGACCATACTTGTCTGCGATTTTTCTAATCTCTACAAAGTTAGCTGGCAGTCCAAATAAGTCAACAGGTATAACTACACTTGGCTTAAGTTCACCAGCCGTAGATACTGCATCTATAGCCTTCTCAAGCGAGGCAGGATCCATGTTGAACGTATCTTCATCTACATCTACGAATACCGGTGTCGCACCAAGAATCGAAACTACCTCTCCAGAAGAGAAGAAGGTGAAATCAGGAACGAATACTGCATCTCCCTTTCCAACTCCCCATGCCATAAGTGCAAGCTCAAGAGCATCTGTTCCGTTTGCACAAGTTACGCAGTGCTTTACTCCAACGTAAGCAGCTAGCTTCTCCTCAAGTTCGGAAACCTTACTTCCGCCGATAAATCTGCTACTAGCGATTACTTCATCGATGTTACGATCTATGTCATTTTTGAGTGCAACATACTGCTTCTTTAAGTCTCTAAATTCCATTATCTTCCTCCGCTTCTACTTGAATTCGCCTCGCATGTCAGTGCTTGCAAAATCTGTCAACGGAAGTCTTACTGGCACGCCTTCCTTCTGGCTCTTGTAAATTGCTAGAACCATCTCAAGTGCGTTTCTTCCAGCAACACCGTCTACGTACGGTGCTCTGTCTTCCTTAATAGCTTCGATTACATCTGCAAACAGACTTGTGTGCCCATTTCCGTATACATTGCTTGTCTCTTCTTCGAGGCCCTTGTTCTTCTGATCTTCAGCGGTCTCGTCTTTGAAATCCCATACGTCAATAGTGTTGGTGGACTTACCGCCAACCTTGACTGTTCCATTTTCTCCAAATAGATACAGTGTCTCTTCGAGATTCTGAGGGTATACGTTAGTAGTTCCCTCGATAGTCCCGATTGCACCGTTCTTGAACTTAACTACAGCCACACCAACATCTTCAGCTTCTAGGTAATCGTGGAACTGTTGTCTAGTTGCTCCATAAACTTCCGCTACCTCATCGCCCATCATCCATCTGAGTAGGTCGATTCCGTGAATACACTGATTCATCAAGCAGCCGCCGTCTTCCTCCCAAGTTCCTCTCCAAGGAGCTTGGTCATAATATCCTTTGTTTCTATTCCAGCGAACATTAATAGATGCGTGGGAAAGCTTTCCGAAACGGTCTCCCTCGATAGCCTTTCTCACTTCCTGAATAGCTACGTTAAATCTATTCTGGTGGCAAGCTGAAACCTTTACATTCTTCTCGTCAGCTCTTTTGATAATCTCTTCAGCATCAGCAATATTCATAGCCATAGGCTTCTCGATGATTACGCTAACCCCCGCATCGATTGCATCTAGTGCAATTGCTGCATGCTTTCCACTTTCTGTCGCGATGCTGACAAGCTCAAGTTCGTTTTCTTCAAGCATCTGCTTATAGTCGGTATATCTCTTGATTGATTTATCATCAGCCAAGTTGTGCTTTGCAAGAATCTCTTCCATCTTCTCTGGCACGATATCGCACACCGCCACGATCTCTAGATTATTATTTACTGCAGCAGTCACGTGATTTGTTGCGATTCTACCGCATCCAATCAATGCATATTTCATTTATACGTCCTCCGGAATTCTTAGTGCTTTGTTATATGTATTTTGCCGGGCTTATAGGAGAGAAATATTGTCTCTTTCCTTTACGTCCTTGAATGCATTGCGAGTATCGAATATTGCCACTGCATTCTTTCTGATCATCTCATAGTCGTAAGCATCGTGTGCAGTCGCAACGAGTACGAGATCATATCCCTTAATTACGTCAGCATTAATCTCTTTGATACCATCGTGCCACTCACCATGTCTCTTGTACTTTGGAATCCATGGATCATAGAAATCTGTATCTGCGCCTCTGTCCTTTAGAATGTCAATTACGTTGAGTGCCGGACTCTCTCTGTAGTCGTCAATGTTGTTCTTATAAGCAACTCCGAGCACGAGGACCTTTGATCCGTTTAGGGCCTTCTTGTGGTTGTTAAGAACCGATGCAGCTCTATCCACTGTGTATTCAGGCATCTTGTCGTTGATAATCATTGAGCTCTCAATCATAGATGTGTGGAATCCGAATTCCCTAGCCTTCCATGTTAGATAATATGGGTCTAGAGGGATGCAGTGTCCGCCTAGTCCAGGTCCTGGGTAGAATGCCTGAAATCCGTATGGCTTGGTCTTTGCAGCCTCGATTACTTCCCACAGTGAAATCTCCATCTTGTTGCAGAGCATTGCAAGCTCGTTAACGAGACCGATGTTGATATTTCTGTATGTGTTCTCAAGAATCTTTTCCATCTCTGCAATAGCTGGCGAAGATACCTCGTAAATCTCTCCCTCGAGCACCTCTCTATACATCGCAGAAATGACCTCTGTCGCATCCTTACCAACAGCTCCAACTACCTTTGGAGTATTCTTTGTCTTGTAAATTACGTTACCTGGATCAACACGTTCCGGCGAGAATCCGAGGTAGAAGTCCTCTCCGCACTTTAGTCCAGAACCCTCTTCTAGAATAGGAAGCAGCAGCTCCTCAGTAGTTCCTGGGTAAGTTGTAGACTCGAGAACAACCATTGTGTCACGAGATAGATGCTTTGAAATAGCCTCTGTCGATAGCTTTACATAGCTGATATCCGGCTCCTGATGCTTATCAAGAGGAGTAGGCACACAGATAGCAATAAAGTCAACATCCTTTACGAACGAAAAGTCGGATGTCGCCTTCATCATACCGCTCTCTACGAGCTCTTTGAGGTCTTCGTTTACAACGTCTCCTATGTAGTTGTGTCCCTCGTTAACCATCTTAACTTTCTCTTCCTGTACGTCAAAGCCGATGGTCTTGAAGCCCGCCTTTGCCTTCTCAACAGCAAGTGGAAGCCCTACATATCCTAGGCCTACAACTCCTACAGTAATGTCACGCTTTGTGATTTTTTCGAGTAAACGTTCCTTCATGCCCATTAATGATACCTTTATACCTTTCTTTTATGCTTTTACTAATTTAACGACTAGCAAGAAAACTAACCGATTTTATATATAGAATTGGTTAAACTAATTCGAATTATTATATATAATAATAGCCTACAATGTCAATATTTCCAATGTGTGCATACATTTTAAAGTTCGTGTGAAATTTCATTGAACGCCTTTGATAAAGCTTTTTTTTCGCTTTCCCAGCACAATATTTCTTTAGATTTTTCCACATTGGATTTAACTTCATCATACAGCGATTTATTAATAACAAGTTCTTTTACTGCCGACGCAATACTATCTGAATCATCCGGTTTTGCAATAGTTCCGACCTTATATCCATTAACAATTCTCTTAATTTCTGGTAGATCTGAACCTACAACTGGAATTCCAGATTGAATACATTCAAACAGTTTATTGGGAAGTGCATAGTAATAGCTCTTTGAAACTGGGGAAATCATAACGATCCCAACATCAGCTGCCCCAACAAACTTCCAGAGTTCTTCGTGAGGAACTGCCTCATGAAATTCTACTCGACTGTCAACATTGAGATCTCTGCTCATCTTTCGAAGTTCGTCTAAATATTCAGTTGAGTCAGGATTTCCGACCACTATCAATCCAACATTCTCAAGATGTGGCATAGCTCCTATGGTTGCTTCTACACCTCTGCCTTTGCATACTAAACCGTGATAAATCAATAGTTTTTCAACGCCCAGCTTCTCTAGTATCCGTTTTCTAACTTTCTCGCACTCTGCCTTGTTTATATCGAATCCCATAGGAATATTCCTAACGACTGCAGGTCTTTCTTTTAATTTGTATAGCTTTGCTATTTCATCTGCAATGCTATCATTTACCACAACAGTCAGAGCACTTCTTTTAATCATGAAGTGTTCCCAATGCAGTATCAGCCATTTCGAAAATCCAGATCTGTCCGCATTCCTTCCGATTTCAAATTCATGCGAATCGTAGATTAACTTCGGTTTTTTTCTAGTGAAAAATGTTGATAGCCAACCAATCGTTAACGCTAGTAGGTCATGCCCCGAAATAATGTCAGGGTGTTGCTTTCTTGCAAAGCTTGCCCACTGAAATAAGCTAATCATTTTATTAATTGGCCCTGGAATTTTTTCACCTAGAGGTTTTGTCGTATATCTAAATACATCGAAGCCTTCAACAACATCTTTTGCCGGCTTATCACCAACATCGCCTTTTGCAAGAACTGTGATATCAGCCCCCTCTTCTCGATATACAGACAGTTCTCTGTAGTCTCTGCTCTCATTTACCCATTTGCTGCAGCAAATCTTTAATAATCTCATCAAGTTCCTCTAACGTTTGTAAAATCGCTACTTTAACAGTTTTCGAATAAAAGGTGCGAATCTTTCTGTTTTATATTCTGTATGCTGATGAGTTGGTTTGTTCATAATCTCATCAAACGCTTCATCAGTTAGCCCCAACTTCTCTTTAATAATTCCTATGTATTCATTCATCATAGTCTCATCATAGGCCGGTTTCTGAAGCTCCGCCATCGCCTCATCTCTGGTCATCTGCCCTGAAACAACCATGCTTGAAAGGTGTGATGATCTCTTGTCAACACCAAACTTATTGGGTAGCCAGTAAAGCTGAATAAAAGCTGTTAGGATATTTCGAGATGCTTACTACCGTAGTATTTGAAGTCACAAAACTCT
This sequence comes from uncultured Mogibacterium sp., assembly GCA_916438645.1. Taxonomy (GTDB): domain Bacteria; phylum Bacillota; class Clostridia; order Peptostreptococcales; family Anaerovoracaceae; genus Mogibacterium. The sequence continues at coordinate 848,781 of CAKAFC010000002.1, forward strand.
GCTAGTTCTTTAAACGCACGCTCTCTATTATAGTCTATTAAATCAAGTGGTCTGAGTGTAACCACACTTCCATTCTTTATTCTCATGTATTTCTTATAAGAAGTTATGAACTTTAGCTTATCTATTCCTTTTGTACCAAACTTCTTATGGATGTCTTTGATATTTGTAACATCCATTGCACTATATCCATTTCCCTTCTGTAGAACGCATTCAAGTGCAAAGTTGCCACCTGAAAGGAAATATTTTATACCTTCTTTTTCTACTGTATCGTATAGAAATGCGAAGAGGATGTTATCTTGTGGAACGGCAACATCAGGAACTCCGGCTTTCATGTAAGCTAATGTTAGATCATTAAACTGCTCCGCATCAGGCGTGATTGTGCGCATTTCGATTTTCGCAGCTTCACAAAGTTTCTTTATATTCTCCTTAGAAATCTCTGTATCATACCCATCATCGATATGCACTGCTAATATACGAAGCCCCCATTTATAGCCTAAATATGCTAGGTATGCTGAATCAAGACCTCCTGATATACCCATTATACAGTCATATTTTTTTCCGGCATTTTCGGATTTGATTTTGTCGATCATCTCCTTTAATCTCTTCTCACCCTCTTCATTAGGGAAATACACATCTGTATTAATATGCGTCAATGCTTCCGTGCAGTAGTTACATACTCCATCTTCATCAAAGGTGATATGTGGATCAGCCTCGTTATTCATTACACATCTAGTACAATATTTAATCTCTTTCATCTCTCTCTCCTTCATCTAGTGATAAAATATTTTGTCAATAAGTATATAAATTATGTACATTACTGAAATTGACCCCAACATTTCAATAAAGAGAAATCGCATCAATTTCTTATAATCTGCATTTATGACTTTCATACAAAGAAAGATATTAAGCAAGTTAATCACTCCGTCAGATACGGCATAGAAAATAATGGTTTTAAATATGCCATACCCAAGGCGCCCCACAATTACAAACACATTACATTTATTGCAAGCGTTAGGATTGATAGTAACAATGACATCCTAGGTCTATCGACAATAACAAATGTTCCGCTTATGCAGCTTGTACAGTATTTAAGTAGATAGTCAGCACCTAGTATTGTCATGTATATAGCAGATACACGCCATTTGTTACCGAGAGCTATTCCAACGACAGGCTCTCCAAAGACAACCAACACAAAAATTGGTATGAAGGCTAAAAAGTAGTTTTTTCTTAGTAAATCGAGCGCAAAGTCCCCCACACGCTCACCTCTACCATTCCTAATTGCTAGCTCACGCTGATACACTTTACTTATCTGCGTTGAAATCAAAGCAATTGGAATGCTTAGAATTCTATTCGCCATCGTAAAGCCCCCTAGTGTTGCCTTGCTAAAGACATTTCCGAGATACTGAATAGGTATCTGTTGAGATGAAATGGATACGACGTTAGCAGGCATTTGCACTAGCGGAAATTCTTTATAAATAGAAAGTGTTCCCTTGAGTTCTGAAATAGAGAATCTTTCATTATACGGGTTTGCGTTTTTCATCATCAGTAAAATACTGAGCATGAGTGAACAAATGGTTCCGATAAGGTATCCTGGCGAACTCCATCCCATTAATCCCAAAACAAGAGATATTCCTGAATTAGAGGCAGCCATTATTATCGGATTCCAAAACAGTACTCGATATAGCCCTTTTCTGTTTACATATGCGTAGAAAAGCTGCTGCTGGATGAAGAAATATGAGTATATCGCGAGCAGTATGCATGCCAAACTATAGTTGAAATTTAATGAAAATAATTTGAATCTACCTGATATTGCAATCAGCACGATACTACCGATTATCATACTTATTATGCTAAAAACACTAACTATCTGACATAGCATCTTGGCTGTTCTATCATCCTTAGGAATCAGAATTGCCATCACAAGTCCTAGCCCCACTACAGTTGTGATAATTGCTCCATCCGATACTATTAAATCATAGGTGCCAATCTCTGCAGGGGAATATACTCTAATTATGAACAACAGCAAAAACGTATTGATTGCATACCCGATTATGTTTCCAGAAACCAGAGTAGCTATATTTTTTGCTATTGCTGATTCTTTTATCTGTAAAATGTATTTCTTCATCTCTATATTCCAAATACTACTTTAGATGCATGTTACTACATGCTGTTCCATGGTTATTTAGTATTTCACCCTTAATACACTTGTTTTTATAGAATAATGCAATAAAGATTAAAAACATCATTGGCCCAAGTACAATTGAGTTAAGTAGGAATGCATCATTTAATCCTAAAAAAACACAGAGTGAAGTTCCTGTAAGAAGTGCATATCCTATATTATTCTGTGCTACATCTAAAAGCTTTAATATCGCCGCAAATAATACTCCCTCTAGAATATATCCAAAAAATCCAAATCTTGCGTGACATTCTGCAAAATAACCTGTATTTGATACTGATTCTGGAGTCCCATAATATATCCCTGAAATTGCACGTGTGTAATCAATATCCACATATCGGGCATCAAAATGCAAAAACCAAGTGGGGAACAGTCCGCCTAAGCCCATCTTTGGATTCTTGCTAAAATAATCAAAATAAGCAAATTTATTTGCGCAGAAAGCAGCATCACCCTGCGTCCAAATAGTGAAAATACCTCCAATATTACATTGTTTCCAGGAATATTTAACGATGAAATTATTGCAAGTGCAGAAATGCCTAAGCAAAGGCACGACATTATTTCTGTATAAGAATCTTTTCTTTTCAGCCAAAATGCCACAATAACTACAACTATTGAAATAAACAAATTCGTTTTATGTCCATCGTAGAGATATATAATGAAAATCATAGCGACAAATATCGCAGCTTTGGCAAACTTTTTCTCAAGTATACACTTTGTCGCAAAGAACGGAATTATTATATTAGTAACCCATGATAGAACGTATCCTGGATAAGTTCCTAAATTAAATGAACCTGATTCTCTAAGCTCATAAACCTTGTATATATTTAGTGCGGTAAATGTCGGAACTCCATTTTTTTTCACAATGTATGCAAAAATCAAAAAGCACATTGCGACCATCGCAAGCTCTATTATGCGTGAATACTTCGTGCTCGGTTCTAATAGTCGATCTCCTATAGAAAAGTTAATATTGTTTACTATAAAAACGGTCAGGTAGAAGCAAAAGCAAATTCCGTTATAGCAGACCGCTTCCTTGTTTCCCATGGCATAAATAGTAGTTATTGGTACAATTTGCATTACATATACTAAGGTTAGTAAGAATGTAGATACACTTCTACACTTGTGATTTATCGTAATAAAAATAATCACCAACCATGCAATACCATTTATGTATTTGAGCAAGTTGAAGTCCCTCGTGTAAACATTTAGCTGTAATGGCGCTAACCATGTATAGTATTTATAATCCAAGGAAATTTTTAGCAGAATTATGGAAATTACCAGAATTTTCATTTTTTTTCCACTAAATAGATCCGTCATATTTTTTTTACTCAACATTAATGCAACCTAGGATTTTCTTATCCAATCGACTTAGCTTATTGATGGTTATTTTAGCATTCTCATTTATATCTGTTCCATCATCAGATGTGATAAGTACAAAGTTCTTAAAGTTTGCAATTTTATCAATAGCCTCAACATCATCGACTATACAGCCAATATATTCTGATTTTGAAGCAATTTTTTCTATCAGTTCAGCTATATTTTCTAAGTAGCTCTTGTCAGAATTGATTGCTACAAATCCAATCCCTTCATTTTCAGTATCTAACTGCCTAATATCTGCAACCAGAACGTCTGTGGGTACGCTCTTTGAAATTACACCTAGTGCTGATATTCCATAGTCTCTTTCAATATTGTTTGCAAAATTTATCCTTTGCTTTCTTATATAGCTATATACTGCAAACATAGTTGCTACAAATGCTCCAAAAAAACCACCTATGAATCCAGATTTCATACTTCTCTTAATATAACCTGTATTTGTAGCAGTATTTTGGGATGGTACCTGCAGAGCTCGTATGGCCTCATTTATTTTATCGCTTTCATATTTCAAATTTTCAATATTTGTTCGATAAATTTTTTGTTTGTTATATAAAGCCTGTTTAGCCGCCTCCCCAGATGTAACCGATACTACAGAGAAGTCCACTCCCTGTAGGCGGTTACTTCTCTCAGACTCGAGAAACCTGATTACATTGTTTGCCACATCTTTTGCTTTATGTCCCTTGATAGAGTATACATATATATTCCCAACGAAAAGTCCTTCTGATACAGCGCCACTAGCACCGCTTTCATTAATAGTAATTGAATTCATATCTGGAATCTGAACTATATCCCATTTGTATCTTTCAAGTACACTGTTTGACTTTCCAAATATAGTCTCACTATCAGCAGTTAAAAGAACATTCTCAACAGCATTATAGCTAGCCTTATTTGATGCAGTGATTTTAACTCTTGTGCTCTCGGATGAAAATGCATCAACCTTCATAATTGGATTTTCACCGATTATTTTCAAAGCTGACTTTTTCTCTTTATCAAGGTTTTGAATAGTATCTGTCAAAAATTGGTTGTCTTTGTTGTACTCTTCGAGTTCCTTTTTATAGGTCGAGGAGATTTTTGTGTTTATATCCGCAGACTTTCGCTGTTCGCGGTGATCTGAGTAAACTCTAAAACCCCCAACAAAAACGGCTGAGATTATTACAACTATCCCAATCATCTTCTTGTTATCCTTAATAATTGAAAAAAGCTCTTTTATTGATATCTTCTTATCCATTAAGCACCCCACATACATCTTTCATTTGCTACAATTCCCACCCTATATTTAGAACTTTTCTATAATATTTCCATACTCATCTAGCTTTCCAATTGGTTTAGCTGGTACCCCAGCAACTAGCGTAAAGTCTGGTACATCCTTTGTAACAACCGCTCCTGCTGCAACCATTGAGCACTTCCCAACGGTGTGTCCGCACACTATTGTAGCATTAGCACCGATGGATGCGCCTTCTTTGACGAGCGTCTTCCCGTAGTTCTCAGAGCCCTTTGGGTAGCGAGCTCTTGGTGTAAGGTCATTTGTAAATACGCATGACGGTCCGCAAAATACACCATCTTCGAGCGTAACGCCTTCGTAAACCGATACGTTATTCTGAATCTTTACTCTGTCGCCAATTTGTACGTTGTTAGCAATGTTTACATTCTGTCCAAGCGAACAATTCTCGCCTATCTTAGCGCCAGGCTGAACGTGGCAGAAGTGCCAAATCTTTGTTCCTTTTCCTATCTCTACATTATCATCTACGTAGCTACTTTCGTGTACAAAATATTCGCTCATTTTAAGCCTCCTTTGCGATTACCCTTACAAGCTTGTCTGCGGCATCTCCCGCACCATAGTAGTTTTCTTTCCTTAGAAATAACGGTATTGTTAACTTTATCAAGTATGTCCGCCTCATCGATATGAGCGAGCACATTATGGTTTCCGTTCAGTGTCTCAACCCACTCAGTCTGCTCACGCAAAGTTACGCATGGAGTGTCGAGTATGTACGCTTCCTTCTGCAGACCACCGGAGTCAGTCACTACCTTAACCGCATTCTTTGTAAAATACAGCATTTCGAGGTAACCTATAGGCTCCACACAAATTGTATTCTGGAGATTCTCTTCCTCGTTGACCTGTTCGATCATCTTTCTCGTCCTAGGATGAGCCGGCAGGATAACCGGTGCATCAAACTTCTCAAAAGTCTTGAGAATCTTGCGTACCTTTTCTGGTGTATCGGTATTCTCAGCTCTGTGAACTGTGGATAGATACCAATTATCAATCTCACCACGCTCACCGAAGATATAGTTAAGGTCTGCAAAGTACTGACTGCGAGCCTTCTTGTCTATCTCCTGCGAATAGTAAAGAACTGCGTCACACATTACGTCACCGATTCTGTGGATGCCATTTTTGATTCCCTCATTCTCTAGATTTTCAATGGACGCATCTGTCGAGCAGAAAAGCAGGCTCGAGATGTGGTCTGTAAGTATTCTATTTTGCTCCTCAGGCATCGCCATATTGAATGATCTTAGCCCCGCCTCCACGTGAATTACCGGGATATGAATCTTGGATGCTGCAAGCGCTCCAGCAACCGTGGAATTAGTATCTCCGTATACCATCAGATAGTCAGGATTCTCCTCAATCAAGATATCTTCAATTCCGATAAGCATCTCTGCTGTCTGCCTTGCATGGGACCCTGAACCCACGCCCAGGTTATACTTTGGCTTCGGAATGTGTAACTCTTCAAAGAAAAGCTCCGACATATTCGTATCATAATGCTGGCCTGTGTGAACGATTATCTCTTCGCAGAACTGTTCCAGCTTACGAGAAACTGCAGCCGCCTTAATAAATTGTGGTCTTGCACCAATTACGGTTACTATCTTCATCACATGCACTCCTTCTATTCAAATGCTTTCAAATTCGCTTGCAATATTTTCATACGTATACTTGCTCAGTACTGCGTCACGTCCAAGCATTCCCATCTGTTTTCGCTCTTCGTCACTCATCGACTGAATCTTCCTAATCGCAGCCTTTATGGCATCGTTATCACATGATTTAGTGATGATTCCGCATCCAGATTCGCTGACTGGCGTAGATGGTGTTGTAATCGCCATGACTATTGGTTTTGCCGCCATCATGGAGTCGAACATCTTGTTCATACAGATTCCAAACCTGTATAGTGGTGACTCAATTGTTCCAATAAATATAGCGTCAAAATTATCGATTACTGCTGGTATTATTCCCTTTTCGACTGGTGGTAGGAATGTTACATTGCTGATTTCATTCTTATCTGCATAGGCAATGAGCTCGTCTTTGAGCTTACCTTTACCAACCATTACTAGATGAACGTTTTCATCATTAAGCTGCTTCGTCACATCTAGCAAGTTGTGCAACCCGTAGGACAACTCGTGGCTTCCGAAGTATCCGATAATGAACTTCCCATCTGCCTTTAATTTTTTAAAAGCTTCTCTATGCTCAGAAGGAATTTCTCGCGTTGGATCCCATTCATTTATCACAACCCCATTCGGAATATATCTGAAGTGGTCAGGTTTCATACCATGCTCAGTCATATAATCTTTTGCGTGAGGTAGCAAAGAAACTACAACGTCGGATTTCTTATATGCGTGGTCCTCCGCAAACTGCATAGCGATTACGAACGGATTCTTCTTGCTCATTCCACCTGCTTCATAAAGCGTCAGCGGCCACATATCGTGAACCTCGTGGATGTACTTAGCTCCAGCAAGCTTCGCTATACGATATGACGGGTATGAATCCAGAGGATAAGTTGATGACGAGATAACTACATCTGGATTGTAACGCTCCACGATTTTCTTTTTATTAGTATTGAGCGCCTTGCAGAAATGGTACATGCTTAAAGCTCTGGCAACACCGTTACTGTCATACTCATCAGTCTTAATCCATACGTACTTAATTCCGTCAATTTCCTGTTCCGTAAAGTTTTCATTTATATCTGGGTTCGTCTTTCTAAGATGCGAAAAGCTACCCGCGATGATAGTTACATCGTGACCCTTCTTCACAAGTTCTCTCGATATATAGTAAGGTCTGAACTCCATTCCCATCTCGGGAGAACCAGCATAATGATTAATCAGTAATATCTTCAAACTATCCTCCAATGCGCTCACTTAAGTAGTAGCGATTGTAATATATCTCCGTCTAGCTTACTTTAAAATGGCACAAACCGTCTTAAGCATAGTCTTGATTTCTCCAAGGAAGCTGAAATTCCTGAGAGCATCAAGGTTATATTTCATCTTTCTGGCAAAACTTTCTCGACGTATACCTCGTCAGGGTTCTCAGCACTTCCGATAATCTCATTTTCATCCTTGTATGTAATGCTCGCCTCCGATGTCACACCCGCTGGTAACAACAGTGTTGCAAGCATCTCTTCGGAGTAGCAATCCACATATCTCGGAACCTCTGGTCTCGTGCCGACGAAAGACATGTCCCCAGTTATTACATTAAGAACCTGCGGAAGCTCATCAAGCCTGTACTTTCTCAGCTTGTGTCCTATCTTGGTAACCCTAGGATCATTCTCCTGAGTTACCTGAGCGCCTAACTTCTCAGCGTTTACTACCATAGTTCTGAACTTAAAAATTCTGAACTCTTTGCCGTTAGTTGTCACCCTAACCTGTCTGAAAAACGCTGGCCCTGGATCATCTACCTTTATCAGTATGATTAAGATAAGAAGTATCGGCGAGATTACGATAGTCATCAGCAGTGAAATGACGAAATCAAATATTCTCTTTGCTATTAGCGAGCCCTTTCTCGAGTTAAGGATGTCGTAATATTCTTTTACTTCATCGCATCTCATGTGCTCTGGTAAGTCATTCCACTTGCACAAAACCATCTACTTAATAAGCCCTCTCTTCTTAAGTATATCAACGAAATTTTCTATAACGTATTCATTCTGCTCATCAGTCATTGTCGAGAATATAGGTAATGAAATCAGGTTCTCGTACTGGTGATAAGCGTTTGGATAATCTGCGATATCGAATCCAAGATTCTTGTATGCAGTCATCATCGGAAGTGGCTTGTAGTGAACATTGCACGCAATTTCACGCTCTGCCATATCTTGAATCACGGTGTTTCTGTCCTCTACAGAAGCTCCTGGAATTCTTACCAAATATAGATGCCCAGTAGAGGTCATCTCCTCTGTATAATGGTGCATCACTTTAATTCCAAGTATCTCAAGCGCCTCTTGGTATCTCTCATTAAGAGTTCTACGTCTAGCAAGCAATCCATCATATCTCTCGAGCTGAGCGATTCCAATAGCCGCATTTATATTTGTCATGTTGCACTTGTATGCCGGATATACAACGTCATACTCCCATGCGCCAGCCTTGTTCTTGGATAGTGCATCCTTAGACTGTCCGTGCAATGAATATAACTGAAGCTCATGATATAGCTCGTCGTTATCCATCCCCTCAATTGTCTTCCACGAGAGAGCACCGCCCTCAGCAGTAGTAAGATTCTTAACTGCATGGAAGGAGAACGATGTGAAGTCTGCTATGGCACCCGCCTTAACACCCTTCTTTATAGAACCGAACGCATGTGCACCGTCTGAAATTACCGCAACTCTGCCAAGCGCCTCCTGAAGTTTATTTGCAGGTTTAAAGATATCTCTCTTTGCCTCCACTATTTCAAATAATCTGTCGTAGTCGCACACCATGCCGCCCAAGTCGACAGGTACTACGGCCTTTGTATTCTCGTTAATTGCTTCAGCAACCTTGTCGTAGTCCATCTCAAAAGTTTCTGGGGCTGAGTCGATAATAACGAGCTTCGCACCCTTGTGAACCACAGGGCTTGCCGAAGCTGTATATGTGTATGCTGGAACGATGACCTCATCTCCTTCGCCGACTCCGAGCACATGTAGAGCAGCCTCTAGTGATGCAGTAGCAGAAGAAAGCGCAACAGCCTTGTCAACACCGATATACTCTGCAATTCTTCTCTCGAACTCCTTAACCTCTGGGCCAGTTGTGATCCAGCCTGATTTAAGACTTCTATAACTCTATTGATCTCTAATTCCGAAATGTCCGGTGGTGAAAATGGTACTTTCATCTGCGATATGCCTCCTAGCATTTTTTACAACATGTAATTATACACCCTAGTTTTTAGGAGTATATGTAGGGACTATGTTTTTGATATATCTCTTAATATCGTCAGGTTCTGCTTCTACATATCCCTTGAGCTCATTGAGCTCGCTAATGAATTTCTCTTCATCAATGTTGATTGGATGTCCGATGTGAATCATCTTGTTAGCCGTATCCTGAAGGCCCTCTTCATCCATCAGAAGCTCTTCGAACAGCTTTTCTCCCGGTCTTAGCCCAACATACTTAATCTCGATGTCGATTCCTGGTTTTAGACCAGATAGGAGAATGAGGTTTCTAGCTAAATCATCAATCTTGACGGGCTTGCCCATATCAAGTACAAATATCTCGCCACCTTTAGCAAAAGCGCCTGCCTGAAGCACAAGCGAAACAGCCTCTGGAATAGTCATGAAATATCTAATGATATCAGGGTGTGTAACCGTAACAGGTCCACCTTCTGCTATCTGTCGTCTAAATAGAGGAATTACACTTCCATGGCTTCCGAGCACATTTCCAAATCTAACCGCAACAAACTCTGTTTTCGATCTGTTGTTGTAAGTCTGGATAATCATCTCGCATAGACGCTTAGATGCTCCCATGATATTTGTTGGGTTTACAGCCTTATCCGTTGAGATAAGTACGAACTTCTTGACATTCCATTTATCCGAAGCCAGCACCATCTTCCATGTGCCGAGAACGTTGTTCTTAACAGCTTCATTAGGACTGGCCTCCATAAGCGGAACGTGCTTATGTGCCGCCGCATGATACACAATCTCAGGTCTGTACATCTCAAAGATGTGGTCAATTCTCTTTGTATTTCTTACAGATGCTATAAGCACGACAAGATTGAGCTCAGGGAACTCTCTCTTAAGCTCATTCTGGATTTCATATGTAGTATTTTCATAAATATCAAGCATAACCAGCTGCTTCGGATTGTGACTAGCAATCTGCCTACAGAGCTCGCTTCCGATAGAACCACCAGCGCCTGTAACCATAACAACCTTGTCGGATACGTACTCCATGATTCCATCTATATCGACTTCAATAGGATCTCGTCCTAGGAGGTCGTTTACATCTACGTGCTTGAGCTGTGATACACTAACATCTCCACGAATAATCTGGTATATTCCAGGAACGATCATCAGCTCACAGCCAGTCTGTTTGCATATATCAAGTATTCTCTTCTTTCTTCTCCTGATACGGATGGCATCGCAAGAAGTATCTGATTAATGGAATATCTCTGTGCGAGTGCCTCGATATCCCTCGTCGTGCCTGCAATTCGCACACCATTCATTCTCTTGCCAATCTTGGACTCATCATCGTCAACTAGGCAGATGATTTGCTTTCTAAGGCTAGGGTTTGCTTTGATTTCCTTGATGAGGCCCGCACCAGCTGCACCAGCACCTATAATCATTGCTCTCTTGGCCTGTCCACGACTATTTCCAATACCTTTAAGTTCTCTCGCCGCTCTAGCAATGAATCTGACAAAAAAAGTTATCGCAAATAAAAATCCACCGGAAAGCAAATAAAAGCTTCTCGGCATCCCGTAGTTCTGCTGTTCAAAGAAAGCAAATATCGTTGTAACCATTAGCGTATATAGGATAGTAGCGACGAGCACATTAATCATGTCTCTTATGCCTACATACGACCAAAGGCTAGAATACATATGGCAAACTGCAAATATGACAATACCGAGGGCCATTACGACAAATCGATGCCCCTTAAACATCTCCCAGTACGAGCCCATCGGTTCATCTAGCGAGAAATCAAATCTTATAAAGAGCGCCAGAAACGATGCAACCTCAATCGCTACTAAATCACAAATTATAAGTATGCATGTCTTAATAAGAGATGCTTTGTCAAAATTCAGTTTGCTGTTAATATCCATAATCATGCCTGCTTTCCTTGAAGTCATCATGTATATTAGTCATTTTAATTTTGCGCGCAACACGCAAAATTTATCATAATATTATACCTATTATGAGTGAATTAGTCAAAATAGCCCTGAATATACTAGCTGCCCTAAGCCTTACATCAATTATGTTTTGAACATCTATATTTAATACTAGTTTTTATACTTTCAAATAGTATTCTACTTATTCAACAGATTTAACACAAATTAGGCCTATGTATTATCTTACTCTCTTCCATCACCTATACTTCTTCCCCTCTTCCGTGAGCACGTAGCGTGTTGCCCTTCCTACTCCTTGTGCCTCCAGATATCCGCCTTTGACAATTCTGGATAGAAGCTTGCTCGACTGCGAAGGAGTGAGCTTGCAAAGGTCTATCACTTCCTTTCGCCTTATTCCGTCAAACGCCCTAGCATACTGTAGTATAAGTTGCATGCTTCGGTTGTAGTTCTTGCCCCGAGGCTTTGCTGCCCTTAGACCATCTATCTCGAAGCTGCTGAGCCATGGCTTCTCTTCGTATCTAATGCCTATTTTACCAACCTTAACAGTGCTTCGCCTCGGATAATAAACTTTGCCAAGCTCGCTCTCCTCTACACGGTACCCTCTATCGATGTAATAATTTGCATCTTTATCCTTATCAGCAAAACCTACTGACATCTCCATCTTAGGAGGCGCACATCAGCTTGTAAATTTTATCACATCGATGACGATATCTGCGAACCCCATATTCTTGATGTATTTATAGCATTTTCGTTTAAATTAACCATCTCACGTACTTACCCTCATTTCTTATATCATTATTTAATTACAAATATTATAGGAATATATCCCTACTAGTTCAATATTTACCCCTTACCTTAATGTAGCACAAAATTATAGCAGCATTCTTTACTTCAACATATCGCTCCTAGAATCCATTTTTTCTGCAACACAAAAGCAGGACTTCCGCCCTGCTCCTGCGTGTACTTTATTATTATGTCGATCTATTATGTGTTAAGTTAGCTTTTTAAAGTGTGTATATGGAGGTTAATCTTTATACACTTCTAGGGTATATCTCTATATTCGATTTGCATATGCTATTTAAGTTATTTGATTTACTTGATTGCCTCAAAAGCCACATCTAGCGCTGCCTTCAAATCCTGAGCATCCTCAATTCCGATAGATAGTCTTATTGTTGAAGGTGTGATGCCCTGTGCATATAGCTCTTCTTCGCTGAGCTGCGAATGAGTTGTGCTCGCAGGGTGAATTACAAGCGACTTTACGTCAGCAACATTTGCAAGGTCTGAGAAGATCGGTAGGTTGTCGATGAACTTCTTCGCATCATCTCTGCCACCCTTTAGGTCGATTGTGAAAATCGATCCCGCACCCTTAGGGAAATACTTCTTGTAAAGCTCATGTGACGGCTCGCTAGGCAGCGATGGATGGTGAACTCTCTCAACCTGCGGATGCTTGTCGAGGTACTGTACTATTTCAAGAGCATTCTTGACATGGCGCTCAACTCTAAGAGATAGCGTCTCTATACCCTGAAGGAGGAGGAATGCGTCAAAGGCTGAAAGTGACGCACCACCGTCTCTAAGCAGTATAGCTCTGCAGTATACCGCAAATGCAGCAGGACCAACTGCTTCGTAGAAGTTGAGTCCGTGATACGATGGATTTGGCTCCGCAATCCATGGGTATTTACCAGATGCGCTCCAGTCGAATTTTCCACCATCTACAATCAATCCTCCTATTGTAGATCCGTGTCCACCGAAGAATTTAGTCGCCGAGTGGATTACTATGTCTGCGCCGTGCTCAAATGGTCTGATTAAGAATGGCGGTGTAAATGTCGAGTCAACGATTAGTGGCAGTCCGTGTCTGTGAGCGATTTCCGCAATACGCTCGATATCAGTAACGTTGGAGTTTGGATTTCCAACGATTTCTATGTAAAGAGCCTTCGTATTATCTTGAATCGCAGCTTCCCAGCCCTCATAATCGTCCGATTCTACAAAAGTTGTGGTTACTCCCGAAACTAGCGGAAGTGTGTTTGCAAACAGGTTGTATGAACCGCCATAAAGTGTTCTTACAGCTACGATGTGCTCGCCATGCTGTGCGACTGCCTGAATCGCATATACTATTGCAGCTGTTCCTGAAGCAACCGCTAACGCTGCAGAGCCACCTTCTAATGCCGCAACTCTTGCCTCAAGAACGTCGTTAGTTGGGTTTCCAAGTCTCGAATATATGGAGCCTGCTTCTTTTAACGCAAATCTCGCCTCAGCTGAATCTGCGCTATCGAATGCATATGAAGCCGACTGATATATAGGTACGCATCTTGCTCCAGTCGCCGGATCCGCCTGTTCCTGGCCTGCCTGTACCTGTTTAGTGTTAAATCCCCAATTTTTTTGAATCTCTAATATCGCTCATTTATATATCTCCTTCCCATGTTTCAGTTTATTTAATGCTGTTCGTGGCTACCCCTGAATTACCATCCCTATTTACTATGTTTGAATTATAAGATATAGATAACAAGCTGTCTAATTCAAAAAAGCAAGAGGGAGCTATAGCTAATCCCTATATCTCCCTCATTCTGTGTTTTAAATTTTTCCAAGTCTTAACTTAGATACGACTTCATCTCTTTGATGTATAACTCGGCCATCTTGCTGAGAATGGTATTTTTCTTCATTATGTAGCCAATCTGCATTGCTCCTTCAGTGTCCACACGTTCATCCTTGATAGGTATCATCGCACAATCATCGCCATTAAGCTCCTCACAGATGATACCAGAACATACCGTATATCCGAAAAGTCCCTGCATCAAGTTAAGCATAGTCGCTCTATCATTAACCTTAATCATATGATGGTGATTGATATCTGCAAAAAGCTCCTCTGCAAAATACAGTGTCGAACTGTCTCCTTGATCAAATGTCATATTCGGATAATCTGCAAGGTCATCAAAGCTTACGTTCGAGCGATTTGCCAGCGGATGATTTTTCCACACATAAGCGTAAGCATTGCAGTCGATTAGCGGTACGAATTCGAGACCATTTTGCCTCAACACTTTAGTAATCGCTTGGCGATTGAAATCACTGAGATATATGATGCCGAGCTCACTCTTAAGCGATGCAACGTCGTCTATAACTTCCTGAGTCTTGGTCTCACGGATGGCGAAATCGTACTCGCTCATGTCAAACTTCTTGACCATCTCCACAAAAGCTTTTATCGCAAACGAATAGTGCTGAGTAGACACTCCGAACTTCGTCTTTAGTCCACCTTCATCAGAGTATTTGCCCATCAGAGATTCATACTGTCCGTAAAGTTGTCTTGCATATTGAAGGAATTCTGCTCCATCGTTAGTGACAGTTACACCTCTGCCTGTTCTTCTGAAAATAGTCACACCAAGCTCCGCCTCAACATCTCTTAGTGAGCTAGTCAGTGACGGTTGTGTCATATAGAGCTTCTCTGCCGCTTTGTTGAGCGACCCCTCGTCAGCTATTGTAATTATATAAAGTAATTGGTTTAAAGTCATGTGCCGAGCCTCTCTCGATTAACTTCTTTCTGTATTTATCTATTTAACCAAAGAAACGCTTAATCTCTATCTCCGCATTCTCTGGAGAATCAGATCCGTGAATTAAGTTCTGGCGAGTGCTATGGCCGAAATCTCCTCGGATAGTTCCAGCAGTTGCCTCCTCGAACTTAGTTGCTCCCATGATGATTCTCATTCCCTGAACTGCACCTTCCCCTTCAACGATCATGCCAAGAACTGGGCCAGATGTCATAAATGATACGATTTCTAGGAAGAAAGGCTTATCAGCGAGGTGCGCATAGTGCTCCTTTAGAATTGCCTCATCGAGATTCATCATCTTCGCATCGACAATCTTATAGCCTTTTCTCTCAATTCTGGAGATAACCTCACCCATGAGCCCCCTTTTCACACAGTCCGGCTTAAGCATTATGTATGTCTTTTCAATACCCATAGTTCTTCTCCCTTTAAATGCTTCATATAAATTATCTTAAATGCTCTTCTATACTTTATACCATATCCGTATAGTCATTTCACGTAGTTTCCTATACAGCTTTCACAAAGAGTTAAGGACTTTGAACATTTTGATATATACGAAACACCAATGCGATAACAAATCATTACAGAAACGACATAATCGAATGCTAATATAATGGTGCAAAAGGAATTAAGTGCATAAAACATTTTCTTTTGATTGTTCTTTCTTAATTAAATAATTTCGTAGTAGAAATGAACCGCTGACGCCAAGCAGCGGTTCATTTTGTTTTTGTTTTAATTTCATTCAATCCCCTTCACGCTGTTGACATGATTGGTATCTGCATGTAAAGTCTTTGATGATAATTAAAAGGAGAAAGACAATGAAAGACACTAATTCCAGCTTTTCTAGCTACATTTTCAGTAAGCAGTTCTTGAGAAACGCACTAACTGTAGTGTGCGGAAACTTCATATATGCTATCGGTGTAGCATTCTTCATACTCCCGACAGGTCTCATCACCGGGGGAACTACGGGTATTGCGATTATAATGAATCACCATTTTGGAATAACGATTTCGCTATTCGTAGGAATCTTTAACGCAGTCATGTTTGTCATAGGTTTTGGGCTGCTCGGCAAAGAGTTCGCACTCACCACGATGATAAGCACATTCGCATTCCCGACAATTCTCGGCTTCCTACAGAAGATCGTCGGTAACTTTGTTCTCACCAACGATATGTTCCTCTCGGCGCTATTCGGAGGACTTTGCATCGGTACATCACTTGCGATTATTATCAGGATTGGCGCTAGCACTGGAGGCATGGATATACCGCCACTCGTACTTAACAAATATTTTAAGGTTCCTATATCCGTCAGCCTGTATGTGTTTGACTTCATGATTCTTATCGGTCAGATGATGTTCTCACCAAAGCGCACCAGCTTGTACGGAATAGTGCTCGTGCTTGTATATACAATTACTCTCGACAGACTCCTCGCTATCGGAGCAGCTAAGACTAAGCTTGAGATTGTGACTAAGGCTTCAGAAGAGATTACAAATGCTATTCTTCACGACATCGACCGAAGCGCTACACTGCTTCACGGGAAGACCGGTTACCTAGGAAGAGAAACTGACATCGTGATGACCATTATTTCTTCAAGAGAGCTATATAAGGTTGAAAAGCTCGTTCATGACCTGGATCCAGACGCATTCATCATCTTGAGCAAGGTTGGCAGTGTTCACGGCAGAGGCTTCAGCCGTGAGAAGAGGTATCTAGAGCAGAAATAGATAAATTTGAATTTAAAGTATATGGAAAGCGGCTAAGGTCTTTTAACACCTTAGCCGCTTTCCGTTTGGTTAGAACTATTGCCCTATTCTTTTATTTTTTGTGCTTACTAGGATTCTTGTTCTCCTTTGAAGCTTTAACCTCCCCACTCTTGAAGATTAATCTGCTCTCACCAGTCATGCTACTTTCCTTACCACCTACAAACACTTCGTGCTTTGAAGCTGCTATTGTCGCTTCTAGTCTGCTGGTAATTTTTCCTATATCGGCTTTGCTGAGAGTACTTATAAATTTCTGGATACCTTGCTCATTAAGCTGAGTCATTCCTGATGCTAGCTGTGTTGCTCCCGAATCGAGCTTATTTGAGCCCGCATCTAGCTTTGTGATTCCGTTATTCAGTTGCTCAAGACCCGATACTAGCTTGCTACTTCCTGCTGCTGCAGCATCTACACCTGCGGTGTACTGCTTAACACCAGCGATAAACATTTCTAGTGAATCCAGCTGCTCCTTGAGTGACTTTAGCTTTGCTGGAACATCCTTGCCCACGGCAATTGCTGAAAGTTTCTTTACATTGTCGCTTGCACCTTGGCTTGCAATCTCGTACTCCTTAGCTGATGTTAGCAGCTTAGTTGCATTAGTCTGCTGTGCCTGAAGAGTCGCTAGATTTGTACTACCTCCCGTCAGCCCCATCTCTACAGATGTTAGCATGACTGCTTGCTGACCAGCTACTGAAGTGAGCTGCTCATCTGTGTATCCAGCAGCCTTTAGAGCTGCTACTGCAGTGTTCTTATACTGGTTTATATATCCTGCTACCTTCTGCGCTTCCTTAGCAGTTACCCCTGCCTGCTGTATATATTGCACAACCTCTGCTGCAGTGGCTTCGGATTTTCCATCTGCCATCATCTTGTTATATGCTAGGGAAATGATGTTGTTCTGTGTGCTTGCATCAGATACACCTGCTGCAGATAGAGCTGCTCTCATCTTCCCCTCTGCCTTTGCCATAGCTCCATCGGAGATTCCTGCAAGCACCTTCGCATACGTCGAAGGAGACAGAACTATTGTATCGTCACCTAACTGATCTTGTAGCTGTGTTGTGGCATTTGCAAAAATTTGTTTCTCAACCTGCGCAGCACCATTTCTAAGAGATGCGCTATTTGCAGTTAGCTGCTGTAAGCCACTGTTTAGTGAAGTCGCTCCGCTGAGCACCTCGCTGCTTCCAGACTTAAGACTCTTAGTTCCACTAGCTAATTCATCAGCACCTGCCTTAAGCTCCTTGCTTCCCTGCTCTAGCTTGTCAGATGCTTGTCCTAGTTTCTTAAGCGAGCTCTCCAGCTTTGCGGCCTTTCCTTTCACGCTTCCTAGATTTCCATCAAAATCATTTGCAATTCCCGACATCGCAGCTGTATATGTTCCCTCTATTTCGAATTTCTCAGTGTGTGCATTTATAACGACACTATTAGGAATATCCAATTTAGAACGACTTATTCCAAGGTTCTCATTCATCTCTGGAAAAGCAATGCCCATAACAACTGTCTTGTTGCCGTCATCTATCGCTTTACCATTCGATACCGTTATATCACTGAAGTTATCATCATTGAGCACAAGTCCGCTTGCAACTGTATATGGGTGCTTAATAAGCTTTCCATCTACGATATCTGACTGGTTTACGGTATAGTCAAATCTGATGGTCACGTTACCTGCCTTGCCAGCGATATCCTTTGCTGACATCTTCTTGCCATTTAGATAGTAAGTGATCTTGACATTGACCGGCAAGCCCGTGGTTGGAGTGCCCTTATATTTAATCGACTTTCCCTTAGCATTCCACACGATATTATTGCCATTCTTCGAAAACTTCTCATGACCTGAGGTATTCTCGATATTCTTCAAGGTCGAGTAGTCGCTGATAGTGTCGTACTTACTATTATTTGCAAGCTGTTCAGTAACTATAGATTCGAGCACATTGCCGTCTGCATCCATCGAAGTATAGGTTGTCTCGTTCTTATCCTTTTGGGAGATATTTCCCCTGCCAAGGCTAGGATATGATGTCTCCACGGCTTTCTCGGTACTGGTTGACTTAGTCACATCTACAGGTCTCTTGTTAGCTGCTCCTACAGTAACAGGATTTATCATATACATAGTTCCGACTGTCAAGCAAAGAGCAAGTGTTGCTGCTCCGTTCTTAACATTCTTATGATTTTTCATTCTTTTCATCTCAACACCTCCTATATTGCGCTACCCTTAGCGTGTGTACCCTTGTTCTGCCTATGTTCATATACATCTCTTAGTCCGCCTGTAGTGTGGCAAATCAAGTTGTCGAATGCCATCAGGAACGAAGGCAGTATGAGGATTACTGTTAACATACTTATAATCGCTCCGCGTGCCATCATCGTGCAGAGGGTGCTAATAATGCCTATATTTGAGTATATTGCCACTCCGATTGTCGCTGTGAAGAATCCGAGTGCACTTACTATAATCGATGGTATCGAAGCTGCTGCAGCTGTGCTGACTGCATCGCGCTTATCAAGCCCCAGCATTCTCTCAGTCTTATACCTTGTCGACATCAATATCGCATAATCAACCGTCGATCCAAGCTGAATAGTACTTATGCAGACTGGAACTATGAACGGAAGTTCAAGTCCTGTGAAGCCCGAGATCCCCATATTGACGTATATTGCGAACTCTATCGCTATTACGAGTATGAACGGTAGCGACACAGACTTTAGCACGACTAGGATTATCAGGAACACAAGCCCTATAGATATCCAATTTACGACTTTAAAATCCTTATCTGTCAGTTTTATTAAGTCCTTAGTTGCCGGGGCTTCTCCGATTACAGTCGCTGATTTATCGTACTTGTGCGTAATCGCTTTGACCTTGTCTATTTGCCTATTGCAAGCATTCGTCGAAACCTTATACTTCGAATTTATCACTATCATCTGATGCTTGTCTGACATCAGGCCACTTTTAATTGAAGACGGAATCATGCTCCTAGGGATAGAAGTCCCTACAATCGAATCGATGCCTAACACGCTTTCAACGCCATCAACCTTCTTAATCTCGTCACTCATCTCCTTGCCTTTTAATGCAGAAAGCTTCGAGTCAGCCATCACGATATAAGAAGTATTTATCCCAAAATCCTCACTTAGCTTGTCATTAGCCGTCAAGAACTGCATCTTCTCTGCAGGCAAACTGTTTTGTCCACTAGATAGCATCTTGGTGAAGTCATACACGATATTCTGATGATTGTATCCATAGATTGCTGGTCCAATCAGCACACAGAATATCGCGATATAGATTCCATATCTACCGGTTAGTCCGTGTGCCACCTTCGTCATATCTGGGATTAATGATCTGTGTCTTGTCTTCTGTACGAGCTTATTGAACCTTAGTAAAAGCACAGGCAGTATAGTTACACTTGCTATTACTCCAAATACAACACCTTTTGCCATTACTATTCCGAGATCTCGTCCCATCGTGTACGTCATGAAACAAAGTGCTAGGAACCCTGCAATAGTTGTAGCCGAGCTTCCAGTTACAGAAACGAGTGTAGCATCGATGGCCTCCGCCATAGCGTCATCTTCCTTGAGACCTGAATCGAGTTTCTCCATATAGCTATGCCACAGGAATATGGAGTAGTCCATGGTTACACCAAGCTGCAGAACTGCAGCTATTGCCTTGGTTATATAAGAAATCTCACCGAGGAATATATTAGAGCCCATGTTATATAAAATAGCCATGCCAATGCTCACCATGAATAATACCGGTGCTATATATGAATCGAGGAGTAGCATCATTGCGAGTAGCGATAACAAAACAGCTACTGTAACATACTTGACCTCTTCCTGTTCGCAAATATTCTTTAGATCTTCTACCAGAGGTGATAAGCCAGATATATATGCGTGCTTATCACTGACTTTTCTCATCTGTTCAACAGCCTTGAGCGTCTTATCGTCGGACGTCGAGTTGCTGAAGAATACAACCATCATGCTCGCATCTTTATTTGATAAATTCTGCGCCACCTGGTCTGGTAGCATAGACTTCGGAACTGTTGGATCTAGCACATCTTCGAGATTTAAAACCTCTTCGACTCCATCGATTCTGCTGTAGTCTGCTTTTAACTGAGTGACATCATCACTCTTCATGTTTTCAAGCACAACTATCGAGAATCCGCCTTTGCCAAATTCCTTCATTAAAACATTCTGACCTTTCATCGTATCCATAGTAGATGGAAGGTATGTAAGCATGTCATAGTTTATCCTCGTCACCTTATATCCTATAAGTGATGGTATGAGCAGTAGCAAAGATACAATGAAAATTATGTGTCTGTGCTTTACGACTTTAGCCCCTAGATTCATCGGTTTTCCCTCCTTGCGTATTTGACGGAAATCAATATATCATCTTTCTGACTAATAGTCAACTTTTAATTTAATTAAAATTTAGCTGAAGTTTTTAGGCTCAACAAAACAGTCACTTATCAAGGTTTATTAGTATTATATGAGTTGAATTACTGAATAATTTATATATTGACTGTAAGTCATTTATTGCTATATCATTGTAAAAATCTACACTGCATGTTATATATAATTTAGTGAATAAAATTTTGGAGGAGCATCTATGACTAAAAGAGTGCTTAATAAAGAGAAAAAACGCACCGATATTCTTGACGCGGCATATGAACTATTTACGACACTTGGATTTGCAAGGACGACTATACTAGGTATCGCACTAAAGGCGGGCGTCGGAAAAGGCACGTTCTATCTATATTTTGATAGCAAAGAGGATGTTAGAGATGTGTTAATCGCTAGAAAGTCATCTGAACTGCTCCTAAGTGCAGTAGAATCATTAGAAAGGCACATAGAGGAAACCGGAGATGTAATGAATCTTGCTGACAAGGTACTATATGCTACTGATTGCTTGATAACCAAGCTCTCAAAGGATATAGCGCTGCTACAGTTTATATCCAAGCACCTGAGCTGGGGGCTACTGAGCGGGATCGAAGAGCATTAAACATGAGGATGATGAAGTGCTCGACTTCAAGACTTTTTTTATGGATATTATCGAAAAAGAGCAGATTCCAATTGATAATCCTGAACTCATGATATTTACGATTGTTGAGCTAATTAATTCAACATGCCACAATGTTATTCTCATGGGCGAACCTGTAACTTATAGTGACTACAAGCCTTATTTATTTAGAACCATAAGGCTGATAATTGAGGATGCGATTAATGGTTAGATAACAGTTGATGATGGTATGGCAGCTGGAATTTAAGATGTAGACAGAGATACGTTGTAGATAAAAATGAATATCAAAATAAAAAACACCCCTGAAAAATATAAAAGCATGGCAGATGAAATAATACTACCATTAGTTGAACTATTGCAGGAACTCAATTCACTTGAAGAAGAAGTTTTTAAGAGAAATAGTGAGCTAAATGCTGAAAAATTAAGATTGAATATTCCTGCCAACCAAAATCATCCGAAATGGATTGGGCTTATGGCAGAATATGAAAGTCGCTATGAAGAAATTTTGAAAGGAAAGGCTAGTTCGAATCTCATATCAAAAGGATATGCGAATCATTACAGCAATCCCAGCGAGTATTTTTATGCGAATAGCAAAGATTACTCATTGGAATTTACTATGCAACAATCAGATATGGCGATTATTATTATCCACTTTAGCGGAGCTACTGACATGAAGCACAAATTTATCGTTAGGCAGATAAACAAAAGATGGGTGGTAGACGAAAAATATTATGGTTTTGCAGATGAAGCAATCTGGTACTCGGATAGCATATAAAACATATTTATAACCGAAAAGAGCTGGCAGCTAGGGCTGCCAGCTCTTTATATAGTGTGGGTTACAATACTATGTGCTTACTTACATTTTATCGATAATGAAATTAACGCAACTAATGGCAAGATCCCTTGCTTGACTGCAATCATCCAATCAATGATAGCCCTTTATGTACTATGATAAATAAAATAGACAAAAAACAGAAAAAGGACGCTTGTGCATCCCTTTCCTGTAGTGTGTGTGTATTCAATAAAAGAAGGAAAGTTTGTATTAGAATAACAAACCTCATTGAACAATTAGGAGTATAACATCTATTAAAACACCTTGTGTGAAGGTTATGTGAAATGTTTACTATAATTTATGTTTCATTTAGAGCTTATTTTCTAAAAACCAATGATTTTAAGCCTTTTACGCATATTTTCTGCGCAAAATATTATTCTTTGCTGCAAAGTATTTTTGCAGATACAGTATTTGCCTCTTCTGACAGCTTTTCTGACTCTATTTTCCAGCTCTCTGCGAGCTCGCGATCAGGAATATATGGTACGTTCGCCGACACATTGAATTCTGCTGCCTGAACGCCTGCATTTAGATTGAGAGCAGCTACGTACAGATCGCTTACCAGCTGCTTGTTGGATCTGCCAATCAGACTATCTGCGAGTCTGAGCGCGCAGGTGCCCGCTCTCATGACTTTGAGCGGGGCTTCGGCTGCGCCGACCGAGGCGATGGCAATCGCCTCACTGCGCGCTGCCTTCTCCTCATCAGATTCCTTCGGCATTCCATATGCACTAGCAACCTGTCCAAATGCTTTCTTATCTTCATCTACTCCAGCCATCAGTTGGTCCAGATAACCCTTTGCTTCCTCTATCGCTGCTACATTGAGTTCTTCAAACTCAACATACTTCTTTTTTACCAACAGTTAAGTTTGCAACCATCATAATTAGTGCTGCTCCCTGTGCTGCTGTTAGTGCTGCAACCGCTCCGCCACCTGGAGTTGGTGCTCCCGAGCTAAGCGCATCAACGTAATCATTTATTTTTTCATATATCAACTTATTTACCATATTCCCTCCGTATTCCTCACTTAATTTTATAATTCAAAGCTTTAGTAACTATAAAAGCCTTTATTCACTAGCTTTTACATATATACATTATAAAATTGTACGAATAAATACACAATGAGCAAGTAAAATTTTTATATGCTGCGTAACGAATGTTACGAATATTTGCAGGTTAGATGGATATAATCAACTTAGGCGGAGTGATTCGCACCATTGCATAATAGAGATTTACATATAGGAGGTAACGAAATGAAAGAGCCTATGAAAAACATATCCAAGTCTGAAGTTTTAACACTTAAGAACGAAGTTAATTATCAGGATGGTCAGGTAGTAAGCAAGACGCTCGCACAGAACGATGCTGTTAGTGTAACGTTATTCGCTTTTGATAAAGACGAAGAAATCAGTACACACGAATCTGGCGGAGATGCATTTGTAACTTGCCTTGACGGAGTAGGCCGCCTCACTATTGACGGAATCCCTCACGAGCTTCATGAAGGAGAATCGATTGTAATGCCAGCTGGCCACCCTCATGCAGTGTATGGTCAGGAGCGTTTCAAGATGCTACTCGTGGTGGTATTCTAGAGCCCTAATAGGACTTACCAGGAATCCCTTGATTCAGTACGCACTAACTATGGATAGTGGTAATACAAAATTACATATGTTTATAAAATCCTCTTTACTGGATATCAGTACAGAGGATTTTATTTTAATTTAAATCTGCCGTTAAAGAAAACTCTATCTCCAATAAGCAAGATAAAGGATAGAGCTCTTCAACTAAATTCTTTGATATGACTCTTATAAATGAAAAAACTATTAAATCACTAAAATATTTTGCAGGGTCAAACCTTTCTTGCATTTTATTACGGAATATCGAAATTATTTCTTTGCTCGAGTACTTCTCATACTCTATATCGGATAATTTTCGAAATTCTAATATCCAAGAATCCCTTATATCAACAGGGACTTCAAAATCTAAGCATAGCAAACTGAGAGATTTGGGGGATATTTGTGTATCACCAATTTCTGTTGCTAATTCAGTTAATCCATCTTTTAATAATCGTAATTGATCTTCTAGTTCTAATTCACACATGATAATCCTCCTTGCTTAAATATAAGCTATGTTATATATGGGCTTATATCAACCTACTAACAGATTCCTTATTCGATTTAGTCTATCATCATTAAGGTAAAATATCTTCTATATAAAACCCCGCTCATACGAGCGGGGTTTTCTTTCATTATTATTCGATCTCAGAATCGAAAGGCATTAGAGCTACCACACGAGCTCTCTTAATAGCAGATGTAACTGCTCTCTGGTGCATAGCGCATGTACCAGTAACTCTTCTAGGAAGAATCTTACCTCTCTCTGTAGTGTACTTCTTTAAAGTCTCTACATCTTTGTAATCGATCTTCTTTTCCTTATCAGCGCAGAACTGGCATACTTTTCTTCTTCTCATGCCGCCGCGTCTCTTATTGTTCTCCATTAGACTTGTACTCCTTTCTCAAGATGTTTAGAACGGGATATCCTCTTCAGTTGCCTCAAATGAATCAGGCATCGAAGGCTCCATCGGTGAGCTAAAGCTATCGTTAAATGCGCTTGGCTCGCTCTCGGATCTGCGACCAAATCCAGAATCGTTTCCGCCGTTACCACCGCCGAGAAACTCGACGTTGTTAGCGATTACATCTGTTGTGTACACAGTCTGTCCTTCTCTGTTCTTGTAGCTTCCCGTCTGAATTCTACCGTTGATTGCTACCTGACGACCCTTGCTCAGATATCTGTCACAGTTTTCAGCCTGCTTACCGAAAACAGTGATTCTGATGAAATCAGCCTGTCTATCACGACCCTGCGTACCAGGTCTATCAACTGCGATGCTGAAATGCGTAACAGCTGTCTGGTTGTTAGGTGTGTAAGTAAGCTCTGGGTCTCTGGTCAATCTTCCAATCAGTATTACACTGTTCATCGCTTACCTCCCGACTTAGTTCTCGTCCTGGCAAACAATGATGTGTCTCATAACCGCATCAGAAATCTTGAGTCTTCTGTCAAGCTCCTTAGGTAGCTCAGTGCTAGCCTTGAAAGGAACAACTACGTAGAATCCTTCTTTCTTCTTGTTGATCTGATAAGCAAGCTTCTTGTTGCCCCATACATCAGCTTCGCCAGCCTCACCATCTTCGTTGATGATGTTCTTAACGTTCTCGATCATGGAGTTCTTCGCTTCCTCATCTAGAGTTGGGTCAAGAATGAACATTACTTCGTAATCTCTCATGTTTTCACCTCCTATGGCCTACGGCACCTTTCGGTGCAGGATTTGGCTTGCGTATTCAAGCCATACCGTTTAATTATACTGATTTATCGTAGAAATTCAAGGCTTAGAAGCTATTTCCTTGTACCTCTTCAAAAACCAGTTCGCCTCGCTGTGCTATTAAGGCACACGAAGCACCATATATTGTAGCAGCGTTTGTAACTTCGTCTGCATCTATATGCTTATTCCTATCTTCCAGTTGCCGCCAACCTGCCTATCTGCGTCGCGATATATCCTGCCCCATATCCGTTATCTATGTTTACCACAGAGATACCGTTCGCACATGAGTTAATCATCGTGATTAAGGCAGAAAGCCCATGAAAATTCGCACCATAACCAACAGATGTAGGCACTGCGATTACTGGGTTTCTTACGAGTCC
The DNA here is from genome assembly GCA_916438645.1 of uncultured Mogibacterium sp. GTDB lineage: Bacteria > Bacillota > Clostridia > Peptostreptococcales > Anaerovoracaceae > Mogibacterium. The sequence goes on from CAKAFC010000002.1 coordinate 875,102, forward strand.
ACCGAGTACTGTCGGCAGCGCACCTTCCATGCCCGCAACTGCAACAACGGCATCGGCGCTGCGTATGATATCAACTTTTGACAGAAGCCTGTGGATACCACTCACGCCTATATCATATATGCGAAGCACCTCAGCGCCAAAATACTCGGCAGTCTGCGCAGCTTCCTCTGCAACGGTATGTCGGCAGTACCTGCGCTGCAGACGGCAACAACACCGCCAGCACCAGTCCTCTTGTAGCCGCCAGCAGGCTCTACCTTCAGGATCCGCGAGACAGGATCATACACCGCTTCAGGAACAGCCGCCTGAACGAGCGCTGCCTGCTCCTGACTCGCCCGAGTCCCGAAGGCACAGCCGTCATTTGCGACCATCTTCTGATATATCGAAACGAGGTAATCATCTGGCTTGCCAGCACAGAAGATAACCTCCGGAAAGCCAGATCTATGCTCACGCTGAGTATCTAGCTTTGCGAACCCCATCTCATCATAACTATTGTTTTTAATTAGCGTTTCAGCTTCAGCCATATCAAGCTCACCAGCCTTATAGCTATCTAGTATTTCTGTAATCTTCATCTGCTTCATCCCTACTATATTTATTTTCTGCATCACTTTACAGCACTTCGTTCATGCTACCCACTCTATAGCCGAGTAGGTCCATGGTTACATATGTGAATCCTATTTCCTTGAACTTTGCTGCAATCTCCTCTCTGAGAGAAAGGAGTCTCGTTAGCTCATCTGGTGCAACCTCTATACGTGCTAGATTCTCACCGTGCATGCGAACACGCATCTGAATGAAGTCATAATTATTTAGGAAGTACTCAGCCTGCTCTACCATTCCAAGCTTCTCGCGTGTAATCGTCTCCCCGTAAGCAAATCTCGATGCCAAGCATGCCGCAGATGGCTTATTCCACGTCCATAGGCCATGCTCCTGAGAAAGATCTCGAATCTCTTGCTTGGTCATACCAGCTTCTCTAAGTGGACTCTTTACATCTAGCTCCTTGAGTGCCTGTAACCCAGGCCTGTAATCACCTAGATCATCTACGTTTGAGCCATCAGCTACGTACTCTATTCCGAGTTCAGCCGCCTGCTCCTTTAGCTGCGTAAATATGCCTGTCTTGCATATGTAGCATCTATCTGGTGGATTCTCTTTGAACCCTTCAATCTCAAGCTCATTGGTTTGTACTATAATCTGATTAATTCCCTGATCCTTGCAGAAATGAGCAGCTTCACTAGTTTCCCTCTTAGGGAACGAGCCAGACTCTGCAGTGACCGCAATCATCTTATCTCCTAGCACGTCATGTGCTATCTTAGCGAGATAAGTCGAATCAACTCCTCCCGAGAAAGCCACCGCTAGGCTGCCGAGATTTTTTATGTATTCCTTTAGGTATTCTTCCTTCTGTCTCTCAATTGCTGTTAGTCCCATATTTTCCCCTTGTTTAATATTTCCTTATTAATCCATACTTGCGATTCTATCACACACGTGCTCTACCATCGGTATGTCGTGTGAAATCAAGACCATAGTAAGCTTTTTTTCTTCGTGTAGCTCCCTGAGCAAATGCACTATCTCGGCTTGTGTCGGTACATCGAGAGATGACAGTGGTTCATCTGCGATTATGAATTCAGGTTCTGTGATAAGTGCTCTTGCAATTGCCGCTCTCTGGCGTTGCCCTCCAGATACATCGTACGGATGCCTGTGCATCAGATCTTCATCTAAATGAACTTGTCTCATAACTTCTTTTACTTTATTTCGTCTCTCTTTTCTATTCCATTTGCTTGCAATTACAAGCGGCTCTGATATTATCTCCTCGATAGTCATGCGTGGATTAAATGCTGATGCTGAGTCTTGAAATATCATCTGTGTGTGAATCTGACTCCTATCTGCGTGTCCTTCGCTTCCCCACTCTATGACACCGCTAGTCGGTTTAGTAAGTCCCATGATGATTCTCGCCAAGGTGGATTTACCACATCCAGACTGTCCCACGAGTCCGAGTATTTCGCCTTTAAACACTTCTAGCGAGTACCCCTCTAAGACTTTTTTATATCCGTTTTTCTCGGTTCTGTAAGTCATATCTAAGTCTTTGACACTCACTATTTTTTCGACTGAATCTACATGATATGATATTTGCTTTGGTTCTGTTTGTTCTATCCCGTCTATTACTTTACCTAATCCTCCGTGGTAGTGGCTACCCTTTTTACCATACCTAGAGTACCTTACTAGAGCCTTAGTGTATTCGTGCTTCGGGTTTTCAAAAACCTCTTCAGCAGATCCAGTTTCGACGAATTTTCCATCCTTCATAACTGCTATCTTAGTGGCCAACCTGCGTGCCAATCCGAGGTCATGGGTGATAAAAAGGATGCCCTTTCTTCTTTCCTCAGCAAGCCTCTTCAGCACAGCTATTATTTGCTCCTGATTGTCAGGGTCTAGTGCCGTAGTCGGTTCATCTGCGATAATGAGTGCTGGGTCACATGCTAGAGCAACTGCAATAGCCACTCGCTGCCTCTGTCCTCCAGACAGCTGATGTGGATAGCAGGATAGATATTTCTCAGCATCTTCCATACCCATTTCTCTAAGTAAGCTTGCTGCCTTCTCGCAATATTCTCGATCCGTTGATGCCGACTCGACAACTCCGTGAAGCCTCATGGGATTAATAATCTGCTCTCCTACCGTCCTCACAGGATCCAGTGAATTTAAAGGATCTTGAAACACTATCGAAGCCGCCTTACCCCTAATTTGTTCAAGCTCCTTTTCTCCCATCTTAGTGACATCTTTCCCAGATAGGCATATGCTTCCCGATAGATGCCTCGCGTGATGTCTGTGTAGCATTAGAATTGAGAAACAGAGCGCCGTCTTTCCCGATCCTGACTCCCCTACAATAGCCATGATTTCTCCTGACCTAACTGTAAGTGAAACGCCCTGAACGGCGTGAACTGCCCCCTGCTTCCCGTCGAAGCACATCCTGAAATCTTCGATATTAAGAAGTTCTGTGTTGCTTCTGTTTTCTGTCATATTCTATTATTTCTCCAGTTTCCATTCTGCTACATTCCAGAAGATTCCAACTCCATGATGCCCTAGCATTGTGTCCTTTGTTATTCCCTTGATATCCTTTTTAACTGCATAGTCAGCATCTATGTATGCGATGAACGTGTAAGGCATCTGCTTAGTCATAGCTGAGAGGAACTCTGAGTAATATCTCTGTCTCTCAGGCTCTTTAGTCGTCGCCCTAGCCTTTGCCAGCGCTTCATCTACCGCTGGATTTGCATATCCAGTATAATTATCCCCAGCTTCAGATGTGAATATCTTGTACGTATGATCATCTGCATCAAATGGACTACCCCATCCAATTATTGTGGCATCCTGTTTCTCCCAGTCGAGCTCTTTTCTCGCCTCAGCTTTCACAGATACACCGTGAGACTTAAGTTGCTCTGCACACATCTTAGCCATATCCACACGAACCTGATCGTCTGCCATCGCTGTGATAGTGAACTTGAGCTCTACTCCGTTCTTCTCGTAGATTCCCTTCTTGTTCTTACTCCATCCATCCTGCTGTAAGAGCTGCTCCATCTTCTCTGGGTTATAGTCGAACTTCTCGATATTGCTGTTATTGAACTTATTCTTCTGAATTGGTGAATAAGCTACCTGACCTTCTCCAAGCAGTGTGCTCTTGATGATAGGTTCTCTATCAATTCCGTAGCTCAAGATATTTGCGAGCTCTGGGTAAGTTTGAATAGCTTGCTTCCTGCAAAGTTATATGCAATTGCACGGTAATCCGCTGTGTTCATGTGGTAGATGTCGAAGTCCTTGCTGTCCTTTTCGAGGCTCTTTGCCTGCTTAGGCTCAATCTGCGCCATATCTAGGTCACCAGATTTAAGCTGAAGCAATCTAGTATCGCTATCCTCAACAATCTTGAAAATAATCTTCTTGATATGTGGCTTTCCAGCATAATATCCATCGAACTTTTCTAGAGTTATACTCTGTCCTTCATCCCAGCTAGTTAACTTATATGGACCTGCTCCTACTGGCTTCTGGTTGAACTCTGCAGTCGCGAGCTTTTTGCCCTTAAGAAGGTGCTTAGGCAGAATCCCGATAGTCATGTAGTCCGCAAATGCTACATTTTCCTTGCTCAGCTGAATAACAACTGTCTTCTTGTCTGGGCAAGTGATATTTCCAATGTCCTGATAGTTGGAGACAATTTCAGAATTGTTCTTCTTGTCGAGGATTGCCTCTAGAGTAAACTTAACATCCTCCGAAGTAAGCTCTTTTCCGTCATGGAACTTCAGTCCATCCCTTAGATGGAATGTCCATGTATGAGTCGCTGCATCGTACTCCCACTTCTCCGCAAGCGCAGGAACGAGCTTATTGTCCTTATCGTGAGCTGTAAGTCCTGCAAATATCAAAGAGTTGATCTCTCCGTGCTCATATAGAGCTGGATTGATAGCTGTGTAGTCATGACTTCCATATACTAGTGTTTCTGCATCATTTTCAACTTTAGAGCCACAGGCGGAAAGTGAAATTGTCATGATTAGAGTAGCAGCGAAAACCACTACCTTTTTCAAATTATTTTTCATATGTATGTGTCCTTTCAGTTATTTTAATTTCTTAATCTATGGTCCAAACATAGGGCCGACATATGTGAAGTTTCTATATATTACTATGTTTTGATGTATTGCACCCTCTGATATATTCACCGATTTCCGTGATCGATACCAGAACGCTTATCAGTACAAATCCTGGGATTATGATCATCCACCACTGGTCAGATAGCAACGCATCTTGCGAGAGCGACATCAGACTTCCCCAGGATACTTCCGATATAGGGAGTCCAAGCCCCATGAAGCTAAGCGTCGATTCTACTATTATCGCAGAGCCCACGTTGCTTACTGCCATGAACATAATCGATGAAAAGTAGTTAGGGAACAAGTGCCTACGTAAAATGTACCAGAAGCTTCCCCCGTACATCTCTGCGGCTATTACAAATTCACTTTTCCTAAGCCGTATCACCTCGCTCCTGATGACTTTTGACATCTGCATCCAGCTAGTTATCCCGATTACCAGTGATAATGATGTGTAGCTAGCTTCTCCCCAGATAGCCTCCAGAACGATTACAAGCAATAATGCTGGAATACTCATGAACAAATCCGTAGCTTTCATCATCAGTCTATCCACGTGTTTGTTTGCCATCCCGCTCAGTGTTCCGTACACTGCTGCAATCAGCGTTCCTATTAAAGCGCTTGAGATTCCAATCGTCAGGCTTGCCCTTCCGCCATATAGAATCATAGAGAGTAAATCCCTTCCCAAATTATCTGTTCCAAATATATGGCTCATCGACGGGGCTACTCCGATGGCATTTTCGTTCATGTGATTCGGTTCATACGGAGCTATGAATCCGGCAAGTGCGCTTACGATTACAGCCGCCACAAGTATCGTTATAGCGAGCTTCGGTTTTGACTGTCTATTCATAAGAGCCCTCCCCATGACGCATCCTCGGATCTATTCTCTCACCGATTATATGCGCCAGATGATTCGAGATTACTACCACGGATCCTGTGAGCAGTGTCGTCGCCATCAGCATGTTGTAATCCTTATACAGGGCACTCTCGAAGCTGAGCCTGCCTAGACCTGGATAGCCGAATACCATCTCTACGACATACGTCCCACCAAGGAGATGCGGAACTGCTATACCCATGATGGTTATCATCGGCGGCAGAATGTTCTTCATGCAGTACTTCTTGATTATCATAGTACGCGGCATTCCTTCCGCCTTGAGAAGTAGCACATATTCCTTGCGCATTTCCTCAAGAAGCAGATTTCGCACCATATACGAGTAGTACCACAGATGCCCTATAACGATTACAAATACTGGTAGCACTAAGTGCCATGCCCTGTCTAATATATCCCCTTCAGCGCCATAAGAGTAAGCCCCTCCGGTTGGCAATATGCGTAGATTGACCGCAAACAACAATATGCATATTAGAGACAGGAAGAAAACTGGTATATTTCCCGATATCACACCTGACTTACAAATGAACTTATCGAGTCTCGTGCCCTCTCGCTCAGCCGATGCTCTTCCAAGCTTAAAGGCTAGTGCGAAAGTTAATATATATGAAGCTATTCCAAATACTAATGTGTTTACGAGTACTCCTCCGATAACCGCAGTAACCGACCTTTTATACTTATATGACAGACCTAGGTCTCCATGCATCAGGTCCTTAAGCCATATTCCGTACTGTACTGGAAGTGGTTTTTCAAGCCCGAGGCTTTCACGAGCAGCAGCTTTCTGTGAAGCACTCATTCTATCCACGCTATCCCCGTACCAAGAGCGGAGAGGGTCACCAGGACAGAGCCTTGAAAGTGTAAACACCACAATAGAGAGAATCAGCAGTATTAGTATGGTCTCAGCGACTCTACGTAGTCCATATTTAAATGTACTCTTTCTCTCATTAGTCATACGTTTGTGTGTGCTCCTAAAAATTTGCGTATAAAAAGACCGGGTATGATTGCTTCAGCAATCTATCCGGCCTTCTTGGCTTGGTTAATTTTTGTTGGTTATTTAATTTTCTTCGCCGCGATATAGTCTTACGATTCTATCGACTGCATCTTCGATACTGTCTTTTACTGGTAGCGCCTTTGTGCCTGCAATTATGGTATTGCAGTGCGCAGTCGGTATGAGCACCTTCGGGGCAGTGCTCGAGCCTACGCTTTCCGCTACGGCTGGAGAAATCTCTCCCAGCATCGCATTAGCAACAAGAATACCAATTGGTCCTGTGATAATCTCTGCCTGCGAAGCACAATACTAATAGCGTTCTCTCCTGTCGCCGCTTTCTTAGCACCTGCTTTAATCATGGCATTCGTTGCCATACTATTTGTCCCTGTAGCTACTATATCTGCTTCTGGAATTCTCTCCAGTAGCTTAGTCACAAGCTGGCGTCCTATACCGCCACCTTGCGCATCGATTACTAATATATTCATGTTGTCGCCCTTTCTTGGTCTATCGAGCACTTCATGTGCTCTAATGACGATAACGATTATAACATAGTTCGATGCGCTTTTTACTGTGGCCGTTAAAGTTACCATAATTTAGGCATATCTGTATAGAATTATCTTTTTGGTTATGTGTTTTGCTAATATTACTGCGTTATGCAGAAGTTTTTAGTACTTTAGTTCAAGACCATCAGCGATGTTGCAGATGAAGTCCTGTGCATTTGTTATGATGCCCTTCGAAGAGAGAGGGATCCTCTATCAGCTAGCTTGTTTACTACAAATTCAGATGCATCGCAAACGTAGAAATATGTCTGACGAATTGTTCCATCCTCTAGCACGCGGAAGCTTGGTGTCATGTTACCAACAGCGATTGAATGGAGCATTGTAGCCATTGTAATTACAGTAGTAGCTTTACTAACGTGAGCTCTCATAGCATCCTGTGCATCGTAGCAATCTCCGTATACCTCTGGAAGAGGGCCATCATCACGGATTGAACCGCCGAGCACGATAGGAACATCATTCTTGATAGCCGCTGTCATTACGCCATTATCTAGATTCTCCTGCTCAACAAATGCTTTCATAGATCCAGCAGCTCTTACTCTGTTGATCAAGTCTAGGTGGTTATAGTGACCGTTTGGTACGTTCTCCTGCGTATAGATATTCTGTCCTAAAGCTGTCTGCATATACGCACCTTCAAGGTCATGAGAAGCTAGTGCATTTCCTGCTAGAACTGCATGAGCATATCCGTTTTCGATGAGTGCCGAAAGAGCTCTTCTAGCCTTGATATCGAACGAGAAAGCAGGTCCCATAACCCAAACAATCTTCCCGTTATCCTTCTCGTGCTTTAGTAGCTCAACGATTTCGTCGAAATCCTTGGAAAATGCAGTCTCTCTCGAGCGTCCTGTTCTAAATGCAAATGTATCTGCCTTTACACCTGTGTTCTCATTGAATCCATCGGCGTGCATGTAGATTCCTTCCTCGCAGCATTCTGTACGTCCGCAAACTACAAGCTGTCCTTTCTTAACTCTTCTTGCCTCTAGAGCGAGTACCTTTCCGCCATCGTATACTGGAACTGTGTCCATTCTACTCTCTTCACAGAGCAACCATTCTCCGTTGATCTTGAAGTACTCAGGGAAAATACTTAGTGCGTGGAAGTCAAATGGGACTACACCATCCTTAGGTGCTTCCTCAAGTCTGCAATCTGGTGAATCGATAAATTTCTGCTCAGCGAAATCTGGATGTGTATATTTCTTAGTTCGAATGCCATAATCAGTCTCCTTGTATATCTGATTTTTGATAATAACGATTATTTCAATGTATACAGTTCTACGATTTTACTCGATAATGTTCGATATTGCACAATAATATGTATTATTACGTTGCTTTTACGAGTTTACGCAGTCTGTTCCTCTTGCGCTTCTCTTGCCTTATCTGCCTTGCTCTTTAGGAAGTTTGGCTGTAGTTCTGCGATTAGAATAGCGGCAAACATGAGTACGAATCCTATAGCCTTATTCACAGTCATCGTCTCGTTGAAGAATACCATTCCGAACACGATACCGAAGATATTCTCAAAGCTTAGTATGATAGATACACTTGTAGGTGACTCTGTCTTCTGTGAAATAGTCTGGAAGAGGAAGCAAAGCCCTGAACAAACTATACCTAGGTAAAGAACTCCAAAGATTACTTCTCCGTTAATCTGCGCGTTTCCTAGGTGCTCCTGTGTTAAGGTGAATCCCCATGCCAAGATTGCAGATACTATGAACTGTAGCATTGTGATGATTCCTGGATCCTTATCCTTACCCCACTTAGCAATAGCGATAATCTGAGCAGCCCAGAATAGAGAACTAAGGATTGAGATGCTATCGCCGAAGCTGATGCTGAATGATCCTGCAACGGATACGAAGATGATACCAATTGCACACATTGTAGCAGCTACGATGTGGTACATCTTTGGCTTCTCTTTAAGGATTGCCCATCCGATAAATGGTACGAATACGCAGTATGCGGATGATAGGAAGTGGCTCTTTCCAGGCATCTCGAGCATAACTCCTACAGTCTGTGTGAAGTACGCACAGAATAGGCATACACCGATGAAAATACCTGCCTTGATATAATCCTTATCTATAAGCTTAAGCTGCTTGCGATAAATAAGAGCTAGTATGACACTTGCAATTGTAAAACGTAGTGCAAGAAGCATACCTGGTGGGATAAAATCTGTGGAGCCCTTAATGACTACCATTGAACTTCCCCATGCAACTGCGATAAATAGTAGTAAAAGTTTACCTTTAATGCTACCTGACTTCTGCATAAAACAACTCCTTTCATGTCTTTAAGTTTAATAGAAATAATTTCGTTATTATCTTGTCAGTATGACTTCAAAAAAACTCACAGAACCTCGTAAAGATTCAGTGAGTTTATTATAATATATGTTTTTAGGTTATTTCGTTATTTTTTTGAAAACTTAATCCTCAATAAAATCACGATATACGGTAAGTCCGTCCATAAACTTCGGGATGCTAACTCGTCCACCAGCAGATGCAAGACCCTCTTGGAAGTTCACCTCCATCTTAATAGATAGTGGATCAAATACATACTTCGCATATATCTGTGAGTCATCTTCTAGCATATCTATCTTGGTAGCCGCAACATTGGTTAGTGCTTTCTTAAGGGCACGTCTCACACGCTGTTCTACGTTCTTCTCGCTATCTCCTAGAGATTCAGCTACATCACTTAGTATCTGTTTTGAGTAACCCCTGCCGCTTTTCTCCATACGTTCGTAAATTTTTCGTATATCGTTAGTGCCCTTTTCACCAAGTATACCCAGTGAGCCAAGCATAATGTCGAGCCAGTTTTGTTTCCTCTCAGCTGGCACCTCTCTCTTGACCTGAGACTTCGAGTCTTCAGAGTTCACTGCCATAAATGCACTATGAATGTTGTCCACGACTTTCTTGAGTTTCATTCTCTCGATTACATTTTGACATACACGCTCTATTTCAAGTACATTGACTGGCTTGCTCACGAAAAATTCTACTCCTGCATCGTATGCCTGATTTACCAGTGACTTATCTGAGAGCTTAGAAATCATGATAAATGCAGCTTCGCGATTGAACTTCTTAACTTCCCTAATAAAAGTGATCCCGTCCATCTCTTTCATCATGAAATCCACCATTATTATCGATGGACTTTCTTCTTTTATATCATCAATCGCACACTCAACATCTGTGTTATATCCAACAACTGTGCCGATATTCCTGTCAGTAATTATATGTTTCAGTGTTTTTACCACTGCTATATCGTCATCTAGGATGTAAAAATCCATCTGGTTTCCTCCTCAAAATTTCCCGGTGGTATCTCGATTACGAATCTAGTACCACCTTCTTTTCGATTCTTAACTTTGATTCTACCACCGAAGTCATTCTCTACATAGTCTCGTACAAGCGAGAGTCCAAGTCCTCGCTGTACAATTCCTGTGTCCATGTTCATCTTGGTAGAATACCCTGGAAGAAATATTGTTTCGATATCCGCCTCGTCGATTCCAGGGCCATTATCTTCGACTTCAATACGGTGACACGGTCCTAGGCTGCTGTGTCTGCACCAGGCAACCAGAACGCGAATCTCTCCTTCGGACCCTTTAAATGCTTCTAATGCATTAACCGCAAGATTTCTGAGAACTGAGATTGTCTTATAGCTCTCCTTGACTTTGAAATCCATGCGCTGATCTATCTCAAACTTCACGTCCATATGCTTAGCCGCTGCAGTCTTCAAAATATTGCTCTTCATGAACTTTAAAATTTCCGACATCAGTAGGTCAGGTTCACCCTGAGCATTTCTGTTAAGGTTATCTAGTGTATCTAGAATCTCCTGATAACAACCCTTTATCTCGTGCGTACCTCTAGCTATCTCTAGGGCACGTCTGGTGAAGTCCTCGGAAATTCCAGCCTCTTTCATATCTGTATGAAGGGCATACGCTTCCTTGAGAACTCGCTCAACATCTTCCTTGTTATTGAGAATAAATCTCATCTCATCAGAAATCGTTACACTCTGGTCCACCATGAATTGAATCTTGCGATTATGTGAACGCTCCGTCTGAACTTTCGTGTAGTACTCCATGCTGAGAATAATCGACAGTGCGATACCTGTTCTCGCCATCGCTATAATCATAAGTGTATTAAACATATCTGTTGATATGAAATTCCCATTTCTTATCAAAGACAGCACGTACACTTCTGATGCATTTCCCACAAAATCAGCTACGAAAATCGAGATACAAAAGTACATTAGCGGAACTTTCTTGTCTCTATATGCCACAAGACATACCGTCATTATAAGACCATACGTAATAAAGAAAATGGCATCAGGAAAACAATTTAACGCATTTTCCTTGAAAGTCATACCTGCGCTCATCGACGTAATAAAACGGAACGTCGGAGAAAATACTGCAGAGATGAGAGCTATTTGCATAGCAGAATATTTATCTGAAAAGCAAAAAATGAACAGATTAAGAACGATTACATCTATGGCGAACACGAATCCAGGTGCTACCTTGGGTGCATCTATGTTTATCTGCGCCGCGACTGATATAACAAGCGAAATCGCAAGCACGTTCTTGTGTTTATCTAGATAGTGATTCATTTCAGCTCCTTTGATCTTTGTGTATACAATAACAGTATATTATCTTGACCTGCTACTAGCAATAAAAAAATGCCTCGACCCATTAAGGGCCGAAGCAAATATTTGATCACATTATTAAGAAATTTTTAGTCTTTTGCTAACCTAAATAGCATTATAGATCAGTAAGTTTTGTAGTATACTACGCTCTCTTTCTTCTGTAGGAAACAACTCCTGCAAGAGCTGCACCTGCGAGAACTAGAACTAGAGCATATGTAAATGCATTTGAACTGTCGCCAGTCTTAACCACATTTCTGTGCACAGCACCAACTCTAGATATTCCTGGTCTTGATGCTGCACCAGCACCTACTCCAGGTCTTGAGCTTACGCTCGATCCAGCACCTGCTCTAGTTACAGAGAAGCTTGTAGATGCGGATTCACCACCTCTGAACTTCGCTTTGATTGAGTGTCTTCCAGTACCTAGGCTTCTGATGTAGCTCTCTCTTAGTGTTAGGACAACACTTCCAGCCTTTGCTTCGTAGTTTGAAGGATCTACAGTCTGTCCATCAACTTCGATTCCCTGGAATCTGTCAAATACTTTGTCTCCAACAGCATTCTTGTCTACTTCTGTATTCTCAATCTTGAATCCAAGATCTCCAGCACTCCATACGGCGTCCTTACCAACTGTGAAGTTATACCCTGGAGCAACTGGCGCTGGAGTAGCAGTCTTCTCGTAAGTGTATGTAATTGTATTGTAAGGGAATGCCTTTACGAATACAGTTGCACCATTTAGTCTTCCATCCTCCAGTGAATCTGGTGTTGCAAGCATTGCGTCTAGCAGATCATTATCTGGATCTGCTTTAACTAGCTTATAGCCGTCGATTTCCTTTGCAGTTAGTCCAAGTGCGTATAGCTCATGGATTCCGTATGCCTTTACCTGCTTTGGTTCAGCAACCTTATTTCCGTTCTTATCAACGTAATTAACTGTGATGGTTCTCAGCTTAGTGTAGTCATCCATGTTAAATGCAGCATTAGAAGTATCTATTATGCCATCATTTCTTACGATTACAGTTGCCTTGAGGTTCTCGTCAAAGTTCTCCCCATCTGGTGCGAATGTTAGTGTGAATGTATGATCCATACCAAGTGCACGAGGAACGAGAAGCTCGATATGCTGTTCGTTCTTTGAAGGTACATTTGGAAGGTACATGTTGCTCCACTGCCATCTGTAAGTTGCTCCGCACTCGTATACTGGCTTAGCTGGCCACTCTGTTCCGTTTTCGTCAACAACCTTGACCTTCATCTTCTTGGCATCAAGATTAGTTCCACGGAGAACAGCATTTATCTTGAGTGATACGTTGTGACTCTTAACGTCTACTTCGTAGATTTCTGGAGCAGGGTTTTCATCACTTGCTCCGCTGACCATAACTGTAGATAGCGTCTTGTCTGCAGAGTTCTTTCCTGCAGGTAGAACGGAGACTATATCGTATCCCTTTACATATGTCGAATAAATCTGTCTGCCATATATTACAGGGATGATTCTGTATGACTCGGTTCTATCTGTTGCATTTGCTGGTAAATCAGCAGTTACAACTGCCTCAGTGTTGCTCTTCACATCAACGGTGAGGTTGTACGGTGTAACATCACTCAGCGTAACATCATTCTTAGCGACATTTACATTGAACTCAGGAAGTCCTGCTACGTTGTTCTTTAGATTGTGACCCTTAATAGTCGCTACAAGATGTCCTCCGTTCGAATCGAATGTAATCTTATTAAATTCCATCGAATCAACGTGAGCTCCATCTGTAATATAACGGAAGTGCTCTCCTGTACCATCCATCTTGTATTTTAGGTATGCACCCTTATCATTCTTAAGAGCTCCTGCCTTGACCATTAGATATGAAGGCACCTTCTTGTCCTTATCAGCAAGCTGGATAGTTAGAACATTTCCCTCTAATGTTACTGTGTCGTTATCGGTGAGCTCAACCTTCTTGCTTCCTCTATCGGAAAAGTAGATGAATTTCTTGATATCAATCTGGCTGTTTAGAGAAACTGGTTTCTTAAATATAACGTTAAACTGACCATCTCCCATGTTATAAGCCGACCAATCATCGATGTCTAGCGCAAATGTCTTTGCTCCTGCTGGAATAGCAGAGGTATCACCTGTCTGCTCCTGCGCCTTCGCCGCAACAGTTAATAGCTGTTCCTGATTGGACAGATCTTTAATCGCAGAATAATTTACATTTCCTTTAGTTGCTACTCTTAGAGCATAAGAAAGAGTTGATGTACTGCTATTTGCAGGAAGCGTAAACTTTACCTTAGCGTGTGTGTCATCAACAACTTCAACCTGTGTAGGAAGTAGTGCATCATCCACAGTACCCTCTGGATTAACTTTATAAACCTTTGCCTTAAGAGCATCTACCTGAGTAAATCCAACACCGCTTAGCTCTGCAACTACTGCTCCGCCATTTGAGTCTAGTGATGTCTTGTCGTAGCTTACAGAGCTAACCTTTACCTCAGTTGGAGCAACTGGTGTCACACCTGTTCCAGGTGTAGAAGATCCCGACTTTCCTGCCTGTACAAGCGAGAATGATGCGTCAACATCTTCATAGCTTAAAGTATATCCCTTCTGCTTCTTAATCTTATATGTTATCGAGTCTGTACTTGTATTTTCAGGAATCACAAGCTTGATAGTTCCTGTTGTATTGCTTGTCGCAACTAGCTTTGCCTCGATATTTGTCTTTGTTGAACCAGCATATACCGTTAGGTTGATAGGATCCCCAAAGTCGAGGTTCTTACCAGTAACCTGAACGTTCACGGTCGTTTCTGCTGCTGGAACATTCTTATCAGCAACGCTTAGTGATGTTATTCCCTTATCTAAAGAAATAGAATAACCAACTACATCACTAGTTGTAGGGGTTCCATCTGCTGACTTCAAAGCTCCTGCCTTGAATTTTAGACCGCTATAGTACTTATAGCCCCCTGCTAGTTTAATCTTGACATTCTTTCCACTAGCAGTTACCTCATCTGAAGCGTTCAATGAGGTTTCCTGTCCGTAGTTTGTCAAAACAACCTTTTCTTTTGCATCGTCAGCTAATGTAACATTGTCGCTAAATGTAACAGTTATAGTGTCCGATGATGTCCAATTTGATCCTTCGATTATCGGTTTGAAATTAGCAGCTGAAACGCTCGGTAAAACAACTCCGCTCGTCATCAGCATTGCAACCGAAAGGACCATAGTTGAAAACTTTTTAATAAAGTTTTTCATGTTTTCTTTCCTTTCTTTTTCTTAATATGTGACTAATAACATAGACATAGTTATTTTAATACATTCACACAACCATCACTGTTTGATTTATCTATAACAAAAGCCCTAAGTATAGATATAATCTATACTTAGGGCTGCCTTTCTTCAACTCGTTAATATTTCAACGCTTTAAAAATTTAAAAAAATTTAGTTATTTTGTATCAGATTGTATTTATTTACATAATTTCTGAACTATCGAGCACTATCGTGAACGGTCCGTCATTTAAAAGACTAACCTTCATGTCGGCACCGAACTCACCACGCTCAACTACATTTACACGTTCCTTGCATCTCTCGATTATATATTCATATAAAGCATTTGCCTCATCAGGTGCACCCGCATCGATGAACGATGGTCTGTTGCCCTTCTTGCAGTTTGCATAGAGCGTAAACTGGGAGATGAGGAGAAGTTCGCCACCTACGTCATCTAGGGATAGATTGGTCTTTCCATTCTCGTCTTCAAATATCCTGAGCTTAATCATCTTGTCTACCATCTTGTCGGCAATTGTCTCATTATCATCCTTTGACACACCGATGAGCACCATGAAGCCCTTGCCTATCCTGCCCAGCTCATTTCCATCAACGACCACATCTGCATGGGTCACTCTTTGTATTACAAATTTCATATGTCCTAATAGCTCCTTATTTCCTTGATTTTTCGCATATATTCTCATAAAATTATAGCATTATATTGATATCATTACACGATAATTGGAGGATATTATGAACCCATTTAAAAATACAATAGCACTCAACAAGATCAGAGCTGGCTTTCGTAAATACATGAAGCACATGCCGGCAATCAGAGCTGCTCAGGCTCAAGATGACCATGCAAAAGCACAGAGACTCATTCGTAAAGCGGAGGACGAGTTTTGCGATTATACAGGAAAAGCACTCGGCATCAAGGTTGAAGTAATAAATCCCGAGAACATTCCTGCCAAGAGTCCGTTCCTTGTCGTTGCTAATCACCAGGGATATGCAGATATCTACGCGATGATTGAAGCTTTCCGCTCGACACAGATTGGTTTCATTTCAAAATCTGAGACTAAGAAGCTCAAGCCACTTGCAGATGTTATACGTGGCACCCAGTCGGTATTTATCGACCGTGGCAATCCTCGTTCTGCCGTAAAAACTCTCGCTGAGGTTACAGACCTTTTTAAGAAGGGATATTCTTTTGTAATATTCCCAGAGGGTACGAGAAGTCACAGCAATGATATGGGGCATTTCAAGGAAGGCAGCTTTAAATTTGCCCAGAAGGCCGGCGTGCCAATCGTGCCGGTTTCGATTATCGATTCATATAAGATATTTGAGGAGCACAATACATTCACTGGCGGAACCATTAAGGTAGTTATACACCCAACTGTTGATCTCACTGGTATGCCTAGACAGGAGCAGCTTGCTGCGCAGCACGAAGTCGAAGATACTATAAGGGCTGGAATCGAGCAGTATCGCTAGATATTAACTACGCTCTCTGAATATGAACTAAGCTACTAAGTTTTAAATATTGAAATCACGATAAAACCACTGCAGCCGCGCTTGCGACCACAGTGGTTTTTAGTTATATAAATTGATTCGTCAATCAATTTGTTTCGTATTATGCTCTCTTTCTTCTGTAGCAGAAGATACCTGCAAGAGCGAAACTCGCCATAATTAACGCCGTTACGTATATAAAAGCAGTATAGCTGTCACCTGTCTTAACAACGTTTCCATAAATTCTTGCTCTCTTAGCAACTACTAAATTTTTAGCTTTATTCGAAGTACGTCCAATTGAACCAGAGTTTCTCGCTGAATTATTGCCAGTAACTGTAAATTTAGTCTCAACAGCTCCATTCTGGAAATGAATCTTTGCAGTATGACTTCCGTTACTAAGATTCTTGAGATAGCTGGACTTAAATTTGAGTCTCAGGCTTCCCTTTGTCACAGTGTAATTATCAGCAGATACCAGAACTCCATCCACTGTAACGTGTGAGAAATTATCATATGTATCTTCGTCGCTACTCTTGCCTTTACTACTATTTCGAGAGCTTCATCGCCGTTATTCCACATTAGCGAGTTCCCATTAACAATATAGTATTCAACCTGTTCATTGCTACCATACTCGATTACGTTGTTGTACATAGACATGGTATTCATCAGGAATTTAACCTTGTCTCCGTCCTGGCTGAACTTAACCTTAACCGGCTTACCATCCTTATCGATGTAATATACCTGCTTTACATTCTTTCCAGCGGGTACTTTGCGAGTTATTTCAAACGAACCATGTGCAAGTTTCGAGATTTCCACGCGCGCCATGTTAACGGTATCAATGTCGATAACCTCGTAATCTTTCCCCTCAAATCCTTTTATGGAGTTATTTGGAAGAACTCTTTCATTAAGAGCGTACTTACCCTCTGTTCCGAAGTTGAGACCAGTCATCTGCATATTGTCATCGTAAGTAGATATAACGGTGTCCTGCTTATGGTCTTCTGCCTTGTCAAATACGATGAGTGATAGAACATTTCTACAGCTCAAGTGGTCGTAAGGGTGCTTTCCAGAGTTCCACTCCGACTTATCCTTTACAGTAAGTGGGAATGAATCCATCGCATATTTACTTCCCGAAACCTCAATCATGTAGTTATTATCTTCAATCAAGTCGCACTCAATAAATCCATCCTCATCTGATGTCACCGTTACGGTGTCAATTGGACTGGTGAGCTTAAACTTTACGTTTGGTGCCGGAAC
The DNA here is from genome assembly GCA_916438645.1 of uncultured Mogibacterium sp. Classification (GTDB taxonomy): domain Bacteria; phylum Bacillota; class Clostridia; order Peptostreptococcales; family Anaerovoracaceae; genus Mogibacterium. The sequence goes on from CAKAFC010000002.1 coordinate 892,710, forward strand.
CTCACTACCCTGCTTATCCTTATAAAATACAGGCAGCTGAACCTTTACTCTTTTATACTTATCCGCACCATTTGCAGGTTTATTGCGCCTTATTAGCACTATTTTATCGACAGTCTTGCCGTCTATCTTGTAGTTCTGTGGTAGAGCTCCATTCTTACTCGAAGTGATATATGCATTATCTATATCATATTCTTTGTCGTCTATGGAAATTATGTAGTTATTATCTTTAACTACAGATAATCCCTTGAGCTTCGAATCTGCAGAGACAGCATTAGCCTCATGCTGCTGCGTTGTGCTGTTATATACGGAGAACTTAATCGCCTTATTGACAGGAACCTCTTTGCCGTTAACCTTTTCATATATAGGAAGATCCGCAAGCTTAACCTTTTCCATCTCATACACCTTCGCATAGTCAGAAGGCTTGTATTTGCCATTCTCATCAGGCTTTACAGTTGGTTCATCCTTCTTAGGGCCAGATTTATTCAGCTTCTTCCATAGGTCTGGATATATGTAAATATCCATTACCGTTGCCTTGGTTAGGTTCGGCTCAAAATCAGTCTCAGGATACGAGATATACACGTCATCTTCCGAGTACTTACTTATGTCTACACCGTTGATAGTAATTGGATTTTTTGCATTGATGTCAAATACGTTTCCATACTTTAGAGACACGTATACATGCACATTCTTCTTTTGGAATTTTACGTCTACTGTATCGGCGTAATCTGGCTTAGACGAAGTTAGCTTTCCATCTGTCTCTGTTATATCAAGGCTTAGAGACACATTATTCTCTTTAGGCTTGGTATTCTCTCCGCTCTGACCGCCCTTCTTGATGAGCTCCCATGCCTCTGGATAGATATAGAGGTCGAGCATAGCAGTCTTCTTGATCGAAGGATCGAAGTCAGTCTCAGGATATGAGAATATGACAAGTGAATCCTTGTACTTATTCAAATCAACACCGTTCATAGAGATATGAGCATCGCTATCTACCTCAACCTCTGAGCCTGGCTTGAAAATCATGTTAACTTTAACAAACTTCTTCTCATGCTTTGCCGTAATCTCTTCGACATTGCTTGGCGCAACGCAAGTTATTTTGCCATCTGCGTCTGTAACCTTAATCTCTGTCCTCGCCTTATCCTCTGCAGCTACTGTCCACATAGTCGCTGGCATCATTGTAAAGACAAGCATTAAGGTCATCAGAGCAAATATGACTCTGGTTAAATTCTTTCTTAAATAAGTCATTTCTTCTCCTTGCTTCCCCTCTTAATTAATAATAGTAACTAAAAAGCTCTTAATCATAACTAATTAACTAGTCATGGTTAAGAGCTTCGGAATTTTAGTTTATCACCTTAATATTTATTTATAAAATAGATAATTTCAATGCGCACCTGTATCAATATAGATTTTACTATCTCCCACTATGATCGAACCCCTTAGATACATAGTTATTATCACCGTTTTCATTATTTGGCACGATTACACGGGAGTTATTCAGAATCTCAATCTGCTTCTTCATGTCCTTAATGCAGAGCATCGCTAGATTCATTCCGAAATCCTGTCTGAGCACTAGTCTCTGTACATCGATATCCTTGATATTCTCTGGCATTGGGTATGCAGGTACCATCCACCCCTGCATACGGAGACGATCTGCCAGATCATAAAGTGTCCATTCCACATCGACATCGTCCTTAAGTTTCCAGCAGATGATTGGAATCTGTTCTGCGCCCTCAAGCACCTCGAAGATTCCCATCTTCTCAATCTCGGAAGCCATGTATCTAGCAACCTCTAGGGTCCGCTCATGGATTTCCTTGTATCCCTTAAATCCATTTCTAAGCAGCATATAATACTGTCCGACAATCTGTGATGCACTGCGAGAGAAGTTAATCGCCATAGTTGCTTCCTTGCCACCAAGGTAGCTTACCCAGAAGATTAGTTCCTCAGGTAGCGCTTCCTTACTGCGCCAGATTACCCAGCCAACTCCTGGATACACAAGCCCGTACTTATGTCCAGATGTACTTATCGACCACACATTCTTAAGTCGGAAATCCCACTCTAGCTCTGGATCGATAAATGGAGCGACCATACCACGGAAGCAGCGTCTACGTGAATACGGATTGGCATATCAGCATGCTCTTTATTGTATTTCTCAACAAGGTTATCGAGAGCCTTTACATCATCGTACTTTCCAGTATAAGTTATGCCAAGTATAGCTACTATTCCGATAGTGTATTCATCAACATAATCCATAACTGTATCCATATTAAGAGATAGATGATCAAGGTCGATTGGCACAGTTCTCATCTCGATATCCCAGTAGCGACAGAACTTCTCCCAGCACACCTGATAAGCCGACGAGATTACGAGATTAGGTCTTCTCTTGGTAAATCTATCTACACCAGCTGCATCTGCCAGCTTTTTCCATCTAAATAGCATTGCTAGTCCGCCGAGCATGCACGCTTCAGATGAGCCAACCGTGGAAGTTCCGAGTGGCTCTTCCTGCTTATCCACATTCCACAGCTTTCCAATAATATCTACACAGCGATTTTCAAGGTCCGCAGTCATAGGATATTCATCCTTATCAATCGCATTCTTTTCGAAATTCTCCGCCATAAGCCTTGTTGCTTCTGGTTCCATATATGTCTGGCAGAATGTCGCAAGGTTCTGGGTCGCATTACCCTCAACACTCAGATACTGTCTGATTATCTCTGCAGCTACTCCTGGTGCAACTGGCTCATCATTTATCTTATCCTTTGGCATTTCAGCACCGCTAGTCTCTGTACCGAAAACAGGTGTGCGGTAACCCGTATCATCATTCAAAGAAGATAGACTATCATTCAGTTTTACTTCGTTATTTTCCGAATTTCTCATTTCCTTACCTCTTTTCATCATTAATTGACAATGGTTTAAAACATTTTACTATCTTTTGTTTGAATACACCATATCTACTGATAAATTGTTACTTTTCATCACCTGTAGCTTTTCCGTTCGATGACCATCTATGCCTATTTGAATAGATAATCAATAGGATAGATTTCCATTTAAAGTCTTAGCTGGAAGAGTAGTTGCAACTGCTAGAAATTTTTCATTCTATTAAAAAAATTATGAATTACCCTAAAATCACTATTTTTTCATTAAAAAATGGCTGAGATTATTTCTCAGCCATTACAAAATTATAACTGTTTTATACCAGCGTCATCTGCTCGCTATCAGCCTTTTCCTTCTTGGTCATAGGCTTAGAAGCATCATCCTCATCGAGGACTTTTGCAAATGATACGATTTCATCACCTGACTCAACCTTCATGATCTTAACACCCTGGGTTGTTCTACCTGACTTCGATATCTCGTTAGCTCTTATTCTGATAATTACACCGTTCGAGTTGATCAGCATAATCTCATCATCCTTGCTTACAAGCGTTGCACCAACTAACTCTCCAGTCTTCGAGAACTTAGTCTTATCATAAGTCGAAACTCCCTTTCCGCCTCTGGTCTGAAGTCTATACTCGTCGAGGCTCGTTCTCTTACCGAAGCCCTTCTTAGTCATTACAAGCAGTTCGCGCTCACCTGTGCTGTCGAGCTCCATCGATACGACTTCATCGTCCTTATCTAGTGTTATAGCTCTTACACCACCGGCACTTCTTCCCATGCTTCTGACATCATCCTCGTGGAATGTTATTGACTTACCTTTCTTGGTCACAACGTATACGCTCTCTTCACCACTCGACTGACTTACAGAGATGAGCTTGTCGTCATCCTTAAGCGTGATAGCGATGAGTCCGGTCTTACGGTTAGTATCGAACTGAGACATTGGAGTCTTCTTGATAGTTCCATTTCTAGTAACCATGATTAAGTAATTGTCATCTGCAAATTCCTTAACTGGTATAACCGCAGTTACTCGTTCGCCCTGATCAAGGTTCAGGAAGTTTATAACTGGAGTTCCCTTTGCAGTTCTAGATGCTTCTGGAATCTCGTAAGCCTTGATTTTATAAACCTTACCGAGGTCAGTAAAGAACATCAGATAGTCGTGAGTCGACGTTATTATGAGATCTTTTACAAAGTCAGAGTCTCTAGTCGTGAGTCCAACTATTCCCTTTCCACCGCGGCGCTGTGCCTTGTAAGTATTCTCAGGAACTCTCTTGATATATCCGAGATGTGTGAGCGTAACTGCAACATCCTCTTCATCTATCAAATATTCTTCATCTATCCCACCATCATCAGCAACGATTTTGGTTCTTCTGCCATCACCGTACTTCTGCTTGATTTCAGTAAGCTCATCCTTGATAACACCCATCAGCTTGTGCTCGTCAGCGAGGATTGATTTATAGTAAGCGATCTTCTGCATGAGTTCGTTATGCTCGTTCTCAATCTTCTCACGTTCCAGACCTTGCAGTCTAGCTAGTCTCATGTCTAAGATTGCCTGAGACTGAATCTCACTGAGACCGAATCTAACCATCAGCTTTTCCTTAGCATCATTGTAGCTAGAACGGATTACCTTGATTACTTCGTCTATATTATCTAGTGCAATCAGAAGACCTTCTAAGATATGTGCTCTTGCCTCAGCCTTAGCGAGGTCGAACTTAGTTCTTCTGGTAATTACAATCTTCTGGTGCTTTAGATACTCGTCGATTATCTCGTGCAGCTTGAGAATCTTAGGCTCTCCATTAACTAGAGCGAGCATAATCATGCTATAAGTGCTCTGAAGCTGAGTGTGCTTATATAGTCTGTTGAGAATTACGTTAGGATTGGTATCCTTCTTGAGTTCGATTACGATTCTCATTCCCTCTCTGTTAGATTCATCTCTAATAGCGGAAATTCCATCGATTTTCTTATTTCTAACGAGGTCAGCCATCGATTCGATGAGTCTCGCCTTGTTAACCTGAAAAGGAATCTCCGTGATTACTATTCTCATCCTACCGCGAGCAGTTTCCTCAATCTCACTCTTAGATCTTACTGTAATCTTTCCAGTTCCTGTCTCATAAGCTTCTCTAGCCGCATCCCTTCCGAGAATGCTTGCACCCGTTGGAAAATCCGGAGCCTTGATAATCTTAATCAAATCGTCAGTGCTACAGTTTGGCTCATCAATTCTCTTTACGCAGGCATCGATTGTGTCGCTTAAGTTATGAGGAGGAATGGAAGTCGCCATACCTACGGCAATACCGTTCGATCCATTTATAAGCAGATTGGGTACTCTCGAAGGAAGAACAACTGGTTCCTTCTCCTCACCGTCGAAGTTATCTGTAAAATCAACAGTGTCTTTCTCTATGTCGCGAACCATCTGTAACGAAAACGGTGACATTCTAGCCTCCGTATAACGCATAGCAGCTGCTCCATCTCCGTCCACAGAACCGAAGTTACCATGTCCGTCTACTAGCGGATATCTCGTCGAGAAATCCTGTGCCATCTTAACCATGGCATCGTAAATTGAGCTGTCACCGTGAGGGTGATATTTACCCATTACTTCTCCGACAATACGCGCCGATTTCTTGTGCGGCTTGTCAGGAGTAATACCTAGAATGCTCATTCCATATAGAATTCTTCTGTGTACTGGCTTGAGTCCGTCACGAACATCTGGGAGTGCACGTCCGACAATAACGCTCATCGCGTAGTCGATATATGAATTCTTCATCTCATCATATATTTCATGAGTGATGATTTTGCTATCTTCTAAAAGCGTAGTCATTATATCTCCTTAATGTCCATTAAATATCTAGTGTTGCGTATCTTGCATTGTCTTCAATAAACTTCTTTCTTGGCGGAACCTTATCCCCCATCAGAGTTGTAAAGATTTCATCTGCAGCTGTTGCATCATCAATCTTAATCTGTACGAGAGTTCTATGATTATAATCCATAGTGGTTTCCCACAACTGGTTAAAGTCCATCTCACCAAGACCCTTGTATCTCTGAATCTCAATCTTCGCATTCTTATTCTTAGCCTTGAGTTCAGCAAGTAGCTTCTCCTGCTCAGCATCTGAATAAGTGTAATGAAGCTCCTTGCCCTGCTTTACTCTGAATAAAGGTGGCTGAGCTGCATATACATATCCTCCTTCTATTAGCGGTGTCATGAATCTATAGAAGAATGTGAGCAGCAGAGTTCTAATATGAGCACCATCGACATCGGCATCAGTCATGATAATAATCTTGTGATATCTGAGCTTCGTGATATCGAAGTTACTTCCTACTCCACATCCAAATGCAGTTATCATATTCTTAATCTCATCTGAATTAAGAATTTTATCTTCTCTTGCCTTCTCAACGTTGAGAATCTTACCTCTTAGCGGAAGTACAGCCTGACGATTACGATCTCTTCCGGACTTAGCGCTACCGCCGGCAGAATCTCCCTCTACTAAGAAAATCTCTGACAGCGCTGGATCCTTCTCCGAACAATCCGCGAGCTTACCAGGTAGAGAAGTTGTCTCGAGTACCGAAGTCTTACGAGTAATCTCTCTAGCCTTTCTAGCAGCCTCTCTCGCACGAGCAGCCTTGAGGCACTTATCTACGATTAGCTTTGCTTCCTTTGGATTCTCGTCGAGGAAGAATGAAAGATTCTCATTCATGTTGCTCTCAACGAATCCTCTAACCTCGCTATTACCTAGCTTAGCCTTAGTCTGTCCTTCAAACTGAGGATTTGTCAGCTTAACACTTACGATTGCTGTCAGACCTTCTCTAACGTCCTCACCCTGAAGCGAATCATCGTTATCCTTGAGAAGCTTAGTTCTTCTAGCATAATCATTGATAGTTCTAGTGAGAGCCGCCCTAAAACCAACTAGGTGGAAACCACCCTCAATAGTGTTGATATTATTTGCATAAGAAAGTGTCAGTTCGCTATACCTATCAGTGTACTGCATAGCAACCTCTACTTCGTATCCTTCTTTTTCATATTCGAAGTAGAAAATCTTATTGTTTATTGCTCCCTTATTTATTAAGGTACTGAACAAATTCAATAATTCCACCTTCGTAGTGGAAGCTCTCTTTTTTATTTTTACCCTCTCTCTTATCCTCGATGGAAATTCTTAGTCCCTTGTTAAGAAAAGCCATCTCACGCATACGTCTCTGAAGTGTATCGTAATCAAAGACAGTTTCATCAAATATTTCTGCATCTGGCCAGAAAGTTGTTTTGGATCCTGTTTCCTTTGAAGTTCCAATAATCTCTAGCTCAGTAACTGTCTTTCCTCTCTTATACTCCTGCTTATAGAGATTACCGTTTCGCTTAACCTCTACAATCATATGAGTGGAAAGTGCATTAACTACAGATGCACCTACTCCGTGAAGACCTCCAGAAACCTTATATCCGCCATCTCCAAATTTGCCACCTGCGTGCAGCTGAGTATGAATAACTTCAACTGCAGGAATTCCAAGCTTAGGGTGAATATCTACAGGCATTCCTCTTCCATCATCAGTAACGGTTATTGAGTTATCTTCATTTATAGTAACAGTGATGTGCTTACAATACCCAGCGAGTGCTTCATCGACAGAGTTATCAACAATCTCATATACGAGATGGTGAAGTCCTGCAGGCCCAGTACTACCTATATACATACCAGGTCTAACCCTAACAGGTTCTAGTCCCTCAAGTACGGTAATTTGGGAGGCATCATATTTATTTTGCTTATTTTCTGCGCTCATATTGACCTTCCTTTTTATATTTCTAACCCATTTATTTTAGCATAGAGGCTTTAAAATATCAATAAAGGTAGTTTCACCCTTTTACAGAATAAAACTACCTTAAATCGCTTATTTTTTGATATTTTTATATTTTATAACTCATTTATTTTAAATTTTGTTCCAATTTTATACAAGTGAGCCACTTTTTACGTTAAATATCTTTCCTTCTTTCATACCATGAAGGAGTTCCGAATTAACCTCAGTCGACGTAAGAAATAACTGAACATCTTCTATCTCATTTAGCAGATAACTCTGTCTCTCTCTGTCGAGTTCAGATAATACATCATCCAGAAGCAAGACTGCATTCTCACCCAAAATCATCTCTGCGAGCTGAATTTCAGCAAGCTTTAGAGATAGAGCAACGGTTCTCTGCTGACCTTGTGAGCCAAACTTCTTGGCATCTATTCCATTGATATAAAAATCAAGGTCATCTCTATGAGGTCCTATGCTGCAGTGACCATTGTAAATATCTCGTTCACGGGAATTTATTATTTCATCTAGTATATTCTCAGCTGCTACCGACTCAACGTATTTTATCTCTAGGTTTTCTCTTCCCTTAGAGATATTATTTTGTATCTTTGAAGCTTTCTCTGATAGCATCTCCACAAATTCACGGCGAATTTTGATAATTTCACTTCCATATTTTGCAAGCTGCATATCATAGATTTCAAGCATATCTCGCATCTTGGATTCGCTACCAGGTGCTCTTAGCTGCTTAATCAGTGAATTCTTTTGCTTAAGCACATCTTTATAGTTACGAAGAGCTTCAAAATAGCTAGGTCTAAGCTGACTTATCTCTTTATCTATGAAATTTCTACGCTTCTCTGGACTGTCTTTTATTATTCTTAGATCGTCCGGTGAGAATACAACGACTACGAGGTTATTTAATAGTTCTGCAGTTCTACTAAGAAATTTATTATCCTTCTTAATCATCTTCTTACCACGATTATTTATGGTAATACTAATTTTCTTGTCTATATCTTCGCTGACTGCTTCTACAGATACATTACAGTTCTCCTCTCCAATCTTGATGAGATCTGTAGAATTGCTCGTGCGAAAAGAACGCGCAAACGCGCAGAGATATATGGCCTCTATGAGGTTAGTCTTACCCTGCGCGTTCTCACCTATTATTATATTTCGTTTACAATCGAACTCTACCTCAAGCTCGCTATAGTTTCTGAAATTTTTTAACTTTAAACTATTTACTCTCATCCACAGTTTCCTATTACTAGCTAATTCTTACAGGAAGCACCAGATATAGATAAGTGTCTCCCTTTAGTGGAGTTATGATGCATGGCTTTACACTATCGCTCATGCTTAGGATGATTTCTTCATCATCGATCACTTTTAGCACATCCATCATGTATCTTGAGTTGAATCCAATCTCGAGGTTATCTCCCTCTTTCATAATTTCAACCATTTCTTTATGCTACTCTTCTCGGAAAGAGAAGTGATTTCAATCTGATCATCCTCTATTTTCATCTTTATGAGATTGTTATTCTGAGCAGAAGCGATGATAGCAGCTCTATCAATGCTCTTCATAAGCTCTATTCTGCTAGTTCTTATCTTGATGCTGCTCTCAGCCTTGATAATTCTATTGTAATCTATATATTTTCCATTGAGTGTGTTTAAGATAACTCTGTTGTTATCGAAGAGCATTACTACCTTGTTATCCACAATCTCCATGAATAGCTGCTCGTCGTTATCATCGTCACTTATAATCTTTGACACTTCCCCTAGAAGTTTTGCAGGAACAACGATGCTGAGTTTTTCATCAGTATCTACCTTTGCATTGTAAATAGCCATTCTAAATGTATCCACTGCTACCATGCGAAGGTTTCCGTCACCAAGCTCGATGAGAATACCCGTAAGTACTCCGTTAAGCTCGTCAGCGCTTGCAGAGAACGAAGTCTTGCGAATTAAGTTTTTTATATCTTTCTTGGAGAGAATAATCTTCTGACCTTCTCCAATATTGAATCTTGGAAATTCATCTGCAGAGAAACAATTAAATGTAGATGAAGATTTGCCACTGTTAATCTTGATCTGATTCTTTTCATGATTGTAGTCCATCAGTACTTCCTCTTCAGGAAGCTTATTAACGATGTTGGCAAAATTCTTTTCTTCTATAACAAATGAAATATCACCTTCACTATCAACAGGAATATTCGACTCTATAGTCATGTTAGTATCTGTTGCTGTCAGATACATTCTATCACCCTTAGTTTCAATAAGTATTCCTTCTAATATAGGAGAAGGAGTTCTTGTTGGAATTGAGTGAGATACATTGTTAATAGCTCTATTAAGTTCATTTCTTGTGCAGTATATTTTCATAGAAATTCCCTTTCTTTATATATTATATATTTAGTAATAATAGTAGGGGCTGTTGATAATGTGGATAACTTTCTTTTTGCTTATATTATCTCGCATTTAGTTCAAAAAGTATATTGATAACTCCTGATGATAACTAGTTAGTAAAACATGGATAATTAAAATTCATGAAAAATTAGTTGTTCACACCTATAAATCATGCTTTTTAAGTTTCTTGTTAATCTCATCTATATCATATTTGATTAGCTCATCTTCTTGATATAGGGTCTGTATTTTATTGCAATTACTCATTACCGTTGAGTGGTCTCTACCACCGAATATCTCACCTATCTTAGAAAACGAGAAATCAGTGCTCTCTCTACATAGATACATAGCAACCTGTCTAGCAAGTGCAATCTCTGCAGTTCTTCGCTTAGAGTCGAGGTCTGAAACCTTGATATCGTAGTAAGAAGCTACTGTTGATCTAATTCTCTCTGGAGCGATTGCCTTATCTGTGTCTCTATAGATATCCTTGAGAACTATCTTAGCAAAATCAAGATCAATCTTATTGTTCATAATCTCGGAAAAGCTTATCATGCGGTTCATAGCACCTTCTAGCTCTCTGATATTATACTTGATTTTCTCAGCGATTAGATTGCAAACCTCTTCAATATCACTATCCAGTTCTATATCAGCAAGTTCTATCTTTTTCTTAAGAATCGCTACTCTTGTTTCAAAATCAGCAGGCTGAACGTCAGCCGTTATTCCAAATCCAAATCTAGTAGTAAGTCTCTCATCGAGCTTCTGTAGGTTGCTCGGTGGTCTGTCACTAGATATTACAATCTGTTTGTTGTTTTCGTATAGGGTGTTAAATGTATGGAAAAACTCCTCTTGAGTCGCTTCCTTACCTTCTAGAAACTGGATATCATCTATGAGTAGTATATCTATATTTCTATATTTTTCTTTGAATTGATTGGTATTCTGAGTATTTATCGCCTCGATAAGTTCATTCGTGAAAGTCTCTGATGATATGTACAGAACATTTGAAGTAGGATCATTCTTTATAACCTGAATTCCAATAGCCTGCATGAGGTGAGTCTTACCTAGTCCGGATCCTCCATATAGGAAAAGAGGATTGTAAGCTTCCGCAGGTGACTCGGCAACCGCAAGTGATGCGGCATATGCGAATCTGTTATTACCTCCAACAACGAAGTTTTCAAAATTAAATTTAGGATTAAAAAGCTTAGAATTATCCTTATAAAGTGACTTTCTTACTTTTTTCTTCTTATCAATTTTGTTGCTTTTATATTCGTCTTTGGATTTTATGACAACTTGAAAATCATCCCCGAGCATTCTCGAGAATATATCTTCGATTTGAACAATGTATTTCTCTCTAAGAAACTTGATAATGCTGATGTCTTCAAGTTGGATATAAATTATCTTATTATCGGCATCGAGCTTATAAAGAGATAAATCAGAAAAGAACATATCGAAGCTTAGCTTGCTTGTAGATTTCTTGATTTCCTCTATGAACGAATCCCATATCTTGTTAGTGTCCAAAATACTCCCTCCTAGGTGAATAAACATATTCTACACAAATAAATCCACAACAGCAATAATGCTGAATCCTATAAAATCACTGTATTAGCACTTAACAAAAATAAAGTTATACACATGTTGTGGATAACTTTGTTAATAAGTTAAAGCTACCACTAAATGTAGTATGTGAGAAAATTTTAATAAAAATTAAATTATTTTTTTCCTAAAGAACACCTTCAAAATGGCGTATACATTGACTTTGTTATGGTTTGAAAGTATAATATCGTGATGTATGTGCCTTTGGAATTTAGAAGACACAACTATATTAGATTATATCAAACGTTGATATGGAAGGAGAAACTAACAATGAAAAGAACTTACCAGCCTAAAAAGAGGCAGAGACTTAAGGAGCACGGCTTCAGAAAGAGAATGGCAACTGCAAGTGGCAGAAAGGTTCTCAAGAGAAGAAGAGCTAGAGGTAGAAAGAGCCTTACAGCTTAATAGCTGACAGAAGGTAAAGTGATCATGCTCAAGGAATCAACGCTAAGAAATCAGCTTGACTTTAAGGTTGTATATAACAAAGGTAAATCTAAAGTCTCAAGATTCATGGTAATTATATACAAAAAGAACGGACTTAAGTATTCACGATTAGCTTATGTTTCTAGTAAAAAGATTGGAAACAGCGTTAAACGTAACAGGTCTAGAAGGCTCATGAGAGAGGCTTATAGATTACTGGGATGCAAAGTTAAAAGTGGTTACGATGTGATTTTTATAGCTAGACATTCTATCAATGATCACAAATGTGAAGAAGTCAGAAGGTCTATGTACGGAGTTCTTCGTTCGGAACATCTTCTAGACAAGTAAGGGCTTTTAAGATGATAAAGCTTTTAAAGAACATTATTAAACGCATATTGATAATTATCATCAGAGGATATCAGAAATTTATTTCTCCCTTATTCCCTTCAACATGTAGATTCTATCCTACATGTAGTACGTATTTTATACAGGCGCTCGAGAAGTACGGACCATTTAAGGGAACGTATTTAGGAATAAAGAGAATACTTAGATGTCATCCGAGCAATCCCGGAGGGTATGATCCTCTAAGATAAGAAAGGACGGAATATGGGATTTATTGCGGTGCCTTTGGGTTATCTTCTAACTTTTATTTACAATTTAGTAGGTAACTACGGTATTTCACTAATAATACTAACGGTGCTCGTTAAGTTGCTCCTTTATCCTCTTTACTTCAAGCAGATTAAATCGACAGCTTCGATGTCGTCGCTCCAGCCTAAGATGAAGGCTATTCAGGAGAAGTATAAGAATGACAAAGAGAAGATGAACGAAGAGATGGGTAAGCTTTACAAGGATGAGAACATCAACCCGATGGGTGGTTGTCTCCCTATGCTTATCCAGGTACCTATCATCATGGGTCTTTTCACACTTCTCAGAAATCCTATGAAGTATATAGCTGATGAAAACATGATTTTCGCAGTTCATCAGTCATTCCTATGGATTAAAGACCTTGGACAGCCTGACCTTTGGATTCTTCCAATCGCTGCAGCTGTATCAACATACATCTCTTTTGCGATGACACAGCAGCTCACAGGCCAAAATGAAATGATGGGTGGTCAGGGAAAGTCAATGAACATGATGATGAAGTACTTTTTCCCACTCAGCATCTTATGGCTTGCTAGAGCTTACCCAGCTGGACTTGCTATATATTGGGCAGGTGGACAGTTCATTCAGATTTTCTTGAACATCAGAATGAACAAGTTCCGTGCTAAGCTCAAAGAAGAGCAGGAGTTTGAGGAAAAGAGAAGACGTGCTGAGAAGCAGCTTGAGAAGATGAAGAAAGCAAGGATGAAAGGATAATGATTAAAGCTTCAGAAAAATGGGGAGTTGATGTCGACACAGCCGTAGAGCTTGCGCTTCAGGAACTCAAACTCACCAGAGATGAAGTCAACGTTGAAATCCTTGAGGAATCAAGCAAAGGTTTCCTCGGTATAGGATCTAAACTTGCTAAAGTGAGAGTTACTCCCAAGAATGACGGTGCTGATAAAGCACATAAGGAAAAGGCAACTTTCGATGATATAGACAGAATCCTCGCTGGTCTTCCTGAGAATAACACTGTTGTTGTTCCTGACGAGATCAGAAAAGACTATGATAAGTACGAAGAGGAAGAGCTTGAGGATGCTCGTGCAAGCGAGCGTGCTAGACAGGGAGATAAGAAGAAATCTTCTAGACCTAAGAAGAACAGAGAGAGAGGCAGAAAGAATCATGGCAATTTTGAAGCAACTCTACTTCTTGATGTCGATAAGCTGACACTGGTACAGGATCATCCAGTCGAAGCATTCCTAAAAGAAATCACAAAAGAGATGGGCATTGACCTCGATTTCGAAGTTAAGGAAGGCAAGGATCTTATCTATGTAAATGTTACTGGTGCAGACACTGGTACAATCATCGGCAAGAGAGGACAGACACTCGATGCTGTTCAGTATCTAGCTAGCCTTGTAGTTAACAAGGAAAATGGCGGATACACAAGAGTGGTTATGGATGCTGAGAATTACAGAGCTAAGAGAGAACAGACTCTTGTAAGTCTTGCAAATAGACTAGCTGGTAAGGTGGAGCGTTCCGAGAGAAAGATTACTCTTGAACCAATGAATCCTTACGAGCGTAAGGTTATTCATTCAACACTTCAGAACCATCCAAGTGTAACGACTAGGAGTGAGGGTAAAGACCCTTATAGAAGAGTTATAATCGAGAAGAAATAACACTGAGAGCCCATCTTTGATGGGCTCTTTTCGTCAATAGGAGAATTTATGGCAGATACTATTGCTGCAATTGCAACACCTCTGGGAGAGGGTGGAGTAGGTATAGTTCGTGTGAGCGGACCTAATTCATTGGCAATTATGAGAAATATATATCGTGAATGTCCTGATGAGGTAATTCCTCGCCACGTCTACTATGGACATGCTGTTGATAATCACGGAACAGTCATAGATGATATGGTAGCTATATACATGAAAGCCCCTCACACCTTTACAGGTGATGATGTGGTTGAATTTCAGGCGCACGGAAGCAATGTGTCTCTAAGACTCATCCTAAGAAGTGCAATTTATGCCGGAGCAAGAATTGCAGACCCAGGTGAGTTTACTAAATGCTTTTCTAAACGGCAGGCTAGACCTGTCTCAAGCAGAAGCTGTTATTGATCTTATAAAATCAAGAAGTGAGAAGCCACTTAGTATAGCATCTGATCAGCTTAACGGTAGCCTTGGTAAGGAAATCATAGATATTCGCAATCATATTAAAGACGTGCTAGCTCAGATGGCTGTGAATATAGATTTTCCTGATGAAGACATAGAGCAAGTTTCGTATGATGAGTTCTTAGCGGAACTTATGAAGCAACAAGGTAGGTTAGGCAAGCTTATTAAATCTGCTGAATTTGGCAAGCTTGCAAGAGAAGGGATAAAATTGGCGCTCGTTGGTCGTACAAACGTTGGAAAATCATCTCTTATGAATGGATTGTTAGGAGAGGATAGAGCGATAGTAACTAATATCCCGGGAACTACGCGCGATACGATCGAGGAGAGTGCAACAATCGGGGGATATCCGATTGTGATTGTTGATACTGCCGGGATTAGAGACACTGATGACGTAATAGAGCAGATTGGTATTGAAAGATCTAAGAATCAGATTGATATTGCTGATCTTGTGATTATGGTTATCGATGGCAGTAGTAGTCTCGAAGATGAGGATTTTGAAATTGCCAAGCATATAGAGGATAAGCAGGTACTTCTGGTTGTAAATAAAGAAGACCTTGGAGTTAATATATCTGAAAGTGAAATTGAAAGGATTAAAAGCATACTTAACTGCACAGGTATAGTTTATACAACTGTAAAGACTATCGAGGGAATCGGAAAAGTGAGAGAGGCGATAGAACATGTTTTTAAAGAAGGAATTGTCGAGAGTGAAGGTGGAAATATAGTCACAAATGAGAGGCACAAAGATGCTCTCGTGAGAGCAAGTGAGTCATTAGCTCAAGGTATAGAACTTTTAGAAATGTATGAACCGCTTGAAATTACTGAAATAGAGGTACATGATACCTTTCAGATTTTAGGAGAGATAATAGGAGAAACCGCGAGTGAAGAGATTCTAGACACGGTTTTCTCTAAGTTTTGTTTGGGAAAATAAGTATGAATTTACAGGAAATTAGAAATTCAAATAAATATAGTATGATGGGTGAATACGATGTAGTTGTCGTAGGAGCTGGACATGCGGGATGTGAGGCTGGACTTGCTGCAGCAAGAATAGGATGTGAGACACTCCTTCTCTCTATGAACCTCGAATCTGTAGCTATGATGCCTTGTAATCCTTCTATTGGAGGAACTGGCAAGGGGCACCTCGTGCGTGAGATAGATGCTCTCGGTGGAGAGATGGGACTTAATATCGATAGGACCTTTATCCAGAGCAAGATGCTTAATACATCTAAAGGCCCAGCTGTTCATTCTCTCCGTGCACAGGCGGATAAGACGAGATATCATCTCGAGATGAAGAAGACTATCGAGAATCAGGAAAGGCTTAGTCTTAAGCAAGCTGAGGTAATTGATCTTATTATCGAGGAGGGTGCTGTGTGCGGAGTGGTTACGAGAACCAATTCTATTTACATGGCTAAGTCTGTCATCATGTGCACAGGAACATTCTTGGCGGGCAAGATATTCATTGGAGAAAGTTCTTATTATAGTGGTCCGAGTGGACTTGCACCTTCGATGGAGCTTGCGGACAAGCTGCACGAATATGGTCTTCCGATGCGTAGATTCAAGACTGGGACCCCCGCTCGTATGCTTGCCTCGACACTCGATTACGACAAAATGAAGCAGCAGGATGGAGATGATGAAATTATTCCTTTTTCATTCATGAATGAAGGAAAAGAACTTGGAAGAAATCAGATATTATGCTGGCTCTCTTATACTAATAGCGAAACTCATAGGATTATCCTTGAAAATATAGAGCGTTCGGCAATGTACTCCGGCAACATTGTAGGTGTCGGTCCAAGATACTGTCCTTCTATTGAAGATAAGGTTTCGAGATTTAAGGATAGGGATAGACATCAGTTATTCGTTGAGCCAGAGGGTCTGGATACTGATGAGATGTATATACAAGGTATGTCTTCTAGTTTACCTGAGGATGTACAGGAGAAATTCTATCGTACAATTCCAGGACTTGAAGAAGCAGAGATCGTTAGACCCGCATATGCTATCGAATATGATTGCGTGGATCCGACAACCCTTAAGCCAAGTCTTGAAAGTAAGCTAATTTCTAATATGTTCTGTGCAGGTCAGTTTAATGGAAGCTCTGGATATGAAGAAGCAGCTGCACAAGGTCTTATAGCTGGAATTAATGCTGCTCGCAAGATTAATGCTGAAAATCCTCTAGTGCTCGGAAGAAACGAGGCTTATATTGGCGTTCTAATCGACGATTTAGTGACTAAAGGTACTATGGAACCTTATAGAATAATGACGTCTAGAGCGGAATTTAGGCTTATTCTGAGACAAGACAACGCAGATCGACGTCTAACAGAGATTGGCTATGAGTATGGGCTAGTTTCTGATGAGAGATATTCTAAGTTTATCACGAAGAAAAAACTTGTAGATGGAGAGATAGAGAGACTTAGAAATAAGTATGCTGAATTTATTAAACTTAATGAGTTTCTAGCATCTCAAGGTAGTCATGAGGCAACGAATAATAATATCACTTTTTATGATCTTCTAAGAAGACCGGAGATTTCCTACGAAGCGTTAAAGGTAATAGATGATGAAACTAGACCAGAGCTTAATAGAGCTGAAAGATACGAAGTTGAAGTTAGAATTAAATATGCAGGATACATAGACAAACAGCTAGCTCAGGTTGAGAAGATGAAAAAACTTGAAAATAAGAATATTCCAGATAATATTAACTATAATGAAATCAACGGGCTTAGGCTTGAAGCAAGACAGAAGTTATCTGAAATTAATCCTATAAACATTGGTCAGGCAAGTAGGATTAGCGGAGTTTCTCCAGCGGATATAAATGTGCTTCTTATTTATTTAGAGAAGGAAAGAAGAAGTAATGAGCGAAGCAAAAGGAATGAGTATGAAGGATAAATTAATCTTAGAACTCAATAATAGATATGGGAAAGACAAGACTGACACAATGGTTAGCTATATGCAGAGAATCTTAGAAATTAATGAGCATATAAACCTTACAGCTGTAAGGGATGAGGGGGAATTCCTTGAGAAGCACATTGTGGATTCCCTAGCTTGCAACGATTATGAGGAGTTCCAAAGAGCTAAGCTTGTTGTTGATATGGGTACTGGCGGTGGATTTCCTGGCATTCCACTTGCGATAACAAACCCAAATAAAAAGTTTATTCTTGCAGATTCTCTTAATAAGAGGCTTAAAGTAATTAATCAAGTTGCTTCTGAGCTTGGAATTAAAAATGTTGAGCTTATTCACACGAGAGCTGAAGATATGGGACATAATATTAAATATAGAGAGAAAGCGGATGTGTGTGTGTCGCGTGCAGTTGCCTCTCTAGATATATTATCTGAATGGTGTCTTCCTCTAGTAAAACAGAGTGGATATTTTATTCCATATAAAGGCGAAGGGGCAGAAGATGAAATTGCTACTGCAGAGACTGCAATTGAGGTTCTTGGTGGTGATGTTGACAAGATGGAGAATCCTTTAGAGGATAAGAACGCTATATCTGGGCATAGGCTTATTTTTATAAAAAAGGTAAAAAGCACGCCTAAAAGGTTTCCACGCAAGCCAGGGGTAGCTAAAAAAACTCCGATTCGTTAGTACTACTGAGATGTATAATTTAATATTTTAAGAACGTGTAGTGGGAAAGTTGAATGTTTCACGTGAAACATTTTGGTTACCCACTACATATTGTTTCACGTGAAACATCGAGAAAAGATTTCACTAAAAACACACGCAAATATAACAAGAAATAAAGCGGATTTGTAGATAGAAATGCAGTAATATTATATAATTACACTAGTGAAATCTCGAAAAGGAGACTTATATGGGAAAGGCAATAGCAATATTTAATCAAAAGGGTGGAGTTGGTAAAACAACTACCAATATAAACCTAAGTGCCTGCCTCGCTGTACAAGGCAAAAGGGTTCTAGTAATCGATATAGATCCACAGGGGAATACCACTAGTGGAATAGGAATTAAGAAAAGAAAATTAACTGATACATTATATGATGTATTGGTTAATAAGGATTATGATGTCCACAAAGCTATCCTTCAAACGAAGACGGCCAATTTGGATATTATTCCTGCGAGTGTAGATTTGGCTGGAGCTGAAATTGAGCTAGTAAATATTGAGGGAAGAGAAAGAAGACTCAAGAAAGCAATCGAGCAGGTTAGGGGAGAATATGATTACATATTCATAGACTGCCCCCCTTCACTTGGACTATTGACAATTAACTCACTGACAGCAGTTGACAGCGTATTAATTCCTATTCAGTGCGAGTTTTATGCACTAGAGGGAGTTAGCCAGCTAATGAGTACTGTAGAATTAGTGAAAAAGAATATGAATCCTGACCTTCAGATAGAAGGAGTAATACTTAGTATGTTTGACGGAAGAACAAACCTTGCAATTCAGGTAGTACAGGAAGTGAAGAAATACTTCGGGAAATATGTGTTTTCGACTGTAATTCCTAGAAACGTTAGACTCGCTGAAGCACCAAGCTATGGAATGCCAATTGTCAAGTATGACCCTTCGTCGGCTGGTGCAAAAGCATATAACAAATTCGCGTTAGAGTTTTTAGATAGAGAAAAGAGGAGAAAGAAGAAAAATGACTAAAAGAAAAGGTGGTCTTGGAAGAGGGCTTGATGCACTCTTTGCAGACGCTGCTCCTCTATTTGAAGAAGACTTGGAACAAAATGAAGGGGAAAACAGCGATGCCAAACTCCTTGACATCATAGATGATGTAACAGGAGATAAGGGAAGAGAAAGGTTTGGTGCTGACAGCAAAACCAAGGCTAAGGCAACAACTAATGATAAATATAAGGCAGTTAAAACATCTACAGATGACAGCTCTAAGAAAATAGAGAAAAAAAGCGAGTCAAAAAAATCTGCAAACAATATTGATAAAGTTAAAAGAAGCAGTGTAGTAGATGATAGAGCATCTGAAAGTCAAGTGCCCACCTCGCATAATTATTCGCCTAAAGCAGATGATGAAGACAGAGTTTTATACATCGATATCAACGATATTAAACCAAACAAAGATCAGCCGAGAAAGACTTTCAACGAAGAGAAGTTAAAAGATCTTGCGAATTCCATTAAGGAAAACGGGGTAATTCAGCCACTAATCATCAGAGAGTCAACAAACGGATATGAACTTGTAGCAGGTGAGAGACGTTGGCGTGCAGCAAGAATTGCAGACCTCAAGAAGGTTCCATGCATAATTAGAAACTTCGATGAGAAACAGAACATGATTGTTGCAATCATCGAGAACATGCAGAGAGAAAATCTCGACCCTATCGAAGAAGCCCTGGGACTACATGAGATGATTAAGAGGTTTGAGTTTACTCAAGAACAAGTTTCTAATGCACTTGGTAAAAGCAGAGCCTATATCGCAAATTCACTTAGACTTTTGAAACTACCGGAGAAAATTCAGAACATGATTGTTGAAGGAAGAATCTCTGCTGCACACGGCAGAACGATAATCACAATCAAGGATGAAAAGAAACAGCTTGAAGTATGCGATAAAATAATTAGAAACGGATTATCTGTAAGAGCAGCAGAGCGACTTACTGATAAAATAAAAGACGATGCGCGACCAGAGCGAAAAAAAAGAAAGCCTACTATTAATGCAGAAATTGCAGCAGTAGAGGATGAATTAAGAAAGATATTCGGTACTAAAGTCAACATAAGCGGAAAGTCGTCAACTGGAAAAATAGAAATCGAATATTACAGCATGGACGAATTAAACAGACTTATAGATATGCTAAGAGGCATAGAGTAGCCGAAGTTAGGAGTAGAAAATTTATGAACAGAAACGCAGGAAAGGTAGCCGGCGCAGAATTCTTAGAGTGCTTGCCGGTACCGGCGTGTATGGTCAATAGAGAAGGAAACGTCGTATATGCAAACTCGCTTATAAAAAACGTATTCGCATACGATGACATAGTGGATGGGAATTTTTTTGCGCTTACAGGAAATAAACTAGAGGATCTCGAAGAAGCAAATGCTGCAGATGAGGAAGTTAGAATAAAGCGTAATGAGCAAGTGTTTGTGTTAAAAACAGGCCGCGAAGAGAGAGAAGACGGTATTATTACAGTCTTTTTTACAAATGTAACAGAGAGAGAAGCTTTAAGAGCGAGTTACAGAGACGAGCATGTGTGTCAGATGTACATCAGTATCGATAACTATGACGAGCTTATTTCGAATTCGCCTTCAGATAGCAAGATGACCGTACCAGCTGAGGTAGATAAAATCCTTAGCAAGTGGGCAGAGTCTAACAATGCTGCGATAGAGAGCATCAGTGAAGACACTTATCTCGCTACTTTGTATAGACGTGATGTAGATAATCTGATTGAGGGAAGATTTTCGATTCTGGATACAATAAGGGCAATTCAGACTAAGGATGATTTTCCAGTCAGCCTCAGCATCGGAGTTGGAATGGGGGTTAGAAATCTTCAAGAAGCTACAGAGCTTGCAGAAGCTGCACTTGACTTAGCTATGGGTCGAGGCGGAGATCAGGCCGTAGTGAAGAACGGTGACAGAACCCATTATTACGGCGGAAAACTTCAGTCGATGGAGAAGAACAACAAGGGTAAATCGAGAATAATTGCTCATGCGTTAAAGCAACTTGTTAGAGAAAGTTCGAATGTAATCGTAATGGGTCATCGTTGGCCAGATATGGACTGCTTTGGCTCAGGAATAGGAGCCTATAAAATTGCGAAGTTCCTAGAAAAGGACGTCGCAATCGTAATTGAGGAGTACAACGAGGCGCTACAGGAGATATATAAGCAGGCAGTAGAAACCGATGACTACGAAATTGTCAATAGGGAGAGAGCGATTGAACTTTGTGAAGAGAAGACGCTCGTAATTGTTGTAGACACTCATAGACCCGGCATGGTTGAATGTCCTGAAATCCTTGAGAAGGCTGATAAAATTGTCGTTATTGACCACCATAGGTTGTCCGATGATGCGATAGATAATGCGACACTGTCGTATGTTGAGTCATATGCTTCTTCAGCGAGCGAGCTCATGACAGAAATTATCCAGTACACTTCAAACAAGAAGATTGTCAATAAATTTGAAGCAGAGGCACTACTTGCAGGAATCACTGTTGATACGAATAGATACTCAATTAAAACTGGTGTTAGAACCTTCGAAGCTTCTGCATGGTTAAGACGTGTAGGAGCTGATACAACAGAGGTTAAGAGATTTTTCCAGTCTGAGGTCACATCGTTCCAGATGAGAGCTGAAGCCGTTGCGAGTGCTGAATACATGGACGAAGGCGTTGCGCTTTCGATATCTCAGGGATATTCAACAGATGCGCAGATAATCAACGCACAGGTTGCGGATGAACTTCTGATGGTTAAGGGTGTAAAAGCATCTTTCGCAACAGGAAAGAATGACAAGGGCAAGACTGTAATCAGTGCAAGATCTCTTGGCGAGGTTAATGTGCAAGTTATTATGGAGAGGTTTAATGGCGGGGGTCATCTAAATTCAGCAGGCGCCCAGACTGAAATGGAGCCAGAAGAAGTAATCGTAGAACTCAAGAAACTAGTTCCAGAATACCTGGGTTCAGAAAACGAAGAACCGGATACTTACGGACAGGAATAAATATCCGAAAACCTAGAAATAGCCGAAGAGCATTTTAAAAAACGCAAAGTGTGTCGGTAAAGTAAAAAAGGATTTACAAGAATAACAAGAATTCCATTAGGGGAAATTAGTAAAATAACAGCAAGAGGATATTACACAGACGAAAAGGAGGGCATTATGCAGATTATTTTAAAGAAAGACGTTAAGGGTACAGGTAAAGCTGGCGACGTTGTTAAGGTAAGTGATGGATACGCAAGAAACCGCTTAATTCCAGGTGGATTTGCAGTTGAGGCTACTCCTTCAAATCTCGCAAAGGTTAAAAGAGATAAGGCCAACCGTGAGGAACAGATTGCACTCGACAAAGCAGAAGCTAATCAGGTTAAGAAGGTTCTCGAGGGAGAGGTAATCAAGCTCAAGACAAAGGTTGGTGAAGGCGGCAAACTATTCGGTTCAATCACTTCGATGGATATTGCTGATGCAATTAAGGAGCAAACTAGACTTGAAATAGACAAGAAAAAAATTGTGCTACTCAAGCCAATCAAGGAGATTGGAGAGCACGATGTTGATGTCAAGCTATATACCGAAATTACAGCTAACATTAAGGTAGCAGTTGCTGGGGAATAAAGATGCCAAATGAAATAAACAGTCAGCTTTCGGAGGCCTTAGAGCCTCCGAAAGACATAGAAGCAGAGAAGGCGGTTCTCGGCTCGATGATGCTCAGCGACGATGCGGTTCAAGACGTCGTGGACATACTGAAACCAGAGGATTTCTACCTTAAGGAACATCAAGAGATTTACAAGATGTTCATGAGCATGTTCAGAAGAAGTATAACTATCGACTTGATGACGACTAGAGCTGAGCTCAATAAAGTGCACCAACTCGAGCTAGTAGGTGGTATGACTTATCTGAGCAGACTGTCAGGAGATGCGATTAACCCGTCTAATGCGAAGTTCTACGCGCTTACGGTTGTGGATAAGTCGAAGATGAGAAAGCTAATCAAATCTGCAGACGCTATGCGCAAGAATGCGTATGATGGAAGCATGGATAGCGAGCAAATTCTCGATGAAGCGGAGAAGGAAATTTTTCAATAGCTCAAGCTTCACAGCGCAAGAACTACTCTCCGATTCAGGAAGTTTTACAGACAAACATACTCCAGATCAACGAACTGGTGAGAAACAAGGGCCAGCTTCCTGGTATCACAACTGGATTTAGAGATATTGATAAAATGCTGGGCGGTCTCAAGAAGACCGACCTTGTTGTGCTTGCAGCCAGGCCAGGTATGGGAAAAACCGCATTTGCACTTAATGTGGCGGAAAATGCTGCAATGGCGGGACACTCGGTACTCGTATTCAGTATGGAGATGTCCAAGGAACAGCTCGGTCAGAGAATGCTCGCCATGTCGGCCAGAGTTGATATGGAACATATCAAGAACGGAACTATTGAGGATGATGAGTGGTTCAGCATCGACACGGCACAGGAGAAATTCGAAAGCGTAAACCTAAATATCGACGACACGGCACAGATATCTATTCTCGAGATGAAGAACAAGTGCCGAAGACTCAAGGAGAAGAGTGGCCTCGATCTCGTAGTTATAGACTACCTTCAGCTGATGTCACTCGGCTACGGTGGCGACAACAGAACAAACGAAATCAGTGCGATTACCAGAAGTATCAAGATTCTGGCAAAGGAACTTGATGTCTGCGTAATTCTATTATCGCAGCTATCTCGTGCCTCCGAGCAGCGTAAGGATCACCGTCCGATATTGTCCGACCTCAGAGAGTCGGGTTCAATCGAGCAGGACGCAGATATCGTAGTGTTCCTGAAGAGAGACGACTACTATCAGAATGAGGATGAAGAGGCAGACACTTCATCTGGCAACACATGTGAAGTAATTATTGCCAAGCATAGAAGCGGTCCGACGGGAACAGTTAACCTGGCTTGGATTGCAAGGTACACTAAGTTTGGAAATCTCGAGTACACAGTATAAATTTAAAAGATTAAGTATTTTCAAGGAGAAGCATGAACAATACGGAGTTTGTTACAGAACAGAATAAGGATGTCTACCTGTTTAGCACAGAAGTAGAGAACCTCATGATCAATGAGTTTTTTACGAGTGCAAACGGTGACTATGTAAAGGTGTATTTGCTTGGCCTTATGCGGGCAAAACACGGAATCGTAGAGGACAGGAATAAGACGGCGAATGTTCTCGGCATCACTCCGGACGAAATCGATGCGGCGTGGGATTATTGGGAGAGCGTTGGAGTTATCAGGCGAGACTATTTGCCCGATGATGATTCTTATAGGGTAGTTTTCCTTAGCCAGATTTCGAGATTCTATGGTAACAAAAAAAGTGGAAGTTCTGGTGAGGAAGATGCTGATCAGGAGTCACGCCTTGTGGATTTAGACCTGAAGCACCTCTATGATACTTATGAGAGCGCTAGTGGAAGAAGTATTCCTTCCAGCGATGCACGTAAAATTGCTGATACGGTCGGTACCTTTGGGGTGTCTCCAGAAGTATATGCTTATGCTATAAAATACAGCAGCGACAACGGTCACAACGATATTCGTTACATAAATAAAGTTGCGATTAACTGGCACAAAGAAGGTTGCAACTCCGAAGCAGACGTTAAGGCTATTCTAGAGAAGGACGCCAAGAAGAGATACCTCTATAGCAGAATTTTTAAAGAAATAGGTTTTAATCGTCAGTGGAATTCTGGTGACTGCGAGATGATGGATCGCTGGTTTGACCAGTTTGGGTTCAATATAGAGCAAGTACTTGAAGCGGTAAAACTTACTGCCGGCAAGCGTGAGCCATCTCTAAGGTATGTAGATACGGTCCTTGAAAATAAATATCGTGAGGTTGGAGGAATCGAGCCGAGCTACAAATCTAATAACCAGAATAATGCTCCAGGTAACAAAGCGAATGTTACAAACGTCACCTCCTGCAAAAAATGAAAATTCGAACGCGGAGGGAAGCGTAAATGTAAGCAAGAGGGTACTCGAAGAATACTATAAGTACCTGAGAGAGAAAGCAGTGCGCGACCAGAAAGAGAAGCAGCACAAGCTTGAAACAGAGATGCCTGTAATGCAGAAGTTTGCAAGCATTGAAGCGGATATCAAGGAGAAGCTACTTGCAGGACTTGGCAGTATAGGCAAGGAAAAGCGAACCGAGCTACTTCAGAGGCAAAAAGAACTCATCGAGCAGAAAAAAGAATTTCTGGCAGTGAACGGTTATCCAGAAGATTATTTAGAAGTTAAATATAAGTGTCCAATATGCAAGGACCACGGAACTACGGACGATGGAAGACGCTGCTCTTGCGTTAAGGAGAGAGCAGATGAGGCTTATAGATGGAACAAAGACAGGCAAACAAAATAGATAAAAAAGAAACGAATTTACAGAATATAGAGAACGCTGAGACCAATGCGAAGACGCCGTCTAAGGCAGATAAAAAAGCAGCACAGAAAGCGACTGTTAAGCAGGCTAAAAAGGCGAAGAAGGATGCAGCGAACGCTGCCAAAAAAGCTAAGAAGCAGGAAAAACAGGATAAGGCGCGAGTAATTGAACAGAAAAAAAGCGAGGCGAGAGCTGCCAAGAAGGCGGCAAAAGCAGCAAAAGGACCTAATGCATTTGACAAGGCTGTGGCTGCAATAGCCACAGTTGCAGCTGCTCCGATCTATCTACACGATAAGATTCAAGATGCTTCTGACAGATTCTTTATCGGATGTGGATACAGCTTGGCAACTGAATATCATGACATGCGTGTTAGATACAAGGGAAGTAGTGCCAAGATAGTAAGCGGATTTTTTGCACTCGTTATTATGGTGTGTGGTGTACTTTTAACGTTGCAACATTACACTGTTTATGAGTATGCATATAACGGTCGTGTGCTGGGATATGTAAAATCAGAGGACAGTGTTGTCGGACTTCTCGACGTTGCGGGAGATCACATGTCGTCGAACAATAGTGGGGCTCGCATAAAGTTTATTGCGGGGAATAACGTGACATTTAGAAAGGTGTCTGCAGCTGAAAAGGATTTAGATGACGCAGATACGGTCATGAACAAGCTCACCTATATGACGGACATCGAGGTGTCGGCGTACGGTATTTACCAGGATGGCAAACTGCTCACAGTTGTAGAGACTAAAGGTACAGCAGATTCGCTGGTTAATGAAACACTGAACTTCTACAAGAAGCCTGCAAAGGGCATGAAGATGGATCAAATTAAGTTCGTGAAACAGGTTGAAGTCAAGCAGATCGATGTAATGCTTACAAGTGTGCAGAGTAAGAAGCAGGCTTCAGAGCAACTCCTGAGCGGTGGAACTATCAACATGAGTCACATCATCAAGACTGGTGAAAATGTAAATGGCGTTGCCAAGGTATACGACGTAAATGTCAAGGATATGACCGCAAAGAATGGTAAGCATGATGTTAACGACCTTAAGCCAGGTGACGTTGTAAATATGGAGAAGAAGGTTGCTCCGCTTGAGGTTAGAACCGTAGAGACAGGTAAGATGTCTGAGGCTATTCCATACGAGACCGAAAAGCAGGAAACAAAGGACCTATATAAGGGCGAATCGCTTGTAGCACAGGAAGGTGTAGACGGAAGACAGATTGTCAGCGGAACCATAACTAAGGTAAATGGCAAAGAAGTAAAGAGAAACATTAAGCATAAGGAAGTCGTAGCTCAGCCAGTTAAGAAGATCGTAAAAGTCGGAATTAACGACAAGCCTAAGACCGCGTCGAGCGGATCATATGCAGTTCCAATTAAGAATGGTTACGTTATCAACAGTAATGGTAAGTTTGGAAGCAGATGGGGAAGAAAGCATGAAGGTCTTGACTTCTCCTGCCCAACAGGAACGCCAATCTATGCTGCTGACGGAGGAACGGTAACTAAGGCTGCTACATTTGGTGGCTACGGAAACTGTGTAATCATCAAGCATGATAACGGTCAAGAGACTCTTTACGGACACTGCAGTAAGCTGAACGTAAGTCAAGGCGAGAAGGTTTACAAGGGCCAGGTAATTGCTGCCGTAGGAAATACCGGACGAAGCACGGGAGCACATCTCCACTTCGAGATTCATATTGGAGGAAGTGCAGTTGACCCATGGAGCTATATATTCTAAAAGCAGGGACGATAGATATTAATGAGCAGAAGCAAGAGTAAGAAAAGAGAGCTGAGGTCATCCGAAAGGGTGACCGAGGCTTCTTCGGAGATTAAACCGAGAGCTAGTAAGAAACAGAATAAGAAAAAATCTAGTAGCAGAGGATTTTTTTCAAAACCAGCAAACAGACGCAATGCGATTATTGCGGCTGTGGTTTTGCTGTTGCTCGCAGCATCAGTTCGAAATATCGTCAAGCTTGAACTTGAGAATAGAAGGCTAAGAAATAAGCAAAAAGAGCTTATCGAACAGCGAAAGGAACTCCAGATAGAACTTAAAAATGTAAATAGCAAAGAATACATAGAAGAGCAGGCGCGAAAGCAGTTAAGGCTCGTAGATCCGGATGAAATATTATTTGTATTCCCTAACGAAAAGGAAAAGGATAATGCGAAAAATAAGTAGTTCGGATAACGGAGAAAAAATCAAGATAAGAGAAGCAATAGTAGTTGAGGGTCGTGATGATATCGCCGCAGTTTCTAAGACATGTGATGCGCTGATTATTGCGACACATGGATTTGGAATAACTAGAGAGACATGGGCGCTAATAGAGAAAGCGTATGAAGAGAAGGGAATCATAATCCTTACAGATCCAGACTTTTCTGGTGAGGAGATTAGGCGGAAGCTATCAGTCAAGTTCCCGAATGCACTACAGGCATACCTGCCGAAAGTAGAAGCTACGAAAGCGGATGATATAGGAGTTGAGAATGCTACGCCAGAAGCAATACGGGATGCGCTGATGAAGGTTCATGGCATCACGAAGAGTGACGGACAGAGACATATAACTATGGAAGACCTAAGTGAACTCGAATTAGTAGGTGGGCAAAAGGCCTCGGCACTTCGCGAGTGCGTTGGTGCGGAGCTCGGAATCGGGTATGGAAATGGCAAAGCTTTTCTAAAGAAGCTCAATGGATTCGGAATATCGAGAGATGAGCTCGAGGCTGCGCTGCTTAAAGCAGAGGCAAAGTAAAAACCGTAATAAATTAGAAAACTAGAAACTAAGAAACAGCGGGACAATAAATTGGGAAACAAAGTTAAAAACAAAGGAAAGCGCAGCGCAGGCAGCAGCCGAGCACCGCATGGGTTTAAACATGCGAAGAGCCTCGGCCAGAATTTCCTAAATGACCAAAACGTAATAGACAAAATAGTAGAGGGCAGCGAGATAGATGAGCAGACTCTCGTCGTAGAGATTGGACCTGGGGAAGGCGCGCTCACGACAGAGCTTGTAGAAGTCGCTGGTCACGTTATTGCGATTGAACTCGATGATCGGCTGATTCCTATCCTGCGTACCAAGTTCGCACTTCATGATAACTTTGAAGTTATCCATGAGGATGTTCTAAGTGTTGATATAAAGTCAATAGTGAGCGAGAACATGGCAAAGCACGGACTGACGAAGACAAGGATAGTCGGGAATCTGCCGTATTATATAACGACACCGATAATCACTAAGTTGATTGAATCGGAGGCGGAATTTGAAAGCCTCACTGTTATGATGCAGAAGGAGGTCGGCGACAGAATTGAAGCTGAGCCAGGAACTAAACTAGCGGGAGCGATTACATATGCAGTTCACTATAGATGTACAGTGGACAAGCTTTGTGATGTTTCACGCGAATCATTCTATCCGGTTCCCAAAGTGGATTCGGTAGTACTAAGGCTCAATATGAGAGATGAGCTAGCTGTAAACGTCAATGATGAAAATAATTTCTTTAAGTGCATAAAAGCGGGATTCTCGATGAGACGTAAGACTCTATTAAATTCCCTACAAGCGCTAGACGATGTTAACAAAGATGACATAAAGCGTGCACTTGAGAATGCTAATATAGACCCATCGCGCAGAGCTGAAACTCTGACGATGGAAGAATTTGCGGAATTATCCAATTCCATTTGGGAGGAGTAACTTAATATGAAGGTTAAGAATTTCTGTAGAGGGGTTCTGGCAAAGATAAAGGGGGGGCGCCCTGAAAGTACACGGTAAGTACCGCGCAAAATTTCCCAAGAAGATGCCAAAATTAAACGACGGAAAGCTGCATGATAGAAAGTTCATTCTGAAGCTCGCGATTGCTTCGCTAGTCATGAACCTGTATATCGAAACTTTCGCACGAATTACAAGTGGAGTGTTTGACGGCGTTCTGTTTTTATTCAAGCACCCGATTATATTCTCATACAATTGTTTGATTATCTTCTCAACGATGTGCTTAGCACTGATGTTCAGAAAGCGTGGATTTGCGTTCCTGATACTATGTACAATCTGGGGAATTCTGGGAACTGTAAACGGCGTAATACTGCTTAAGCGAATGACCCCATTTACACTCTATGATTTGCAAAATACGAAGGACGGATTCTCGCTGCTCACCACGTATTATTCAAAGGCACAGATAACACTAGGTGCTGCAATTATTGGTGTTGCGGTCCTTATTGTTGCGTTATATTACATAAATTGTTACAAGTGGACTAACCTAAATTACAAGAAAGAGCTCGGAATCATCGTTGTCGTAATCGCAACTTGCTTCGGAAGCACAATAGGGCTGATTGAAACTAAGGCGCTTAGCACATTCTTCGGAAACCTAAACTATGCGTATAGAGATTACGGATTTGCATATTGCTTCTTAAATACGTCTGTAAATAAGGGTATCAAGAAACCAAGCAATTACTCGAAGAAAGAGATTCAGTCGATTCTTGAGAATTATACGAAGAGTGGAAATAATACGACACTCGCGCAGAAGAATGATTCTAAGAAATATCCTAATATAATCGTTCTGCAGCTTGAGTCATTCTCTTACGCGCAGGACTACAATAATATTGAGGTTTCAAATGACCCAACTCCAACGTTTACAAAGCTGATGAAGAACTATTCAACAGGCTGGTTCAAAGTTCCAGCATGCGGAGCAGGTACAGCTAATACTGAATTCGAGGTGCTAACGGGTATAAGCTCGAGGTTCTTTGGTCCAGGAGAATACCCATACAAGGGCAAGTTGCGAGAACAGTCACTTGAGAGTCTCGGTTACGTGCTTAAGAGTCACGGGTACAACACACATGCTATGCATAACCATAGGGCTTTGTTCTATAACCGTAACGAGGTATATGCATCGCTCGGATTTGACAACTTCACATCCGTTGAGTACATGAACAATATTATCAAGACCCCTACTGGTTGGGCTAAGGATAAAGTCATGACTGACGACATTATGAACATAATAACTAAGTCAGAAAGCAGGGATCTGCTGCATATAATCTCAGTTCAGGGTCACGGAGCTTATCCTACTGAACAGGTGTTCAAGGATCCATATACAACGGTAAAGGCAAAGGATGAAGCTACCAGGTGGAAGTACGAGTACTATGTAAATGAGCTTCACGAGATGGATGAATTTACGGGAGATCTGCTCCAAAAGATAGAAGATTCTGGAGAGCCAACAATCGTGCTCATCTATGGCGACCACATCCCAGCGCTCGATATCAAGGAAGCAGACTACGGCACTGGCGACCTATATCAGACTAGATATGTAATCTGGGACAACATAGGTCTAAAGAAACAGGATAAAGATATTACTTCATACGAAGTAACTGCCGACATACTCAAGCGAGCAGGGCTAGGACATCAGGGAGTTATCTTTGACTACGAGCAGACTGCGGACAGGAATTCGAAGAACTACAGCAAGAATCTAAAGGCACTTGCTTACGATATGTTGTATGGAAAAAATTATGCATTTGGCGGAAAGAATCCGTATAAACGTACAAATATGAGCATGGGCTACAAAAAGATTAAGATTGATGGCATCATCTCAATCGGCAAGAACTACTACATAAAAGGACAGAACTTCACAGAGCACAGCACCGTCAGTCTCGACGGCAAGGTGCTCAAAACAGTATACCTGAGTCCGACACTACTTGGACTCAGCGAAAAGGTCGACCAAAAGGATGTTAAGAAGCTACGAGTGAGCCAGATTGACTCCAAAGATGAGACAATCCTATCAACTATAGGCGGCAACGAAGAGCTCTAAGTCTGGGAGGAACAATGGAAAAAGAAAAGAAAAGCACAGTAACAAAGACTGCAGGAGCAACTAAGGTAGCTAAAGCAACGAAAACTGCAAAGGCGTCAGAAGCTAAAGTAAAAACAACGAAAACCACAAAGGCGTCAGAAACAAAATCAGGTGCAACTGCAAATAATAAATCAAAAGTAAGCGAAGCAGGAACAAAGGAGGCCCCTGCTAAAGCTACTAGAGCCAAGAAAGTGGCAGTAATATTTAAAAAGTCTGAAATACCTGATGAATTTTCAGATGCTGAAACTACGGAAGCTGTTGAAAACAATCAAACTGCTGAGGTGTATGTCTCTGGAGAGGCACAAGCTGCAGTCGAAGGTTTTGCTACTAACGAAACTGAGGCGCTAAATGACAAAGCAATTAATTCTGAAGAGGTTGAGACTGGAGAGAATGAAGAAACCTCAGAAGAAACCAAAGTAACAGAAATCGAACAAGAGCGCCCAGAGGTCGAGGGAATCCTCGATATCGCAGAAGCAGGATTTGGCTTTCTGAGATTTAACAACTTCCTGACATCCGAGAAGGATATCTACGTATCGCAGACTCAGATTAGGAGGTTTGGACTCAGAACGGGAGACAAGATTCGCTGCATTTCGAGGCATCCTAATCAGGGGGGAGAGATTCGGAGCACTTCTATATGTAAAGGAAGTGAACGGTGAATCGCCGATTAGTGCGAGGAGAAGGCCGTATTTTGATAGGCTGACGCCGATTTTCCCGAATGAGAGAATCGTGCTCGAAGACACTAGCATCAAGCTGGCGATGAGAGCCATGGACTTAGTCGCACCAATCGGAAAGGGGCAGAGAGGTCTTATAGTAGCTCAGCCTAAGGCGGGTAAGACGGTTCTGCTCAAACAAATTGCAGCAAGCATAGAGAAAAAATATCCAGAGATTGAGATGATTGTACTCCTCGTAGACGAGAGACCTGAAGAGGTTACGGATATGAAGAGGGCACTCACTCGCTCTGAGGTAATTTATTCGACATTCGACGAGCTGCCTGCACACCACGTCAAGGTAGCAGAGATGGTAATTCAGAGAGCAAAGCGCCTAGCAGAAGAGGGAAAAGACGTAGTGATTCTACTGGACAGCATTACTAGACTCGCGCGCGCATATAACATGGAGACGCCATCGTCGGGAAGAACGCTATCTGGCGGACTTGATCCTGGGGCTCTTCATGCTCCAAAGAAGTTTTTTTGGTGCGGCAAGAAACCTCGAGGAGGGCGGCAGTATAACGATACTAGCAACTGCTCTCGTAGATACGGGGAGCAGGATGGACGATGTAATATATGAGGAATTCAAAGGCACAGGTAACATGGAGCTTCACCTCGACAGACAGCTAAGCGAGCGCAGAATTTTCCCTGCAATCGACTTGGCAAAGTCTAGCACGAGAAAGGAAGAGCTACTCTTAGATGATAACGAATATCTCGTGATGAACATGATGAGAAGAGAGATGGCTGCGGGAAACCCTGCTGATGTCGCGGAGAAGGTACTCGACAACCTGAGCCATACCAAGTGCAATAAGGACTTCGTAGACGTGATGCTCAAGGAGCTGAATTTCTAACAGTCGGAGGAAAGATGGATTATAGTAAGATTTTCATCAAGGACGCTAAGCCGACCAAGATTGGCGGTCAGGCAGTAATGGAAGGCGTAATGATGCGCGGCGCAGACAAGCAGTCGCTTGCGGTCAGACTTCCTAATGGTGATATAAAGCTAGAAATAGAGGATATCAAGCCACCTTCTAAGGTGACGAAAATTCCGTTTATAAGAGGAATAGTTAGTTTTTCTCTTCACTAATATCGGGCATGAAGACGCTGATGCGTTCATCCGAAATCCTCGAAGAAGCTATGCCTGAAGAGGAAATAGAGGATCCGAGCAAGTTCGATCAGTGGCTGGAGAATAAGTTTAGTCCTAAGACCGTGTGGAATGTCATGATTGGCATCTCGGTGGCGATATCGCTGCTCATCACAATTGTTGTGTTCGTAATCATGCCGACATATAGTGTAAATCTGCTAAAGCACGTTACCAAGAACACAATACTGCTCAACCTCGCGGAAGGTATCTTGAGACTAGCGATTTTCGTAGTGTATGTTCTAGCGATTTCTAAGATGAACGACGTCAAGAGACTTTTTCAGTATCACGGCGCGGAGCATGAGACGATTCACTGCTTTGAGAATGGTCTTGAGTTAACTCCTGCAAATGCCAAGGAGTTCTACACGCTTCATCCTCGCTGCGGAACTAGCTTCCTCATGTTCGTAATGATCATCAGCCTTGTGCTGTTCTCATTTCTCGGATGGCCTAACCTTGCGTGGCGAATCATATCTAGGCTTCTTCTGATGCCAGTAATTGCAGGCCTCAGTTATGAGCTCCTAAGGTGGGCGGGCAGAAGTGACAGCACATTAGTTAAAGTGCTGAGCTGGCCAGGACTCATGATGCAGAAGCTAACCACTAGAGAGCCAGACGAAGAACAACTAGAGGTTGCAATCGCTTCGCTAAAGGCTGTGCTCGGTGAACTCGAACCAGGTGTAATCAGCAAGCAGAATGAAGATGTTAGTGATGACCTAGATGAGGCAGTTGAAGAGGATGAGCTTGATTCGATTTTCGATAATCTCGAAGATAAGAGGTATAGCGAAGATGAAACTATGGTAAAGAACCTAGTTCGAGCGGGGAGAGCGAAACTTCAAGAAGCCGGTATCAGCAATCCGAACGGAGATGCGGACGATATATTCTGCTACGTAACTGGATTTACCCATAACGAGATAATAACGAGAGACACGGAGCTACTCGACAGTTCCGATGTCGAGGCATATATCGAGCGAATCGACCAGCGTGCAGCGGGAGTTCCGCTTCAGTACATCACAAAGGTACAGGAATTCATGGGCCTTCCGTTCTGTGTAAATGAAAATGTCCTTATCCCAAGGCTCGACACGGAGGTGCTCGTAGAACAGGTGCTCGGTATTATCAGTGGCATGGAGCTCGAGAGTCCAGATGTCCTCGATATGTGTACTGGTAGTGGCGCAATCGGAATTTCGATTGCAAGTCTAGCTCCAGGTGCACGCGTCAAGCTGTCGGATATCAGCGAGAAGGCACTCGAGGTCGCGAGAAAGAATGCGGAAATTAACGATGTACTGAATAGGGTAAGCTTTGCACTCGGCAACATGTTTTCGTCACTTGATGGAGATGAAAAGTTCGACCTAATCGTCAGCAACCCACCTTACATCAAGTCAGAGATTATCGAGACGCTCGATCCAGAGGTGAAGGATCATGAGCCAAGGCTTGCGCTAGATGGTGGAGAGGACGGCCTTGATGCATATAAGGTTATCGCAAATAACGCTGCTGCTCACCTCAAGGACGGCGGAGTACTCGCCCTAGAGATAGGCTACGATCAAGGCGAGGCGGTTTCATTCCTGCTAGAGAGAACGCACTACTATAAACCAGCCGCGATTATTAAGGATTTGGCAGGAATGAATAGAGTCGTGATAGCTGAGAAAAAAAAGGCAGAAGAAAAGTAAATATTTTAAGGCAAGCTACCCGTAGTATAGAACGTGTGCGGATAACTTAGCCATTCACCAGATATGGGAGGTTAATGATGAATATTGCAGTTATATTTGGAGGAAGGTCCGATGAGCATGAGGTGTCGCGAAGTTCAGCGGTAAATGTCATCAAGGGACTCGATTCTGACCGCTACGAAATTGCTAAAATTGGAATAACTAAAGATGGCAGGTGGTATCTGACTGAGGCAAGTACAGATGAAATCGCTAGCGGTGCTTGGGAAAATAGACCTGATAACAAGCAGGCGTGCATCCCTGCGGATCCGACGGTACACGGAATCCTCGTTTCGATGAAGAGGATAGAGCAATCGCAAAGCGCATAGACTGCATAATACCAGTGCTACACGGAGATAACGGTGAGGACGGAACAGTTCAAGGACTCTTTGAACTCGCTGAAATTCCTTACGTTGGTCCTGGAGTAAAGGCTTCTGCAAATGGAATGGATAAATCATTTACCAAGATTATCGTGGGTGAGACTGGCATCACTCAGGCGAAGTACTGTGTGATTAAGAAGAAGGATTTTGCCGATGACCGAGAGGGCGAAATTATGAACGCACTCAGCACGAATGACGGTAAGCTACCGCTGTTCGTTAAGCCATCTTCGGCGGGATCCTCGGTTGGAGCATCCAAGGTCGAGAAAAAGTCGGAGCTCGAAGGGGCTATTGAAAATGCATTTAAGTATGATGACAAGGTCCTCGTCGAAGAGATGATTGTCGGCAGAGAGATGGAAGTTGCGGTTCTCGGTAATCACAACCCGAAGGCTTCTTGCGTGGGTGAGATTCTATCCGCTGGGGAATTCTATGATTACGATGCGAAGTACAACAATCCTGAATCACAGACGAGAGTTGTCGATGATATCCCGATGAGCAAGCAGAAGGAGATTAGAAACAATGCTGTCGAGATATTCAAGGCGATGGATTGCCGCGGCCTATCGAGGGTGGATTTCTTCTACACAGAAGACGGCAGAGTTGTGTTTAATGAGATTAATACCCTGCCAGGATTCACGAATATCAGTATGTATCCACAGCTGTGGGAAGCCATGGGCATAGACCAGCCGACACTGCTCGATAGTTTGATTAAGCTGGCGATAGAAGAGCATACGTATGATGAGAAATATTAATAAAGTAGTATGTGATAAATGAAAAGAAGGTCTGAATTGGTGATAGGCCTTCTTTTTTCAGAAGAAATATGAAGGATTAGATTATGCAAAATAAACTACTAAGGAAGGCTCTTGTCATAACCTGCTGCTTACTCGTGGGAGTAGGGATAGTCTTTATAAGATGGTATGTTAAAAGAAACCTTATGCAACACGCGGTTTACTATGCGATGCATATTGAACACGCCAAAGGGACACATCCAGATTTTGCAATAGTGATTGACAATATGGAAAGAATTAAGCAACCAAAGGTAAACAAGGTTGTATACAGGCCAGAAAGTGGAAAAGATGGAGCATTTAGTGGTAGAGTTTTTATTTATAATAAGGCATACTCTATTGACGGTAAAACACCAGAGCTCTATTTAGGGCATGGTGGTGAAGATGCTTATATCTATATTGACAATAGAGGGATAAGATATGAATTTGATGAGTCTTTTAAATTGAGAAGCGCATACGACGATGATAGTTACGATGAAATAGATATACATACGATAGATGAGAAAGCTATCAGTGATGAGCTTTATAAGTATTTCGGATTCCTTATAAAGGCCAATGATAAAAAGCCAAAGATTAATTTGCAGTGGCTTTTTAATAAAAAGTACCATAAGAGATTTAATTAGTGGTTCAGTATAAATTTTGACTAAACATAACAGTACCCTCAGATAAGATATGTACCCAGAATTCTGGACGCATATCTAATCTGGGGGTTTTTAAGTGCCAACACATGCAGAAAGCACACTGCTTAGTAAGAAGGGGAATGTTGAATATCGTATTTAAAAGTTTGTCACATAAGCTAGGGAAAAATTTATGATATTAACCACAAAGGTGCTAATGTCAGTAATTGTGGCAATTTCTTTTGGATTTGTGTTGGTGATACGCTAGGATGCTATATTATAATTTTTTAAAATAGAATTAAGGAAAGGAGGAGCCCCAGTGAAAATTGGAACAATTATTAAAGAGAAGCGTACTAAATCAGGACTAACACAGGAAGACTTAGCTAAAAAATTACACGTTTCAAGATCTACTATTTCAAATTGGGAGATTAATAGAAATTATCCAGATATAAAGCTAATAGTTAATATCTCAAATATTTTGGAGATTCCACTGAAGGAGCTATTGCAGGAGGAAAGTGATATTGTGAATAGACTTTCTGAAGATACAATTATTAGAAAAAAAGATAAGTAAGAGAAATAAAATACTATATTTCTTAATTTTTTTATTTTATTAATAAGTCTTTTTGTCAGTTGTGATTTATTTCAGTAATATAAATGATATCTCAAATAAAAAAAGAAATTGTAGGTGCATATATATCTAATGAGAAGTTATACATAAAAAAACAGATTTGCCTATATATAAAAAGTATTGGTGGATATTATATGGATGTTAATAATAATACTTTAGAAGTTTCTTTATTTACAAAATTTTTCATTCAAGCACAATGAAAAAAATTTCAATTCCAATTACTGAACTTCCAATTACTAAAGAGAAACTTAAAGAAATAAAGGCAATAACATTTATTTATAGTGGTCATATTTATAAAACAATTTCTTTAGAGTAAATAGCAAAGGTAAATATATTTATAAAAAAATAATGGCTCTAAATTAACTTTGGATCCATTGTTTATTGTTGGCATTAATGCGGTTCTATAAAAAGAAAATTAACTCTATGTATTTATTTAGAACATTTTTTAAATCAAAAACATATTGTTTTTCGATATGCTCCGAAGTAAGATATAGATAAATTAAAGGTATAAGGAAATGCATTTCGAAATTAACTGTGTAACATTCGTAAGACGAAAGGAGCACCAATATGAATAAGGATAATATAACTTTTAAGCTAACAAGATCAATATTGGTAGTTTTTACATTAGCAACTATACTAGCAGTTGCACTAGGTAGCATAGACATTTTGACAACACGATTTACAAACTTTACAGCTACAACAGAAGCTTTATATGGAATCGTTATTACAGTGGGGATAGTTACCGTGATAGCTAAACTGTGGATGTTGCCAAGTATAAATGAGGGATTTTCCTTAAAAGAAGCAAAGACTTGCAAATCTATTGCTAACATCTTTCTATTTGAATTCGTATGCGAGTTAATTCATGGGGTACTATCAAACAAAGGCGAGCGTATATTTGAGATATTTAACGTAAAAGTATCAATTTTGATGATAGTATTTCTTCTATGTGCATTTGCATTTATGTCGGTAGGAAAGCTAATACTCAACTACGTTGAACTGCAAGAAGATAACAAGTTAACAGTATAGACAGCGGGAATATAAAATATGTCAATCAAAATAAATTTAGACAGTATCCTCGAGAGCCGAAATATAACTATTCGTGAACTATCTGAGGCAATCGATATCACGCCAGCTAATATTTCAATATTAAAAAATAATCGTGCAAGAGCTATTCGGTTTACAACGCTAGATAAAATGTGTACATACTTGGGTTGTGAGCCTGGAGATATACTCGTGTATGAGAAAGATGCAGTAGATGTGAATGACTGACTATTTAACGAGAACAGCATTATGTGCTGTTCTCGAGATAGTTTTTGGTTACATAGCTTTTAATCTTTACGGTGATTAATTTAGCTCAGCTACCTGTAAAAATGAAACCACTATACACATAAAGATTAACGCGCATAGCAATAAAAAGTCATTTATAAATTCTGCTTCGATGTCCAATATCAATGAGCACTAGTACAAGTCGCTCCTCCTGTATCTCCGCTAAAATTCTGTAGTCACCTACTCGATAACGCCATTGCCCACTTCTATTCGAAGTCAATCCCTTGCCATAAATGCGCGGGTCTGTGCAGTTCATAAGATTTTTATCAAGCCATGCTTTGATTATCTTTTGAGTTTGCCTATCCAATTTCTTAAAGGCTTTGTCGAATTTATCAGTTGTAACTAGCTGATAAATCATAAGTCAATTTCATCCCAAAGCTCACTGATTGGACGAGTTTTTAAAGTTCCAGCTGCTTTTTCTGCTTCATAATCCGCAAAAACTTGAAGGTCGTATTCTTCCTCAATTCGTTCAAGCAGAGTAGTTCTGATAATTTCAGACAGAGTTTTGTTATTGTGCTGAGCATAGGATTTAAAAATCTTTAGTTCATCTTCCGGAACTCGCAAGCTTACAGTAGACATATCTGTCCTCCTTTCTTGTGTAATACAATCGTATTACACAAGAAAGTGTTTGTCAAATTAAAATAGGAATCATGGATTATACAAGATAACTTGCTAAATGAAGACTAGTTCTTATAAGCATATTCAATATAAATACTTGATAGTGTACCGCCATATATGATAGAGTGTCACTGAAATTTATATCTAATAAAAATTGGAGAAGTGTGTATCATGATAAAGAAGATTTCATCTATTGTTATTTTAGTCTGCATTATTTAATATCACACCAATCGTTATGGCAGCCGACTATGCCGAACTTGGTGATTCATCATCAGCAAGCGGAAGATTATCAGAAGAAACAGAACATCAAATTTAAAATGAAGAAGATAATAATAACATGCTTAATTACTTTACTTATAACTGTAGGACTTGTAAATCTATATGATAACTGGTATATCGACTACAACCTCAGAAAATACTCCGTTTACTATGCCCACAACATGGAGCATAAAGAGGGAACACATACTGAGTTAGCTATGGTGCTAGATAATCTTGATTTAATGCGTAAACCGAAAAAAAGCAATATAGACTATAGATATGATGGCAGATGTATTATATATAATTTTAAATATAAGGTGGATAACAATGTACCAAGATTATCTCGCACTAACTGGTCCGATGATACTGTATATTGTTTTGTTGACAATAAAAATTCATCATACTATTTTGATAGAGCTTTTGAAATAAAAGATGGATTTAGCAGAACTGATAGCATGTATAGAGAAATTAATGTTAATACCATAGATAAAGATGTGGTATATCATGATCTTTATAAAAATTTCGGCTTCCTCGTCGAAGCCAACGTCCATCGCAAGCCACTGATTAACATGCAGAAAGAATTCAACAAGAAGTACTATAAGCGATTCAACTAACGTCAAGGTGTGAGATTCGATGAAGAAAAAGCTAAAAATTGCAACAATACTTATAATATTCATATCTTTCGGATGGTTCGCATATACAAATTTATACCCTGCTCAAAATCTCAGAAGATACTCTGTTTATTATGCTCATAACATAGAACACAAGAAGGGCGCACACCCAGAAATGGCAATGGCATTAGAGAACATAAAGGTTATACATACACCAGCGAGTAAAGGCATAAGATATGACTACGATGGACTGGCAAAAGTGTATAACGATATAAATAATCGCAATAGTCCTTCGATTTGCGCAACTTATGTATACGGAGTGGAATATCTGTATTCGAAATCAAAGGATAGAAGTTACATATTTAACTCCGATTTTTCATTAAAAGCAATTTATGATTCTAATACAGCCGAGATGGAGTATGAAAAAAGTGATATCGACGAAGAAGAATTATATAAGGATGTTTATAAAAACTTCGGCTTCCTCGTCGAAGCCAACGTCAATCGCAAGCCTCTAATCAACATGCAGAAAGAGTTCAATAAGAAGTACTATAAGCGATTCAATTAAAAATTACAGGAGTAAAATAAGAAGGTGCAAACCATGCAAAATGCACAACTTAAGAAGATACTAATCATCACTTGCTGCATACTCGTAGGAGTAGGAGTGTTATTTATAAGATGGTACATCAAAAGTAATATAGAGAGGTATTCAGTTTATTATGTTCTGAATGTCTCACACGATAGAGATGCGCATCCAGAGTTTGCGATGTTGCTTGATAATATTGATAGTATGGAGCAACCAGAAAAAAAGAAAGTTAGATATAAACCGGAAAGTGGTGCTTCTGGGGTATTTAGTGATAGATTTTATATTTATAATGGAGCTAATGCGCTTAATGATGAGGAACCTATTTTGTTCAAAGAAGATGATTTTGATGGAGATGCCTATGTCTATTATGACAATAGGGGAAGAAGGTATACATTCGATAAGACATTCAAGGTAAGAAGCGCATATGACTATAATAATCATGCTGATATCGATATAAAAACAATAGACCAGAAGGCTCTTAACGATGAAATATACAAAGATTTTGGCTTCCTTATAAAGGCTAATGACAAGAAGCCAATGATCAATCTACAGTGGCTTTTCAACAAGAAGTACTATAAGCGATTCAACTAATAATTGAATATAGAATTTGAATAAATGCAAAAGAACCCCAGTTTAGTACTGCTAAGCTGGGGTTCTTTAAATATTAACTACTTCTTAAACATATGCAGCCTCTCCGCCCTACGTATATCATTTTCGATAAAATCGGAAGCTGCGAAGGAGCTGTCGTACTCGAGACCTGGTGGCAGCATTGGCGTGCAAGGTCTTGAGATGACTGCTCCGAGCTGGCTCTGTGTCAGCTTGCGGCCGTACTCGGCCTGGTACTCCTGCTCGAGTATGCGAAGGATGTCCCGAGCATTCTCGAGGCAGGTAATCGAATACTTATATACCTTATCCATATCGTTTTCGCCCACGAAGCTAAAAGTCGTATATGGCAGCATCAGGTTAATCGTCCTGTGCTCCTTAGAGTCATCAACTAGCTCGAGGCTGTCACCGCCAAAGAATGGATAGCTGTCATGCTCATTTATCCAAATCGAGATATTTGGTAGGAAATAAGCACCCTCAAGTGGAATTTCTCGTTCTTTCATAGTATCTAACGCTCTGCCAGTAAGTACTCCTACGATTACCTTTCGAAGGTCAATTCCCGCGTCCTTAATCAGGGGTGCGATGTGGTTTAATCGCTGACCATTATGAAGGAAGTCGTCAACTAATATTGCAGGCTTTTCAAAGGACTTGATAGTTTTTATCTGCTCATGTAGCGGTGCGTAGTTAAGGTATTCTCTGATAGTGAATCCAGATAAATCATTCTTAAAGTACTTATCTGTCCTTAGAGCCTTTGTTACTGTATTAGGTATGACCACATCCGAAAGAGCCTTGCCGTATGGAACCGCCATATAGGGACCACGTTTCTTTAGAGGATCGGAAGCTGCAGGCACTCCGTTTTCAGATGCAACCATATTTACGATACGGCTATATACTGCCCTAGGGTTAAAAGTGAGTATCAACTTGCCAGGGAACAGCTCGTTAAAAGTCCGCAGGAGCTTCGCATGAGCATCATCTGCAGCCTTAATAATCCTAGGGTTCTGATTGAACGGAGCCTTGATACACGCTTCGACATCTCTAAAGAGTACGATAGGTGCTTTCATATCCACTGCATAGATTGCCTCTTCCTCACTGCTAGAGATATTGACAAATCCATGGTGGATTAAAAGGTCAATCGTATCCTCGTCCATACCTGCAGGATTTACAGGGCGATAGATTACGTAAGTGTAATCTTCATCGAGGAGTTCCGTCATGATCTCCGTGAGCAGAATCTGCTTAAGGTTGGAAACGCCTACATTTGCATCATCTTTTGCATAAAATACACCGATTGAAGCTATCGAGCCAAGCGCACTCTTTCTAATCGTAGAAGCTACTTCGCTGCTGCCGAATTCCTCAATTAGGTCATTCGCACGAAGCTTTCTAGACGATGCAAAGGCAGAGAGTACAGGCTCTTCACGTTCTCCTGGTCTAGCATTTATCAGGATTGATTTCGTAGCTGGGTCATCAAGGTATTCGCTGAGAACCACGGGGTCGTAGCCGGCCTTCTCCAAATCATCGCTAAGTGGCATGGTGAAACCAGCATCCATGTGTTCAAAGACGCTGAAGCTGATGTCACTAGCTGTAAGCACTTCCTTATATGCAGGCTCATGCTTATAGAGGTTCATATCGTATATGTAGTTCTGCACAACTGGGTCGAGCAGCGTGCCGATATCACGTCCGAGGTCAATATTGTTACGAATCCTAGCGGAGCTGACATCTTCAGAATATTTCTTGAGGTGCAACTTTATAAACTCGCCTGTGATTGGGTAGCTATCCCCGCTATCTCTATAAGAATCATCGCTCGACTCTCTATCGAATACAATGTGACCTAGCGAGTGAATCGAGTATTGGCTTGGGGCAGCCTTGTAGCAAGCGGCATTTGCAATAGCATCTGAGCCTGTAACTATGTATAAATCTTTGTCTGCAAAAAGCTCTCTAAGTCTCCGCATGTCATCCGAACTACCGAGGTTGACCTGCATATCGTCTGGGAATAGATTTAAGCCCTCTTCACTGCTAATGGACATCGCGAGAATGTTCCTGCGCAGTGCATGAGGTAACATCTTCTTGGTCCAAGAAAGCTCATCTAGTGCCAGATACACCTCAAAGCCCATATCCCTTATAGTCGTTGCAAGCGCC
Organism: uncultured Mogibacterium sp.; assembly: GCA_916438645.1. Lineage (GTDB taxonomy): Bacteria > Bacillota > Clostridia > Peptostreptococcales > Anaerovoracaceae > Mogibacterium. The sequence continues at coordinate 936,303 of CAKAFC010000002.1, forward strand.
TTATGTCCAAGAGTGAACGGATCAAACGAGCCAGGGAAGAATGCGACTTTGTCATACTCCTCAAACTCAAATTGCCCAACTTCATCGACATATGTAGCGATGAATCTGTATATGTAATTTAACACTGCTGCGTTGTTGTAGAACTCTAGTCCGATGTCGTCACCAATTAGCGGAATCACAGCAGCTAGTCTCTTGAAGCAGTGAGATGCAGTCCATCCCTTTGACCCTAGAGTCATGACTTCACTGCCAAATATTCTCATTCCAAGCACCCGCAGTGCTTCCTGCGACAGCGCAGAATTGTAATGACTGATGGCCTTGATAATCATGCCGAGCAGTATCTTCTTGTACTTCTCCGCATTCTTGCTAGTTTCAGGTAGCTTGTCGTAGTTCTCTAGTAGCACTGCCATAGTGCTTAGCGATGCAGCTGCTGACTTGCTATTTCCCGTATATAACATAGTTTCAAGCGCTTCGATTGTCTCGCTCTGTTCGTTGTCAGGCTGATACATCATGAGCTGTCCTAGATATCCAGGAATGTACTTAAGGAACTGGTAGTCGCTTAGCTCGAGACCGTTGAAGAGGTCGATGCAAAGTTCGTTTATCTGATCGCTAGGCATGCTGCTAGCAAGTTCTATCAAGCAGTCGCCAGCATGTTTACGAACTATAATAGCCTCACTGACCTTAATCAGGTTTACAAAATGTGTTGCGATATGCATAACATTGTATCCTTGCTTTGCTACCTTGAACATATAATCTATGTTAGCGAGCTTAGACATCCAGGAGGTACTAGTCTTGAGATTATCCAGAAATAGTGACGAAGGTACCGATTCAGTCACATCTCGTTCTTTTGATACGCCAAGAATGCTCAGGCGTCTTGCGTCTACATCTATGCCTGAATCGGGGAAGAATCGCTCAATCACAGCGAGTGCAAGGAGATCTACATCCTGACTGTAGCTGTTAAGGATATCCTTTGTAAAGAACATTAGGCTCTCAAGGAACGACTCTGGCATCAGTTCCTTATCGATACTTAGTGCAGTGCTGCATAGAACGGTAATTGTCTGCTCATCGAGATCAGCTACGTGGTAGTAGTCCTCGAGGACATCAAAATACTTACTGCGGCACGAAGGTCTGCAGTTCTTAACGACTTCATTTACAAAATCCGGTGTCGCCTCGATGATGCGCTTCCTATGAAAATCCGTATGCTTTCTAGATGGCATGAGAAGCTTCTCGAGGTAACTAGAAAACTGCGTGATATTAGTGATGTCAGAATCTCTTGTAGGCACCGATTTAGGTAGCTCCTTCTTGTATTCCTCGCGAAATCTTGCAACTATCTGACCCATTATCTGAGCGGCCTGCTCTCTGAGGTCACTCTCTCTGTTAAATAGCATGTCGTACATGAAATCGAGAACGTTTACTTTTTGGTCCTCCGTCATGTAGGATTTATACTCGCCGAGAATGTTCAAATAAGTTCTGATATTGCTCCACTGAGACTCGCTCCTAGCACGTTCAAGAAGGCTGGAGAACTCATCTGGACTATTGAATATCTTCATGAGGCGAATGTTGTGCTCGATTGCTCTAAACTTGAGCTGCGAAGTAGCCTCGGCTCCACTTAAGAGGGCTAAATCTCTGACACTAGGATTGCTCCTAAAGTGCGGTGTCTCTGCCCAATCCTCTGGGAGATCAGTAGTTACACCGTTTTCGCGCATGAACTCCTCGAAGTCGAGAAGCCTGTTATATACCTTCTCATATCTGTGGTTCTTGGCTTCATTTATATTGTCAAATTTATTGAGAACTACATCAAATGCTTCTTCTAATGTAAAGAAGTTTATGGTTTCTTGATCATCCTCATCCCTTATGCTCCTCACACGGAAATCGGCGTATATGAGCAGCAGTGACTCTACGGATAGATTCTCTATCTCGAGGTCCCAAGTCGAGTGATTTGCAGCGATGTGCATGATAGTAGGCAGTCCAAATCTAGTCAGGCAGTAGTCGGTATAATAGTAGTGAAGATAGGGAACACGGCGCTCCTCTTCCTTGCGGCAGCCGTATTTACCAATATCGTGAGAGGCTGCAGCGGCAGATAATAGACCGAGATCGACGTTAATTCCAGCATCGTAAAGCTGCCTTGCCGTGTACATAGCAACGTAGTGGACTCCGCTTACATGACCGAGAGTGTTAAAAGGTGAGATATCGGAGCTAAGTCTCATGAATTCGTAGACATAATTGCTTCTAACGAGTTTATTAAATCTGAGATACTCATCAGTAAACCCCTTGCTCATAATCTCTTCATCGCTGAGAAGGTGAATGTCATAGCAAGGATCGAAGGGAAGAACCTTCCTCTCGTACTCATACACGCCGCGCATGAGCTGTAGCAGGATATTTCTACCAGCTTTAAACTTATCTAGGTCTTGCGGTCCATCTAGATGAGGAAATAGCAAGTTTAGTAGATATAGCCTCGTGTGCTCGAGCCAACCTTCTATTGGAGTAACCTCAAGCTCTGGAGTATAACGCGAACAGATGCTTAGAATTGCTTTAGTGTCGAACCGTCCGTGCTTACCCGAATGGTAATACAGCTCGTAGATCATCTCGACAAAATCCTCGCGTGCTGTACGCACCTCCATTACATCGCTATCTAATCCAGCAGCTTCGATGAAGTCGGGGTTCAGTAGAGCTCTCTTGATTGTGTTTATCATTAATGCTTTGTTGTTCATCTCAAATACCGTCTATCAGTCAACAATGACTCTCCTGCTAAAAGTTTATCTCACAAACCGCAAGACCGCGACTAACTGAGGTCTTCGCTAAGCGCTTTGGCCTTGTCGATAATAGCCATCGCAGTATCGAACTTGCTGAGCTTACCTAGTTCTATCTCATCATCCATAGTAATAATTGTAACTACGTTGGTATCACCACCAAATCCAGCACCTGCCTCCTTTAGGCTGTTCGCACATATCATGTCGAGACCTTTGTGCTCAAGTTTATTGCGGGAGTTTTCGAGCAAGTTCTGAGTTTCCATTGAAAAGCCACATATAATTTGACCTGGCTTTCTAATCTTCTTGAGCTCTGTAAGGATATCAGCGGTCCTCTTGAGCTCTATGACCATATCGCCGTCCTGCTTCTTAATCTTCTCATCAGCTGCATTAGCTGGTGTGTAGTCCGCAACAGCCGCAGCTTTGAATATGTAATCCGCCTTAGTTGCATGCTTTAGCACCTCTTCGCACATTTCGGCAGAAGTTGTAATCTCAATCGTGTTTGCATAAGGAATTGGGTATAAACTAGTCTTGCCCGTGATGAGCGTAACCTGCGCACCCCTGTAGGCGGCAGCTTTAGCTATGGCATATCCCATGCGTCCGTCGAATGATTGGTGATATATCTAACTGGGTCAATCGCTTCCTGAGTAGCACCGGCGGTAACGAGCACCTTCTTGCCAGCGAGGTCTTTTGCGTATGCTATATCAAATAAAACTTCTTCAAAAATAGCCTCTGGTTCAGGCATCTTGCCGATACCCACATCTCCGCAGGCCAATGCTCCGCTCGATGGCTGCATGACTCTGATTCCAACCTTGAGAAGCCTCATAATATTGCCCTGAGTGATAGGGTTAAGAAACATCTGCGTATTCATCGCAGGTACAACCAGCTTAGGGCAGTTCGCAGCGAGGAAAGTTGTTGTGAGCATATCGTCAGCCATTCCGTACGATGCCTTGGCAATAAAATTCGCAGTTGACGGAGCAACTACAAAGTAATCTGCCGCCTTCGCGATAGATATGTGCGCTACATCGAATTTAAAGTCCCTATCAAATGTATCAGTCATGCACTTGTTGCCCGTAAGTGTCTCGAATACTAGCGGCGAGATGAATTCGGTCGCATTCTTAGTCATAATCACGTGGACATCCGCACGCTCTTTCTTTAGTGCGCTGACTAGAGATGCCGTCTTATAAGCGGCAATTCCGCCTGTTACACCGACAACAACACATTTATCTTTAAGCATGTGACTCCTCCTATTATCTACATCTTGTGGTTAAATAATATAATATACTTTCATGTGCGATTTCTCAATCATAAACACATCATTAGTGACATCAAAATGGCTAAAATTCAATACTTGCTAGAGTTTGCCCTTGCACAATACGCTCTGCTTTGTTATAATAACAAGGCTATTGAAGTAGTACATGAGTGCACACGATAGACTTTTAAGAAAAGGAGAGCTAGCATGAAGGAAGGAATCCATCCTGGTTATAAGGAATGTAACGTTACTTGCGCATGTGGTAATACCTTTACTACACTTTCAAACACTGACACTATGAGAGTCGAAGTATGCTCAGAGTGCCACCCATTCTTCACAGGTCAGCAGAAGTTTGCTAACCGTGGTGGACGTGTAGAGAAGTTCAAGAACAAATACAACCTTTAGGGAATCAATATTTAGAGGACGCTGTTTGCAGCGTCCTCATTTTAGAGCGTTTGGAACCACAGGCGGTGGTTTTCCTGACGCTTTTTTCATAGGTGATAAGCAAACCTGCTCGGGATATTAAGGCGAATGATAATAGCGAAGTATTTGCAAGAGTGGGTAAATATATAAAAATAAAGATCTAAAACTCATAAGTAAAGGATGTAATTATGTTTGATAAGCTAGATTTTATACTTGATAAATACGAGGAGCTGTCTAAGAAGGTTTCAGATCCTGAAGTCATCGCTAGGCAGAAGGAATGGCAGAAGCTGATGAAGGAGATGAGCGACCTCGAGCCTATCGTCAAGGAGTATACTGCGTACAAGAAGGCGAAGGAAGAGCTTGAGGAGGCTAAGGAAATTCTCGATATGGAGGATGACGAGGAGCTACGCGAGATGGCACGTGAGGAACTTAAGGATAATGAAGCAGCAATCGAGGAGTACACAGAGAACCTCAAGATTCTGCTTCTTCCAAAAGACCCTAACGATGACAAGAACGTAATTCTCGAGGTTAGAGCGGGAACGGGAGGAGATGAAGCGGCGCTATTTGGAAGCGACCTGCTCCGTATGTACCTCAGATATGCCGAGAGAATGCGCTGGAAGACAGAGCTCATAGAGAGCAATGAGACTGAAATCGGTGGCGTTAAAGAAGTTGTTATGCTCGTCAAAGGTAAGGGTGCATATTCCAGACTTAAGTATGAGAGTGGTGTTCACAGAGTACAGAGAGTTCCAGAGACTGAGTCGGGTGGTAGAGTGCATACATCGGCTGCTTCAGTTGCGGTAATGCCAGAAGTTGATGACGTTGAGGTAAATCTCGACCCTAACGATGTACGCGTAGACGTTTATAGAGCATCCGGTAACGGTGGACAGTGTGTAAATACTACGGACTCTGCAGTTAGACTTACTCACATGCCAACTGGACTCGTCGTAACTTGTCAGGACGAGAAGTCACAGATTAAGAATAAGGAAAAAGCTTTCAAGGTTCTTAAGTCGAGACTGTTCGACCTCATGCAGCAGGAACAGAACGACAAGATTGCGGCAGAGAGAAAGTCACAGATCGGATCAGGAGACAGATCTGAGAGAATCAGAACGTATAACTTCCCACAGAGCAGAATCACAGACCACAGAATCAACCTGACTCTATACAAGCTGGATTCATTCCTCGATGGTGACCTCGATGAAGTAATCGATGCACTAATTACTGAGGACCAGGCGGAGAAGATGAAGGATTTCTAAAGCAAGAGAGGCGTCCAATGAAGACAAGAATTATCCCTCCTGATACAGATGGAATCTCTGAAGCTGGAGCGATTCTACGAGCAGGCGGACTCGTAGCCTTTCCTACTGAGACGGTATATGGACTTGGGGCAAATGCCCTAGATGCGACCGCTACAAAGCATATATACGAGGCAAAGGGCAGACCGAGCGATAATCCGATGATTGTCCATGTGGCGAGTATTGATATGCTTAACGGGGTTGCTTCGGCTGTTACAGATGAGCAGAAAGCTATTATGAGCAAGCTGTGGCCAGGTCCGATTACTTTCGTGCTTCGCAAGAATCCAGCAGTTCCTGATGTTACAACAGGAGGACTTGATACAGTTGCTGTGAGATGGCCAGCAAGGCACGAAGCCGCTAAGATTATCGAGGCAGCGGGTGTTCCGATTGCAGCACCGAGTGCTAACCTTTCTGGCAAACCGAGCCCGACGACATTCGAAGATGTTGCCGAGGATATGGACGGTAGAATCGATGCGATAGTCAAGGGCGAGAGGACTGCGATAGGTATAGAATCGACGGTTTTGGACTTAACGTCGGAAGTTCCTACGATACTTAGACCTGGATTCATAACGAAGAGTCAGATTGAAGAAGCTGTAGATGGTGAAGTTCGGTATGACCCATCTCTATTCAAAAAGCCTGGAGCAGACGACTTCCATCCGAAGTCGCCTGGCATGAAGTATAAGCATTATGCACCGAAGGCGGCAGTTAGAATCGTAGAAGGCAGCAAGAGCGCGGTCTCTGCAGCGATCGCTGAACTAGAGTCTGAGTCAATGTCGAACAACTTACGGACAGCAGTACTTGACTACATGGGGAATGGTGACAAGGCGGCAAATAATTTTTTTGCAGATCTCAGGCAGTGCGATAGAGACGGTGTGGATATAATTTACATTGCAGCGTACGACTGGGACGAAGTCGGGTTTTCCGTTATGAACAGAATGGTCAAGTCGGCAGGGTATGACATCGTGAATGTTTAGAGCATTTACACACATAGAGAAGATACAATTTGTATTATTTATATGACATATATCGCTGGTGCACACGCTTTACACACAGCGGAGATGTGTGAGGAGGAATTATATGAATATTGCTATTGGCTGCGATCACGCAGGGTATCCGCTCAAGGTGGCAGTTAAGGATAAGCTGCTCAAGGAAGGGTTCGAAGTAGTTGATTTTGGAACTGATTCGGTAGAGTCTGTTGATTATCCAGGTTATGGAAAAGCTGTTGGAAAAGCAGTCGCTGACGGAGAGGCTGAGAAGGGAATTGTTATCTGTGGATCTGGCATAGGAATTTCTATCGCAGCGAATAAAGTAAAGGGTGTTAGATGTGCTCTCTGCACTTCCGTAGAGATGGCGGAGATGTCGAGAAGGCACAACGATGCGAATGTGCTCGCTATGGGCGCACGAATGATCGAACAGGATTTGGCATTTGAAATTGTCGATAAGTGGCTAACGACAGATTTTGAAGGCGGAAAGCACCTTCGTCGCATAAACATGCTTGATGAATAACGTATTTCGTATATACTTAATGGTAAGTGAATTGAGATAATCAGGAGGATTATAATGGCTAACAGAGAAGGCAAGGTATATGTGTTTGATCATCCGCTGATTCAGCACAAGACAGCTCTCATGAGAGATGTAAACACTAGTGTAAAGGAGTTTCGCGAGCTCGCTACTGAGGTAGCGATGCTGATGGGGTTTGAAGCGACAAGAGATCTGCCACTTGAAGAGGTTGATATCGAAACACCTATGTGCAAGACTACAGTTAAGATGCTTGAGGGAGAGGATATCGCAATTGTTCCGATTCTAAGAGCTGGACTAGGCTTCGTAGATGGAATGCTTGCACTCGTTCCAAATGCAAAGGTTGGACACGTTGGTCTATACCGCGACCCAGACACACATCTTCCTGTTGAATATTATTGCAAGCTGCCTACAGACATCGAGAAGAGAAAGATTTCGCCGTTGACCCAATGCTTGCAACTGGTGGAAGTGCCATTGCAGCAATTGATTCTATCAAGAGCAGAGGCGGACACGATATCGCATTCCTGTGCCTGATAGCTGCACCAGAAGGAATCGACGCCCTACATGAGGCGCATCCTGATATTGACATCTACATTGCAGCAAAGGACGAGAGACTCAACGAAAACGCTTACATTCTTCCAGGACTTGGAGATGCAGGAGACAGACTTTACGGTACAAAGTAATCTCGGCAAGCTAATGATATTAAGCCTGCGGCGAGAGCTGCAGGCTATTTTTATAGGAGGGACACGATGATACAGATTCCAGATAATGTGAGCAAGTACACCAACGTATATGATGTACTTGAAGAAAGAGGCCTGATTGAACAGTGCACAGATCCAAAGGCTATGCGCGACCTACTCGGAAGCGAGAAGATTAAGTTCTACGTAGGATTTGACCCAACTGCAGACTGCCTGCACGTTGGTCACCTAATCCAGATTATTATATTTGCTTATATGCTCAAATACGGACACACACCAGTAGCGCTCGTTGGTGGCGGAACTGTAATGATCGGAGATCCTTCTGGCAGAACTGACCTGCGCCGCATGATGGACGTTGAAGAAATCGATGCAAACGGTAAGAAGTTCAAAGACCTATTTGACCGCTTCCTGCCGTTCGATGACGAGTGGGAGTACACTGGTAACGGTGGTGTAATGAAACCGGGGCACCAGAACAGAGAACCTAGCCGGGCCTTGCGGTAAGCGTTAATAACGCGCAATGGCTAAGAAACCTCAACTACATTGAGTTTGCTCGTGAAATTGGCTCAGTATTTAACGTAAACGAGATGTTAAGAGCAGAGTGCTACAAGAGAAGACTTAAGGAAGGACTTACTTTCCTAGAGTTCAATTACATGCTAATGCAAGGTTACGACTTCTACGTAATGGCGAGAGACTTCGGTCTAAAGGCGCAGTTCGGTGGCAACGACCAGTGGTCCAACATCATCGCCGGTGTCAATATCGCTAAGAAGAAGTCAGACCTAGATGTGTATGGCATGACCTTCTCGCTTCTCACCAAGAGTGACGGAGAGAAGATGGGTAAGACTGCAGGTGGTGCGCTCTGGCTCAATGAAGAAAGAGTTTCAGTGTTCGACTTCTTCCAGTACTGGAGAAATGTCGCAGATGCGGACGTTAACAAGTGCCTACGTATGCTTACATTCCTACCAATGGATGAGGTAAATAGATTATCTTCCCTCGAGGGCGCAGAGATTAATCAAGCAAAAGAGATCCTCGCTTACGAAGTCACTAAGCTAGTACACGGCGAGGAGAAAGCAAAGAACGCACTTGAAGATGCTCGTGCGGTATTTGCAAGTGGTGGCACCAATGCAGCAACTATGCCATCCGTTGAACTAGATAAGGCTTCCTTTGAAGGTGAGGGCTTCGGTCTAGCTAGCCTACTAAAGGAACTTGGACTAGCCCAGTCTAACGGTGATGCATTTAGAACGATAGAGCAGGGTGGTGCTAGAATCAATGGAGAGCAGGTTACCGACAGAAAGAGAAGAGTAACTCTCGCAGATTTCGAAGATGGAAAACTTACAATTCAAAAGGGTAAGAAGAAATTCGTTGCGGTGACGCTGAAGTAGCAAGTTAACAGTGATTAGCTTGCACTGTGGTGATTAAAGCAAATAAACATAAGCGCGCAGCGATGCGCGCTTTGTCTATTGGAGAAATATATCTGTATATGTATAAAATTATAATATTTATATATTTAGGGGGTGCAATATGGTTAAAGAAGTAAATTTTGAAGATGTAAAGCGTGATGTAATACATGCATTCACAAACGGATGCATGTGCTCAGAATCTGTAATTACGATTGCAAACAAACATTGGGATCTCGGGATGGGAGACGACATAATGGCCATCGCAACTGGATTCCCATTCGGTTTTGGTGACGGCGGAAATGTATGCGGAGCTGTAGCGGCAGCGACGATGTCACTTGGAAAAGTATTTGGCAGAGTAATCCCTGGAGACCCAAGCTATGAGAAATGCACATCGCTCGTAAGAGAGCTCAATGACGATGTCATAGCAAAGTTTGGTAGTGCACTATGTCCAGACTTACTAGAGGGTTATGAATTTGCAACACCGGTTCGCAAGGAACACTGCACCGAAATAGTGGTAGCGGTGCTTGAGTCATTCGCTCGCATAATGGAGCGTGAATGTGGGGTTCATGTCTGTTGGTAAATATGATATATTATGAAGACTAATTAATATTAGATTGTACAAGAATTTAATGTTACGAATATATTACTTTGTAATCACAAATATATTGAGTTGAAAAAGCAGATAATTTGTGTAGAAAGAGGCAGTTTGTGGCTAAGAAACAATCAAAATACGAGAGGCCGGGCGGCGCTAAAAAGGGTAGAATTGCAGTGGTCATATTTATCATCGTAGCTGCAATTACAGATGCTATTATGATTCGTGCGTACTTTACAGGTGGCAAAAGTGCTATGGTTGGCGCCATGATTATACTAATGACAGCGATGTATATTTTTATCGCTTATAGCCTAATTAAGCTCGTTAAAATGATGGAAGAACAGATGGTTAAGGATGCTGAGGCAGAAAAGGAAGCGGAAGATAAGGCGAAGCATATAGGGAAAGGTGCTGCGTACAAGACTCTCAAGAAAAAGTCTAAGAACTAAAGGGGTTCTGTCGCTTGGCAAATTTAGGGCCTAGTATTGAGCGTACTTAACATTTTGAGCATGTTAAACCTCAAGAACAATGAAATAAAATTAAGTACAAGTAAGCGAATATAAAAGGCTAGAATATAAGATTTTGGGCGATTCTATAGATAAATATTATCGATTATAAAAATTTGATAACAATAATAAATCAAACAGCTACGTAAAAAAGCGAGGACATACGTCCCCGCTTTCTTTGTATGGATATTCTATGGATGGATTGTATAATAACAGCGAAGGTATTGAAATAACCTATGCTGTACCTTTATAATAAACTTGAGAACAAAGCATGTAAAATTAATTAAAATGAGTTAATTGATAAAAATAAATAATTGCGGTCCTCGATGGAGGTATTATGGAAAATCGTAACGTAGCGACCTTTATAAAGGTTGTAGAGATGAATAATTTTACTAGGGCAGCAGAGAGTCTCGGGTACTCTCAGGCAGCCGTAACTGCCCAGATAAAGCAGCTCGAGCATGAACTCGGAGCACCTTATTTGACAGAATCGGCAAGAGGATAAATCTTACTAGAGCGGGAGAAACATTCCTCCCATATGCTTTTCGTCTGCTTAAGGCGGAAGATGAAGCGGTAGCAAGCATCAGAGAGCAGGAAGGTCTCAGCGGAACGCTGACAATCGGAACATCTTCAAGTCTATCAATCGGAGCACTTCCGCATATCGCTATTGATTTCATCAAGGAGTATCCTGATGTAAATGTAGTTATCAAGGTATCTGACTTTACTCAGGATCTGAGAGAGAAACTTGTTGCTGGAACTATGGACCTCGTGTTCACTATGGCGGAGACTCCAAACCCACAAAATTTTCAACGTATGCTGGAGAAAGACGTACCGATGGTATTCGTAGCTCACCCAGATCATCCGCTCGCTGGCAAGAAGGTTCAACTGCGCAAAATCCTTGCTGAGCAGTTAATCGTTGCAGATAGAGAGGTAGGATATACATTCTATCTGAATAAGTTTGCAAATGATATCGGTATGCAGCTTGAACCGGCTCTAGAGGTCGGCTCAGTAGCAGCAATCGTCAATATACTTGAGGGCGGATACGGAGTATCCTACCTCCCATGGTTTGTTGTTGAGAAGCCCGGTGGCAGATGGCAAGTTGGCTACAATTGATGTTTCATGCCCGGATCCAGAGCTCAAGAGTACCATCATATGTCATAAGAGTAAGTGGATTGATCCTGTGATTAAGAAATTCATAGAGTTTATAAATGAAGGAATATAGGAAGGTTGTATTCAAAACATCACAAAGTCTATTAGACTTGATTTTATATGCTCTGAACAACGAATGCCAGGTGCTATGTATTTTATTAATACATAGCACCATATATATATATATATATATATATATATATATGGTAGAATTTCCGTGCACATTATAGATAATTAACAATTAAGAGAGGACATTAATGTTGATGAATAAGGCAGTTAAAAAAAATATTAGCTTAATATTGAATCTTATGATCATATTATTACTGCTCTCAAATACATCAATTGTATTTGCAGATGAAGATTTAAGCTCACTCCATCCTGTGCATTATTTTATGTATGGTGAGGACTGGCAGGGTCCTTTAGTTGATAAAAGCGCAGAAATCAAAAATGATAATTATTGGGTTGACTTAAAATATTCAAAAGTAGAAAACATTCCGGTAGCTGCAGGAGAACCTATAACATATTTTAAAACTCTTGTTCCTAAATATGCGTTGGAACCTAAAGATACTGCTGTTAATCAGCATGCAAAGGTTAGCACGATAATCAATTTTTGCTGTGCTCCTGAGTTTCTAAATACCGGCATTGTTCCAAAGTGGAGCGGATTAAACATTTTCCTTCACCCTTTGAAACCACAAGATAACCCGTATTTTCAGCAATTCTCCACGATCCCTGAAGATAGAACAAATCCACATAAGTTTAAACAAAGTGACATTTTAACTACTGAAGAAACTAGTAAGCCATTAGAGAAATTACAAGTTTTAGCCGATATAAAGGCTAAAGGCAGCACCGATTCAAAGAAAATAGACGAATATAAGAAAGGTGATCCAATTGACCTTGAGTTTTCTATGAATGCGTCTTGGTTCAAGCGTTATATGAATGGGTTCGCTTTGTTCTTAACTCAAACCGGCGGTATGTCAGATGAGGGAATTCAGAAGATTTACAATCAGTATGCAATGTCAGATGCACAAATCGTTTTTTCATTAGATATCCCAGACGGGGTAACTGTTAGTAACAATCCAACAGCTACAATTAGGGGATTAGATGGATTCACAGCAAATGTTTCGAGGGAAGGAAATACTTTGCTTGTAAAATTACGTAAAAATGAAAAAGCTAAAGTTTGTAAATGGAAAGACTTGATTGAAAAAATTAATTCCATAGATACAAGTAACATTAATGTTAGTATTTCGGGATTAAAGGTTTCTAAAGACGCAAGTCAAGATTCGCAGGTAACTATAAGAGGTACGGTATCAGGAGTTTATGATTTTGCTACTTCTTATACAGAAAAATTTTATTTACCATCTCCCGAACATAATAGTCATGAGGAGTTAGGTCCGGGACATGAGAATTGTGCGACCAGAAATTACTGGTCATTTGCAGCAATTCAAGATCCAAGTGGATTGGATAAGGCGGCAGACTCAAATAAGCCAAACCAAATATCTTATACTTTCAAGGTAAATAAACCGGCTGATAACACCGTAACTTTCAAGGACGGAAATGCTACACACGCTACCGTAAAGGTGGAAAACGGCAAATCAATTGATAACGATGCTTTAGCTAATCAATCGATGCCAAGCGACCCAACAAAGAGTGGTTATATTTTTAAGGAATGGAATACTCAAAATGATGGAAAAGGAACTAAATTTACAGGTTCAACCATTGTTAACGAGGATATGGTAGTATATGCTATTTACAGCAAGAACCCGACACCAAACAAACCTGGCAAGTTACCAAAGACGGGTGATAATATAAATATGCCGTTGTATTTTGCGGTATTAGTTATATCAGGCGTATTATTGTTTGCCTTATATTTCAAAAGAAGAAAAGATAATTAGTGTATTAATGTAAAATATCAGGAGCTGTCGTATGAGTGACAGCTCCTTTTTAACGTGATACTGAGATTTTGCTGGCCTAAACAAACAGGAATTTAACTTAGAGTTATAGGACAAAAAGAGTTGGTAAAAACCGATGTGATCGTTGAAAATTCAACGGCTACAACGGTTATGTCTTTTTAAAAGAAGATACAGGGTGGACAAAAAGAGTTGGTAAAATCGTCCGAACCCCTTGAAATTTCAAGGTGAATTGGGTTATATCTTCCTTGGAAATAGTATTCTAGGAGGATTGTAAAATGAAGCGTGTTATTTACCCTGTCTGTGGAAATATTTGTATCAAAACACAGAAGGAAAGATGAAGTAGTCCTTTAGGAGTTGTAGAAAAATACGTGTAGTTGGCGAATCTTTTCAACGCATCTTAAGATGCAGCAGATAAAAGGCACTAATAGGACCAAAACAAACCACTAGCAAAGCTGATGTTATGATTAGTAGAAATATTCGATAATAACTTGAGCATTAAAAAAAGATTTACTAAAGGATCAATATGACAATTGCCACTCTTGAAACTGGGAAACATCTTACATTCCATTCTCTTTCTTCCGTCGAGAAGAGTATGAGAGCTGTTTATAACTAATTTACCAATATTTACCTGATTCCTATTTACTTTTAGTTATAATATTGACAATCAGTTAGTAAAACTGATAGCATGTACTAAAATTGTTATGGACAAAGTTCTTCCCGATGGACTTGACAAACTAATGCTTTCTAGTTTAATTATATTTTCCGTGGTATCATTTACGAATGAGTGACTGGCAGACAGACTTTCTGACAGATACGATGTGCAAGGAGGACTCCGTCAGAACAAATGCCACTACATTCTAAAAGCTTAAATGACTAGAGGATATCCCCCCAGTTAGATGTTGGGGAGGATATCCATTACACTTTTATATTAGGAGGAGGACATCTAATTATTATCAACTTGTAATTAGATTATTATTCAGATGATTATGAATAGAATTATTATAATAATGGTGCTAATATGTCTTTCTATTTTCAGAGTTTTTCTGTATAAGAATTGGAAAGTGAATATTAAGAAAATTTTTAATATTTCTTATTGTATTGCAATGATTTTAGGGGTTGTCGCGCTATTAATAGATTTGTTATAAGTTATCACTGTTTAAATTTACAAGTTAAAAACTTATAGATAAATTTAATAGTAGCTGTAATTAATATATTTAACTTGTAATAAAAGGAGTTCTAGCTTAACAGCTCCTGCCTTAGATTTTCGCAAATTTCCGCCATCTCGCGCATATCCTCCTCTGGAACGAGTTCAGAAATGTCATACTCAAGTGGATTCCTCGAAAAGTCGGAAAGAGCTTTATTCAAAAGCTCATAATCATCTGGTGTAGCAATAATATTTATCTTGCGAGAATCTGCATCATATGGCTCTAAGTCGTGTAAATCAACACTGCCATTTACCTTGCATTCTAATAATATCGCGGCAAGGTCGGTTAATATATCAATGGCGAAAGTAAAATCAAGATAGATTCCCATAGAATTAGTAAAGCCTAAAGGGGAAGTGCTTCTTCTAAAGTCCCCATCTTGCCTGTTAAGGCCTAAAGCTTGCAGTATGTCGGAAAACTCTATCTCGTCGCTACTTTGATCTTCTAAAAAAGCAATAAGGTTAAGACTGTCGTCACTGTCTCCGATGTAGTTATTCCAATATTTGTTTTCAATATACATTCAGGCATCCTCCGCAAATGTCAATTTGTCGATTAGTTATTGCAATTATATCATCATGCAATATTTTGTCATACATCAAGTTGATAGTAATTAGATATTATTACGCAAAATCTAAAAGGGCTACTCCCATAGGAATAGCCCATTAACCGTATGTTCTTCTACATTTCTGGGTTATAGGACAAAACGTGTTGGTCGCTAGTCCCAATAATTCTGAAATTCAGATGACTTATGCAGCTCTCCCCAGACCACCGCATCTCCCCATGTAGGGATAGATGAAGTGCGTTTATCTAACTCTGAAATCTTCTGGTATATCGCTGCAATACTTTTGTCCGTTGGCATTACTTTTAATAGCTCAGAAACAGAAAGCGGTCTTGGTGAGTGCACATAGCACCACCAGAAGACCGCTTTTATTCTTCTTTCAACAGATAGTCCACGGTGATTCCTTAGCAAGGCTCTTAGCCTTGCATTTATACCGCCTTCTATCTGGTTATTTGTAGATGGAGCCTTGCCTATCTTAGCTATTAAATCTTCATCCAAATAAGTGAATAGAGTGCCTTCTTTTACCAACCTAGAAAGAGATCTCTGTGCCTTTAAAAGTCTTTCATGCGTTGCTCTCCAATTGCCGTTTTCATCTAGTGACCTTTGGCTCAGAAACTTGTTGTGTTTTTCTCATCCAATCTAAGAATTCATCTACCCATTTATCTGCTTCAGATCTAGTTTCTAGGTGTAGTAGTCTTTTAGCAAGAGCATATAATTCAGCCCCTGCAAGGGTTTTTAGAGTCTTGTTGTAGTATATCTTCTTACTTGAGAAAAACACATGAAAAAAAGGCATCTCTGGTGCTTTGCATGAGGCCATACCTTTCTCAAAGCTTTATTAAATCCTTTTCCTCCATCCGAAACTACAAGTGCAGGTTCAGTAATCCTAGACATTAATGAGATCCATGCATTTGCATGCTCATAGCGGCATAAGTACCAACCTAGCACATGGTTTCTGTCACAGCAAATTAAAACACAAGCATTACGGCACAGGTAAATTCCATCTACGAATACTACTGAATGCTTTTCTTCTACAACTGGTGGTAATGTCCATATATCCCAAAATTTGGATGTTTTTCGCCTAAATGTACGACCACCTCCAGGCATATACTTTTGAATATCTTTGCTAAAAAGCCACTTAAGAAATATATTAAGCTGCTTGGTTAGATTGTCTATTTTAGGGGAAAACGCCATCTTACAATTACAACAAAACCACCTCTGTGTTCCTGCATTTGTCTTACCATATTTCGAGCAACACCTACCACAAACAGGGCAAATAACACGCTTCATTTTTACAATCCTCCTAGAATACTATTTCTAAGGAAGATATAACCCTAATACGCCTTGAAATTTCAAGTGTTTTTAGACGATTTTACCAACACGTTTTTGTCCACCCTGTATCTTCTTTCAAAAAAGATATAACCGCTGTAGCCGTTGAAATTTCAACGACCGCAGCGGTTTTTACCAACACGTTTTGTCCTATAACCCACATTTCTTTTATGCCCCAATTGGCTTTTACTTCTCGATTTTTCCTGCCAGAATTGCCGCCCCATACGCACCAGCATATCGGCCATTAGGAAGCGGAGTGACCGTTCGGCCTAGCTTTTTAGATAGAAGCTCTGCAAAATATTCATTTCCGCTTAACCCGCCAGTTATAACGCATTTATCTGCAATAGCCTTCTTCTGACACAGTGTCACGACCTTAGTCGCAACGCTGTCGATTACACCAGCCGCAATTTCTTCCTTTGGGCGTCCTTCACCCATGTAGTTGATAACCTCAGATTCTGCGAAAACCGTGCATATCGAGCTAATCGGTATCGGATTCCCTCGCTGAGCCTCTTCAAACAGCTCTTCGATTGTAAGCCCAAGGCGATTTGCCATAACTTCGATGAACTTGCCCGTTCCAGCGGCACACTTGTCATTCATGAGGAAGTCAACGGCCCTGCCATCTTGAACCAAGATATACTTGGTATCCTGACCCCCGACATCGATTATAGAGCAGTCTTCCTGTCCCGCCATCTCATAGCCGCCACGTCCGTGGCAAGTGATCTCGGTAATCACTTTATCCGCATAGTCTACTGAGATTCGTCCGTACCCAGTTGCTACAATCTTAGCGCTCTCTAAATCTACGCCGAGCTTCTCAAGGTTTTCCTTGATTATGCCAGCAGTAATCTTGCTGTTCCAACCCGTCGGTAGCACCTCGAAGCGAGGTCTATCATCTTCGCCAATCACACAGACCTTAGAAGCGGTAGATCCAATATCAATTCCAATTCTAGTCATTTAAAATCCTTTTCATTTTGCCTAATCACATCTGACTTAGAGCACGCCAAATCGGCAAGCTTTATCTAACATATTAAGTATATCAAGTATACCAAGTATGCAAAGCTACAGCTAGTCGTACGTAGCTCTAGACGTACTTGACTGAATCTAGCGAGACCTACCCATATCTATGCCTGCTACTGTTGAATTCGTTATCTAGCCCGCTTATGGATATGTATCTTAGCTGCTGTTCTTCGGCAAGCTCCTTTATAAAAGGTACATCCTCTTCCTTGACCAGTAGCGACACACCGCAGCAAACGCTTAACTCACGCGGAGTCGGGCTAATCTGGGCGTAATGTGAAGTGGCTTTATAGCACGATACATCTCCATGGCATCCGTGTGATTATCGAACAAAACATAATAGTGGAGCATTTTAGCCTAGCACCTCGATAAATGCTTCGATACGTGTCTTGAGCTGCTGCGCATCGCTGTCAGTGTAGTCTGTCTCGATTCCGAGCACAGGGATTCCTGCTTCTTTGAGCTTGTCCTCAAGCAGATAACCCTCGATGTCGTATGTCTGGCAGAACTTTAGGTTAACGTCGATTACAGCATCTACGTCGTATTCTTTAGCAAGTCTGATTATATCGTCGAAACGACCTGAGTTAGGAGTGAAGCAAGCGCAGTTAATCTTCATGTAACGGTCAGCGATATTTGAAACCATCTCATCGAGGTTCTCGCCTGATTCATCTACAAAGTTCTCAAAGTAACGAGTTCCAGTACATGTCTCTTCACATACAACAGCTGCACCAGAGGTCTCAATTAGATTATGCATCTTCCAGTTTGGAATAGCCATAGGAGTTCCAGAAATCATGATACGCTTAGTTCCAGCAGGGAACACCGAAACGCCGTCAGCAACTCTCTTCTCGAGCTCGTCACATAGCTTGTTAACCATAGTTGTAAATCTC
Organism: uncultured Mogibacterium sp.; assembly: GCA_916438645.1. Lineage (GTDB taxonomy): Bacteria > Bacillota > Clostridia > Peptostreptococcales > Anaerovoracaceae > Mogibacterium. Next base: position 954,757 of record CAKAFC010000002.1, read on the forward strand.
TCAGGGTCATCGTAGTAAGCAATCTGGGAGATGAGAAGGGTGTCAGTTCCGCTGATAGGAACGTTCTTGTTCTTGCGCAGGTCATACAGTCTCTTGAGAGCCGCACGCTTAGCGTTAATCTTCTTGATGTTCTCAGCTAGCTTCTCAGGAGTGATCTTGTTACCAGTTTCCTTTTCAACCATCTCGAGTAGGTCGTGACACTCATCAGCCCACTTTGCGATATCCTTAGGTCTCTTCATCTGAGGTAGATCCATGATGTGCATCTGAACGTCAGTGCCGAGGATTTCGTACGCCTTCTTCTTGCCATCGCAAGTGTTCTCGCCGATATAGATATCTGCGAGTCTATAGAAAGGACATGTCCTGTCAAATCTAGCTCCGAGCATAGCCTTGATAAGCGGACATGTATTTGCTGGCAAATATCTCTCTCCACCTGGAACCCAGAACTGAGAGCCTGCGCAAAGTCCCGTAGCTATGCCGTTACCTGCAAAGATAATTTCGTCAGGAACATATGTACAGAATGTTCCGAATACCTTGCCGTCATTCTTCTTAAACTCAACGAGCTCAGCTGGGCGTAGACCATGAACATCAGCGAGAACCATGTCAAAATAATCCATGGCTTCAGGTCTATTTTCCTGAGATAGGAATACGTCACCAATTGCTCCAGGAAGAACGCTACATAGTAAATCGTGGTTTTCCACATCCATGCCGAGATCTTCCCACATCTTACGATAATCTGCCATTTTCATAACCTCCATAATAATAAGTCAAATATACTGATAAAATTATATCAACTAAGCGAGTAGTGCAAACATTGAATTAAATGATAAATTTTGTACAATCTATAGATTTTTTTTATAATCATTTGACACTTTATAAATATGGTATGAGTGCAGGTGATAATTAGCAGATGTTGTGGAAAGGGCGCTATCAAAAGGAGCGAGCATTCAGGAAATAGACTTATTATGAACATACTATTTTGGAAAAAATATTGACAATTAAAATCGATATGATACAATTGAATTGTTCAAAAGACATTTAATAAAACTAATTAATATATGAGATATTCATAGGAGGATATGAGATGGCACAGATTTATGATTTTAAGCTAGCTAGACCTGATGGAAGTGAGCTAAACCTAGCTGATAACAAGGGCAAGGTAATGATTATCGTTAACACTGCAACTGGATGTGGATTCACACCTCAGTACGAGCCACTAGAGGCACTTTACAAGGAGCTACACGAGTCCGGACTAGAGATTATCGATATTCCTTGCAACCAGTTCGGTGGACAGGCACCTGGATCAGATGATGAGATCCACGAGTTCTGCACACTCAACTACAACACTACATTCCCACAGCTTAAGAAGTCAGATGTAAACGGTGAGAATGAGCTTCCGCTTTACACATTCCTCAAGAGCCAGAAGGGCTTTGAGGGCTTCGGAGACTTCCCTGATAGAGAGAAGTTTGAAGAGTTTGTTGCAATGGGCGATCCTGATTTCAGAAACAACGCTAACATTAAGTGGAACTTCACTAAGTTCGTTGTAGATAGAGAAGGAAACGTAGTTGCAAGATTCGAGCCAACAGCTGATATGGGTGAGGTTGCTGCCTTTGTAAAGAGCCTTATCTAATATATAGATGGTATTTAAACAATAAATAGCAGAAGCGCACATATGGACCCAGCAATGGGTTGATATTAAAGTTAAATGTGTGCAAATGTATAAAGCTAAAAATGGTGTCCGCCGAGTGAATTCGGCGGACGCTTTTTGCTTTATTATTTATCGTGCGGTTAGATAGTTATCTAGACTGGATAATGATTAAATGATGATTATTCGGGTGAAAAATGCGTAATTGATTGAATGTTCGTTTAAAAAATGTAAAATTATCTTATCAGAGGGATATCATGAAATGCGAGATTACGACGGATTAAAGGAAATGATTAAGAAAAATGGAATTAGCCTAATATTTAATTACCTCATACATATTGGCATAGGATTACTTCTTGCGTCTTCGTTTAATGTATGGCTTGTAATTAGTGGGTCAGATATCGGTTTTGTTAAATACCTTATAACTGCAGCTCTTTCATGCCTTGTTGCATTAATATTTGTTAGAGTATTATCTCCCGTCAAATGCATCGTGAATAGTATGATATGGAAATCAAAAGAGAGCAAGCAGTCAGCATATGCCTTCTGGATATTCGTATATCTCAATGGTCGCATTAACCACTCAGCGCAGTTATACATGATAAATGAACTTTTTATTCCAGATAAATATCTGCGAGGCCCAATTAAGAATCTGAACTATGAAGAAATTAGATTAGAGTTACGAAGAGTAGAGATACTGACAGAACTCGTTATGTTCATTCTGTACAGCTGTGTTTCACTTGCAATTTATAGGACTAGTAACATGCCGTTCTACTTGATTCCTTTTGCTGGAATGGCTATAGATATAGCAAATTCGAATATTGAAATGCAAATATTTAGAGGTAAATTCACGAAGCTTCGCGACTCAAAATATTTTGAATATTATGTAATTAGAGAGCGGTTACTCGCGGACTCTAATGATGAAGAAGCGATTAAAAGATTTGTAGAGCTCGAAGCTGAGAACTTTGAAAACAGAGAAAGAATTCACGAGAGGATATCAATATGGAGCAGGATAGTCGTAGGAAAAGCTCTGAACAGAGAAACTATGACAGAAGAGATGAAGTTCTTGCTAGAGAGAAAATACCTCGAAGTTATCTGGGAGTTATTTGTAACACATGAGACATTAAATTTGCTGAATCTATATATTACATATGCCGTAATAATTGGTGAATTGAACACAGAAAAGGTCGCATTAAATATCCTAAACAGATGGAAAACTCAGGATATAGGGTCTAGGTTAAAGGCTAAATTTGAATATTCTGAACAGGCCTTTGCTGGAGATAAAGCAAAGTTAGAGGACCTAAGGCTGCGAGCTGGCGAGTTCTATGAGGAGTTTGCCGAATGCAGAAAAGATGTTGATGAAGTTAAGATGGCGTATCTCAAATTAATAGAATTGGAAAGTTAATATTACAGTTAAAAGATAAATGAATAAAATGATAAAACTCGTTTGCCAAAGTGTAGCAAACGAGTTTTACGTTTAGAAATTATGATAATTGTAATTCGCCTGAACAGCTGATACTATCTAGCTGCTTCTGCAATCGCTTCCACGAATGTTGGGTGTGGATGGATTGTAGAAGCTACATCTTCGAGTGTCAGCTTGTTTGAAATAGCTAGCGCCAATTCGCCTACGAGATCGGTAGCGCGGCCGCACATTAGCTGTGCGCCGAGCAATATATGGCTGTCTGCGTCGGCAATCAGCTTGATGGTACCGCGGCCGAGGTCCTCAAGGACTGTCTTGCCATTTGCTCCCATAGCGTACTTCTTAGTGATGATTTCGATACCCTGCTCCTTGGCCTCGTCCGCGGAAATGCCGACGGACGCAATCTCAGGCACCGTGTAGATGCAAGTTGGGATTGTTGCCATGCGGATTGGTGGTTCCTGTCCGTTCATGTGGGCAACTGCATTTCTACCCTCGGCAGTTGCTGTATGAGCTAGCTCGATGCCGCCGATTGCGTCACCGATACCATAGATGCTCGGGCTCGCCGACTGGTAGTGCTCATTAACGGCGAGACGGCCGCGCTCTCCTGCAAGATGCTGGAGCTGCTCAGATAGCAGACTAGGAACATCAGAGCGTCTACCAACAGCCATAAGAACAGCATCTGCAGGTATAGATTTCTCTTCATCCTTTTCAGTATAGACAACCGCAAGTCTTCCGCCGGCCTGCTCAATCCTTACAACAGGGCACTTGGTCAGAACGTCAATGCCATCCTTCTGCAGGCCCATCTTCAGACTGCGGGCCAATTCCTTATCAACAGTAGGAATGAGGCGGTCTAGAGCCTCAACAACAGTTACGTGTGAGCCAAAACCATTATATACAGTAGCAAACTCAACCCCGATAACGCCGCCGCCGATGATTACGAAATCATCGAAGGGCGTACCGCCCTGCTCGAGGAGTCTAGTCGAGTCCATGACCCCCTCGAGCTCGGCGCCCGGGAATAGGCGGAATAAACGGATTGCCACCAGTTGCAATCAGGATAAACTTACCAGTTACCTCATGCGATTCGCCCTCTCTATCAGTGTACGATACAGTGTGCTCATCTTTGACTAGCGCGAGGCCATATAGTAGGTCGATCTTAGCCTTTGCAAGGCCGGTTTCAATGCCCTCGCGTAGGGTATCAAGCACCTCGTCCTTACGAGCTCTAACAGCGTCGAGGTCAACCTTAACATCAGCAGCATTAACGCCGATTTTAGCACCCTCTCTAGCTTCCTTAGCGAGCTCGGACGAGCGCATGATAGTTTTTGTAGGCACACAGCCTCTGTTGAGGCAGGTGCCACCAACTCTATCCTTCTCAATTACAGCAACCTTCATGCCGTACTTAACAGCGTCAAAAGCAGCCTCGTATCCACCAGGGCCAGCACCAATAACAACTAGATCATAATTAAATTCAGCCATATCTTCCTCTTTTCATAACGATAGTGCAGATGCACCAAGATATACCTATATAATGCTACATAATGCCTTCAGCAATCAGATTAGCGATATCGCTGCATATCTGATATTCCTTGCTGTTTGGCGAATATGGAAGTGTGCCCTCAACAAGTGTAGTCATTGCGGACTTGCTGTATTTGCAGCCTATTAGCTTGTCCTTTAGAACTCCAAAGACTTCAGTCTCGAGAGAATCAGAGAAGATTCCACAGTCCTTAATCATGCCACCTTCAACCTGGAGCTCGATATCAACACCACCCCATTCAAGTCTCTCAGAGATTGAAGTTGTGAATGGAATCTTACGACCGAAACGCCACTCCTCAGATGAGTACTTGTCGATTAGTGCCTTAAGCTCAGGATCAGACTCAGCAGTAGGGATGTCGAAGCGTTCAACATCTCCGCCATAAACCTTTGCAAAAGCATCATATAGAGCCTTCTTAAGCTCTTCGAGTGTTACGTCAGGTTTGTGGTTAATTAGGTTAGTGATTCTGGAACGAACTGACTTAACGCCTTTTGATTTTAGCTTAGAAGCGGAAACGTTTAGATACTCTCCAAGTGGGGTTGGATCTTACGTTGAACATAATCGTCCCGTGGTGGTAGCAGTAGCCATTGCTCTGGTAATATGCGTGTCCTGAGAACTTCATGCCATCGATAGTGAGGTCATTTCTTCCAGTCTTTTCAGCATTGATACCTAGTAGGCGAACAGCTTCGAGGATTACCTCTGTCTGCTTAGGGATATCATATTCATCTTCTCTTGCAATGAATGTAAAGTTGAGGTTTCCGAGGTCGTGGTATACTGCTCCACCGCCAGAGATTCTTCTAGCTAGCTTGCAGTCGCCTTCCTTCATGGACTCAACTCTGCACTCACGCCAAGGGTTCTGGTTCTTGCCGATTACTACAGTGTTAGCATTCTGCCATAGATACATAGTAACTTCGCCCTCTGCAGCGCGGAAAGTCATATATTCCTCAGTAGCGAGGTTAATAAACGGATTAGTGCAATCAGTTTCGGTATATCTTAATTTCATATGTGTATAGCTCCTTGCTATTAGTATTCAGTTAAATCAAGCCCAGACAGACAGTCGCGTACAACGCAGGCTAAATCTGTCTAGGCTTATAATTTGTATTCGGCCGGGAATGTCACGACTTATGCATGAGAAGCGCTGCTAAACGTGTTTAATCGGTACATACCGGCAAGTTTCTTATGAAAACTCGTATTTTAGAACTGGTTCTCTCGCAGCCTTAACTTCATCCAGTCTACGAACTGGAGTAGTGACAGGCGAAGCAGAAACAGATTCAGGTGAGCTGATAATAGAGTCGTAGATCTTTCTAAATGCAGCAATTGCTTCATCGAGAGTCTCACGCGACTCAGTCTCAGTAGGCTCTACCATGAGAGCCTCACTAACGATGAGTGGGAAGTACATCGTAGGTGGGTGAATTCCGAAGTCGAGAAGCGCCTTTGCAACGTCGAGTGCGGATACATTATTCTCCTTGTGGAACTTCTCAAGACTCATTACGAACTCGTGCATACAAGTGCAGTCGTAAGCCATTGGGTAGAGATCCTTTAGCTTCTCCATCATGTAGTTAGCGTTTAGAACAGCGTTGTGAGCGAGTTCAGGAACTCCGTCTCCGCCGATGTATGTGAGGTATACGAGAGCTCTTAAGCTAACGAGGAAGTTACCGTAGAATCCAGTAACGCTACCGATGCTCTTCTCTGCACGAACGTACTCACCATTCTTAACTGTTAGTCCAGGTAAGTACTTGCCGAGGAAGTCTTTGCATCCGCAAGGACCGCTTCCAGGGCCACCACCACCGTGAGGTGTTGAGAATGTTTTGTGTAGGTTGAGGTGGATTACGTCAAATCCAATATCTCCAGGGCGTACTAGTCCGATTACAGCATTTAGGTTAGCTCCATCGTAGTAGCAAAGTCCGCCAGCTTCGTGAACAAGCTCTGTGATTTCAAAGATGTTCTCGTCGAAGATTCCTACCGTGTTAGGGTTTGTAAGCATCAGACCTGCAGTCTTATCGCTAATCTTAGATCTGAAGTCATCCATGTCGATACTTCCGCGCTCGTTTGACTTAACAACTACAACCTTGAAGCCTGCCATTGCAGCACTTGCAGGGTTAGTTCCGTGAGCGGCATCTGGAATTAGGATTTCATCCTTGTGTCCGAGCCCCTTATCGCGTAGGTAAGCCTTGATGAGGAGTAGTCCTGTGAACTCTCCCTGTGAACCGGCAGCTGACTGTAATGTAACGTGATCCATACCTGTGATTTCGCAGAGGTATGACTCTAGTGTATCTATTGCCTCTGTGCAGCCTTCCACTGTTTCAGCTGGCTGAAGAGGGTGGATGTTAGCAAATCCCTTGAGCGAAGCAACAGCATCGTCAATCTTAGGGTTGTGCTTCATTGTGCAAGAACCGAGTGGATAGAATCCGTCGTTAACTCCGTGAGCTTCCTTTGCAAGAGCTGTGTAGTGACGACCCATCTCGTTTTCAGATACTTCTGGAAGATGAGGAGCACTTTCTCTCATCGGAACGTCAGGTAGTGTTACAGCAACGTCGCAAGCAGGGAATAGGTCCTGACCTCTGCCAGGAATACTTCTTTCAAATATAAGTTTCATTATTTGCTCACCCCCCTTAACGATCTCGATTACTTCATCCATCTGTTCCTTAGTATTTAGCTCAGTTGCGCACCAGAGAATCTCTGTGTCGCTGAGCTTTAGTCCGCCGAGTATGCCCTTGTCAGCAAGTGCCTTGAGCACAGCATTAGAATCAGCGCAAACTGTTACGAACTCATGGAAGAATGGCTTATCAAACTTGAGTGAAAGACCTGCACCTACAAGTCCTTCAGCCAGATAGTGTGCCTTGGATGAGCAAAGTGTTGCAACCTGCTTGATTCCTGCAGGACCAACAGCAGTCATATATACGCCAGCCTTTAGTGCACAGAGCGCCTGGTTGGAGCAAACGTTACTGCTAGATTTCTCTCTACGGATGTGCTGTTCTCGAGCTTGTAGAGTTAGTACGAATCCGCGCTCGCCACGGGAATCAACTGTCTCTCCGACAAGTCTTCCCACAATCTTACGAGTATTCTTAGCAGTGGTTGCTAGAATTCCTAGGTAAGGTCCGCCGTATGCAAGACCTAGTCCAAGAGGCTGCCCCTCACCGCAAACGATATCTGCACCAATCTCGCCAGGAGTCTTCAGAACTCCAAGAGCGATTGGGTTAACGCTCATGATTAGCTGCGCACCAGCTTCATGAACGATTTCAGCAATCTGGTCAGCATCTTCTACGATACCGTAGTAGTTAGGATACTGCATTAGGAAACAAGCTGCAGTCTTGTCCTCTGTGAGGACACTCTTGAGAGCCTCAACGTCAGTAACGCCGCCGCACTCGCATGCAGGAACGACCTTTACCTCAGTGTCTCTTCCAAATGAGTATGTCTTGATTACTTCAAGTACTCTAGCATCTACAGTTTCGGAAACGTATATAGTGCTACGCTTACGATCCCTTAGTCATAGCGCAAGCTTCAGCAGCTGCGGAAGCACCGTCATATAACGAAGCGTTTGAAACATCCATACCAGTAAGTTCGCATATCATAGTCTGATATTCGAAAATTGACTGGAGGATTCCCTGGCTGATCTCTGCCTGGTACGGCGTATAAGCCGTGATGAACTCCTCTTTGCTTACTACTGCGTTAACTGCAGCAGGGATATAGTGGTTATAAGCACCGGCACCGCGGAAAATAGAATCATATACGACGTTGCGGTTTGCCATTCTCTCCATAATTTGAGCTGTCTCTAGCTCAGACTTACCTGCGGGAATGTTGAGATCGCCCTTGATTCTAGCGGCGGCAGGGATGTCTTTAAATAGATCCTCCCAATCCTTATAGCCGATATCGCTTAGCATCTGGAGCTGTTCTTCTCTAGTGTTAGGAATAAAGGTACCCAATTTGAACCTCCTTGTACGAAGTGTTAAGTTGAATGCGGTTTATGCTTCTTCCGACTCTACAAATGCGTCGTATTCGTCTGAGGTTAGAAGCTCCTCTGTCTCAGTTACATCCTTAACTTTGATTAGCCAAGAACCATATGGGTCCTCGTTGATTGTCTCAGGTGCATCGAAGAGGCTCTCGTTGATTTCAGCAACGATTCCTGTAACAGGTGATAGCACGTCAGAAACAGCCTTTACAGACTCGATATCACCGAATGCATCACCGATTGTAACTTCATCGTCAACCTCTGGAAGGTTGATGAATACGATGTCACCAAGGCTATGCTGAGCATAGTCAGAAATACCAATAACGTGTAGACCACCTTCTTCTGCAATCCACTCATGTGACTTTGAATACTTTAAATCTGCCATTTTATTTCTCCTTTTGTATGTTTAGTTTAGCTATAAAATATCATTTTTAACAAGTACAGATAGGGTTACTGTTCTCTCTTGTAGAAAGGAAGCTTAACCATTTCTGCATCAATCTTGCGACCACGAACATCTACCTGAACAGCTGCACCGAGTTCACGCTTTGCAGAGTCAACGATAGCCATTCCGTAAGAGCCGTTTAGATATGGTAGGAATGTTCCAGAAGTGATATATCCAATCTTCTCGCCATCTCTGTAAACGTCACACTCTTCTCTGATGATTCCGCGGCCAGTAACCTTGATTCCAACTCTTCTCTCTTTGAGCGGAGTTGCAGCTTCTATTGCAGCCTTGCCGATGAAATCAGGCTTGTCCATCTTGATTGCAAATCCAAGACCTGCGATTTTAGGTGAAATGTCATCGTTCATATCGTGTCCGTATAGTGGCATTGCTGCTTCCATACGAAGTGTATCACGAGCTCCGAGTCCGCAAGGAATCAAGCCTTCTTCCCTGCCAGCTTCGATTAGAATCTCCCAGATCTCTGCGGCCTTATCTGCTGGCATATAGATTTCGAATCCGTCCTCTCCTGTGTATCCAGTTCTAGATAGAACGCAAGGGATACCCTGGATTGAGCCATCGAAGTTTGCTGTGTAGTAACCTGTAGGTATAACTGCTGGATCAGCAACCTTAGCGAGAATAGCATCTGCCTTAGGCCCCTGAAGAGCGAGCTGACCCCAGTCCTCGGAAACGTTTGTGATCTCAACGCCATCGATCTTGTGATCAGTCATCCAAGCGAAGTCCTTTTCTGTATTAGCAGCGTTTACAACTACGAAATAGTCGTCTTCGCCACGCTTATACACGATCAGGTCATCTACAGTTCCGCCGTGCTCGTTGCACATCGGGCTATATCTAGCCTGACCAACTCCGAGGTCGGTGAAATCATTAGTTAGTACGTAGTTAAGATATTCAACAGACTTAGGGCCGCTTACGACGATTTCTCCCATGTGGGATACATCGAATAGACCACACGCTGTACGAACTGCCATGTGTTCTTGTTTGATACCTGACTCATACTGAATCGGGAGTAAAAATCCGCCAAATGGTACGATTTTACCACCGTATTTAACATGGGTATCATATAGTGGTGTTTTCTTATCCATCAAGACTACCTCCTTGAGTGTTTCGATTAGATACATTGAATATACTCAAAATATAGCATAGTAAAACATTGCAATCAATGAACAAAAGCACGACATCAAAAGTTTATTTTGTGTCATGCTTTTTCTTATAGAAATATTAAATATATAGCCTTCGCATAAAGTAAATTAATGGGTTTATATCGTAAAGATATCCCGCAATGTACGAGTTGTTAAGCTGCTCGTTCAGTGTATGAATATGCTGAGGCGCAAACAGCGCTGTGAGTGGGAACATAAGGGCTAGGACCAAGCAGATGATGATAGCTCCTTTAATAGCTCCAAACAAGAGACCGATATTCGAGTCGACTGTGCCCAGCAGATTTTTACTCTTTCTTCCGCGCATAATCCGCCTTCTTATAAATGTAGAAATAATCCACACTAGTCCGACTATAACCGAGAAGGAGATGATTGTAATCGATAAGTTGGTAAATCTATTTACGGTTGTCGTAATTCCATCGAGACCGAAGGCTTCGAACTTAGTGCGCAGAACTTTAGGGATGAACTGTAGTAAGTCTATCTCTTGACCGTTAAATTTTTCGGTCAGCTTACCCTTCATAAAATCATCAACAGGGAGCGCAAAGAACAGCGCCCGGATTCTATCGGTGTTAAGGATGCCGATTATAACTCCACCAGAAATCGCAGCTAGCCTGACGAGAGATTCGAGGAACCCCTGCGACTTGCCTCTGAGCGCACATATTAAGAAAATCACTACTATTATAATATCTAATACCATATGTAAATTATCTAACATCTAGGTCAGATTATCAATAGAACTTATACCACCAAATCGACATAAATTAGTGCTAGAATGGAAATAGTAATATTAAATGACGAAGAACTCGCATGGCTCAAGGAATATACGAGGGCTATTTAGAAGCTTTTGCTCTTGCAAAAGGTTGACTCGAAGCTTGCAAGTGCTCGAAACCACACATTTCGGCAAAGCACGGGTGATTCGCTTGATTATTTAGAAATTTTGATTATTTTTTACCATATGTATATTCAATCACATGGTAGCAATGTATAATGGATGTATATTTGTACATGCATGAATGCACAATAGAAATGGAGGAACATTATGCTTAATAAGTCTAAGCTAGAGAGAGTTGTTGTAAAGATGAAAGAGCAGGATATGCCACAGATGATCATCACTGATCCTGTAAGCATCTTCTATATGCTTGACAAGTGGATTATTCCTGGTGAGAGAATGCTCGCACTATACATCAATGTAAATGGAGATGTACAGCTTGTACTCAACAAGCTCTTCCCACAGACAGAAGATCTTGGTGTGCCACTAACATACTATGATGACATCGAGGAGCCTGTTGAAATCCTAGCTAAGTTCATTGAGAAGGATAAGACTATCGGTATCGATAAGAACTGGCCAGCTAGATTCTTGCTAAAGCTTCAGGATCTTGGTGCTGGAAGCAAGTTTGTAAACGGTTCAGTAATCGTTGACAAGGTTAGACAGATTAAGGACGAGCACGAACGTCAGCTTATGAGAGAGTCCGCACAGAAGATTGACCAGGTTATGGATAAGCTAATCCCATACGTAGTAAAGGGTCTAACTGAGAGGGAACTCAATGCTAAGTGCATCGAGCTCTGCAAGGAAGTTGGATTCGAGGGGCTATCATTCGATCCTATCACAGCATACGGCAAGGGCGGAGCAGATCCACACCACGTAACTGACGACAGCAAGGGTAAGTACGGAGATTCCGTAGTTCTTGATATCGGTGGTATGTGGAAGAACTACGCTTCCGATACTACTAGAACAGTATTTATCGGTGAAATCAGTGATAGACAGAGAGAAGTGTACAACACAGTTCTCGAGGCTAACAAGAGAGGTATCGCTGCTGCTAAGCCTGGCAACAAGATGAGCGATGTCGACAAGGCAGCTAGAGACTACATCACAGAGAAGGGCTTTGGCGAGTACTTCACACACAGAACTGGTCACTCAATCGGACTTGAGGATCACGAGGTTGGTGACGTATCGCTCGTAAATGACGAGATTATCGAGCCAGGACAGTGCTTCTCCGTAGAGCCAGGTATCTATCTATATGATGAGGGAATCGGCGTTCGTATCGAGGACATCCTATACATCACAGAAGATGGATGCGAGGTACTAAATGGATATCCAAAGGAAGAGCCAATCGTTGTTCCTATGGAAAAATAAATAATTCTATTTAAGGGAGATCAATTTAATGGCAAAGGTTACAGAAGGTTACATGCCTTTTCTCGGCTATGAGACTTATTACAGAGTCGTAGGCGAGAGAAAGGACAATGGAAAAGCACCACTCATCTGCCTACACGGTGGACCTGGTTCTACACACAACTATTATGAGGTTCTAGACAATCTCGCAGATGACGATGATCGTCAGATTATCATGTATGACCAGCTTGGTTGCGGAAATTCATATCTAGATGGTCATAAGGAGCTATGGACTCAGGATACTTGGCTAGACGAGCTTGAGGCACTAAGAGAGCATCTCGGACTAGACGAGTGTCATATCATCGGACAGTCATGGGGTGGAATGATGCAGATTGCATATGCTATCGAGAGACAGCCTAAGGGCATCAAGTCTTTCGTTATCTCCAGCGGACATCCTTCTAGCAGCCTCTGGGAGAAAGAAGGTCTAAGACGTATCAAGATGATGCCAGAACACATGCAGGATGCAATCAATAAGGCACTTGAGACTGGAGAGTTCTCAGGTGAGGCATATGACGAAGCTGTTGCTGAGTATATGCACAGATACTGTGATTACTGGATCGGTGACGAAGCTCCAGAGTGCTGCACGCGTCCTAAGAAGGGCGGCGGCGAGGCTTATCTGTATGGATGGGGACCAAACGAGTTCGCACCAACAGGCTCGCTCAAGGATTTCGAGTACGTGGATAGACTAGGCGAGATTAAGATTCCTTCACTCGTATGCAGCGGAATCTCCGATCTATGCTCACCACTAATCGCAAAGACTATCGCAGATGGAATTCCTAACTCAGAGTGGATTCTCTGGGAAAATGCAAGACACACATGCTTCGTAGACAGACACGATGACTACTGTGAAGTACTTATCGAGTGGCTCAACAAGTACGACAAGTAATCGGCAACCCCGAAATTGGCTGATTAAGTCTAGAGTGTGCAAATATTGCACTATAAAAGCGGGGTTATAGGACAAAACGTGTTGGTAAAAACCGCTGCGGTCGTTGAAATTTCAACGGCTACAGCGGTTATATCTTTTTTGAAAGAAGATACAGGGTGGACAAAACGTGTTGGTAAAATCGTCTAAAACACTTGAAATTTCAAGGCGTATTAGGGTTATATCTTCCTTAGAAATAGTATTCTAGGAGGATTGTAAAATGAAGCGTGTTATTTGCCCTGTTTGTGGTAGGTGTTGCTCGAAATATGGTAAGACAAATGCAGGAACACAGAGGTGGTTTTGTTGTAATTGTAAGATGGCGTTTTCCCCTAAAATAGACAATCTAACCAAGCAGCTTAATATATTTCTTAAGTGGCTTTTTAGCAAAGATATTCAAAAGTATATGCCTGGAGGTGGTCGTACATTTAGGCGAAAAACATCCAAATTTTGGGATATATGGACATTACCACCAGTTGTAGAAGAAAAGCATTCAGTAGTATTCGTAGATGGAATTTACCTGTGCCGTAATGCTTGTGTTTTAATTTGCTGTGACAGAAACCATGTGCTAGGTTGGTACTTATGCCGCTATGAGCATGCAAATGCATGGATCTCATTAATGTCTAGGATTACTGAACCTGCACTTGTAGTTTCGGATGGAGGAAAAGGATTTAATAAAGCTTTGAGAAAGGTATGGCCTCATGCAAAGCACCAGAGATGCCTTTTTCATGTGTTTTCTCAAGTAAGAAGATATACTACAACAAGACCTAAAACCCTTGCAGGGGCTGAATTATATGCTCTTGCTAAAAGACTACTACACCTAGAAACTAGATCTGAAGCAGATAAATGGGTAGATGAATTCTTAGATTGGATGAGAAAACACAACAAGTTTCTGAGCCAAAGGTCACTAGATGAAAACGGCAATTGGAGAGCAACGCATGAAAGACTTTTAAAGGCACAGAGATCTCTTTCTAGGTTGGTAAAAGAAGGCACTCTATTCACTTATTTGGATGAAGATTTAATAGCTAAGATAGGCAAGGCTCCATCTACAAATAACCAGATAGAAGGCGGTATAAATGCAAGGCTAAGAGCCTTGCTAAGGAATCACCGTGGACTATCTGTTGAAAGAAGAATAAAAGCGGTCTTCTGGTGGTGCTATGTGCACTCACCAAGACCGCTTTCTGTTTCTGAGCTATTAAAAGTAATGCCAACGGACAAAAGTATTGCAGCGATATACCAGAAGATTTCAGAGTTAGATAAACGCACTTCATCTATCCCTACATGGGGAGATGCGGTGGTCTGGGGAGAGCTGCATAAGTCATCTGAATTTCAGAATTATTGGGACTAGCGACCAACACGTTTTGTCCTATAACCCTAAAAGCGCAGCGGATGCTGCGCTTTTATAGTGGTCAATTATTTATATGTGATGGCTATCTGTATTCGTAGTGTCCTGGCACATCTTCAACGTAAACGTCTTTTAGCACCTTTCCTTTAGGGATGTGTGCTCCGGTGCACTGGAAATTTGGATCATTTCTCCTTTTTCGTTCACTCTCAACATATGCTTTTTGATGAGCTTTCTGTTCATCGGCGGTGTCGAACACCTCGCCACATGCACATTTAACACCAACTACTCTTTTTTCGTAGTGGCCCTGTGCTGGAACCCAGATCTTCTGCTTAGTGTTAGCTGTAGAGGAACTTGACGACGAACTAGATGAAGATGATGAACTAGATGTGCTAGAGCTGTTATTCTTCTTGCTGCTTGATTTTTCTTTGCTCTTGTTCTTGTCGTTATCCTTTTTCTTATCTTTTGATTTTTCCTTATCTTTCTCTTTACTTGTATCGCTGCTTGTAGCAGAAGAGTTATCTGATGATTCTGAGTCATCAGTAGAAGTAGCTTCTACCTGCTTTGCCTTCTTGCTCTTAGATTTAGCCTTCTCTTTGGCAGAATTTGTATCACAGCCTGCGAGAGCTACAGCGATAACTAGGAATATTGATATGATGCAGGCAATTTTGAGGCGCCCGCCCACAGTCGGTTTTGATTTAAATAATCTCTCCATGATGTTTCTCCAATCCTCTTAGCACCCTTCAATTTATCAAATATATCCCAAGACCTGTAATGTGTAGAACAAGCTGGGAAATAAAAATATTAGTAATTATAGCACTTAAAAGCAAGAGTAAAATACTGAAATAGTAGACTATAGAGAATATCTATATATGAAACTATAAGTATACAAAACTTCAATCTAAATAAATATTCAGACGCATATAAATATAAGTAATTACATTGTAGAATATACGGATAAAATTATACCTTATTTACACAAATTTATTAGAAAAGAAGGACGAAAGACATGAAGAAAATTTTGCTTTCGATACTGTTGGTGGTAACACTATCAGTTCCACTACCTGCATTTGCAGGAGTGACAGAAGCAGAATCTCCAGCTGGAATAGAGACGCAAACAGAAGCGTCGGCAAATCCTAGCACAGATTCTGAGAAGTGGACAAGTGAAGACTTCACTTACACTGACATGAGCAAGACTATTTACGGATGTGATTACACTAGAACCGTGAATGTCGAAGGTAAGGCAATCAGCGGCTTTTCAGCAAAGGGTGAAGCCAAGTTTGCCAAGAATAAGAACCTCGTACTGCCATCGAAGGATAACAAGGGCAATACGCTTGTAGGAGTTGCAAGTAACGCATTTCAGAAGAAGGGCGTTGAGTCTGTAACATTTCCATCAGGCATGCTCGTATCTTACGATGACACCGTAACTCACAAGATTACTCGTAGAGGTAATTTCGTGATTGCGGAGGGAGCATTTGAAGGAAACAAGCTGACTAATGTAACGCTTCCAGACGGTGTGCTTGCAGTGCTTCCAAATGCATTCATGAACAACAAGATAAAGATCGTAACTTTGCCTAGAACTATTTGGTGGCTAGAGACGCAGGCGTTTTCAAACAATCAGATTAGCAAGGTTAATTTCCCACTGACCACATATTTTCAGCTAGAAATGCACGGCATGACTTTTGCGAATAACAAGATCAAGTCCGTAAGACTGCCTGATTACACAGCGGTCGTTAACAAGTTTGTCTTCGTTGGAAATCCAGGCATGGAGGAGCTTTCGTCAGAGGGCAAGGCTGCTCTGAAGGGCAATTTTGCAAATAGTGGTGTGGTGTATATGTATTCTGAGAATCTCGATCACAAGAGCATGGACAGAATCCATACGACAGATAAGACAACTGCTAACACAAAGTCTTGGTTTCAGAAACTGGTTACAAATGAAGGTACACCTGAGACTGCTAATACAGACACAGAGTCGTGGAATGTAAATGACTTTACTTTTGACGGACAGAAGATCACCGGTCTAAGTGCAAGTGGTATAGCGAAGCGCAAGGTCAACAAGGCTCTAGTGCTTCCAGACTACAATGCAGAGCTTGATAAGGTTACAGAGATTGCTGATACAGATTCGACAACTGGACTATTTGCTACTGCAGATGAAAAGTTTGATTCTGTAACTCTGCCGATGGATCTAGAGAAAGTTGGCAAGAATGCGTTCCGTGATTCGGGAATCAAGGAAGTTTCATTTTCTCCAGTTCTGAAGAGCATTGGAGATACTGCATTCCAGGGCAACAGTATCAAAACTGTAGTTTTGCCGGATACGGTGACATCCCTAGGTAAGGGTGCATTTGCGACAAACCCAACACTCGAAAAAATCGATTTACCTAATGGACTGACAGAGATTCCTGACAGTGCGTTTGGTAGCAGTGACAACAAGAACTGGATGACAGGACTCACTTCTATCGAAATACCATCTAGTGTCCAGAAGATAGGTGCGAGAGCATTTGCAGGAAATAACTTCACTAATATCACAATTCCTAAGGGAGTTACAGAGATTGGTGACTATGCATTCGCTACCAAGAACTATCTCCTCAAAGACGCAGAGGTATGCAAACTTGACCTCCCAGAGGGACTTACATCTATCGGTAGATATGCATTTAGAAACAAGAAAATCGCTGAAGTTAAGCTTCCAGCGACGGTAGAGTCTCTGCCAAAGAACGTGTTTGCGAAGGAAGTTACTTCTGCAGCAGGCAAGACAGAGGCGTATAGCCTAGTGACAAAGGTGTATGTTGACGATGTTACAAAGTATACAGACACAAGCAAATTCCCAAAATCTGAATTCCATAAGATACTGTCGGACGATGTAAACGTATGGAATGCAGAAGATTTCACGTATGCTGATATTACTCTAGACAGCAATAACTCGCCTGCACCAGCGCAAGATAACATGAATATCATCACTGGAAATATACACGTTGTAAGCGGGCTCACAGATAGTGGCAAAGCAAAGCTCGCGAACAATAAGAACCTGGTAGTACCAGTTGTAGATGAGGATGGACATAAAGTTCAGGGTGTGGGAAATAGTGCGTTTAAGGGACTCGGTCTCGAGAGCGTTGAGCTACCTAAGAATGTTAAGGCACCAAGTGGTGGCCTATGGGACAGCGCCGTGACTACGAGAGGAGACTTCTTTATAGGAGCTAACGCATTCCAGGGCAATAACCTGACAGAGATTACAGTTCCAGAAGGAACAATCTATATCGGAAGCAACGCATTTAGCAAAAATAAGCTGAAGTCGGCACGCTTCCCGTCGACATTGATGATGATTGGTAATGGGGCATTTTCAAATAATGAGATTGCAAACCTCGAGTTCTCGAAGTCTACGGATTACCCGCTCGCTATCGATAACATGGCATTTGCGATTAACAAGATTGAGTCAGTTCAGCTACCTGATAAGACTGAAAAGGTGTCGAAGTGGGCATTCCTCAGAAATACAGGAAAAGAACAAGTCACAGTAGGAAATGCTAACGAGAAAAAGGGTGGCGTTGTATACATGTACATAAACGATCCTGGTGCACTCGTTGAGGATATCGGAAATGGCAAGTCGCACGTTCAGTTGCTCAAGGCAAACCAGAACATTCCAAGTGATGAATCTCCTTGGAACAGCGATGACTTTACATACAACGATGCTGGAACTGTGGTTACAGGACTTACAGAATCCGGTAAAGCTAAGCTCAAGAAGAATGATACACTCGTAATTCCTGAGACTAGCACGAGTGGAGTTAATATAGTTGCGATTGGAAACGGTGTTAACAATGCGCTTGCTAGTAACGGTCAAATCGGAACATTTGGATTCGCTGAGGCTGGCAAGGTATACGTACCTAAAACTGTTAAGCTACCACCTACGATCAAGCAGATTGGTGACTTTGCATTTGCAGGAACTATCGATAACACAGCTAAGAAAGTTTATGGTGTGGCTAATGTAAACCTGCCAGAAGGACTTGAGTCGATTGGTAATTCTGCATTTCTCAATGCTAGACTTACATCCATCATTCTTCCAAATTCAGTTACAAAGCTCGGCACTGGAGCGTTTAACGGAACTGATTTGGCAGAGAAGATAGTTATCTCGAAGTCATTAAAGGAAATCCCTGACGTGGCATTCGGTAGAACTAACGACACGGTGGCGCTTGCTGACAAGGCGGCGGTTACTGATATCGTAATCCCTGAAGGCGTTACAGATATCGGTAGAAGGGCATTTGTTGGTTGCAAAGCTACTACAGTTAGCCTGCCAGAGAGTCTGAAGAAATTGGCGACAATGCATTCCAGAACAATCAATTAATAGAAGTTACTATCCCTAGTGGTGTTACAAACATTGGAAAGTCTGCATTTGAAAAGACAGCAGAAGCAATTCCTTCAACACTTAATGCACTTAAACTCAAGGAAGGCTTCAATGGAGCGATCGGTTCAAATGCTTTCAGAGGACAGCTTTTGACATCAGTTGAGCTGCCTAAGTCATTCACTAATATCAGTGGATTAGATAAGAGAGCGTTTAGGGATAACCCAATAAAACCAACACTGCTGACAGAAAGCAAGTCGGTAGTGGATGCTTATAACAGCCTCCCTAACAAAGCGGATCTCACATACGTTATAAAGTACGACAATCTAGTTGGCAGCGGCTGGACTAGCGAAGACTTCACATATAGCGCTGACGGAGCGACTATCACGGGTCTTACGGCAAGCGGAATTGCGAAGAGAAACGGCGGAAATCACAAACTAGTTCTTCCAAATGAATCACCATCAGGCGTAGATATCACAGCTATAGGTGATGCTGCATTCGCAATCCCTGAAGCAGAGGTAACTGTTGGAAAGTACGATTTCACCTCGGAGAACGGATTCGAATCAGTTAAGTTACCTAATAAGCTGAAGTCTATAGGTGCAAGAGCATTCGAATATAACATGCTTAAGGGTGTAGATCTCGAATCAGCTACAGAGCTAACGAAGATTGGAACTAGTGCATTCCATGGTAATCACATAGTGAAGCTGCATATTCCGGATTCAGTTAATGAGCTGGGAGAGGGAGCATTCACAGCGAACTCAATCATAGACCTTAAGCTTTCTAAGAACGTTACAAAGATTCCGCAGGCTGCATTCTCGATGAATATTCGTCTTCGTGAGATTGAGATTCCGAACACAGTTACAGAGATCGGTCAGATGGCATTTGCAGGAGCTAGACTTGAATCACTCAATATTCCGGCGTCTGTAAGAAAGATTGGCGAGAAGGCGTTCCACCTCCACCACCTAACAGAACTGACGGTGCCTGGAACAGTTAAGGAAATTGGTGATTCCGCATTTGAAGGAACGTATAAGTCTCTAACGCTGACAAGCCTCAAGATTGAGGAAGGTGTTGAGCACATCGGAAAGTTCGCATTTAAGGAAGGACTTCTGACAAGCGTTGACTTACCAAAGTCACTCAAGACTTTAGGTAGTGAACCTTTCATGAACAACACAGGAACTGATGCAAACCACGTCGTAATCCTGAGAACTGTAAATCCGGACCACCTGGCATTCAACACTGGTGCAACAACGCACCATGTGCTGATGTCTAAGGCGATGATCACATTCGATGCAAATGGCGGTACAGTTGAGAAAGGATACGCTGTATTAGATGACAACGGCAGAGTTGACAGCCTGCCAACACCAACAGCTCCGGATGCACTACATGAATTCGAAGGCTGGTTCACAGAGCGTGAAGGTGGCAAAAAGGTAACTGCAGCTCAGAAGTTCGATGATGGCACAAAGCTGTATGCCCACTGGAAAGAGAATACTACATGGAATGAGAAAGACTTCACTACCGACGGAGATACAATCACCGGTCTATCGGAGGTAGGAAAGACGAAGCTTGCTGTAAATCCAGATCTCAAGCTTCCTACAGCAGTAAATGGTACTGCAATCAAGAAGATTGGAACTGGAGCTTTTGCCCCTGCTAAGACGGGCGGAAATGCGATCAATTCGGTAGCAATCCCTGAGGGAGTAACTGAGATTGGACAGGCAGCGTTTTCTGGTACAAATCTGAAGTCGCTAGAACTGCCAAAGTCAGTGAAGACAATTGGCAAAATGGCATTTAGCGGAGCGCCTCTCGAGAGCGTGAAGTTCTCCGAGGGTCTTGAAAGTATCGGCGACAATGCATTTGAAGGACACAAGCTCACAAAGGTTAAGCTGCCAGATAGCCTAAAGGCTATCGGCAAGTCTGCATTCAAGAGCAGATCGCCAGAGCGTGCAAGCATCAAAGAAATTGAACTCGGCAAGTCACTGCAGTCGATAGGAAGGGAAGCATTTGCTAATCAGAATATCAAAGAGATAAAGGTGCCCGAGACACTAAAGGATGTTCCTGCTAACGCGTTCAAAGGTAACGTTTTGGATGGCAAGGATGCTAAGGTTAAGCTAATTTCAGCTAATGAAGATCAGCGCAAGGGAACTGGTGCTTACACCAATTTCAAGGTGAAGGATCCAGCGACAACATTCTATGTACCATATAAGGTGGAGCTTCTATCCAATGACGAAGATGCCAAGACGACAGAGCTAACTACCGATGAAAACGGAAAAGTTATGCTAAACGCGCTACCTGACAAGGATGCGTGCACGACATTTGAAGGCTGGTTTACAGCAAAGACTGGTGGCACGAAGGTAGATGACACTCAGTTATTTACAGAAGATACTAAGCTATACGCACACTGGCTTGTGAGCCATGACCTCGAGGAGATTGCCGCAAAGGCACCAACTACTGAGGCAGATGGAAACATCAAGCACTGGCACTGCAAGAAGTGTGATAAGTACTACCGTGACAGCGATGCAAAGCACGAGATTAAGAAGTCCGAAACAGTGATTCCAAAGATTACTTATAACTTTGAGACTGGAGACAATGCACTCTGGACAAAGGGCGATGGCGACCTATTATTCGTCGTAAAGCGTAGTGTGGATGATGCAAATACGTTTGATAACTACTATGACGACAAGGTTCTCCTAGATGGAAATGAGCTTGTAAAGGATGTTGATTACACTGCTGAAAGGAAGTGTAAGAGTTACTCTTAAGAAAGCTGTTTTAGATAGGCAGAGCACAGGTAGCCATACCTTGACAGTCGCTTTCAAGGATAAGAGAGGTGGAGCTTCGACAAGCTTTACTATCAGAACTAAGAATCAGCCAATTGTAAATGGCAATACTTCAAGCTCAAATGGTAACAGAAATGCGAGAGCTAAGTATCGCGGATACAGAGTATCCAGAGCTGTAAAAACTGGTGATACAACAGCAGTTGTAATGTATCTGGCTATGATAGCTATTGCATCAGGCTCACTCGCAGTATTCTCAAGGAAGAGGAAGAGTGAAATAGTCATTCGGAATAGAAAGCTAAATAAAGGATGATTTATGAGCAAAACAGGCAGGATTTAAAATTTCTGCCTGTTTTTTATTTTTGATTAAAAAAATCTATGAAAAAAGTGACAAAATCACATTATGTCGGTATGGTCACTTCAAAGGCTTACCATATATTGTGTTAAAAAAATTATACCTCCCCAAGATATATGGTGTACAATCTATTAAAAACTTGTTATCAAATGATAAAAAATGAATTTTTTTAAAGCAAAACACCAAATTTCGATAAAAAATTATCAGGATAAACAGATGCTTAATTTCATGTATTTGACATATAAAATTTAATAAATAATAATAAATTCAATGGAAAGCAACTGGTTTCGAGCTTTTGTGAGAATATCGCTTTTTGAAGCACAGAGAGTAAAAGCATCACAAATCGAAAAAATAGTGAATCAATTATCATTTAAAAAAGCGAGAAACGTATGCGGGATTGGTTAGCCGCAGTTTTTGTTGGTTAAAATGATTATTTAAAAGATTGAACCTATATGAAAGGAAGGTATCACCAATGGAAGGTAAGAAGAAGGTAAAAGCCGTCAGTCTTGAAACATTCATATTCTTATTCATATTTATCGGAGGCTTCTCATGGCTAGGTCATAAGATGGGCGTTGGCAATATGTTCAAGACCATGATGGCTACAGCACATGATCTACTCTTATCCACAGTATTTCTAATCATGGCCATGGCAGTACTAGCTGGAGCTATCAGCGGACTCCTCTCTGAGTTTGGAGCAATCGCACTTATCAATAAAATTTTCGCACCGCTAATGAAACCAATCTGGGGACTACCAGGAGCAAGCATCACAGGGGCAGTAGCTACATATCTATCAGATAACCCAGCTATTATCCCGTTTGCAAAGGACAAGACATTTACACAGTACTTCCGCAAGTATCAGGTGCCGGCACTTTGCAACCTTGGAACTTCGTTCGGAATGGGACTCATCGTTACAACCTTTATGATTGCACAGGGTAAGCAGTTTATCGCCCCAGCGCTTCTCGGTAACGTTGGAGCGATAATCGGATCTATCGTCAGCGTAAGAATTATGCTTTGGCAGACAAAGAAGTTCTACGGCGATGAAGCTATGGAACCATATGCAAAACATTTCTCAGAAGAAGATTTAAAGACAGAAGGTGAATACAGACTAATTCGCGAAGGAAACATGTTCCAGAGAGTGCTCGACTCACTGCTCGAAGGTGGTAAGAACGGGGTTGAGATGGGACTTGCTATCATCCCTGGAGTTCTAATCGTGTGCACATTCGTAATGATGTTCACTTTTGGACCTGGGAAGGAAGGATATACAGGTGCTGCATATGAAGGAATTAAGCTGTTCCCTTACTTAGGTCAGAAGATTAGCTTTATCATAGAGCCTCTATTCGGATTCCACTCACCAGAAGCTATTTCATTCCCAATCACATCACTAGGAGCAGTTGGCGCAGCTATTTCGCTAGTACCTGAGTTCATCAAGACTGGCAAAGTGTCACCTAACGATATCGCAGTATTCACAGCTATGGGAATGTGCTGGTCAGGATATCTAAGCACACACATCGGAATGATGGATGCTCTTAAGTCGAGAGCGCTTGCTGGAAAAGCTATTCTATCCCACACAATTGGAGGGCTCTGCGCAGGTATAGCTGCTCACTTGCTATTCACTCTACTAATTCACTAATATATGATGATGCAATTTTCGAAATTGCTCATTAAGATATTTAACACACATGACACAGAAAACCGGTCGGGCGTATGTCCGGCTGGTTTTCTTATTGAAAAATGCACGTCTCTATGATAAAGTAAACTGATATGCGAGATAACAATTTCTACATGAAAGAAGCTTTGAAAGAAGCTTATATAGCTGCAGAGCTCGGAGAAGTACCTGTCGGAGCCATTGTTGTGAAGGACGATGAAATTATCGCCAGAGCTCACAACATGGTGGAGGCATATGCATCTTCATCTGCTCACGCTGAGATGTTGGCGATGGACGCAGCTGAAGCAAAGCTTGGCAGTAAGTGGCTTAGTGGATGCGATCTGTATGTAACGCTCGAACCTTGTTCTATGTGTGCGGGGGCAATGGTCCTCTCGAGACTAGATAAGCTTTACATAGGGACTATGGATCCTAAGAATGGAGCAGCTGGTTCAATATTCGATATTACGAATGAGGCGCAGCTCAACCACAGAATAGATGTAGAACGTGGGATACTTGCCGATGAATGTGCGGAGGCGCTTACTAACTTCTTTAGGGAGCTAAGGATAACTAAGGCCCAGCTTCGCAAGAAGAATATAGATGTAGTCAAAGATAAAGTCGATATATTGGAGGAAAATTAGATGAAAAGAAGAGGACTAATTGCAGTTCTGTCAATGCTTATGGTTGTTCTCAGCACAGCTATGTGTTTTGCATCAGATGATACAGCTTTTGCGCTGAAATCGTCATACCCTAAGAATGGTCAGAAGAACACCTCAATTGAGAACCTGGGAGTTAAGCTTTACTTCAATCACTCTGTATCAAGCAAGGCAGCACAGGCTAACAACGCAAAGAGTGTTAAGATTGTAGACAAAGACGGCAAGAAGATTCCAATCAAGGTTTTGACTGCTAACGATGACTCGGGTCTAGTACTGGTACTTGGAGATAGTACTAACAAGGAATTCAAGGTTAAGAACAATTCTGAGTACAAGCTTGTAATCGGTGCGGACTTCGTAGACGATAACGGGAACACTCTCGGCAAGGAGACTGTGGTAAAGTTTAAGACGTTCAACCAGACACTAAATACAACTATCAACATGATTATGATGGTAATCATGTTCGGTGGAATCATGGTTGTAACAATCAGGCAGCAGCACAACAAGGATGATGATGAAAAGGTTGAAAAAGAGAAATCCGGAGAAACCACATTTAATCCTTACAAGGAAGCGAAGAAGACTGGCAAGTCAGTTGAAGAAGTAATAGCAGAAGAGAAGAAGAGGGTTGCTAAGGCTGAGAAGCGTGCTAAAAAGAAGGGAACACATAAGGTTGAGGAGAAATTAGAAATCAGTGAGCTCCTTCCTAACGTGTACAAGGTGCATAGACCAAGCCCAATTAATGGCCGTAAGCCAGGACGTAAAAAATCTTCGAAGTAATTCGAAAATTCACAAATAAAATATAACATTTTTGTATGATAAATAGTACAATATATGCGGGGGTGCGATGCATCCTCGCATTTTTAAAATCTAGGGTGGGGTATATGAATAGAGCTGATATGAAATCATTTGAAATCGAACTTAATGCATATGCCAAAATCAATCTTGCGCTATATGTACTATCACGAAGAACAGATGGGTATCACGACATTAAGTCATTCATGCAAGGTATTAATATTTTCGATACCCTGAAGATAAAAACTAAAATAATAAATAATTACAATTACAATTGTTTTTTTGCAGAAACTAACATATACTTATTTTCAACTAATAAGAATATTCCTTTAACTGCAGACAACCTTGCTGTAAAGGGTGCTGAATCTGTCATTGAAGCGATTTCTAGTCGATGCAATTTTGCTGATTTGATGAATGAGAGAGGTGCAGATTGCATCTCGATTGAAATCGATAAGAAACTGCCTGTGGCAGCTGGTATTGCTGGTGGCAGCGGAAATGCTGCAACAGTTATGCTAGGAGTAAATCACTTACTCGGTAATCCGCTATCTATGAGGGAACTCATGGAGGTGGGAGTTAAGGTTGGAGCTGATGTACCTTTTTCTATTATGATGAATGCATATCTTAATGCTGACAAACTTGTGGGATTACCAAAGCTTGGAGAGGCTAGCAGTGCTGCGATAGTTTCTGGAATTGGCGAAGTGGTTGAGGCAGCTGAGCCGAGACCATATTTCGTGATTTTATTTAATCCTGGTATTGCCGTATCTACCAAGGAAGTATATGAGGCAATAGATAGGAAACTAGAAGGCGCAGATTATGTGCAGAGAGAAGTGGATATTAACCGCTTCTACAATGATCTTGAGCTGTACACGCTTGCTAACTACGAAGAAGTTCAGAGTCTAGTGTCGCGAGTTCGCGAGAATTTGCAGGCAGATGAAGTTCTGATGAGTGGTAGCGGACCGACTGTGGCAGCTTACTATACTGACTACACTAGATTCGAGGCAGATTATAAGGCTTTAGAATCTGCTAGATGGGTTGAACCGACTTGGCGATACTGGAAGACGAAGAGCGGAGGGCACGACGTATGGAGTTAGATTTTCAGATTCAGAAACCACTTAGAGAGCTAGTATACCTAGAGCTTAAGAGACGAATTCTAACGGGCGAAATAGATGCGCATACAAGACTCATGGAAATTGACCTGGCGGAGAAGATGAATGTAAGTAGAACACCTATCAGAGAGGCCATTCGCAAGCTTGCGAACGAGGGACTTGTAGTTATCGAGCCACGCCACGGTGCATACGTATCTGAGATTTCAATCAAGGATCTCGAAGATGTTTTTGAGGTTAGAGAAACTCTTGGTGGTCTTGCTGCTTCTATTGCTGCGGTTAAAGCTACTGATGAGGATAAAGCAGCTCTGCAGAAGCTGCTCAGACTTGGTGAGCTTGCAATGAAGAATGACGACAAAGATGAGATGGTAGAGTATGACGTTAAACTTCATAACTATATAGTTCAGTGCAGTGGCAACAAAACACTTATGCAGATGGTAAAGCAAGCACAGGAGCTTTCGATGAGATTCCGTTACGTATACTATGAGAGCCAGAGCAAGTATATGGTTCAGCCAATTGAGCATAAGAAGATTGTAGATGCTATTGTAGCTGGCGATTCGGAAGCAGCTAGAAAAGCAGCAGCAGATCATATCAATGCTCTTAGAAAGTTTGTCGTAGAAAAAGACAAAGGAAACGACATGATATAGGCGTTGCAAAAGAAATTAAATAAGAAGTCTCAAATTACATAATTTATTAAAAACAATCAACTGTGAGATTATAAAAATGAGGAATCGATAAGAGACGAAGAATATATCCTTTCATTCCTTCCGTTGTTGCGGGCAGCCCTTAAGTTGCCCGCTTTTTAGTCCTTGATTATTACGTTAAGTGCACCAAAGTCAAGTGCCGAAATTTCACACTCATGCACATCATGATAATCCGAACATATGTGTCTCGATTACATGCTTTTACATACATATAAACCTGCGGAAATATGGAGAAACTGGTGAAAATATCATTGAATTTTTAATGTATCGCAAAATATACATAGAAAACAACGATAAACACTCTGAAACCCTTGAAAATGAGCTTAAGTTAAGGTAATCCAACAAAAGTTAAGGTTGACTAGCGAATTTCAGGAGTGATATATTGGATACAATTAATATTATGTGAATTAATTCAAACTAGGAGGTTTATTATGAAATTTTTAGGAAAACAGAGTTGTATGGGTATTGGTTGCGTTGCAGCAGGATTCCTCGCTGGAACAGTTGGCAAGCTAATCCTTACAAGCAAGGATGCTAAAAAGGTTTACACACACTGCACAGCTGCAGTTCTACGCGGCAAGGACACTCTTATGGAGACCACAACAACTCTAAGAGAGAACTGTGAAGACATCTACGAAGATGCTATGGATATGAATGCTGTTCGTTATGCTGAAGAAGAGATGCTAATGGTTGAGAGCGCTAGAGCAATCGTTGAAGCATACGACGAGGATGAAGAAGCTGCTGAGGAGCAGGTAGAAGAAGCTAAGGACGCAGAATAATGCGATTTGTAATACTTCACGAATCGAGCTCTAGGATACGTGTGCGTGTTCCAAAGTACAATATGACTATGGAACAGGCCGATATACTAGAGTACTACCTGAGAAATAAACCCTTTGTCGTGCAAGCGACAGTTCACGATAGAACGAGCGATGCATCGATTAGATATAGAGGTGGCGCAGAGGGAAGAAAGGCTCTTCTCGAGGCACTGAGAGGATTTTCCTTCAGTGACGAAGAAGCTATCGCATTAGTGCCAGAGCAGACAAGCAGGGCGCTTGATCATAAGTACCAGGAGAAAATGGTGAGCATGGTCATGTTTAGAACCCTGAGAAATATCTTCCTGCCAATCTGGCTTCGTAACGGCATTACAATCGTTAAGAGCGCTGGATTCATCGCTAAGGGTATAAAATCGCTCTCTAAGGGTAAGTTAGAAGTTGCAACGCTTGATGCTACTGCAATTACGGTGTCGATGCTTAGAAATGATTTTGACACTGCTTCATCCGTAATGTTCCTACTTGACATAGGAGATACGCTAGGCGAGTGGACTCGTCGCAAGTCGGTCACAGACCTAGCAAGTGTAATGTCTCTTAACGTAACAAAGGTATGGAAGAAGACGGAAGACGTCGATGTATTGGTCGATGTAAAAGAAGTAAAGCCAGGAGATAAAATCGTAGTTCGCACCTCTAATGTAATTCCACTAGATGGGAAGGTCGTTGAGGGCTCAGCATCTGTAAATCAGGCGACTATGACTGGTGAATCTATTCCCGTTCGTAAGGAAGTTGGCGGATACGTTTATGCAGGAACTGTAGTTGAAGATGGAAGCTGCGTCATAGAGGTTGCTCAGTCTGCAGGTACCGGTAAGTACGACCAGATAGTCAAGATTATCGAGGAATCGGAGAAGCTCAAGTCTGAGACAGAAGAGAGAGCATTCCACCTCGCAGATAGATTAGTTCCATATTCACTAGTGGGGACAGTAATAACATACCTACTGACCAGAAATGCGACGAGAGCACTGTCGTTCCTGATGGTAGACTTCTCGTGTGCGCTAAACCTAGCGATGCCACTTTCAATGCTTTCTGCAATTAAGGAGGCTAGCAAGTACGATATTTCTGTTAAGGGCGGCAAGTTCCTCGAAGCAGCTGCAACAGCTGACACCGTAATATTTGACAAGACGGGAACCCTGACACATGCGACACCATCTGTAGTGGATATCATTACATTTGGCGATGCAAAAGAAGAGGAGAGCTTGCGCATTGCGGCTTGCCTCGAAGAGCACTACCCACATTCCGTTGCAAATGCAGTAGTTGAAGAGGCCAAGAAGCGTCATATCTCGCACGAAGAGATGCATTCGAAGGTTGACTATGTAGTTGCTCATGGAATCTCGAGTAATATAGACGGGAAGAATGCGATTATTGGCAGCTACCACTTCGTAGTTGAGGATAGGAAGAGCGTAGTGCCAGATGGCGAAGAAGGCAAGATCGATACACTGCCAACGGAGTATTCGCATCTGTACCTAGCTATCGACGGAGTGCTACAGGCTGTCATCTGCATATTTGACCCTCTTAGAGAAGAGGCTGCCGATGTAATCAAGGAGCTCTATGAACTCGGGGTGTCAAAGGTATGCATGCTCACGGGAGACAACGAGCGAACAGCTGCAGCAGTGGCTAAGAAGCTCGACCTCACAGAGTATCGTGCAGAGGTGCTTCCGGAAGACAAGCTTGCATTTATAAAGGCAGAGCACGCAGCTGGACGAAAGGTAATCATGGTTGGCGATGGCGTTAACGATGCACCTGCTCTATCTGAATCAGATGTTGGAATTGCTGTAAATGAAGGTGCTGCGATTGCGAGAGAAATCGCCGATATCACGATTTCGTCGGATGATCTCCATAGAATCGCGCTTCTAAGAAAGATAAGCATGCAGCTGATGGAGAGAATCGATAATAACTACAAGTTCATCGTTGCATTCAATGCAGGGCTTATTGGACTAGGAGTTGCAGGAATTCTCACACCTTCCTCATCTGCGTTATTCCACAACGGATCGACTATACTGAGCGGACTATATAGTACAACACCGCTGTTAAGTGAGTCGGAAGAAGACATCAAGGAGTTGGATTATGAAGAAGCATAGATTTTTCGCATGGGCAACAGTTTTCTGCTTTGCTATGACAATGGTAACAGGATACAAGAAGCGCTAATTTTAGGCTGATTCTGTATCTGCCATATCTAAGGTTTTAAAGAGACTTGAAATAAAGCAGAACCCTTCATCCGAAGGGTTCTGCTTTTACGTTTTACAATAAACATTACTTCTTAATCTCTGCCGAACTCTGTAGCTTCACGGAAATTATCATCTCCTTGCCGTCTCGTATTATTCCGAGCTTAACTGTTTCTCCTATGCGATGACTTTGGATAGCTGAGATTAAGCCCTCAGCCGTTGAGACCTTTTCGTTGTCAATGGATACGATTTGATCACCCTTCTTGAGCCCTGCAGCTTTGGCGTTTGAACCATTTACCTCAGCGATAAGAACGGCTGCACTACTCTTGCCAGTCGACTTATCCTTTACGGAGCCATCGTAGATGGAAATTCCGACCATTGGCTTGCCAGTGATAGTACCATGTTCTATTATATCGTCTATGGATGAAGCAACTGAGTCGATTGGAATCGCAAATCCCAGTCCTTCGATACCTGTTCCTGAACCTTTGGCTACCACTATTCCGACGAGCTCCCCTCTGCCATTAAATAGGGCTCCACCCGAATTTCCTTCATTGATAGAAGCATCTGTCTGAATTAGCGTACGAGTTCGATTTTCGAGCTCAATCTTACGGTCCTTTGCACTTATTATACCTGTTGTCACAGTTCCACCGAGTTTGCCAAGAGGATTTCCTATTACAACAGCTAGGTCGCCAACAGATAGTTTGCTACTCCTTCCGATAGTAACAGCATTGAGCTTATTAGCATCTATCTTGAGCACAGCAATATCGGTTTGCTCGTCGTATCCTACCACACTAGCAGAATAGCTCTTGCCGCTATGAAGTCTTACAGCGATAGTCGTCGCACCATCGATTACATGATAATTTGTAACGATGTAACCATTTGATTTTACGATGACGCCGCTGCCAGCACCTTCACTAGTGCCACCAGCAGTAGTCATAATCTCGACTACTGCATCTGCATTTTTGCTAGCAATCTCATCTATAGTGAGTTTGCTACCCGTTGCACTCTGAAGCGATGAGGTCGATAGATTTTTATATGAAGGTGTTCTGTTAGAAAAGAATACCACTAGACCCGAGCTAATCAGCGAAGTGAGCATCATCGCGATTATAAGTGTGATGATGAAAAACTTTTTAGTCACGTAGCTTGAACTCTGCTGGTTTGAACCATCGCAGGAAGTCTTTATACCGTCATTAATATCCGCAGCATGCTTTGCATAATCGGCGTGTTCTCGTCTATCGTATCTGCGCCTTGGAGCAAGTACATTACTATTTTCGTCAATCAACACAAATTCGGTTCCTTGTCATCTCTTGTAAGGAACTCGCTGGCATCTTCGGCGGCATAACTTCCCCATTCCTTCTTGACTGGAGGGTCTTCTGGAAGGTGGACATTCTCAATATCGTATATGGAGTTTTCGTCCTGCCAGTATTCATCAGTAGCCTCTTGAGTGCTTTCATGAATAGCCTCTTGGCTCTCGATTTCAAGCACTTCATCAGCTGGAGTGATCCCGCTATTTTCATTTGGAGTAGTATGATCAAAATCGCTCATATATAGTCTCCTTAAATAATAATTTTCATCTTGTAATCATTATATATTGAAAATATATATTTAATAGCAAAATATATGTTTTTTATGTGAGAAATTCCTCTAACCGTACCAATATAAGTTGATGAACTACATATCGAAGTAGTATAATCTATTGATATGATTCATGCATCATTTGCATTTGATTTTAGCTTATAGGGGGTACGAAATGCATTGCGTTTACAAGGTAACAGATGGAATTTGGTGGATTGGCGGTAACGAGCGTAAACTCTCCGTCTTCGAAGGAGCTATTCCGATGAACGATGGTATGGCGTACAATTCATATTTTATAGATGACGAAAAGACAGTTGTACTAGACACCGTTGATAGATCGGTTGCAGGAGTTTTCTATGAGAATGTTGACTACATGCTTGATGGCAGACCGCTCGACTATGTAATTGTAAACCACGTTGAGCCAGACCACAGCGCTTCGCTAGAAGAGCTTATCATGAGACATCCAGAGGCGAAGGTAATCGGTAGCAAAAAGATTAAGGCTATGGTTAAACAATACGTGACATGGGATGTTGATAAGTATTTCGAGGAGATCAAAGAAGGCGATGAGCTATGTACTGGTTCACATACCTTCACATTTTACATGGCACCGATGGTTCACTGGCCAGAGGTGATGGTAACCTTCGAGAAGTCGACAGGTTCGCTGTTCTCGGCTGACGCGTTCGGAATCTTTGGCGCACACGATGGAAATATCTTTGCAGACGCTTACGATTTTGAGCTGGAGTGGTTACCATCAGCTCGTAAGTATTACACAACAATTGTTGGTAAATACGGAACTTTCACCGAGAAGCTTCTCGGAAAAGTTGGTGGACTCGATATTCAGAGAATTTGCCCACTTCACGGGTTCATCATCCGTAAGGATTTTGAGAAATATATCAATGCGTACCTAACTTGGGCACGCTATGAGTCCGAGGAGAACGGAGTTCTCATTCTATATGCTTCACCTTATGGCAACACTAAAAACGCAGCAGAAATTCTAGCTTGTGAGCTTGCAGAGGATGGAGTTACTCGCATGAAGCTAATGGATGTATCGCACTGGGATCCAATGGATGTGCTTCCACAGGCATTTAGATACAACCACATCGTAATTGCTTGCACAACTTACAACAATGGAATCTTCGTTAAGATGGAAGAGGCTCTTGGAGAGATGAAGTCCATGGGTGTGTGCAATAAGAAAGTCAGCATTATCGAGAACGGTTCCTGGAACCCAGTGAGCGGAAAGCTTATCAAGGAGTTCTTTGAGGGAATGCAGAATATTGAATTTGTAGGAGATATTGTAACAATTAAGTCCTCTGTAAAAGAGGATTCAGCTCAAGCTGTTGCAGAGCTAGCGAAAGTAATTGCTACATCTGTTCAGGCTCAGGCATAAGAGGGAATTAATGGCAGATAAGAAAAGTGTAAACCTGGTAATCTCGAACAACCAGTATACTGAGCAGCTCGTACCGAGTGGTCAAACATACAAGAGAGCGCTCATACTGGAGGACAACATCGAAGTGACCACAGAGGGCTTCTTATATAACAAAGGAAAGTCCACATATATCACATACGATGAAGTTGAAGATGGTGGACTTGAGAACACCAAGACCATATTGAAGCTCGAGGGCGATGATAAGCTTCAGATCAGACGATATGGTAAGGATGAGGGAGCTGGTATGATGGATATGCAGCTCGAAGAGGGTGTGCTCAACATTACGAGATACGTTATTCCAACTGGCAACCTTGAGATGGAGATATATACTAATAAGGTTGAGAGCTCGCTTGATGAAGATGGTTTCGGCAAGATATCTGCTGACTATAAGATCAAGATGGAACCGTATGTTAATCTTAGAAACAAGCTCGAGATAGAAGTAAAACCTTGCTAGCGCTACAAGCGAGATGTGAGGACTTGCGATTGTAGATTAAGGTTTTTTAGAAAGGATCAGAAACAAATGGGAAGTGTCGGTTTTAGTGCGGAGAAGTATATCGAAGAGCAGTCGAAGTACATCCTCCAGAGAATTCAGGAAGGGGATGGTAGACTGTATCTTGAATTTGGAGGAAAGCTTGTTCAGGACAAGCACGCGATGAGAGTGCTGCCCGGCTTTGATGAAAATGCCAAGATAAAATTGCTGAACCGCATGAAGGACCAGACGGAAATCATCATCTGTATCTATGCAGGTGATATTATTTCCAGTAAGACGAGACAGGATTTCGGTATCACCTATGACCTCGAAGTTCTGAGGCTTATCGATGCTTTCCGTAGCTATGATCTGGAGATTAATTCAGTTGTCGTGACTAGATACGAGAACAACCCAGCGGTTAATATGTTTATTAACAAGCTGGAGCGTAGAGGCATTCGTACATACAAGCACAATTACACAAAGGGGTATCCGACTGATGTTGACACTATCGTCAGCGACGAGGGCTACGGTGCTAACCCTTACATAGAGGTTACTAAGCCGCTGATAGTGGTTACTGGTCCTGGTGGTGGTTCTGGTAAACTCGCGACTGCTTTATCGCAGGTATATCACGAGTATAGACGCGGAACGAAGGCAAGATATGCTAAGTTTGAGACTTTCCCGATTTGGAGCATTCCACTTAAGCATCCCGTAAATATCGCATATGAAGCGGCAACAGCAGATCTTAAGGATGTGAACATGATTGATCCGTTTCATCTAGAGGCGTACGGTGTTACAGCGATTAACTATAATCGAGATATCGAGGCATTTCCAGTGCTTAAGAGAATTCTTGACAAGATCACAGGCGATGCGAGCGTATATCAGTCCCCAACTGATATGGGGGTTAACCGTGCGGGCTTCGGCATCATCGATGATGATATCTGCCGCGAGGCGGCTAAGCAGGAGATAATCAGAAGGTATCTGCTTGCTGAGGTTTCGTACAAGAAGGGTAAGATTGATGAGTCCGTACTGGAGCGCACAAAGCTTCTAATGGAAGAGGTTGGTGCTACTCGTTACGATAGAAAAGTCGTTGCACCTGCAGAGGAATACGCAGAGATGAAGCGCGCAGAGAATGAGCGCTATGAGAATGTAATCGTGGCAGCTATTGAGCTACCTGATGGTAGAATCGTTACGGGCAGAAGTTCGCACAGGATGGCAGCTTCAGCAGCTATGATTCTCAATGCGGTAAAGACTTTAGCTGGTCTTGCTGATGACATTCCGTTATCTCAGCGCAGGTACTAGAGAATCTGCAGAAAATGAACGTGGAATTTTTCGGGGATAAATCCGCACTCAACTGCGAAGAGATTATCATGGCTCTCACTATGTCGACTATGACTAACCCTACAGCAGATTATGCGCTCAAAGAGCTGTATAAGCTGCGTGGCTGCAGAGCTCACAGCACAGCAATTTTAAGCGATAGGGACGAGCAGACACTGAAGTCTCTGGGAATAGATGTGACTTCTAACCCTGAGTTCTCGACTAGCGATCTGTATTCGAAGTAATTGATGTATAGAGGGATATATTGGGCAGCAGTTCTATTTAGGGCTGCTGCTTTTCATCCATATATAAGCAGGAAGGATTAGATATGGCTGCAAAGCGCAGTTTGGACAAGAGCTATGTTGTTCGCAACATAAGGCAGAAGCAGAGATTTAAACACAAGCTCATATTAGAGGGCATAGCGGTTGGTTCGATTGTCGGACTGGTTATTGCACTATTCAGAGTTATGATTGTGAAAGCAGATCAGGCTCGTCATATGGCAGTTCACCTAGTTAAGGTGAGACCGATATATGCTTTTGCAGTTTTTATGGCACTGATTTTAATCGCCTGGATTCTGGATAAGTTGCTTAGCTATGAACCAGATATTTCGGGGTCTGGCATCCCGCAAATAGAGGGTGAGCTAAAGGGACTTGAAGATCAGAACTGGCGCAAGGTGTTAGCTGCTAAATTTGCGGGATGCGTTCTGGCTATTGGCGGCGGCTTGGCTCTCGGTAGAGAGGGCCCGAGCATTCAGCTGGGTGGCATGATAGGCAAGGGCTTCGCGCGCCGGAAGAATGCGCTTCTGACTGAGGAGAGAATGCTGATGAGCTGTGGCGCTGGCGCGGGCCTAGCCGCCGCGTTTGGAGCTCCGCTAGCTGGAGTGCTATTTGCGCTTGAAGAGCTTCACAAGAACTTCTCAGCAGAAGTTCTTGTATCGACGATGGCAGCTAGCGCAGTTGCTGACTACATAGCCGTCAATATAATCGGACTTAGACCGGTGTTTGATTTTGATGTTGAACACAGAATTCCATTACGCATCTACTGGGCAGTAGTACTGCTTGGCGTAATACTTGGAATCCTGGGAGTTCTATACAATAAGCTGCTAGATAAGATGCAAGATTTCTTTGATAGATTCGATAGCAAGTTCGTCAGTATCGGAATCATGCTCATGATTTCATTCCTCATGATGTTCATCTATCCGACAGTTCTAGGTAGTGGAAACGACCTCGTAAAGGTCATCAGCGATGGCAAATTCACACTGATAGCACTTGCCATACTATTAGTCGCAAAGCTGTTCTTCTCGACCGGCAGCTTCGGAACGGGAACTCCAGGCGGCATCTTCTTACCACTACTCGTCATCGGAGCAATTACGGGTGGGCTTTACTCTACATTTTTAAGCACGGCATTTGGCGTAGAGGAATACTATATCAAAGGCTTCGTAATAATTGCGATGGCAGGTTTCTTCGCAGCTATCGTAAGGGCTCCAATCACAGGGGTTATCCTCATCACAGAGATGACTGGAAACTTCATGACACTGCTATCACTCGTGTCAGCATCTCTTGTCGCATATGTAGTGGCTGACCTCCTAGGCGGAGAACCAGTATACGATCAGCTTATGCACAGGAGACAGCGAAAGAAGGTGGAGAGCGGATCAGGCACACCTGACCATGATTATTTGGCGGATGTCTATAGCAAGAGTGACAAGAAGTACGTCAAGAAGCGCATCTCGATTAGAGAACGCAAGGTCGTAATTGATTCTAGCATTCATATCGGTTCAATAATGGATGGACACAAGGTCATGGAGCTTGGGCTTCCTGAAGGTAGCCTGATTGTCTCAGTCATGAGGGATGGCAAGGAGATAATTCCGCATGGTTCCACTATTCTAAATGGTGGTGACGACCTAGAGATACTGTGCAGGCTTAAGGACATTGCAGCAACCGAGGCGGTCCTCGATGAGAAGTGCAAGGCGATAGATGCAGATTAGATTACCTAACATAATGGCATAAACCAGACTGCCCTAGAGTCACAAAAAAGGAGACAAAGAGTCATGAATACAGTAAAAATTAGAAATATCGAAATCGGCTCTGGACTACCCAAGATTTGTGCACCAATTATTGGCGCAACTAAAGAAGACATACTGGTAGAGGCAGAGAACATGGGAAGTTTACCTGTAGATATAGCTGAATGGCGTGTCGATTGGTTTGAGCATGCGCTCAATTTTAGTAAGGTAGAAGACGTACTGAAGGATTTAAGAACAGCCCTTGGAGAGACTCCGCTGTTGGTGACATTTCGCACATCGAATGAGGGTGGTGAAAAGTCTATTAAATATGATGATTATGCAGAGCTTGTAATAAGGGCTGCAGAGACCGGATACGTTGACCTGGTCGATGTGGAAGTTTTTATAGGAACAGATATCGTAAAAGAAATTATAGCTGGTGCTCACAATGCCGGTGTCAAGGTTATCGGATCGAATCACGATTTTAATAAGACTCCAGACAAAGACGAGATTGTAGAAAGGCTCCGCAAGATGCAGGAGTTAGGCGTAGATATACCTAAGATTGCAGTTATGTCAAAAGACATGAAGGATGTAATAACACTACTCGCCGCTACAGAGGAGATGCACAGAGAATTTGCGGACCGTCCTATCGTCACGATTTCGATGTCTGAAACAGGAGTGTTATCTAGGATTTGTGGTGAAGCTTTCGGATCAGCGATTACCTTTGGCGCAGCCAAGAATGTATCGGCGCCTGGTCAGATGGGAGTGAATGATCTCAGTACAGCAATAAAATTGCTGCACGAGTATCTATGATAAGCAGGCGATATATAGAGCGTTCTAATTGGAGAAGTTCAATTAGAACTGCGCAATTAATGCAGCTCATTAAGCAATATTAATTATAAAAGCAATGCCTTATAGACCAAGACATTGCTATATATTGCAGTTTATTCTGAACTGTTCAGCTTCCAAGCTGTCATCTACCCTGAACTTGATACTTAGTTCGGGGTACTTTTTTTCAAAATATTTCTTATTTTCACTGTTATTACCAACGACATTTGAAAACCACTTAGGAGAAGAAAAAATATCGACTTTTATCCGCGAGAACCTCCGCTTATTTAAACTTTCATTTGCCAAGCTCCTGCCCTGCAAATGGTTAGCTATGAGCTCGCCTGACTTCTCGTAACGATTTCTGAGCTCATCTACAATACTATCTAGGTGTGGCTCAATCTTGTCCCGCGCTATTCGCCCCTCGACGAGCTGCCTAAAAGCAGGGTGATAAGTTCCGCCGTTTATCGATCCACCTTCGCCGATGATATCAGTGCTCTTGAGCCCAACTCTCATAATCGTAATGCCTGCATCATCGAGTATCTTATACATTGCCGCCGTCCCCGTAACGGCTTCCTCCCTGCTTAGCGGCTTATATTCACCGCGTTCATACATTTCTAGTAGCTCCGTGTCATCAATAACGATGGTCGGGTATAACCTAGTCAGTGAAGGCTTTAGCTTAACGGCCTCTTTTGCCGAATAGATACACGTTTCAAGCGAATCTCCAGGAAGCCCAATCATCAGCTGGATTCCGAATTCAAATCCATACTCTTTAATCAGTGAGACAGCCTCGTATACAGCCGTGCTTGTATGTCCGCGATTCGACTTACGAAGCACCTCATCGTCGAAAGACTGAACTCCGAGCTCAATCGTATCAACCGAGTATGCCTTTAGATTATCCAAATATCTCTATCTATATAGTCAGGTCGTGTTGACAGGTGAATTTTGTCGATGAGCCCTCTATCCTTGTATTCCTTGGCAATGGCGAGGTATGAACTCTGTTCCTCTAGCCCTAGTCCTGTAAAGCTTCCACCGTAAAAAGCAATTTCGACCGTCGGAACTTCTCCGAGTGTCGTGAGCCATGTGTCAATCGTATTTTTTACTTCATCCGCAGTCGGGGCAGTCGTGCGAGCAGTGATTTTTCGCTGGTTGCAGAAGACGCAGTCGTTGGGACAGCCTCGGTGTGGTATGAATATTGGAATAATAGCGTGTTTTTTCATATATATCCTTAGTCAGCGTCAGATTTTGTAACCGTAATTATTGAGCCGATATCTTCAAGCTCGTATGATTCAAACCACTTGCAACCAAGACCTTGGGCCTCGATGAAAGCGGTAATTTCCCCTAAAGTTTGGATGTACCGAGAGGTCGCCGTTAAATACTATTTCACCGTCTACACGGCCACTTGCACCTCCGATAAATCCAGTATTGGCACCACGTAGCTTCACGAAGTCTGGTTCGACTATAAGCACGTTCATGCCTGCTGCTTCACAAGGCTTTGCGATTCCTTTATCGTAAGTGATGATAGAGTTTTCATCTACTATGATAGTACTGCACTTTGTATATCCCTGGCGAACATCTATAAGCTCCAGTTCATTTCCGCAGCTCGCCTTTGCAGCAGCAAGGAGTTCTGAATCAGTTATGTCCAGTCTGTGGATAAAAAACTTTCCAGTACACGCCGCATTGTATCTACAGTCATCTGGATAGATCGGACTTAGTTCATTAGGAATACCTTCATAGATAGGAGATTCAGGCTTTGCTCCTAGCTTGCACAGAAGTACATCTGGATGATTTGCAACTAGGCTAGATACCGCGCGGAGTTCGGGAAAATTGTGTATAACATGACCAGCATTTTCAAGATAAGTGCATAGGGCAGGGTGAGCAAGCGATGATAGATATGCTACCTTCATTAGTCTAGCTCTCCGCGCAGGTCGGTCTCTATGAGCCTGCTGATCTCGCTGTGCTCTAGCCCTAGGCTGAAGAGGTAGTAGAGTTTAGCTACTGTCGCTTCGGTAGTCATATTTGAACCGGATACCGCACCAGCTTTTGCAAGCTCTGAACTCGTTTCATATGCCCCGAGCCTGACTGTTCCCTGCGAGCACTGCGTGCAGACTACCACTGTAGTTCCATTTGTAATAGCACGGGCGATGAGAGGTGGCAGAGCTTCATCATAATTAGGTATGTTGCCTGTGCCAAAGGTCTCAAGTACAAGAGCATCGAGTCCGCGCGTTACGATTGGTGCAAATAACTCGAACTGTATACCTGGGAAAAGCTTGATAACGCCGACCTTCGCTGGCTTGATCGACTGCACGAGAAGATCGCTGCGAGGCTTTTGCATCAGGCGAGGCTCGTTATAGTTGATATCTATGCCCGCTTCAGCAAGCGGTGGATAATTCGGCGAAGAAAAGGCGATAAGCCCATCCGCTGAAGCTTTCATAGCACGGTTTCCGCGTAAGAGCTTGTGCCCAAAGTACAGAGCAACTTCGTTTACCTTACCAGAGGCGGCAATCAATATAGAAGTTATGAGGTTGTCCTTGCCGTCGCTTCTTAGCTCACAAAGTGGAATTTGTGACCCAGTGAAAATTACAGGCTTACCTAGATTCTCGAGCATGAAGGAAAGTGCCGAGGTGCTGTAAGCCATGGTATCTGTGCCGTGTAGCACGACAAATCCGTCGAAGTCATCGTAACGTGATGTAATCGACTCGGCAATCATGTTCCACTGCACGTAAGTTATGTTGGAAGAATCGAGGAGTGGCGAGAACTCAACAAGCTCATACTTAGGCATTCCATCAGCACGAAGGTCGTCGATGCGGTCTAGCTCATGCTGAAAGTGACCCGCTATTGGTGCGTAACCACTGTCTGTTCTGGACATGCCAATCGTTCCACCTGTATATATGAGGCAAATTTTCTTATCTTCTATTCTCTGCATTTGTTCTGCTTCGGTCATATGACACCTCTCAATTCATGCACAACTTTAAATATTCATATACATATGTACATATGCCACGATAATAGTGGCACTCTCTGTGATTGATTATATCACGCAGCAATTTAAATTTGAAAATGCAACATTGATAAGTAAATGATTTTATTATATACTTTATTGGCAACTTCACATGCTGCTGTGGCTCAATGGTAGAGCACTTCACTCGTAATGAAGTGGTTGCGAGTTCGATTCTCGCCAGCAGCTCCAAAAGTAAAAGCCTTGAAAACGCCTTTTGATTGGCGGATTCGAGGCTTTTTCATTTAAATAAATTTTAGTTATAGGACAAAACGAGTTGGTAAAAAACCGCTGCAGTCGTTGAAATTTCAACGACTGCAGCGAATACATCTTTTCATCAAGCCCTCGCAGCATAACTATTAATTAAAAAGGAACCAACAGGGAAGCAGGCAAGACCTCCTACTGTTGCAAAAAGTTCATAATTAAAATTAATTAGGTGCCAATATCCAGGAATTATGAAAAGCCCACACACAGGAAATATAAACATATAAAGAAATGGACCTTGCGAATTAAAAAAACCGACAGTGAGCATAGCAAACACAAGATAGTTAGCCGATAAAA
This sequence comes from uncultured Mogibacterium sp., assembly GCA_916438645.1. GTDB lineage: Bacteria > Bacillota > Clostridia > Peptostreptococcales > Anaerovoracaceae > Mogibacterium. The sequence goes on from CAKAFC010000002.1 coordinate 995,829, forward strand.
CATAATATTCCGGCTTAAATATAGCCAAGAACATAAATGCTGTAGGGAATATGTAATCAAATAACGCCCATTTAATTTTGTCTGATGTACTACACATGTTAATACCACCTTTCTTGCAATCAGCCTAAGATTATTATATTCCGCAATAAAAAATTAATAGCCTAATTTAATTCACAAAATGTGTATGCATCGTCTTCAACTGTCTAAGCTTGATGCTCACCCAGAATCCATAGATTCCAAAAGTTACAATTGTAAGCAGAAGTCACTTTATTCAGTTTCCAAATAGCTGCACAGCGGTACCATCAAATTCGAGGCGCCTACCTTCTATGACAGTGTGCCTGATCTCCCAATTGTAAATCATGCAGTACCCCAAGGGAGACAAATTCTGAGGGTTGTAGTTGTAATAAGGGTGCCAAGAATGCTGTAGCCAATAAGCTGAAATAGTCCGCCATCAAAATAAGATTCTTCGTGATTCATAGTTCAGTTCTTCATTTTATTTTAATAGTAATTTTGAATGAGTTGTAGATTATCACTTATGAGAATCAATGTAAATAGGATTATGAAAAAATTAATAACAAAATGGTGAGAGATATTCGATTAAGGGGGAAATGCAAGACTCTTGCCCTAACTATAATACGCACCTATAATTAATTTAGGAGGTTTAGGAATATGGATCAGATTCAGCTGGCTCAGCAGATATGCCAGGAGGCTCACTACGGACAAGTGGACAAGGCGGGAAAGCCTTACTATCTACATCCATTTACAGTCGCAGATATGTGTGAATCAGAAGAGGAAAAGGTAGTCGCTTACCTTCACGATGTACTCGAGGATAGCGAGTATGACGAAATGTATTTGCGCATGTGCGGATTTAGCGAAAAGGTAGTTGAAGCGGTGAAAACTCTTACAAAGGCGTAGACGAAGACTATATGCAGTACATAGATAGGATCTCGCAAAATAAGCTGGCGACCTCCGTAAAGCTTGCCGACCTAAGCCACAGCATGGACATCAGCCGTATAGAGTATCCCTCTGCAGAGGACTATGCAAGAGTCGAGAAATATAGGGCAGCGATGAAGAGGCTTTTGCAGGGAAATTCTCACTAAATGGGGAGAATTCAGACATAAGTCATTAAATAAAAGCTCAAAATAAATTGCTATTGAAAATATTAATATTTACCGCTAAGTATTAAAATTACTGATTTTAATACAAAATCCTTGTTTGATATACTCGTATTGATAAATCGATATTATTTAAACAAGGAGGATACAATGAAAAAAGAAAAAAGTACCCTTATGATCATTACTGGGCTCGTGGTCGGTGCGGCTGCAGTGCTTCTCGTTAAGTATGGCAACCCTGCTAACATGGGCTTTTGTATTGCCTGCTTTTTGAGAGACACTACTGGTGCTCTTAAGCTCCACACTGCTCCAGTTGTGCAGTACGTTCGCCCCGAGATAATCGGACTTATTCTTGGCGCATTTATTATGTCCGTTTGCGGAAAAGAGTTTAAGGTTCGCGGTGGTTCATCTCCGATGACAAGATTCATACTCTCGTTCTTCGTCATGGTAGGAGCTCTCATGTTCCTCGGGTGCCCACTCAGAATGATTCTCAGAATCGCTGGTGGAGACTGGAATGCAATCATCGGCCTGATTGGATTCTTCTGCGGAATTCTCGGCGGAATCGTATACCTCAAGAAGGGCTTCACACTCAAGAAGTCAGTTCCACTAGGACCAACAGAAGGCGTAGCGATGCCAGCGATTACGGTAGTACTGCTCGTTATCCTATGCGCATTCCCTGCACTTCTCGCATTCAGCAAAGAGGGACCTGGCGCTATGCACGCGCCGCTCGCAATTTCGCTAATTGCAGGGCTTGTTGTCGGCGTACTAGCACAGCGCACCAGATTATGCATGGTTGGTGGACTCCGAGATGCAGTGTTATTCAAAGATTTCTATCTACTATCCGGATTTATCGCAATATTCGTTGCAGCTCTCGTTGGAAATCTAGCGCTTGGCTTCTTCCATGCAGGGTTTGACAAGCAGCCGATTGCATTCAACGACTCTCTATGGAACTTCCTAGGAATGGTTCTCGTAGGACTAGGCTCCTGCCTGCTCGGTGGCTGCCCACTTCGTCAGGTGGTTCTCTCTGGTACAGGAAATGCAGACTCGGGCGTTGCAGTTCTCGGTCTAATCGTAGGTGCAGCTTTCTGCCACAACTTCGCACTAGCATCGACACCAATGGGACCAACTCCAAATGGCAAGATTGCAGTTATTATCGGAATCATCGTTACCGTAGTTATCGGTCTGATGAATATAAGAAAAGCTAAGGAGGCATAAAATGACTAAGGTAGATGCAAGAGGGTACTCGTGCCCTGAACCAGTGATTATGACTCAGAACGCTGTAAAGGCTGGAACACCTGTTAAAGTTCTCGTAGACAGCATGACACCAGTTAAGAATATCTCTAGATATGCAGCTAACAACAAGCTATCTATGGAATACAGTGAAACGCCAGAAGGCGATTACCTGATTACACTCAAGTAATGTTTATCGCAACTTTCCATACGCATTTTGGAGCACAGCAGTTCCACAAGCAGCAGAAAAGCATAGACAAAACCGCAACACTTATGCCGGTGCCTAGAGCTCTTAGCGCAGCCTGCGGGATATGCGTTTCGTTCGAGGTGGATAATGTCTCAGAACTCATTGCAAATCACCCTGAAGATCTAGAGGGAATATACGTGAGCGAGGGATCAGAGTTCAAGGTTCTGTTCGAGGCTCCAGAAGAATAGCGTGATGTACGTGCCATACGTGACATAAAGGAACAATTTAATCAGGAACTGAAATGACCAGCCGCGTGGCTGGTCATTTGCTTATAAGCTTACTAATAAAACGATTAACAGGTTTTAGAACCTACAGTCCTAGATAATCTACAAACCTACATCTTTGCTGCGAACATTCCTACCTTCGACTTCAAGTCGATAGGGCCGTAATATGAAACGTATATGTAGGTACTACCTTTTCTGAGGAATAGTAGCTGATCACGTTTTGCAGTAGTATCATTTGCCTTCTTCTCATCTACGATATATGCAGCGTAGTCGAGGTCCTTGTAATCGAAACGGTACTTGTCAAGAGACTTATTTGATACTTTGATGTCCGACTCTTCAAGTGCATTTTTACTGTTGTATTTCATAAATTCCGTTGCAATCTTAGAAGATTTGCCTTATAGAGATTAACACGGTAATAAAGATCCGTTACAGTATCTTCATCATTCTTAGTATCTCTATCTACCTCAAGCTCCTCAGACACCATTCTAGGCATCATTAGAGTTTTGTCCTGATTGACATCAAAGGTTATCATATCGCCTTTGCCATCGTGGTAGTACTCGATTTTCTTATATACAGTTTTCCATGTATCAGGGTCAAATTCCGAGAAGCGCACAATCTCGTTGCCCTTGTACTTAAGAGCCTCTGTGAAGTCGCCGGATGATGAGACATCTACTGTTCTAGGGATATCAATGATGCTCCATAGGACTAGGACGGTTAAAGTTATAAAAAGTGTCGCATTGGTGTAATATTTCAATTTAAATCCTGAAGTCCCATAGTAATCCTTTTTCCTGTTTTTATTTAGTATGCTAATATATGTAAACATATACTGAAACCAGTACAAAAGTGCCAATGGCAACCCTATAAGACTCATAACAACAGAGGAAAGCGGTTGATCAGCACTGCTATAGAGAAGCTCTGATGGTGATATAGTGAATCCTTGCACACTTCGACTTATGCTAAAAAGTGATTCTGCAAAAATAATTAGCATCCAAATAAAATTAGTAATCAAGCTCTTTCTGTAGTACTTATGCTGACTCTGCACATCCGTAAATGGCTCTGGGGCATCTGAATCATCCGTGTAGAATATCATCACTGAGTCAAAACCGTATATCAGATGCCAACCACAAGAAGCATATAAATCCAGTTCCTCCTGCGTCGTCTTGCTATACTTGTATGGCAAGATGCGATACCGCCTATCTCTTGGCTCGTCAACGGTGAATCTGCAAGTAAATAGATTATCGTTAGCGAGCAGCAGACCTTTTCTTGCCTGATATTCAAGCCAGTTCTGCTTATAGAACATATCAACTATGCCGAAAGGATCGTATTTTAACTTCGTTTTCTTATCCATGACACACCTCGTGTTGAGCATTTTGCGATAACAATTGGATACAATGTAGCTACATCTTTGCTGCGAACAGTCCCACCTTCGACTTCAGGTCGATAGGTCCACTGTATGCAACAACGACATATTTATTTCCCTTTCTGAGGAAAAGCATCTGTTTATAGAATGGAGCCTCATCTTTTCAGAAGCTACGATATATGCCGCATAATCGAGCCCCTTGTATTTAAACTGCATATTCTTGATGCGCTTGTTTGATACGTCGAAGCCTTTATAGTCTAGCTCTTCTTCCATATTAGATGGCATAAAGTGTGCGGCAATTTTTGCTGATTTAGCTTTGTATAGCTGAACCTGATACATGAGCTTTGGCTCAGATACACCATCTTTGTCGATTCTGGAATAAACCTCGAGGTCTTCTGAAGACATCTTTATCATCATGACATTACGGTCGTAACTTGTCTCGTATGTTATGTCAGGATTATCGATATTTTTATTATCTTCTCTGACTATCATATTCGCACGGATCTCATCCCAAGCGGATGGGTCGAATTCGGAGAACCTTACAAGCTCAGCATCCTTGTATGCCAAAGCTTCTTTAAAGCTGCTTGTCATGATTCTCTTATCTGGCACGAATACCACATATATAAAGAGGCCTACAATCAGCACGATAATCGCATTAATTAAAATCATATTTACATAACGTCTAGCCTTAAAGCCAGCAGTCCTCTTAAAAGTTTCTCTTTTCAGTTGCCATATTCTAGTGTATCTGAAGATAAATACCAGCTCAAATAGCACTAGCATTGGGTACATCACAGCGTATATGTAAATAATTGGAGACGGTTTATCAGCCAGCTGATAATAAGCCTCAATTGGATTAAAGACAAAGCCATTCGTATTGAGATCTAAATTCATAAGAATGCAAAAGGTCAACGCTATAGTAGTGATAAATGTATAGAGTAGTCTCTTCACATAATACTTCTTCTCTGTAACGGCATCTGTAAAAGGCTCGGGTACATTCTGATCGTCTGTATAGAACACAGTCGATCCATGCGTTCCTCGCACACATGTCCATCCACATGACTCATATATATCCAGCTCTTCCTGTTCGATCTTCTTTCTTTCTCTGGCAGAATTCGGTACCTTCTCTCAGTTGGCTCGCCATATGAAAAGTCGTATATAAGGTAGCCGGTATATGTGAGAAGGAACCCCTTCCTAGCCATATCCTCGAGCCAATTCTGTTCCTGATATATGTCGGAAAGACCAAAATAACAAATCTTCTGTTTAATCTTATCGCTCATAACTGCACCTCCGTGCATCACTAAGGCATGCTTCTAATCTACAGATTTCATCCTGATATAGCTGTTCGCCACGCTCTGTAATGCTGTAAGAAATTCTCCTGCCGTCTGGTGGTAACTTCTTGATTAAATCCTCCGCTTGAAAAAGTGAGAGGAGTGAGTACAGAGTCCCTGGTCCGAGCTTGACCCTTCCGTCCGTGAGATCATTTACATAACTCGATATCTCCGTCCCGCACATATCAGAGCGGTGGAAACAAAGCAGTATGTAGAACATCGGCTCGGTTAATGGTTCCAATGATTTTTTGGCCATGTATAGCACCACCCATTAATCAAATTTGCTGTAAGATTTCTAATATCGTTAATCGATATTTCTAGCTAAAATATAATATCGTATTACGATATTGTCAATGAGATATGCAAAAAAATAATAGCATGTACTTTTTTAGTACATGCTGGTCATCTATATAAGTGACTTTAACTATCTCTGCTGTACGATATCCGAAGCTAATCGTGTGGAGATACATTTGGCTATATCTTCAGACTGCCTTAGATAGCCGAGATTTTCTTGCTTGAATTTAGAATATGTCCAGCCTGCTGCACGAAATACTTTTCCGTATGCAGTCCAGACAGCAAGGGTTGCAGCTCTCATGAGGAGCTGCCTTTGAAGCTTAAGCCATCTACCTTGCTTAAAATGTCCTAGTGTATATGATTGGAAAATCACGTGAGGTAGCTCATCGTGAAGCATCTGAGCGCAGATCCTCTTTAGTGCAGGTGAGTCAGTAGCATCACTGAGAGCTGAGTAATAAGAGAGTGCGATAATCTCTGCCGTTACGAGGGTTACGACCTCAGGACGGAGATCGCTACGTCTACGGAGGCGGCGAAATGTCCTGTCGAGGAAATTGTTCTTGCGGAGCGGAAGCCCGTGATAGCGCATAAATTCACCAAGGTATGAGGAGTGGAAATTCTCCTCTCTGATAAATAGCTTCATAACCTTGGGATATGTAGGTTCGTCAAACTTGCTAGCAAACGCCTCTGAGACCTTTATCAGGTGAAGTCCATCGCTGTGCTCACCTACTTGAAATGCAGAAACAGAAGGCAGTATCAGCACCTTGATATCGGCAGGTAGAGCGGCCTCCTTCGAGAAATCTATCTGCAGCCTGTGCTTGTCGTTTTCTCGGAAAAACTCCAGCCACTCATCATAGCTATATTTTACAGATGGATCATTTCTTAGTTCGATCATATGGCCTCGCTTGTCTCGATTTACTTAATAATACTTGTGTGAAATATTACAATGTGTGTTCGTTATTATAACAGAAGTACTCAATAATTAAAAATCAGAAACTGTTATACTGAAAAACAAGCCTTTTAGTATTCGTTCATGTGTTATTATAGTGGCAGTAAAGAATCCCTGTGTAACAGAGTAAAATGCAATATACTTTTCGGATATAAATTAATTAGCGAGGTATTTATGGATTATAAGCAAGAAGAATTATTGAGCAAAAGACGAGCTATTGAATTATGGGATAGCGACTACATAAATGAAATCGAAGTGGGTACATTCGAAGGTCTTTCAAATATCCATAGATATCTGTTTCAGGATGTATATAGCTTTGCGGGGACACTGAGAACTGTTAATCTTGCAAAGGGTAACTTCAGATTTGCACCAGTCCTATATCTCGAAGCAAGCATAAAAGAAATTGAGAAAATGTCGCAATCAACATTTGATGAATGTGTTGAAAAATATGTAGAGATGAACGTTGCTCATCCATTTAGAGAGGGTAATGGTAGAAGCGAAAGGATATGGCTAGATTTAATGCTAAGGGCGGCTATTGGCAAATGCGTTGATTGGTCAAAAATAGAAAAAGAAGATTATCTATCCGCGATGGAACGTTCGCCTGTTAACAGTCTTGAAATTAAGTATCTGATCAAAGGTGCTTTAACCGACGATACAAGTAATAGAGAAATCTACATGAAAGGCATTGATAATTCTTATAGATACGAAGAAGCAAACAGTGTGAGCATCTTTGATATAGACAAATCTGATATTTAGTAAGTTAAGTGAGGAATAGGTACTAAAAAAAGACTGGTGATTAACATGCTTACAAAGAAACAGTTTCAAACAAAATATAACTTAACGAAGAGAGAAGTAGACGGTATCTGCGAATACTATGGAATAAAGAAGAATAAAGGGCAGTTTCAAATTCCTGACAATACTGAACCTATTTACATACCCGATAAGAGATTTGTAAATAAGGAGCTGCGTTTATATTTGTTCGTTTCCGACGCAATTCAGAGGAAGGTAAAGCTGGTACCAGAGTTATTTACTCGACGGACGATGAAGTACGAACTGTAGTTAGGGTTATGCGTGATAAAGGTCTTCTCGTCAGAATTGAAGGTAGACCGGAGGATAGTTTAGAGTATCAAGATTATATTCTTGGGCCTGAATTTGCGGAATGGAAGAGAAATGCCACTGAAAATTTCAAGTTGGTTAAGGAAATCCTGGGAATCGCAGTTGAGTCTAGTTCGAAGGGTGTGACTTCTGCGGTGCTTGAGCACTATACTAGTATGTAAAAGAATTTTGACAAACAAAAACACCGCAACTCTACTGAGTTGCGGTGTTTTTAAATGGTGTCCCGAAGAGGATTCGAACCTCCGACACCCGCTTTAGGAGAGCGGTGCTCTGTCCCCTGAGCTATCGAGACATGGGTTGGGCGCTTGCGAATGACGCCTCCTGTGAACGTAATCCCGGATAAATCTCTGATTAACTACAATCATCAGCGTTAAACACAAGCTTAATTATAATATCACCGAATTGCGTGTAGTACAAGACGTAACGAGCTGACAATGAATCGCGCCTATACGAATTATCATTTCGTGGTAGATTCAAACCTGAGAACATGGTGATTATAATGTGAGTGTGAACGATTTACTTTTCAAAATGGGGATATGCCATAAGTCTAGGAAATAAGCTAAATGTAGTGATTTATGTGTGAACAATATGCGAGGAAACAATTTATACGCATACAATTAAATTTTTTTCAATTAATTTACATAAAGCACTTGACCTGAAGACTTTTATAGTGTAATTCATTATGTAACTAAATATAATTGTGCGTTATATAGACGCAACACGAACTCAAGAAGTGTTATATAAGTTCAATATTGAAAGGAGCAAAAGGGTAAAATGAAAGAGACAAAGGGATTTATCGCAGAGTTTAAGGCATTCATCGCTCGAGGCAACGTGCTAGACATGGCAGTAGGTATCATCATCGGTTCTGCATTCACAGCAATCGTTACCTCGCTTGTTAATGATATCATCATGCCAATCGTAGGTGTAATAATCGGAGGAATTGATTTCTCGGGACTAAAGGTTACAGTTGGAAGCGCCGCTATTAACTACGGTGTATTCATCCAGGCGATCATCAACTTCCTACTCATCGCGCTAACCGTTTTCATCATCATCAAAGCTCTAAGCAAAGCTAAGAGAAAGCAGGCAGAAGAGCCAGTAGAGGAAGAGCCAGCACCAGCACCAGAGGTTGAGCTACTTACTGAGATCAGAGACCTTCTATCGAAGCGCGACTAATTCAGACAAATAGTGAAGGTGGCTAGTCGTTTGAGAACACAAGGCTATACAAAGCAAAATTAATCAATCGAAAGTTAAGGACATGGGAATAAAACCCGTGTCCTTTTCTCATGCGTGGGTACACGGCAGTATGGCAGGGTAAGTGGACCAAGATGTTGTTTATACCCGTATACTTCTCGAATTCAACACTTAAATATAAGCAAATATTAAGATTTGAAGTGGCCTTGAAAGCCCTTAAAAGCTTGAAAAAAAGCCACAAATAGGCTAAAATAATTTTGTCCTTTTGCCACAAAAAAGCTGCGGCAAATAGTGACAATTTAGGAAAACGGAGGGACGATTATGTACGATATCAGTCAAGTGCAGAGTGAATACAAAACCAAGCTGATCGACGCAGATTTCGCCGCTAGCCTAGTTAAGAGCAACTATAGGCTGCACTTTGGCGTGGGAACTGGGAGCTCCATTTACATGGACAGGGCCCTTGGAAAGCGCCTCAAGACCGATACACTCCTTCGCGGATTAGAGATTCAGACTGAAGTTGCCGTTAGAAACGATCTTCTGGAGACTTTCAAGGCGACTAGAGACGTAGATACAGTTAGATTTTATTCATCGCATTACACCGGTATGGACAGAATGATGGCGGATGCGGGCAACTGTTGGTACGTGCCGATTCTATTCAACGAAGAGCCACTATATTGGGGACAGGAGGGCAATGGATTCGATATCTGCTGCATTCAGGTTGCACCGATGGATAGATATGGCAACTTTAATTTTGGCCCTACCAATGCTGACCTTCTCGGAATTATCAGAAATTCTAAGATTGTCATAGTTGAGGTTAACGAGAAGATGCCAATTGCACTCGGTTATGAGTCGCACATCAATATATCTGATGTAAACTATATCATCGAGGGAGAAAGCCCTGAACTCGCTGAGTTCAAGGCGGCACCGGCAAGTCCTGAGGATAGAAGGATTGCCGAATCGATAGTAGACCGAATTAGAAATGAAAGTACGCTGCAGCTCGGTATTGGAGCCGTGCCAAATGCAATCGGAGGTCTGCTCGCAGAGTCCGACATCCGTGACCTAGGTGGTCACAGTGAGGTAATCGTAGATTCATTTATGAATCTATATTACGCAGGTAAGCTGACCAACAACAAGAAGGTAGATAAGGGGCTAACAGTGTATACGGCAGCTGTCGGCAGTAAGGCGTTATACGACTTCATCGACGATAACCCAATCTGCTGCGCTGCACCAGTTGACTACGTTAACAGCGTTCATACTATTTCGCAGATAGATAACTTCATCTCGATTAATAGCTGCGTTGGAGTTGACCTGTATGGACAGGTTTGTTCAGAGAGTGCAGGCTTCAGACAGCTTACGGGAACGGGCGGACAGCTCGACTTCGTACTCGGAGCATTCTTATCTAAGAACGGTAAGAGCTTCATGTGTACACATTCGACTAGAACTAAGCCAAATGGAGAGGTTGTATCCCTTATTCATCCGACACTACCAAGGGGATCTATCATAACCACACCGCGAACAGCGACACATTATGTCGTTACTGAGTACGGGGCAGTAAACCTCAAGGGTAAGTCGACTTGGCAGAGAGCCGAGAGCCTCATCAGTGTTGCACATCCTGACTTTAGAGAAGCGCTGATTCAGGAAGCCGAGAAGATGGGAATTTGGCGTAATACAAGTAAGATTGAATATATTTAAGGTATATTTAATTCATATTTAATAATCCCGAAGTAAAATTAGTACAGGGAAGGAAACTTAATAGCTGGGCTTTACAGAAGGTTGGTTCATAAAAGGACCGACGGGGTCATAAAGTCGTGGCAGAGGCGCAGTAGCGCAATGCACAAGGAGGTTTTTATGATCACAGCAGTTGTAGGTGCCAATTGGGGCGATGAAGGTAAGGGTAAGATTACAGATGTGCTCGCACAGGAGTCCGATTATATCGTGAGATTCCAGGGCGGAAGTAACGCTGGACACACCATCAAGAATGAGTTCGGAAAATTCGGACTTCACCTAATGCCGTCTGGCATTTTTAACAAGGATGCTGTAAGTGTTCTGGGAAATGGAGTTGCTGTCAACGCCAAGAAGTTCTTCGAAGAACTCTCATCTATCGAGGGAGCAGGCGTTCCCCACGGCAAGATTATCATTTCTGATAGAGCACAGTTAGTAATGTCATATCACATGGCGCTTGATGCGTATGAAGAGGAGCGACTTGCTGGACATTCGTTTGGCTCGACTAAGGCGGGCATCGCACCGTGCTTCTCAGACAAGTACGCTAAGATTGGTTTTCAGGTTGCTGACCTCTATGCAGACAAGGAAGTCCTAATGGAGAGGATAGACAATGTGTGCAGTATCAAGAACGTGCTGTTTGAGAATCTGTATCACAAGCCGCAGATTAAGCCAGAAGATATCTATGAGGAATTGATGGAGTATGCTGAATTGCTTAGACCATACGTTGATCATACTTCTCAGGTGCTAAACGAAGCATTTCGTGCTGGCAAAAACATTCTCTTGGAAGGTCAGCTCGGAGCACTCAAGGACACTGACCACGGCATTTATCCGATGGTAACATCGTCGTCGACGCTCGCAGGGTTCGGTGCTACTGGTGCCGGACTTCCGCCTTATGCAATCGAGAGAATCGTTACGGTTGTAAAGGCGTACTCATCTGCAGTTGGAGCAGGAGCGTTCGTTAGCGAGCTATTCGGAGATGAGGCAGAAGAGCTTCGTAGACGCGGTGGAGATGGTGGAGAGTTCGGAGTAACTACAGGTAGACCTAGAAGAGTCGGCTGGTTCGATGCAGTTGCAACCAGATATGGATGCATGATGCAGGGAGCTACAGAGGTTGCAGTAACAGTTGTTGACGTTCTGGGGTATCTCGATGAACTCAAAATCTGCGTAGGATACGAGATAGATGGCGAGGTGACAAAGGACTTTCCTAACACACCGCTCCTCGAGAAGGCTAAGCCAGTATATGAAACGCTTCCAGGCTGGAAGACAGATATCAGAGGAATCAAGAACTATGATGACCTGCCAAGTGAATGCAAGGCGTACATCGAGAGAATTGAAGATGAAATCGGCGTCCGCGTATCCATGGTTTCAAACGGACCAGCGCGTGATGAACTGATTATCCGCTAATTTACAAAAGTATAACCTACTGACAGAGACAGTTCCTGACGGCCCAGCTGTCAGGAACTAAATACTTAAAGGGGTACAAAATGTACAAGGAATCAATGCGTCAGACATGGGTAGAAATTGACCTAACGGCGCTAGACCACAACATCAAGGAAATAAAAAGAGTAGCTGGTAGCAGTGAGATAATAGGCGTTGTAAAAGCCGATTCGTATGGACATGGTAGCGTTCGCTGTGCCAAGGTTCTACGTGCAAATGGAGTTACGCGCTTCGCAGTTGCCACTATTGAAGAGGCTCTCGTTCTGCGTGAAGCTGGATTTAATGAAAGTATACTGCTTCTCGGCTTCGTACCAGAGGATTGCACAGATATAATAATCGAGCACAATCTAACAATTGTGGTCGGCGGTCTCGAGAGGGCGAAGAAGAGATCCGAGATTGCAGTTGAGAGAGGGGCGGTAATCGACTGCTTCATCGCCATTGACTCAGGCATGGGTAGAATCGGATATAGGATAGAAACCCCGCTTGAGAAAGAGTTTGCGAGAACTGAGATCGAGGAGATGGACGAGCTCGAAGGGCTACGCATAAATGGAATGGTCTCGCATTTTGCAACTTCCGATGAGGCGGATTCGACATATACTAATAAGCAGCTTTCGCTGTTTAACGACTTCTATGAGGAACTCGCAGGCTGCGGCATCAACATTCCTATGCTGAGTATCGCCAACAGTGCTGCGATTATGGACTATCCAAAGACTCATTTTGATGTGGTAAGACCAGGAATCATCATGTATGGCTGTTATCCATCTGAAGAGGTAGATAAGACGAGACTGGACCTTAAACCAGTAATGTCTGTAAAAGCGTATATTATACACATCAAGAAAGTTCCTGCTGGCACTTCAATTAGCTATGGCCGCAAGTTCGTAACAGAGAGGGAGAGCAAGATTGCCACAATCTCTATTGGCTATGCGGATGGATACTCGAGGGCACTTACGGGCAAGGCGGAAGTTATTGTAAATGGCTACCGCGTGCCAGTCGTAGGAAGCATTTGTATGGACCAGTGTATGATCGACGTTACGGATGTGCCCGGAGTTCTCAAAGGCGATGAAGTCGTGATTATGGGGCGCTCTGGTGAGGAAGAGGTTTCTGCAGAAGAGCTCGCAAGCAAGCTCGGAACTATTAACTACGAGATTCTCTGCGACTTCGGCATGCGACTTCACAAGATATATATTGATAGAGAGAGCGGAGCGTATGACCTCGTCTAACAGAGATCACAGAAGCTGCTTTAGATAGAGTTTAAATGCTAGAGACTATTCAAAATATGGACGGCTCGATGCTCATCAAGTTTCAGAGCCTTTCGATTCACGATTCGCTGACACCAATAGTCAAGATATATACACATCTCGGTGATACGGGACTGCTGTGGATAGTGATAGCGGTGCTACTGCTTATATTTAAACGCACTAGAAAGTATGGACTATTGATGCTTGTATCACTAGCACTGACATATCTTGTGAATAATCTCCTGATCAAGGAGTTAATTGATAGGACGCGTCCGTACGAGGTGTTTGATAAGGTGCAAAGGCTAATCGAGAAGCAACGTGATCCATCATTTCCATCAGGTCATTCGGCAAGCTCGTTCGCCGCAGCAATGTGCATATATCTGAATGGTTACAAGAGATACGGAATTCCTCTGCTATTACTAGCACTTCTGATGACGCTTTCGAGACTGTATGTTGGGGTTCATTACCCAGGTGATGTAGTGACAGGAGCAATCATTGGTTCGCTTATGGCATGGCTCGTATACAAGGTGTACGATGCGAGACAAGAAGCACTACACCCAGCGAAACATCGCAGAAGATAATTGTAGCGACAGGAGAAAACATGAGTACAGAGAGACTTAAGATTGGAAATGATTGGGACGATATCCTCGCTGAAGAGATGGAAACCGTATTACCGAGCGCTAGAGGAGTTCCTCGATGAAGAATATGTATCGCACACGGTGTTTCCGCCGCGTGATGAGATATTTACGGCTTTTAGGTACACTCCTTATGATGATGTAAAGGTGTTGCTCCTAGGCCAAGATCCTTATCACGAAGTAGGGCAAGCTCACGGCATGGCCTTCTCAGTGCAGACAGGCATTAAGCAACCGCCTTCGCTTGTAAATATTTTTAAAGAAATCGATTCCGATCTAGGAATTGCCCCGCCGCCAACGGATAACGGATGCCTGACTCCTTGGGCCGAGTCCGGTGTGCTGCTTCTCAATACGGTCCTTACAGTTAGGGAACACGAGGCTAATTCGCACCGAGGAAAAGGATGGGAACAGCTAACTGATGCGGTCATAAGCAAACTGAATGAACGTGAAAAACCGCTAGTTTTCATATTGTGGGGATCTAATGCTAAATCGAAGCTTCCTCTTATCACGAACAAGAATCATCTCGTGATTGCTGGCGTGCACCCGAGTCCACTTTCTGCGTATAGAGGGTTCTTTGGCGGTAAATACTTCTCTCGTGCAAATGAATTCCTCGAGAGACATGGAACACCTGCAGTTAACTGGGATGTGTGTTAGGTTGGCTTGCATAAGAACCGCATTCACATAACAACCACATGGAATTCATGATATGATACAGATGAGTATGTTAATATTTCAATTAAATTAGTAAGCATTTTATAAATTATATTTGAGGAAAGGTTGAAACATGAACAACAAGAAGCTTAAGACATCAAAGGTTACTATTGGACTTTACGCATGCACAGGTATTGTATCTGTGTACGCGCTATATGCGATTTTTAATTCAATCACATATCTAAGAAATTACTTCAAGACTTACGGATCATCAATTGGCGAGCACTTTGGAGATGCGCTCTCTTACATCCTAAACCAGAGCTTATCGTATATCGTATTCGCTGTTCTTCTATTTGCAGCATCTGTTATCCTGACTGAGGTTAGAAAGCTAAATCCTGAAAACTACATTAGTGAAGGCGAGCTACAGGCACTAGCAGCTGCAAAGGCTGAGAAGGCTGCAAAAGCTGCAGAGGCTAAGGCGATGAAGGAAGCTGAAAAGGCTGCAAAGGAAGCATCAAAGGTTGAAACTGCAACTGTAGAGACACCAAAGCTTGGCGAAGTAGCAGTAAAGGAAGAGGTTGAAGAGATAGCAGAAAAAGTAGCTGAGGAAGTTATCGAATCTAAATAATCAGTCTGCCTAGATTAGTTAAGGTATAAAGCTATCCGATACTTAAAAAATGCAGCAAGTAAGTTCAGCGAAGGTCACATTAAAAGTAACTGGGAATAAAACTATGATTAAAGCAGAAGTTCGCATCAATAGAACGCTCCCTACAGAGCTGATTAATTTAATGAATAAGTGTGGGGAACGCAAGCGTAACCCTAAGACCATCATCAAGGCTCTTAGAGATGGCCTATTTATGGTGGGGCTTTACATAAATGATGAACTTGTTGCGTTTGGTAGAGTGTCGGGGGATGGGGCGATGTATTTCCTTATCACCGATGTAATGGTGGATCCAGCGTATGAAGGTAGTGGTGCAGATATGCAACTTTACAAGGAAATAGATGACTTTCTCCTTGCGGTAGCACCTAACGACAGCAGAATTCTAGTTATGACTAACAAGAAATACGAATCGATATTCAGAACATTTGGATACGAATATATGGATCCCGATTATCGCAAGTAATGATAAGAGAATAGTATAGATAAGCACTGCAATTTTCTAATTTTGAAAGTTGCAGTGTTTTTATGAACTTCAATGAAATGAATGAATTAACAGTACCCAATTGCACAAATAGTGGGGTCATCAAAGTTTTTTAGGGTTTGCCCCTAAAAACTATGATGACCCGTTTTGTTTTGAGGGTTATAGGACAAAACGTGTTGGTAAAAACCGCTGCGGTCGTTGAAATTTCAACGGCTACAGCGGTTATATCTTTTTTGAAAGAAGATACAGGGTGGACAAAACGTGTTGGTAAAATCGTCTAAAACACTTGAAATTTCAAGGCGTATTAGGGTTATATCTTCCTTAGAAATAGTATTCTAGGAGGATTGTAAAATGAAGCGTGTTATTTGCCCTGTTTGTGGTAGGTGTTGCTCGAAATATGGTAAGACAAATGCAGGAACACAGAGGTGGTTTTGTTGTAATTGTAAGATGGCGTTTTCCCCTAAAATAGACAATCTAACCAAGCAGCTTAATATATTTCTTAAGTGGCTTTTTAGCAAAGATATTCAAAAGTATATGCCTGGAGGTGGTCGTACATTTAGGCGAAAAACATCCAAATTTTGGGATATATGGACATTACCACCAGTTGTAGAAGAAAAGCATTCAGTAGTATTCGTAGATGGAATTTACCTGTGCCGTAATGCTTGTGTTTTAATTTGCTGTGACAGAAACCATGTGCTAGGTTGGTACTTATGCCGCTATGAGCATGCAAATGCATGGATCTCATTAATGTCTAGGATTACTGAACCTGCACTTGTAGTTTCGGATGGAGGAAAAGGATTTAATAAAGCTTTGAGAAAGGTATGGCCTCATGCAAAGCACCAGAGATGCCTTTTTCATGTGTTTTCTCAAGTAAGAAGATATACTACAACAAGACCTAAAACCCTTGCAGGGGCTGAATTATATGCTCTTGCTAAAAGACTACTACACCTAGAAACTAGATCTGAAGCAGATAAATGGGTAGATGAATTCTTAGATTGGATGAGAAAACACAACAAGTTTCTGAGCCAAAGGTCACTAGATGAAAACGGCAATTGGAGAGCAACGCATGAAAGACTTTTAAAGGCACAGAGATCTCTTTCTAGGTTGGTAAAAGAAGGCACTCTATTCACTTATTTGGATGAAGATTTAATAGCTAAGATAGGCAAGGCTCCATCTACAAATAACCAGATAGAAGGCGGTATAAATGCAAGGCTAAGAGCCTTGCTAAGGAATCACCGTGGACTATCTGTTGAAAGAAGAATAAAGCGGTCTTCTGGTGGTGCTATGTGCACTCACCAAGACCGCTTTCTGTTTCTGAGCTATTAAAAGTAATGCCAACGGACAAAAGTATTGCAGCGATATACCAGAAGATTTCAGAGTTAGATAAACGCACTTCATCTATCCCTACATGGGGAGATGCGGTGGTCTGGGGAGAGCTGCATAAGTCATCTGAATTTCAGAATTATTGGGACTAGCGACCAACACGTTTTGTCCTATAACCCTGTTTTGATGAAATTTTTAATTATGACAGAACCATCGGTTAAGGAATCTGCAAATCAAAATCTGACCGAGTAGTTTGGTTTATGGCAGAATCTGCGGTGAGCCTGAGGGTAGGAAGCAGGTAAATCAGCACCCTAACCGAAGGTGAACCCCATATAAGGAGGGCACTCGCCCTGTTCAGCGCTGTATACCTCGGCTAGTTCCTCTTCGCTAACGGAAATCATCCCGAGCGCAGCCGCTGACTTGCTGCCCGCTCTACTAGGCATCATGTAATCACATCGCACAGCGCCAAATCTAACAGCGAGTGCCTTGGTAATTGCAATCCCGAGCTCCTTATGACCACCATTTTCACTGAAGGTGAGGAGCTCGGCCGCAGCGAGAGAGCCCGCTTCCGCGGCCTCACACGCTGCGATTGCCAAAGGCTCAGCGCCATCAGAAATTAGCAAGAGTCCAGAACCATTAGGTGCTCCTGATTCAGCTTCCCAGTCAGGCGCAGAGCCCGCCCAATCAGCTGATCCAGTATCCAGAGCAGGCGCAGAGCCCGCCCAATCAGCTGATCCAGCATCCATAGTAGGCGCAGAGCCCGAGGTATCAGGAGCTACCAGCCCAGCTACGAATCTCAGAGCTCCTTCTGACAGCTTGATATGGACGCGATTTGCTAGAATCGTTTCTCTATAATTATTATATTCCTGCGGTGTTAAGAGCTTAGTCTGAAGATGGGAGAATTCAAAATCGACATGCTCAGATGCCAGGACAGAACCCTGCTCGGCATACATGAACTTCTTATATTCTAGAGGTTCATAAAACTTTATTAAGCTCGGTTCAGCTGGTGAGAGCATCGATAGTTTCCTGCTGCTCTCGGCAATCTCTCTGGCGTACACGGTTATGTGTGAGCCGTAACCTTTTCCTCGTGCCGCAGGGTCGGTACATATTGCGTAGCTCATCTCGATTGATTTACCAGCGATTTCAGACTTTTTGCTATCTGGAACAATAAGCCTTCCTATCTCGAACTGAGTGAGGGCAGCCTGGAGCGCATTCTTACCATCCTGATCTTCGATAATTAGAAAATCGAGATAATCATCTCGGAAGCAAGCATCAAAGAATTCGATGAACTCTGCATCATCTCCGAACACCTTGCTACGAAGTTCCACAAAATCACTGAAGTCGGAAGCCTCGCGAGGTCTAATAATGTATTTATTTTTCATAAGCTGTGTATTTCATGAGAAGGACATCCGGATGATAGCTTTCCTTGGCTTTCCTAAGACCTTCAAGCCCCATGTCCTCTTCGCGGTTAATGTATTCTACATCAGGGAATTTCTCGGAAATAGCCCTTACGAATTCACGGTTAATCATAGTATATGCGCCTTCAACACCAGGAAGAGCCTTCTCAAAATGTACATCCATGGTGAGCTGGTCGAGCTGAGTAGCAGCAGTGAAGGCAACAGGTTCACCATTCTGATATAGGAGCCCACCAAAGAAACCGAGCGCCTCATAGTTTTCAAACATCTGGTCGATAGCATCCGCTTCTTTGACAAGGTCAGGATCGCCCTTCTCCTTGTAGAATTCAGCGACGAATGCTCTTGCAGAATCTATATCTTCGCCACTTTCGATGAGCTTAAATTCCCATTCGCCATTTCTCTCAAAATGTTTGATGTGATTGCGCTTCGACGAAAGCTTGCGTCCCCTGAGGTCACGCAGCTTCTCAACTGTGTATATGTAGTCAGCATCTTCACGATTTTCCTCTATGGTGAAACGGTCTCCGTACACAGGTTCAAACTCTTCGAGCGTTTTAGGCGTGAGACCACGCATTATCAGTTTTTGGTCGCGCGAATGTGCGTCTTCTAGCAGTTCATCGATAATTGGCTTAACATCCCCGCTTCCCTTAGGATATGCGAAAATATATCCATACTTAGGCATTCTTATGATCATACGCTCGCCGATGAAAGCGATTTCTGGCTCATATGCATGCCTCCAGATATATAAATTAGCGAAACTGTAGTCAGCACCATGACATCCGCTCGAACAGATTACGGTTTTTGCAAAGTCCTGGTCATCTAATCTGACGGGTCTAAATTCTAGCATTAGTCTCTCCCTTTTTAATTTCTTAATCAAATTATACGATTCTATTTTACAAAATTAACATCTCATTATAGCACTAAAAACCAACATGTAAAGTGAATTCCGAGTGAATAAGTAGGAATTTAAAAAGATACTTTATTAGTATTGATTTTATAGCTTCAAAATGTTACTGTTGCAATAGAAAAATAGAAATGACATTCGGAAAGGGGATGAAAGATAAATGGCTAAGATTACAAAGGATATGATTATCGGTGATGTTATCAACGAGCATCCAGATTTAATTCAGGTATTCTTCCAGAACGGAATGATGTGCATCGGTTGCCCTGCTTCTCAGGGAGAGTCAATCGGACAGGCTGCTCAGGTTCACGGACTTGATGGAGATCACTTGGTGAACTCTCTTAATGCTGCACTTGACGCATAAACTGCTGACATTCCAGATATGGATTAGGATTTCGTATATCGCAGGGCGTGATTGCCCTGCTTTTACTTTTGGGGGATTGGTATAGATTAGGATGAAGAGAGAATTGAATCACCATTATATAGGTGAATCTTATGGTGGCAATCAGGACTGGTTTCGCACGTTCTGGATGCGCATAGGTGGATGTGGTGCGGAGACTGCGTGTGAGAGCAGTTTGTACTTTGCGCGCGAGTTTGGATTCACGAAGCTATATCCATTTGACGCTGATGATGTTAAGCGAGAAGAGTACGTAGACTTTGCGCATATGATGGAGGACTATCTATGGCCTAGATTCATCGGAATTAATAAACTTTCTATTTATATAAATGGATATGTCAAATACCTCAGGGATACCGACGAGTACCGCGTGGATGTGGGCGAATTCTCAGGAGATCATACCTACGAGGAGGCAGCGGAAAAGGTGAAGGAGCAGATAGATGCAGGATTACCGATTCCGTTCCTTACACTCAGGCACAAGGATGCAAGGTACAGCGACTATGTATGGCATTGGTATCTTGTAAATGGGTATAATGATACCGAGGACGGATTCAAGGTTAAGGCCGTAACATACAGCGGTTATAAGTGGCTTGATTTGAGGGATTATGGAATACGGGATGTAAACCGACTGGCGGGATGATTATATATACTGTAAATGAAGATGCAGTGCTTTAATTTGTACTAAAGCACTGCATGCTGAATATGATTATCGCAGTGCTACGAATAGGCAGGACGTAACAGAATAATCGCATGAAAAAACGACTGTGAGGCGAGATCGCATTTCTCACAGTCGTTTTTGATTGTAATTATCTATAGCGATAAGCTCTATTAAAGTGCTGTTAAATAAAGCTTAATCAGCACATCTTAGAATCTCTTGCGCTTATAAACTACAGCACCTAGAGCTGCAAGTGATGCGCAGAGCACTATTAAGCTTGCCGCTGATGTTGAATCGGATGTCTTAGGAGAGAGGTGTCTCTTCTTAACAACCTTAGCTTTTTTTGCTGGTGTGCTGCTAGCGTTACTGCCCGAAGCATCCTTGGCAGAAACCTTTATCTTAGTTGTGATGGAGATTGTCTTTCCGTCAGCTAATCTATAGGTGTATGTGACATGGTATGTGCCAGCAACTGTAGTGTTTACATTCGATGTAACAGTCAGATCTGAATATGGGATTGGACTGTTGTTAACAGGATTTACCGCAGAAATCAGATTCTGCTCAGCATTAAAGCTATCCCCAACCTTTAAATTCACTACGTCAGGTGCATCTAGTACCTTTATAATCTGTGCGTAGAAGTTAAGGCCGTAATCCGATACGCTTACTGGGCTTCCGCTTGCATCCTTAAGAGTCAAACTACCGTTAGTGTAATAAGCGTAGATTGGGAGGAGCGTGTTATCGTTTCTAACTAGCGTTGTGTAACCATCATTGTGGATAGCGTTAAATATATCTAGTGTTGAAATCGAGTATGCTGAGTTGCTCGTTAACACTCCGTCAGCCGGTGAATCCTGATACGTGCTTAGAATCTGCATTAGGAAGTTGTTGAACTTCGTATTGCTAGATGTCGCATTAGGCATAAGGTCCTGAACCTTCTTCTCGGCAACCGTGTATGAACCATCGCTGTTTCTATACGTAGCTAGGATTCTAGTGTTAAGAACAGACGAAACTAGTTCATTCCTGTTGATGCTCTTAAAGATGAGAGAAGCAGTCCTGTATACTCCCCCAGAAGTGTTACCGAAGCGGAATGTATAAGTTGATTTTGCACCAGCCTTCGCAGTCAGCTTAAGTGGAACATTGTACTTAACGCTCTCATTAGGCTGAAGATTTCCAGAGATATTGATTTGTGTTAAATCACTCCAGGTATAACCAGTTGGAAGCCCGCTTGCGAGAACATTAGCGCGAGTAGTCGTAGTTGTTCCGAGAGCGGCGTTCTTGAACTGATACTCGATATTTATATCGGATCTAGTGGAAGCATCGAAAATATCATTTCCACGCACTCTTGCTGCGTCTACTGACCAATCATCAGCATACTTAGTTGCAGAAGGTGTGAATCCGTTGTTATCAAGTCTAAGAGAAACATTTGCCACAGTAGCAGATGAATTTGTATTGGTGATATTCGCATGTAGCGTTATATCTTTTGAATTAACATCTATGAGATCACCAGCGTTTGCAACTGTACTATATACATATGTGGAAGCAGGTGTGCTGCCATATGGATTATCTGCTGCCTTGCTGGAATTACTCGTAACGCCGTTAAGGCTTGCGCTAACATATGCATCTATGTTAATGCCTCTGCTAGTCTGAGAATTTCTGCCAGCCTGGTTGAGCTCGTTTTGATAAATAGGTTTTATAGTCTGTGAAGTCGCGTTAACTGTCATGGTCGAAGCAAACATTGCGATCAACAGACTACATGTCGTTAGACAAGCTAATAGTTTTTTCTTCATAATCCCTCCTTTTTATAACATCATTCATAATATATAAGAAATGAATAACACTTATATATAATCGTAAATTAATGATATACCTTTTCATTATACGCTTTAGAAGCGCAGATTTTTCATGAAAATATATAATTAAAGAATAAAAATTTCTATTGAACTGAAACTATTAATTGTTAAAGCCCCATTTGCTGTAGACTAGCAAATGGGGCTTTAACAGTGTGATTACCTGTATATCCATAACTTTATCAAACGTTTTGATAATTGATGAATAGAAGCCTACCTTATAAACTTAGCTCTTCTAATCACCAATTCTGCAGCTATGCCGATGGCAACTCCGGCTATCGTTCCAGAAATCATCAGCACCGGTAGGTAGTAGAAGATTCTGATGTCATTAATGAGTAATGCCGCAATGGTGAGCTGACCCATATTATGCAGGAAACCACCTGCCATACTGACACCGGTAATGCTGAAGAGGTCGGTCTTCTTGAGCAAAATCATTCCTATCAAGCTGATCGTAGCTCCTGCGAGTGAGTAGAGCATGCCGAACACACCGGTAAAAAGTAATCCTGCTACTACTATTCTAATGACATTTAACATAACTGCGTATTTTGCAGAGAGCTTATACAGCGCAACAACAGCCACTAAGTTAGCTATCCCTAATTTGATCCCCGGAATGCCTGGAGTATATGGTATAATAGCTTCGACATACGATAAAATTAGCGCCAGTGAAGCTAGAAGCGCAACGGTTGCGACGTTACTGCTGCGACCACGAGGAGTCCTCCGTGAAGGCTCGGTTGAGTATTTAACTCGAGACTGAGTCATACTTGTTTGCCTCCTTTCCGCTTATCGAAACGACCACTTTGTTAGGAAGGCAGATTATACTTTCCCCGGTCTTGCTTATAGCTTTGTGCTTTACGCACACTTGATTTTCGCATGATGCTTCGGACATGGTCACGTAGCCGTGCTTAATTCTGATTACATTTAGCTTATTGCCGCGCTTTACAGCGATAGTTTTATCCTCGGACAAGCTGTACACTCCGTACTTCTTGCCATCTACTGTCACGGTGACTTTGTCTCCTGAATGACTCGTCGTGCTGAGCCATACCGAGGAGGCGATACCGAGTGAAATGAGGATTATAAAGAGGACGATATCAGCTTTTTTTATAAATCCTTTTAACATTGTTCGTTATTCCCTGTAACCCCTTAACTGTGAGGTAATAAATTGATTAAACTTAGCAAACAAACCATAAAACTTTCGTTAATATTCGCAATAATCGCAACGGTTATTATAACACAGACAGCCTGCAATAACACCAAGGATGTTGAGCCAGTATCAAAGGAAGGCTTCTATCTCGATACAGTGTGTAAGATTTCGATATATGACATGGATGGAGATCTGGACAAGGAGAAGGCAGAGGCTGCAATCAACAAGGCTTATAAAAGATGCCGCGAGCTCGAGAATACTTTAAGCAACACAATCGAGTCAAGTGAAGTCAGTCAGATTAATAGTGCTGGCGGCAAATGGGTAACTGTAGGAAAAGACACACTCAAAGTCGTTAAGGCTGGTGTGAAGTATGGAGAACTATCGGATGGTGATTTCGACATAACTATCGGATCGGTTTCAGGGCTATGGGACTTTCAGTCTGAGAATCCAGTAGTTCCAGAGCAGTCTAAGATTACTGAAGCGCTGAAGCATGTAAACTATAAGAATATTCAGTTCAACGGAAACAAGATAAGAATCATAGATCCTGAGGCTAAGCTCGACCTAGGAGGAATTGCCAAGGGGTATGTTGCAGACGAACTTACGACACTGCTCGAGAAAGAAGGCGTAACATCTGCTGTAATTAACCTTGGAGGTAACATTTCCACGATAGGTGGCAAACCAGATGGCAGTCCATTTATCATCGGAATAGAGAAGCCATATACTGACAGGACCGAAATCATCGGAACCACGACAGCGGATAACCAGACCGTTGTAACTTCAGGAATATACGAGAGGCAGTTCCAAAAGGATGGTAAGATTTACCACCATGTGCTAAGCAGCAAGACGGGATATCCTGCCGAGACACAGCTTGAGGCTGTCAGCTTGGTGGCTAAGAAAGGTCGCTCGATGGATATAGATGCCATGAGTACAATCTGCCTGATGAAAGGTGTAGATGGCGGAAAGGCGTTTATCAAGAAGCAGAAAGGTGTTGAGGCTGTCTTTAGCGCACAAGGCAAGGAAGTTGCCAAGACTAAGGGCATGAAGTTCACAGCTGAATAAGTTAGCGAACCATTAGCTTGAGCAAATAGTTAGCGAGATATGCGTAGGGAAATCCTGCGTAGACACATATACCGAGATATAGATTTAAACAACTAAGAGCCAATGGAAAGAAGGTGCGTAGAGTGAAGGACAATAGAATATTAGTCGATATGCACCTACATACCACAGCATCAGATGGTTCGTTTAGTCCCTCGGAGGTTGTACAGAAGGTGAAAACGTCTGGTGTCAAAGTGTTTCGCTGACTGATCACGACACGACTAAGGGTGTGCACGAAGTCGAAGATGATATACCGGAGGGAATGGAATTTTTCAAAGGAATTGAATTCTCTTGTAAAGCCGGCGACATCAAGTGCCATATCCTCGGCTACTCGTATGACGACGATCACCCCGATTTTATGAAGGCACTTGCTGCTGCAGAGGCGAAGAGAGAAGATAAGCTGGCGATTAGAATTGAACACCTTAGGGAAGTGGATGGCATAGAGCTAACTGCAGACGAGATTGCAGAGTTAGAGGCGATTCCTTCAGCTGGGAAGCCCCATATAGCTAATATCCTCATGCGGAGAGGAATCCCAGGTACCAGAACTGAGATTATAAACAGATATCTTGAGTTTGGAGTGGAAAGCAGGATTCCTGCAGAGCTAGCTATTAGAGCGATTAAGTCATCTGGTGGAGTTGCTATCTGGGCTCACCCTCTCGGTGGGGAGAATGAAATTCATATGAATAGAGAGGAACTTGAGGAGAAACTAGGTGTCCTGCAAGGCATAGGAATTGAGGGATTAGAGTGTTTTTATTCTAGGTACGATGAGAACGAGATAGCGATGCTCCTAGACGTTGCGGAGAGTCGGGGACTTCTCGTGAGTGGAGGAAGTGATTTTCACGGTAAGAATAAAAACGTGGAGATTGGAGAATTAGGCGTGAGCAAGAAGCCTGTCTATGACACCGATTTAAGTCTCGTTACAGAGCTTAGGAGGAGAATACGATAGTAGTTTGTTCTATACAAAGAGCATTATGATACGAATTTTCAAGAATTTAATCTTGAGTGTCCCTAGATAGTTGTATATAATACCCAAGTTCGTAAAAGTGATATAGAGAAAATAAAGGAGGGTATACCATGAGTGAGAAGAAAGCAACTATGCTGGGATGGGCAGGAACATGCATGTCGATTCTTATGTACGTAGCATACATAGCTCAGATAATGAGCAATCTAAACGGAAACAAAGGCAGCTTCATTCAGCCACTAGCTGCAACCATAAACTGCACGCTGTGGGTTACATACGGTCTCTGTAAACAAAAGAGAGACTACCCTATCATTGTTGCAAATATACCGGGAATTATCTTCGGTCTAGGAGCAGTGATAACATCGTTCTAAGAGGACTTGTAATAAATGAAAAGCCATTTCCGTTTAATGGGAATGGCTTATTTTTTATTTATTCTGACGCTGATGAGCGATTTCCCACTAAGTTTTCGACTCTATAATCTTATCAGCAAATTCAAATATTCTAGTGTAGTAGTCCTCTAGTATCTCGTCGGTTCCATTATATAGCTCGTGCTTAGCACCTTCGTATATGACGAACTCGGTGTTCGGCGTGTTATATGCGAATTTATAGTGGCCTTTTGAATCCACAAGCGCATCATTTCCAGATGTAAGGAGCAAAACAGGGATATCTATCTTGCCAGCGTCCCTTAGAATTTTAGGAGTGGTGCGGAAACTCGCGTAGCCCCAGCCGTTAGACATCATATTTGTATGATAGTGGCTATCTTCAAGGCGCTGATTAAATATATAAGTGTACCTCGCCTCTGACATTGCACTGCTCTTCTCGTAAGTAGGGATGCCATCCCAGCGTTTACCACCGGGAAACGGTTGCTTCTCTTGGCGTAGCAGCTTGATTTTAGCTAGCATGAGGCTGATTAGAAACTTAGGCGTGCCATCAGTTTTTATCCCGAACATCGGTGAGCTTAGAATCGCTGCGTCGAATACTCCTGGATGCTGCTCTAGGTATAGGGCACCGATTGCACCGCCCATGGAGTGGGCGAACATTATGCATGTGAGATTTCCAATGCGTGGCTTAACAACTTCAGTCATAAACTGATGTATGTCCTGGGTGTAGTCGTTGTAGCTATTTACATGGACGATATCATCCTCAGCTATCTGTCTGCCCGAATAGCCGTGGCCACGGTGCTCCATGAAGAAAACCTCGTAGCCAGCAAGCCAGTAATATTCCGCCATCTCGTGAAATTTTCCCCAGAAACCGCAGTAGCCGTGTAGCATGACGATGCATCCCTTTGGAGAATCCTCCTGCGGTGCATGGTAATACCGTATAGATAGACCGTCATATGAGGTAAACTTTCCTTCGGTTACATGGCTTTCTCTCCACTGCTTATTGGTATAGGCCATGTGCTCGCCGTATTCGCTTTCTCTCACGATATTAATGCCTGGTGGAAGGTTCGCATCACTCAAATTATGAGCTTCAGGTGCGTTTACCCGTGTTACTTTTACTTGCGTATGAACCTTCATATCAGCCTCCCGATTACTTCAAATACTTTATCAGGGTAGTTGGTAATAATGGCGTCGACGCCAGCTCTATATGACATCTCGATATACTCATCGGAATCAACCGTCCACACGTTGACGGCAATACCTTTCTTATGGCACTCTTCTATAAATCCAGGAAACTGTATGTTGTATAGAGCTGGGTGTAGAGCTTGAACTCCGTATTTTTGTGCATATGCTGGCATATCGATTGTTCCGTCAGCATAGAGGAATCCTAACTTCGCCTCAGGAGATATTTCTCGCATGTGCTTTATCGTGTAGTGGTTAAATGACGAATAGACGACCCTATCTGAGAATCCGCATTCTCTGGTTAACTTTAGGAGCTTTTCTGCCATGCCTGGGTAAAAAACAATGCCTGTCTTAAGCTCTATATTGATCAGTATGTCGGTATTGCTCAGCAGTTCAAACACCTCGCGCATAGTCGGGATAGTGATTCCAGCGAAATCCTTTTGACCACAAGAGAAATCAAGCTCTTTAAGCTCTGCTAAGGTCATGTCCTTAATCCATCCGCTGCCATTTGAGGTTCTATCTATTGTCTCGTCATGACAAACGACGAGTTCGCCATCTCTGGTCATCTGCACATCTAACTCAATGCCGTCGGCACAGAGTTCGACTGCCTTCTGAAATGCTGCGAGAGTGTTCTCCGGGCAATATCCGCTTGCGCCACGATGCGCCCATATGAGTGGTCGATTCTTTAATGTAGTAATTCGCTTGCCGTTATTAGTGTCAGCCTTAGTCATCTGTGTTCACCTTGTGCTTTCGTTAAGTCATACGATGCAAACTGCAGCTTGTATCGCACGACTCTACCCTATATTACTTAACCTTGTGTTCGTTAGAAACATTCCACAAATCCTCGTATTTGAAACTGTTACACGCTCGAGGATTCGCTTCTCGTCATCAGTTGTGGTGCTGTTATCGGTGCCGCGCCTTCTACCTATTTCCTTCTTTACTATATCGAACTCCTTATTCGTTATAGGGAAGATGTATCCGAATATCAGCAGTAATACTACGAGAATAGCTGGTATTACAATAAAAATCATAGCGATTCCGCGCTGCGTTGTTAAAGCCTGACTGACTCCTGAATGCGCGAGTTTAGTATCGTAACCTACTAGCGACAGTAGAAGCCCGATGAACCACACTGATAGACCCGCCGAGATTTTTCTTGCAAATGTCGCCATACCGGACACGATGCCTGGACGTCTTGTGGAAGTAATAAGTTCGTCTATATCTGCCATATCTGCGAGGATTGCAAATATGCTCGTCAAAGTTGCTGCGTTTCCAATTCCCACTCCTGCGGAGAGTAGAAGGACTGGAACAATTGGGGCTCCAGCATATGAAAATGCAAGTAGTCCGAGAGTCGAAACTATTCGGATAGGTGCACCAATGAGTATAGTGGTACGCTTGGAAGTTCTAGTCATTATCGGTGTGAATATGAGCATACCGATAAGCTGTGATGAGAGAAGAACCCCCATCAGCATAGTCAGGTAGCCCTTATCATAGCCTCGCAGGACATCATCGACATAATAAATTGCCATACCTGATACGAAGTCCATCGCACACTGACCAGATAGGTAGATGCCGATAAATATCTTAAAGGAACGGCTTTTGAACACCGACGATGCCTCGGAGAAGCTGTCTCGAAGCTTCGTCTTAACAGGTGGCTTCACCTTTTCCCAAGTTCCTATAAATGTCACCACAGCTGCAAAGCCAAACAGGATGCCGAAAATGATCGCTACCTTGAGATACAAGCTAGTGTTCAAAGTGTCCTTTATCATTAGTGTTGGAACGAGCCCAGCGAGGATAGCTCCTATAGTAGACCAAATCATCCTGAGACTCGAGAACTTTGAACGAATATCATAGCTATCAACCATGTCCGGCAAGAGACCGTTGTAAGGGACCATTATGATTGTGAAGCATGTCGAAAATAAGCAGTACATCACTATATAATAGATAAATTGTACCGTAGTGCTTCGAGATGGAATCGTTGTCCAAAGCGAGATAAATGCGATAGACGATAGGATTCCGCCTATCAATATATACAGCCTCTTAGGTCCAAATCTCGATGATGTTCTATCGGTGATATTTCCCATCATCGGATCGGTAATGGCATCCCATACTTTTCCGACCATTGGTATAGCGCCAGCGAGTGCAGCGGGCATGCCAAGAGCCTTAGTAAGGAATACTAAAAAGAAGGTGTTGATGATTACGAAAGCACCACCTCCGTAGAACTCAGCCATTCCGTACATAAGACCGGCCTTTACCCCTGTGCCGCGGAATTTTCCTGCGATTTTATCGTTCATAACATCCTCCGATAGTAAGTGTTTTTGTTAATAATCGCCCCTGGTGGTCTAATGCCAGCAAGTGCAGTTGACCGCTCGTAGGCAACAAGTGTCTCTGACATTTTACTATATACTGCCTGAGAAATATCGACAAAAGCAGAAATAGTTAAAAATTTTTAGATAATTCCAGGTATGCTAATTTAATCTGCAGCATTGAAAACTCAAT
Source organism: uncultured Mogibacterium sp. (assembly GCA_916438645.1). Classification (GTDB taxonomy): domain Bacteria; phylum Bacillota; class Clostridia; order Peptostreptococcales; family Anaerovoracaceae; genus Mogibacterium. The sequence continues at coordinate 1,025,483 of CAKAFC010000002.1, forward strand.
GCAAAACAATAAGCCGGGAACTTGCGCTCCCGACTACATGTCGTTAAAACATATGGCTACATGCCTAGCGGATTAACCGCGAATGGCTGAAATTAGACTCCCTAGGAGCGGCTCGAACTTAACTCCGTACCAGTGCTCCTTGTCATCGATAGTATTCTTGATACAGCTGAGGACGTATTCGCCAGCAATTCTAGCTGCTTCAGCCTTATCTTTGCCTGCGAGGTAGGAACCTACAAATGCAGATGCGAACACATCACCCGTTCCGTGGCAAGAAATAGGCATCTTCTCGTGCCTTATATAATTTATACCATTTTCATCTGATACGAGGATTCCTGTGTTCTCATCATCATAGCTGACACCGGTCATGATGACGGTCTTGGCACCTAACTCGTGCAGACCCCTTACAAGCATCTCCGCATACTCTTCGTCGTAGCTTTCCTTGTACTCATTACCTGTTAGAAGTGAAGCCTCCGTTATATTAGGAAGTGTTACGTCTGCCACAGCAACAAGCGACTTCATGACCTCCACGAAGTCCATGTCAAATGCTGGATAGAGCTTGCCGCCATCCGCCATCGCAGGGTCAACTATCCGTAGACCGGACGGAGATACAAGTCTTGCAAATATATCCTTAACATATGCAATCTGTTCGCTGCTTCCGAGATACCCCGTGTATGCTCCATCGAATGTAATTCCCTCAATCTCCCATTGCTTGATGATATCAGGCATATCGCTAGTTAAGTCGTGGCAAGTAAAACCTTTAAATCCGCCAGTGTGATTCGAAAGTACGGCTGCTGGTAAAATTGCTGTCTCGTGTCCGCATGCCGAAAGTATAGGTAGTGCAACGGTCAGCGAGCACTGTCCGACACACGATATGTCTTGAATTGATAATATTCTCTTATATTCCATTAATTCTGCCCTCGATTTTAGTATCCTAATGTTATTAGAGAGTTGCTCTCTTGTAGTAGAATTTGCTTCCAAGAGTAGTCTTGCCCAGTGCAACAGAAACTACAATTGCAACGACTGCGCCTACAGTAGCTTGCAGGATATTGCCAGGAACATCTGCAATCGGAGCTGCCCAGTTGCCGTAGATAAAGCCTTGAGCCGCATAGTAGCCTGATACAGTCCAGAGAACTGCGAGTACGTATGCGAAGAGCTCCGCAAAAGGTAGTCCTGCAACCTTAGCTACATGACCTCCATTTGTCGCACGCTTAATCAGTAGGTCAAAGAATAGCTGCACAATCAGCACCATAATTATCTTGATTACCAATGTCCAAGGTGCCCAAACGGCATAACCACCATAGATGTCTGCTAGCCCAGCACCAACGCCTCCAGCGAAGCAGGCGTACTTCTTAGGCAAGATGATCGCTGCGAGAAGCACGAAGCCGTCACCAAGGTGAATGTATCCCATTGCATTAGGGATCTTGAAGAATGTAGTTGCAATCATAACCATAGCAGTCATCATCGCAGTGGTTACTAGAATTAAAGTCTTATCGCTTCTGTCGGCACGGCTTGTACCGCCTGTCTGGTTTTTAGTTTCAATCATACTTATTATCCTCCATATAGCAATCTATAATTACTTATAGAAATGCTGTCTTTATTATCGAATTGTCGTTGTGCACTCTTTCGACAAGTATTATAATAACAATACATTGCAATTATAAAAACATACAATTTATGCAAATTTTTAGAATACAGATAGGGGAAAATAGACTATGAGAAGCATTATTTTCGATTTTGCCGACAATAATGATCAAAATCTATATATACAGATTTTTGATTACATAAAGGCTAAAATCCTTTCTGGTGAGTTTGAGCTCGGCATGAAGCTGCCTTCGCTACGTCAGCTTGCTAAAGAGAACGGTATCAGTGTCACTACTGTTGAGACCGCATACAATCAGCTGCTCGTAGAGGGCTATATAGAAAGTAGGCCTAAGTCAGGCTACTATGTCAGCGATGATATATCTGGTGCGGTCGGAAATGGAATTGCAGATGGAGAACTCACACTGGACGAGCTTCTCCCCCCAGAGAGCACCAAGACTGTTAGGGAGCGCTCGCTCATCTACGACGAGGAGAGCTTCGAGTTCTCGAAGTGGAAGAAGTGCATGAGCAAGGTGTTCAATGAGTATGCCTACGCACTGCAGTCTGAAGCTGACGTACAGGGTGAAGCAGCACTTCGATACGAAATTGCAAAATATCTATATGCTGGCAGAGGGGTTAAATGCTCGCCAGACCAGGTTGTGATAGGCGCAGGCTCACAGCAGCTCGCAACACATCTCATACGTATTTTAAGAGAGCTTGGTATCAGCAACGCAGCGATGGAGTCTCCGGGGTATGGACCCGTTAGGGAGATATTCAAGGATGAAGGTGTCAGCCTATCTAATATCCCAGTTCAAGATAATGGAATCGTGATTGAGCGTCTTCCAGTGAATATGCGAAGCCTCGTTTATGTAAATCCGTCAAATCAGTTTCCGTCAGGCGCTGTTATGCCGATTGGCCGTAGATATGAACTGATTAAATGGGCGGAAGCCAACGATAGCTACATCCTTGAGGATGATTACGATAGCGAGCTCAGGTACTTTGGGAAACCTATACCAGCCCTGCAAGGCCTCGATAGATCGGGAAGAGTCGTGTATCTCGGCTCGTTCTCATCGACGCTTTTTGCATCGATTAAGATAAGCTATATGGTGCTACCGAAGGAACTTATGGAGATATTTGACAGGATCAAGAGCAAGTACTCGCAGACGTGTTCCAAGGCAGAGCAGATTTGTCTGGCCCTATACATGGATAATGGTTACTACTATAGGCACATTAAGAAGTGCAGGAAGAGAAATTCTGAGAAACTACACACCACGATGGAGATGTTCAAGGAATATGGTGGGGGACTTATCGAAGCGCTCGATTCAAAGTCCGGTCTTGCGGTAATGCTTCGAATCAAGGCTCCTGTGCCGGCAGAGCAGCTGTGTCAGGTGGGTAAGGATGTCGGGCTTATGATGAACCCTGTTACGGACCTCTGCACTGAGGAAGAACAGGTAGTGTACTTCTACTTCTATAGGGTGTCTGAACCGCTACTGAGACTGCTCATCAAGATGTTTGTCGGCAATATAAAGAAGGGAATGAGGAATATCAATGCTTAGAATATTAGTTAGCAACGATGATGGAATAGATGCATTTGGAATCCGCACGTTGGTACGTTTCCTCTCGCACATGGCGGAGGTTTATGTCGTGGCACCTGACAAGCAGAGAAGTGCTAGCGGACAGGCGATTACTCTCGGCGGTAAAGTTACGGCAAATCAAGTTGAGATGGATGGGGCGGTAAAAGCCATCACTCTATCTGGAACTCCAGCAGATTGTGCGAAGTACGGTATCGACATGATGAGAGAAGCAGGAACACCTCCTGACTTCGTTATCGGCGGAATCAACCACGGCGGAAATGCGGGAATTGACATCAACTACTCGGGCACTTTTGCTATTGCAAACGAAGGTGCGCTGAATGGTTATAGAGCGATTGCCCTCTCCGTGACGAATAGGCAGGCGACTCATTTCGAATTCATTTGCGAGATGATACCGGAGTTGCTCGACGTGGCGAAGAAACTCCAGCCGGGCATAATCTTAAATGTAAATGCTCCAGATTTACCTAAGTGGCAGATTAAAGGCGTAAGATATGCAGATGCTGGTATCTGTGGTTTCAACAACACGTTTGAGAGAGTCATAGAAGAAAATTCTGATAACGCGGATGATGAGAAGGCAAACAAGCCTTTTGCAGATGGAGAATATAAGTATAATGGTGAAATTACTGATGGTAGTGCCCAGCCGCCAAATACGGATCTTAACTGCCTTGCAAAAGGATATGCGACCATCACTCCGTACAAGGTGAACCGCGTGGATAACGGTATGCTTGCGATGCTCCGTGGACTGAGTTCGGATAATACGATGTGCATAATCATGGATGTTCAGAATCATATAATTCCTAAGGTTCGCAAGAGTGAGAAGTTTATGGATAACGTGCTCAAGCTGGCAAGATGCCTCAGCATACTGGAGCTTCCTACACTTCTTACGGAGCAGTATGGATATGATACTGAGCCGATTGTAGGCGAAGTCAAAAGTGAACTACGCAGCTTTGAGAAACTGGACAAGGTCGAATTCGATTGCACATCTTCGCCAGATATGGAGAGTCTACTAGCGTCGCACAAGGGTAGACGTATAGTGATAGCTGGCTTAGAGGCACATATTGGAATCCTGCAGAGTGCAAGAAGTCTAGTGGAGAAGGGCTATGAAGTTCAGGTCCTCAAGGATTGCTGTGCGTCCAAGCAGAAGGATGATCTCGAGGAGGCTATGAAAACGCTGCGGGATATGGGCTGCACGATAACAACGCTAGAGTCATTTATATACGAAGAAGTTGGAGGCACAACTGACTTTGCTTATAGAAAGGTAAAGACAGTCCTCGAAGCATAGATGCTTATAGGCGGCAAACAATAACAAGCAATAAAAAGTTATCTGCAATATATGATAATAATTGCTAGAAAATATATGTGAAAAGTGGTATTATATTTTGCATTGGCGCTCAGCGTAGAGAACGATGGCGTTATAAGATTAGAGTGCTGCAGTGAGGTAATGGCAGCGCAATTAGGTAAGGACAGGTGGTTTAAGAAATGAATAACAACAAAAGATGGTTGTACCTCGGAATGGCGACTATTTCTACGCTATTCCTCGGACTTATTTATGCATGGTCACTGTTTAGAACTCCTTTTGCAGAGGTTTTCAAGACATGGACGGTTGCACAGATGTCGATGACATTTACGATCTCGATGATCATGTTCTGCTTAGGCGGACTCATCGGAGGTCAGCTAGGTAAGAAGTTTGGAGTTAAGGTGAGACTACTCATCTCAGCGGTTCTACTTCTTATCGGATTCTTCATGGTTTCGACATTGAATCCAACAGATGCTTCGGGAAGCCTTATGAAGCTATACATATTCTATGGTATCTTCGGCGGCGGTGGCGTAGGTATCGGATACAATGCCGTTATCACTACTATCACTAGATGGTTCCCAGACAAGGTTGGTCTTGCTTCAGGAATCATGCTCATGGGATTCGGTCTCGGCGGACTAGTCCTTGGAAGCGTTGTAACTAAGTTCATAGCTAAGATTGGAATCTTCCCGACATTCAAGCTACTCGCTATTACAATTTTCGTGGTAATGGTGGTTGCAGCAATCATCATCAAGTCGCCAGAGGCTCCAGCAGCAGGCACAAGCAAGGCGGCAGTAGTAGATGATAAAACTCATCACTACACAACTGGAGAAATGATGAAGACTGGAAGATTCTGGGTGTTCTTCATCTGGGCTGTTGCTCTAAACTCGGCAGGTCTAATGGTTATTAACAGTGCGGCTAATATCTCGCTCGCTTACGGTGGATCTGCGGTACTCGGAATGATCGTTTCGCTGTTTAACGGAGCAGGAAGAATCGTTACAGGTAATAACTTTGATAAGTTTGGCAGAAAGACGACTGCTATTGTAAATAACTTATTCATGTTTATAGCAGGTGTCCTGCTTGTAATCGGTGGCATGAGTCATTCGCTCATCGCAATCGTCGTTGGGCTTATCTTCGTAGGTCTAGCTTATGGAGGAACTCCAACGCTCACATCTGCATATATCAATAAGGCGTTCGGACACAAGTATTTTCCAACTAACTTCAGTATTGCAAACTTCTCTCTAATCCCAGCAGCAATCATCGGACCTAATATCTCTGCTAAGCTGCTCGAGGCTGCGGGTGGAAAGTATGATTCAAACTTCTATGCGCTAATCGTATTTACGCTAGTTGCTTTCGTTCTATGGGTTGCACTTAACGTGACGAGTAAGAAGAGCGATAATGAGGGGTATAAGTAGATATAATTCAGCGGAGAGTGTGTAATAATTGCAAACTCGATAAATCGTAAAACTACGGTAAAACGAAAAATATGGCAGTGGATTTTAATCATTTTTATGGGGTGCAAATTAAGCACTTGCGAAATGATTAAGCCACTGCTATTTTATTTTAAAGAAATCATAATAAATACAATCGAATTTCTTATGCCAAATGATATATACTTCTATATACAGACATGACTTAAGGAGGGTATACCGTGAAAATTCTAGTTTGTGACGATGATAGAGAAATTGCTAGAGCTATAGAGATATATCTAAATAATGAAGGCTTTGAGGTTGTGAAAGCCCACGACGGATTCGAAGCGCTTAACGTGGTGAAAAGTGAAGATGTTAAGCTTGCCATCATGGATGTTATGATGCCTAAACTCGATGGAATTCAGGCAACACAGATGATCAGAAATGAGAAGGATATCCCAATCATCATGCTATCTGCGAAGTCCGAGGACTATGATAAGATTATCGGTCTAAATATCGGTGCGGATGATTACGTTACTAAACCGTTCAACCCTATGGAACTAGTGGCAAGAGTTAAGTCGCAGCTCCGTAGATATACACAGTTTGGAAATGCAAATGAGCCCTCTGAAGAGGGCATCTACAGAGTGGGTGGACTAACGGTAGATGATAATAGCAAAAAAGTTACTGTTGATGGACGAAGTGTTATGCTAACAGCAACTGAGTTTGGCATACTGAGACTGCTGGCGCAAAGCCCAAACCGAGTATTTTCAATGGAGCAGATATATGAATCGGTATGGGACGAGCCTGCGTACAACCCTGAGAACACTGTTGCGGTGCACATCAGGCATATCAGAGAGAAGATTGAAATCAATCCTAAAGACCCTAGATATATCAAAGTTGTGTGGGGCACAGGATACAAGCTTGAAGGAGATAACTAATGAGGGAACAAGTCGCAAGAGACGAGTTTCGTGGGTTTAAATCGAAATTTGCTATCCTGGTGGCAACCATAAGCATGGTGCTACTCGTCGTATCGGCAAATAGAATCATCATCTATGAGGCATATACGAGCGAGCATTTCAACGTCTATGTCGATAAGAACAAACTTGTGGGTATATTGACGACGAACTTCATACTGCTTATCGTGTTCGCTGCATTTACACTTGCTGGCGTCATATTTGCGATTTATTTCGCTGGTAAGTTCGATAGGAAAGGTAGGATTAAGCTGAATCTTATCGACCGTATCTTTCCCGAACTTCGCATTATAGTCATTTATAATGGGAGTTGGTATCGCTGCCTCGGAAGAAATATTCTACGTATATATCTCGTCAGGAAAATCGCTTGACCACATACTCAAGACCATTGTAAAGAAAGGATTTTCAGTCAAGGAACTCACCGAGCAAAGTGATATGCTGCTGGGTAGACAGTATTCGACCTTTAAACCAGAGTGGGTGCAAGGCTTCGGTTCGTTGGCACTGATGGCTGTGTGCGTGCTATTTGCCATGATTCTACTTACATCACTCGTAAAGAATATCAAGAATAGAGATTTCTTTGAACGCTCGATTGTAGGCAAGGTTTCCATGGGAATTTACAACCTATTTGTATCCAAAGATATAACGATGAAGAGGCTGTACTTCCTAATAGTAGTGATTTTTGCACCTACATATATTTGGTCAGGATGGATATTCGTTGTGATGATTTTAACTATCACACTCGCTCCGAGATATTACCACGACTATGCGAGAGTTCGAGAAGGCATTAGGGCAATTAAAGAAGGTGATTTCGATAAGAAGGTCGTCGTTAGACATAGAGGTGAGTTTGAACGGCTTGCAAACGACATAAATGAAATCGCCAAGGCGGAAGAGATTGCCCTCGAAAATGAACTGCGAAGCCAGAGGCTGCGTAACGAACTCATTTCCAATGTATCGCATGATCTCAGGACGCCACTTACATCGATGGTTACTTACATAGATTTACTCAAGATGCAAGGGCTCGACAGTCCGAATGCGATGTCTTACCTCGAGATTATCGATCAGAAGACAAAGAGGCTGCAGAAACTGAGTGGTGACCTATTTGAAGCGACTAAGGCATCAAGCGGGGCCATGCCTATCAATATTGAAGTTATTGACCTAAACGGTATGGCGCAGCAAGTAGTTGGTGAGCTTAACGACATATTTGTCGCTGCAGATGTAGAGGTTCACTGCGAAAAGAACGATGAACACGTATACGTAAATGCCGATGGCAAGATGCTATGGCGTGTAATCGAGAACCTGCTGACCAATGTCAGCAAGTACAGTATGCCTGGAACTAGAGCGTACGTAAAGGTTCGCGAGATGGGCAAATTTGCTGCACTCGAGATCAGCAACGTGTCGAGAGATGCTCTCGATATGGAACCAGATGAGCTGATGGAGAGATTTAAGCGAGGCGACAAGTCCAGAAACACTGAGGGCAGTGGACTAGGTCTTGCTATCGCCAGAGACCTAATGCACATGATGGATGGAGATGTCAGACTGGGAATCGACGGAGACCTGTTTAAAGCGAGGGTTCTGATTCCGCGTGTTGGTCAGAGGTAGCTTTAGCGCATCGGCGACAACTTTCGCTATAATATCAACTCTAATAGCATAGCGGAAAAACATTTAATTAATATCAATTAGGGATTGGCAGCGCCAATCCCTTTTATAACGCAAAAACTTTAAAAATGCACAAAATACGAACGGATACACTCAAAAGCTTAGCTATACTTCGGTAAAACGTCAAAATTCCGCATAAAAAGCGATGGAAGATACTATAAAATACGGGTTTTACAAGCACCTATTGTTGACATTGATGACGCATGTGATAAATTTAAATTACGATATAAATAGAGATTGTATCCGTGCTGAGGAAGCTGAAATTATCGGTTGCTAGAGCGTTAGAAACATGTTGATTAAAGGCGAGTAAAAGACTCTCGTGTTGATAATTAAAGATGGAGGTAAGAGAATTATGAAAAAAGTAGCAGTAATCATGGGTAGCGACAGCGATCTACCAGTAGTTGAGAAATGTATCGATGAGCTAAAGAAATATGAAATACCGACAGAGGTTCACGTGTACTCGGCACACAGAACACCGGATGAAGCGATTGGATTTGCAAAGGCTGCAGAGGAGAACGGATTTGGGGTTATAATTTCTGCAGCAGGCAAGGCAGCACATCTCGGTGGAGTTCTTGCGGCAAATACAGTCCTGCCAGTAGTTGGAATTCCGATTAAGGCTTCCGCGCTTGATGGAATGGACGCACTCTTATCCACTGTCCAGATGCCACCGGGAATCCCTGTTGCATCCATTGCAATCGATGGTGCGAAGAATGCGGCTATATTCGCAGCTGAAATCCTCGCGGTTTCCGATGAACAGCTTAGGATCAAGCTCAGAGAAGAGCGCAAGAAGGCACACGATGCAGTAATTGAGAAGGATGCTGCAGTATGCGCAAAATTCAACTAAAATTTGCTTAGTTGTGGCAGAATCAGGTGCTGATTAAAATCGCTTAGAATAAATGGATTTCAGTAGGCAAATCAAAAGTATTTAACAGATTATATTTAAGGTTAGGAACAGTATGAGTGAGTTAAGAGAAGAATGTGGAGTAGTGGGCGTTTTCTCTCCAAGGGAGACGTATGAGATAGGCAGAACTGTCTATTATGGCCTTTACTCGCTACAGCACCGCGGACAGGAGAGCTGCGGAATAGTGGTTAACGATGATGGTGTATTTGCCAGCCACAAGGATTTGGGCCTGGTAAACGATGTGTTTAACAACAGCACTCTCGATGAGCTAGGGGTTGGAAGCCTCGCTGTCGGTCATGTGCGCTACGGAACTACGGGCAAGAATGAGCGTGCAAATGCTCAGCCTATAGTTGTAAATCACATCAAGGGAAGCATGGCTGTCGCACATAACGGCAATATCGTAAATTCCGGCGATTTGAGAAGAGAGCTTGAGCTTGAGGGTTCTATCTTCCAGACCACAAGTGATACTGAGGTAATCGCATATCTGATCACCAAGGAGAGACTCCGCACAGATTGTATAGAGAATGCGATCAATGCAGCGATGCATAGGTTAAAAGGTGCATATTCGCTGTGTGTGATGTCACCTAATAAGTTAATCGCCGTTCGTGACGATAGGGGCTTTAGACCACTATGTTACGGTCTCACAGAAGACGGCAGATACGTCGTGGCATCCGAGTCATGTGCACTTGATGCTGTAGGAGCAAAATTCGTCAGAGACATAGAGCCTGGTGAAATAGTTATTTTCAACCATGATGGCATTCGTAGTATCAAGGATCACTGCAATAAGAATCCTAAGTCTATATGTATCTTTGAATACATCTACTTCGCAAGACCTGACTCCAAAATCGACGGCATCAGCGTTCACCGCGCTAGAGTTGAAGCTGGTAGGGCACTGGCGATTGACTATCCAGTCGATGCGGACATCGTAATCGGAGTACCTGACTCAGGACTTGATGCAGCTGTAGGATATGCGCGCGAGTCTGGAATTCCTTACGGCATGGGCTTTGTGAAGAACAAGTACATCGGCCGAACATTTATCGCACCTGGGCAGGCACAGCGTGAGAAGCTTGTAAACATCAAGCTCAACGTAATCGAAGAGACTGTAAGAGGTAAGAGGGTTGTCATGATCGACGACTCCATCGTTAGAGGAACGACTTCAAGGAATATCGTCGAGAAGCTCAGACATGCAGGGGCAAAAGAAGTACATCTCATGCTGACAGCACCTCCATTCGTTGACGAGTGCTACTATGGCACCGACGTGTCGGACAAGTCACAGCTTATAGCTGCGAACCATACCGTGGATGAGATTTGCACGCTAATCGGCTGCGATTCAATCGGATTCCTCAAGATGGAGAGACTTCACGAGATGATTGGTACATCGCCTAATGTGGGATACTGTGATGCATGTTTTGGCGGAGAGTACCCTGCAGGTAGAGCTACCACAGGGAAATTCAAATTCGAGACTAAGCTAAGCGAAAGCAAGAAAAAGGAGAACTAAGATGAAGAGCCAGAGCGAGAGCTACAAGGAAGCGGGAGTAGATATCACCAGCGGATATAGAGCGGTAGAGCTCATGAAGGAACACGTGGGGAAGACTATGCAATTCGGAAATACAGCTCCTGTAGGTGGCTTCGGCGGACTGCTGCAGCCAGATCTCACAGGCATGAGCGAGCCAATCCTAGTCAGTGGAACTGATGGCGTGGGAACTAAGCTAAAACTCGCTTTCCTGCAGGACAAGCACGACACGGTGGGTATCGATTGCGTTGCAATGTGCGTTAATGACATCATCTGCGTGGGTGCAAAGCCTCTGTTCTTCCTCGACTATATAGCTTGTGGCAAGAACGTGCCTGAGAAAATAGCATCCATAGTAAAGGGTGTTGCCGATGGCTGCATCCAGTCCGAGTGCTGCCTAATCGGTGGTGAGACTGCTGAGATGCCAGGCTTCTATCCTGAAGACGAGTATGACCTAGCTGGATTTGCGGTTGGAATCGTAGATAAGAGCAAGGTTATCGATATAGAGAAGGTGAGCGAGGGCGATGTCATAATCGGAATCGCATCATCGGGAATTCATTCAAATGGATATTCGCTAGTCAGGAAGGTTTTCGATGTTGAGAACGTAAATCTCGCGGCAAAGAGAGACGACCTCGGTGGGAAGTCCCTAGGCGAGGCACTTATCGAGCCAACCAAGATTTACGTGAAGCCGATGACTGAGCTATTCAAGGAGATGACTCCGCACGCAGTAATGCATATCACAGGCGGAGGTTTTTACGAGAATATTCCTCGCGCACTACCAGAAGGCATGACAGCTAAGATAGACAAGAACAGTCTTGAGATACCAGTGATTTTCAAGGTCCTAGCTGAGACAGGAAACATCCCAGAGCGCGACATGTTCAACACTTATAATATGGGTGTTGGCATGACTGTAGTTGTGCCTCGTGAGGACTCTGAGAGGGCACTCGAGATTATTAACGGTGCTGGCGAGAAGGCGTATGTAATCGGAGAAATCGTTAAAGGAGACGAGGGCGTAATTATCGAAGGATAATTAGCCTTGCATATACACGGCAGGGAGTGAAGATGAGTAGTTTTGCAAAGGTCGCAGTTCTAATATCTGGAGGGGGTACGAATCTGCAGGCTATCATAGATAGGTCGGCAGCAGGTGAGCTTCCGCATGCGGAGCTCGCACTTGTGGTTTCTTCTCGCAAGAATGCAGGAGGCCTCGATAGAGCTGAGAGAGCAGGTATAAAGCATATTTATATCGGCAAGGAGAATTTGAGCAGGAGCTCATAAAACTTCTAGAGGAGCACGAGATAGACATCATCGTGCTGGCGGGATTTCTTAAGATCCTTAGCAGTGATTTTGTCAGCAGATATCCAGATAGGATTATCAATGTGCATCCATCACTCATTCCGTCGTTTTGTGGCGACGGCTTCTACGGACTTCGCGTTCATGAGGCTGCACTCTCATACGGTGTAAAGGTGACAGGTGCAACTGTTCATTTCGTAAATGAAGTTACGGATGGTGGCAAGATTATCGCTCAGCGTGCAGTAGATGTTAAGGATGGCGACACGCCAGAAATTCTCCAGAGACGAGTTATGGAGGAAGCTGAGTGGAAGCTTCTGCCGGCGGCAGTCGAAAAGGTCGCAGCAGAGATAGTGGCAAGGAGAGGATAATGAATATTGCAGTAATTGGTGGCGGCGGTAGAGAGCATGCCATAATCAGGAGTCTAAAGCGTAGCAATGATGTATCGCATATCTATGCACTGCCAGGTAACGGCGGTATAGCTGAAGATGCGGAATGCGTGGCGATCGGCGCAAAAGACCTAGATGCGATTGTCGATTTTGCAGTAGAAAAAAAGCTAGACTATGTTGTCGTAGCTCCCGACGATCCGCTAGTTCTTGGACTCGTGGACATGCTCGAAGAGAAGGGAATTCCTTGCTTCGGTCCAAACAAAGCAGCGGCGATTATTGAGGGAAGCAAAGCATTTTCCAAGCAGCTAATGAAGAAATACGGGATACCGACTGCTGAGTATGAGATTTTCAGCGATATGAAAGCTGCTCTAGAGTACGTAGAAACTTGCCCGATTCCGACGGTGATTAAGGCTGATGGCCTTGCGCTTGGCAAGGGTGTAATAATAGCAGAGACTCGTGATGAGGCCAGAGAGGGACTTCGCCTGATTATGGAGGACCACAAGTTCGGTGCGAGCGGAGATACCGTAGTCATAGAAGAATTCCTAGAAGGTCCTGAGGTAAGCGTGCTATCGTTCACTGACGGCAAGGTAGTTAGACCGATGGTTTCCTCGATGGACCACAAGAGAGCTCTCGATGGAGATAAGGGGCTCAATACTGGAGGTATGGGCACCGTTGCTCCTAACCCTTACTACACAGAGGAAATTAGCGAGCAGTGCATGGAGCAGATATTTAGGCCCACTATCGAAGCTATGGCAGCTGAGGGAAGAGCTTTTAAGGGCTGTCTATACTTCGGACTCATGCTCACCAAGGATGGACCGAAGGTCATCGAATACAACAGTAGGTTTGGAGATCCAGAGACACAGGTAGTGCTTCCGCTCCTAGAGGGAGACCTTCTAGAAATCATGAGAGCGACTACAGACGGCACACTGGCTGATGTGAAGTTCTCATTTAGAGATGAAGCGGCATGCTGCGTAGTAGCTGCCTCAGAGGGATACCCTGCATCATACGAAAAGGGATTTGAGATAAAGCTTCCTGAGGAGCATGAGCACATTTATATCGCAGGCAGTAAGCTCAAAGATGGCAAGCAGGTGACAAGCGGCGGCAGAGTGCTCGGTGTGGTGGAGACAGCTCCGACACTCGATGAAGCGGTGGATAAAGCCTATGCGAAGCTCGGAGAAGTGCATTTCGATAATATGTATTTTAGAAGAGATATCGGAGCGAAGGCGCTCGCAGCACGAAGATAACGGACGCTTAACTAAGCACTTATATTTAAAACTATAACAATAATAAATGACTGATTAGAGACAGGAGTAATGGCATGGTCAAAGCTTTATACGTAGAGAAGAAGCCGGAATTCGCAAATAGGGCAAAGGAGCTTATAAAGGAGTTCAGAGAGAGCCTACAGATTGCGAGCTTGACGAATATCAGAGTGATTAATAGATATTTAATCGAGGACTTATCAGATAGGGCTTTTGAAGAGGCGCGTGGAACGATTTTCTCAGAACCACCAACTGATACTAGCTGCACGGATATGGACTTCCGTAAGCAGGTTGTAATCGCTGTAGAATATCTACCTGGCCAGTTCGACCAGAGAGCGAGCTCGGCAGAGGAGTGCCTTCAGTTTATCGCTCCCGACGAGAAGCCGACAGTAAAGTCTGCGGTTATCTATATTTTAGAGGGCGAGCTATCCAATAAAGAGCTCGAGAAGATTAAAGACTACCTGATTAATCCAGTTGAGTCGCGCGAGGCTTCGCTTGGAGTTCCTGCTACACTAAAGGCAAAGTATCCTGAGCCAGCACCAGTTGCGATGATTAAGAACTTTATAAATTATACAGACGCAGACCTCGAGACTTACCTGGCGGCAAATTCGCTTGCGATGGATATCGAGGACCTCAAGATGTGCCGTGAGTATTTCAAAGAGGAGGGCAGAGATCCGAGCGTTGCCGAGATTAAGGTTATCGATACATACTGGTCAGACCACTGCCGTCACACCACTTTCAACACGACCATCAGAGGTGTTGTGTTTAAGGATGAGACTATCAATAAGACATTTAGCGAATACCAAGAGCTACGTAAGCAGCTAGGAGTACACAAGCCTATCAGCCTGATGAACGTTGCGACTATTGCGGTTAAGGCACTCAAGGAGAACGGCAAGATGGTAGATGTCGTGGAGTCGGAGGAAATCAACGCGTGCACAGTTGATTTCAAGGCTAATATCGACGGAGAAGAGCAGGATTGGGTTCTGCTGTTCAAGAACGAGACGCACAATCACCCTACGGAAATCGAGCCATTTGGTGGAGCTGCGACTTGTATCGGTGGAGCTATCAGAGACCCGCTATCGGGCAGAAGCTACGTATATGCCGCGATGCGTGTGACGGGCGCGGGAAATCCGCTCACACCTGAGTCAGAGACGAGACCGGGAAAGCTCTCGCAAAAGAAGATTACGACAACCGCTGCCTCAGGATACAGCTCATACGGAAACCAGATTGGACTCACGACTGGTCTCGTGGATGAGGTGTATCACGAAGGATATGTGGCAAGAGAATGGAAGTTGGTGCGGTGGTTGCGGCTGCTCCAGCAGAGAATATCAGGGAGAGAGAGGCCAGAAGCAGGCGATGTTATCATACTGCTGGGCGGCAGAACTGGTAGAGACGGAATCGGTGGAGCTACAGGTTCGTCCAAGTCTCACAGTATGGAATCTTTAGAGTCATGCGGGGCGGAGGTTCAGAAGGGCAACGCTCCTGAGGAGAGAAAGATTCAAAGACTGTTCAGAAACCCAGAGGCGACTACGCTCATTAAGCGCTGTAATGACTTCGGTGCAGGTGGAGTTTCAGTTGCCATCGGCGAGCTAGCAGATGGACTAGAAGTGACTCTTGACAACGTGCCTAAGAAGTACGACGGACTGGATGGAACTGAACTCGCAATCAGTGAGTCTCAGGAGAGAATGGCTGTTGTAGTTGCAGCATCCGATGCAGATAAATTCAAGAAGCTCGCGGAGAGCGAGAATCTCGAGGCGACGACAGTAGCGACAGTGACAGAGAAGGCTTATCTCACGATGAACTTCAGAGGTCAGCAGATTGTAAATATTTCCAGAGAATTCCTGGACACTAACGGTGCGGAGAAAGAAGCCGATGTCGTAGTTGAGGGTGCTCGTAGATTCGATAAAGAGATACCAAGAGATTTGAGAAAGGCATGAAGGAGCTCGTATCTGACCTCAATGTCTGCTCGAAGAGAGGACTTTCAGAACGCTTTGACTCGACAATCGGTGGAAATACAGTACTGATGCCTTTTGGCGGAATCAAACAGAGAACACCTATTCAGGCTATGGTTCACAAGATTCCAATGCTCGAGGGCGAGTGCAGTACCGTATCGATGATGTCGTATGGTTTCAATCCATATATCCTAGAGCAGAGCCCTTACCACGGTGCATATCTTGCAATCGTGGAGAGTGTTGCGAAGCTAATCGCAACCGGTGCGAGCTATGAGCGTATCTACCTGAGTCTTCAGGAATACTTCGAGAAGCTCGGTGATAACGACAAGTCTTGGGGCAAGGCATTCAGTGCAGTTCTCGGTGCGTTCAGAGCACAGATGGAGCTTGGCATCGGAGCGATTGGCGGTAAGGATTCTATGAGCGGAACCTTTGAAGATATTCACGTTCCACCAACTCTGATTTCTTTTGCAGTAACTACAGATGAACTAAGCAAAGTGGTTTCGCCAGAGTTCAAGAGCAGAGGTCACGAAGTTGTGTGGCTTAGGCCAGAGCTTGGTGAGGATGGGCTTCCAAAGGCTGAATCGCTTATCAAGAACTTTAAGCTAGTTAGAACACTTGTTGATAACGGACTAGTTGCTGCATGCTACACGCCTGGATTTGGAGGACCTGCTGAGGCTGTCTTCAAAATGGCAATCGGCAACAACGTCGGCTTCGAGTTTGACGAAGGAATTTCCATGAGAGAGATGTTCGGCTATGCGTACGGCAGCTTCATCATCGAGACTAGCAAGAATATAGATTTGACATCGGATATGAAACTTCTGGGCAAAACGGTTTCTCGCGAATCCATCGGAAGTAAGAATGGTCGTGTGAGACTACTCGCTCTTAATGCGCTCTATGAGGGCAAGCTCGAGCCTGTATATAGCTGCAATATCAAGACTTCAGAGGAAAACCTTCCCGAGATGATATACAGAACAAGAAGTGATGCAACGCCAAGTAAGACTGTGGAGAAGCCAAGGTTCCTGATCCCTGTATTCCCAGGTACGAACTGCGAATACGACACGGCTAGAGCCGTTGAGAAGGCTGGTGGTGAGGCAGAGATATTCGTTGTTAACAACCTCACAGCAGCTCACCTAAAACGTTCCGTTAAGGACTTTGCAGCAGCACTCAATAAGGCAAATGTGCTCTTCATCCCTGGTGGATTCTCGGGTGCTGACGAACCAGATGGTTCTGGTAAGTTCATTACTTCGTTCCTGAGAAACGAAGCGATTTCTGTAGAACTCATGAAACTGCTAAAAGAGAGAGACGGACTAGTTGCAGGAATTTGCAATGGATTCCAGGCATTAATCAAGCTAGGCTTGCTCCCATATGGAGAGATTGGTGTACAGGAAGAAGGTAGCCCAACTCTAACATTCAACAATATAGGCAGACATCAATCGAAGCTTGTTAGAACGAAACTCTGCTCGACTAGGTCTCCTTGGCTGAGGAAAGCAAGTGTGGGACAAGTTCTGACTGTGCCAATATCCCACGGGGAAGGAAGGTTTGTTGCTAGCAGCAACGATATCGATACTATGCTCGAGAATGGTCAAATACTGACACAGTACGTTGATTTTGAAGGAAATCCAACCATGGATATCCAGTTCAATCCGAATGGTTCCTCAATGGCCATCGAGGGAATCCTCTCACCAGACGGAAGAATTCTCGGCAAGATGGGACACTCCGAGAGAATTGGAGAGGGTCTTTACAAGAACGTGCCAGGAGAGTTCGAGTTAGGACTATTCGAGTCGGCGGTTTCATACTTTAGAGGCGAAGAATAGAAATTGCAAAAAACGTTCAGCTCAGTGCTGACATTGAGGTCGGCGAGTGTGATATACTACTTTCCGTAAAACAAAGGTAATGTATATATAATTAATTTAGAAAGGGAAACTTGAAAAATGAGTAAGGAAAGAATTCTTGTACTTAATCTAGGATCTACATCAAGTAAGATTGCTGTATACGATGATGCTCAGGAGGTTTTCAAGGAAACCATAAGACACACTCAGGAAGAGATGGCTCAATTCGATGACGTACTAGAGCAGTTCAGCTTCCGTAACGAGAAGGTGCGAGAGGCTCTTGAGAGCAATGGTATCGGCGTGAATACACTCACAGCAGTATGCTCGAGAGGTGGAAATATTATCGCTTGCCCTCACGGCGCTATTGGAATCGACCAGGAGATGATCGATTACCTGACGAGACCAGAGGATACAGCGAAGCATGCTTCACTACTCGGTAGCATGATTGCGTTTGATCTCAAAAAAGAATTTGGAATCCCTGCGTGCATCTACGATGCTATCGGAACAGATGAGATGCAGGCAGTAGCAAGAGTTTCTGGCGTTCCGGAGATTCCTCGTTACACAGTAGGACACACTCTAAACACAAGAGCTATGGCCATCAAGTGCGCTGACGAAGTGCTCAAGAAGCCATTTGACGAGTGCACATTCATAGTTGCTCACATGGGTGGCGGAAGCTCGATTAGACTTTATCACAATGGTGTAAATATAGACTGCGTAAACGATGATGAAGGGAACTTCTCGCCAGAGCGCGGTGGGGCAGTAGGTTGTAAGGACCTCGTAAATTACTGTTTCACATCAGGTAATGATGCGAAGACTGTGATGAAGAAATTCCACGGTGCAGGCGGACTCAAAGCTCATCTCGGCACAACAGATGCTATCGAGGTAGAGAAGATGATAGATGCAGGCAACGAGTATGCGAAGGTCGTATACGAGGCAATGGCATATGGAATCGCTAAGGATATCGCTAAACTATCTGCTCCAGTGGCTGGCAAGGTTGACAGAATCATCCTCACAGGTGGAGTTGCTTATTCAAAGTTCCTCACAGATATAATCGAAAGTATGGTAAGCTGGATTGCGCCAGTTGAGATGATGCCAGGTGAGTTCGAGATGGAAGCTTTGGCAGCTGGAGCTTTAAGAGTTCTGAGAGGCGAGGAGAAGCTTCAGAATTTCGGCGAAATCAAGACTGCGGCAATTGACAGAATACGTATCTGCAAGGGTGTAGAGCCTTATACAACACCTGTGAAGTAAGTCTAAATAATTACTTAAAATGTAAAGCCACCATCCTTATGTGGTGGTGGCTTATCGTTTATTGACAGTCTGTATTATTTCGTGTACTATTCTTGTATACGTGCTGTTGTAGCTCAGTTGGTAGAGCACTTCCTTGGTAAGGAAGAGGTTCGGCAGTTCGAGTCTGCTCAACAGCTCCAATTATTTTAAATTCAATCACAATTCTAAGGAGGATATCATGGCAAAGCAGAAGTATGAGAGAACCAAGCCACATATCAACATCGGTACAATCGGCCACGTTGACCACGGCAAGACAACTCTAACAGCAGCAATCACAAAGACTCTTCACAACAGATATGGACTCGGAGCAGACGTAGCATTCGACCAGATCGACAAGGCACCAGAAGAGAAGGCAAGAGGAATCACGATTTCCTCAGCACACGTAGAGTATGAGACACCAAACAGACACTACGCACACGTAGACTGCCCAGGACACGCTGACTATGTAAAGAACATGATTACAGGAGCAGCTCAGATGGACGGAGCAATCCTCGTAGTAGCAGCAACAGATGGACCAATGCCTCAGACAAGAGAGCACATCCTACTATCTAGACAGGTAGGCGTACCATACATCATCGTATTCCTGAACAAGTGCGATATGGTAGACGATGAGGAGCTACTAGACCTCGTAGAGATGGAAGTAAGAGAGCTACTAGATGAGTATGAGTTCCCAGGAGATGACACACCAATCGTAAGAGGCTCCGCGCTAAAGGCACTAGAAGATCCAAGCGGTGAGTGGGGAGATAAGATTTGTGAGCTAATGGAAGCAGTAGACACATACATTCCAGAGCCAGAGAGAGCAAACGATCAGCCATTCCTAATGCCAATCGAGGACGTATTCTCAATCACAGGACGTGGAACAGTAGCAACAGGAAGAGTTGAGAGAGGAACACTCAAGACAGGAGACGAGGTAGAGCTCGTAGGTCTAAGCGAAGAGAAGAGAAAGGTAATCGTAACTGGAGTAGAGATGTTCAAGAAGACTCTTGATGCAGCTGAAACAGGAGACAACATCGGAGCACTTCTCAGAGGAGTACAGAGAGATGAAATCGAAAGAGGACAGGTACTCTCGAAGCCAGGATCAATTCACCCACACACAAAGTTCAAGGGACAGGTATACGTACTAAAGAAGGAAGAGGGTGGAAGACACACACCATTCTTCAATGGATACAGACCACAGTTCTACCTAAGAACAACAGACGTAACAGGAGACCTACAGCTCCCAGCAGGAACAGAGATGTGCATGCCTGGAGATAACGTAGTAATGGAGATTGAGCTAATTACACCAGTAGCTATCGAAGAGGGACTACGTTTCGCTATCAGAGAAGGTGGAAGAACAGTAGGATCCGGAGTAGTTACAGAGATTGTAGAGTAATCGATACAATACGAGGGACTACCACCAGAATATTAAGTAGCAGGGGCGCATACGCCCCTGTTTTTTATGCTTTAAATTAACGTAATTTGATTTTTTTATATTGAATCACTACAATAAAAATATGACAGAGAGTACAATGAATATATTAGTAAAATAAGTATCCAGGCAAGTTGTCGGGAGTATCACGAGGTGAAATATGTCTATAGAAAAGATTTACGATTATTTTAGAAGCTACGACAAAGAAACTTATCAGGTTTTCGCATGTGGAGATGACACGCCATCAGAACAAGATATAGAAGCTTTCGAGAGCGAGTTCAATATAAAGCTACCGGAGGATTTCAAAGAGTTTACAATGTCTCCGCTTGGTGGTCTATACATGGAAGTAAGAGAAGAAATCTGGCCTATGGCACAGAGTATGAAGTTGCACCATTCTGGGAGTTTTGCCGAGGAATCATGGTTTACGGCATCTCAAGCGATGTGCCCGAGTACCTAGACTTACGTGCAAATACAAGAGCTCTCCGTGAAAGTGGGCTACCGGACTGCATTCCATTCTTCTCGGTAATAGGGGATGGTGAGCAGATATTCTGCTTCGATAGGGAAGGCAAGATAGTTGTTTTCGATGGCTATGAGATACATGATGTTGAAGGCGATTTCGAGAGCTTTTTACTTGGTCAAATCGCTGAGCTAGAGGAACGTAAGAATGAGAAAGTTGAGAAGCTGAAAAATAGAGCTGGCAGATAAGAATTCAGACATTATAGCATCGGCGATAAGATGATACTAAAATTCAGCAGAAATCAGCGTTGAAAACACGGCATATATAAAAGTGGACTAAATTTAAGAGCTCAATCACATATAAAATAAAAGTGGGGGTTGCAAAGGCAAGCCCCCATTCTTACTAATATTAGATTTTTAAATTCTGTCCTATGAGATTCAATGAAGTAGGTTGACGATTAATCCTCGGTATAGTAGTGGTGGTAGTACGTATAAGCTAGCCTATATCCACCGCGTAAGTCGGCTGGTTTGAGGTCCAGTATTTTATCAAAGATTATCATGCAGTAGTCGATTACGTCATCTTCGCTACTACCTTCGGCTAACTCGATAGCTTTTTCAAGATTCCTTACAGCGGCTTTTTTCTTCTCGTGGTGAGCGTTGTCTGCCTTTTTAGACTTAAGAGCATAAGAGTAGCCGTAACGGTAATACCACATCGCATCACGGTTAGCCTCTGGTACTAGGCCTAGAGTCTGAATAGCAAGATCCTCTTGGTCGGTGCTGTTATATGAACTTGCGAGCATGCCGAGAACCTCGTCACTATATGAGCTAGGTTCTGCCTGCTCAAGAAGCTCTATCAGAGCCCTAGAACCCTTCATGTTACGGAGCTTATTCAGAGCAAGAATCTGCTTTTTATCATCGAGCTGATTAAATTCTTCTATACTATTAACAACATTATCGGATTCAATCTTGTATATGAACTCCTCAAAGTTATCTGCTAATATCTCTTGGCTGTAGTCATCTTCTTGATTAACTAATGTAACCATAGGTTCACCTTCTGGTCCGCACTCGCTGTAATCTAGGAATACCATATCGTGTCCACCAGAGATGGTGTCTGCAATTACAAGGCCAATTGCAGGATATCCCCACTCCTCAAGCCAGAACTCAGTTCCATAATCACCACAAACGGAACACTTCTTATCCTTGTCTATACCATAGATTCCAATCAGATGAACACACAGGTTGTCTGTTGTTACGATGCTATTTGCAGTAACACCACCGTTTTGGTGCTTAATAAGTTCAATATATGACTCTGGGAGCTTATATCCAGTCTCTTTCTCTATATCTAATATCTCCTGGTCTGTAGGAGCCTTACCAGCATAATCATCAGTATAGCCATCAGAAATATCCCAAAATGATTTCCAGTCAAAGTTCTCAAAAGGTTTCATAATATCGCCTCCTAATATTTTCACTTGTTAATAATATAGAATCTCATCCCTAGTCATACCCACTAGCTCGTTTACCCATAGTCCGAGAATATCCGAAATAATCCCGTCACATACAAACTCGTCTTCTCCATCTCCGAACTTGCATGTAAATGAAGGCTCTCTGCTGGCAGCTTCGTAAAATTTCTTTGCGTACTCGGGGAGCTTACCAGGATCATACTCGAGCGATAACTTCTTCGCAATCTCGCCTCTAACCTCGTCGAAATCAGTACCTTTCTCATTATATGACTTGCGTGATTTCTCGATGTAACCGCTGCAAAATGCGGATAACAGCTCATCGCTTTTGTAGATGTATTTACAGTTAAAATCCGAAATACATCCCGCATGAATTAGGAATTGAAGTAAATCCTCCATGCTTTCAGCAACTCTTCCGACGCTCCCTTCGCTGCTAATATATCCGATGCTGCCGTCTTCAAGCTTTACATATTCGCCGCCGCTTCCATCGGATGCAAATGTTTCGAACGAGGATGAATATACCTCACCATGCCCCGAATACTCTGTGTTTCTAGGCTTATCGCAGAAAAATATATCGCATTCTCGCATCAGAGCTTCATTTAAGCCTGCTGTTTTCAAAATAGCATCCGCTAAATTAATCGTCATATAGCTCCCTTAATAAATCGTAATAAGTGCATGTCCTCCGACTTCGAGCACCTTCTTATAGAAGTCTCGAAGTCCTTCGATGTAATCCGAGATCTCCTCTATTAGCTCATCGACCAAGTCTTCATCATCTTTATCCCATATGTTTGGATACAGGCCAGCATTTGCACAATCTTCCATATTGAAATCTTCAAGAGCCTTTCATAATCGAAACCCTCGAGCACCGAAATGATTTCAGGGACACGGTCGTTTTTTACACATGCGACGAATTGGCTTAAATCTTCAAATAAGTCCACGCCGATAACTGCCACGCTGAGGGGGTTATTACTAGACCTCTCATCGGTGCTCACTCCTGTTAGAACGAAGTGCATCACATCCCACATCTTATCAGTATCAAGGAAAATTTCAGCTTCTTCGTTTAAATCTTCAATAGTTTCAAAAATTTCTTCTTCATCATCGAGAGTTGCAAGGTGCAGAAGAACGTCGAGGTTCGCGTCATCGATATATTGGTAGTTAGCAATCAATCCCATTGGTCTATCCTCCGTCAAAAGTAAATAACTGGTTTCTAGCTATACCTATTAGCTTTACAATACATTTATTATTTAATTGAATTGTACACCCCGTGAGGAGAGTTTGGAATACAATCTTTTGAAATTATTGCAAGGAGGTGTATATTTAGTATTGAAATAATTTATATAAGAAACTGACTGTGGCGAGAGGCTAAAGAAAAGAGAAAGGTATATACACAATATGGATAATAGAGAGATTAAAAAAGCTAGGATTATACGATGATAGCGTATTCATTGCTGATGGCGTACAGCTTAGCGGACCTGAGAACATTAAAATTGGGAAAGACGTAAATATCTGGTATAATTCTGTGCTTCGCTCTAGTGGCAAAGATATTGTAATCGGGGACAGAACAAATATCCAGGATGGCTCTGTAATTCATATTGCTACAAATGGAGGGACATACATAGGAGCTGATGTGACAATAGGTCATATGTCACTTATTCACGGCTGTACGATAGGCGATTCAACGCTTATCGGTATGGGTTCGATAATCATGGATGATGCCAAAATCGGGTGTGAATGCATCGTCGGAGCGGGCTCACTCGTAACTCAGGGCAAAGAGTTTCCTAATGGAGTACTCATAATGGGTCGACCGGCAAAAGTGATTAGAGAGCTTAGCCCCGAGGAAAGGGAGGGAATCGCTGGTGAAGCAACTTCGTATGTGGAGACGGCTCGAGAAGAGATGAAAAGCATTGGTGACTATGGAATCTGCAAATAGAAGAAAAGTGTTCGTGACTAGAGAAAGTTTTCAAACCCAATTACAAATAAACATGGCTTCAGAAACGTACATCGATGACATGAAAAACACATTTTTGTGTCATTCGGAACATTAAAAGTGCATTTCATTACATCAACGAACTTTATTTGACATACTTATGCTAGTATTTAGACACAATAAGTGTGTTAAATATAAAAACGCCAAAAGGCGCTTAGGACCTCTACCGTGTAGAGGTCCTTTTAATTTTTTGTTTCTAAATTTTAATTCGCATCATAAAATCCGCATTAAAACTAATATTTCTAGGTCGCTTTAAATCGCATTATAAAAACTCTCATAAAAGGGATAATCTTGCTACTTATAGTTCACTTCTTGCATTGTTGTCAGATCCTCCTAAACCATATAATTTACATGAAAGTGAGGTGCGATAGCACCGTGTATAAATGGAAGGAGTTTTAGAATGGCAACTAACAATGAAAGAAGTGTAACTTACAAGATCTTGGATCACATCGGAGTACTAGCTACCTATAAGAACAATTGGAGCAAGGAACTTAACCTAATTCAATGGAATGATAGAACACCGAAGTTCGATATTCGTGACTGGGACTCTGATCACGAGCATATGAGCAGGGGTATTACTTGCATGAGGATGAGGCAAGGGAGCTCTCTAAACTTCTCGCTGACAGGTTCGAGGATATGCCAATCTCAGAAGATGAAGGCAATTAATGCTGGGTTTTGAGGTGAGCAATGAAAAGTAAACGTATTTATAATTGCATCGTCTCGATGCTGTGTATAGTGATGTTGTTCGGAACATCGCATGTGTTTGCTCTGAATTCAGGTAAAGCTCCTGATGGTGGTGTAAATATCATCCCGCCCGAAACGGCTGCAAGACTTCAGCTGAAAGTAACTGGAAATGGTGTGAAGCTTTCAGCTCTGAAATCTGGAACTTCAGACAGTATTAATCTATCAAATGGAGAGATTTTTGCCCGCAGTGCAAGGACAGGAGATGAGTGTCAGATTAGTTATAAATTGTCTACGGGCATGAATCTCGAAGTGATGGCTCTTGATGGTGGAAAGAATGCGAGTGTATATGGTGATGTGGACATGAAAGGAGACTCGGCTACTCACTTTGTAAATAAAAGTAGCGAGGGCAAATTCACCATTAAGCTGTCAGGCGGTAATGCGAATTTCACCATCAAAGCGGTGAATAGCAACAAAGTTGTAAGCGGAGCAGATTCATCTAATAGCGAGTCAGATGGTGATGCGCGTAGTATCGAGTCGAACATCGTAATGGAAGGCGAGTTTGATAACGAAACAGGCAGAAGAGGAAATGTTCATAATACTAATACTTTAGAGAGAATACCAGAGTCTGCATCATATGATAATGTCAGTAGAAGGATGACTATGAGTGTAGGAGCAGCAACTCCTAGAGGTGCCTCCTCGTTTAGGTCTGTGGCAGCAAGTTCAGTGACTGAACCAACGAGAGGTACAGTAACATGGCATAAGCAGTACAAGGATAATAACCGTAATCATGCGAGTATATTCAAGGTAAATGTCGATGGGCTTATCCATGATGCGGCATGTGCAGATGGTAAGAACTTTAGAACTGCAGAAGCAGGGCATGTCGTGACACTTACAAAGCAGGCATCTGATTCTCTGTTTACAAAATTCGCATACCTTGCCAGTACAGATAAGTGGCAGAAGAGTAATTATGATGAGAAAGAGTATTACTTTGCATTAGTATGTGCCGCTAGAAGAGTTAACGGCAGACCTGCATATGAAAGAGTTAACTCAAGACCGCTAATCAATCGAATGATGCAGGATGCGAAGGCCTACAAGGGCGAAATTCCTGAAAACTTTAAATCTTTTCTAGCTTATCCAACGAATGGATCGCAGATGATGCTAGCGTGGGGACTAAGCCGTATGGAAAGATCGAAGTTGTTAAATCCATAGGCAACAATATCAAGATTGCTGGAGAGTGTAGAGGTGCATATTCCCTAGCGGGTGCAGTGTATACGGTCTACGATGAGGCAGGAACTGCAGTCGGAAAACTGACGACAGATGAAAAGGGTAGAACTGAAACTTTGGAAGTAAAGCCAGGGAAATACACTGTTAAGGAGACGATAGCACCTGTTGGCTATGAATTAGACAAGACTGTTTATAAGGTGGAGAGCAAGGCTGAGACTACGAGCACGGTACAGTCGTATGATTCACCTGTATTTGCGCCTGTTAAGATTTTTCTTGAGAAAAAAGCTAGTGGTAATAGTTACATGAATCCTAGTGACATGACTGGGGCTGAATTTGAAGTTAAGTATTATGATACTATTGGACCTGTTGAAAACGCAAAGGTTGTTCGCACATGGAAGCTAAGAACGACTAAGGATGCTTCTGGTAAATACACTGCAGAGCTCAGAGATAAGAACCTCGTAAAGGGCAGTGATCCTCTCTTTGTTACAGAACAGGGAGATGCTGTACTGCCTCGCGGAACAGTGACTATTCGCGAGACTAAGGCGCCAGCGGGATATCTTCTAGATAAGACTGTATACACCAAGAAAATCGATGGTGATGGTGCGGGAGCTGCGGTGTACTTCAACTCAGGAGAGCCATCTTCACATGTCAACAATCCAGCCATTCCTAAAATCGGAACTAGGGCTATGGACGTTGCGACGGAGGATTCAATTGCAATGTACGGTCCGAAGACTAAGGTTAAGGACGTTGTGAGCTTCTCTAACTTGTATGAAGGTGAAACATATACTCTCGAAGGGGTGCTGATGGATAAGAGTACAGGAACGCCTCTTGAACAGAATGGTAGCATGATTACCGCTCAGAAGGAATTCACGGTTACTGCGCAGAATTCGACGATTTCTAACAGTATTGCAAGCGGAGAGGTAGGGCTTGAGTTCACCTTTGATACTACTAGGCTAGCTGGAAAGGATACTGTTGTATTTGAGACATTAAAGTACAAAGGGAAAGAAATTGCGAACCATCGTGACATAAACGATGATAAACAGACACTTCGTCATCCAGAAGTTAGAACGCAGGCACATTCAATTGAGTCAGGAACAAATACAGGTGCCCCGAGTAAGGAAGAGAAAATCATTGATAAGGTTAAGTACAAGAATCTCATCATAGGCAAGAAATACAAGGTGACAGGAGTCCTAATGGATAAGGAGAAGAATAAGCCTATTCTTGATAAGGATGACAAAGAGGTTACTGCTGAAAAAGAATTTACAGCTGAGAAGACAGACGGAGAAACAGAACTCGAATTCAGATACGACTCGAGTCTACGCCAGGATAAAGTGACCGTAGTGTTCGAAACGCTGACTTATAGAAATGTTCCCGTTGCAGTGCATGCTGATATCGATGATTCTGCACAGTCTATATACTACCCAGCTATTGGAACAAAGATGACTGGCAAGGGTGGAGCAAAGGTTGTTTCGAAGGCAAAGAGTGTATCGCTAGTTGATGTAGTCAAGTACGAGAACCTAATCTCTGGACGCAGTTATACTGTAAAAGGTGTTTAATGGATAAGAAGACTGGCAATCCTTACGAAGAAAGCGGAAAAGTTGTTACAGGAAGCACCACTTTTAAAAGTGAAGGAAATGGCACAGCACCAGTATCATTTAAACTTAATACATCCAAGATTGCTGGCAGGGAGCTAGTAGCGTACGAAAAGGTGTATGACGAGAAGGGACACCTTGTTGCAACACATGAAGATATAAATAATCGAGATCAAACGATCAGAGTTGCAGAGCCAACAATTCCTAGAACTGGCGATGGCACATTACTATATATGTATCTTGGACTATTTATAATGTCATTCATCACCTTAGCTTCGTTGACCACTATAAAGAGGTGTGTTAGACTTTAACCCATCATTGTAAAGGACGGGTTAAACATATGAAGATTGCTTTTCATACGCTTGGGTGTAAGGTAAATCAATATGAAACAGAGGCTATGAAAGAAGAGTTCAGATCCCGCGGTGCAGAAATCGTGGGGGAGAATGAAACTGCAGACGCCTATGTCATCAATACTTGCACTGTGACGAGTGTTGCTGATAGCAAGTCGCGAAAATATATAAGACGAATGAAGAAGCTCAGCCCTGATTCCGTGATGGTGGTTACGGGCTGCTATGCCCAGACTGCTAGCGAAGAGCTTGAGTCCATGCCTGATGTTGATATAGTTATTGGAAACAACCTCAAATCCACTATCTGTGATGAGGTTATGAAGGCTATGAAATTTAGGAAAGCTGGCAAAGAGACCGATACTGAGACCAGAGTACTTCCTTTTAGCGAACTTGTTGGTTATGAGGAGACTGGCATAGTAATCTCAAGTGAGTCGCAGATGCAGAGGGCGTATATAAAGATTGAAGAAGGTTGCAACCGATTCTGTTCCTACTGCAAGATCCCTTATGCAAGGGGTGCTGTTAGAAGCAGAGGGATAGATGAGATTATCGCTGAGGCGAAAGCTCTTGTAGAGAGCGGCTACAAGGAAATTGTGCTGACTGGAATAAACACGGCCCTCTATGGTAGCGAAAAAGGATTTACATTTGAGAGACAGGATGATGAAGAAAGTCTTTCAGGAATTGAAGCTGTGCTGAAGAGGCTAGATGAATTAGAAGGAGACTTCCGAGTAAGACTGAGCTCACTTGAACCTAATGTTGTAGACAAGGAGCATGTTGAACGAATCATCAAGTACAAGAGACTTTGTAGACACCTACACCTATCTATACAAAGTGGTAGTAACAATGTTCTAAAGGCATGAAACGCAGATACACTAAGGATGAATACCTCGCGATTATCGAGGCTATACGCAGCGTGGATCCGCTATACGGAATCACAACGGATATAATAGTTGGATTTCCCGGGGAGACGGAAGAAGACTTTGCGGACACGCTCGACGTAGTTGATAAAGCATCGTTTGGCAGGGTTCATGCATTTAAATTCTCGCCAAGGCAGGGAACTGAGGCTGCAAAGTATAAGGAGACAGTAACGCCGGCAGACAAGACGGCTCGTGTAAATGCGCTAATCGACAGAGCGGAATGCGTCGCACAAGAGTTTCAGAAACGTAACTTTGACGTAGTGCACAGAGTTCTCGTGGAAACTTTTGAAGAAGATTACGCTACAGGATATACATCTAACTATATAAAGGTGTATATTAAGGATAAGGAGCGAAAGTTGAACTCAGGTGAATTCACGGAGGTTAGGCTCATCGCTAATTATAAGGAAGGCTGCTTAGCTGAAGTGGTCTAGAAAGGAGGAGTCATATGGAAGATTGCATTTTCTGCAAGCTTGCAAAAGGTGAAATACCTACGGATATGGTTTACGAGGATGACCTGGTTTCTGTTTTTCGTGATGCTGCTCCAGAGGCACCTGTACATGTTCTAATGGTTCCTAAGAAGCACGTTGCATCTCTTAATGATTTAGAAGATGCAGACAGAGAGCTTATGGGACACATGATGCTCAAGATCAAGGATATCGCAGCTCAGGAAGGCTTGGATAATGGGTTCAGAACCGTTATCAATACTGGAGAGGACGGACAGCAGACCGTACACCATCTGCACATCCATATTCTTGGACGCAGAAAGATGACTTGGCCACCGGGCTAAAGACAATAGAAAAGCAAGTATAGAGTGAGATAAAAATAAGCGGAAGGCAGATGCCTTCCGCTTATGCTATTCTTAATATTAGTAATGAAGTCTATTTAATAATGGTAATTTCAGATAAATGAAACTCGCAATTAAATTACGAGTTTATTATCACAATATGTGTTTGGTGGTATTCCCTCCAGATTAAACGATGATTAGTTTAGTTCGTTAACCCAGAAGCCGTGGATATTACAATACTCGTACGCTGCTACAACTTTTTCTCCGTCCTGGATGGCAAATGTTGCAACAGGCTCTCCATTAACCTTTAGAGCTTTTCTTTGGAACCCTAGATTAGTTTCAAGGATTATGAACTGAATATGATGCTCCTCTGTCATAGGGTGAAGTGTGCTACCAACAGTAACCTTAACGAGATTGCCGTCACACTCAACTACAGGAACGTGCTTTTCAGTAGCAGAATCAGCGGTCTTTGGCACAAGCTCTTCCATATCTTCACCACAACATGCGAGAACTCCACCATCATCAAATACCTTGCCTACAATAGTACCGCAACTTTTACTCTTATATAACTTTTTCATTTTGTTAATACTCCTTTCAGAAATACTGAAACTCAATATCTTATAAGAGAATTGTATCATACATGTAGTCGTATAGTATCGATATGAGAATCAAATACATATAGAAACATAAAATGTAAATAGACGATAAAAGACTACTAGGGCGTGTTTGGTAAATACCAACTGCTAAATAATGTATTTTTTATGTATTTTTGAGAAAACATATCAATTATTCATATTCAATCAGCTGAGTCAAATGAACGAAACAAACCCTAAAATAGTGCAATTTATACAAAAAACATAAAAAAACGAATAGTTTTTGATGAAATGACAACATAAAGGAAACGCGCGTAAACGTGTTAGAGTGAATCGACCTGTAACACTTGAAAACACTGTAGTCAGTTTTACAAAAAAGTACAAAAAAGCCTTGCAATGCAAAATTACGCCATGTATAATTTAAAAGCTTGTTTAAGGCGATGAAGCAGGAAGTTGCTGAGCTATCAGGTTATTTCTGCCGAGAATTGTCCTCGCTAGACGAGGGCGAGGGGGTTCGCCATTTTTGATTTGTGTAAACCTTTAGGAAACGCACGAAAGAGTGTAAGAGATGAGGCGTAGCAAGTAAAAAACGGGCGAAGTCCTGTACAAGCATAGCGAAAACAGTACAAAACAAACAGGAGGAACTACTAATGAGCGAACTACAGAAAATCAGAATCAGACTGAAGGCTTATGACCATGCTCTATTGGATAAGTCAGCAGCAAAGATTGTTGAGACTGCTGAGAGAACAGGCGCTACTGTATCTGGCCCTATTCCACTTCCAACAGAGAAGGAAGTCGTAACAATCATCAGAGCTGTTCACAAGTACAAGGACAGCAGAGAGCAGTTTGAGCAGAGAACACACAAGCGTCTTATCGACATTACTAACGCTTCGACTAAGACAACAGATGCTCTTGCTAAGCTCGACATGCCAGCAGGCATTGATATTGAAATCAAGCTCTAAGCTAGATTTTAGAAAGATCGCATGAGAGGGCAATTCGGCCAAACCAGGGCGATCCGCTGTAAGACACTAGGAGGAGAATTATGAAAACACTTTTAGGCAAGAAGATCGGCATGACACAGATCTTCAATGAGAACGGTGCTGTAGTACCAGTTACCGTAATCGAAGCCGGACCTGAGGTAGTAACACAGGTTAAGACAGTAGAGACCGACGGCTACAACGCTGTACAGGTTGGCTACGAGGAGCAGAAGGCACACAGACTTAACAAGCCAGAGACTGGACACTTTGAGAAGTGTGGCGTAACTCCTAAGAAGCACCTCGCTGAGTTCAGAGTTGAAGATGGCGAAACTTACGAGGTAGGACAGGAAATCACAGTTGCTGATTTTGAAGAGGGAATGAAGCTTGACGTTACGGGCGTTTCCAAAGGTAAGGGAACACAGGGTAACATCAAGAGACACGGACACCGCAGAGGACCTATGACTCACGGTTCCAAGCATAAGAGACTTGCAGGTGCTCTTGCTGCTGGTACATACCCATCAAGAGTCTTCAAGGGCAACAAAGCCCCAGGAAGAATGGGTAGAGACACAGTTACAGTACAGAACATCGTTCTCGTAAAGGTTATTGCTGACCGCAATCTACTTCTTGTTAAGGGTGCTGTTCCTGGAAAGAAGGGCGGACTCCTTAAGATTAAGGGAGCGGTAAAAGGACAGGATAAATAAGAGGCAGAAAGGAGGAATCACTAATGGCAAAAGTAAAGATGCTTAATATGGCCGGTGCTGAGGTTGGCGAGATCACATTGAACGACGAAATCTTTGGAATCGAACCAAACGAAATAGCAGTACAGACTGTAATCAAGAATTACTTGGCAAACCAGAGACAGGGAACCCAATCTGCCAAGACAAGAAGTGAAGTAAGAGGAGGCGGACGTAAGCCTTTCAGACAGAAGGGAACAGGTCGTCACAGACAGGGAAGCACAACAGACCCTACACAGGTAGGTGGTGGAATTGTTTTTGCACCAAAGCCAAGAGACTACAGATATGCAGTTCCTAAGAAGGTAAAGAGACTTGCTCTTAAGTCTGCACTTTCGGCTAAGGTTGCTGACAAGGAAATCATCGTACTCGACGAGCTAAAGTTCGCTGAGCCAAAGACTAAGGAGATGGTTAAGGTTCTCGAGAACATCAAGGCTGATAAGAAGGCCCTCATCGTAATGGATGAGAAGGACGAGAACGTTGTTAGATCTGCTTCTAACATTCAGGGTGTGAGAACTGCACTTGTAAGCACAATGAATGTATATGAGATTATCAATCATTACAGCCTCGTGCTCACTAAGGCAGCAGCTGAGAGAATTGAGGAGGTATACGCATAATGAAGAGCGGTTACGACGTAATACTTAAGCCTATCATCACCGAGCAGAGCATGGACATGTCGGCTGACAAGAAGTATGTTTTCAAGGTTGCTGATACAGCTAACAAGACCGAGGTTAGACAGGCTGTCGAAGAAATCTTCGGAGTTGATGTTGCTAAGGTTAATATCATGAACGTTAATGGAAAAGTTAAGAGAATGGGAAGAACAGTAGGAAGAACAGCTTCTTATAAGAAAGCAATCGTTACTCTAGCTGCAGACAGCAAAGAGATCGAAATCTTCCAGGGACTGTAAAATAGGAGGAGTAAATAATGGGAATTAAGAAGTATAATCCAACCACTCCTGGTCTGAGAGGCATGACTGTTTCGACTTTCGAGGAGATCACAGTAAGCAAGCCAGAAATCCCTTACAAAAACTCTGAAGAAGCATTCAGGAAGAAACGTAAGAGGTAAGATCACCGTTAGACATAGAGGTGGCGGATACAGACCTAAGTACAGAATTATCGACTTTAAGAGAACTAAGGACGGTATTCCAGCAACAGTTAAGACTATCGAGTACGACCCAAACAGAACAGCAAACATTGCTCTTCTAGTGTACGCAGACGGAGAGAAGAGATACATCGTTGCTCCTAACAAGCTGCACGTTGGAGACGTAGTTGTATCTGGTCCAGATTCGGATATCAAGGTAGGAAACGCACTGCCAATCGCGAATATCCCAGTAGGTACAATCATTCACAACATCGAGCTAAAGCCTGGAAAGGGTGCTCAGCTAGTTAGATCGGCTGGTAATGGCGCTCAGCTTATGGCTAAGGAAGGCAACTATGCTCAGGTAAGACTACCATCCGGCGAAGTTAGAATGGTAAGAATCAACTGCAGAGCTACAATCGGAGAAGTTGGTAACATTGACCACGCTAACATCCAGATTGGTAAGGCTGGTAGAAAGAGACATATGGGATGGAGACCTACAGTAAGAGGTTCCGTAATGAACCCTAACGATCACCCACACGGCGGTGGTGAAGGTAGAGCACCAGTTGGACGTAAGAGCCCAGTTACACCTGGGGTAAACCAACTCTTGGTTACAAGACACGTAACAAGCACAAGGATTCCAACAAGTACATCGTTAGAAGAAGAAATGCTAAATAAGAAAGGAGCATATAATGGGAAGATCGCTTAAAAAAGGCCCTTTCGTCGAAAAGAAACTCATCAAGAGAATCGAAGCGATGAACGAGTCTAATGAAAAAAGTGTAATCAAGACATGGTCGAGACCATCGACGATTTTTCCTCAGATGGTTGGACATACGATCGCTGTTCACGACGGTCGTAAGCATGTTCCTGTATACATCACAGAAGATATGGTAGGTCACAGACTTGGAGAGTTCGCTCCAACTAGAACTTACAAGGGTCACGCTGGTGACAAGGCGAAATAAAGAAAGGAGAAGCTGATATGGAAGCAAAAGCAATTGCTAAATATGTAAGAATGTCTCCTAGCAAACTAAAGCCTGTTACTGACCTAGTAAGAGGAAAAGATTTGAACGAGGCATTAACAATCCTCAAGTTCACACCTGGAAATGGTGCAGAGCTTGTAGAGAAGGTTGTTCAGTCCGCAGCAGCAAATGCTGAAAACAACTTTGACATGAACCGTGATGAGCTATACATTGCAGAAGTTTATGCAAACCAGGGTCCTACAATGAAGAGATTCAGAGCAGGAGCTCAGGGTAGAGCATCCATGATCCTCAAGAGAACAAGCCACATTGGTGTAACTCTTAAGGAGAGAGAAGCTGCTTCGGCAGTAGAAACAGTAGAAGGAGGTCAGCCAGATGGGTCAGAAGGTTAATCCACATGGATTCAGAGTTGGAGTCAACAAGAATTGGAACTCAAAGTGGTTCGCTGACAAAAGCAACTTCGCTGATTTCCTAGTTGAAGACAACAAGGTTAGAAACTACGTTAAGAAGAAACTTTACGCTGCCGGCGTTGCAAGTGTCGTAATCGAGAGACCTGCAGCTGACAAGGTAAAAGTAATCATCGCAACAGCTAGACCAGGAATGGTAATCGGAAGATCCGGAGATGGAATTGACGAGCTCAAGAAGAACATCGTTAAGCTAACAGGTAAGACTGTAGATATTTCCATCGAAGAGGTTAGAAGAGCTGAGCTTGATGCACAGCTAACCGCTGAGAGCATTGCACAGGCACTCGAGAGAAGAGTTTCTTTCAGAAGAGCTATGAAGTCCGCAATCCAGAGAACAATGAAGTCTGGAGCTAAGGGTATCAAGGTTCTTGTTTCCGGAAGACTTGGTGGTGCCGAGATCGCTAGAAGCGAGAAGTACAGCGAAGGAAACGTTCCTCTACACACTCTCAGAGCTGATATCGACTACGGATTCGCAGAGGCTGACACCACTTACGGAAAGATAGGTGTTAAGGTTTGGCTAAACCACGGTGAGATTCTAGATAAGGGTCTCAAGGAAGCTATTCCAGAGCAGTCCAAGAACGATAGAAGAGATCGTAAGCAGAGAAGAAACGACAAGAGAGACAAGAAGAGAAGCTTCGGAAACAGAAGAAATGATAACCGCGAAAGCAGACCAGAGGTTAAGCCAGCAACTACAAGAGTTAGAAAGGCACCAAAGGTAACTGAGGCGGCTCCTGCTCCTGAAGTAGTTGAAACTGCACAGGGAACAGAAGAATAATCATAGAAAGGAGAGACTTGCCATGTTAATGCCAAAGCGCGTTAAACGCAGAAGAGTCCACAGAGGCAGAATGAAGGGTGTTGCAACAAAGGGTAACACCGTTACATATGGTCAGTTCGGTCTAGTTGCTGAAGAGCCAGCATGGATTGACTCAAGCAGATCGAGGCTGCCAGAATCGCGATGACAAGATCCATCAAGAGAGGCGGAAAGGTTTACATCAAAATCTTCCCACACAAGCCAATCACAAAGAAACCAGCAGAAGTTAGAATGGGTTCCGGAAAGGGTTCACCTGAGTATTGGGTGGCAGTAGTTAAGCCGGGCAGAGTAATGTTCGAGCTTGAGGGCGTAACTGAAGCACAGGCTAAGGAAGCTTTGAGACTTGCTTCTCACAAGCTACCAGTAAGGTGCAAGTTCGTTGTCAAGAACCAGGAAGCAAAGGGTGGTGACGAATAATGGATCTGAATACAATAAGAAAAATGACTGATCAGGAGAGAACCGCCGAGCTCGCAAGAATGAAGCAGGAGCTATTCAATCTGAGATTCCAGCACGTTACCGGACAGCTCGACAATCCTGTGAAGATGAGAGAAATCAGAAGAGATATTGCCAGAGTTAAGACCATAATCAGGGAAATGGAAAAGCCTGAAGCTTAAAGGAAGGAGGATGTACAATGGAAAGAAATAGCAGAAAGACCAGAACTGGAGTAGTTGTAAGCGACAAGATGGACAAGACAATTGTTGTTGCTACAAAGGATTCAGTAAGACATTCTCTTTACGGTAAGGCTGTTAAGAGAACTAAGAAGTTCAAGGTTCACGACGAGAACAACGAGTGTGGCATCGGCGATAGAGTAAGAATTATGGAGACAAAGCCTCTTTCAAAGGATAAGAGATGGAGACTTGTCGAAATCGTTGAGAAAGCTAAATAGGGAGGCGACAAATCATGATACAGACAGAAACAAGATTGAGAGTTGCCGACAATTCCGGAGCGAAGGAGCTCCTTTGCATTCGTATCCTTGGTGGCACAGGCCGCAAGTATGCGAATATTGGAGACATCATTGTTTGCTCCGTTAAGGATGCTGCTCCAGGTGGAGTTGTTAAGAAAGGTGACGTTGTAAAGGCAGTAGTTGTTAGATCGAAGAGCGGTACTAGAAGAGATGACGGTAGCTACGTAAGATTTGACCAAAATGCTGCTGTAATTATCAAAGACAGAAGCGATAAGAACCCTGTAGGAACACGTATCTTCGGACCTGTTGCTAGGGAACTTAGAGATAACGGCTTTATGAAGATTGTGTCTTTGGCACCGGAAGTATTATAGGGGGTGTACAAATGCAGATTAGAAAAGGCGATACAGTAGTAGTTATCTCGGGCAAGGATAAGGGCAAGGTAGGAACAGTTCTAAGAGCTATTCCAAAGGCTAACAAGGTTGTTGTTGAAGGCGTTAACGTGCAGACAAAGCACGCAAAGGCTACAAGAACATCCGCATCCGAGATTAAGCATGTAGAAGGTCCTATCGATGCATCAAATGTTATGTTCTACGAAAAGGAGAGCAAGCAGGGTGTAAGACTTGGAACTAAGATTGAGAACGGCAAGAAGGTTAGATACTCAAAGAAGACCAATGCCGTAGTAGACTAGGAAAGGAGGAGAGACAGTGGCAAATAGACTAAGAACAAAGTATGACGAAAGTGTTTTTGCAGCACTTAAGGAAAAGTTCAACTACTCCAACGCAATGGAAGTACCAAAGCTGGAGAAGATTACAATCAACATGGGTCTTGGCGAAGCTAAGGATAATTCAAAGATCCTCGAGAGCGCTGTAAAGGAACTTTCACTCATCTCCGGACAGAGACCAGTTGTTACAAAGGCTAGAAAGTCCATCGCTAACTTCAAGGTTAGACAGGGCATGCCAGTAGGAGCTAAGGTTACTCTTAGGGGCGACAGAATGTATGCATTTGCAGATAAGTTCTTTAATCTTTCTCTTCCTAGAGTTAGAGACTTTAAGGGTGTAAGCAAGAATTCATTCGATGGAAGAGGCAACTACTCCATGGGAATTAGGGAGCAGCTCATCTTCCCAGAAATCGTTTACGATGACGTAGAGACCATCAAGGGAATGAACATTGTATTCACTACAACAGCTAAGACAGATGAGGAAGCACAGGCACTACTTGAGCTCCTCGGAATGCCTTTTGAGAAGTAATTTAGGAGGGGAACATGGCTAAGACTTCACTGAAAGTTAAGCAGACCAGAAAGCCTAAGTATTCAACAAGGGCTTATACAAGATGCAAGATTTGTGGAAGACCACATTCGGTTCTGAAGAAGTATGGCATCTGCCGTATCTGCTTCAGAGAGCTTGCTTACAAGGGTGAAATCCCAGGCGTAAGAAAAGCAAGCTGGTAAGTTATTTTGCGCAGGCCTGTCACGCATAATGCGTGCAGGAACCACGTGGAGAAAGGAGAAACACTGTAATGGCAATGACAGATCCAATAGCAGATATGCTAACTAGAATTAGAAATGCCAACACAGCCGGACACGCTAAGGTAGAAATCCCAGCGTCCAAGATGAAGAAGTCAATCGCAGAAATCCTTAAGAACGAGGGATTCATCAAGGACTTCTCAGTAGCTCAGGACAATGCACAGGGAACTATCACTGTAGAGCTAAAGTACGGCCCAAATAAGGAAAAGACAATCTACGGGATCAAGAAGATCTCGAAGCCAGGTCTCAGAGTTTATGCAAAGGCTGATCAGGTACCTAAGGTACTGGGCGGTCTAGGAATCGCTATCGTTTCAACATCTAAGGGTGTTATCAGCGATAAGGAAGCTCGTAAGCTAGGAGTTGGCGGCGAAGTTATTTGTTACGTTTGGTAGGAGGTATAAAATATGTCAAGAATAGGCGTTAGACCAATTACAATTCCTACAGGCGTAGAAGTAACGGTTGAGGAAAATAATGTAATTAAGGTAAAAGGACCTAAGGGCGAGCTATGCCAGCCAATCGATGCGAATCTAACAGTTGAGATCGAAGAGAACGTTCTAACAGTTAAGAGACCAACCGATTCGAAGCATGACAAAGCTCAGCACGGACTTGGAAGAACACTAATTAACAACATGGTTGAGGGTGTTTCCAAGGGTTACGAAATAAAGATGACAGTTAACGGTGTTGGATATACTGTTGCAAAACAGGGCGACACACTCGTTATGAAGCTCGGTTTCTCGCACCCAGTAGAAATGAAGGACCCAGCAGGAATCACAACTGAGACTCCTGATGCAACAACGATTATCGTTAAGGGCTGCGATAAGGCAGAGGTAGGAAACTATGCTGCTAACATCAGAGCTTGGAGAAAGCCTGAGCCATATAAGGGCAAGGGAATCATCTACGATGGAGAAGTTGTACAGAAGAAGGAAGGAAAGAGCGGAGCTTCCGCATAGAGAAGGGAGGATTTGAAAAATGGCAAAAGCAAGCAGAAATGACAGAAGACTCAAGAGACATGCCAGAGTCAGAAAAGACGTTTTTGGAACTCCCGAGAAGCCAAGACTGTGCGTATTTAGATCGAACAGCAATATTTCAGCTCAGGTCATCGATGATGTTAACGGAACAACTCTTGTTTCCGCATCGTCTCTCGATAAGGAGCTTAAGGCAAACATTGCAAACGGTGGAAATAAAGACGCAGCTAAGCAGGTAGGCAAAGCGGTAGGCGAAAAAGCTGTAGCTAAGGGCATCAAAGAGGTTTGCTTCGATAGAGGCGGATACCTTTATCATGGCAGAGTTAAGGAACTCGCTGATGGTGCACGTGAAGCAGGATTAGAATTCTAAGGGAGGATACAGAATGCGCACGAGAATAGATGCATCTAAGCTTGAACTTACTGAAACCATCGTTAACATCAGACGTGTTTCGAAGACTGTTAAGGGCGGAAAGAACATGAAGTTCTCCGTTACTCTAGTAGTTGGAGATGGCGCAGGCCACGTAGGTATTGGCCTTGGAAAGGCTCAGGAGATTCCTGAAGCTGTAAGAAAAGCAACTGAAGATGCTAAGAAGAAACTAATATTCGTACCAATGGTAGGAACAACAATTCCTCACCAGACTGTAGGAATTTTCGGAGCAGGTAAAGTTTTAATCATGCCTTCAGCAGAAGGTACTGGAGTTATCGCAGGTTCATCCGTACGTACAGTACTAGAAGCTTGTGGACTCAAGGACGTTAGAGCTAAGTCACTTGGTTCGAGCAACACAGGGAACATGGCACTTGCAACTCTAGAGGGACTAAGAAATCTCACAACTGTAGAAGAAGTTGCTAAGCGTCGTGGTAAGACACCTGAAGAAATTTTAGGATAGGAGGAAGACGCAAATGGCAAAGGCATTAAAGATTACTTTAGTTAAGAGTGTTATTGGCGCAACTCCTAAGCAGAAGAAGACAGTAGAAGCTCTTGGCCTCAAGAAGCTACATCATTCAGTTGAGCTAGCTGATTCGTCCGCAACACGCGGCGCAATTGCTAAGGTTTCTCATCTTCTAGATGTAGAAGAGCTATAGGAGGTGCAGGACAATGAGACTTCACGAATTAAAGGCAGCTGAGGGTGCAACCAAGGCTCGCAAGAGAAGAGGTCGCGGTCAGGGTACTGGTCTCGGAACTACTGGCGGCAGAGGTATGAATGGTCAGAACTCCAGAAGTGGCGGCGGTGTTCGTCTAGGCTTCGAGGGTGGCCAGATGCCACTATACAGAAGAATTCCTAAGAGAGGGTTTAACAATCGTTTCGCTAAGGAATACGCAGAAGTTAATATTGCAGATCTAAACAGATTTGAAGATGGTGCAGTCGTAGATTTTGACCTAATGCTTCAGTCCGGACTTGTTAAGCAGGTTAAGGATGGCGTTAAGGTTCTAGGAAACGGCGAACTAGAGAAGAAGCTAACTGTAAAGGCTGAGAAATTCAGCAAGAGCGCTGCTGAAAAGATTGAAAAGGCAGGCGGAAAGGCAGAGGTTATCTAATCATGGAACTTCTCAAGACACTCTCTAATGCATGGCGCGTAAAGGAAATACGTTCAAAGATTCTATTTACGCTCATGATACTACTTGTTTTCAGAATCGGATCAAATATTCCAGTTCCTGGAATCAACAGAGATTATCTTGCTCAGATGTTTCAGGGTCAGACAGGGCTTCTCGACTTGTTTGATTTATTTTCCGGAGGAGCTTTTAGCAATTTCACAATATTTGCTTTGAGTATTACTCCATATGTAACCGCTTCGATTATCGTCCAGCTTCTTACAATTGCCTTCCCGTACTTTGAGAGACTTTCAAAGGAGGGAAACGAAGGCCGTAAGAAAATGGCGACAATTACGAGATATTTAACCATAGTGTTAGGATTGATTCAGGCAACAGGTTTGACGATTGGTCTTTTCAGAAGAGCAATTGTCAACCAAAATGCCTTTTCAATGATCGTAATCATTACAGTCCTGACAGCAGGAACCGCGTTCCTAATGTGGCTAGGAGAACAGATTAACGAATATGGTGTCGGAAACGGCATCTCGATGATCATTTTCGGCGGCATTATCGCAAGAATTCCAACAGCAGTTAGAGGAATTCACACGCAGGTGAAAGAAGGAGCACTAAGTGTAGTTGCTGTTATTGCATTAGTGGTTGTGGCAGTTCTAATAACTGTCGTAATTATACTTATGCAGCAGGGAACAAGAAAGATTCCAGTACAGTACGCAAAGCGTATGGTTGGAAGAAAGATGTACGGCGGCCAGTCAACCCATATTCCAATTAAGGTTAACCAGGCAGGAGTAATTCCGATTATCTTCTCGCTGTCACTACTTCAGTTCCCACTGACGATAACTTACTTCGTTCCACAGTCTTCATTTGCACAGTGGATGTCGAAGTACCTATCACCATCGGGAGATCCAGGAATTTGGATTTACGCAATATTAAATATCACACTGACACTGTTTCACATACTTTTACACGGCTATTACATTTAAGCCAGAAGAAGTTGCGGATAATATGAGACAGAGCGGCGGTTTCGTTCCGGGAATTAGACCTGGTGCAGCAACTGAGGAGTACTTATCCAGAATTATGTCGAGACTGTGCCTCGTAGGAGGAATATTCTTGGCATGCGTAGCTACTATCCCAACTGTAATCAGTGAATTCACACCGTTACAGCTTTCGTTCGGTGGAACATCACTTCTAATCGCAGTAGGTGTAGCTCTAGATACAGTGCAGCAGATTGAGAATCAAATGATCAATAGAAATTATCAAGGATTTCTTAAATAATCGTTTAGGAAAGGATGGCACACAACATGCTAAGAGCTGTTTTGCTTGGCCCTCCTGGAGCTGGTAAAGGCACACAGGCGGCCAAGGTAATTGGAAGTATAATGTTCCACATATCTCAACTGGAGATATTTTCCGCGCTAACATCAAGGAAGGAACAGAGCTTGGTAAAAAGGCAAAGGGATACATGGACGAGGGTAAGTTGGTACCAGATGAACTAGTAGTTGATCTAGTTACAGACAGACTTCAGAAAGATGACTGCAAGGAGGGGTTCCTTCTAGACGGTTTCCCAAGGACTATCGTCCAGGCCGAACAGCTGGATAAATTCCTATCTGATAATGGTCAAAAGCTAGATATAGTTCTTAACTTCAAAGTTAGAAAGGACGTTCTCGTCGAGCGAATTGCAGGAAGACGCGTATGCAAATCCTGCGGTGCAAGCTTCCATGTAGTGAATGTTCCGCCTAAGAAGGAAGGAATTTGCGATACTTGTGGTGGAGAGTTATTCCAGCGTAAGGATGATAATCGCGAAACTGTAGAAAACAGAATTAACGTGTACGAGAACGAAACTGCTCCACTCATTGGATATTATGAGAAGCAGGGCGTACTCGCCAACTTCGACGGAGAGAAGACACATAATGAGGTCTTTGAAGATGTCGTTAAGGCAATTGAGGCAAAATAGTCATGATAATAATTAAGTCGAAAAGAGAAATTGACATCATGCGTGAAGCTGCCAAGGTTACAGGTGAGATCCTTCGAGATATCGAGGGATTCATCAAACCTGGCATAACAACACATGCAATCGATAATTTTGTAGAGGAGAGAATTCTCCACTATAAGATGAAGCCAACCTTCAAAGGATATGGCGGATTTCCTGGTGCGGCTTGTGTATCTGTTAATGACGAGATAGTACACGGTATCCCTTCGAGAGATAGAGTGCTCAAGGAAGGCGATATTGTAAGCGTTGATACAGGTTCAACATACAAGGGCTATTGTAGCGATGCAGCTAGAACATATGCTGTAGGCGAAATCAGTGACGAGGCTCGTAGACTGATTGACGTAACGAAGCAAAGCTTTTTTGAAGGCGTTAAATATGCGATGGTAGGATATAGACTCCACGACATAGGACACGCTATTCAAGAATATGCTGAGTCCAACGGATTCGGTGTCATTCGAGAGTATTTAGGACACGGGATCGGACGTGATCTTCACGAAGATCCTCAGGTTCCTAATTATGGGGATGCTCACACTGGACCACACCTCAAGGAGGGAATGGTTCTGGCAATTGAGCCGATGATTACACAAGGTTCCTACGGAACCAGAGTTCTCGGCAACGACTGGACGGTCGTTACAGACGATGGACTACTGGCGGCTCACTATGAGAATACCGTAGTAATCACAGACGGAGAGCCTGAGCTACTCACGTTGATATAAGGAGACTGAATTTATGTCGAAAAAGAATTCGATAGAAGTAATGGGCAC
The DNA here is from genome assembly GCA_916438645.1 of uncultured Mogibacterium sp. Classification (GTDB taxonomy): domain Bacteria; phylum Bacillota; class Clostridia; order Peptostreptococcales; family Anaerovoracaceae; genus Mogibacterium. Next base: position 1,068,565 of record CAKAFC010000002.1, read on the forward strand.
GGTCATCGACGCACAGCCAAACGCAATGTTCAAGGTTAAGCTAGAGAACGGCTTCGAAGTCCTCGCCCACATTTCCGGTAAGATTAGGATGAACTACATCAGAATTCTGCCGGGTGACAAAGTAAAGGTAGAATTATCACCTTATGATTTAACACGTGGGAGGATCACGTGGCGTGATAAGAACTAATTAAAGGAGGAGCTAATATGAAAGTTAGAGCTTCAGTAAAGCCAATTTGCGAAAAGTGCAAGGTAATCAAGAGACATGGAAAAGTCATGGTAATCTGTGAAAATCCTAAGCATAAGCAGAGACAAGGCTAGTAAAATAGGTTATAATATTATGACGTGCTGTTTTGCCGGGAACTCAGTACAGCTTTATTAAATGTAACCCCTGTCTATATCACCCCCGGGTTGGTGACGGAAGATAGGAAAGGAGGAAGAAATGGCAAGAATTGCCGGAGTTGACCTACCTAGAGATAAGAGAATCGAAATCGGTCTTACTTATATCTATGGAATCGGTCTAGTAACATCCAAGGACATCCTCGCTAAAGCAGGAGTGGATGGTGACATCAGAGTAAGAGATCTTACAGAAGAAGATGCCGGAAAGATTAGAAAGGTCATTGAGACTGAGCATATCGTAGAAGGTGATCTTAGAAGAGAAGTTTCCCTCAACATCAAGAGACTGATGGAGATTGGAAGCTACAGAGGAATCAGACACAGAAGAGGTCTCCCAGTTAGAGGCCAGAAGACCAAGACAAACGCAAGAACTCGTAAGGGTCTAAGCGTCTTGCTGGCAAGAAGAAATAAGGACAAGGAGGTAGAGAAATATGGCAGCTGTTAAGAAAACAGTTAGAAAGAAGAAAAGAGAACGTAAAAACGTTGAAAGAGGCCAGGCTCACATCCAGTCCACATTTAACAACACACTAGTTACTCTAACAGATATGGACGGAAACGCACTATCATGGTCAAGCGCTGGCTCAAATGGCTTCAGAGGTTCGAGAAAATCGACACCTTTTGCTGCACAGAGCGCTGCTGAGGTTGCAGCAAAGGCAGCTATGGAGCATGGTCTAAAGACAGTAGAGGTATACGTAAAGGGTCCTGGTTCCGGTAGAGAAGCTGCTATCAGAGCACTTCAGACTGCTGGACTCAATGTAACAATGATTAAGGATATTACGCCAATTCCTCACAATGGATGCAGGCCACCTAAGAAGAGAAGAGTCTAAGCGGAAGGAGGAGTAACAATACATGGCTAGAAATAGAGAACCAGTACTGAAGAGAGCTAAGGCACTAGGCATCGAGCCACAGTACATGGGTATAAATAAGAAATCTAAGAGACAGGCTCAGCAGAGCAGAAGAAAGAAGAGCGAGTACGGTCTTCAGCTCAACGAGAAGCAGAAGGTTAAGTTCGTATACGGACTTCAGGAGAAGCAGTTCAGAAATCTATATGCTAAGGCTGAAAAGAGACCTGGACAGGTGGGTACAAACCTTCTCGTAATGCTAGAGAGCAGATTCGATAACGTTGTATTCAGAATGGGTTTTGCAGCTACAAGAAGAGAAGCTAGACAGCTCGTTAACCACGGACATTTCCTAGTTAATGGTAAGAAAGCTAACATCCCTTCAATGGAACTCAAGGCTGGAGACGTAATCACTGTAAAGGAAAAGTCTCAGTCATCTCCTAAGTTCAAGGAGCTTAAGGATATGGTTATTACAACTCCACAGTGGATCAGCATCGATCTTAACAAGCTTGAGGGTAAAATCGTTACAGCACCAAGCCGTGAAGACATTGATCTACCGATTGCAGAGCACAGCATCGTTGAGTTCTACTCAAGATAGTCGCTCGATTAATTAATACGTTTGCATATATTGCACTAATTAATAATCGTCAGATCAGTAGATTTATGGGAGGAACAAAATGATTGAGATAGTAAAGCCAACAATTACTAAGGAAATCGATGAAAATGGACAGTACGGAAAGTTCGTTGTAGAACCTCTCGAGAGAGGATACGGTACAACGCTCGGAAACTGCATGAGAAGAATTCTTCTCAGCTCTTTACCAGGAGCAGCTATCACTTCTGTCAAGATTGACGGTGTACTCCATGAGTTCTCAACTATTCCAGGTGTCAAGGAAGATGTTACAGAGATTATCTTGAACCTCAAGAGACTCGCTGTAAGAATAAATGGCGACGAAGAGAAGAGAGCAATTATCAATGCTGTTGGTGCTAGAGAAGTAACAGCAGCGGATATCATCGTTGATTCCGATACGGAGATTTTCAATCCAGATTTACACATTGCAACTCTAGCAGAGAATGCAACTTTGGTAATGGAGATGAACATCGCTTCGGGAAGAGGATATGTACCTGCAGAGCAGAATAAGACAGATTCAACTCCTATAGCAGTTATTCCAGTAGACTCAATATTCACACCTGTTAAGAAGGTTAACTTCACAGTTGAGAATACAAGAGTTGGGCAGGTGACTGATTACGATAAGCTAACGCTTGAGCTTTGGACAGATGGTTCAATCACTCCAGAAGAGGGTGTTTCCATCGGTGCAAAGATTATGCTAGAGCACCTCAACCTATTCATTGGATTAGGATCTGAGGTGAACGAGATGGACTTCATGGTCGAGAAGAGCGAAGCTCGCAAGGAAAAGGCGCTTGAGATGACAATTGAAGAGCTAGAGCTCTCAGTTCGTTCATTTAACTGCCTCAAGAGAGCTTCAATCAACACAGTTCAAGAGCTGACTCAGCGCACTGAAGAAGACATGATGAAGGTTAGAAACCTCGGAATGAAGTCGCTTGTAGAAGTAAAGAATAAGCTTACAGAGCTCGGATTGAGCCTTAAGCCTAATGACGAAAACTAACTGAAAGGAGTAGAGACTGATGAATGGTTACAAGAAGCTGGGCAGAAATTCTGCACACAGAAAATCCATGCTAAGAAACCTCGTAACCGATCTATTCAGAGAAGGTAGAATTACTACAACTCTAGATAGAGCGAAGGAAGCAGGTCGTGAAGCTGAGAAGCTAGTTACTCTAGCTAAGCGTGGAGATCTTCATGCAAGAAGACAGGTTCTCGCATACGTTTTCGACGAAGATGTAGTTACAAAGCTCTTTGATGAGATCGCACCAGAGTACGCTGAGCGTAATGGCGGATACACAAGAGTTCTTAAGCTAGGACCTAGACAGGGAGATAATGCGGAGGTCGTATATCTCGAGCTCGTATAGAGCTGTCGTCTAATCGATATAATTATAATAAAGGGTTCTCCGAGAGGAGGACCCTTTTGTATGTATAGAATGTTGCGGTGATGAACAATTTTATCTTACAAGAGTTAAGAGATAACAAGATGTACAATGATTGACACTAATGGATTTAGATAATATAATATTCAAGTGCTCTTAGACAGCTTGCGGTTTGTAGGGGGTCCTGCGCAATGGGATACTGTGAACCATGTCAGGTCCGAGAGGAAGCAGCATTAAGCGGGACATCTCATGTGCCGCAGATTCGCCTCCTACCGGCCGCAAGGTGTCTAAGAGCTAAATTTCTATTTGGACCCAAACCAGGGGGGACTCAACTGTCGAGAAGGAGGTAACGATATGCATCTGGCACTGTATAGGTCTGAAAGGCCGGAACGCTTTGAAGAGATAATTGGACAGAAGCATATTGTGAAGATACTTCGCAATCAGATTAAGAAGGGAACGGTGAGCCAGTCGTATCTGTTTGCGGGAACTCGAGGCACGGGTAAGACGACGACCGCGAGAATTCTTGCAAAAGCAGTTAACTGCACCTGCAGCGATCCCGGCGTAGGCCTACCATGTGGTGAGTGCGCTAATTGTAGGGCGATTACAGAGGGGAGATTTCTCGACGTAGTAGAGCTGGACGCGGCATCCAACAATGGTGTGGAGAGCCTAAGGCAGATTACTGAGTCTGTACAATATCCGCCAACCGTTGGAAAGTACAAGGTCTACATCATAGACGAGGCACACATGCTCACCGATTCGGCGGAAAATGCTTTTCTCAAGACACTAGAGGAACCACCAGCACACGTAATATTCATACTGGCGACGACCAACCCGGAGAAGATTAAGGCGACGATAAAATCAAGGTGCTTAACGCTTAACTTCAGGCATGTTTCGGAAAATGATCTTCTGGAAGGCATGAAAAGAATTTGCCAGAAGAAGGAGATTTCAATCGAGGAAGATGCCTTAGCAGTAATTGCCCGCAAGGCAGACGGTTCCGTACGAGATGCGCTCAGTCTGCTCGAGCAGTGTATAAACGCTGGTGATGAGCTTATAACCAGAGAGCTGGTGCTGGAGTATACGGGCGGCGCGGGAGATGATTTCTATATAGAGCTAATAGATGCGATTAGAACAGGTGAAGCTGGCACTGCGCTATCTGATATAGATAGCATGGTGAGGATAGGTAAGGATGCCAAGCAGCTGCTTGCAGACTGGCTAATGCACTACAGGAATCTCATGATTTGTAAGTATGTGCAGGATCCTTCGGAGCTTGTAAATGCTTCTAGCGAGAACACTGCGAGAATCGTCACACAGGCAAAGTCGCTGAGTGACGAAGCGATAAATTATGGCATTCGCTTACTTTCAGATACTGTCAATAAGGCGAAATTTTCGACTATGCCGAGGATCTTGCTAGAGACATGTGTTATTAAACTCATCGTAGGTGAGAGTGCGGAAGTCAAGACTGAGCCAGTCTGTATAAATGCGAATATCTCTATGGGTGTTAGGACTCCAAGGACCGAGGCAGGGACTGCACCAGCGACGAGTAGTGCACAGCAGGTGAATACTAAGGCAGAGAACCATAGACTAGAATCAAGAGGCGCAGAAGCTTCGCAATCAGGAACACCAAAGGAGGAGCCGCTAGTTGCTAATTCTTGCGAGCCGCAGGCTCAGTCCCAAGTAAATGCCAGTGCGGAGAGATCGCAAGATGCCGATGGACCGAAGCCTCTATTCGAACAGAAATTCAATCCGCTAGAAGGAGCTCCGCCAGATAGGCATATCGTGGAGTTTGAAGCAAATTATAATCTTGATGAGATGTGGGATAGAATCTGTGACCAGATGGCGAGAACAGATGCGATGTTCATGGCGATGGTTGCAAAGTACACGAGACTGGTCGATTTACACGGTAGCGAACTTACAGTAGAGGTTAAGAAGACCAAGAGCCTGATGGCTGACGATGCACTAGGCGAGCTCAACAGGATAACTAAGGCACTATATGGTGATAAGTTCTACATCACGCTTAGAGTTGTGGAGTATAATCCGGCGGATGCAAGGGAGCTTAGCCAAGCTGAAGAACCTGGGCTTCAGAGGTTCGATGAGGAACTCATTGATGCAGCAGAGGAAAGACGAGATAGCCAAGGAAGTGGCGAAGGATGTAGCTGACTTTTTTGGCGTAGATAAGATAGACATTAAATAGCACATATTGGAGGAGAAAATCATGGGCAAAGGTATGAGAGCAGGTAAGAAAAAGAAGGTTGGCGGCGGTGCAGGAAACATGCAGCAGCAGATGAAGCAGCTTCAGGCTATGCAGCGCGATATGGAGGCTGCGCAGGCTTCTATCGCTGAGCAGGAGACAACTGCAACTGCTGGCGGCGGTGCAGTTGAGGTTACTGTTAACGGCAACAAGGAGATCACAAAGCTCGTAATCGATAGAGACGTTGTTGATCCAGACGATGTAGAAATGCTTCAGGATCTCATCATGGCAGCTGTAAATGAGGGTATGCGCCAGATCGATGCAATCGCTGAGAATGAGATGGGCAAAGTAACAGGCGGGCTCAACATCCCTGGACTAGGACTGTAGAAAGGCGTTCAGATGAGGCAGTATCCAAAGCCACTGAACAAGTTAATAAACGAGCTGTCTAAGCTACCTGGAATTGGTGGCAAGACCGCACAGCGTCTAGCGTTCCACATTCTTGCGCTCGAGGAGAGCGAGGCTACATCTCTTGCAAATTCAATCGTGAATGCCAAGAGAAGCCTTCATTACTGCTCGGTATGCGGCAACTTGACAGATACAGATCCGTGTGAGATTTGCAGTGATGAATCGCGAGATAGAACTAAGGTATGTGTTGTCGAGACACCGCAGGACGTGATTGCGATGGAGCGGATAAGGGAATTTAAAGGGATGTATCATGTGCTTCACGGTGCTATTTCGCCGGTAGAGGGCATCGGGCCTAACGAGATTAATCTCAAGTCACTGATTACTAGGCTCCAGCAGCATGACGAGGTAGGCGAGATAATCGTGGCAACTAACCCTAATATCGAGGGTGAGGCGACTGCTATGTACATAGCTAGGCTGCTAAAACCGTCTGGCATCAAGGTGACGAGAATTGCGCACGGTATTCCAGTAGGTGGAGACCTAGAGTATGCCGATGAAGTTACGCTGCTCAAGGCGATGGAAGGAAGACGAGAGATATAACTGCAGATAAGTTGGTGCATGAGGCAGACTAAAGGCTGTGCACCGACTATTTTATTTGCATTATTTCACTCGGTATGTATTATAATTAGTTTGAAGGGAGTAGCCAAGATGCCTGAACTAGTAGAGGTTGAAACTGCGAGAAGGATTCTCGCGCCACAAGTAAGTGGTTGCACAATTGAAGATATCGAGGTGAGACTGGCAAAGAGTATCAAGAATTACAGTCCCGAAGAGTTCAAGAAGCTGGTGCTCGGTAGTAAGTTTGATACCGTACTGCGCCGTGGTAAATTTCTGATTTTCAACATGCTCACACCGAAGCGTGAAGGTGCGCCAGAGGAGCTTAAACTCGTAGCTCACTACCGCATGACTGGCGTTCTCTTGGTGACGCCGCCTGGGTATGAGGAACTCAAGCACACGCATATTGTGTTTAAGCTGCGAGATGATAATGGCACCGAGAAAGAGCTCCGCTATATCGACCAGAGGCAATTTGGCGGCATATGGGCTATAACGACAGGTACAGAATTTATAGCGACCGGCATCGGTCAGCTTGGAGCAGAAGCGACGGACGACACACTTGAAGGAGAGTATCTGAAGAGTCATCTAGCGAAGAGAAAGTCTGCCATCAAGACGGGGCTCCTTGACCAAAGCGTTATCGCAGGCCTTGGAAATATCTACACCGACGAAGTCCTATACCGCTGCGGAATTGTTCCGACTAGAGCTTGTAATTCGCTTACCGATGATGAGTGTCAGGCTCTCGCAAGGGAGATTCCGAAGATGATGGATTTCATGATAGAAAAGAATCGGATTTCTGAAGAGGACTATCTGGCAGGAAAAGGGACGGACTATAGAAATACTCCGTTTCTGCAGGTATATAACCACGCTGGAGAGGGTTGCCCTAAGTGTGGAAGTGAACTTGAGAGAGCTGTGATTGCAGGCAGGAGCAGTGTGTACTGTCCTGGGTGTCAGGAGTGATTCTTGTGATATGGTTAAGGTTAGGAGCGATGAAATATGGACAAAGTTTACGAGATAACATATATAAATCATAGGGTATCAAATTTATTTATGATTCCGATAGGTGTAGTTATGCTTTTTATTGCTGATAAATTACCTATAATTGATAATTTATTGATTAGAATGATTTACAATTTTATTTTTGTTTTGCTTGCTTGTATAATATTTAGTAGGATTTCAAATTTTTTTCAAAAAAATGGAGTTGTAAAAAGTCACTAATAGTGATTTAAAAGTGACTCTTGACAACAAAGAATATGATTATTATCTAGAAGATATAAAAGAGATAATAATGGCTTATAGACGTCCACTTGGTATAAGTTTACTCGGTAACTGCATTACTCTCATAATAAAACCTAAAGAGGGTAAATCGCTAAGCATTATATCAGTTAGAAATTTTAATAAAGAAAGATTAGAAGACCATAAATATTCGAAAATATTTAATCATATAAAGGAACTTAATCCTACAATGGATTTTGAAGCATCCATAACGGGTAATTTTTTCGTATTAAAGAATCACTCGTGCAAATAAAAATATATGTTCAACGCGTAAATGCTGTCAGGGAGATTAAAGTGTGATATATCAAGATCGTGAAAATACTTTGATTCCCACAACAAAAGGTGGACTTAATGTCCACCTTTTGTTCGTTTTTGTGAATCGAAGCCCGTGAGATCCTTCACGACTTCGCTAGCTATTGCAAGCCCCGCAGCAGCAGGGACGAATGGAGTTGAGCCAGGAGCCACTCTGCCTGCAGTTCCTTTGCCTTCAGCCACTCCGCCCTCTGGTAGAATCGGTACGATAGGCTCTTCGGTGGAGCAGAGAACCTTTACACCTTTAATTCGCCTATCTTTGAGTCCTTTTCGTATAACCTTAGCCAGCGGATCCATCGATGTCTTGGCGATGTCCATAATCGCTAGCTTCGTAGGATCTATGCGGTTTCCGCACCCCATGCAGGAAATTATCGGAACTCCCACGCTTTTGCATCTTTCTATGATGTCGAGCTTTGCTGATACAGTGTCGACAGCATCCACAACGTAGTCGTACTCGGTGAAGTCAAAATGCTCAGCAGTATCAGGCAAGTAGAACATCTGGTGTCCGCGCACCTCGCAGTCTGGGTTCAGTGTCTTAATTCGCGACTCACACACCGCTACCTTGCTTTCGCCGATAGTATCATGGGTAGCGATTATCTGTCTATTTATATTTGTCAGGCTGACATTGTCGTTATCGATGATATCGAGAGCACCGATCCCAGCTCTAGCAAGAGACTCCACTACGTAGCCACCGACACCACCGACGCCAAAAACCGCAACTCGGCAGCCCTTCAAGGTCTCGATTGCGTCTTTTCCATATATTAATTCACTTCTTGAAAATTGATTAATCATATACTCGCAGGGGACTCGAACCCCTGTGCTTTATACCAAAATTTACAAAGTCAAATCGCTAAAATATATTGCAATAAATCACTGAAATATCTTACATTATTATGCAAAAAACGTCCAGTTAGTGATATAATTTCGTTCGTATGCACTGGAGGTTTTAACGATGCTTAAATATATCGCTGCTCCGCTAATCGGAGCACTTATAGGATATTGTACCAATTATATTGCGGTCAAGATGCTGTTCAGGCCGCGCCATGAGAAATACATCTTCGGTCACAAGGTCCCGCTGACCCCTGGAGCTATTCCGAAGGGGAAAACTAGGCTTGCAAAGTCTGTCGGGGATGTTATATCGAATCACCTCGTCACGAGCGAAGATATCGAGAGTAAGGCGCTTAATGAAGAGACAGAAGCAGCTGTTACTGAGCGAATCATGAAGATGCTGAAATCAGATATCGATAGTGGGTTTAGAGCAATTTCATCCTCTGAAGAGGAGTACGAGATGATTACGACGAATCTCGACTATGCGGTAACTCTACGAATGGCGGATGCGGTTAAGAGTATTAATTTCTCAGATATAATCAAGGTGAAGGGCGGTCAGATAATCGGAGAGCAGCTCGGCGGATCTATGCTTGGGATGTTCATAAATCCGGAGATGATAGATAGCATTCTTGGTTCGATTTCGGATAATATCGGAAGGTATGTGGATGACCATTGTTACAACTTCTTAGCACCTGAGGTTAGCCGCAGTATGGAGAAGCTGCGTGGCGATAACATTTACGACATGATAACGAGTAATGGTGTGAGCGATGAGGAACTGAGGGCGAAGGTAAGAGAGCTTTATAGGAAAACTATCAAAGCTGTGATTCCGGAGCTTATCGCTAAAATGGATATAGCTAGCATGGTCAGGTCGAAGATTGAGGACATGGAAGTTGAGCAACTTGAAGAAATGGTCATGGAGGTTATGGCTAAGGAGCTTACTGCTATCGTCAATCTAGGTGCGCTAATTGGTTTCGTACTGGGTCTTATTAATCTTATTTTTTAGCTGAAAAATACCGAAAAGAAGCTAAAGAGTGATTATTTTTAAATAAAGCGTATTGTATCTTGCGGCTAACATTCGCATGATGTAAAATTAATAAAGTTGAACAAATTAGCATTTGATTTTTGTATAAAATGAAGGAGATATAGATGAAGAATTTCGTAATCGAGATGGAAAACGGTGCAACGATGAGCGGTGAGCTCTACGAGGATATCGCACCTAAATCAGTCGAAAATTTCGTAGAACTTTGCGAAAAGGGTTTCTATGACGGCCTTATTTTCCACAGAGTTATTCCAGGCTTCATGATTCAGGGCGGATGCCCAGATGGAACTGGAATGGGTGGTCCTGGATACAGTATCCCAGGCGAGTTCTCATCCAACGGATTCAAGAACGATCTCAAGCACACTAGAGGTGTTCTCTCCATGGCTAGATCGATGAATCCTAATTCGGCTGGTTCACAGTTCTTCATTATGGTTGAAGATGCTCCACATCTGGATGGACAGTATGCTGCATTTGGAAAGGTTACAGAAGGCATGGACGAAGCAGACCGCATCGTTTCTGTTCCGCGTAACATGATGGATAAGCCTAACGAAGATCAGGTAATCAAGACTATTACAATTAAGTAGTAATGGCTATAGGTGCAGGTATCGGAGCATTTCGAACCGCTATATACGAAGATTCGCCGCACTCCTACGAGTGTGGCGTTCCCAATTTTTAAGATATCCGGAGGTGCCCGTGGAATCCGATAAGAAGATAATAATAATTGGACATAAGAATCCTGACACCGATTCTATTTGCTCGGCGATTGGCTATGCTGAGATCAAGAATCGAATTACGAATACCAATAATTACGTAGCTCGCCGCGCTGGTGAAATCAATGGAGAGACGGAATTTGTGCTGCAGAGATTTGGCATTAAAGTTCCTGAATACGTGGATAATGTCGCTACTCAGGTCAGAGATATGGAGATTAGGCACACTCCGGGAGTTCCTAAGGAGATGACTATCAAGGAAGCCTGGAGCATCATGGGCAAAAGCGAGGCTGTAACCCAGCCAATTACTGAGGCTGACAAGGTTATCGGGCTCATTACGAAGGGTGATATCGCACGTACATTTATGGACGCGGAGAGCAGCGCTTTTCTTTCGAGCACATCACCTAGGTTCAGCGATATTGCTGCTACGATTGACGGACACATTGTAGTCGGTGATGGAGAGCATCACTTTGACAAGGGAAAGGTTCTGGTTGGAGCGGCGCTGGTCGAAAGGATGCAGGGCGTCGTTCAGGAGCACGATTTAGTAATCCTTGTTGACCGCAAGGAGAACCAGATTGGGGCGCTTGAGGCAGGCGCAGGATGCATTATCTTGTGCCTAGGTGCGAAGGCCTCTAAGGAAGTCGCAGAACTTGCCAAAGCTAAGGAGGCAGTTATCATTGAAACTGACTAGATACGTTCTCAGTATCGAGGGAAATCAACAAGAGTGTACCGCTAGAAGCATTCATGACATCTGATGGAATCGAAGGCTTTAAGCTAGATGACTATACGGACAGTGTAAAGGCGGAGATGGGAGCTACGAGGCATCGAGCGTTTCCGGTTACAGATAGCAAAGGCCGCTACATCGGAACAGTTTCGAGGCGTAATCTGCTCAATATCAGGAAGAAACAGGTAATTCTCGTAGACCATAATGAGAAGTCACAGGCAGTGGACAATATCGATGATGCGGATATCCTTGAGATTGTGGATCACCACAGACTAGGGACTATCCAGACGCTTCAGCCGATATTTTTCAATCTGCAGCCAGTAGGCTGCACGGCTACAATCCTGTACCAGATGTATATAGAGCGAGGCATCGATGTGCCTAAGCACATTGCAGGACTGCTCTGTGCGGCAATCGTATCTGATACGCTTATGTTCAGATCACCAACATGTACAACGCAGGATAAGATGGCTGCGGGTGCACTCGCATTAATTGCGGGCATCGATATCGAGTCTTTTGCAGCGGAGATGTTCGAGGCAGGATCAGACCTCAAGGACAAATCAGCAGAAGAAATTTTCTATCAGGATTACAAGAAATTCACATTCGGAAGCTCGAGCTTTGGAGTTGGACAGATAAGCTCGATGAACGAAGGTGAGCTGAGCAATATCAAGGAGATGTTACTTCCGCTTATGGAGCATGAGTGTGGCAAGAATAAAGTCTCAATGGTGTTCTTCCTACTAACTGACATCAAACACTCCTCATCAGAGATGCTTTACGCCGGTGAACACGCTCGGGAGATGATAATGAATGCATTTCCAGGGGCCGTTCCGACAGATGGCGGATTTAAGATAGACGGGCTGCTATCTAGAAAGAAACAGCTCATACCAGCGTTTATGGACGCTATTCAAGGCGTTTAAATATTATTTTTTTAGGAAAGGAAAGAAATGGATTACAAGAGGATTCTTAAAGAAATTCTGAACATCGGCAGAGAGATGCTCCGTGCAGGCGCTGATGTGAGCAGAGTTGAGGACAGTATGTACAGAATGTGTAAGAGCTATGGCTTCACGCATGCAGATATCTGGGTTATCTACAGCAACATTCAGGCAACAGTTGAGACGGCGGAGGGTGATATCATAACGCAGATTAGACATATACCTTCTACTTCATCAAACTTTGATAAACTCGATTATCTCAACAATTTATCGAGACGCGTATGTCGTCAGACACCAAGCCCAGATGAGGTTGCAAACATGCTACAAGAGGTTCTGGACAGGACACCTCAGCCTGCATACCTAGAGTATCTGGCAGGAATCCTCGGGGGAACAGGATTCGGCGTGTTCTTCAACTGCGGAGTTAATGATGCAATTATCGCTGCCATATCTTCGATAATCATTGTTTTCCTAGGCAGGAGATTGGCGAAGACAGAGAGTAATCCTCTGATTTCCAACTTCATTCAGTCATTTATCATAGAGGTATTCATCATTCTTTCTGTATATGTTGGATTTGCAGAAAAGTCAGGTAACATCACGGTCGGTGTAGTAATGCTCCTAGTCAGTGCGCTCGGATTTACGAATGGAATCAGCGACCTGCTTCACAAGGATACACTTGCTGGAATACTTAACATTTCAAATGCTATAATCGGAGCAGCGGGAATCGCCTTCGGAATAGCTTCAGCAATTCTATTATTCAAGGGGGTGTTCTAAGATGACCGAATTAAATCCAAGTATAATAATACAATTTATTTCTTGTACCGCTGCCTGTGTGGGCTTCGCTCTATGGTTTAACGTTAAAGGCAAGCAGGTGCTCTTCTGCGGAATCGGGGCATTCTGCACATGGGGAATGTACGTAATTACTGATGAAATTCTCCACAACTACTTCCTGGCAACACTAATCAGTGCTATATTTGTAGCTGGCTATGCGCAGGTTATGGCGAGAGTTAATAAAGCACCTGCAACAATATTCCAGAGCGTGTGTGCATTTCCGTTAGTACCGGGAAATAATCTTTACTTCGTAATGTACGCTATGGTTATGGACATGCCTAAGGAGACCGCGAGTGAGGGCAAGCAGCTTGTACTGAACTGCCTAGGAATTGCGATGGGATTTATGGTAATAGAGATCGTGAATAAGTACGGAACTCTGTTCTATCGCATGCTCAAAAAGGCATAAAAAAATTCATGAATTAGATTAAAAAAAATAGCCACAAAAAGGTTGTATAGATGTTACTATATAGTCTAAGGATTTTACCTGGAAGAGGAAATATGGCTAGAGTTAAGAATAATAATCGTGCTGCAAATGTAGCAAAAGAATATATCAAAGACATGGATAAGAATAAAGTAGCAAGTATCATCTTGCTGCTTTTTCTTGTAGTTTTTTTATTCAACCTACTGAAGTTCAACCGCAAGGTTCCGGTAGGAAAGGGTGAGATTGAGAGGAATAAGAAGAGTGTTGAGGCTATACAGAAGAGCTCTGTAACTAGCGTTGAAGAAGCTGTTTCGGCACTCGGCGGAGAGGTGTCTGCAAATGGGCAGAGCAACAAGGCGAGATACATGAGCAAGTTCAAGGGCAGTATCGTTGTCGGTGACTCGGTTACTGAGGGGCTCAGTGTGTACGGCTGGCTGAGTGATGATCAGGTATTTAGCAAGATTGGTTCAAGCGTAATGACTGGAGATGATTTATTCTCGAGTGCAGCGGGAACTTATCCAAGCACCGCATTCTTTGCATTTGGCATGAACGACATGGGTAATTACAGAGGCGATGAAAAGGCATTTATCAAGAAGTATGAAGCGAGGTTAAAGGCGTTCCACAAGGCTTCACCTAAGACGAAGATTTGCGTTTGTGGTATATCGTCACCTACCGATGCGGCAATGGCAAAGAATAAATCGATTAGCTACTACAAGAAATTCAACAGTGCCATCAAGAAGATGTGCGCTAAGAATAAGTACGTATATATTCCAACTGCGGATATTCTGCAGAAGCATCCAGAGCTATATGCAGGTGACGGTATTCACGCTCAGGCTACATATTATCCGTACTGGCTGGATAGGATGATTGAGGAGGCAGAACTGTAGATGAATAGTAAATCACGCAGAGACGTTATAAGATATGGCAGAATCCTTAAATGCGTGCTTCTCGTTGCCCTGTTTGCATTTCTCGCTATCGTGTATAGCCGTGAAAATGCAAAGGATGTCTCGATGGACAAGATTGAGGAGCAGCTTATCAAGAAGACTAATATAGAGAAACTGCAGAAACAGAAACCTCGTGATCTCGTACAGTTCATAGGACTAGATGCTAATAATTATGAGGCTGTTCTGTATTACAAGAGCAAAGAGGCTCTTTCTGTTGACGAGGTTCTGGTCATCAAGGTCAAGAATAAGTCGGACGTTAAAGCTGTCAAAGATGCTGTAGAAAAGCGCATCACAAGCCAGATAGAGGCATTTGACAACTACGGACCTGAGCAGGTCAAGGAACTTAAGAACGCAATCGTGACTTCGAGGGGCAAGTACGTATTCTATGGAGTTGCCAAGGATCCAGATAAGTATGAGGAGGTGCTATTAAGTGTTATTTAGCAGTATTATCTTCATATTCTATTTCCTTCCGATTACGATGCTAGTGTATTATCTGATTCCGAAGGAGCAGACGGGGAAGCGCAATATTGTGCTGCTCGTTGCCAGCTTGTTCTTTATAGCTGGGGAGAACCGGTATATCTATTCTTGATGCTGTACAGTGCGTTCTTCAACTACTTCATGGCTATTCAGATTCATAATGAGCAGAAGTATGGAGGCACCGGTAGGAGGAATCTTCTGTTTACAGTGGTGGTAGACCTGCTGATACTCGGTTTCTTCAAATATTTCGGATTCCTCATGGATACAATAACATCGGTTACAGGATGGCATATTCATTACACGTCACTCGCACTGCCAATCGGAATTTCGTTCTACACCTTCCAGGCGATGTCATATGTATTTGATGTGTATAAGGGAAAGGTTGCACCGCAGTATAGCTTGCTCAAGTTCTCGTTATATCTGTCGTTCTTCCCTCAGCTCATCGCAGGACCAATCGTTAAGTATAGAGACGTTGAACTTCAGATAGATAATCGCGAGACCACACTCATTAAATTTGGAGAGGGGTCATCGAGGTTTATTCTTGGCCTGGGCAAGAAGGTAATTCTTGCCAACGCACTAGGTTCGCTCTATACAGAAATTTCGAGTCTACCACACGGTCAGGTATCGGTGGTACTGTACTGGATAGGAATTGCGGCGTACACCTTACAAATTTACTTTGACTTTAGCGGATATTCCGACATGGCGATAGGTCTCGGTAAGATGTTCGGATTCGTGTTTGATGAGAACTTCAACTATCCGTATATTGCATCGACTATCACGGATTTCTGGCGCAGATGGCACATGTCGCTATCTACTTGGTTCCGTGAGTACGTGTACATTCCACTCGGAGGAAACAGAGTAAAGGTGCACAGACACATTTTAAACCTGCTAATAGTGTGGTCTCTGACTGGCCTATGGCACGGTGCGAGCTGGAACTTTGTGCTCTGGGGTGCATACTTCGGAGTGCTGCTGATACTCGA
Organism: uncultured Mogibacterium sp.; assembly: GCA_916438645.1. Taxonomy (GTDB): domain Bacteria; phylum Bacillota; class Clostridia; order Peptostreptococcales; family Anaerovoracaceae; genus Mogibacterium. Next base: position 1,084,461 of record CAKAFC010000002.1, read on the forward strand.
GAAGTATGTATATGGCAAATATCTAGAGAAGGCGCCAAATTGGTTTAGGCACGTATACGCAATAGTCATAGTTATGGTGAGCTGGGTTTTCTTCAGCATCACAGATATCAGCAAGGCGCTTTCGTATCTCGCTGTCATGTTTGGACTCGGCAAGGTGTCGTTCATAAATGTTACAGCGATGTATTACATAAGAACGAATTTCATCATCCTAGCTGTTGGTGCTTGCGTGGCAACACCATATCCAATTGAGAAATTCAGAGAGCTATATAGGAAGAAACCGGCGGTAGGAACTGCGCTGGTATTCGCAGTACTCATAGTTTCTGTCGCATACCTGGTATATGGTTCGTATAATCCGTTCCTGTACTTCAGGTTCTAGCGTAGAGGAGTAAGTTTTGAAGAAAATTAACCGTTTTAGAAATGGAATAAAGGCCGAACTTAAGCAAAGTTCGGAGAACAAAATGGCAGCGTATACCGGTGTCATATTTGTGTTTGTTCTTGCGGCTGTATTCCTTATAAATCTCATAGTTCCAGACAAATCATTCTCGGCTTCTGAAAACCGCATGCTACAGGAATTCCCGAGCATATCTGTTTCAAACTATTTTGGCGGTAGGCTAGAATCCAAGATGGAGAGCTACGTGAACGATCAGTTCCTTATGCGTGGGTCTTTTATCAAGGTTAAGTCGGCTGTCGATGTGACTGAAGGAAAGCTCAAAGCTAACGGGGTGTATAGAGCTCGTGATGGATATCTGATCGAGGATATAGTGACTCCAGATCAAAAGACAATTACCTCTGCTGAAACTGCGCTCAAGAATTTCAAGGCTAAGTATCCTAAGCTAAACATGACATTCCTCCTCGCTCCAAATGCAGGGAATATCATGTCCGACAAGCTACCGATAACTGTCAGACTGGCGGATCAGAACAAGACGATGGATGATTTTTACCAGAATATCAAGGCTTCAGGAATTAAAACTATAGATGTAAGGAAGACTTTCAATAAGAAGAAAGAAGATGTACAGCTATACTATAGAACTGACCACCATTGGACGAGCGAAGGAGCGTACATCGCATATAAGGCAATCGTTCCAGCACTGGGCGTAGGTATGCCGATGGAGTTTGAGGGTAAGGTCGTTAAGAATGACTTCGCAGGCACGATGTACTCGAAGAGCGGATTTACAGGCGGAAGATACGATAGCATCAAGATTAATCTGCCTAAGAATAAGAAGGCGGCTAAGCCTTCAGTCATCTACTATGGTGATACTAAGAAGAAGACTACTAAGTTCTATCAGCTTAAGAACCTAGATAAGAAGGATGCGTACACTGTATTCGGAGGCAGCAACCATCCGATGTACACGGTCAAGACTCCGACAGAGTCTAACAGGAGGCTGCTCCTGATTAAGGACTCGTATGCGAACAGTGTGATTCCGATGCTGGCGCAGCATTACCGCGAAATCGTGGTCGTGGATCCTAGATATTACTTCGATAATGTCGATGATTTGATTGCGTCGGAGGGGATAACTGATGTGCTGTTCCTTTATAATGCGAATACGTTCTTTGCGGATGATTCGCTTTCTATGATGTTGCAGGAATAATAACAGAAAGTGCGAGCAGCTGGCAGCAGACTGCGTTTACTTGGCAGATTATACAAAGTCTGCGAGACTTGTAATAATGAAACAATTCTCGACTTTGTTAATCTGCATCGGCGTAAACCGCGGATACTGCCAGAACCTCGCACTTTCTGCTATTTTATTCTAGGCGCTTGGGTTGTGATGACTGGGTAAGCGGAAGCGAGCAGTTGGCAGCAGACTGCGTTTACTTGGCAGATTATACAAAGTCTGCGAGACTTGAGGTAATGATACAATTCTCGACTTTGTTAATCTGCATAGGCGTAAACCGCGGATACTGCCAGATCCTCGCACTTTCTGTTATTTTATTAGAGGCAGCTTGGACTGTGATGACTGCAGCTATAAATCGCAACGTGTTTCATATCCAGTACTTGCTAAAATACAATTATAGATGTAAAATTTATACGAATTTTACATCTATAAAAAAATTGGAGAAGTGTGTATCATGATAAAGAAGATTTCGTCTATTGTTATTTTAGTCTGCATTATTTTATTTAATATCACACCAATCGTTATGGCAGCTGACTATGCCGAACTTGGTGATTCATCAGCGGCAAGCGGAAGCTTATCAGAAGAAACAGAACAAACAGCAGATAACACACCCAGCATAAGTAGTGTGAATGTTTCTGGTGACTTTAATGAGGGTACTCGTGGTCCCGACTATTTTAAGAATATCAAAATTGACTTGATAGGAGAGAATCTTACGGACGATAACTTCCTAACTGAAGAAGGCCTTAGATGGACGGATAAAACAGAAGTTGAGCTCATATCAGGCACAGAGGTTGGACATCTCAATCGTAGCTCTAATTTTGGCTCTGAAAGACCTAGTGTTCCTGTTAAAATGTTCAGCACAGATAACGGATCATCAGGAAGAATAACTTATGTTGGAAAGACAAAATCTGGAATAGATCTGGATTTAATCTGGGAGATTGAAGATTCAGATAAAGATGATTGGGAAGCTAACTCCGGATTAAATAGGCACGGAAGCATTAGAGGAATCGGCTTCTCAGGAGAGCAGTTCTTTCCTAATGCCATCGGAAACTCTATATCAGTCTTATATAACAATGCCAATAATATTTCTATTAACTACAAAATAGTAAAGCACGGTACTATGGATGAGAACCAAGTAGTACTGAGCTTTATATCTTCAGATATAGATACAGCTCAAGGTGTATCTACTGACCTTGCAAATCTAGCTGAACTAATACCAAGCGCATCTAACCTTGTAAAGGATAACGATATTATCTATGATGCTACACCTGGGACAGTAGGACTAAATGGTTCTAGGGATCTGCCGAGAGGAGGATACCTGGGAGCTGGATTCCTGTCTGCATTTAATTATACATTCTATTCTCCTGCGCCACCAAGATATGGTAACTCCTTTAATTATTCAATGGCAGTAAGGTATGCTCTATTTGGTAGCAGCTTGCAGGCAAAATTAGAAACAAAGGTTAACCAGCATATAAGGGTAGAGTATATAGATGAACAAGGAACACCTATAAAGCAGGCTGCAAATCTAAAAGGGATAACTGGATATAGCTATAGGATAGATAAAGCAGATATACTAAACTACAGCTTAATTGGTGTACAAAAGGATATAAGTAATATAAACAAACCGATAATTCGCTTTGTATATAGGAAAAACCCAGTGCAGGAAAGCACCGCAAACAGCATAGCACCACAAAATCGTACAAAAAGAACTAGAAGAAGCATACAGAGCAATTCTGTAAAAGCTAATAGAACATACAAAGCGGTAACTAACAGCAGTGCTAAATCATATACCAAATCTAATTCATCTAAAAAAGATCCATTCCTAGTAAATACGGGAATGAATGCGGATGAAAAGAAGGAATTCATACAATATCTCAAAGAGGTAGAGAAGAATGCGAGAAAGAAGTACGGGAATAATAGGGATAAGATAAATCATGAGGTTGCAAATGCGATAATGTATCCATCTTACAGCATGAGTTTTCTTCAAAATCATGCAAACAGTATAAATACAAGTTTAATTCCGATACGGGAATATAGCAGTATAATCACAACATTGAATAATACAAATAAGAGTGGTAACTATCCTGTTGATTTACCACATATGGCATGCCCTCTTGGTTCATATGAAAAAAGCAGTAGGATTAGAGAAATGATTAAATTTATTTCTGTAACACCTTTTACTGTTGAATCACCAAAGACTAAATTTTTCTATTTAAATTCACTCACAGGGGATATTTGGACAAATATTAACGACAAAGATATGCGTTCAGATAAAGATGCATTTATATTCAAGTTTCATCCTAAATATCGGGGAAGGTTGTATAGTGATACAATTATAGAATATTACAATCAAGATGATTTAAATCGTATAAGAGAGGAGATGTATAGTGAGGCATTAAGATCTCAAGCAGGACCAGGAATCTCAGCAGATGAACAAAACTTCTTAAATCACTTTGGGCAAGTTTATCCTTTGGAGGAATTGCGTTAATGGGTATAGGAGTTTTTGGTTTTCTAAAAAAAGAATTTGAAAAGGGTAGAAAAAACTTTGTTAAAAAAGTAGGGGAGATGGTACTTGCGTGGATTGGTATTGTTAATTCCTTGCCCAGTATTACAGCTAATACCCTGAATAAGGTAGTAAATATATACGTAAAGAAGTTATTCTATCAAAGAATTATTCCTTGTATTAATTACATTAAGAAGCAGTGTAATGATAAGATACTAAAAAATAAGTATTTTACAGCAAGAGTTACTAAAAAAAAGAAAGCTTCTATTTATCAAAATCAAAAAAAGCGAATGAAGTCTGTTAAAAATATTATAAAAAAGCCTCTCATTAAAATGAAAAAAACAATTGTAAAGATATATTCAAAGTCAAGAGTGGCAATTAAAAATACTACAAGATTAATACGAAAAACTTGTAGAAAGGTGACAGCTAAAGCCAAAAAAGTGGCATTTAAAGCGAAGCGTGTAATAAAAAATATATTTAGACAAAGGAGAAGCCGATAAAATGAAAAAGCTAAAAATTGCAACAATATTTATAATAGCTATATCTTTCGGATGGTTTGCATATACAAATTTATATCCTGCTCAAAACCTCAGAAGATATTCTGTTTACTATGCCCACAACATGGAGCATAAGAAGGGGAACACACCCAGAAATGGCAATGGCATTAGAAAACATAAAGGTTATACGCACACCAGCGAGTAGAGGAATAAGCTATGATTATGATGGACTGGCGAAAGTGTATAACGATAGAAATAATGGCAACAGTCCCTCGATTTGCGCAACTTATGTATACGGAGTGGAATATTTGTATTCGAATTCAAAGGATAGAAGTTATATATTTAACTCTGATTTTTCATTAAAAGCAATTTATAATTCTAATACAGCCAAGATGGAGTATGAAAAAAGCGATATCGACGAAGAAGAATTATATAAGGATGTTTATAATAACTTCGGCTTCCTCGTCGAAGCCAATGTCAATCGCAAGCCTCTAATCAACCTGCAGAAACAGTTCAACAAGAAGTACTATAAGCGATTCAACTAATGGTAAGGTGTGAAATTCAATGAAGAAGAAACTAAAAATTGCAACAATACTTATAATATTCATATCTTTCGGATGGTTTGCATATACAAATTTATATCCTGCTCAAAATCTCAGAAAATACTCAGTTTACTATGCTCACAACATGGTACATAAGAAGGGAACACACCCAGAAATGGCAATGGCATTAGAGAACATAAAGGTTATACGTACACCCGCGAGTAGAGGAATAAGTTATGACTATGATGGACTGGCGAAAGTGTATAACGATAGAAATAAAAAAAACGACATTGTGCCGTGGATTTGTGCAACTTATGCTCAGAAAAACACAGAATATCTTTACATAAGCTACGATAATAATAGTTATATTTTTAATGCTGATTTTACTCTGAAAATTGTTTATAATCGTGATTCAGCAAATCTGGATCCAGAGAAAAGTGATATCGACGAAGAAGAATTATATAAGGAAGTTTATAAAAACTTCGGCTTCCTCGTCGAAGCCAACGTCAATCGCAACCACTGATTAACATGCAGAAAGAATTCAACAAGAAGTACTACAAACGATTCAACTAATTGTAAGGTGTGAAGTTCAATGAAGAAAATATTAATAGCCACTATTACAATAATACTAGGCATATATATGTGCATTATTTTCATATGCGCCGACCTATACATCGACTACAATCTTAGTAAATACTCCGTTTACTATATTCACAACATGGAGCATAAGGAGGGTACACGCCCAGAGCTGGCAATGGCATTAGAAAATATGAGCGTTATTTATAAGCCTGACAAGAAAAATATACGGTATAGAGAAGACGGCGGTTTTGCCATTTACAATAATTATACAGATAGTGAACAAGCTATCTTAAGTTGCGATCTAGGAGAAAAAGAACTTCGATTTGGTTATTATGATGTCACGTATAAGAGCTACTATTTCGATGATGCTTTTAATCTAACCCTTGTCTATGACTCATCGGTTGGACATGATAAAATAGATATCAAGACTGTAGATCAGGATGCCCTTTACAAAGACATATACAATAACTTCGGGTTCATTGTCGAAGCCAACGTCAATCGCAAACCACGAATCAACCTGCAGAAGCAGTTCAACAAGAAGTACTACAAGCGATTCAATTAGCTTCGAGGTCGCAACTTCAACGTCACAACCACAGCAATCAAAACCATGACAAAGTAGATTCCGCATATCACGAGTGCCGTATGCTCGAAGAACAATTGTGGCAGCAAGTTGATGAGGTCACTCTCATTCGGGTTAAGCCTCCAGTAATTATTTGCAAATAGAGCCTTATGAAATATCGTAAATGCTTTATCGAAATTCACCGCCGCTATTCCGACTACCAGCAGGAAGGCGGCATTTGTAATTGTGCATGTATTGATGAATGTCTTGCAGATTGATGAACGGTAAGATGGTCTGCCTTTACAGTAAATAAAAATGCAGATGAGAGAGATAAAGAATATTAGAGCGGCTATCAGCCTCGCCAGATAAGCTTTGAGGAAGATGGCACGCACATCCTTAAGATGAGCCTTTTCGCGCGCAGTATAAAACTCCTGCCGAGCACCATCGGCAGTTACCTCGATATTCAGATTAGAGCGATTTCCACGCAGATACTCCATCATCTCGCTAAACGCAGACATCACGTTGTCCATATCTATATTGCGGTTCAAGTCACCGAGCACATCTTTTTCTTCAAATTGGTGGCGGTAATACCCTGGGATATGGTACATAGTTATATCTGCTGCAGTCAGTAGTGCAGCTATCATGAAACTCAGTGCGCATATAATGGCAATGATTTTAATCTTCAATTCGAGGCTCCTTTCTACAGAGTCTAATGTATCATTGCTTTGTGATTCCTGCAAGCTCAGGTAACTATCGCGCCACAGAGGTGAAGCAAATAAACCAGAAAATGTTTTATATATAAAACACAAAATTACTTTACAATTAAATTAAATGTGATACAATCGATTTATAAACAATTGATTACAAAATTAGATTTAATTTTAGAGGAGGATATTGATATGCAGAAGTATGTATGTGACGTTTGTGGATATGTTTATGACCCAGCAGTTGGTGACCCAGATAACGGAATCGAGCCAGGAACTGCATTTGAGGATCTACCAGATGATTGGGCTTGCCCTCTTTGCGACGTTAGCAAGGACATGTTTTCTGAGACTGACGAATAATTAAATATTCAATATAAACATTTAACCACTAATGTGCGGCGAGTTATCTCGTCGCACTTTTTCTGTTCCGAAATTACGCGTCATGTGCTCGCACCGTACAAAATCGTTAATGGACTCTCAATTTCACTGTTTGAATTTAGCGTGCTAAAGTGATAGTATAGATTCATATCTTATATTGAATTAAATCGAGGTATCGAACATGAATAAAGTTGAATCAAGATGGCTACAGAACTTTGTTGATGCGATTCTGTCGCTAGAGACTGAGGAGGAGTGCATAAAGTTCTTCGAGGACATTTGCACGATTAAAGAATTTCAGGACCTAGCGCACAGGCTTGAGGTAGCGAGACTTCTTACAGATGGCAAAGTCTTTAATGAGATCAGCAAGCTTACCGGTGCAAGCTCCGCTACGATTACGAGGGTCAACAAATGCCTTATGTACGGAGAGGGCGGATACAAAACTGTACTGGATAAAAATAATAATTTTGAAGAAAACGGAGATACAGAAGAACAGTAATAGTCATGAGCAGATTTATCAGAGAATTATACAAGGACTTCAAGTCATATACACCGGGCGAGCAGCCCAAGGATAGGAAATATCTCAAGCTCAACACCAACGAGTCGCCGTTCCCACCTGCACCTGCCGTATACCAAGCGATGCGTGATGCGAATATGGAAGATATGCGCCTCTATCCAGACCCGACAGGTAGGAAACTCAAGGTCAAGATGGCAGAGTTGTACGAAGTGCAGCCAGAGAATGTGTTCCTGTCAAATGGCTCAGATGACATTCTGAACTTCGCTTTCATGGCTTGGAACGACACGAACGATAGTATAGTTATCCCCGATGTTACCTATAGCTTCTACGAGGTTGTGGCACGGCTCCATGAGATAAGGTATGAGATTAAGCCACTGCGTGACGACTTGACTCTTGATCTGGAAGGATACATAGGAATAGATAAGAATATAGTTTTACCTAATCCAAATGCTCCGACTGGAATCGCACTCACACGTACCCAGATAGAGGAGCTCGTTAGGTCAAATCCAGACAATGTAGTGATTATAGACGAGGCGTATGCAGGTTTCGGTGCTGAATCGGCGATTCCATTAACTCGCAAATACGACAACCTACTTGTCGTGCAGACTTTCTCGAAGTCGAGGAGCTTTGCAGGAGGAAGGCTTGGTTTTGCGGTAGGAGATACAGCCCTAATCGAAGACCTGACCAAGATGCAGTATTCGACAAATCCTTATGCAGTCAACGCTATGTCACTTATTCTGGCAGAGGCGGCAGTTGATGCGGAGGACTACTATCAGGAGAACCTGCAGAGAATCATTGAGGCGAGGGACTATGCAGCGGATAAGCTTAATGCTCTAGGCTTCGATGTACTACCATCTCAGGCAAATTTCCTTTACATGAAGCTGGACGGCTTCGGAGGCCGAGAGCTATACGAGAAGCTTAAGGAACGTGGAGTCCTTGTGCGCCACTTTGCTAAACCTAGGATAGATGACTATATAAGAGTAACGATAGGAACCAATGAGCAGATGGATGAGCTTGTCGAGGTTATAAAGGCGGTTTTGGGGGATAAGTAGCACGAGGGATTCCGATTAATAACAAGTTATAAGATAAGAAAGAGCTAGGTCTGATGACCTAGCTCCAGTATTTTTGCTCCGGTTATTATAGCTAAATGTGAACTGCCCCCTACCCCTCATATTTAAAACTATCCATATAGCGCAGCTTGAACAGGTTACGCTCGTGAAGCATATCGATTCGCTCCTTAGTTTTAGGATCCTCGATTTCGCCAGCTCTGATATAGCGGTCGAGGACTTCGTAAGTGAAGCCGAGCTTATCCTCATCTGTCATTCCGCTAAGACCATCTGAAGGGACCTTCTCAATCAGGACTTCGGGTACTCCAAGCACTCGGCCCATTGCGCGGATTTCGGCAGTTGTAAAAGATGAAATCGGACTAAAGTCACCTGCCGCATCTCCGTATCTGGTTGAGTAGCCGACCCAGTCCTCGGAAAGGTTGCAGGTGTTGGCAACCCTACCATTTCTCGACTGACCGACGGCGTATAGAGTCGCCATTCTGAGGCGAGGAGCTAGATTGATAAGAGAATCCTTGCTTAACTCTCCAATCGCACTCTCGATGTCCTTAACTGCACCATTGTATGCCGCTTCTATGTTGATGACATGGCTCTCTATACCGAGGTGGTCAATCAGGAGCAGCGCCATATCCATATCACTCTGCTCTCCGTTAGGCATCATGATTCCGATTACTCGTTCCTTGCCGAGTGCTTGAACTAGAAGGGCAGCAGTTATCGAACTGTCCTTACCTCCGCTGATCCCGATTATTGCGTTGCAGCCGGGACCGTTCACCTGAAACCAATCGCTGATCCATTTTACGGTTGCATCAACAGCTTTTTTTGCATCAAAATCCATAATATCCTCCTATATTCCAAACGGGCGAATCGCCCTCTCAAGTATTCCGTTGCAGTATGCGATTACCATTCCGTAGTTCGCGATTGGGATTCCCTGCGTGTCCGCCTCTCCGAGCCTATACTGCATCTCGCGCCTGTTCAGCATGCAAGCACCACAGTGAATTATGAGCTTATAACTGCTGAGGTCGCGTGGATACTCGCCACCTGAAGTCCAGTCGAATTCGACATTTGGCTGAATCTTGCGAACTAGCTTAGGTATCTTGACCGTGCCGATATCGTTGCATTGGCGGTGGTGAGTACAGCCTTCGCTGATGAGAATTCTATCACTGCCTCGAGTGCATCGAGTGCGCGTGCGCCTTGAAGCTGCTGCGCTAGGTCGCCCTTATGTCTTGCAAATATAATCGAAAAAGACGTAAGTGGCATATCAGGCGGGATATCGTTTGCCACTGACTTAAACGCCTGTGAGTCGGTGATTACGATATCAGGAGCCTTGCCGAGAGCAGTGATAGCAGCCTTGACTTCCGTCTCCTTGACAACGAGAGCCATTGCCCCCTTATCCAGGATGTCCCGAATGACTTGCTGCTGAGGTAGAATCAATCTCCCCTTAGGTGCAGCAGAATCAATCGGAGTGACGAGCAGCACGACATCACCCTTATTGACGATTCCATCCGTTAAACCGATAGGAGAGTCATCCTGCTTTGCACATCTTATAATAGCCTGTTTAAGGTCTTCGATGCCTGAACCGCTGAGTGCATCCGTACAGACGATGGGAACGTCGGCAGGGATGTCAAAGCGCTCTCTGTATGAAACTGAATCTTCTATACTCTCGCATTTATTGATCACGACTATAGTAGGCATATTTCTCTTGCGAGATTCTCTAAGAAATTGCTCTGCCATCTTTGAGAATTTACCGCTTTGCCTGCTCGCATCGAGCACAAACAGCGCCAGGTCACACTTTCTGAGGGCTTCATATGACTTATCTACACGCTTTAGACCGAGCTCGCCTTCATCGTCAAGCCCTGCCGTATCTACGAACAAGACTGGCCCTATAGGTAGGAGTTCCATGCTTTAGAGACGGGGTCTGTCGTAGTACCTGCAACGTCCGAGGTAAGTACTAAATCCTGCCCGAGAAGCTTATTTACGAGCGAAGACTTACCGACATTTCGCGGTCCGAATAATCCGATTGTATATCTATTTCCCGAAGGAGTATCATTTAATCCCATTTTCAAGCCCTTTCTTCATGATTTCTATAATTTTACCACATGTCCAAAGTGCCCTCAATGGAGGGCGCGTGGTGTGGCGACACCTAGAAAAGTGTTGTATAATCAAAAGGTAAATTTAGGAGGTATACACATGAAAAATGTGAACGTAATAGATATAAAACCGAACACCAACATCACCGACTTCTTTATGATTAAAGCCACTTCGATTAAGGTTGGTTCGAACGGTAAGGAGTATCAGGATGTGATGCTGACCGATGCGACAGGAGACCTCTCCGCCAAGAAGTGGGACGTGGATGAGAACAACATCGAATTTCTGAAGTCTCTCAAGGTCGGGGACCTCGTTAAGGTGAGGGGCTCTGTGACTGATTGGAAGGGACAGACTCAGCTGCGCATCAATCAGATTAGGCTTGCAACTGAAGAGGATGATCTAGAGATGAGCGATTTTGTGAAGTCGGCGCCTGAAAAGCCGATAGATATGTATGAATACATTATCGGTGAGATCAACGCTATGCAGGATGAGGATTTCAAGAAGCTATGTCTACATCTATATGAGGGAAATAAAGAGAAACTCATGTACTATCCAGCGGCGATGTCCAACCATCACGCTGAGTATGGCGGTCTGCTCTATCACATCAAGCGCATGATGATGAGTGCCAACAAGCTGTGCGAGGTATACACGAATCTATCCAGAGACCTTCTGGTTGCTGGAGTTGCGATTCACGATATCGAGAAGCTTAATGAGATTCTGTCGGACAAGAACGGCATATCGCCAGGCTATTCGTTTAAGGGACAGATGCTAGGACATATCGTGCAGGGAATTACTCTTGTAAATAATCTTTGCAAGGAACTCGGTATCAGCGAAGAAAAGGCGGTACTGCTCGAACATATGATACTCTCTCATCACTACGAACCCGAGTTTGGAAGCCCTAAGAAGCCGCTGTTCCCAGAAGCAGAGATGCTGCACTACTTGGACATTGTCGATGCGAGGATGTTCGATATGGAGGAAGGGCTCAAGGGAGTTTCAGACGGTGAGTTCGGTGATCGTGTGTGGCCACTAGATAATAGAAGGCTGTATAAGCGCACGTTTTAGGCAGTGTAATTAAAACGCGGCATTCGGGATATGTCACCATAATTATTGAGAAGGCTTGATTTAAAAGACCCGATAGCTTGCGAATCAGGATGCGTTAATGGCAGTTACGGAAATAAAGATCGGTAAGATCACGCAAGTAATATACAATAATGAATCCAACGGCTTTGCGATATGCCTCTTCGAGACGGAAGATGAGCAGTTTAAAATCTCTGGGATGTTCCATGCGATAAATCCAGAGATAACGTACAAGCTGGAAGGGAGCTTCAAGATTCACCCGCGTTATGGTGAGCAGTTTAACGTGTCTGCGTATGAGGAACAGCTACCTGATGATGCGGAAGGCATAAGGGTATTTCTTGCATCGGGAGCCATCAGAGGCATAGGTCCTAACATGGCCAAGAGGATTGTCGATAAGTTCGGCAAAGACGCTCTTGATGTAATCGAGGATAATCCAGAGGCACTGCTATCCATAAATGGTCTAGGACCTAAGACAGTAGAGAAAATCGCAAAGTCATATAAGGAGTCGCGCGAATTTACCAAAGTTTCACTTGGTCTCGGAGAGTATGGAATTCAGCCAGCGCAGGCAGTTAAGATATACAAGCTATATGGGGATAAGTCGCTTGAGGTAGTAGCGGAGAATCCCTATACACTAGTCGAAGACATATACGGTATCAGTTTTAATAAGGCGGATGAGATTGCGAGCAGAATCGGAATAGAGGCGGAGAGCGAGTTCCGAATCAAGAGCGGCATCAAGTATGCACTGTCGGTATTTTCAAATAGCGGCAGCACATATGTGCCGAAGGATATTTTGCTTGAAAGCGCAATAAAGCTACTCGAAATCTCGAGTGAGTTAATCGAGGAAAACCTTACGACGCTAGCCTTTAGTGGAGAGATAGAGCTTGATTCACTTGACGGTGTTCCAGTCGTGTATCAGCATTTCTACTTTCAGGCTGAGCAGAGCGTGACGTATCATATCAAGAGGATTATGAATGGCTATATGCCACCTCTCGCCGCCGATCCGGACAACCTTATTAACGCCGCAGAAGCGGAGGAGAGGATTCAGCTATCTGGTGATCAGAGAAAGGCAATTCGTGCTGCTCTAACCAACAAGATTACGATTATAACCGGAGGACCTGGAACAGGTAAGACGACGATTATCAATCTCATAGTAAAGATTTTCAAGCTAATGGGTATTTCGGTGGCACTTGCTGCTCCGACAGGCCGTGCGGCTAAGCGTATAACAGAGACCTCTGGCGTGGAGGCGATGACGATACATAGGCTTCTGGAGTACGTGTACTCGGAGGATGAGAACGAGATGGAATTTGGCAGAAATGCAGAAAATCCACTTGAGGAGGATTCCTTCATAGTGGATGAGGCCTCGATGATTGACCTTATGCTTATGGACGGCTTTCTGAACGCTCTAGAAGATGGTAGCAGACTGATAATAGTTGGCGATGCTGACCAGCTACCGTCTGTTGGGGCGGGCAACGTGCTGCTAGACATGATTAACAGTGATTATGTTCCGACTATTAGACTTGAGGAGATATTTAGACAGGCGAGTGAGAGCCGCATCGTTGTGAATGCGCACTCGATTAACAGTGGCGAATATCCTGAATCGGGCGGTAGAGATAGCGATTTCTTCTTCATGCACAGAAGAGGCGAAGAAGAGATCAGAGAAACGATTGAAGAACTTGTCACTGGAAGGCTTGAAAGTTACTACGACTTCGTGAAGGGTAATGGTGATATTCAGGTGCTTACACCAACCAGAAAGGTGGCCTTGGAACTGCAAGCCTTAACGAAATGCTGCAGAGCATAATCAATCCTGCTTCGGAAGAGCTAAATGAAAGGAAGTTTGGCTCCAAGGTTTTCCGCGAGGGTGACAAGGTGATGCAGATTAGGAATAACTACCAGATGGAGTGGCAGCAGCTCGGACGGCAGAGCGGACGAGGCATATTCAATGGTGACATGGGCGTAATCAATACTATAGATAATGATAATGCTAAGATGGTAGTGGACTTCGACGGCAGATTTGTGACCTACGATAGCGAGGAGCTCGATGAGCTTGAACTAGCATATGCGGTAACTGTTCACAAAAGTCAGGGCTGTGAATTCCCTGTAGTAATTATGCCGATATCAGGATTTCCACCGATGCTTGCGACGAGAAACCTACTATATACAGCGATCACTAGGGGTAAGAAGCTGGTAATACTAGTTGGTTCAGAGGAGCGTATGCATAGGATGATTGATAACAACAGAATAGATGAACGCTATACTGGGCTTGAGGCGAGGCTCAGGGAAGTCGATATGGGCGGGATTTTATAAAAATTTAATATTACATAATATAAATAAGCATAGAAAATGATATTTTATACTGTGCTATACTGTGCATATATGTCATAAGTGCGTGCTTCACTTAAGTCGGTATATTCTTCGAGTTACTTACAAGGAGACAAGAGGATGAATTACGATAGAAGAAATGAAATTAATTTTTACAAAAAACTATCAATTATTTTAGGAACAATATTGGCTATTATAGTAGTTGGTACGGGAGTGATGTTCTATTTTGATCAATGGAACCTGCATGGAGTTAGCAATATGCCGAATTTTGACTGGACAAAGGATAGGTCTTTGGATTTGGTCGGAGAGGTTGAAGGAAAGAAAGTTTATAAGTATGGCATTAGTGAAATGTCCTATCAGACATTTAGTGCTAAAAAAATCACCGCTAAAGAGTATTATGAGCAAAGCTGGGTAACTGTTGATATGCTGACTGCCAGTGGATTAGAGACTTCAAGAGAGGGATATAGAACCTATCAGTATGATTGCTACTATATATTGCTTACAGATAAGGCTGTTGTATTTGTAGCAATGATGTACCGATTGAAGAGGTTGTACAATCCCTTGGAAAGTAAAACTCTGATTGCCATACATATAAATCTGTGCTGAAGGGAATCCCTCCTGCGATATCATAGAATCGACGATGATATCGTAGGAGGTTTTTTAATTGATAAATACTTTATTAAATCTTATATATCCGCAATCGTTATATTGTATCTGCTGTGGCAGATTAATAGATGAATCCGCTTCATACAGCTTATGTAGGTCTTGTTTGGATAACATAAGCTGGGCGAATGTGCGGACATGTGACAAGTGTGGCAAGCTGCTCGGAGAGCATAATCCTCTCTCAATTTGTTACAACTGCAGAGAACATGGACATTCATTTGATAGAGGCTACACGTGTACAGAGTACGGAATGTACGAGAAGGAGATTATATTCAACCTAAAGTATAAGCGCAAGACGTATATCGCACCGATAATAGCAGAGATTATGTATGACAGGCTTGAAGCGACTGGCCTTGAGGAATATCCAGATATCATAATCCCAGTTCCTATGCATGTGATAAAGGAGCGAAAGCGAGGGTTTAATCAAGCGGCACTTATCGCCAAAGAGATGGCGAGACTGATGGGGATAGAGTATAGAACAGATGTTGTGATGCGGTGCAAAAGCACGGGGGTGATGAAGAGACTATCACCCGAGGAGCGACTCAACAATGTGAGGTCGGCATTTGAGGTGTATGACGGGATGAGGCGGAAAATTTTCGGGAAAAATATATTTATAGTCGATGATATTTACACAACTGGAGCGACAGTTGACTCAATCGCGAGGCTGCTCAAGGCGGCAGGGGTGAGTCGTGCTGACATCATGACGTTTGCGGCGGGAGCGGACATGGTCAAGGAGGCAATATAAATGCTGTTTGTAAAGCGGTGTTTAAAATGGTATTCTAGCAAGTAGGATATGGCAAGGTCATGTTCGTGGTTGAAAGTCCAAGCCAGCTACGGGCAAAGGGATCCACGTAAGCTGCTGCGGAGACGGCAGTGATCATGGCGTAGCTTAGAAGTAAGTCCTCCGGGAAACTCGGGTCAAGGCAAGTGTGGGGTCAAAGACCAGGTCGAGTGGCATTGCCTATCCTCTATTTTGCAACTATTAATTCGAAAAGAGGCCTAAATGGAATATAGGATAGAACACGATACGATGGGCGAAGTAAAGGTGCCATCAGATAAACTGTGGGGCGCACAGACACAACGCAGTTCAATGAACTTCAAGGTTGGTAAGCGTATGCCGATTGAGATTATCCGCGCCTTTGCATACCTTAAAAATGCCGCTGCTTGCGCCAATATGGATCTCGGCAGGCTTGCGCCTGAGAAGGCTTCTTACATAATGATAGTATGCGACCAGATTCTGAACGGTGAGCTAGATGAGAACTTTCCGCTCGTCGTGTACCAGACTGGTAGTGGTACTCAGACCAACATGAATGTAAATGAGGTCATTGCAGGACGTGCAAAGGAGATGGCTGGAGTAGCGGTACTTCAGCCAAATGATGATGTCAATATGTCACAGAGTTCCAATGATACATTCCCAACAGCTATGAGCATTGCATCTGTGTTTGTACTCGAAGATAGAGTATTACCAGCACTAAACACTATGATAGTGACGCTCAAATCACTAGAAGCGAAATACATGAAAGTCATAAAGACTGGAAGGACTCATCTACAGGATGCTGTTCCGATGACCTTTGGGCAGGAAATCAGCGGATGGCGTTCGATGCTTGAACATGACTACGATAACATCGAGAAGTCGCTCGATGGATTAAGAGAGATCGCTCTCGGCGGAACGGCAGTGGGCACTGGGCTAAATGCACCAGATGGATTTGCTGAGCGAGCTGCCGAAGCGCTGACGAGCTTAACTAAGAAAGAATTTATCACAGCACCTAATAAGTTTCATTCCTTGAGCTCCAAGGATGCGTACGTATTTGCACACGGAGCGCTGAAGGCCCTTGCTGCTGATGTTATGAAGATGGCCAATGATATCAGATGGCTCTCAAGCGGACCTAGATGTGGACTCGGAGAGATTCTAATTCCCGAGAACGAACCAGGAAGTTCAATCATGCCAGGTAAGGTAAACCCTACTCAGACTGAATCTGCGACAATGGTGGCTGTACGGGTAATGGGAAATGACACTGTAGTTGGACTGGCAGCTTCACAGGGTAACTTCGAGCTCAATGTGTTCATGCCAGTGCTTATAGATGCATTTATAGAATCTGCGAACCTACTAGCCGATTCACTAATTTCGCTCGAAGAGAAGTGCGTAAGAGGCATCACGGTGAATAGTGACAAGATGGATGAAAACGCACACCGCTCGCTTATGGTGGCTGCTGCACTCAATCTGCATATCGGATACGAGAATGCTGCTAAGGTAGCAAAGAAAGCTCATGCAGATAATTCGACTCTTTGTGAAGCAGGGACTTCACTCGGACTATTCACTGCAGAAGAATATGGTGCATGGATAGATCTCATGGCGATGACAGGGGTGGAAAAGCAAGAATTTTAAGTGCTTGAAAGGCAAAAGCCTTAGAAGTCGTTAAGGTCTTATGGCAAAAGCCCTGCGACTTATATGTATAGGAAGGTCAACATGGAAAACAACGAACGAGATATATATTATTGCCAGCTACCAATGGTAAAGATGCTTTGCAATAGATGGGCAGAGGCACATCCTACTCGCAAGAAGCAGAACGGTGTAGTTGGGATGACACTCATAATTGGACTCGGAATAATTCTGGCGATGCTGCATTACACGATTAAGCATGAGAGTGTACCGCAGTGGTATCTGCATGTGTCGATTTGGGTAGCGGCACTTATAATTTTCATGGCAGGAAGACAGCGCAACATAATCAGCAATCCCCCTTTTAAAGGGCTACTTAATGTCAGATATGAGATGAGTGATGAGGGAATTTATTACATCTATCAGGAGAAGCTTACGGTGTACACCTTCTTCATAGCTGATGATGATATCGAGCAAATCATTTATGATGATGAATTTCAAGTACTCCATATAGTGGGAAAAGGCGAAGTATCTGCTGAAACTCGTAAAGGTGTTACTGAACCTACTCGTGTAAATGATTACTACTGCCTACTTCCATACGATGAATTTGATATTGATGATATTCTTAATCCGTATGGAGATATGATAAAGAGAGTGCACGGGGATTTGCGTAGAGATTATCAAAACAAATAAGTTAATAGGAACATAATAAAATACAGACTGTAACACCCTCCCTGCTGAATGGTTCAGTGGGGAGGGTGTTGTAATAACAGAAAGCAGGTGAAGGGAATATCCCACTATCAAGGCCGCCTTCGGCGCCGCGCTGCGGGCTACGCACCTTGACAGCGGTTTTCTGGGTGTTTGCCTGTGATATGGTACACCCAGATTCGCCCCCCTCTCCGATCATATGGCTTGCGTCGAGGGTTCAATTCCCACTTCGTTATATATGCAAAAAAACAGACGGATGAGCCGTCTGCTTTTTTTCATGGAGCAGGTGAAGGGAATTGAACCCTCGACGCAAGCTTGGGAAGCTCGAATTTTACCATTAAACTACACCTGCATATATTCCATAATGACTTAAAATAATTATACTGCGGGGATATTATTTGGTCAAACAGAATGCTCATAATCATCGATAAAATTAAGAATTTAATCCAATTATTAATAATCTATTAGTAATATATTAATGAATGGGAATCTTGTTGAAAACAATTATATACACAATTACAATCTGATTATACGAAAGAGTGTTCTTTATTTAATTCATGAACACAGGAGGAACATATGTCACACATGATTGAGCTGCATAAGGTATCTAAATACTATACCAACAAGGATACCGTCAGCACAGGATTATCCAGAATAGACCTTACTCTAGATATGGGCGAGTTTGTTGCAATTACGGGAGAAAGTGGAAGTGGTAAATCCACTTTGCTCAATGTGATCTCAGGGCTTGATACTTATGAAGAAGGTGAAATGTTCGTTGGAGGTCAGGATACCAGCGCTTTCAAGACCGAAGACTACGAGAGATACAGAAAAACCTTTATAGGCAACATTTTTCAGGACTTCAACCTTGTAAATAGCTATAGCGTATATCAGAATATCGAGCTATCGATGCTGATGTGCGGCATGAAGCACAGCGAGTGCAAGGATCGTGTAAATGAACTTATCGAACTCGTAGATCTCGGTGAATACAGAAGAACTAAGGCTTCGAGACTTTCTGGCGGACAGAAACAGAGAGTAGCAATTGCCCGTGCGCTTGCCAAAGATTCTCCCATCATAGTTGCGGATGAGCCGACAGGTAACCTCGATACAGCTTCGGCAGCAAAGGTCATTGAAACGCTTTACAGAATTTCTAAGGAAAAGCTTGTGGTAATTGTAACCCATAATTACGAACAGGTTGAGAAATTTGTCACCCGCAAGATAACCGTTCATGACGGAAAGATAATAGAAGATAAAGAAGTTAGAGAGCGTCATGTCATTGAGTATCACTCAGAAAGTGAAGATCATCTAGGAAATGAGCAAATAACGAAAGAGAAGCAAGGGCTAGATGCAGATCAATCCTCAGAGACTAATCATGATGTAGGACAGGAGCATAATGCATTTGAGGCAGAACTAATAATTCCTGGGGTTGAGGAGGGTGAGTTTGAAGCTACAGACTCTATCGATTTTAACGTGTTGGAAGATTCGAGATATTCAGATGTCGCAAGCAGAATCAGACAGGAAGAGCTCGAAGGTGAAGAGATAGAACCAGCTCCTATGCGCAGGAGCAGAGCGGCGAGAAATGCAGAGAGAGAAGCTGAAGAGGCAGCTATTTCTAAGAAGCAAATCAAAGCCGAACGATTAGAATCTTCTAAGAAAGCTGAACCACGTAGAGAGAGAGCTAAGCGCAATGAAACTAAATTGGCTCGTCACGATGAGATGGGCATTGGTAATGAACTAAGGCTTGGAATAAGGAACACATTTAATCTGCCGACAAAGTTCATTCTGCTGTTCGTAATCTATGTATTTGTCGCAACATCGGTGCTAGGTCAGTATGCATCCACAAAGGAATCGCTGCACAGACAGGAAATAAATAGCCTGGCTAACCAGTTCTTCAGCAACACTAGTGCGGATCGTATCATCGTCAAGAAGGCGGACAACTCCGCATTTACAGACGAAGACTATGCACAGATTGAGAAATTGAAGCATGTTAAGAGCATTATCAAAGAAGACCCAGTTGTAGATACTAGGCTTTCGATGAATTCAAGTGTCTTCGTAATAGGACTGCTTTATCCAGGACAGAAGCTAAAGGCTAAGGACCTAACATACGGAAAGCTTCCGGAGCAAGAGAATGACATAGTCTTGGTTACGGACAAAACAGCAGCATCATACGATGAGATTAAGTCGAATAAAGATGAACTTCTCGGTAATGAATTTGAATTTATGGACGATAGCGATGGTGAAACACTGCAGGTAGGCAAAGTCAGAGTAACCGGAATCATCGTTTATGAAAATGCTACTGAGTCTGGAATTAATCCAAATTCAGGAACTGTGAATTACTACTGCAGTGATGCACTTGCGAGAAAAGTAGTAACGAATAACCTTAGCCAGAAATCTGCCGCAGTGATTGATTTCAACGGACAGAAGGTCAAGAAGTCAAATGCCAGATCATTTATCGAGGCAAATTCAAATGTTCCTAAGGGTGAAGCGTACATTTACGAAGACCAGAATAAGAATTATAAGGACGAGAAGTGGCAGAACAAACCGCTCAGCATTTCGATTTCAAACATCTATTATTCGGCAGATATCTCGCTTAAGACGACGAAGAGCGTGACGAAGAGTAATTCGCAGAAGCTGCTCGGCATCTCGAAGGATGATTATGATATCAAGAGCGCAAGGGTTTACATTAATCCAGAGGATGCTTCAGCACTATATGATAAAGGAACTTATCAGATAAGTGTGTTCGTAGATAACGATTTGAATGTGAATGCGTTAGCTTCAGTAATCGATAAACTCGGAGCGTACAAGACGTTCGCGATGAAGAAAATGATTTCTAAGGAACCTACACCTATGCTGTTCCTCACGAAAATCGTACAGATTATATTTACAGCAGTCGGATTTGTGGTTCTGTTCTTCATCTCTTATATGATAATTAGACTCATTATGAGATCGAGAAATTCATATTATGCTACACTGAGAATCCTCGGTGGAACGAGAAAGAATACAAGTGCTATTCTGCGCATTGAATTACTTATGATGATGGCGATTGCGCTAGTTGTGGACTTCGCTGGGATATATCTGACATCAAAGGGCATCATTACTTTAAAAGCTCTAAAAGATGCACTATTATATCTAGACTTTAAGGACTACATAATCCTGACAATCACGTTGATGCTGATGTCGCTACTGATTGCAAACAGATACTCGCGCAAGATATTCAAAAATCTGCGATGAATATTTATAGGGAGGAGGACTAGAAATGATTAAATTACATAACGTAAATAAGTATTTTAATAAGCGCAGAGCTAATGAAATACATGTAATCAACAACACTTCTCTAGAACTCCCTGAGAGTGGTATAGTGGCTTTACTAGGACCATCTGGATGCGGTAAGACAACCCTGTTAAATGCTATCGGAGGCCTTGATAAGGTTAACTCAGGAAAGATATTTATTGATGATGCGTGCATCTCCAAGATGAGATCATCAAAAGTGGATTCGATACGTAACGCCAAGATAGGATATATTTTCCAAAACTTCAATTTGTTAGATAGGATGACGGTCTTCGAGAACGTTGCGATTGCACTCAGAATGATCGGAATCAATGATAAGCACGTGATTAAAGAGCGTGTTAATTACTGCCTAAAGTCAGTAGGCATTTACCAGTATAGGAACAAGACGACCGATGCGCTATCCGGAGGACAAAGACAGCGCGTTGCAATCGCGCGTGCCATTGTCAAGAATCCGCGCATCATCATAGCTGATGAGCCGACTGGAAACCTAGATAGTGCGAACACAATCGAGGTCATGAATATCATCAAGACAATTTCCAAAGACAGACTCGTCCTACTCGTAACACATGAGAAGAAGATAGCGGAGTTCTATTCCTCCAGAATTATAGATATGAGGGATGGGAAAGTAGTTGGTGATAGGGAAAACGAAACCGATAACTATCTGGACTATCAGCTTGAGAACAAGATTTATCTCAAGGATATGCCTAAGCATGATGCGTATGGCAATGAGGATGTTCAGGTGGATGTGTATAGCGATGGACTATCAGAGGCGGGAATTAAACTCGTTCTGAGAGCAGGAAATCTATACATAGATACGGGTGGCAGATATAACGTGGTGGATGAGAATTCCAATATCGAGCTAGTGGATGATCACTATTCGGCGATGGATTCCAGCATCTATGAGAATAACCGCTTCGAGTATGATAAGTATCTACCTAATGGATACAAGGCGAAATACACATCACTTTACTCGCCGGTCAAAATGTTTACAAATGGCTTCAAGACAGTTGCAAAGTTCAACAGACTCAAGAAGCTGCTGCTCATCGGATTTATGTTCGCTTCGGTATTCACCTTCGTAGCTATAAGCAATGTGCTCGGAGCACTCGATATCAAGGAGAAGGACTTCCTGACTACGAATGCTAACTACATTACTGTAAATAACAGTAAGAAAGATCCAGCACTCGTCGAAACATTACGGAACACTGAGGGAGCAAGAGCTGCAGTTTCTGGTAACACGCAGGCGATGCTGAGGATGCCTTTCACCGAATACCTGCAGAGCTCTAATTATGAGCTCCAGTTCGGAGCATCAATAACTCCAGCGAGTGTGCTCAAGGAAGCTGATCTGTACAAAGGAACTCTTCCAACTGACGATAAAGGTGTTGTGATTGATAAGCTTCTTGCTGACAAAATGTTCAAATCGAGAACTGTTCAGGAGGTTGGAATAATCAAGACAGCAGACCTTATAGGTCGCAAGATTAAAGTGAAGAACCTAGGTGAATTCACAATCACTGGAATCTCCAATGTAAATTCGCCATCTGCGTTCTTTGCAGATAGTTACTGTCAGGATGTGCTCATGTACAACCAGTCAGCTTCAACTCTAGACGGACCTGTGAGCATGCCTAACGATGAGGCGGGTGAAGGTGAGAGTCAAGAAGGCGATAATCCTATTACAGACTATGCGTATGCACCTTCATCACTCAAGATTAAGAAGGGTAAAGCGCCAGCGAACGATTACGAAGTTGTAGTCCGCGATACACATGAAGAGGATATGCCGCTCAACAAGGAGATTGCTGCAAAAGTCAACAGTCACAAGCTCAAGGTAGTCGGATACTATACGACAGACTCACAAGAGGACGATGCATATTATACGACCAACCATACACTGCTACTTGCATACATGTCTAAGCAGAGAGTTGTTTCGGTATATTCTGACGAACCAGGGGCTCTGGCAGACAAGCTTACAGAGCAGGGGTACTCGGTACAGATTAACTATGACCGTGATAAGGAAAAGTACGAGCTTTCAGAATCACAGAACTTCAGAAGTACAGTCACTGCAGCTGGAATACTAATACTAGTTGCGCTAATAGAGATGTTCCTCATGCTTAGATCTTCATTCTTATCCAGAATCAAGGAGGTTGGCACGATGAGGGCTATCGGTCTCAAGAAGCGAGATGTATATAAAATGTTCATCGGAGAAATTGCTGTAATTACAACGATTACTGCGATTCCAGGCATAGCGGCAACTTATTACGTGCTCAGTCATACAACTGCACTATTCGGAGCAAAGTTCTTCATAGCGCCTTGGGTAGCAGTGCTATCGTTCCTAGTACTACTTACTTTCAACCTGATTGTTGGTTTGATGCCAGTCTTCCAAACTATGCGCAAGACACCAGCAGCAATACTAGCAAGGGTAGATATCTAGCCCATATAATCTACCAGTATTTAAGGTGAGAGGATTGCTCTAACTTTTGAAAACTGCATGATTATGATATAATTTTAAGAAATTCAATGCATTCGCCAAGTTATGGACGCATCGGTTAGCCGACAGTGACTCGCGTTCGTGACTTGGCGAACATGCAGTAAAATAAGCCGAGGAGGGCAGCGATGGCTATCGACAAAGATAATTCACTAGAAACTACGATGAGAAGTAATTTCATTCACAACATGATAGATGAAGACTTAGCAGGAGGGAAGTACCAAGAAGTATATACAAGGTTTCCACCGGAGCCTAACGGATATCTGCATATTGGACACGCTAAGTCTATTTGCCTGAACTTTGGAACGGCTAAGAAATATGGCGGGAAATGCAACCTCAGATATGATGACACCAACCCTGTAAAGGAGGATATGGAGTACGTAAAATCCATCGAGGCAGACGTTCGCTGGCTTGGCTTCGAGTGGGATGAGAAAAGATGGGCATCTGACTACTTCGATACCATGTATGATGCAGCGATTGAGCTGATCAAGAAGGGCAAGGCTTATGTCTGCGAACTCACTGCTGAGCAGATGAAAGAGTATAGAGGAACACTCACTGAACCTGGCAAGGAGAGTCCATATAGAAATAGAACAGCTCAGGAAACCTAGCGCTGTTTGAAGATATGAGACAGGGAAAGTATAAGGATGGAGAGGTAGTGCTCCGTGCCAAGATTGATATGAGCTCGCCTAATATCAATATGAGAGACCCTATTATCTATAGAGTCGCACATGCCACTCATCACAACACAGGTGACAAATGGTGCATCTATCCGATGTATGATTTCGCACATCCGATTGAGGATGCGATTGAGGGAATCTCTCATTCCATCTGTACACTCGAGTTCGAGGATCACAGACCACTGTACGATTGGGTGCTTAATGAAGTTGGCTTCTGGAATCCACAGCCAAGACAGATTGAGTTCGCAAGGCTCAATATCACCAACATGCTGATGAGCAAGAGATACCTCAAGAAACTCGTTGATGAGGGCACTGTTTCAGGATGGGATGATCCACGTATGCCTACAATAGCAGGCATAAGAAGGCGCGGGTATACACCAGAGGCAATTAGAAGCTTCTGTGATGATATAGGTGTAGCTAAGTCCAACTCGACAGTAGATTTTGCACAGCTCGAGACTAGCGTGCGTGATGACCTGCAGTTCAAGGTTGCTGCTCGTAACGTTGTAATGGCTCCGATAAAGGTCGTGATTACAAACTATCCAGAAGGCCAGATTGAAACCTGCGCAGTTGAGAACAATAGAAATGCTCCAGAGCTTGGAGAGAGGGAAATACCGTTTGGTCGCGAACTGTGGATAGACGGAGAGGACTTCATGGAAGAGCCTGTTAAGAAATATTTCAGACTTTTTCCTGGCAATGAAGTTAGGCTCAAGGGCGGTTATTTCATCACTTGCAACGAGGTTGTTAAGAACGAAGATGGATCCATTAAGGAGCTTCTATGCACCTACGATCCAGAGACCAAGAGTGGAACCGAAGGCGGAAATCGCAAGGTAAAGGGTACAATTCATTTCGTAGAAGCTTCGACAGCAGTAAAGATCAAGATTCGTGAATATCAGACACTCATGATTGAAAATGAAGAGGGAAGCCTAGAGCTCAATCCTGATTCGCTACACGAGACTTGGGGCTATGCGGAGCCAGCAGTTTCCGATGTCAGGGCTGGCGAGAGATTCCAGTTCTTCCGCAAAGGATATTATATTGCGGATAGTGAGCTAACGACAGATGACGATAAGGTTTTTAATAGCATCGTAAGCCTCAAGAGCTCCTGGAAGAAATAGAGATTACTGTAAATGGGGTGGTAACCATAGATAGTTTATTTACATCCGTACTTAATTTTGTCGAGAATAATCCTATTTTCGCAAAATACATAACGACGGCATCTAGATGGGTCTTCGTAATTTTGGCAGTTTACATCCTTATGAAGTCGATCATGTCGCTGCTCTCAACAAGGGTGACTCCAGAGGTTTGGGGATACCTCTCGGTTGAGGACGGCGTTGCTCTGCCGATTACACATTGGGAGAATATAATCGGCAGATCATCATCTGTTGACCTACGTATTGAGCTCGATACGATTTCAAATACGCAGGCACTTTTGATTCGCCGCAAAGACGGGAAATGGATGTTCAAGGATTTGAATTCCAAGAATGGAACTGTAATCAATGGTATCCAGCTCATACCACGTAAGAAATACATAATAAATCCTGGTGACGAAATCACGATGGGCGGTGCAAAGTGCACGCTCGCTGCGATAAGTGTTGAAGAGGAAAAGAATAATGATGCTATGCGCTCGATGGATAAGAAACCTGTCTCGCCATGGCCTCTTATGGTTGCAATCACCGCATTTCAGTTTCTGACGATGATACAGCTGATAATTGGCATGGGGACGAATCTTACTCCAGGGGCGCTTCTTTCGATTCCGCTACTTTCTGCTACTATGTGGATTTATGTGATTCTTTTTAGAGCTATGGGCAGCAAAGGCTTTGAGATGGAGATGATAGCATTCTTCATGTCGACTATAGGCTTGGCGGTCACAACGTCTGCAAATCCGGCACTCACCATGAAGCAATATATCGCGACACTCGTAGGTATATTTATTTTCATTTTCATGTGTATTTATATGCGCGACCTCAAGAGGACGGAGAAAATTAAACCGGTGCTCGCAGCACTGGCGATAGGACTACTGCTTTTCAACGTAATATTCGGTACGACTAAATTCGGAGCTGCAAACTGGGTTACAATCGGCGGCGTTTCGATTCAGCCGTCTGAAATCGTTAAGCTTGCATTCATCTGCATTGGAGCAGCTACCATGGAGAATCTCTTCAACAAAAAGAATCTCTATGGCTTCATGCTGTTCTCCTTGTTCTGCCTAGCTTGCCTAGCCAAGATGGGAGACTTTGGAGGAGCATTAATATTCTTCGTGACATATCTGGTGATATCATTTCTGCGAAGTGGCGACTTCTCTAGGCTAATACTTACTATCGGTGCTGCAGGCATTATGGGCATCATGGTACTCAGGTTCAAACCATACATACTTAGTAGGTTCAAAGCATGGGGACATGTCTGGGAGCCAGATTTCATCAATGGTATGGGATATCAGCAGACGAGAACTATGTCATATGCATCTGGTGGCGGAATGCTTGGACTCGGAGCTGGAAATGGCTCACTCAAGACAGTTGCGGCATCCAACACAGACCTTGTATTCGGCTTTGTGACTGAAGAATGGGGCTTAATAATAGCTATCCTACTTGTTTATGCATCATAACGTTGTCTCTCTTTGCGGTGAACTCCATCGTGGCCGGAAGATCTGCATTTTACACGATAGCAGCTTGTGGAGCGGCGACAATGATGATTTTTCAGACTATGCTAAATATATTTGGTGCGGTAGACCTATTCCCTCTGACGGGAGTCACATTTCCGTTCGTCTCAACGGGAGGTACGAGTGCGATGTGCTCGTGGGCGATGCTTGCCTACTTCAAAGCCGCCGACATGCGTAAGGATGCCAG
Organism: uncultured Mogibacterium sp.; assembly: GCA_916438645.1. Lineage (GTDB taxonomy): Bacteria > Bacillota > Clostridia > Peptostreptococcales > Anaerovoracaceae > Mogibacterium. The sequence continues at coordinate 1,111,918 of CAKAFC010000002.1, forward strand.
CCTCGCGATTAAGAGGAGGCCCTGATGCGTATTAAGACAGAAGGAGGTAGCACATGCGGAAATTAGAGCGAAGAGCGAATATCTGCCTGCTGCTTGCCGCATCGCTATTCATAGGAATACTGATTTTTACATGGAGATTCGTGACCAAGGGGCAAGATTGGGCGAGCTTCTATGGCAACAGACAGATATATACAAATGGTGAGATTAATCGTGGCACCATCTACGACCGAAATGGCGTAATGCTGCTTAACTGCACAAAGGATGGACTCGTCTATCCGGCCGATGCATCGCTTAGAAGGGCGACAGTTCATGCTGTTGGAGATCCAAAGGGCAACATTGCTACGGGAGCCATCAACGTGTTTAGGCCACAGCTAATCGGATACGATTTACTCAATGGTACTTATGATACTACTAAAGATGGAAGCAAAATTAACCTGACCATAGATTCCAAGGCTAACCTCGCCGCATACAAGGCGCTCGGAAATCGCCAGGGGATGGTGGCAGTTTATAACTACAAGACAGGTGAGATAATGGCTATGGTGTGCACACCAACGGTGGATCCCAAGGGAACGCTACCGACAAATTCAAACTCATCTGAATATTTCAACACCTTCCTCTCTGGAAGGCTTACGCCTGGTTCAACATTTAAGACGGTAACTGCGGCAGCTGCAATCGACAATGTTGATGATATTGACAGCTTCGAATTCAACTGCTCTGGTGTTACGTATGTAAATGGCTCGCCGATAAAGTGCACGCAGGCACACGGACATGTCGACTTCGAGATGGCACTTGCCAAGTCCTGTAACGGAGCATTTGGCGAGATCGCTCGTAAAGTTGGCGCAAGCACCATGAGGGATTACGTCAAGAAGGTCGGGCTGACCAACTCGCTCGATATAAACGGAATCAAGACCGCAAAGGGCACATTTAACTTCCCTAAGGATGATCCTGTTAGCTTAGCTGGGCAGGAATCGGACAGGCGGAGGACCTCGTAAATCCTGCCTCGATGATGGTTTACATGGGAGCTATTGCAAATGACGGCAAGGCCGTCAACCCTTATATCATCGGTTCATCGAACTTCCTCAAGAAGGTGACAGGTGGTGATTCGCTAGGGAAATACCTGAGCAGCGATACCGCAGGTAAAATGAAAAGCATGATGAAAAATGACGTTAAGGTTACATATGGGGAGAGCAACTTCCGAGGACTAGACATCTATGCAAAGTCTGGAACAGCAGAGACTGGGAGCGGAACACCTGATGCGTGGTTCGTTGGATTTATAGATGATGCTAATCATCCATATGCATTCGTAGTATGGGTGAAAAACGGTGGTACCGGCTATAAGGTTGCAGGACCTGTGGCTTATAAAACATTGCTTGCGCTATTGCAGAACAACTAGGATGCTAATGGTGCAGATTAGATAATGTATTTTTAGCTACAATGCATATAATCCCATTTATGCATCTCTGATCAATAAATGCAGAAAGGGAGCTATCACATAGCAGTGATAGCTCCCTCTTTCAGTCTTTTTAGCAAAGTTAAACATAATGTTTTTCAAAGATTAATCGATAGTATGCTTCTTAAACCTGGGCAGTTGCAGTCTCAATAGCCTGAGCTTCGTCAACTACATATGAACCTTCTCTTCTCTTGAAGAAGCGCAGAACCATATATAGAAGTACGAGACCTACCGTAAGTGCAACCCATGGCGATTCCATGATACCAGCAATCACGTAGCAAATCGCTGATACGGAGAGAACTGTTACGGCATAAGGCAGTTGAGTCTCAACGTGGCTAAGGTGTCTAACAGCTGCGCCAGCAGATGACATGATAGTCGTATCTGAGATTGGCGAGCAGTGGTCACCGCAAACTCCGCCAGCCATGCAAGATGAGATTAGGACAATCATCATATCAGGTCTGTTTGCAGTTACCGCTAGAGCAATAGGGATGAGGATTCCGAATGTTCCCCATGATGTACCGGACGCGAAACCTAGTGCACATGATACGAGGAAGAACAGCGCTGGGATTACCATAACGAATCCGCTAGGAACCTTATCCATCATATTTGCAACGAACTGTGCAAGACCGAGTGAGTCAGTCATGGTTTTGAGAGTCCAAGCCATTGTCAGAACGAGAATTGGCGAAACCATTGATTTGAAACCTTCTGGCACGCACTCCATAAGCTCTGAGAAAGGAACGACTCTTCTAATCATGTAATATACAATTGTGATAACTAGTGAAACAACGCTTCCAAGAACGAGGGAAGTTGATGCATCGCAGCCCGCAAATGCAGTTACGAACGATTCACCCTTCCAGTATCCACCAGTGTAAGCATACCCGTGATGCATGAGATGATCAGAACGATTACAGGGAACATAAGGTCCATAACGATGCCCTGGTGAACAGTATCAGCAGCACTATCGTTTTTTAGAGCAGCGTTATCCTGCACTGTGAAAATATCACTATTTTCTACAGCGTTTCTTTCGTAAGTCGCCATTTTTCCGTAATCGAAGTTCATAGTGATAATCATGAACATCATAGCGATGGTGAGTAGAGCATAGAAGTTATAAGGGATAGCCTGTATGAAGATGCTCAGACCATTTTTGCCTTCTACAAATCCGCTGACTGCTGCAGCCCAAGACGAGATTGGGGCTAAAATACATACAGGAGCAGCAGTTGCATCTATCAAGTAAGCGAGCTTTGCTCTTGAGATATTGTATTTGTCAGTCAGTGGTTTCATAACACTACCAACTGTCAAACAGTTGAAGTAGTCGTCGACAAAGATGAGCAAACCGAGAGCAACAGTCGAGTACTGAGCGCCGCGGCGAGTTCTGATTTTCTGAGCAGCCCAGTTTCCGAAAGCGGCGGAACCACCTGACAGGTTCATCATTGCTACTAGCATACCGAGGATAACTAGGAACACGAGTATTCCAACATTTCTGGCTGAAGATAGTGAAGCAACAAATCCATCAATCATCACATGGTTCATGAATTTTGGGAAATTCATTCCTGAGTAAATTAGTCCACCGGCAAGGATTCCGATGAATAGAGAACTATACACTTCTTTTGTGATGAGTGCGAGCCCGATTGCAACAAGCGGTGGAAGAACTGCCCATGCTGTTGCATACATAGCTGGCTTGCTTTCGGCAGCCATAGCCACAAGTGGCATAGTGGCGATAAATAGCGATGCAAGTCCAAACACGTACATAATTCTACTTTTGTTAATGCGTATCATTTGTAAAACCTCCGTATAAATAAAATAGCCATGAATAACGTCTGAAACGTATCCATGGTTCGTACGTAAGTAATGCAAATAAGCATTAGCTATATACCATTGATAGCGCTCCACATTTTACGATGTGACAGTTCGGCACATATTCTGCACCGACCCAGAAAATATCGTTGGGGCGATATTCCCTTCGGCGGATTTCCCTTTCGTTAGTAGCAGCTTCCCATGCTGTAGCTACCAAGTACTATTGAGCTCCGCGACCTCTATCGAGTCAGTCTTATTCAAAAGCTGATTTTATATTAATCCCAATCTTAGTAAGAAGTCAAGTAAAAAGTCTAAAAAATATTAATTTCTTTGTGGATATTCACAATAGCTATATAAATTAAAAATAAGACAAAAGGGAAATCCATCTACAGACAAATCATCAACCCGTTATAATTAGCGGATTAGTGATATAATATAGTTATAAAATATTAAGTTGTATGTGTGTTACAAGCAGTTAATTTATATAAATTTGACTGTTGAATAGAAGTGAACTGTTGGAGGCTAATTAGAGGCAATAAAACGAGTTAAGTGTATGATGTTTAAAGATTTGCTATAAAGATAAGGAGAGGTGATGACTCGTGAATAAGGAATTTACTTCAGAAGAGATTATTCAGCTGATAGAAGGCAGAGATACGTCTGAGAGTCTTGTTATAGAAGAGAGCGCCATCAAAGACGCAGATCTCGAAGGTTACAATCTCACAAATATCACATTCAACCTTTGTAGCTTCGAGAACTGCAACCTTGCTGGCGCCGACTTCAGTGGCTCCAGCATATCGGGCACACTCTTCCGAGAGTGCCCGATGAACGCGTGCCGCTTCGTCAATACCAACATGACCGAAGCCATCTTCCGCGATATCGACCTCTCGGACAGCGACCTAAGCGGAGCAAATCTGTATGCCGCAGTCCTCGAGGACGCCAATCTCGATGGCATCATCGTAGACGAAAATACCAAGTGGTACAAGCAGGTACCACCAGAGGATGGAGCTTTTATAGCTTGGAAGTGTTGTTCAGAGCTCAGGGTAGTTCAGCTTCTAGTTCCAAGAGATGCAAGACGGGTTTCGGCGACAAGGGAAACGTGCAGATGTGACAAGGCCAAGGTATTATCAATCAAGAGTATAGACAAGACAATCAGCTATGACTGGGCGCAGTCGACAGTGGATCCAGATTTCTATTATGAGCGTGGGAAATGGGTAGAGCCAACTAACGGATTTGAGCCAGATAGATGGAAAGATTCGTCTCGAGGGATACACTTTTTTATGGAAAGAGAGCAGTGCATAGAATATCAAACGGTCTAGTCTGTAAACGGATATTATGCGCTAAATTATTTTCAAATAAAATATAAAATTTTTACAATAATAAAGTGAAAGTTGCAAAAATAAAGGCAAAACAAACAAAGATTGTCTTTTGAGCACATGCTATTTTGTAAAAAAGTTACAAAATAGCAAAAAAACAGAGAAAACACATTGTTTGACGAGCATTATGTTCATTTGTATAATTCAAGTATATTTATGACAAGTTTAATACGGTTAAACTTAAGGAGGTAAGTAGATGAAAGTAATTATGTCGGGCAACGAAGCTATTGCTCGCGGCGCATATGAAGGTGGCTGCCAGTTTGCTTCGGCCTATCCCGGTACTCCAAGCACCGAGATTCTCGAGAATATGCCTCAGTACAAGGATGATGTGTACTCAGAGTGGGCTCCTAATGAGAAGGTAGCTGCAGAAGCTGCTATCGGTGCATCCATTGCAGGTGTTAGATCGTTCTGTGCTATGAAGCATGTAGGTGTTAACGTAGCAGCAGACCCTATCTTCACAATTGCATACACTGGAGTTACAGGTGGATTTGTTATCGTATCTGCTGACGACCCAGGTCAGCACAGCTCCCAGAACGAGCAGGACAACAGAAACTATGCAAAGGCAGCAAGACTGCTTATGCTAGAGCCGTCCAACTCTCAGGAGTGTAAGGATTACATGAAGATGGCATTCGGTCTCTCTGAGAGATTTGATGCTCCAGTTCTTTTCCATGTAACAACTAGAGTCTGTCACTCAAAGGGAATCGTAGAACTCGGCGAGAGAGAAGAGCACGAGTACGTTCCTTACAAGAAGCAGATTGAAAAGTACGTTTCCGCACCAGCTAACGCTAAGAAGATGAGAGTTAATCTCGAGACTAAGCTAGCGGATATGGAAGCTTATGCAAATGAAGCTGAAATCAACCAGCCTGAGTGGTACTCGACTAAGATCGGTGTTGTTACATCTGGTATTTCTTACCAGTACGCTAAGGAAACATTTGGTGAGGACGCTTCATACCTCAAGCTAGGAATGACATTCCCACTACCTACAGATCTAATCAAGGATTTCTGCAGTAAGGTAGATAAGGTGTACGTAATCGAAGAGATGGATCCATATCTACAGGAGTTCCTCGAGATTCACGGAATTGAGTGCATTGGAAATCAGCAGATTCCAAAGTTTGATGAGCTCAATACTGATATCGTTAGAGAGGCACTTACAGGAGTTAAGCCAGAGTCTTATGATTCAGAGCTTCAGTCCGTTGTACGTCCTCCAACACTCTGCGCAGGATGTCCTCACAGAGGATTCTTCCAGGCAATCAAGAAGAAGAAGGGTCTCATGATCAACGGAGACATCGGTTGCTACACACTCGGAGCTAATGCTCCTCTCAGCGCACTTGACACAGCTATTTGTATGGGAGCTTCCCTGTCAATGGCTCACGGTGCTGCACAGGCTTACAAGGTTGCAGGTGCAAAGACTAAGGCTGTAGGTGTACTCGGAGACTCCACATTCTTCCACAGCGGTATCACAAGTTTGATGGACGCTGTATATAACCAGAGTGATAGCATCAGCGTTATCCTCGACAACAGAATCACTGGTATGACTGGTCATCAGGAGAACCCTGGAACAGGATTCACTCTCATGGGTAAGCCAGCACCAGAGGTTGACATTCCTTCGCTAGTTAAGGCTGTAGGAATCAGGGAAGAGAACATTCACATTGTAAACCCTCTACACCTTGACGAAGTTGATAAGGCTCTCGATGCTTGTATTGCTAGCGATGAACCAACAGTTATCATTACAAGATGGCCATGCGTACTCAAGAAGTTCAGCCAGCAGGATCTTGATGAGTTTAAGGGACTACACCAGACTCAGTGCCACATCATTCAGGATAAGTGCAGAAACTGTAAGGCTTGCGTAAGAACAGGCTGCCCAGCTCTCATGTCCTCAAAGGATGATGTTGTTATCGATGTTAATAGCTGCGTAGGCTGCACAGTCTGCAAGCAGGTATGCCCATTTGACGCTATTGAGGAGGTGCAGAGATAATGAGTGAAGTAAAAATATTCTCCTCGTAGGAGTAGGTGGACAGGGAACAATCCTTGCAAGTAAGATTCTTACGAGCGGCCTAATGGAAGCTGGTTACGATGTTAAGATGAGTGAGATTCACGGAATGTCACAGCGTGGCGGAAGTGTAAGCACTCAGGTTAGATACGGAGAAGAAGTTCTTTCCCCAATCGTTGGAAAGGGTTCTGCAGACGTAATCGTAGCATTTGAGAGAATGGAAGCTCTAAGATGGCTCGAGTACTAAAGGTTGGCGGCAAGATGGTTGTTAACAACTTCAAGATCAACCCTGCTCCAGTTAACCTAGGCAAGGCAGAGTACCCAGAAGCAATCCTAGAAGATCTCAAGTCGAAGTGCCCTGTAACTGACGTTAAGGCAGGCGAGATTGCTACAGAGCTTGGAAATGCTAAAGCTATGAACGTTGTACTCCTCGGAGCGCTCGTTAAGGCTATCGGTACACTCGACGATGTAGATTGGGATGCTCAGATTGAGAAGAACGTAAAGCCTAAGTTCGTTGAACTCAATAAGAAGGCGTTTAAAGCAGGATACGATCTATAAGTTATTTGTAACTAGACGTATTAGCAAATGCTAAATAAAGCTATTAAGGAGAGGGTGAGCCCTCTCCTTTTTTTATGCAATTTAAATCTATCTAAAAAATATGTGAACTATAGCATTAATAACGCACATATATAATGTATAAAGTGTCCTTTGTGCTATAATAATAGGGCTTAAGGAAACAACCAATCCGAGGCAAACATACAAAGGAATTGTTTTGTTATTTAAGGAGGTAATGTATGTTTAAGAATTTTGCAGAAATGGCAGAAATGGTTAGAAGTAATCCTGTCAAGAAGAGAATTGTGTTAGCTTGCGCTCATGACGAGCACTCTCTTGAGGCTGTAAATGATGCAGTTAAGGAAGGCATTGTTGAGGCAGTTCTCGTTGGTAGAGAAGAGGAGATTAAGTCTCTTATTAAGGAGAATGGATTTGATCTAGAGGATGCAGTAATCTACAACGAAACTGATGATGTTGAGGCAGCAAAGACAGCAGTAAGACTCATCAACGAAGGAAAGGGCGACTTCCTCATGAAGGGCAAGATGCAGACATCCGATCTTCTCAAGCAGGTTGTAAATAAAGAAACTGGTCTCAATATGGGCAAGGTAATGTCACACGTAGGACTATTCGAAGTTCCTAACTACCACAAGCTAGTAGTTCTGACAGACGGAGGAATGCTCCTTCACCCAACACTAGAGCAGAAGGTGCAGATTGTTGAGAATGCAGTTGATTCTCTACGTAATATGGGATATGAGACTCCAAAGGTTGCAGCGCTTTGCGCAGCTGAAAAGGTTAACGAAAAGGCTCCTGAGTCAGTAGATGCAGCAGCTCTCAAAGAGATGAACGAGAAGGGCGAACTAAATGACTGCGTGGTAGAAGGACCAATCTCATACGATATCGCACTAAGCAAGGAAATTGCTGACTTCAAGGGATTCGAGAGTCCGGTAGCTGGAGATGCAGACGTTCTACTCGTTCCCAATATGGCTGCTGGTAACTTTATCGGAAAGTCTTGGGTAATCCAGGGTGGCGGCAGAATGACTGGTCTCGTAGTTGGTGCAAAGGCCCCAATCGTACTAACATCACGTGGCTCTGGTGCAGACGAGAAGTTCTACTCAATTGTATTTGCAGCTGCAGCATCAAAGTAAATCCTTGTTAGATGTTCGAACGGTTTAGAGACAAGTTGATATGTGACTATAGCACGCGAAATGGTGGAGTGAGTACTGGTTACTACAGCTCGATGAACCTGAGTCTTGCGACAGATGATGCTCTTTTGAATGTCCTAGAAAACTACAATCTTTGGTGCGCCTCGCTAGGAATTAATCCGAAGCAGCTTGTCATGCTCCATCAAACGCATGGCAGAGAGGTTATCCGCGTAGATGAGGAGAACTGTGGGGAAGGGCTTTATAAGCCAAGACGATTAGGTATCGATGGTATGGTAACTAATGCGAGAGGCGTTGCGCTCATAACTTCACATGCAGACTGCACACCTATATATATTTATGACCCGGTCAATGAAGCAATAGGTTTAAGTCATGCAGGATGGAGAGGCACTACGCTTGAAATCGCACACGCCACAGTAGAAAAGATGAAGACTGAGTTCAATTCAAACCCCTCAGATCTATATGCTGCCATTGGACCGTGTATATCCATAGAGCATTTTGAGTGCAATGAAGATGTAATAGATGCAATCTCAAATATGAGTGTTAAGGATATCCCTGGTGCATACACATACAGTGCAGAGCGAGGCAAGTTTAACGTATCGCTGCCGGCAGTAAACAAAGCTGTTCTTATGAGTGCGGGTATTCCTGAATCACAAATAGAGATTGACGGTGCCTGCACGTTCGCCGAACAAGACAAGTATTTCTCTCACAGGAGAGATGGTCTTAAGCGAGGAGGTCAGATAGCGGTCTTGATGCTGAAGTAGTGGCTATAGTGCATCTGATTCGCACATATTACAATGCTGTAACCGTCTTGTTGCTAACCTATTAGGTGATTGCAATAAGGGTGATGCAATTTAGATAGCAGCAAGAGTGTAAATTGCCAGCAAGGTTGTTAATAGAATACAAAAACTCGGGGCATACCCCGAGTTTTTGTGTATTTCTATAAAATGTTAGATGAGAGATTTCCCCTCGATTAACATTTCGTATGTTTATCAAAACCATAAGTAGGTTGGTGTATAAACTCAACTACTTAATGTTAAGAACCCTCTTTTCACCTCTTTTTCTGTATTCGTGAAGCTCAGCTGTTGCAGTTAAGAGAACGTCTGTCGAAGAATTTAGTGCAGTCTCGCAAGAGTCCTGAATTACTCCGCAGATAAAACCAACTCCAACAACCTGCATTGAGATGTCCGCTGGTAGTCCGAATAGCGAGCAAGCTAGTGGAATGAGAAGTAGGGATCCGCCTGCTACTCCAGAAGCTCCAGCAGCGCTGACAGCAGTTAGGAATACGAGCAGAATAGCCGAAGGGATATCAACCTTTACGCCCATTGTGTTACAAGCAGCAAGTGACATGATTGCGATAGTAACAGCCGCACCAGCCATGTTGATAGTAGCACCAAGAGGAATTGAAATAGGGTATGTATTTACATCGAGCCCCAGGTCTTCACAGAGCTCAAGGTTAACTGGGATGTTAGCAGCAGAGCTACGTGTAAAGAATGCTGTGATACCGCTGTTGCTCAAGCACTTGAACACAAGTGGGTATGGATTCTGGTGAGAAGCCAAGAACACGATAAGCGGATTAACAACGAGTGCAATAAATACCATCGTTCCTACGAGTAGTAAAATTAGTGATGCATATTTTGCAAGAGCACCTATACCGCTAGTAGAGATGGAGTTAAATACGAGACCCATAACGCCGATAGGTGCAAACTGGATAATCCAGCGAACGCACTTAGTTATAGCGTCGGAAAGGTCAGATAGAAGGCCCTTTGTAGAATCCGATGAAGATCTGAGTGCAACGCCAATGATAACTGCCCATGCTAGTACACCAAGGAAGTTTGTGCTTACAATTGCGTTAATCGGATTGTCGATTACGTTTAGAAGAACAGTCTTCAGTACGGATACGATATTGTCTGGTGCCGCGATTTTCTCAGTTGATTTTACAAGAATAAGAGTCTGTGGGAATAAGAAACTTGCAACAACAGCGCATAAACCTGCGGAGAGTGTGCCGACGATATATAGCACGATAACGGTAGTCATATTAGTCTTAGTTCCAGACTTGTGCTGTGCAATAGCAGCCATTACTAGGATAAATACCATGAGTGGCGCAATTGCTTTAAGTGCTCCAACAAAAAGGTCTCCAAAAAGTGTCAAGAATGCGAGCTGTTTTGGCGCAATAACAGCAAGTGAGATACCGATGATAAGACCAATGATGATCTGAACGATTAAGCTTAGCTTGTTCCAAGCTCTAAAAATGGATTTCATATAGAACCCCCTCAATTAAATAATATATTTCGCAAAACTATTTATACTACAAATAGTCAAAAGTCGCAATTAAAACAATTTTATATCAAATAATTTGTACATTAGCACAGGAACGTGCTCGGCGACTCGTAAAACATGTTGCATATTAAACAAAATAATATAAGCTGACAACGTCTCTGTTTTCAACTAAATATCTTTTTACTATGTAAAGGCTCGTTGCGACAATATACTCAAGTATGATAGTATTAGTAAGTTAAAGAAAGAAGTAGGAGGTGCTAGATGAGAATAGTAGCTATGATTTCTAGTGCGTTAATGGTAATAGTAGGTACATTCTGCGTGGCGAACTCGACAGCAGCGTTCACTTCGGTAGCGTTCGTTGTAGGTAGCGCACTTCTTATCATGGGAGCGCTAGAGCTAATAGTATTCAGAAATGTTGGCTACGAGGATAACATGATAACGAAGACATATGTCGTTCAGGCGGTAATCTCGGCATTTCTAGGAATAATGTTCTTATCCGGTCAGGTTAGTGAGGACGTAGCGGTAACTGCGATATTTGCAATGATGCTGATGACGAGTGGCCTTGCAGCAGACTTCAGTATCAACATAGATATAAGAACAAACTCGTTGAGCGAGAAAAGAACCTTTATACTCGGAACTGCGATGACACTACTCGGTGCATACATGTTTTTCAACAAAAGCGTTTTGAATATGCATGTTATGCTATTAATTGGTGTAGCTGCAATTCTAATTGGAATCGATAGATTTAGAATCGGCATGAGCCTGGACTATAGCAAGCCTGAGTTCTTAAGCAAGAATGAAGAGAAACTCGAGAGAGCAAAGAGGGAAGAGAAGCGAAATACAAGAATCGCTATAGAGGCTACCCGTAGATCAAGAGAACAGCGCAATAAGATAAAGCAGCTTGAAGAGGAAATTGCTAAAGAGAGATCTAGGCGCGAAACTGTTGGGGCAGCAAGGCGAAGTAAAAAGAAAAACTGATAAATGTACGAGGTACAGTAACAAACGAATAAATAGAACTACAAATTAATAGTTATTTATAGAAGAAAACAAGAGCGCGGGTGTTTCCGCGCTCTTTTCTAATAATATATATAATAGCCAACCTTAAATAAACAAAACCAGGTGCAAATCCATACATCTAGTTGTATAAGTGATGATGAATAGGCAGATGTAGGCTAAAAGCAAGTAAATTCAACGATATAGGAGTGAATATAGTTAATAGATGTAGAGAAAAAGTGAATAAGCATACATATATATAGAAGAAAAAGTAAAAGGAGAATAATAATAAGAAATATTGTAATTTAAAGTAGTAAAAGTCCTTGACCACGAGGAATAAATTACCTATAATAACAACACTTGCTACTCTGAAAAGTGGCGAGCAAGCGAGCCAATACAAGTCGAGCAGAAAATCTTTCAAAAAAAGATAAAAAAATGCTTGACGAGTCAAAAATGGTGCGCTATAATGATTAAGCTGTCGCGAGAGAGCTGTTAACTTAAAAACGCTCAAACGCAGTCAGCAGAACCATGACAACTTCATAGTGTAGAAACTGGTCAAGAGATCGACACAGTGCAAACTGGAGATTAGATCTCAAGATCGTATAAGAGACAAACGATGTACAAATATGTCGTATGTCCCTGTACAATTCAACACAAAACAACAATGATTCGGAAATAACGAGTCGAGACGCGATAAGCGTCATCCATTAACAGGATTTGGATGAATCGAAAGATTCTTCAGATAACATTTATTAAGAGTTTGATCCTGGCTCAGGATGAACGCTGGCGGCGTGCCTAATACATGCAAGTCGAGCGAGATGTTAGTGCATGAACCTTCGGGGGATTATGCTAACGGACAGCGGCGGACGGGTGAGTAACGCGTAGGCAACCTGCCCCTGACAGAGGGATAGCCATTGGAAACGATGATTAAAACCTCATAACACCGTAGAAGCACATGCTTCATCGGTCAAAGATTTATCGGTCAGGGATGGGCCTGCGTCTGATTAACTAGTTGGTGAGGTAACGGCTCACCAAGGTGACGATCAGTAGCCGACCTGAGAGGGTGATCGGCCACATTGGAACTGAGACACGGTCCAAACTTCTACGGAAGGCAGCAGTAGGGAATCTTGCACAATGGGCGAAAGCCTGATGCAGCAACGCCGCGTGAAGGATGAAGGCCTTCGGGTTGTAAACTTCTGTTCTAAGGGAAGAAACAAATGACGGTACCTTAGGAGCAAGCCCCGGCTAACTACGTGCCAGCAGCCGCGGTAATACGTAGGGGGCAAGCGTTATCCGGGAATTATTGGGCGTAAAGAGTGCGTAGGTGGTTACCTAAGCGCAAGGTTTAATTTAGAGGCTCAACCTCTACTTGCCTTGCGAACTGGGCTACTTGAGTGCAGGAGGGGAAAGCGGAATTCCTAGTGTAGCGGTGAAATGCGTAGATATTAGGAGGAACACCAGCGGCGAAGGCGGCTTTCTGGACTGTAACTGACACTGAGGCACGAAAGCGTGGGTAGCAAACAGGATTAGATACCCTGGTAGTCCACGCCGTAAACGATGAGCACTAGGTGTTGGGCCCGTTAGGGCTCAGTGCCGCAGTTAACGCAATAAGTGCTCCGCCTGGGGAGTACGCTCGCAAGAGTAAAACTCAAAGGAATTGACGGGGACCCGCACAAGCAGCGGAGCATGTGGTTTAATTCGAAGCAACGCGAAGAACCTTACCAGGGCTTGACATCCTGCTGACAGGACCTTAACCGGTCCCTTCTTCGGACAGCAGAGACAGGTGGTGCATGGTTGTCGTCAGCTCGTGTCGTGAGATGTTGGGTTAAGTCCCGCAACGAGCGCAACCCTTGTCGCTAGTTACTAACATTCAGTTGAGGACTCTAGCGAGACTGCCGAGGTCAACTCGGAGGAAGGTGGGGATGACGTCAAATCATCATGCCCCTTATGTTCTGGGCTACACACGTGCTACAATGGTCGGTACAATGAGAGGCAATACTGCGAAGTGGAGCAAATCACCAAAACCGATCCCAGTTCGGATTGTAGGCTGCAACTCGCCTACATGAAGTTGGAGTTGCTAGTAATCGCAGATCAGAATGCTGCGGTGAATGCGTTCCCGGGTCTTGTACACACCGCCCGTCACACCATGGAAGTTGGGGGTGCCCAAAGTCGGCTAATTAATCTGTCGCCTAAGGCAAAACCAATGACTGGGGTGAAGTCGTAACAAGGTAGCCGTTCGAGAACGAGCGGCTGGATCACCTCCTTTCTAAGGAGACCTAGTCTCTACACTATGAAAGTTTATGGGGAATTAGCTCAGCTGGGAGAGCACCTGCCTTGCACGCAGGGGGTCAAGGGTTCGATCCCCTTATTCTCCACCAGCCGAAAGGCAAATGTCGCTAACGCGACAGGATGTACCTTGAAAATTGAATAACACACCAAGTGTAAAATGAAGACAAATAGACAACGAATCGAGAAACAAGCCGAATCTTCTTGAAGGAGATTCAAATTGGGTAACGATTTCAGACAGACTATTTGTTGAGAGAAACCAGAATTCACTGAGAGAATTACAATAGTGAATAAGACCTAGACAACGCTAGTCTAGCAAGAGAACATTTCGAAAGAAATGATTGGTCAAGTACAAAGAGCATCAGGTGGATGCCTTGGCACTGGGAGCCGATGAAGGACGTGATAAGCTGCGATAAGCTGCGGTAAGGAGCACATATCCGATATACCCGCAGATTTCCGAATGGGGGAACCCACATACGGTAATGCGTATGTATCATTAAGTGAATACATAGCTTAATGAAGGGAACGGGGTGAACTGAAACATCTAAGTAGCCCTAGGAAGAGAAAGAAAAATCGATTTCCTTAGTAGCGGCGAGCGAAAGGGAAAGAGGCCAAACCAGACTGTTTACAGTTTGGGGTTGTGGACCACCAACATTGACGAAGTTATGCAAGCCGAATAGAACTGGAAAGTTCAAGCAGAGAAGGTAATACTCCTGTAGGCGAAAGCAGAAAGCGCATAGGTGGCACCAGAGTAGGACCGGACACGTGTAACCCGGCCTGAAGCAGGAGGGACCACCCTCCAAGCCTAAATACTACCCAGTGACCGATAGCGAATAGTACCGTGAGGGAAAGGTGAAAAGAACCCCGGGAGGGGGAGTGAAATAGAATTTGAAACCTGATGCTTACAAGCATAGGGAGCGCAAGTGACCTAGTACTTTTTGTAGAACGGGCCAACGAGTTATGGTATGTAGCGAGGTTAAGTTGCTGGAGCAACGGAGCCGTAGAGAAATCGAGTCTGAATAGGGCGAGAGTTACATGCTGTAGACCCGAAACCGGGTGACCTATCCATGAGCAGGTTGAAGTAACCGTAAAAGGTTATGGAGGACCGAACCTATATCTGTTGAAAAAGGTTAGGATGACTTGTGGATAGCGGTGAAATTCCAATCGAACTCGGATATAGCTGGTTCTCCTCGAAATAGCTTTAGGGCTAGCCTCAAGGTAAAGATACACGGGGGTAGAGCACTGACTGTTCGCGGGGCCTTCACCTAGTTACCAACAACTATCAAACTCCGAATACCGTGCTATCATACTTGGGAGTCAGACTATGAGAGATAAGTTCCATGGTCGAAAGGGAAACAGCCCAGATCAACAGCTAAGGTCCCAAAGAGTAAGTTAAGTGGAAAAGGATGTGGGATTGCACAAACAGCTAGGATGTTGGCTTAGAAGCAGCCATACATTTAAAGAGTGCGTAATAGCTCACTAGTCGAGTGATCCTGCGCCGAAGATAAACGGGGCTCAAACTTACCACCGAAGCTTTGGAATTAGTATAACTAATTGGTAGAGGAGCATTCTATACAGGCAGAAGGAGGCGCGTAAGCAAATCTGGACAGTATAGAAGAGAGAATGTTGGCATGAGTAGCGTAAGGCGGGTGAGAATCCCGTCCGCCGAAAATCTAAGGTTTCCTGAGGAAGGTTCGTCCTCTCAGGGTAAGTCGGGACCTAAGCCGAGAGCAAACGCTGTAGGCGATGGACAACAGGTTGATATTCCTGTACCACCAAGGATTGTTTGAATGAAGTGGGGACACAGAAGGATAGATTGAGCACGCCGTTGGTTGAGCGTGTCCAAGCAGTGAGGCTTGAAAGTAGGCAAATCCGCTTTCTATAAGGTTGAGCTGTGATGGGGTGGTCGTATGACCGGTAGCAATCGATTTCACGCTGTCAAGAAAAGCCGCTAATGAGATCCAAGGTGCCCGTACCGCAAACCGACACAGGTAGATGAGGAGAGAATCCTAAGGTGAGCGAGCGAACTATTGTTAAGGAACTCGGCAAAATAACCCCGTAACTTCGGGAGAAGGGGTGCCTGCTTCGGCAGGCCGCAGTGAAGAGGTCCAGGCAACTGTTTACCAAAAACACAGGTCTCTGCTAAAGCGAAAGCTGATGTATAGGGGCTGACGCCTGCCCGGTGCTGGAAGGTTAAGGGGAAGTGTTAGGGCAACCGAAGCACAGAACTTAAGCCCCAGTAAACGGCGGCCGTAACTATAACGGTCCTAAGGTAGCGAAATTCCTTGTCGGGTAAGTTCCGACCCGCACGAAAGGCGTAATGATCTGGACGCTGTCTCAACAATAGGCTCGGTGAAATTGTAGTACCGGTAAAGATGCCGGTTACCCGCAGCAGGACGGAAAGACCCCGTGGAGCTTCACTGTAGCTTGATATTGATTTTCGGCATTGCATGTACAGGATAGGTGGGAGACTAAGAGATCAACACGCCAGTGTTGGAGGAGTCACCGTTGGGATACCACCCTTGTAATGTTGGAAATCTAACCTAGTACCGTGATCCGGTACAGGGACAGTGTCAGGTGGGCAGTTTGACTGGGGCGGTCGCCTCCTAAAGAGTAACGGAGGCGCCCAAAGGTTCCCTCAGCGCGGACGGAAATCGCGCGAAGAGTGCAAAGGCAAAAGGGAGCTTGACTGCGAGACATACAGGTCGAGCAGGGACGAAAGTCGGGCTTAGTGATCCGGTGGTTCCGAGTGGAAGGGCCATCGCTCAACGGATAAAAAGCTACCCCTAGGGATAACAGGCTTATACCCCCAAGAGTTCACATCGACGGGGGTGTTTGGCACCTCGATGTCGGCTCGTCTCATCCTGGGGCTGAAGTAGGTCCCAAGGGTTGGGCTGTTCGCCCATTAAAGAGGTACGCGAGCTGGGTTCAGAACGTCGTGAGACAGTTCGGTCCCCTATCCGCTGTGGGCGTTGGAAATTTGAGAGGAGCTATCCTTAGTACGAGAGGACCGGATGGACATACCTCTGGTGTACCGGTTGTTCTGCCAAGGGCATAGCCGGGTAGCTACGTATGGAAGGGATAAGCGCTGAAAGCATCTAAGTGCGAAGCCCACCTCAAGATAAGATTTCCTCCGAAAGGTAAGACCCGTGAGAGACTATCACGTTGATAGGTCAGAGGTGTAAGTACGGTAACGTATTCAGCTGACTGATACTAATAGGTCGAACACTTGACCAAATGGTTTTAAAGCACGAGGTGGTTATTCAATTTTGAGGGTACAACTCTCAAAAGCGTAGAAGATGATGGAAACACATCTTACTACAATATATGAGTAGATTGCGAAAGCGGTTTACAAATCCGGTGACAATAGCAAAGAGGTTACACCTGTTCCCATCCCGAATACAGAAGTTAAGCTCTTTAGCGCTGAAGATACTTGGTGGGAAGCTGCCTGGGAAATTAGGACGTCGCCGGTTTTTTTATGCTTTTATTTAGTCTGCCTATATGGTAGGCTTTTTCTTTTTTATATTTATAAATTTTTGACTTATTTTATTCTAGTTTCTTTATGGTTTGTTTTTTTAACTGTTTTGTTTGTTTATTTTAATCTTTACGTATTATTAATTTATATTAATTAATATCAACCACTATATGCTCGACTTGTAATATTACTTGTGTTAATCTTAATTCATCTAATATTTTACTGTTTTCTGAAAGGAGAACTATTATGTTACATGAGTTTAGTTTCCGTTCTTATAATAAGAGAGATGATGTTCAGGCATGGATTTACGTTCCTGCTTGTGAACCTAAAGGTATTGTTCAGATAATTCATGGGTTTGGTGAGCATTCACGTCGCTATCTTCATATCATTGTTAGTCTTTTGGACGAAGGGTATATTGTTGCAGCTGATGATCATGTAGGACACGGTAAGACTGCAATTGTAAATGATAAATGGGGAGATTGGGGCGATGAAGGCTTTCATACTATGATGGAAGATGAATACACGCTTATGACAATTGCAAAAGAGAAGTATCCTGATCTTCCATATATGCTTTTCGGACATAGCATGGGGTCTTTTATTGCTAGAGACTTTATGTCAAAATATGGCAATGAATTGACTGCAGTCACACTCTGTGGAACCTCTGGTGTTTGGCCAGATCTAGAGTCGAGTATTGACAATCTTAGTGCTATAGTTGCTGAGGGAAAAGGTAAGGATTCAGATCCTTCTATTGCTAGTTCACTTTTAGGTTGGATGTTTGCCCGCTGCGACGAGGAAGTGACTATAGGTAATGAATGGATTTGCAAGGATCCGTATGTGCAGAGAGATCATGCGGAAGATCCGTTAGATGCTTTTACGAAGCCAACAACTAATCAAGCTTTTCTTTACTTCTGCCAGATGATTGATTATATTACTGGTCCAGAATGGGCAGCTAAGGTACCTACCCATATTAAGATATACAATATAGCAGGCGATCAAGATCCTGTAGGTCAGTACGGTAGAGGTGTTTACGAAGTTTCAAATTGGTTGATTGACACAGGTCATGATGTTAAGACTGTGCTTTATTCGGGTTATCGTCATGAAATACATAACTATCCAGATTTAAAGACAGATGTTATGTGGAACCTTACTGAGTTCTATAATAATGTGCTTGGCTGTGGATTTGAAAGCATGATAAAGGAATACAGCTCGTAAATCATTGGCGCTTTTTTACGCATTGCATATCTAATATGAATTAGCCTGAGGGATAAATAGTGCACTTGCTATACCCTTCGGGCTATTTTTTTATTTAACTTAGTTAGTGTAATAAAGTTTAATTTAGTGACTAGCCTATTTATACATTCACATATAGATTTAATCTATAGCTAGGAATAATATATATGAATTAGACGAGCTTTTGTATTCATAGTATCATTAGGACATCAAAGAGAGAGGAGATATCGCAATGACCTGCAGCACAAATTTTAGAGAGATGCGAATGTGCATTTGGACAACAGAATATAAGAATAAGCAGAACGCCATTTGCGATGTTTCGTTAGCGAAGGAGTTATTGATAACCAAGTCAGCTAGTAGTATTAATAGCTGAGTGAGAGGAACAACTTCTGGCAAGACAATCATCAAGACTGTAAACTAATGAGCTGTCTGCATGAGATTGTAGGCAGTATTTTATTGCCTAAAAGCAAAACGAACAGGTTAATTCTAAATGAAAAAAAGTAAGTAAGCGGATAAGAAAGGAAAAAACTAACATGAACATTAAGGGAAAATCAAAGATTAGAATTACAGCAGTTGCACTGCTTGTGGTAATACTTGCATCTATAGGTGTACTAACAGGATGTGGAAACAAGTCAGAAAAGGTAACAATCGCTATACCAAACGATGCAACAAACGAAGCTAGAGCACTTCTTCTACTTGAGAAGAATGGATACATCAAGCTTAAGAAAGGCGCAGGTATCACAGCTACTATAAAGGATGTTGAAGATGCGAATGGAATCGAGTTCAAGGAAGTTGAAGCAGCTCAGGTTTCGAGTACACTAAAGGATGTTGATTATGGAATTATCAACTCCAACTATGCAATAGAAGCTGACCTAAACCCAGTTAAGGATTCGCTCATAAGAGAGGATAGTGCTGCTGACTATGCAAATATCATCGCTGTAAAGGAAGGAAATCAGAACAGTGACAAGGTTAAAGCTCTTAAGGCAGCCCTAGAGAGCAAGGACGTTGCTAAGTTCATCAAGAAGCAGTATAAGGGATCTATCGTAAGTGTAGTTAAGAACCCAACTGATGGATATGATTCAAGTGTTAACTATGATGCTCTAAAGGGAACTACTATAACGGTTGCAGCTTCTCCAACACCACATGCTGAGGTTCTAAAGGAAGCGAAAAAGATCCTTGCTAAAAAGGGAATTAACCTTGAAATCAAGGAGTTTACGGATTACGTACAGCCTAACAAGGTAGTTGATAGTGGCGAAATTGATGCTAACTACTTCCAACACGTGCCATACCTAGATGACTTTAATGCTAAGCAGGGTACTAAGGTTGTATCGGTAGCAGCAATTCACAACGAGCCAATGGGTCTTTATGCTGGAAAGTCAGATTCTCTAGATAAGCTAAAGAAACTCAAATAAACAAAATTAAATATATAATCCGGCGGTCAACGCAGGCTATGAGCAAGCTGCTTTTAGCAACTCGCACTTAGCAGATGCAATGTGGCGCCGGATTGTTGAATTTAGATAGGACGATAAAGCATGATTGAAATTAAGAATTTAAATAAGACATTCCAAACGGCGGCGGGTACTGTCGAAGCCTTAAAGAATATAAATTTTACGGTGGAAGACGGTGAGATTTATGGAATTATAGGAATGAGTGGTGCTGGTAAGAGTACGCTTGTTCGCTGCATAAATATGATCGAAAAGCCGACATCGGGGGAGGTTATTATCGACGATGTCGATTTAACTAAGCTTCAAGATTGGCAGCTTAGGAGAATTCGCCGCGATGTTACGATGATTTTTCAAAGCTTCAACCTGCTTATGCAGAAAAACGTTAGAGAAAATATCGAGCTACCGTTAAAATTTGCGGGTATTAATAAAAAGAAGTCGCGAAAGGCTGTTGATGAGCTGCTGGCACTGGTAGGACTAGAAGATAAGGCATCTGCATTTCCTGCCCAGCTATCTGGTGGACAGCGACAGAGAGTTGCGATTGCAAGAGCGTTAGCAACTAATCCTAAGGTTCTGCTCTGTGATGAGGCGACAAGCGCTCTGGACCCGAAGACGACAGGTCAGATTTTAGAACTTATTCGTGATATCAATAAGAAACTCGGGATTACAGTGGTTATAATCACCCATCAGATGTCAGTTGTGCAGAGTATCTGTGACAAGGTTGCTATTATTGACCATGGAGAAATTGTCGAGCGTGGCAAGGTTGCAGAGATTTTTGCAAATCCTAAATCTGATGCTGCCAAGAGGTTAGTTTTTCCAGAGCGGCAAGAAGCTATCGTGGCATCGGAGAGTGCCGAGACAATCGAAGTTCTTTTCAATGAGTCTGAAACCACGCACGCGCCACTTATCACATCTCTTGCTCAAGACAAGGGAATATGCGCGAGTATCATCTATGCGTCGACTAAGGCAGTTGAAGGAAAAGCATTTGGAAGAATTGTTTTAGAAGTGCCGAACAATCCGAAAGTTGTCAATGCGGCTGTTGAGTACCTCAGTGCTGCACACGGTGTAACAGTAACTGTTGGAAGTTCGAAAAGTGGTCAGGCGATTGAGCCTGCAGGAAATGAAGCGGCTGGAGGTGAGATAAATGTTTAGTCCAGAATCAACAAAACTTGCACTCGATATACTGGTGAATGAGATTCCGTTTGCTATCTGGGAAACGATTTACGTTACTTTAATCTCGACATTCCTCGCACTAGTTGTAGGACTCCCATTAGGCGTGTTACTTGTTGTCGGCGAGCCAGATGGTGTACTTCCACTGCCGAAACCTATACTGGCTGTCTTAAATGGCATCATAAATCTGTTAAGGTCGATACCATTCCTAATATTGATGATTATGGTGTTCCCAGTAACGAGGTTCTTCGCTCACACTGTCGTTGGTACAGCTCCAACGATAGTACCGCTGGTATTTGCTGCATTTCCATTTGTGGCAAGATTAGTTGAGAGTAGTCTTCGTGAAGTTGATGGTAATATCATCGAAACAGCCGTGAGTATGGGAGCAAGCCCTTTTCAGATTATATTCAGAGTAATGCTTCCAGAGAGTGTTCCATCACTGATTTCTAACATCACTATTGCGTTGACAACGGTACTTAGTTACTCGGCTATGTCTGGAATTATCGGTGGTGGCGGTCTCGGTAAAATTGCGATTAACTACGG
Source organism: uncultured Mogibacterium sp. (assembly GCA_916438645.1). GTDB lineage: Bacteria > Bacillota > Clostridia > Peptostreptococcales > Anaerovoracaceae > Mogibacterium. The sequence goes on from CAKAFC010000002.1 coordinate 1,133,656, forward strand.
TTACTACCGATCGGAGGAGCTTGTAATGTTTATTGCTGTATTCTTACTCATTGTGCTAGTACAGATATTCCAGACTGTTGGCACGAAAATTGCAATAAATGAAGATAAGCGGATAAGAAGGTAGTAATCTTGCGCAAATAATACGTAAAGAAGGTAATTGAACATACAAATCGAACTAAAAAGGGGTGTTAATACTGGCAGAAGGGGCTGGTATTACGAAGTTCGTAAAAAGGGATACATAAAATAATGAAAGGAGAACCAGGGTGAAGTTCAGAGTTGGTTCTCCTTTTGCTTGTTAGTATTTGATTCTGAAAAATCTTTGCGCGTAGATTAATCTGTGAGTGATGCTGGATCTGGCGTAGGTGAGTTGAAGAGGTTGAGCATCTTCTGTCTCGATAGGTCGCTTCCGACAAATAGAATTACATCACCTACCTGCACCCTCTCGTAAGGTCCAGGTGATATGTTGGTCTCGTCACCGCGCTTTACCGCTACGATTGTGGCTCCTGTCTGTTGCCAGATATCAAGTTCTCCAATTGACTGTCCTATAAAGTTGCAGTTAGCATCTATTTTCATATCGTGTGGAGTCAGGTAAGATGTGTTGTGATCCCTGTTGTTACGAGCAATTAGGTCATCTAGGAGTTTAGCTAAGTTCTCGAGATCTCGGCGCTGAGTGGCAATGGCTTCAACAATTTGCTCTCTTGTCTGCGCTATAGAGACGGTATCGTGAAATTTTTCAAAATAAAGCTGGGCTTTCTCGCGAGAAGCAACGTAGGTACCACTTCCGTGCTTTACTGTAACTATTCCCATATCAACGAGGACTTGCATGGCCTTTCTTGCAGTCTCGGGAGATACGTGAAATGTAGTTGCGATAGTCGAGCGTGAGGTGATTCGGTCACCTACTTCATACCAACCCTCTGCGATTTTCTCAGCCATTTCAACAGCAATCTGCTGGTATCTCGATTCGTAAACTTTAGTATCTTCAATTGATGACATAGGGTGACCTCCTGTAACCACAAACTATATTATTGATTATATCATAATAGTGATAGGCCTAATATAATTGAAGTTTCTTTTTAAAAGAAAACAATCCCTTAAAGCGATAAAAGGGATTGTTTATAACATTCTTAGTAAAATAATAGATACAAAAAATCTTCACACAATAAACTTTTGACAAAGTGAACATATCAAGATACAATAATGTTGTCAGTAGGTGTTGTCACTTGGAAATATTGCATTATGACTAGCTATTTCATGTTATTTCATTAATATAATACGTCTATCAATTAATACGATTATAGATTCAATTATATATCAAAGCATACGAAAGAAACACAACATCGATTATAAACATTTGAAAGGATGTGTCTTAAATGACGAAACAATCTGAATTCGATAAGGTTTTATCATCGAAAGATATATTAGTGATAGCTTTTGGCGCGATGATTGGTTGGGGATGGGTAATCTCCACTGGTGATTGGATTAATAGAGGTGGCGCTCTAGGAGCAGCAATCGGATTCGCACTTGGAGGCATAATGATTTTCTTTGTTGGATTGACTTATGCAGAGCTTACTGCAGCGATGCCACAGTGTGGAGGAGAGCATGTGTTCAGTTATAAGGCGATGGGAGCAACTGGGTCATTTGTCTGCACATGGGGAATTATACTTGGATACGTTGGGGTTGTTTGCTTTGAGGCATGTGCATTTCCAACGATTATTTCGTACATCTTTCCTGGATTTTTGAAGGGTTACCTATATACTGTTGCAGGCTTTGATATCTATGCATCGTGGCTTGCTTTGGCTTCTGCCACAGCTGCGCTGATGACTTTTGTTAATATCATGGGAGCTAAGACTGCGGCGATAGTTCAGACGATACTTACGGTTATAATCTTTGGAGTAGGCATGCTTCTCATCGGAACATCATCGGTTAGGGGAGATATGGGTAATCTTATGCCACAGCTTTTTGCAGGAAAGGAAAACCAGTCGGCTCTAAGTCATGTGATGCATGTAGCGGTAATGACACCTTTCTTTTTCATCGGTTTTGACGTAATACCGCAGGCTGCTGAGGAGATTCAGGGCTCACTCAAGAAGATTGGTAAAATTCTCATCATGTCAATTGTTATGGCGGTTGCATTTTATTCGCTCGTAATACTCGCAGTTGGCTATCTGATGAGTTCTTCGGAGATTAGCGCATCGATGAGTGGAGCTGGACTAGTAACTGCTGATGCCATGGCAAAAGCTTATGGAACGAAGAAGATGGCAGATGTAGTTATAATCGGTGGTCTGTGCGGAATCATAACTAGCTGGAACTCGTTTATGATCGGCGGAAGCCGTGCGATGTACTCGATGGCTGATTCGAACATGATACCAAAGGTGTTTGCAAAGCTGCATCATAAGTACAAGACACCTGTAAATGCACTGCTATTAATCGGAGTTATATCGATGCTCGCTCCTCTTGCGGGTAGGCAGATGCTCGTGTGGATATGTGATGCAGGTAATCTCGGGTGCTGTCTAGCTTACTGCATGGTGTCAATTTCTTTCCTAATACTAAGACGGAAAGCACCAGATATGCCAAGACCTTACCGAGTAAAGCACTATAAGTTTGTAGGTATTATGGCGACTGTCCTATCTGGAGGAATGGTCTCGATGTACCTGATTCCAGGATCGGGAAGTACGCTTAAGCTACAGGAGTGGCTGATGGCCGGTGGATGGGCTCTAATGGGAGTAATATTCTTTGCACTAAACAAGAGGAAGTACGGAGAGCAGTTTGGTAAACATCTAGATATCGCGGTAGAGTATTCTGTAGAAGATCTCGAAGCGCTGAGAGCTCATAGAGAAGTGCGCTCGGCAAATGATGTAAGAGTTTCGTAAATAGGAACAGAAGAAAGTAGATAAATCAAAAGAGACAGGCTGCTGTCAAGAGAAATACTTGACAGCAGTTTTTCTTGTGTTATATTCTTACGGTATGAAAGAAAATATAAGCAATGTTGAATATGCGAGCTTGCTGTATGACTTCTACGGCGATTTGCTAGATGAGAATAAGCGCGAAATTATGGACCTCTACCACGAAGACAATCTGTCGCTAACGGAGATTGCAGAAGAACTCGGACTCAGTAGGCAAGGAGTTCACTATGCACTCAAGAAAGCAGAAGGAAGTCTTGAGAAGTACGAAGCTGTACTCGGGCTGGTTGCCGAGTGGAAGGCTAATAATTCACTTATTTCTGAAGCTGATAATCTGCTGCAAAGCATGAACTCAGTGGATGATGCAGAGGAGCTTCGCGAAGCACTTTCAAAAACGAATAAGCTTATGCATAAGGCTCTTGATTTATAAGAGCCTTCGTATATGGAGAGATAAGAGAAGACATGGCATTCGAAGGTTTATCGGAAAAATTACAAGAAACATTTCGAAATCTACGAGGCAAAGGTGTTGTAAGCGAGAAGGACATCGATGCGGCGATGCGCGAGGTAAAGCTGGCGCTGCTCGAGGCCGATGTTAACTTCAAGGTTGTAAAGCAGTTTGTTGCTACTATTAAGGAGAAGGCGATGGGTGCAGATGTACTCAAGAGTCTTACCCCAGGACAGCAGGTGCTCAAAATCGTGAAGGAAGAGCTTGTAGACATGATGGGTGGTGCGAACAGTAAGCTCACCTTTTCGCCAAGTGGATTTACGGTTTATATGATGGTTGGTCTCCAGGGTACTGGTAAGACAACGACCTGTGGAAAGCTGGCAGCGTGGCTGAAGCAGAACGGCAAGAAGCCGATGCTCTGCGCCTGCGACGTGTATAGACCAGCAGCTATAGATCAGCTAGAGGTAGTTGGTAAGGCTGTAAATACTCCTGTATTTACCATGAGAGAGTCCAATGAACCACTAGTTATAGCTAAGGCTGCTTTAGAAGAAGCACAACGCAAAGGCTGCAACGTACTGATTGTCGACACGGCAGGACGTTTACAGATAGATGAAGCCCTGATGGAAGAGTTAGTTCAACTGAAGAAGGGCGTGAGACCTCACGAGATTCTACTCGCGGTTGACGCACTCACAGGTCAGGATGCAGTTAATATCGCGGAGGGCTTTAACGAGAAGCTCGGTATTGATGGCATAATCATGACTAAGATGGATGGAGATTCCCGCGGAGGTGCTGCGCTATCAACCAAGATGGTTACGGGTAAGCCTATTAAGTTCATGGGTACTGGTGAGAAGTATAATGCTCTCGAGCCATTCCACCCAGACAGAATAGCTTCGAGAATTCTCGGAATGGGCGATGTCATGAGCCTCATAGAACAGGCTGAAAATGCTTACACCGAAGAAGAGGCTGCAAGAATGGAAGCGAAGTTCAGGAAGAATCAATTTGACCTGAATGATTTCCTAGAGCAAATGGGACAGATCAACAAGATGGGCGGGATTGCGAAGCTTATCGATATGATTCCCGGAATATCGGCAGCAGACAAGAAGCAGATTGATTTCGAAAAGGGTAAAAAAGACCTTGATAGAATGAAGGCGATTATCCAATCGATGACTAATGCGGAGCGTGAAAATCCAAATATTCTCAACGCAAGCAGAAGAAAGCGTATCGCGGCTGGAAGCGGCCAGACGGTGCAGAGCATCAACCAACTTATCAAGCAGTTTGATGAGATGAAAGCGATGATGAAAAAGTTTAATAATCCGGCGGCACTCAAGAAGAACAAGCTTTTTAGAGGACTTATGGGTTAGCTTATGACAAATTTATTTGTTAAGCATAAATTTTATATTTTTTAAGATAATCAGGAGGAACAAATGGTTAAGATCAGATTAAAGAGAATGGGAGCTCACAAGAAGCCTTTCTACAGAGTAGTTGTTGCAGATTCAAGAACTCCAAGAAACGGAAGATTTATCGAGGAGATTGGTACATACAATCCTCTTAAGGATCCAGCAGAGATCAAAATCGATAACGAGGCTGCACAGAAGTGGCTTGCTAACGGAGCACAGCCTACCGACACTGTAAGAGCACTGCTCAAGAAGTCGGGTTGCTGAAGTAGGAAGGAAGAGATAATGGCCGGCTTAGTTGAATCAATTGCCAAAGCGCTAGTATCAAGGCCTGCCGATGTTGTCGTGACTGAAGAAGTACACGACAATGAGATAGTGATTAAACTCAGTGTTGCAAAAGAAGACATGGGTAAGATCATTGGCAAACAGGGACGCATTGCCAAAGCAATTAGAACTGTTGTGAAGGCGGCTGCAATCAAGCAGAACAAAAGAGTCACTGTTGATATCGTTGAAGAATAGCGCGACTCGGACAATTATCATTATCAAGGCATGCGTGAATCACGCATGCTTATTTCTATAATGAGCAAAGTGTATTTTTAGTGTGGACAAAGGGTGTGAGTGCATCCAAGGAGGAGATTATGTCTCTAGCAAAAGACAAGACAATGGTTAACGTAGGGAAGGTTGGAGCTGCAGTTGGTTTAAAGGGGGGAAACCAAGGTTCTCCTATATGCAGAAGAATCAGAGAACCTCTATGAAGGAGCAGTGATGCTGATAGATGGTAATAAATACGCAGAACTAGGAGCAGATAACTCAGTTTACGGAGTTAATGGATCGCTCGAGCTTGAAGTCAAGAGTATACGCTATCAGAAGGGAAGACCTGTGGTGAAGTTCTATAATGTTGTAGATAGAACTGCAGCTGAGAAGTTAACAGGTGCAGAACTTTATATACCTGAGAGTGAACTAGCAGAGCTTGAACCAGGCCATTATTACTATCGTGATTTAATTGGACTTCGTGCTCGTAATTCTGAGAGCGGAGAAATCATCGGAGATGTAAATGACTTGATTGATAATCCGACTCAGAGCTTACTAGAGGTAGTTTTATTACAAGACAGTAGAAAAGTGTTGATTCCATATGTTGATGCATTTGTAAAAGAGGTTTCGCTAGAGGATGGCACTATTGATATTGCTCTAATACCTGGGCTGATTGATTAATAAGTAGAGAATTTATTATATGAAGATTAATATTATGACCCTATTTCCCGAGATGTTTGAACCGATAAGGGCTAGCATGATTGGAAGGGCAGCTGATAATGGAATTATCGAGCTGAATATTGTTAATATAAGAGATTATACTGAGGATAAGCATTGCCGCGTAGACGATACGCCTTTTGGAGGTGGTGCGGGCATGCTTATGCAGGTTCAGCCTATCATTTCCTGTTATAGGCAGAATGATTTTGCAGGCAGAACTATCTACATGTCGCCTCGCGGGCGCAAGCTCTCTCAGGGGATTGCCGAAGAGCTTGCAGGAGAGGGCGAGCTCACAATCCTATGCGGGCACTATGAGGGGGTGGATGAGCGCGCCCTCACCGAGCTCTCCGCCGAGGAGATTTCAATTGGTGACTATGTGCTGACGGGCGGAGAGCTGCCCGCGATGGTGCTAGTCGATGCAGTTGCTAGATTTATTCCGGGTGTACTGGCTTCGGATGAATCCGTATTAGAGGAATCAATCTATTCGGGACTTCTAGAATACCCTCAATACACAAGGCCTAGAACCATGGAAGGGGGAGAAGTTCCAGAGGTACTGCTCAGCGGAGACCACAAGAAAATAGAGCTCTGGAGATTCGAGCAAGCTATGAAATTGACGAAAGAAAGAAGACCGGATATGTGGCAGAATTTCATCGAGAAATTCAGAGCTGATGAAAAAGCTTATCCCAAGAAAGAACGACTCCTAATCGAGTCTATAATTGAAGAATAGCTATTGATAAATCATTGTTATAGCACGCTATTTCGTGTAAAATCATTCTGTAGAGGTGTGAATGATGAAGAAGAAAAAGACTATGTTCTGGGGAGCGATATATGGAATTGCGTTGGTTACCGTACTGGTAATCGTATATGTGCTGCCTTCAGTTGCGGGTCTTTTTGATAGATCGTATGTGGCTAAGTATGGAAACGTTGAAGTTAAGGACGAGACTGAAGGCTACATCGTGAGAAATGAAACCGTTTACACTGCAACTAAATCAGGAACTGTAAAGCGCTATGCCTCTGAAGGAGAGTTAGTCAAAGGCGCCTCAAAGGTAGTTAAGATATCTGGTGAAGGAGCAAGCAATGCTAGTAATAAATATGACTCTCTTCTTAAGAAGATGAAAAAGGATGATGCGGTTATAAACACAGACAACGGAAATACCGAGCATCCTGGATATATCACATATAGATTAGATGGCCTTGAATATCTAAATTCCGAAAACATTTCAATATGTCCGAGAGCCAGTTTGAAAAGCTAGGAAAGTCTAAATTACTTGAGCTGGCAGACGGAAAAGTCGCTAAGGGCGAACCTGTTTTTAAGGTAATCGAGAATGGAAGTTGGTGGTATGTATTCTATGCAGATGCAGATATTGCAAAGCATTATGTCAAGGGGCAAAATGTTAAGATCGCAGTTGGTGATAAGAATATGAATGCCATTGTCGTGGGGATGCACAAGGGTAAAGGCAAGGATACTCGCGTAATCATCCGATGCAGACAGTATTTCGATGGCTTTACTACTGGTAGACTCGAAAAAGCTGATGTTACTGCAGCCAGTTCAGATGGTGTGGTGATTTTGACAAAGAGCATTGTCAAGAAGAACGGCAAGCAGGGTGTAATAACTAAGGATAAGATCGGTAGATTGAGATTCAAAGCGATTAGCATCAAAGCGAATAACGGTGAAAAAGCTGCTGTCTACGAGAATATCTATATGGATAGTAAGGGCAACTACGTCAAGACGATTAACACATACGATGAAGTTGTGAAGTCACCAAGTAAGCGCGATATCAATAATGCAAAGGACGTTAGCAAATAATGAGTATTCGGGACAATTATTTAGAGATATTGAGGCGTAAAGATGAGGCTGTTAAGAAATCTGGTCGCAACCCAGAAGACGTAACGCTTCTCGCCGTAACCAAGAAGCACGAATCAGAAGAGCTTCAGGAAGCTCTCGATGCAGGAGCTACTGACTTTGGTGAGAACAAGGTACAGGAACTTCTGAGTAAGTATGATGACGTTCATCCGATGAGATGGCACCTAATCGGACATCTACAGACTAACAAGGTTAGGCAGATTATCGATAAGGTGACAATGATTCACTCTGTTGACTCGCTGAAACTTGCTAAGGAAATTAATAAGAGGGCGGCAGCTAAGGATATCGTGATGGACATTCTCATAGAAATTAATCTTGCGGAAGAGGATTCCAAGACGGGAGTTTCTAAGGGAGAAGTGTATGAGCTTATAAAGACGATTACGAGGGAATGTGAATCAGTGCGTGTTCGCGGTATAATGTGCATACCGCCTAGAGTGGATGAGCCTGAAGACTCTCGTGTATACTTCAGGGAGACGAAAGCTATCTTTGATAATCTCGTGGAACTAGAGCTTCCGAAGGAGCGTGCCCACATCGACACGCTATCAATGGGCATGTCAGCAGACTTCGAAATTGCGATTGAAGAGGGGGCTACAATTGTTAGAGTAGGAAGTTCAATTTTTGGACAGCGAAATTACCGTTAATGTGGTAAAATAAGATGATATAGGTGAGAAAATCTCACGCAATTTTCATTGAACGATGAAAATAAAGCATATAATGGTATAGATATTAAATTGACATAAATGGAGGAAAGAGTCATGGGTTTTAAGGATGCTCTTAAAGCGGCAATCGGAATGGAGACAGAGGACGAAATCGAAGTTTCGGAAGAAGAAATCGCTGAAGAAATGGACAAGATGAGAGGCGAGGAAAAGCCAGTCGCTCCTATGAGCCAGTCTCGTCCAGAGACAGGTATTCACAAGTCAGATGCGGCATATGACAAGATTGAGCCGCTAATCTCAAAGGGACCTCAAAATAAAGCTTATTCTATGAATGGTTCAGGCCCTTTCAAGATGCTTGTAATTGAACCTAAAAATTTCGACGAATGTACTAAGCTCGTAGATAATCTTAAGTCGAGAAAGCCTGTGATTATTAATCTAGAGCATGTAGAGACTGAACTAGCTCGCAAGATGTTCGACTTCCTGAGCGGGGCAACATATGCACTTAATGGAAATGTTCAGAGAGTAACATCTAACATATTCATCTTTGCTCCTGCTAATGTAGATATAGCGGCAAAGGTTAACCGAGAGAGTGCTGAAGGTGGACAGTTAGGTGAGAAGAGTAGCCCTTGGAGGTAATCGATGGATTTAGTTCTGATAAGAGCCGTTACGTGGTTTTGCTCTATACTACAGATGATGCTTGTTGTAACTGCAGTGCTAAGCTGGTTTGCAGGAACTAGTGAGTTCATGAGGGGCTTATATCAGATGGGAACTCAGCTTACAAGTCCACTTGTCGATCCGATTCGAAAGATCATCTATAAGAATGGTCACGGGCAGATGGGCCTTGACTGGGCGCCGATGATTGCGTTCCTATTAATCCGCGTATTCCAGGTGCTAGTCATTAGACTAATAACGAATGTTTTTAGGCGAAAGCCACAACCATACTTGATTAAGAGAGAAATAGAAGGGAAGGTACCGATACTATGATAATGCCAATAGATATCGATAAGAAAGATTTTACTCGTGACAAAAAAGGATATAACTCCAGAGAGGTTGACGAGTTTCTAGATCTGATCATCGTTGACTACGAGAAGGTTCTTAACGACAACAGAAATATGGCTCACAAGATTAAGTTCCTCGAGAAGCAGCTTGAGGAGTCCCAGAAGTCTGATACAGCTATGCTCGATACTCTTGAAACAGCAAAGAGGCTTATGGCTGACATATCTGCAAGTGCTGAGAGAAGAGCTGAGCTCATGATGAGAGATGCTGAGCTAGAGGCTGAGAGCATGCTTTTAGAAGCAAAGACTACAGTTAAGAAACTCAACGATGAGCACCTCGTACTTAAGCAGAAGGTTGAGAGACTTAGAGGAAACTACAAAGCTATGCTTAAGCTGGAGATGGAAAAGCTAGACAACGACGAGTATGGTCTTCTTCCTGACCTTGATAGAAGCGATATTCCTGATATCGACAAAGAGCTCAAGACTCCATTTGGTGGAGACGCTGCTGCAGTTACTCAGGATACTCTCGTTATCAAGAAGAAAGAAGAAAAGGCTGAAGAGAACACTGAAAAGGCTACAGTTTCAGATCTCAGTGAGAGTCTCAAGAACCTTGCTAAGGAGCAGGGGTCAATCGACGATACTATTATCCTAAAGTAGAATAGAGAAGATTCATGATGCTGGTAATTATAGCGAGTGGGCTGCTGATTATAGATCAGATTACTAAATTCGCTGTGAGAAGCCGCATGGAGATTGGAGAAACGCTCCCCGTTTTCCGTGGCGTATTAGATTTTACATACGTCCAGAATCGGGGAGCTGCTTTTAGCTTATTCCAGAACTCCCAGCTTGTTACAGTAATTTTGCCCATAATAACAATGATAGCGGGGGTGTTATTTATGCTACACCTCAGGAAGAAAAAAGAGAGGCTAGCTGAGTTTGGCGTGCTTCTGATAATGTCTGGAGGAGTTGGAAACCTCATCGATAGAACTGTCCTAGGATTTGTGACAGATATGATTTCGGTGGGGAGTTTTCCTGTGTTTAACGTTGCGGATATGTGCGTTACGGTAGGATGTGCAATTCTGATTTTGTGGGTAATTATTGGAGATAGAAAAGATGCTTAAGCCAAAACAGGATACACAAGTGAATAGACCTAATGATGTGGATGATAAGCTAGAAGTGCGAACTGGTGCTGATTCAGAAGTGCATACTAGAGAGGTCAAGACTCTTTCCCCTTCAGAATCCGACAAGGGTAAGAGACTTGATGCCTATATAGGCGAAGTGACCGACCTCTCGAGGAGCTATGCTCAGAACCTCATCGAGGACGGTCTAGTCAGCGTCTCTGGCAAGAAAGTAGCTAAAAAGTACAAAATTAAGGCAGACGAAACCATCATGATATCCATTCCAGAGGCGAAGCCAATCGACGCTACCCCTGAAGATATCCCAATAGATATAATATATGAAGATGAGGATGTAATAGTGGTTGAAAAGCCACGAGGCATGGTTGTACATCCGGCTATCGGAAATCCTAGTGGCACGCTAGTCAATGCCGTAATGTATCACTGTGGCAATTCACTCTCGTCCATAAATGGAGCAATCAGACCAGGAATCGTCCACAGAATCGATAAGGATACGAGCGGCATTCTTATGATAGCAAAAAATGACTGTGCACATGAGTCTCTCGCCGCGCAGCTTAAGCTACATTCAGTTACTAGAGAATATATAGCTCTGGTCTTTGATAATATCAAGAAGGATAAGCTTACTATTGATGCACCTATCGGCCGTGATGATATCAATAGACTTAGAAAGGCTGTAAATGGAATAGGCTCAAGGGATGCGGTTACACACATCAGGGTCCTGAAACGTTACGGTAAATACACTCTTATAGCTGCACGGCTTGAAACAGGGCGCACACATCAGATCAGAGTTCACATGGCCTCTATCAAGCACCCGCTAGTAGGTGATCCACTATATGGACCGAAGAAGCAGCCGTTTGGACTGACTGGACAGCTCCTTCACGCCAGAATGCTTGGATTCGAACATCCTAGGACTGGAGAGTATATGGAATTCTCGAGCGAGATACCTAAGTATTTCCAAGAAGTGCTAGATAAGCTAGATGATACGGAGAATAAATGAGCAATAACGAGAAAATCAAGATAAAGCCAGGAACTCTGCTTTATCCGTTGCCAGCTGTTATGGTGACTGCTGGTAATGCAGAGAAGAAGAATATCATCACGATTGCTTGGACTGGAATTATTAATTCTGACCCTGCTATTCTGTACATTTCTGTAAGAAAATCAAGGTACAGTCATGCGATGATTTCAGAGAATGGAGAGTTCGTAATAAACCTTACCACTGAGGAACTCGCAAGAGCAACTGATTTTGCTGGGGTGAGATCTGGACGTAATATCGACAAGGCAGGCGAACTCGGTCTTACACTGATCCCTGGAGTGACCAATGATACTCCGATGATTGCAGAATCACCAATTAACCTTGAGTGCAAGGTTCTGGAAATTAGAGAATACCCCACTCACGACATGTTCATAGCTGAAGTCGTGGATGCGCATATCAGTGCTGAATTTGTGGATGAGAACGGTAGCTATGACTTCGGGCGCATGAATCTTATCGCTTTCAACCATGGTGGCTACTATGGACTTGATGATGAGGATATGGGGAGATTCGGCTTTTCTGTCATGAAAGAGAAGACGAAGCGACGCAAGGAGAAGGAAGAAAGAGGCGCTAGAAGGCAGCAATCAAGAAGTCGTAGAGGTTCCAGTAAGAAACGTAACAATGGGATCAAAGCTACTAGTAATATAAATAAAAGAAAAAACTATAAGTGATTAAGCATGGCAGCTTAATCACTTTATAGATATTGCTAAACAGAACACCCTATGATATGATGACATTGAAGAACAGTTAGATATATCTAACTAAAAGGGTTTAAATATAAAGGGGGTTCAAAATGTTAGAAAGAAATTTTAATAATTACATTGCTAATCTAGGTGTTATGATATTTAAACTTCATAATATTCATTGGAATGTGGAAGGACCACAATTTGTAGCAGTACATGAGTTCACTGAAAGCCTCTATGATGAGATATTTGAATACTACGATGCCGTTGCAGAGCATTTAAAAATTTACTCGGCATCTCCAGATGTAAAGATGTCTGATTACCTTAAAAATGCCTCGATTAAGGAAATTGATGCTAAGAAGTTTGAAATAAAGGAAGCTCTCGGAATCGTAAAGGAAGACCTTGAAGAGCTCCGTAAGCAAGCAACAGAGCTTAGGAATGCTTGTGACAATGAAGGCTGGTTCTCTGGGGTAACCATGTTCGAAGACCAGGTGAATTATTACAATAAGCAGATTTGGTTTATAAGAGCACTCCTAGGTTAAAAATCTCATGAGAGAAATTCCGCCATTCAATTGATCTTTCCAAATGCCACGATAATTCGCGGCATTTTTTCATGCTTTTAAAACCCGAAGAGAAAGAGATAAATCCAAGAAAGTATTTAATTCAAAATCTCAGTTCAGTAAAAGATATGAATTAAAACCAATAAAAGCTTAAAGATATTCAAAAAAGATTTTAATATTCTATTTTTCTTGATAAAATAGAAAAGTAGTTTATTAACAGTAATTCTAGGAGGCGACGATGTTAATTATTGGAGTATTTATAGGTCTATGGGTAGTGCTATTTGCTGCATTTATGGCTTTTTACAGCAAGAAAAAGAAGAATAATGCAAGTTTTGTAAGCGAAAATAGCAATAAGGCTATAGTTCATCTGCACTGCAAGAAGATTAAAATCAATGGACAGGATATTTCCACATATAATCCTATAACAGGAGAGTATCTTGAAAAAGTGGTTGCACTTGAGCCAGGAAGGTACACAATCTCCGGTATATATCAGACTACAGATAATAGATTAAACAAAACTATAAATGTTAAGTCAGATGATGTTGAGTTTGAACTTGATTTAGAGGGAGGCTGCACTTATTCAGCAGCTATGTATATGTATTCTCCTGAAGAGAGGGAGCAGTACTATAACGGCGATACAGATGAAGCTGTAGCAAGTGTTCCTCTAAGCATTGTTGAAGGAAGCGACTTCATAAAGGCATATGTTATCTGCTACAAAGAAAAATAATAAACAAAGGGAGCTATCACTGTGATGAAGTGCTTAGCTCCTTTTCGGTTTTATGTTTGTAATACATTATCAGGATGATAATGTATTTTGTATTTTCTGCATTGAAAAAATTTAGATATGAAAAGCTAGTTCTTGGTGACACTACAAGGCAACTTCGGCGTGACATACACTGTAGAATTGTGCGTGAAAATCACCATTCCTGGCTTTGCACCGCTTGGCTTCTTGACATACTTTACTAGCGTGTAGTCGACCGGTACGTTGTCGCTATCCTTACCCTTACTGTGGTAGGCTGTAATGGAAGCAGCCTCGTATATGGTCTCGGCTGTAATATCCTGAAGTGACTCACCTGATTCAGTTACGAGGATGACGTGTGAACCAGGAATGTCCTTGGTATGAAACCATATATCGGTACGACTAGCGGTTTTGGTGGTCAGCTGGTCGTTTTCCTTGTTGTTTCTACCGACGAATACATGGTGTCCATCAGACAGTCTATATTCGAGTGGTGCCTGCTTTTGTTTGTTTCGTTTATGACCCGGCTTACTTCGGTACCTGATGTAACCAGTCTCTACTAATTCTTCTTTAATCTGATCAAGCTCACCTTCAGTGCTCGCTGCCTCAAGGCTCTGCATTACACTGTCAAGATATGTTATGTCAGCCTCAACCTCTTCAAGCTGAACCGCCTTCTCCTTGATGGCTGTTCTAGCCTTCGAATACTTCTTGAAGTATTGCTGTGCATTCTTAGCTCCAGAAAGTTTCTCTGAAAGCGGAATAGTTATATTAGAACCATCGTAGTAATTTACAACCTCTACAGAGCGGGCGCCAGTCTGAATCAGATGGATGTTAGCTGTCAAGAGCTCGCCGTACAGGCGATACTTATCGGAGTTCTCGGCCTTCAGCAGGTCCTCGGATAGTCTCTTTTTCTTAAGTAATGCTTTGTCCAGCGCTGATTTTACAATCTTGTGAAGCGGAACAGACTTCTGCTTGATTATATTAGTGCTAGCGCGGTGCTGATAGTAAAATTCGATACATTTGCTGAGGCTGTCAAACTTCTCTTGTCTAAGTTTGCGGTATTCCGACAAATCCGTTATGTGAAATTCGCGAGGCGTATCATCATCGTCAAAATAGATGATAGGTGTAAATGAACCAGTCTCTGCAGATTCAGCAATCTCAGCTAGACGAGCTGCAGGCTCTTTAGAAGAAAGGAGCTCTCTAGCGATGGCTGGAGAAATTCCCGATATGCGGTTCATGATTAGCTTTTCACTAAGAACCACACCTTCGCTGTTAACAAAGTCTTCTGTTGATGCTGATTTAAATGGCGTCTTGTCTTGCTTAGGCGGATACACGTAGATAACGCCTGGAAGAAGCTGCCTATATCTATTTACATCTATGGAAATCCTCTTGATAGAATCTATGATTTTGCCGGATTCGATATCGATGAGAATTATGTTGCTGTGCTTGCCCATAATCTCAACTATGAGCCTCTTGGATGTGGTGAAACCGAGCTCTGTCTGAGCCTCGATGTCTATCTCTATGATTCGTTCAGAGCCTCGCTGCCTAATTGCTGTTATGCGTCCTCCTTGAATGTGCTTTCGCATTAGCATGCAAAAGTTAGGAGGCTGCATCGGGTTGCTATACTTATCCTCAGTGAGACAGATGCGCGCCGACTGGCTGCCGCAAGATGCGAGGAGCTTTACATTGCCTCCTCTTGTATGAATCTGTATTAATAAATCTTCGCAAGTTGGCTGGTAGATTTTCTCAATCTTACCGAGCGTGATGGTGCTCGATAGCTCGGTGGCTATCGCAGATGTGATGATGCCGTCAAATGCCAATTCGTATTCCTTTCTGGCATCAGAATAATCAGCCCTGATGCCGACACGATGCTAAATAGCATATCACGGAGGTTCGCATTTTTCAAGCTACGTAGACTTTGAGTGCAGAGGAGTTGACGCTGTTTTCATATTAAAGATAGCGCAGTGGTTAAATGTTTTTTTACACAATCTCTGATCTTGTGGCATGAGCGACTGAATTGCTATTGTTTACTTTAAAGTGCGTAAAGGATATAATAAATTGGCTAAACACAAGGAGGTGGACACATGGTCAAGAGCATGACAGGGTATGGCAGAGGTATATATAGCGATGAACAACGTTGCATAACTGTGGAAGTTAAAGCTGTAAACCACAGATACTGTGACATAACCGTCAAGATGCCTAGAAAGTACTCTTTTGCAGAGGAGAAATCAAAGCTGCTACAAAGGATGTGCTTAAGCGCGGAAAAGTTGAAATCGGTGTGTCCATAGATAATTTTGGCAAGAGTGAAACTGATGTAAACCTCAATCTGGAAGTGGCAAAGAGTTATTACGATGCGCTGACAGAACTAGGGCAGAACTTCAAGCTGGCTGGAGACGGACAGGTGCCGCTAAGCCTTCTTGCAGGCATGAATGATGTACTGACGACCGTGCCGGCAACTGAAGATGAAGAGGAATTCATCAAGGAGCTGATGTCAGCGCTCAAGGGCGCGCTCGAAGGCATTAGTGAGATGAGAGCTACTGAAGGTGAGAAGCTAGCATTTGATATACTAAAGAGAGCTGATATCATTGAAAATACCAAGAACCTCATAACCGAGAGAGCTCCGAAGATTGAAAAGGAATATAAGGAGAGGCTACAGGCAAGAATCGCTGAACTTCTGGATGGAAGTGTGGAAATCCCTGAGGAGAGACTTGCGCTCGAGGCAGCTATCTTCGCAGATAAAGCTAATATAACTGAAGAAATCGTTAGACTTGGAAGTCACATAGATCAGCTCAGAACATTTATAAATAGTGATGAGGAGACTGTGGGCAAGAAGATAGACTTCCTCGTTCAGGAGATGAACAGAGAGGCTAATACAATTGGTTCCAAGTCAAATGACATGTATATCACCTCGTGGATGCTCGAGCTTAAGGCAGAAATTGAGAAGATTCGTGAGCAGGTTCAGAATATTGAGTAAAAGAATCGAATTCAGAATCTGGCAGAACAAAATAGGATTCATAGCTTAAAAAGACCTATGATGACCAGGACATAGACGTGGTAGTAGCGGTGTATGGTGTTGAGTTTTCAAGGATTGATACAAATACTGCTAGAGAGAACCGCATTTTTGTGGTATAATATTAGCCAAATATTCAGTACAGGAGACAGTGATGGGAAAGTCTAGTCACAACGATGGCAGGCTCTTTGTTATTTCGGGACCGTCAGGCGCAGGAAAGGGCACAATTTGCAAGAAATTGCTCAAGGCTGTAGACATCTCGCTTTCAACTTCGATGACTACTAGGTCACCGAGACCAGGTGAAGTTGATGGTAAAGATTATTACTTCGTAACGGTTGAAGAGTTCGAGGAGAAAATTAAAAACGACGGAATGCTCGAGTATGCGAGGGTGTTCGATAATATTTACGGCACGCCAAAGGACATGGTCATCAAGCAGCTTGAGAAGGGCAGAGATATCATTCTTGAGATTGATGTTCAGGGCGGTCTGCAGGTTAAAAAGAAGATGCCTGAGCAGACTGTGCTGGTCTTCGTCCTGCCACCAGACCTTGCCACGCTTCGTCAGAGGATTGTAAATAGAGGCACGGAGACTGAAGACGTAATAGATAAAAGGTTTAGTGAAGCACTTAATGAGATTAAACTGATTGGCGAGTACGACTACTATTTGGTCAACGATGAGCTTGACGATGCAGTATATGACCTTCAGGCTATAATTATGGCTGAGAGAAGGCGCGTACCAGATAAGATAATGCCAATCGTTAGAGAATACGAGAAGGGAATATAGGAGGAAAATCATCATGATGCTATACCCAGCAGTTAACGAGCTCAACAAGCTAACAGACAGCAGATACACATTGGTTGTTTTAACAGCGAAGAGAGCTAGAGATATCATTGACGGAAAGCCGGTACTTACAGATGTTCAAGCAGAAAGACCTGTAAGCCTAGCGACTAATGAGATTGCGGAAGGGCTTATCACTTATAAGAGAAGTGAGAAGCACGCTGAAGAGGCTGAAACATTTGAAAACTTTGAACTAGACATAAATTGCGAGGCTGCTGTGACTTCCGAGGCTATTCAGGCAGAAGCTTCCGAAGAAGTTCATGATGAAGTTGAAGCAGCAGAGCTTGCAGAAGAAACTGCAGAGCAGGATGCGTAAGCTTTTGGACGTAATATGGTAATTGGAATGGAAGTCGTTTAGATTTCCATTTTTTATGTAGAGAACACATCAGGCGGTGCGATGGCAAATCACATTACAAGTATTCCATTTAAATTGGCAAGCAGGGAGAATCACCCTGCAAATACCTTAATAAAAGTTGGTGACGTTACAATCGGAGAAGGTTTGACGTTTATCGCAGGACCTTGTGCAGTTGAGTCTGAGGCTGCGCTTATTGAGCTTGCATCTTTAGTTAAGGCATCTGGCGCGAAAATTCTTAGAGGCGGGGCATTTAAACCGAGAACCTCGCCTTATGATTTTCAGGGAATCGGCAAAGAAGGAATTGACATCTTAGTCAAGGTTAAAGAAGTGACAGGGATGCCTGTAGTCAGCGAGATTGTAGATGCTGCAGATATCGATGTGTTTAGAGATATTGATATACTGCAGATAGGTTCACGAAATATGCAGAACTTCAGTCTTCTTAAAGCGGTAGGTCGTTCAGATAAAGCTATTTTGCTTAAACGCGGATATGCATCTACATATGAAGAGTTGTTACTTGCTGCGGAATATATCCTTGCAGAGGGAAATGAAAAGGTAATCCTTTGCGAGCGTGGGGTAAGAAGTTTCGAGAGCTATACGAGAAATACACTAGATATAAATGCTGTTCCTTCGCTTCACGAATTGACACATCTGCCAGTAATCGTCGATCCAAGTCATTCAACAGGTAAATCAACATTAGTAAGACCTGCATCGCTTGCGGCAGCAGCAGTAGGGGCAGATGGACTTATCATCGAAGTTCATCAGAATCCTGAGGCGTCGCTGTCTGATGGTGCTCAGGCTGTGACACCGACTGAATTTGGGGAAATAGCAAGTATCGCAGAGAAGGTGAAAGAGATTGCTTATGGGAAATAGTGCAGAATCTGATCTTATGAAATTACTCGCTGCACTCGGTGAAAGGCAAGCGGAAGGGCTGGGCGTATTCATAGAAGAGAAGAAATATGGTCTGATTGGCGGAAGTGTCAGTCATAGTTTATCAAAGAGGTTACACGGACTAATAGGAGGCTATGCATACAGTCTCATTGAACTACGTGATAGTGCAAGGCTAAGCGAAGTTCTGCGTATGGCAGGGTTTTATGGATTTAATATAACTAATCCATATAAGGAAGCGGTTATGAGCTACATGGATGAGCTGTCTGAAGAGGCTGAAGCGATACAGGCCGTTAACACTGTAAAAGTGCTTCCAGATGGGAAACTCAAGGGTTACAATACAGATTATCTGGGACTTATGAAGCTGTTCAAAGCTGAGGTCGTAAATGGCAAAAAAGTAGCGATTCTAGGAACAGGCGGAGCGTCGCTATCTGCCGTGTATGCCATGAAAAAGCTAGGAGCTCGTGATATCGTAAGAATTTCGAGAGGTTTTGATTTTCATAGTGAAAATAATGGTGAAAGCTCATGTAGTTCGCGAAGAAGTAGCGACATATGCATATACGATGATATCTGCTGGCGAGATGCTGAAATCATCATAAATGCTACTCCGGTAGGGATGTTTCCTGATAATGGCAAATCGCCACTGGACGCATATGATATAAAGTGGGAGGAGCTGGGGTGTGCGGAAATTGCAGTTGACCTAATATATAATCCACATAGAACTAAATTCATGCAGGATGCAGAGGCTGTGGGAATAAAAACAATTGGCGGTCTAGGCATGCTGATATGGCAGGGGATATATGCTAGAGATATCTGGGAAGGCAAAGAGATGGAGCCGGATTATTCGCTGGCTGCATCTGTAATGGAGAGGCTTCTGAGGGAACAACTCAATCTGGTTACTGTTGGCATGCCAGGCAGCGGCAAATCATCAATATCGAGACAAGTGGCTCTCGCTATGAAACGCAATTTCATAGATATAGATAGAGCGGTCGCGCATGATGAAAAGTGTCATATAACAGAGCTCGTTAAACGAGTAGGAATAGATGCATTTAGGGATCTTGAAAGCGTTAAGCTTAGAGATGTATGTGCAAAAAACTATCAGGTGATTGCAACTGGTGGAGGTTCAATTCTAAGGGAAGAGAACAGAGAGATAATCCGTGAAAACAGTGTTGTCATATATATAGATAGACCTACTAATCTCTTGGCTACAAATAATAGACCCCTCAGCCAGAGCAAGGGTGTGCATAACCTCTATAAAGAGCGTGCTAAAATATATCAGGATATAGCTGATGTTAAGATAAACAATAGGTTTAAGTTCGGAAGAGAGAAGCAGATTGTAGATAAGAGCAAGACATTTAGTAAGAAGCAGAACTCAAATCCGAAGCAGTCGCAATATATGCGTGATATAAGAAGATTTGCGAAAAGTGTTGCGAAGAGATATAAGCTTCATATTCGTGATATTGTTGAAAGAGACATATATGGTGTTGGCAGGTAAAATCATAAAGAGATAAGAAAACGACTCTCGGCTGAGAGTCGTTTTCCTTTATATTATTTAATTGCTGAAACTGCTAATCGAAATGTTGATTTGCATTTAAGCTTCATGGTTTAGAACAATTTTAGTCCAAAGAAGGTGTTAAGCTGACCTACAAGGATGAAGAATGTGAATACAGGTGCAATCCACTTCAGACAAAATCTGTAGAACTTTTCAGACTTAAACTCTGAACCAACGTGTACTTCTTCAGGAAGTATATCTGGGTGAATCCATCCGAATATGATTGTCGTGATGAATGCTCCGAGTGGCATCAGCAGACCTTCTGCTAAGAGATCAAATCCGTCTAGCCAGCTGAACTTTCCAAACATTGGTGGAAGGTACTTTCCGAGCCCGTCAAAGGCAACGAGCAGTCCCATGCAGAGACAAACTAGTCCGAATCCCCAAGCAAGCTTCTTACGCTGATTTCCGTAACCCTTCTTGATACCGTAGTCGATGAACGAACCGATGATCGCTTCGAGTACTGACATCGAAGATGTGATAGCTGCTATTACTACGAGTCCATAGAATAGAACTCCGAATATAGGTCCGAGCTTACCCATGCCGTTAAATACTGTCTGTAGAGTCATGTACAGAAGTCCAGCGCCGCCCTGTGGGTTCTGCCCGCTTGCAAATACTGCAGGCATGATTGCTAGACCAGCCATAAGTGCGATGATAGTATCTGCAAAAGGTATAATCAAACTACTCTTCTCGATGTTCTGATCCTTCTTCATGTATGAACCATAAGTTACAAGGATGCCCATACCTAGTGATAATGAGAAGAATACCTGACCACCTGCTGCGGCAAGAACTGTTATCCAGCCTGTGCCTTTGAATACTTCAAAGTTAGGTTTGAATAGGAATGATATTCCAGCGGAAGCACCAGGAAGTGTGACACTTCTGATGATGATAACAAGTAGCATTACGAAAAGTGCAGGCATAGCTACTTTGTTGAATTTCAATTCCTTCAGATAGACCACGTGCAACAACTATTATTGTTAGAACAAGGAATATAGCTGTATAAATTGCTGACTGTGTCTGGTCTGCTGCAAGCTTTGTAAAATACTCAGGACCAGATACACCATTTACACCCCAGCTTGCGCCGAAGATGTCACCGAAGTTAGCAACAGTGTACTTTAGACAATATCCGCCTAGATATGAGTAGAATCCAAGGATGAAGAATGGAGCGAGTGCACCAAACCATCCAACGATTGTGTACTTCTTGCTAATCTCTCTATAGGCGAGAATGATCGAGCTGTGAGTCTTTCTTCCTAGAGAAAGCTCAGTCATTATCAGAACATATCCTGCGAATACTGCAAGTAATAGATAAAGTAGTAAGAAGGCGAAGCCTCCATTCATTCCGAGCTTATATGGGAAACCCCACATATTACCGAGTCCAACGGCAGAACCTATAGCAGCGAGCATAAAGCCCATCGAGCTACCCCAAGATTCTCTTTTTACTTTCTTTAGGCATTTTGTTCCTCCAATTAAATTTCTCTTTTCGAATGTTGGTATTATACAAGAAAATTAAATACCTTGTCAATAAAAACAAAAAATAAACTTAAATTATTGATAAAAATACAAATTCATATTTCTAATACTGTAAAATAATTATTATAAATAAAATATGTATACAAGAAAATAAATAAGAAAATTACCAGTTGACACACTATACGATGAATGCTAATATTACATCATCACATTAGCACTTCACTGTACTAAATTACGAAAGTAAATCGCAAAAGATAAAGGCCAAGGACTGTGATTATTATCTACATATCATATATAGTAGAGAAATGATTTTACTCTGTGGGTCGAGGACGAGCAGAAAGAAGTTAATATTTAAAGGAATTATTCGAAGAGTTATTTAGAATTAAGGATGTAATGGAGAAGAACAATGAAAGACAAAATGATGAAAAAAAGAGTAGCTAAATTTATTGCTTTCACACTATCAGTAATCACTGTGATTGGACTCACAGGATGTGGTTCGAGGCTAAGGCAGATCTCGAATATGTTAAGGAGAAGGGAACTCTTGTGGTGGGACTGGATGACACTTTTGCCCCAATGGGTTTTAGAGATAAGGATGATAACCTCGTTGGATTTGACATCGACCTAGCTAAAGCAGTCGCTAAAAAGATGGGACTCAAGATTAAGTTTCAGCCAATTGATTGGGCGGCTAAAGAGGGTGAACTAAAGGCTAAGAATATTGATTGCGTATGGAATGGTATGTCAGCAACTACTGATAGACAGAAGAGCATGTCTTTATCTAATAAGTATTTGAAAAATAGAATCCTTATCATGTCACTAGACCCTAATGTAAAGGTGAATAGTGCAGCGGATCTAAAAAATATCAAAATTGGTACACAGGCGGACTCAGCAGCACTTGAAGCTATTAAAAAAAGTGATAATTACAAGGAATTTAAGAATAACGTATCTGAGTATAAGACTTACGACGAAGCTATACTAGATATGAAGGCTGGTCGCATTAAGGCTGTTGCTATCGATGAAGTTTATGCAATATACAACAATAAGAATAAGGACACACTTTATGAATCGCCATTCAATTTCGGAGCTGACTACTATGCAGTAGGATTCCGTAAGGGGGATAAGAAGCTAACTAAGGAATTCAACAAAGCATTTAAGGAAGTTATTGACAATGGCGAAGCACAGAAAATCAGTGAAAAGTGGTTCGGTAAAAACTTAGTTGTATTTGAAGGATACGAGAGATAAATACAATTATTTATTACAAAGTTTCGATGGCCAATGTCTACATGACGTTGGCTATCGATTTTAAAGGAGATTACGATGTCTTATATACAAGAGATTATACCAATTATGATGAATGGAGCGATGATTTCGTTAAAGCTATTTGCATTAACGCTTATTCTATCACTACCAT
Organism: uncultured Mogibacterium sp.; assembly: GCA_916438645.1. GTDB lineage: Bacteria > Bacillota > Clostridia > Peptostreptococcales > Anaerovoracaceae > Mogibacterium. Next base: position 1,156,809 of record CAKAFC010000002.1, read on the forward strand.
TAGGGCTGCTATTTGTCTAGGGGAACAGAGTAAGATTGCGCCAATTAGATGGGCTGCTAAGACTTTCGTATTTGTTTTTAGAGGGACACCACTAATGCTACAGCTATTCTTCTTCTATTTCTTTTTTCCTATTCAGCTCGGAATACGTATGGAAGCATTTCCAACTGCCGTACTGACATTTGCTATCAACTATGCAGCATACTTTGCAGAAATATATAGAGGAGGCTTTAATAGCATTGATAAAGGGCAGTATGAAGCGGCGTATTCGCTTGGCTTCACACACAGCAAGACACTCACTAAGGTCGTGATTCCACAGATGTTTCGCATAGTAATACCTCCTATTTCCAATGAGGTTATCACGCTCATAAAGGATACTGCGCTTGCCTCAACAATTACACTCGCTGAGATGATGAAGGTATCTCAGGGAATGGTTAATAGAGATGGATCATTGATGCCATATGTATTAGCAGCCGGAATATACCTAATGTTTACGTTCATTATGACTCTTGGACTCAGTAGAGCGGAGGCTAAATACTCGCAGTACTAGATAGGTATTTGATTTTTTAATCAGTATGATTAGTAAATTAAAACCATAATTTGCACGGGAATGAGTACAATATCAGTTAATTGTGCTACAATATAAATAATTTAAAAAATAATTATTTATTTTTACAGAAAGAGATGCGAAGTATGAAAATAAGCAGAAATTCACAGGCGATGGAGTTCTCGCCAATCAGAAAGTTCAGCCCTATTGCAACTGAAGTAAAAAAGTCTGGTGTAAAGGTTTACCATCTTAATATCGGGCAGCCTGATGTAAAGACTCCTGATTGTTTTATGGAGGCCATTCGTGCATTTGACGCAGACGTTCTTATGTACCAGCAGTCTCAGGGAGACATCAAGTTCTTAGAGTCCATTTGTGATTACTATAAGAGAGAATATGATGTCGAGTATAAGCCAACTGATATCGTTGTTACAATGGGTGCATCTGAAGCTCTCACTATGACATTTACGACGATACTCGATCCTGGCGATGAGATACTAATTGCTGAGCCATTCTACAGCAATTACCAGACGTTTGTACTTATGAGCGGCGGTGTTATTAAGCCTATCCCAACGAGCTCAAAGGATGGATATCGCTATGCATCTAAGGAGAAGCTTGAGTCAGCTCTAACTGAGAAGACGAAGGCAATTGTCTGTATAAACCCGGGTAATCCAACTGGACTTGCACTAACTGCTGAAGAGATGGATGTCGTTGCAGATTTTGCTATTAAGCATGACCTTTGGCTTATCGCTGATGAGGCATATAGAGAGTACGTGTATGATGGTATGAAGCCGCGCAGCTTTGCAAATATAGATAGACTCAAGGATAACTTAATTGTAATCGATTCGGTGTCTAAGAGATTTTCCGCATGTGGAGCTAGAATTGGATTCGTAGTATCTAAGAACGAAGAGTTTATGACAGGAGTTATAAAACTCGCCCAGTCCAGACTTTGTGTTTCTACGCTAGAGCAGGTCGGCTCAACGGAGCTCTTTAAGCTACCTAGCTCGTATTATGAGGAGATGAACAAGGAATACTGCAGCAGAAGAGATGCTGCTTATGAGGAAATCATGCAGATTTCAGATGTAATCTGTCACAAACCTGGTGGAGCATTCTATATGATGATTGATTTACCAATTGAAGATGCTGAAGACTTCCTTATGTTCCTACTTACTGAATATAGAGATAATAACGAGACAGTCATGTTCGCACCTGCGGGTGGATTCTATGGAACGCCTGGTAAGGGCAAGAGCGAGATTAGAATTGCTTACGTGCTTGAGAGTGATTATATCAAGAGAGCATGCCAACTAATTCGTACAGGTCTCGAGGCATACAAGGCCAAGAAAGCTTAATAACTTAACATATATGCTAGATTGTCATATATGCAATTCAGCCAAAACCGCTCCTGATAGGAGCGGTTTTTCTGTGTTTAAATGAGATAAAATAGGTATAAAAGTGTATAATAGAACAATATATGGTGATAAATAATTTATAAAATCGCTTAAATTGTAAATTGAGACTCAGAGAGCATAGATATGGCAAAAGTGAAGTGTAAAAAGAGAATGAATAAAGATCGGATTGAGCTTCTTGTACCTGCGGGTGGAATGGAACAGTTTCTAGCGGCTGTAGAAAATGGGGCAGATGCGATATATGTTGGGGGGCAGCTTTTTAACGCTCGCGCTGGTGCGCAGAATTTCAAAGACGAAGAGCTCATACTGGCTCTTGATTATGCTCACAAGCGAGGCGTAAAGGTGTATGTGACTATGAATACGCTCCTCAGAAATGATGAACTTGAGCCAGCGCTTAGGTACGCATCTTTTCTCCACGATTCGGGTGTCGATGCCATAATAGTTCAGGATATTGGATTTGGGGAGCTGGTACGTAGAGCGCTGCCAGAGCTTGAAATACATATGTCTACGCAAGCGACTATTACAGATGCAAATAGCGCAATGGTAGCTCACGAGCTCGGTTATAAGCGTGTAGTGGTAGCTCGTGAGCTGGCCCTGCCAGAAATCGAGGACATATGCAGGGCCGGATCAGATGGCGCTTCAGACTTTGAAGTCGAGGTGTTCGTACATGGCGCCATCTGCATATGCTACTCCGGCCAGTGCCAATATAGCAGATATTACGGCGGCCGGAGTGGCAATCGGGGAAGCTGTGCACAGCCCTGCCGCCTCTCCTATGCAAGTTACGACGAGGGCGGCAGGCGGCTCGCGGCGGCGAGCCACCCGATGAGCCCGCGAGACATGTGCCTGCTCGATCAGCTAGGCGGGCTCATCGCTGCTGGCGCAGCTTCCTTCAAGATTGAGGGTAGGCTGAAATCAGCTGAGTACGTAGCGATTGTAACTTCTATATATCGAAAATACATAGATATGTACCTAGAGGAAGGATATATAGAAGTTTCAGATGAAGACCGAGATGCGCTGCTGCAGATATTTAATAGAGGAGAGTTCACTGATGCATATCTGAGAGGTGAAAGTGGAGAGTCTCTCATGTCCGGAGACATAGTCAAGAACCAAGGTATAAAGATAGGGAGAGTTGTTGCTACCAAGAGAGGTTCCACACTGGTGGATATAGAGGCTACTAGCGAACCATCAATCGGAGATGGAGCCGAGATATATGGTAGAGGCGACACACCTCTATCAAGCACAGTGCTGAGCTATGTGAAGGAACTGGGACCTAATAGATATAGAGTTGGAGATTTTAGAGGGAATATATCGGCTGGAGACGCTGTCCGGAGAACTTCCCAAAAGTCACAGCTCGAAGTGGCCAGACAGACTTTCAAAGGTGCAACTTTATTCGAAGCTGAAGACACCAGAAAGGTTAAACGCCGCCGCAAGATCGATATGACATTAAATATAGAAGGGAATATGCTTGTGCTTAAAGCACACACAGTAAGGCTGGCGGACGATGACAGATGGCCTAGCTGCATAGAGAAGAGCGTAAGTGTGGAAGCTGGACCTTTTGATTATGATTACGAAAGCCCAACGCCACTTGACAGATACAAGTCAGCACTCTCTAAGACTGGTAATACCCCATTTGAACTTTGTGAACTCAGGATAATAGGCGATTCTCAGATAAGGGTAAAGACTTCAGAGTTAAATTCGCTTCGCAGATACTGTCTATCTGAACTTAGTAAGGCACTGGAGTTTAGAAGAGATAGCCGTGATATAGGAGGGGTGGTATCTGAACTTCATGAAGTAATAGTCCAATCTTGTGAAGCTAATGGGGAACAGCAAAAAGGCAAGCATCAAGAACCACAAACCTTTGAACTGTATTTTAGCAGCATGGAAGATTGGCGCACCTTCGAGGCGGATGGTGGAGCTACGAGTCTTAGGTCGATAAATGGCGATGCTACAGAATTCTCCTTTAAGGCCCTACTACCGCTGGCAGGAATAGTGACTGAACTGCATATAGATGGTGAGTCTTTGCCACCAGAAATAGTCCCTTATATAGGAAGCGTGACAAGAGGGCGCGAGGAACAGATTTTGCAGGAGAACTATGAATTGGTTGTAAGCTTGCGCTTATGCGAGGGATATTCGTGTCAAATCTCGGTTGGCTTAACAAAATGGTAGAAATAGGGGCTGATGTTACCGCTGATTTTGGGCTTAATGCTTATAATCACATGAGCGTACAAGTGCTTAAGGCACTTGGGGCAAGTGATGTCCGCTGGAGCCTAGAGAAGGCAAGCGCTTCGGAAGGGAACTACCCACTGATGCAGACTGAACACAGATTTCCGATGGCTAGGCTAAAGGGTAAGCGTGAACACGATGTAAGGATAGTTAATAACGAGTTCAGCAGTCAGTCGGTCGTGCTACCTCATGGAGATGATAGTGATATAGGAGAACGAATAATTAAATGCTTGCATGAAGGTCATTTCAGGCTATATGTTTAGAACAATATCATAGTCTCGCTTCGTGCACTTAATTTTATAATTCGTTTGAAGGATACTGGACACAAGCATATAATTACAGTTTGGAGAAAAGATATGTATACAGGAATCAAAGGTTATAAAGAAATTACCGTGACAAAGGAACTCACGGCTATAAGTGTGGGGAGTGGTGATCTCGAGGTATATGCGACACCAGCTATGATTGCACTCATGGAAGGAACGGCTTCTGAATCCGTGAAGCCTGAACTTGAGGTAGGTCAAGGGTCTGTCGGAACGTGCATCGCGATTAAACATCTTGCTGCCACACCGATTGGTATGCGCGTGAGATGCGAATCTGAGTTAGTCGAAGTGGATGGTCGCAGATTGGTGTTTAACATTACAGCGTATGATGAGAAGGATAAATCGGCGAAGGTACTCATGAGAGGTTTATAATATTGAACGATAAGTTCCAGAGTAAGGTTAATAGCAAATTAATATAACACACTAGAAGTCTGATATAATGGCGGTTAACTATGCTGCAAAGGAAGTATGAAATGAACGAAAAGACTAATAGAAATGGAATAATCATCAGGACTAGCATCATCGGCATAATTGCCAATATGATTTTGGCAGGGTTCAAGGCAGTTATAGGAACTGCCACAAACTCCATAGCTATCGTCATGGATGCTCTGAATAATCTGAGTGATGCATTATCATCTATTATTACGATTGTGGGAACTCGGCTTGCTGGCAAGGCTCCAGACAGGCATCATCCACTGGGGCATGGAAGATATGAAGACCTTACAGCTATGGTGATCGCGGTAATCGTCCTGTATGCTGGCATTACAGCTTTTCAAGAGTCGGTGAAGAATATTTTAAGCCCAGAGACACCGTCATATTCGAATATCTCGCTGATAATAGTCGGAGCTGCTGTTGCTGTAAAGCTGCTACTTGGAAGATATGTAAAGTCAGTTGGAACCAAGATTAACTCAGAATCGCTTATAGCATCGGGAAGTGATGCACTATTTGATTCTATTATCTCGATTTCCACACTAGTAGCTGCAGGGATATACATTGTGTCTGGTGTAAGTCTCGAGGCATATCTAGGTGCGCTTATCGCTGTATTTATCATTAAAGCCGGAATAGATATGCTTCGCGAGAATATAAGTAAGATTCTAGGTGAGAGAGCCGATAGCGGACTTACGAAAGAAATCAAAGATACAATCCTAGAGGTAGATGGGATAAATGGGGCATACGATCTGCTCCTTCATAACTATGGACCTAATACCGTGATCGGAGAGGTTCATATTGAGGTGCCAGATACATTTACTGCCGCCACGATTGATGAGCTGACGAGACAGATTCAGGAAAAGGTTTATAATAAATACGGCATTGCCATTGCTACAGTCGGTGTATATTCGATGAATACGACTGATGATAAGGCGCTCAAAATCAAGAGCGATATCACGAGGCTCGTGATGTCGGAGGAGTTTGTGCTGCAGATGCACGGCTTTTATCTTGATGAAGAGAAGATGCTGATGCTATTCGATATAATTGTGGACTTCGATGCCCCAGACAGGATGCAGGTTCGCGATAATATACTAGACAAGATTAAGTCCAAATACCCAGAATACGAAGTGAAAATCACACTTGATCTGGATATAAGTGATTAATCAAAGCGTAAGGGGGTAAGGAATGGAAGTTATTGCTATTATAGTATTCGTTGTTGTCATCGGACTTATAATCAGCGAAAAGGTGAACAGCGCAGCCGCCGCACTAGCAGGCGCTATGGCTCTGGTTGTCACAGGTGTTATGAGTGCACATAGGGCGCTCTCGTACATAGATTTCAATACTATCGGTCTGCTAGTGGGCATGATGGTGCTCGTTGCCATAATAAGGCAGTCAGGGTTATTCGAGTATGTCGCAATTAAGGCGGCCAAGATGGTTCACGGAGATCCGTGGAAGATAATGATTGCATTTATATTGCTTACTGCGGTGCTTTCTGGAATACTCGATAACGTCACGACGGTACTCCTCGTAGGCCCGATGACTATCGCTATTGCCAAGATGCTAGAGATTAATCCAGTGCCATTTCTGATGACACAGATTCTCGCTTCTAATGCCGGAGGTACGGCAACGCTCATTGGTGACCCTCCAAATATTATGATCGGTAGCGCAGCAAATCTATCATTCGTAGACTTCCTCAAAAACACGGGTGTAGCTGTTGTACTTGTAATAGTATTCATGATTGTGATGATGCGTTTCGTTTACAAAAAGGAAATTGAAGTCGAAGGACTCGATACCTCTAAAATTATGAACCTTGATCCGGATAAATCGATTACTGATAAACCGCTGCTTATCAAGGGTGTAGTTGTTATCGTACTGGTAATCCTAGGCTTTATATTCCATGATCAGATTGGTATGGAGACATCCGTTATCGCACTCACAGCCGCTGCAGTTATGCTGATCATAGGTGGGGTAAATGTGGATAATGCTATTCAGGATGTAGAGTGGACAACGATTGCGTTCTTCATGGCTCTGTTCGTAGTCGTTGGAGGACTTACAGAAACTGGAGTTATCAAGCAGGTAGCAGCTGTAATAATCGAGAGGACTGCGGGTCATCCGGTTATGATGATGCTAATACTGTTATGGGCATCAGCACTGCTGTCATCATTCCTAAACAATATACCGTTCATAGCGACCCTGATTCCGTTAGTCTTAGCTCTCAAAGCAGACGGTATGGACGCAGAGCCTCTATGGTGGGCTATCTCGCTAGGGCTTGTCTAGGTGGAAACGGAACGATGATAGGAGCTTCGGCAAATGTCGTTCTATCAGACATAAGTACTAAGCACGGATATCCGATTACATTTAAGAGCTATCTGCGCGTTGGAATGCCATTTATGCTGGGATCGGTGTTTATCTCGATGGTATTCCTGCTAGTTAAATATGCAATTTAGCGCTGATTGGGGGTAAAAATATGATAAATACACTTACTGCTGATAAAGTCGCAAGCGACATGATCGATATGATGATGAAACAGCTTGGAGCGACAAGCATCAAGAACATGCCGGCCCATATCAATGTATATGAGTTTGAGATAAATGGCGAACTGACTATAAAATACATGCTTGATTTAAGGCGTGACCACGCTATGTATCTGCGCAGGGTAACACCTTATCCGATGCTTCTCGGAGTTTTCTATGGGGAAACCGATGTAGTAGATTTTATAAAGCGCGATATAGCTAAATTTAGAAATGCTAGCAAAACTGACAAGTTCAACAAGTTCTTAGAGCTTGCAGATGGGCTCACTCAATTCAACAGAGAGATAGAACAGCTATTCCTAAATAGAAAGGTTCCAACCGCAGCGTTCGAAGAATTTTCAGAAGAGATGGAGCATATTAGAGCTACTATAGAGCAAATAGCTCGTGACTGCCCAATGCTCTACGATGACGAAAGATTGATAGAAGACGGTATAAGAAAGTAATTAAACACGTGACAGTGAGCTGATTGTGTGGAAGAAGTTCCTCGCATGAAGAGAAAGTCGAGGTTAAAATGCCTGAATTTAAAGTTCATTCTGAATTTGAGATGATGGGTGATCAGCCCCAGGCTGTTGAGAAAATCGCTGAAAGCATAGAGTCTGGAAATCGTTTCCAGACTCTACTTGGCGTTACTGGATCTGGCAAGACTTATACGATGGCAAAGATTATCGAGAAGGTGCAAAAACCGACACTGATAATTTCGCACAATAAGACCTTGGCAGCACAGCTCCACGGTGAGATGAAGGAATTCTTTCCTGATAATGCCGTAGAATACTTCGTATCATACTACGACTTCTATCAGCCAGAGGCTTATGTTGCTTCGACTGACACCTACATCGAAAAAGATGCTGACATAAACGACGAAATAGATAAGCTGAGGCATTCGCAACGGCTGCAGTACTCGAGAGAAGGGACGTTATTATAGTTGCAAGTGTTTCCTGCATATATGGTCTCGGTAGCCCTGATTCTTATAGAAATCAGCTTTTATCGCTTAGACCAGGAATGGAAATGGATAGAACGATGATGATGCGAAAGCTCATAGATATGCAATATGAGAGAAATGATATCGACTTTCATCGTGGTGCTTTCCGTGTTCGTGGTGACATTATCGACATATATCCTGCAGGAGGGGAAGAGGCTGTCAGGGTTGAGATGTTCGGAGATGAGATAGAGGAAATCAAGGAAATGAACGCCTTGACCGGTGAAATTACAGGTGTGAGAAACCACATTTCTATATTCCCAGCATCACACTACGTAACGAGCAAGGAGGATATGCAGCTCGCGGTCGGTACGATTAAGGAAGAGCTTGATGAACGAGTAAAGTGGTTTAAGGAAAATGGGAAGCTGCTGGAGGCTGAACGAATCAGCCAACGCACCAATTACGACATGGAGATGATGCTTGAGGTTGGCACCTGTAAGGGTGTCGAAAACTATTCGAGACATCTTAACTTCCTAAATCCTGGAGAGAGACCATATGTGCTCCTTGACTACTTCCCAGATGACTTCCTGACCATAATTGATGAGTCACATGTAATGCTGCCACAGCTACGTGCCATGTACAACGGAGATAGAGCAAGAAAGAGCTCTCTTGTTGAATTTGGCTTCAGACTGCCTTCGGCATTAGATAACAGACCGCTAAAGTTCGAAGAATTCAATGAAGTAACAAATGATATTCTCTTTGTAAGTGCGACGCCAGGCAAGTACGAGCTAGAAAATTCACACGGGGTAACGGCAGAGCAGGTTATCAGACCGACTGGATTACTTGACCCGATAATAGAGGTCAGACCGATTGAGGGTCAGATTGATGATATAATCAGCGAGATATATAAAACTGTAGATAAGGGAGAGCGAGTGCTCATCACGACACTCACTAAACGAATGGCAGAAGATTTAACTGGCTTCCTCAGAAATGAAGGAATCAAAGTCAGGTATCTGCATTCTGAGATAGATAATTTCGAGAGGCTTGAGATAATCAGGGATCTCAGATTAGGAAAGTTCAATGTGCTGGTAGGAATTAACCTATTGAGAGAGGGACTTGACTTGCCTGAGGTATCGCTCGTTGCCATTCTCGATGCTGACAAAGAAGGTTTCCTTCGTACAGAGACCTCACTTGTTCAGACTGTCGGTAGAGCTGCACGTAACCAGAACGGCAGGGTTATCATGTATGCTGATCGCATCAGCAAGGCGATGAGATATACCATAGATGAGACGGCGAGAAGACGTGAACTGCAGGAAGCATACAACAAAGAGCACGGAATTACACCGCAGACTATCATCAAGCCTATCCGAGATGTAATAGAGGCGACAAAGGCTTACACTGGAGATACGGAGCTAAAGAATCCGAAGGAGATGACTACGAAGGAGCTGCAGCGGACGATCAAGAATCTCGAGAAGGAGATGAAGCAAGCAGCCAAGGACCTTCAGTTCGAAAGAGCGGCAGAACTCAGAGACTTGCTATTTGACCTAAGGAGTAGCAAGAGAGCATAAATAATTTGAGAGGGTATTTCTATGGAGAAACATAGTTATTAAAGGTGCAAAGGAGAACAATCTCAAGAACGTAGATCTTACGATTCCTCGTGACAAGATGATTGTTTTTACCGGACTTTCGGGTTCTGGTAAGTCTTCGCTTGCCATTCGACACGATATATGCTGAGGGACAGAAGAAGTACGTGGAGTCACTTTCCTCGTATGCGAGACAGTTTCTCGGCCTAATGAAGAAACCTGATGTACAGCTCATAGAGGGGCTTTCGCCAGCGATTTCGATTGACCAGAAAACCACTAACAAGAACCCGAGATCCACTGTCGGAACTGTTACAGAGATATATGATTATCTGAGGCTCTTGTATGCAAGAGTCGGCATTCCTCACTGTCCAGTGTGCGGTAGGGAGATTTCCAGCCAGTCCGTAGACACTATTGTGGATCATATAATGGCTCATGATGAAGGTACCAGACTAACCATCATGGCACCGATTATTAAGGGGCGCAAAGGAGAGCATAAGAATGTGATCTCCCGTATAAAGAGGGATGGATTTATAAGAATCAGACTCGATGGCGAGATGGTTAGGGTGGATGAGCAGGAGGAGTTTGATCTTAACAAGAACGTTAAGCACAATATCGATATAGTGATCGATAGAATAGTACTGAGACATGAGAATAGGAGCCGTATAGCAGAGGCGGTAGAGCTGGCTGTAAGAGAAGGTGAAGGTGCGACAAATGTGTTGTTCCAACACAAGAGCGAGGACGGCACGACGCAAGATGTAGAGGAAACCTTCAGTACTCAGCTTGCTTGCCCAGAGCATGGCGTCGGAATCGACGAGATGGAGCCTAGGATGTTCTCGTTTAATGCTCCGTATGGCTCTTGTGAAACTTGTACAGGACTTGGATTTACGCTTAAGATTGATGACGACAACGTTGTGACTGAACCAGATAAGAGCATTCTGGATGGTGCTATGGGACAGGTGTTCTCGACGATGGATGCGATGGGCTTCTATAGACAGATGCTTAATCAGCTAGCGGTAGATCATAAGACGGACCTCAGTGTTCCTTACAAAGATCTGCCGATTGATTTAGAAATGAACTGCTGCACGGAACTGGAAGCCGCAAACTCAAGTACACATACACCAGTAAATCTGGACGTGTTTCGCACATGAATCACACTTTTGAGGGTGTAATTCCTAGTCTTGAGAGAAGATACGGAGAGACTAATTCAGACTACATAAAGGAAAAAATTGCTGGCATGATGACGGAGGCACTCTGCCCAACTTGTCATGGTAAGAAGCTGAAGGACACTGTACTAGCTGTTACGGTTGGTGGTAAGAATATCATCGAATTGACTGACCTATCAGTAGAACAAGCAATCACGTTCTTTGAGAAACTAGAGCTTACTCCAAGGGAGCAGCAGATATCGAGGCTTATCACTAAGGAAATCAGAGAGAGACTTAGATTCTTAAAGCAGGTTGGACTCGGATACCTGACTCTGTCGCGCGCCGCTGGCACGCTTTCCGGCGGAGAGTCTCAGCGTATTAGGCTCGCTACTCAGATAGGATCGGGGCTCGTCGGTGTGCTGTATATCCTGGATGAGCCTTCCATTGGGCTCCACCAGCGAGACAACGATAAGCTGCTTGGCGCACTCAGGAATCTGACCGACATGGGCAACACGCTTGTTATCGTTGAGCATGATGAGGACACTATGAATGCCGCCGACCATGTTGTTGATATTGGACCTGGAGCTGGCATCTACGGTGGTGAGCTGGTGGCTCAGGGAACTGTCGATGATATCAAGGCCTGCAAGGACTCTATAACTGGACAGTTCCTGTCAGGTGTGCGCAAGATTGAAGTTCCTAAGACCAGAAGACCTGGAACAGGCACTTATCTTGAGATTATAGGCGCTAAGCAGAATAACCTTCGAGATATAGATGTTAAGATTCCAGTCGGCAAGCTTGTATGTGTAACTGGAGTATCTGGTTCTGGCAAGTCATCGCTTGTAAATGAAATCCTTTACAAAGGTGTTGCAAGCATCACGAACAAAGTGCAGGAAACCTGGTGAGCATAAAGAGATTCGCGGTATAGAAAACTTCGACAAGGTTATCGATATCGATCAGTCGCCAATTGGGCGTACTCCTAGGTCAAATCCTGCAACATATACAGGTATGTTCGATCCTATAAGAGATTTATTTGCACAGATGCCAGAGGCGAAGATGCGTGGATATCAGAAGGGACGCTTCAGCTTCAATGTGAAGGGTGGAAGATGTGAGGCTTGCCGAGGAGATGGAATCACCAAGGTGGAGATGCACTTCCTTCCCGGACGTATATGTTCCATGCGAAGTGTGCGGTGGTGCGAGATATAACCATGAAACTCTTGAGGTTAAATACAAGGGCAAGAATATCTCAGAAGTCCTCGAGATGAGTGTGACAGAGGCACTGCCATTCTTTGGGAATCACAAGTCTATAGAGAAGTATTTACGCACGCTAGATGATGTGGGGCTCGGATACATTAAACTCGGACAGCCATCAACTCAGCTATCTGGCGGTGAGGCACAGAGGATCAAGCTAGCGACAGAGCTATCCAAGAAGAGTACAGGTAAGACCCTCTATATCCTAGATGAGCCAACTACTGGACTTCATTTTGCAGATGTTGAGAAGCTTATGTATGTGTTAAATAGACTTGCTGATGAAGGCAACACTGTGGTGGTAATTGAGCATAATCTGGACGTAATCAAATGTGCCGATCACATCATCGATCTGGGACCAGAAGGAGGTAGCGGCGGCGGAACTATCGTAGCAACTGGAACACCTGAAGAGGTTGCAAAATGCGAAAAGTCATTTACAGGACAGTATCTACGTAAGATGCTCAAGTAGAATAAGAAAAGGACGGAGGTTAAACTCCGTCCTTTAGAATTTGTTTAAATTATATCAGCAGTAGATTCATAGAGATGTTCAAATATGCTAGATAACATCTTCTCTTCTATTCTCTAGGTCAACCTCTATGCTCGCATTAGTCCCTGCAACTTCCTTAGTAACCTTTGAAGACGTGTCTTTCAAGCAGTTATCGTTGTAGTTACCCTTAGCAGGAACAGGAGACTTATCGATTTCAGTATGCTCGCCGATTCCGAGCGACTCAGCAGCAACACCTAAAGTAGATACGATGCTTGACAGGTCTGTAGGCATGAATATCTTGGTTGCACGACCATCTGCGATATCTCTTAGAGCTTCTAGACCTTTTAGCTTAAGAACACCTTCATTGATGTTAGCTTCCTTGAGCTTTTCGAGACCCTGCGCCTGAGCTTCGTATACGAGTCTAATAGATTCAGCCTCACCGACAGCGAGGGCGATTCGAGCTTCTTTCTCAGCTTGTGCAGCTAGAACCTTGGCTTCCTTATCTCCTTCTGCACGAGATACTACAGATTCCTTGTGAGCCTGAGCTTCGAGCACAGTCTGACGTCTCTCACGCTCCGCTCTCATCTGCTTGGTCATAACTTCTTCAATTTCTTCTGGTGGAATGATATTCTTGAGCTCTACGCGGTTAACCTTTAATCCCCAAGCATCTGTTGCCTTGTCAAGAATAACCTCCATGTCCTCATTGATCTGTTCTCTTGAGGATAGTGTGGTATCTAGCTCCATGCCGCCTATGATACTTCTAAGTGAAGTTGCAGATAGGTTCTGCAGACCGGCAATTGGGTTTTCTACACCGTATGTGTATAGCTTAGGGTCAAATACTTTTGCAAATACAACCGAGTCTACGCGCACAGATACGTTATCCTTAGTGATTACAGGCTGAGGAGGGAAGTCGAGAACTTGCTCCTTGAGTGAGATTTTATTTATTACATTATCAATGATTGGAAACTTAAAATGAAGACCTGCATGCCAAGTGCAGAGATACTTACCAAGTCTCTCGATAACGTATGCATGCTCCTGCGGAACGATTTTAATGCAGGAAAACAGCAGTATTATTAAAACTATTAAAAAAGGAACTGCAAAAAACATAATTAACCTCCTTGCCAGAAATAAAACTGGTTTCATTGCTATCATCATAATAGGAGTGATATGAACAAAAGTCAATGTATAGGAGTTTAAAATAATGGCAACAGTTCAACTATTAATTATTTAAAATAAATAGACCATTGTAGGTGATGAAAACTTAGGGGTTATACAAGTAGCTGTGCATAAAATGAACCAATTTTTAATGTATTTTAATTATCGCACAGGGATAATCGATTAAAAATACTGATATTATTCATTAAATTGTTTAATTTCACAACAAAATATTAATTAATTTATTAACTTTACTAAATGCTATTGCAGAATTGACCATAATGTTTTAGAATCAGAACATAGATTTCAGTTTATTACGAAGGAGTAATATATGCTTAAAACGATTGTTTTTTACAACGACTGGTTAAATGCCTTCATCTGGGGCGTTCCCTCAATGATTTGCATTATGGGAGTCGGAATTTGGCTGACACTTAACTCGCGCTTCATTCAGTTTAGAAAATTTGGATACACGCTGAAGCATACCTTCGGTGCGATGTTCGATAAAGGAAGCGGGAGATGGTGCGCTCACTTCGTTCCAATCTGTATGTACCGCGCTTGCGGGAACAGTGGGAACGGGAAATATCGCGGGTGTCGCCGGCGCTATCGCTTTAGGTGGACCTGGAGCAGTTTTCTGGATGTGGGTTTCTGCACTTCTCGGTATGTGCACGAAGTTTGCTGAGGTTACACTAGCGGTAAACTTCAGAGAACGAAACGATCACGGAGACTGGGTAGGCGGTCCTATGTACTATATCAAGAATGGTCTTAGTAAAAAATGGGGCTGGCTCGCAGCAATGTATTCTATATTTGGGGTACTGACTGTATTCGGCACAGGAAATGCTACACAGGTTAATACTATTACTACGGCTATCGATTCGGCGCTCGTATCTACAGGCATGTTCAAAAATGGTCTACCGTCGGGTATAAATCTCGGTATCGGAATAGTGATCACGTTACTCGTACTAGTAATCCTCATTGGTGGAATTAAGCGTATTGGAAGCGTAACGGAAAAGCTTGTTCCGTTCATGGCGCTATACTACATCATCTTTGGACTTCTCGTAGTCATCTTGAACTACAAGAACGTTCCTGGAGTATTTAGAGATATCTTTGAAGGAGCGTTTGCACCAAGAGCCATAACAGGCGGTGTTGTAGGTTCGATGTTCATCGCTATGAGAAGAGGTGTATCAAGAGGTATATTCTCTAATGAAGCGGGCCTAGGTACTGGCTCAATTGCACACTCATCAGCAGATGTAAGTCACCCAGTTCAGCAGGGGCTATGGGGCATATTCGAGGTATTTGCAGATACGATTGTAATCTGTACGATTACAGCTCTCGTTATTCTCTGCAGTGGAGTTAAGATTAAATTCGGGGAGACTGCAGGTGCAGAGCTCACAATCTCGGGTTTCACTTCTACATTCGGAAGCTGGGTTTCGGTAATGCTGGCTGTAGCTCTTTGCTGCTTCGCCTTCTCGACTATCCTAGGATGGGGACTATACGGATCAAGATGTATCGAATACTTATTCGGCAAGATAGCGATAAAGCCATTCATCGTCGTATATTCATTTGTGGCTATTCTAGGAGCTACCGTGGATCTCAAAATTATCTGGAATATTGCGGATACATTTAACGGCCTCATGGTAATACCTAACTTGATTGCAGTTCTATTGCTATCACGCACAGTTATTAGACTAACGAAGGATTATTTCGATAAATAAAAGTCTGCAAAATAGTATTTATTAGCTTGAAATAAATAGCATAATTGAGACTCTCGTCCGAAAGGGCGAGAGTCTTTGTCGTAACTACGAAATCTTTCGAAAAGAGAAGCTTTTAGTGTATAATACCTAAAAGCAACTATTGGTTGCAACTGTGAGTTGACAAATTTCCAAGCCTAGTTGGTGGTGAAGATGATTTCGCTACCATAAAATAAAACCATAGAACGCAGCTGCTCTATGAAATGAAAATTAAAAATGAGAAAGAAACTCGAAAGAAATTCTAATGGATTTGGAAATTTAAAAGCTTCATATCCACAATATAGTATGGAGCTCAATAGGAGGGTGTTATGATAATTTCTGAAAAGATAATGAGCCTACGCAAGCAGTATGGTTGGAGTCAGGAAGAGTTGGCTGATCTAGTAGGTGTATCGAGGCAGTCTGTATCTAAATGGGAATCTGCAGCCTCGATGCCAGATATACAGAAGATAATTAAACTGAGCGAAGTGTTCGGAGTGTCGGTAGACTATCTTCTTAAGGATGAGATAGATTTGCCAGAAAGTTCAAAAGTCGCAAGCACTACAGACATAGGAGCGGATAATGACAGTCATATTAGGACTGTATCACTTGAAGAAGCCAATGATTATATTGCTGATACAGAAAAGCACGCGGCAAGAATTGCCGGGGCTGTGTCACTGTTTATTCTATCTCCGGTACCAAACCTCATAGTCGAAGCGATGGGAAGAGCAAATGATGGCGATATGCTTGAGCGTCTATCAATAGCTGTGTTATGCTTGCTAATCGGTGCAGGCGTTGCGTTATGTGTGATATCGGGCTTCGGTATGTCGAAATATGAATATCTGTCAAAAGAACATATAAAGCTTGGATATGGCGTTGAGGCAGCTTTTAAGCGTAAATATGAGCCGTTTAGACAGTTTATGGGACAGCGAATAGCAGGAGGCGTATTTCTTTGTATAGTCGGAGCTCTGCCAGGCATTCTCTTTGATGATAGCGATAAATATGCTTCTGGTCTAGCGAAAATTTCGGCACCGATTATGCTGGTTATGGTTGCGGCTGCAGTATATATGTTCGTAAAAGTGGGAATAATAAGCAGTGGCTATAGTAAGCTTTTCCAAGAAGGTGATTATACACCGGAGCACAAGCGTGTTGAGCAGAAGATGGAGCCATTTGCCGGTATTTACTGGATTGCTGTAGCATTCATATACCTAATACCAGGATTTTTACTAGGTTATTGGAATAAGACATGGATTATATGGCCAGTTGCAGGAGTGATTTACGGAATTATCTACAAATTATATGAGATGCATCTAAAGAAAAAGTTCGATAAGTAAGCCTCTGGCAAGAAAACAATTAGTTAAGTGAATGAGATATAAAAACTCCCTTTGAAGGATAACCTCAAAGGGAGTTTTGTTTTGCTGTTAAGTTAATATGAATTAGATTAAGCTGCTGCTTGACCCTTATCAGACTTTGCTGCGTATAGCACAAGTCCTACTACGAATCCAACTACTGCAGGTACAACCCAGTCCATTCCGATATCAGATAGTGGTAGGAAACCACCAACTGTCTTGATGAATCCTTTTAGGTGTAGTGCAGAGATAGTCTCAGCTGGAAGACTCTTTAGACCGTCAAATAGTGCAGGCACCATAGTGAATCCGATAGCCCATCTGTAAACTGTTGTGTGGTAGTTGAACAGTCCACCGATGAGGCTGACTAGTATGATAACGATAGTTAGCGGATATAAGAACATCAGTACTGGTATTGAGTAAGCTATGATCTTAACTAGTCCGAAGTTTGCAAATGTGAACGAGATGAGTGTGAACACTACCGCCCAAGCCTTGTACGAAAGCTTGTTAGGGAACATCTCGCCAAATGTCTCTGCGCATGCAGTTACAAGTCCGATAGCGGTCTTGAGACACGCAAGTGTGATCATCAGAGCTAGGAATACACCGCCTACACCGCCAAAGTAGTGGCTAGCGAGCTTGTTGAGAAGTGTTCCGCCGTCAGGCTGTACTTCAAAGATTCCTCTTGACTGAGCACCTGCAACTACTAGAGCTAGGTAGATAACCGCCATAAGTAGTGCACATCCCACACCAGCAAGAGCTGTGGACTTAGCGATGTTCCTAGGTTCTTTTACTCCTAGGTTCCTAACTGCATTGATAATGATGATTCCAAATGCAAGTGATGCGAGAGCATCCATTGTGTTGTATCCCTCGAGGAAGCCTCTAAAGAATGGGTGAGCTACATACTCTCCTGTTGGAGCAGCACTTGAAACAGAACCCATTGGCTTAACGAAGCACATAACAACTAGAACTGCAAGGAATGCAAGGAATAGCGGATTGAGATACTTACCAACATTAGTAAGGATGTTGGAAGGTCTTAGCGCGAAGAACAGAACTGCTGCGAAGAAGCACAGGGAGAAAACCCCGAGTACAACTGGAGAGTCCTTGCCAACTACAGGAACTACTCCGACAGAGTAAGGCACAGTTGCGGTTCTAGGAAGTGCGAAGAACGGTCCTATAGTAAGGTATAGTAGACACGTAAAGAACAAGCTGTACGGTCTCGACACCTTGCATCCTAGGTCATAGAGACCCTCACTACGTGATAAGGAAATCGCAATAATACCGAGCAATGGCAATCCTACTCCTGTAATGATAAAACCAAAAGTTGCCGCTGCTGTGTGACTGCCTGCCATCTGACCCATAAGTGCTGGGAATATCAGATTACCTGCTCCGAAGAATAATCCGAAGAGGAGGGAGGCTAGAACTACGTATTCCTTCATAGTGAATTTCTTATCCATTTTTTTGTCCCCTTTTCAAATAATTTGTATAAATTTAATAAAGAGCATAGCATGTTTTATTAAAAATCACAACATATTTTTCAAATTTTTAAAATTTGAACAAAGCAAATACATTGAAATATAAATATAAATATTCGCCATTGTCTTGATAATATTGCATTTTTATCCGGACAAGAATATACTAATACTGCGGTTAGCCATACCTAACTTATTGCAAATCAAAACCTGTGCATGGTACTTTTTGTTTTAACATCCACATGCATTTGAGTTAGATGATACTAACTAAATTTTTACAGTATTCTTTCCCATATTATATATAGCATGAAAGATAACATTAATATTTCAGGAGATAATGATGGCTGAACTTACTTTAGCAGAACAGGTGAACAATGAGGATGTGAAACATCTTAACCGAAGAAAGATTAACCCACTTACGTTAATTATCATCAATGCAGTTCTTCCAGTTGTAACGATGTTCTTCCCCACTGATAAAAGCATAATCATCGGACTATGTCTAGGGTATACGGCGTTACTCATCGCTCGCAGATATAAGACTGCCCTTAAGACTCTTATATGGGTAGCGGTAGGGGTTATGCTTATCCTTTTAAATAGCTTCTATATTAAGAGTAGCATTTTGGGAATGATGATCAACATGACTGTCTACTTTACACCGTGCATACTAATCGCGGTATTGATAGTCACCGATTATAATTCATCGGAAATACTCTCTGCTCTACAGAGGCTACATCTGCCAAAGATATTTATAATTGGGCTCACTATCACTATCAGGTATATTCCGACTTTAGAAGAGAATTTCGCATAATCAAGCAAGCTATGAATATCAGAGGGGTTGAATTCTCGGTGAAATATCCATTAAGGACATTTGAGTACTTGCTCGTACCACAGCTTTTTAGATGCGTGAGCCTCAGTGCAGAGCTTACGGCGGCAGGACTCACAAAAGGGATTGCTACAGAGGAGAAGCGGACGAGCTATTTTGATAATCGATTTCATGGAGTGGATTACATGATGTTTGCAATCGGAGGAGTAGGAATGGTCTTAATCATCGGAGGTTTAATATGAAGGATGTCATGGAGGCGAGAAATCTGACATTCGCTTATGAAGGTGAGCATACAGCCGTACTTGAAGATGTTAACTTTTCAATTGCAGAAGGTAGCATAGTATTTATCTCCGGACTTAGTGGCTCTGGAAAATCCACATTAATCAATGTAATAAACGGCCTTATTCCAGAGATTATAGACGGGAAACTACGCGGAGAACTGCTTATAGGCGGGAAAAGTAGCGTGACGATGACTGAGCGAAGCATGCTTATCGGAAATGTATTTCAAAATCCGAGGAGTCAATTCTTTACAACTAATACGACTGCGGAGCTCGTATTTGCGATGGAGAATTTCGGCACATTGAGACCGGAGATGGAGCGACGGCTTAAGGCTTTAATTAAGAAATATAAACTAGAATACCTTCTCGACAGAGACATCTATGAACTTTCTTCTGGAGAAAGGCAGATGCTAGCACTGATGTCAGCCCTGATTATGAATCCTCGTATAGTGATATTCGACGAACCATCTGCAAATCTCGACTACGGAAACGCTATGAGGTTAAGAAGGCAGATTGAAGAACTGAAGAGTGAGGGGATTACCGTGCTAGTAGCAGACCATCGATGTTTCTATCTGCGTGGACTTATCGACAAGGTGCTGCTTCTTAACGATAATACGGTAACGGAGTATGAAAGTGAAGAGGCTTACTTCAGTAGTGATTACGCGGCGAGAGCTGTAAATCTCTTTGATGAGAAATATGAAAGCAGACTAATCGCAAGGGCAGGTCCTGTAGATGTAAGAATTGAGAACGTTTCTTACAAGGGAATCCTGCAAGGGGTGAGTGCTGAGTTTAGGCGCGGTGAAATCTCAACCATCGTAGGGGTAAATGGTGCAGGTAAGACCACACTTGCTAGACTCATCTCTCTCGTCGTTAAACCAGATGATGGCATCGTTGAGACTGAAGGTCAGGCTCTGTATATAATGCAGGATGCAGATTATCAGCTGTTTGGAGCATCTTGCATAAAGGAGCTTGAGATCAGCAGTAGGGATGAAGAACTCAATACTGAAGCACTGAAAGCTCTAAATCTATATGAATTTAGAGATGCTCATCCGTACAGCCTTAGCGGTGGTCAGAAGCAGCGATTACAGATGGCGATAAGCAGGGTGAGTCAAAACAAGGTAATAATCCTAGATGAGCCGACTAGTGGTCTCGACAAAAGGTCGATGCATCGTGTTGTAGATCAACTTGAATCGATGAAGCGAAACCACACTATCATAATTATCTCTCATGATTATGAGTTTATAAGAAACATTACAGATAGAATTTTCTATCTCGAGGATGGGCGTATAAGGGGAAATTTTTATTTGGACGAGGATAATGTGAGTCAGTTAAATAAAACTTTTGAAGAAATGGAGGCTTTTTATGAATAACAAGCTTAAGACTAAGGATTTTATACTCATTGCGCTGCTGACAGCCGTGTACATGATCATCTACATGGTGTCTATGCTCGTAATCACTCCGCTTGGAGCACTCGGACACTCGGTAAGCCCGGGGATATGCGCTATTTTCTCTGGAACCGTCATATATTTTATGGCAAAGAAGCTCGGTAAGATGTGGCAGTACACGATTATGACGGTGCTCGTTATGGCGTGCTTTACACTTATGGGTGGCGGTTATATACCATGGTATATAACATCAATTGGTATGGCTATAATTGCCGATTTCATCGCTTCAAGGAAAGGCAAAGAGGTTAGTACTTGTAGGGTTGCTATTGCATCTGGAGTTCTGCACGTAGGACAGGCTTGGGGTGCAATTATTCCTGCAAGCTTCTTGTCAGCCGATACAAAAGCTATTGGATGCAGAAAGGGCAAACTGAAGCTGAGATGAACAACTACATCAAGTATACCGCAGGCACGTGGGGCGTGATATCGACAGTTATTGTATTCGTAATGGCGGTGATCGGTGCTTACCTTGGATATCTAATACTCAGAAAGCACTTCAAGGAGGCATAGAATGGGTGTATTTAAAAAACTATTTAGCTATGCGGAAGACCGTAAGCGATACATGGTAGCGGCTTTGCTACTATCTGCCGTAGCGACGATTCTGTCGTTCGTTCCGTATTATTTTCTATGGAAAATGCTTCATGAGATAACAGGAGATGCAGACTATTCGAGGATTAGCAAACTGTCGTATCTGATATTTGGAACGACAATTGTATACATGTTCACGTATATTGCAGCACTCATGTGTAGCCATCTATTTGCTTTCAGACTTGAAACGAACATGAAGAAGAAGGGGGCTAAATGCTCTTCTCGATGGATCTTTTTCGTTCTTCGACATGAATTCATCTGGAAAGACTAGAAAGATAATAGATGATAATTCAGGAAATACGCATACAATCGTAGCGCATATCCTGCCAGATTCTGTAAATGCAGTCCTATTTCCAATATGCCTACTTGTGCTATCGTTCATGGTTAGCAGGTACGTAGGAGGGCTGATTATTGTGGCGATAATTGCAGCGAGTATCTGCTTCAAATTCATGTATTCTGAACCAGATATGATGAAAGAGTACATGGGTGCATTAGACGACATTAACTCGGAAACGGTAGAGTATGTGCGTGGCATTCAGGTAATCAAGATATTTAATCTAGTCGTTGAATCATTTGAACGTCTATACAAGTCGATTATCAGATACTCTGAGGTTGTTAACAAGGAATGCCAGATGTGTAGAAGACCATACGTAATATTTCAGGTGTGCATGCTTTCTCTCTCAGCACTAATTGTACCGGTATCATATGTCGCGATGCCGAAATCACCACATGCTAGTGAGACTATCAGCCTTGTTGTGTTCTTCGCATCTTTTTCAGGTCTTTTGATGAGCGCCTTTATGAAGGTCATGTTTTTCAGTAAGAATTTTGAGATGGCTAACGATGCAATCAGCAAGCTGGAATCGCTGTTTGACGAGATGGATAAGAACAAGCTAGCACATGGAGATGTCTCAGAAATGGCAAATCATGATATAGAGTTTGCAGGAGTTACATTTAGATATGAAGAGGGTGTAGATGTTCTAACAGACTTCAGTCTTAAACTTGAGAGCGGTAAGAAATATGCTCTTGTGGGATCGTCGGGTAGTGGCAAATCCACTATAGCCAAGCTGATTTCTGGCTTCTACCCGGTATCTAGTGGGGAACTAAAAATCGGTGGAGTGGACATCTCAAAGTATAAAAGGGGAGACATTGGAACACGAAATTGCTTTCGTATTCCAAAACGCTAAGTTATTTAAAACCAGTATCTATGAAAATGTAAAAATTGGAAGACCTGATGCATCACGCGAAGAAGTTATAAAAGCGCTTGACCTTGCGATGTGCGGAAGTATTCTTGATAAGTTTGAAACGCGTGAGGATACGATAATAGGAGCAAAAGGGGTTCATCTATCTGGTGGTGAGACGCAGAGGATTGCAATAGCTAGGGCAATTCTCAAGAATGCTCCGATAATAATCCTCGATGAGGCGAGTGCTGCCAGCGATCCGGAAAATGAGTATGAGATGCAGCAGGCCTTTTCGAAGTTAATGGAAGGTAAGACTGTAATCATGATAGCGCACAGACTTTCAAGTATCAGAAATGTAGATGAGATATTGGTTGTAGAGGATGGAAAAGTCACTGAACGTGGTTCCCATGATGAACTTATCGCAAAGGATAGCAAGTACAAGAAGCTGCAGAATCTATACAACCAGGCTAACGAATGGAGGCTATCATAATGAAACGAAAATTACAGAGACATTTTTCGCTTACAGACAAAGGGATTGACAACATGATGAGAGCGTCGGTTTCATCGTTTTTCAAGTATGTGACCTTTATGCTTCCACCTATGATCGTATTCATTTTTTTGAATGATATGATAAATAGCAACCTAAAACCAATAGCGCACTATATCGGAATTATAGCTATAATTGCCATTCTCATGTATCTAGCGGCAGCTAGGGAATACAAGCTCACTTACGATGTCACTTATGAAGAAAGCGTAAATCTCCGCATCGAGCTCGCAAAGAAATCAAGGAGCTACCGCTTTCGTACTTCTCGACACATAACTTGTCAGATCTCTCGCAGACAATCATGATGGATGTAAGCAATATAGAGATGGCTATATCTCATGCTGTGCCAGAATTTATAGGATTCGTGGTATTCTTTGCGATTATAAGCATCATAATGTGTATTGGAAACATCTTTCTAGGGCTTGCAGTGGTTATGCCTATCTGGATGGGGATAGCACTTATGTTTGTATTCAAGAATTTTCAGACCAGGAAAGTCAAGGTGTATTACAAGCAGCTTCTCGACAATGCCAATGCGTTCCAAGATGCATTCGAAATGCAGCAGGAAATTAAGAGCTATTCCATGCAGGATGAAGTGAGACGCGATGTAACTTCTAAGATAGAAAGCACTGAGAAAATACATACTGTCGCAGAATTTACAATGGCGATAAGTGCTACAGTTTTGCGTGTAGTTCCACTGCTTGGACCAGTGCTAGTAGCTGTAATCGGAGCAACTCTTTACGCAAAAGATTCTATAAGCCTTCTATATTACGTGGGATATCTCATGGCAGTAACTACCATATCTCATCAATATGCTTCGCTCTCCGAGTTTATCGCAGCGATTTTTTTCTTCGAAGATAGCTATGACAGAATTCGGGATCTTATGGATGAGGAAGTGCAGCCTGGTATAGATAAGGAAGTACAGAAGTACGATATCTGCTTTAATGATGTGGAGTTTCAATATGGAGATAATAAGGTTATAAATGGGGTTAGCTTTACAGCAAATCAGAATGCTGTTACGGCTATAGTAGGTCCTTCAGGGTGCGGTAAGACTACCGTGCTTAGGTTGCTCTCGCGTCTATATGATTACGATAAAGGTGAAGTCACTGTCGGCGGAGAGGATATAAAGTCTATCAGCACAGTATCGCTGTTCAGCAAGATATCTATCGTATTTCAGAACGTTGAGCTCTTTAATACGAGTGTAATGGAGAATATCAGGCTAGACGTAAGGATGCTACAGATGAAGAGGTTTTGGCAGCTGCGAAGCTTGCTAATGTCGATGAGATAGTAGCTAAAATGCCAGATGGTTACGAAACACTAATCGGCGAAAATGGATCCAAGCTTTCGGGTGGGGAGAGACAGCGTATATCTATAGCGAGGGCATTTCTAAAGGATGCACCTATAATACTGCTGGATGAGATATCAGCATCGCTCGATGTCGAAAATGAGATGGACATTCAAAAAAAGCATCAACAAGCTCATTGAAAACAAGACCGTAATCATAATATCCCACAGGATGAAATCGATTGAGAATGCTGACAAGATTGTGGTAATGGATGACGGTAAAGTAGTTAGTGCTGGTAAGCACGACGAACTAATGAAGAGTTCGAAGCTTTATGGCGATATGGTTAGAAAATCACAGTTAACAGAAGAGTATATCTATTAGCTGATAGTGTATCTAAGATAGTGATAGATTTTATAAGTGGCGTGCGATGCGTTACCAAATCTATTTAGAGATGAAAAAGAGGCTGAACCAGTTAATTTAACTTAGGTTCAGCCTCTTCATTGATTCAAATCATAAAGTTTTAAATCCTACTTATCCGTAGGTATCTCGTTGTACTTGTTTAGTAGCTCGTGCTTCATAGTCCATAGTTTGTTGGATAAGTCAACGTAGTATGTCTGAGGATTTTCAAATCTCAGCATCTCGCTCCAAAGTGTTTCAATTTGCTCTAGACAGTATGTACGGATAGTCTCAAGATCAGGTGACTCATATACGCACTCGCCCTTGTCGAATACCTTTACCATCAGTTCCTTGACCGTGAAGTTCGTCAGCCTCTTGCGCTTCCAGATAGCATTCGGGTCGAAAATCTCAACACCGTCTCTAGTTGGGGCTTCCTCTTCATGAAGTGCAATTAAGTCTCCCATGACTTTGCCAGTATCCTTATCAAAGAATCTGTAAACCTTCTTAAATCCTGGATTAGTAATCTTCTCAACGTTCTCTGAGATCTTCATCTTAGGAACCATCACGCCGTTATGCTCAATGGCAGCGAGCTTGTACACTCCGCCAAATACAGGTTCAGACTTAGCAGTGATGAGACGCTCCCCAACTCCGAACGAATTAACCTTCGCACCCTCGAGGATGATATCTCTTATCAGCCACTCGTCAAGAGAATTGGAAACTACAATTGCACAATCTTCGAGACCGTTAGCATCGAGTATTTCTCTCGTCTTCTTAGTGAGGTATGAGATATCACCGCTGTCGATTCTAACACCCATCTTGGCAGGCTTCATCTCTTTAAACACCTTGATGGCATTAGGAAGACCTGATTTTAGAACGTTGTATGTATCTATCAGCAGAACTGCATTGTCAGGATAAATCCTCGCATATTCCTTAAATGCTTCGTACTCGCTGTCAAATGTCTGCACCCAGCTATGAGCCATAGTTCCGAGCGCCAAAACTCCGTAGTCTCTATCTGCAATTGCGCAAGCGGTACCAGCGCAGCCTCCGATATAGGCAGCTCTCGCACCGTATATCGCACCAGACGCACCCTGAGCTCTTCTGGAACCGAACTCCATAACAGGTCTACCCTGAGCCGCTCTTACGACTCTGCTTGCCTTGGTGGCAACTAGACTCTGGTGGTTGATAGTTAGAAGTATAAATGTCTCAACGAACTGCGCCTGAATCAGCGGACCAGTCACCGTGATAATCGGTTCGTGAGGGAATATCGGAGTACCCTCGGGAACAGCCCAAACATCACAAGTGAATTTGAAGTCGCGCAGGTAGTCTAGAAACTCTTCGCTGAAAATCCTCTTTGAACGCAGATACTCAATATCTTCCTCTGTAAAATGCAGATTCTTGAGATACTCGATGACCTGCTCAAGCCCCGCCATAATCGCATATCCGCCTTGGTCAGGAACTCTGCGGAAGAACATGTCGAAGCAAGCTTCGTAATCGCGAACATCAGAATGGAAATAACCGTTGGCCATAGTGATTTCGTAGAAATCAGTTAGCATCGTTAGGTTGTATTTATCAAGCATTGGTTCTCTCCTATATTATTAGCCTACCAAGTCTGAAATTACCGACTCGACAGACGCCCCTTTCTTAAATGAATAAGTACCCGCATCGATTTCTGACACATCGTGTCCCTGAGCCTTCACATCCGCAGTAAACTGCTTATAATCCGTGAAAAGGTTCTTGTCGATAAGATCGGATACATCAGCCTCACCGCCGCCGTTTACCGTGACACTCACGTCATTTTGAGAGCACCATTCTTAAACGCACTTCCATACTTGAGAGTAGAAGCGGAGTTCAAGGTTTCCTCGGACTGCTTGCGGTTTGACTGGCTTGCAAGAACCTGTGGGTATTTCATAATTACATTGAA
Source organism: uncultured Mogibacterium sp. (assembly GCA_916438645.1). GTDB lineage: Bacteria > Bacillota > Clostridia > Peptostreptococcales > Anaerovoracaceae > Mogibacterium. Next base: position 1,183,778 of record CAKAFC010000002.1, read on the forward strand.
GCGCCACACTATAACTCCTGCTGCCATCATGACAATTATAAGTGCAATTACAATGTCATTAGTGTTATGAAATAAATCCTTGAAATTTTTCATTCTAAATTCTCCTTCATGCTGCGCCACCAGACGCAACTTTACAGAAAATTATACATTTTTTTGCTAACGATTGCAAACAATAGAAGAGGTGCGACACCTTGTTAATAAGCCGTTTGCATGGTACAATATACGGTACGATTTAGATAGAAAGCAGATATAAATGAAGCAAATTGAGATAAATTCCAACGACGCGGGTAGACGCCTCGACAAATTCATGCGCAGATACCTTCCGAAGGCGACTCTCAGCACCATTTACAAATCATTCGCAAGGATGTAAAGGTTAATGGTAAGCGCGAGGGCAATAATTATATGCTTGCCGAGGGGGATGTTCTGAATATCTATGTCAGCGATGGTCTAATTGCGGAATGGATTGCACCGACAAGGAATGATAAGAGGCCAAGGGTTAGACGAAATTTCAAGATCGTCTACGAGGATGATGATATTCTGATTGCCGACAAGCCGTTTGGACTACTGACTCACGGTGACAGCAACGAAAAGAAAAACCATCTGGCTAACCAGGTTAAGGACTACCTGATAGAAACGGGTGCTTATAATCCGAGGGAACGGGTGTTTACACCAGCCCCTGCAAATCGCCTCGATCGAAACACGACAGGTGCGGTGCTGTTCGGCAAGAATAGTGCTTCGCTGAAGGCTCTCGGGGAGATGATTCGCGAGGATAAGGTGGACAAATACTACATGACCATAGTGTATGGACACCTAGACAAAGAGATTGACCTTAAGGGTAGACTCATCAAGGATCAGAATATAAATACTGTTAAGATCTTAGATAGTAGCGATTCGAGAGGCCGCGAAATTGAGACTATAGCAAGACCTGTGCGCAAGATTGGTGACTTTACGCTAGTTGAGATTAGACTTGTGACTGGTAGAACACATCAGATTAGAGCTCACATGGCATCAGTTGGACACCCTGTAATAGGAGATGTCAAGTATGCTAGAGGTAGGGCTGCAGATGTAAACCGTAGACTGAAGCAGAGGTTTGGACTCAATACCCAGCTTCTACACAGCTGCCGTATAACTTTCAGGGAAGGCATAGGACCGTTGGAGAGGCTTACGGGGCAGTCAATCAATGTGGATTTGCCAGAGGAATTTGAGAGGATAATAAACGGACTGGAGCTAGTGGCGAGAAGGAAGGGTGGTAACAATGAGTGATTTTACAAAGAGTTTAATCAAGGATATTCTTTAGCTGCTATACTTGCGGCAGTAGTTATATCGTTCGTCAGACCGACAATAGTGAAGCAGACCTCGATGCAGGATACGCTTAATCCAAATGATTACATCATCATGTATAGGAGGGCCTACTCAGGGGACAAGGAACCAAAGCGTGGCGACATCATTATCTTCAAGTCTGAACTTCAGGATGAAAATGGCAAGGATAAGCTCCTAATCAAGCGTGTAATTGGACTCCCAGGTGATAAGATAACTATCAACGATGGTAAGGTCTATATAAATGACAAGGAATACGATGAAAATTACCTCAAGGACGGCTATACAACGGGTTCTGTGAACAACTTCAAGGTGCCAAAAGGCGAGTATTTCGTGATGGGTGACAACAGGGTAGTCAGTATAGATAGCAGATATAGCGAGGTTGGCTGCGTCAAGAAGGATGCGATTAAGGGAAGGGCAGTTTTGAGGCTGTTCCCATTTACCAAGATAAAGAAACTATAATAAAAAAACTATAAGAGGAAGGCATGGCAAGAAGCAGGAAGGTAGTAGCTAATAATAAAAAGGCGAGACACGATTACTTTGTCGAGGAGACCTACGAGGCGGGGATTGCGCTCACGGGAACCGAGATTAAGTCTGTTCGTGCTGGCCGCGTTAGCATCAAGGAGAGCTATGCGCACATCTATAACGGCGAAATCACCATCCTAGGCATGCATATCTCACCGTATGAGCAGGGCAACCGCTTCAATGTAGAGCCACTTCGCGAACGCAAGCTGCTGATGCATAAGCGTGAGATTTTCAAGCTGGCAGGCCAGATTAAGACTGACGGTCTGACACTCATTCCTCTCAATGTATATATAAATGAAGCAGGTTACTGCAAAGTAGAGATCGGTCTCTGCCGAGGCAAGAAGAATTACGACAAGCGTGAGTCTATCGCCAAGAAGGAGGCTAATCGCAAGATGGATAGGGCTATCAAGGATAGCCTTCGCAAGTAGTAGGATTATGGTTAGCTGATGAGGGTAGCAAAGCGCTGGCCAATCAGCGATAATACTGCTTGGGAATTTAGGCGTTAGGCGGATAGCTAGACGATAGCTAGCTGTCGAGATGCGAACTGTTAGCGGTAGTCAGTTAATAACTGCGTAGATCCTCCTCTTATAACCTAAATTCAGATAAATACAATACAAATGCCATACTTGGAATCTGTATAAGCCATGGGGGCGTCAGGTTTCGACAGGAGTGTGGAACAAGGATAAGCGAGCCGTGGAGCCGAGCCACGTAAAAAGCGGCGGTTAAATTCAAACGCTAAACAGAATAACAATTTCGCACTAGCTGCTTAGTTCAGCACCGCGCGTCAACCGGTATTCACCTGCAGGTAACGGATCTGGCGTCGATTATGCAGGAAAACCTTGCGTGAGCTCTCGGTAGCGTAAGGGAACAACGGGATAGTGATTGTGTAGTCTGCTGACGTGACGCCACATGAGCGAATTCTAAAGTATCAGCTGCGCTCGGAGAAAGTCTTTCGGAAATGCTCTTGGACGTGGGTTCAAATCCCACCGCCTCCACCAATGTGAAAAGAACCGTTGAAAAATCAACGGTTCTTTCTTTTGCAAATATTTAATTAATAGTGTATTACAAGTTGAATAGATCAAATGGTTTAAAATGAGGTAAATTGAATCTGAAGGTGCAACTATACATCATACCTTATAGATATAGTTATGGTTTGCTATTTATAATCTAAATGTTATACCGGATTTTAATTTGAAATTAAAAGTTGATAAATCAAATACCTAATGATACAATTATCCTTAGTATTAAGGAGGGTATAAATGCGCGGAGGAAATAGAGAAGGAGCAGGTAGAAAAGCTGTTCCAGATTCTAAAAAAAAGAAGAATAGGAATATTTATATAACAGATGATTTTTATTCAGAGATAATGGATGAAAGTCTGTTTTTAGATGGTGAAACAACATTTAGCCAAAGGTGCATTAAACTAATTGAAATGGGCATTAACTCTTTATCTTATAAAAATGCCTACCGTGTATCAGACTGTAATCATCTATCGTACAATGGAGCATATAAAAAAAGCAAAGAACTAACTTTTATCGATCTCTTCGCTGGTATAGGTGGTATAAGAAAAGGGTTTGAAGATAGTGATACAAAATGCGTATTTAGCTCAGAATGGGATAAATATGCTGCTAAGACATATGAAGCAAATTATGGAGAAGTTCCAGAGGGAGATATTACAAAAATCGACGAAGCTGACATTCCTGAGCATGATGTTTTATTGGCGGGTTTTCCTTGCCAACCATTTAGTAACATTGGCAGACGAGAAGGATTTGCGCATGAAACACAAGGAACACTTTTCTTTGATGTATTAAGGATACTGAAGAAAAAACGACCAAAAATGTTTTTACTTGAAAACGTAAAAGGCTTGTTAACAAATGATAAAGGCAATACCTTTAGGATTATTATGAAGAATCTAAATGAATTGGATTATACGATTTTTTACAAAGTCCTGGACGCTCAAAATTTTGGCTTACCTCAAAGACGAGAAAGAGTAGTCATTGTAGGATTCAGAGATGATTTAGGAGTAAATGAATTTGAATTTCCGAATGGTAATCCGTCTAAGAAAGTTCCGATAAACTCAATATTGGAACACAATCCTTCAGGATATTCTGTGTCAGAACATCTTCAGAAAAGCTACCTATTTAAAAAAGATGATGGAAGACCACAACTTGTTGATTTTAATTCAACGTGTCAAGTTAATACACTATGTGCAAGTTATCATAAAATTCAACGCTTAACAGGAACTTTTGTAAAAGATGGTGAGACAGGTATTAGAATGTTCAGCGAACTTGAATTAAAAAGGCTGATGGGATTTCCTGATAATTTCATAGTACCAGTCTCTAGAACACAGATGTACAGGCAGTTTGGTAATTCCGTGGCAGTTCCAATGATGAAAGAAGTCGCTAGTGCAATGAAGAAAAAGTATTATGATTCTCTAAATATTGTAAAGTAGTTATGATAGTTTTGAACTATTTAAGTAGAGCGCATTTTAATTGAATACTTTTGCCTCGCTTCTTTGAAGGATAAGTCCAAGAAAAAATTGTCCCGAAGTTGCCGTGGATTTTCGAACAATTTAGCTTATCAAGATATTCATTTATTGAATAGAATGAAATTGAGTTATCGTTGTTGTCATATGTAAGAATATGAGATGCCCACTGTGAATTTTCATCTCCATATCCAAAGGTTCCAGCTAAAGCCCACTTTGCTAGTTTGTCATTATAAGGCTTTAGAGCTTCCGTTAAGGCAGTGGTATTTGTAGCGCCAAAAGATTCTAGTGTTGGGTTATTCTGAAATTCATGCAGTAATGATGCTAAAGCAGTATTATTTATGTCTAAAACTTCAGAAAAAGAATCTGCAGAATATTCATGCACACTAACCCTGTTCGCACTAGAACGTTTGCAACTGATAGATATTGATTTGGTAATACCGCTATAAAAACATATATCCACCAGTATATCAGTTTTCGGATTTCCGCCAGAAGGAAGTTTTCCAATTTTATTTTTGTCAGTCGTTGCAAATATTGAATACACTTCGCCAGGAGCAATATCTAAATTTGATATGATTGTTTCAAAAAAATTGTAATAAAGCCCGATTAATGTTTTCCCATTATTATTAAAAATGGATAAATTGTCTTTATTAGACAGACAAAGTGCAATTCTATCCTCAAAATTTCTTCCTTGAATATCCTTTAGTCTACCCAATGATACTGATTCATGGGCCTTAACCTCAATTAAGTTATAAAGAGTGTCTTGGCTTATGATTGCATCAATTGCAGAGTATTCCTCGTTGGTAGTATATTTTATGTTCTGCTTTTCAAAATTAGAAGTTTCAACTAAATTCTTGCAATCAGAATATACAAGAAATGCGCTTGTTATATTTGGGTTAATTTCCTTTAAATTGTAGGTGTCCCATTGTTGCCCTTTAACTCTGTCTGTACGCATAGACGTAGTAGAGTATAAGAGCCATGATTCACCATTAGGGAAATCAATCATAAAAGGTGCATAAAACTGTTCAGTATTAGAATACCCTGTTCTGCCCGCCCTATATGGTGATATGATACGAGATATATAATTTTTTTCAAGGCATGAAGACAAAAGCTCATATATACTTAATTGAGCATTTTTCCCATGTTGCGATTTTTCTCCATTAGAATAGGTCATATTTTATTCCTTCTACTCTATATACTATTGTCATACTATTTCATAATATCACTATATTATTTTTTTTTGCAATATTTTTAATATTTATAATGAATGCTTGAATATCTGTTAAGTGCAGTACTATCTTGATAAGAGCTAATATGAGGTGTAATCTAGGATTAGGTATGTGTTTATATACCTAGCTATAGCGTACACTAATTTATCAAAAGATATGAGGTCGATAATGGAGCAGGAACTTAATAAAAGCATAGTTATTGCATATTATCTTTCTAGAAGAGATAAAGAAGGTTTAAATGTTTTGGGATATAAAACATTCTCTAAAGCTTTTAAAGAAATAGGGGAAATAATTGGGGAAACCCCGAATAATTTGAAAAACATGAGGGATGAATTTGACCCACTTTTTCCTAACGAAAGAAAAGGATGGCGTCAAAGAGATCTTATTGCTTCACGCCAGGAAGTATTTGATAAATTCTCAAAGATGAGTGATCTTGACCTAGATGAATACGTAAAAGGGTTATTGAATGGAAATACAACCAACAATGATATATATATACAACATAATTTGGGGTTTGATACAGAGAATGCTGAAAGTTTAGAAGAGTATAGAAAAGCAGCAGAAGTTGTTAAAAATCATATTTCGACAAATAGGGTTAATTTTAGATATAGCAATGAGGAAGTTGAAGCAGTGCGCAATGAATTTCTGGATAAGTTTGCCCCAGAAAAGCTAGCAGCTATTCCTGATGAGAAGCTCTTAAAATCATTATTTTACTCAAAAGATGGAAACGGGAGCAGCTTAAGCTACGTCCTTGAAAATCAAGAAAAAATAAAAAACATGTTTGGAGGGATAGCTGGAGGCAGTACATATAAATTTGGCTTATTTCAGCGTAATGAGGATGGTATGTGGGTTACAGGAAGTGGTAATAAACCCACAGTACTGACAGAGAATGAGGCTCTTGAACTAGGCAAGGGAATACGAGATGAGATAATTGAAGGAGCTACACTTATAGCGAAGGCAAAACTGAACACTAAAGAAGACTATGAATCTTTAGACACGCTGCTTAATCGAAAAATCAAGGACACGGCAAAAAAAGTATGGGTGCAAAAATATTATCAAATACTATATCCAGAAAAGTTTGTAAGTTTCTATACAGAGGAATGGTTAAATCATTATCTATATGCCTTAGACATAGAACCAAGTGAAAAGTTTTATGGTAAAAAAGGACAGCTCGCTATTGTAAAAAGATTGTCAGGACTTGAAGATAATGAGTTTTCTGATGCGCTATTTGATTGTTTTAAGCAACCCAAAAAATTTATAAGGCTAGGCAGCTCGATTGATAATGGGCGCAGCATCGCTGGTGAATGGCGTGAAAATGGGATTGTTGCGATTGGGTGGCCTAAAATTGGTTCACTTAAGCATTTTGCAAAAGGCAATTCTCTAAATAGAGAAAAACTAGTACACATGCTTAAGGAGGAATACTACTCAGATGATTCTTCAACATCTTCGAGGAAGGCTGGGGAAATAATAAAATTCTTTAATACTAATAAAGATACAGTTTTTACTATCATGAATGGAGAAGAATTAATAGCGCTTGTTGATGAGCTTGGAGAGTACTACTTTGATTTAAACAATACTCCATGGGTGCATTGTAAAAAAGGAGCTTGGCACATGAGCTTTCTTGAGGACGAGTTTCTACCAAAGAAGTCAGAGGGAAAACTAACAACATGCTATGAATTAAAAGAACCTGAAAATCTTCAGTTCTTATATAGAAAATATTACTATGACCTAGATGGAAAAGGGATGACTAAAATAGGCAACGAACTAAAATATAATACGGGACTTAAGACAAGTTTTCCTACAAATAGAATCATATTTGGAGCACCTGGAACAGGAAAAAGTTATACCCTCGAGCAGGAACGAAAAAAAACGCTACAAAATGAGACAATTGGTGGATATGAACGTGTTACTTTTCATCCAGATTATACATACTCTCAGTTTGTTGGTACATATAAGCCCGTGACAGATAGATCAGGTACGATTAGTTATCAATTTGTTCCAGGCCCTTTTATGAGAGTGTATGTTGAGGCGCTTAAAAATGGAAGAAGTGGAAATCCTGAGCCATATATTCTTATCATAGAAGAAATTAACCGAGCAAATGTGGCAGCTGTATTTGGAGATGTTTTTCAGCTTCTTGACCGTGATAGCTTCAATGTAAGTGAATATCCGATACACGCAACAGAGGATGTTAGAACTTATCTTGCAGTCCAGCTTGGCGGCAATCCAGAAGACTATACAGAAATAAAGATTCCAGATAATATGCTGATTTGGGCAACTATGAACAGCGCAGATCAAGGAGTGTTTCCAATGGATACTGCTTTTAAACGCAGGTGGGACTTTAACTATCTTGGCATAAATAATGGAGAGGGCGAAATTTCAGGAAAATTCGTTATACTTGGAGAAGGAGAGCATAGAAAAAAAGTCGAATGGAATATATTAAGAAAAGAAATAAATAATGTTCTTCTTAATGACTGTAAAGTTAACGAAGATAAGCTGATGGGACCTTTTTTCCTTTCTATAAAGAATCTTCCAGAAGGTGAAGATATGGACGAAGAAAATTTTAGCAGAATGTTTAAGAACAAAGTTATTATGTACTTGTTTGATGATGCCGCAAAGCAGAAGCGTCATACACTTTTCAGTGGTTGTGACATAAAGAATATATATTCAGCAATTTGTGATGCGTTTGATGAAAAAGGTGTAGACATATTTAACGAGTCTATAAGGAATGATTTCTTGAATTCAGTAGATGGAGTAGAAGAATAATGAGTTTGAAATCAGCCTATATCCGAGAGCAGAAAAGATACACTCAAGGAGAACTCGTTAAACTCTTTGTGGGCGATGAAAGCGAGATAATCAGAATACTTAAGCGCCTTAAGGAATATGGGGTGTTAAAAGTTGTAAAGGCATCTGATGAACAAAAAACACTCACAGATTTGATTGAAGAGGACATTGAGGTTGCGGATGTTGAAGCTGGTGAGAATGAGTATCTATATATATTTACATTTGTTGGAGTGATTACAGTTGCAGGACGAATTATAAAATGCTATCCCAAATATTTACTGCATACAGAAGAACCAGTTTCAGAAATGAAACAGATTATTAAAGTAATAGAAAAGTATAACGGAAAAAGAACAAATTATTAGGATGGTTAATGACACAACTGATAGTGCCGCTTTTTAATATGTTAGCTGTAATGCTTTGGATGCTTCAGGATTACTTTGAAAATGGTAGTTATTCTAGCTTACAGGATATAATTGAGATTAATGGTACAGGGGAAATACTGTGGGATAAAACGATAAATGAAACATTTGCTATTATAAACGATAATCGTCCATACTACCAAGACATGTATACCCGAAAAAGAGTAAATGATGACCAAGACTATTTTAAAAGACTTCATGAGTGTGTGCTTACAAAGTGCTCAAAAGAATTAGCTAGTGCGGATTTGCTCAATCTTTTTGATATTCTTGGAGTCGATTTATCTGATGAAGAAATCTGTGACTTTGGAGAGAATGATTATATTCTTGATCGAATTTACAAAGAGCTGAATATACAGTTTGGAACTAGAAAGCAGATGGTTCTTAAAACAATATACTCGTATATTGCTAATAGTAGCACACATATTGATGATATGGATTGTTTTAGCATGTTTGGCACAAATAGCTTCAACTTAATTTGGGAAAAAGCATGTTCTGAAATCTTAGACAATCAACTAGATAGGCCTATTGGATTGATTGCATTACCAGTTCCACTTGGAAATGAGTTTAATCCGAGGACAAAGCTTATAGATGTTATTGAGCATCCTATATGGTTTGGCAAATCAGAAAGAGAATACTTTGAACAAAAAGCACAAGATACTCTGATTCCAGATATAATCAGTATCTATAAAGAAAATGACAAACATAAGTGCATCATATTTGATGCAAAGTACTACAATTTGCAATTAGAAAAAAATAAACCATTGAGAGGCCAACCGGGGATAGAATCGGTTACAAAACAATACCTATATCAACTAGCATATAAAGATTTTCTCGATTATCATGGCATGAAACAAGAAAATATAAATAATTGCTTTCTTATGCCAACTGAAGGGGATGAGATAATTGAAACTGGATATGTAATGGTTGGATTTTTGAAACGGATGGGCTTAGGGGATATTAGTATACGATTGCTGCCGGCGAGTACAGTATATCAGATGTATTTAGAAAATAAGAAAATGGAAATTGCCAAATTGAATTTATAGAATTTGTTAGTTGCGTAAAGCTGTAAGACTAGGTATATACCTAGTCATTTTTTATAAAGAAATATACAAAAAAACTATATTAAGATGCGACATATTGGCCATAACAATTTCTGTTTAATTATTATCATTGATAGAATTGACTTAACATAATTATTTCTAGGTGTCTCAAAATATGTAAATTCCGCGGAACGTAAGGGTAAGTAATGAAGCGTACAAGAAGGATTGTGATAATTGCACACTGTTTATTAAATGTAAATGCAAAGGTAGAGCCTCTTGCAAAAGAGATGGGAGGATCATCTATCATCTGTAAACTTGTTGAATTAGGATATGGGATTATCCAGCTACCCTGCATAGAAATGGCTATGTTTGGATCTAAAAGATGGGGGATTGTTTATGAACAATGTAACTTTCCAGCATTTCGCGAACAGTGTCAAAAATTACTTCATCCCATTGTACAGCAGTTAAAGGATTACAAAGAGCATGGATATTCAATAGAGATGGTCATTGGTGTAGATGGTAGTCCTACTTGCGGCATTAATTTCGTATCTAAAGGAAACTGGTTTGGTGAATTCAATTCTGAAAATAATTATCAAGCTAAAATTGACACACTTCATATTGCTAAAGGAAAAGGTGTAATGATGGAGGTGCTTGAGAATATGTTTAAAGAGAATGGAATTTCCACATTGTTTTATGGAATTGATGAAAGAGAACCTATGTATGAAGAACTAATACAGATATTAAATCAGAAACAAGAAAATAATTAATGAAAGGAATAGCTATGAAAAAGAAAACGTTTATAACTGTCGCAGTAATTATGGTCATAATGCTTTTTATGACGTCGTGTGGAGATAAAAAAACCACAGAAGATTCATCTCTAAAGAACATAAAAAAGGCAGGGGTATTAAAAGTTGGAATGTGTCCGGAATACCCTCCGTTTGAGAGCATTAATAACTCAGGTGCAATTGAGGGGTTTGACGCCGATCTGGCTGAAGCAATTGGTAAAGAGATGGGGGTAAAAGTTGAATTAGTGAACACTCCTTGGGAGGGACTGATTTCTGGCCTATCAAGCGGAGATTTTGACATTATTATGTCAGGAATGTCTCCTGAAGAAGCAAAGGAGTCCGGAGGCAAGGTTAATGTATCAAATTCATATTTTAATCTTGATGAAGTTATTCTCACAACTAACAAAGATATTAAGTCCAAAAAAGATTTAGCTGGAAAAATTGTTGGAAGCCATGCGGGTAGTGCTTCTGAAAATGCGGTAAAAAGCCTAGAAGAGCAGAAAATAAAAATAAAAAAATCTGCTACATATAATAGACATTCTGAAGCTCTAGCGGATATGTTAAATGGAAATATAGATGCAATGGTTGTTGAAAAATCATGGGCAAAAGAAAAAGCAAAGGCTAATGCAAAGTTAATTATTGTTGATGATCCAGTTCAAACTATTAAAATTGCTGCAGTATTTCCAAAAGGAAATGATTCCCTAACAAAAGAGTTTAACAAAGCATTAAAGACAGTAAAGGAAAACGGTACATACGATAAAATCTATAACAAGTGGTTTGCTGCTGAATAGATAATAAAGAAAGGCGAAAATAGTGACGAAGTTAGATTTTTCGGTACTATGGCCATTTAGAAAACTACTGCCAGCCGCTCTCGGACTTACTATCGGGATTGGCCTGGCAGGTTTTATTTTAGCTCTGGCTATAGCAATAATAGTTGGTAGTTTAAGAAGTAGAAAGCTACCAAAAATAATTTCTGTAATACTCTCTACTTACGTAGAAGTTTTTCGTGGGACTCCATTGCTAGTTCAATTATTTTTTGTATACTATGGTCTGCCTGGATTAGGATTTCACATTGGACCTATTAAAGCAGCAATCATAACAATGGGACTTAATAGTGGTTCGTATTTATCGGAGAATATTCGAGCATCTATACTAGCTGTAGATAGAGGTCAATATGAGGCAGCATACATACTAGGATATACCCCAATACAAAGAACCTTTCATATAATCCTACCACAAGCAATAAGAGTTGCAGTACCCTCTCTTATGAATGGATTTTCAGCAATAATAAAGGAAACCTCATTAGTATCAGTTTTACCTGTCGTAGAAATTACGAAATTAGGCAACCAGGTTTATGCTAGAACATATCATCCATTCGAAATATATATAATGCTTGGTATCATATATTTTGTTTTAACCTATACTGTTACCTTCTTTGCAAAATGGCTTGAGAGGAGGTCATCAAGATGGGAACTTTAATTGATATAAACGGATTAAGAAAATCGTACGGTGAAAATACTGTTTTAAAAGGAGTCAATCTAACTGTAAACAGGGGTGAAATAATTGCAATTATCGGTGCTAGTGGTTCTGGGAAAAGCACTTTAGTAAGATGCATTGCAAACCTTGAACAATATCAAAATGGTTCAATAACTATAAATGGAAAAAAGAATAGTGATTATAAATCTCTAAATGGGATATTGGGAATGGTTTTTCAAAATTACAATCTGTTTCCACACTACACTGTTTTAGATAATATAACTAAACCTCTTCAGGCTGTTATGAAGCAATCAATTGCTGATGCAGAAAAAAAGGCAAAAATACTTTTAGAAAGGGTAAGGTTAATAGATTATAAAAATCAGTATCCATCTACACTTTCTGGTGGACAAAAGCAAAGACTTGCTATTGCAAGAACCCTTGCAATGGATCCCAAGATCGTTATTTTTGATGAACCAACATCGTCATTGGATCCTGAATTGGCACATGAAGTGTTTAGTACGATTAATGAGCTTGCTTTAGAAGGACAAACAATGCTAATTGTTACACATCAAATAAATGCAATTAGTCACTTTGCTACAAGGGTGCTTTTTTTGAATAACGGTATTATTGAAGAAGACGGAACTTGTGATGAAATATTTTGTAATACAGCAAATGAAAATCTATCTAGTTTTTTAAAAATGGTTGAATTTGACGATTTGTATTGACATTTGCAGGGGACTAATGTAATGACTATAATGCACTTGCGGTATAATGAAAAAAGCAAGTGTAATTAAAGCGACGGTAATCGATAAACCCTCAAATCTATAGATGAGAGAAAAAGCGCCAAATGGCGCTTTTTAACTGTCTATTTTCCGACCGAAACCGCAGTATATGTCACGTACTTTTTACTACCTATTGCATACTTGATTTCAAATATGCAGAACCAGATGTCATCTTCCTCACTAGCTGAATCATCACTACTTTCACTAGCAGTATCATCTGCACTGTTGCTATCTGAATCGCGGAATGTCAGCTTATCTGCAGGGATAAATTCTGACAGATACATGCTCAGTTCATCAGTCTTATGGTCGTAATTGTAGAGCACCCCAATATCTTGTCTCTTTTTTGGATTTACTGGCATACCTGCTGCTGTGTAGAGATTAATGCTGTCAATCTCAGGTGTTTTCGCCTTAGACTTCTTATCTTGAAAATGGATCTTGATATGTGAAGTGTCTTTACTCTTGAGGGAAACATTAGGAGCATCACCTTCGACTTTGCCGCAGGTTGAACTTATAATCTTCATCTGCTTTGATTTTGATAGCTTCGAGAATTTATCCAATTCATAAGTCTTGACGATAGCTGATCTAGAATCGTCAGCTGTTTTCACCATAACTTTGATGTCGGTCGCATTTGTTACTCGATCCTTATCTGCTGTTGGTCTAGATGCAATATGCAAGATAGCAAATATAAGAAGCAACATACCAACAAAGATGAAGGAAAAGATGAGTGGCTTACGATAACGACGGTTATTTTTTGACGACATAGAGACACCTCCGTTTCAATAATTGATGTAAATACTTCTTAAGCTCATACTATCATTTAAAGAATTAAAAAAAAGCGATTTAATAGGAAAATACAAGGTAGTACAAAGAATCGTCTATCAATATTGATATTTGGATAACTCCATGTTCTAGTCCCCACACATTGACGGCACGGAGGAATACCCGTATAGTTAAGAAACAGGCTATACGGCGTTTATTTAAAATAATTGTATTTGGAATGACCGTTTTGCAAAAGTAAAAAATACAGATGATATTATAAAAAGGTGGTAGGACATTTGAAATTTTCTAATTCGTTGATAAAAGACAGCCATTATGATATTGAGGAACTAACTCCGAAAACTAAAAAATCAGATGGAGTTATTTGTAGAAATTGTGGAAAGGGGATTTGGATACCAGCAAATCCTGATTTTGAAATAAATCACGGTTTTACATGTAGTAATTGTGGTACTCATGCAAATTTTGATTTTAGTGATGTTGTTATTGAATAGTCCAAATCACCTAATTTGGAGATAACTTTGCACGCAAGCACTATAAAATACACCAAAATTTATTACCCAAAAGAACACAATAATTATCCTGCTTAAAAATTAGATATAGATATTCTGAAAGAAAAGTTATAACGAAATATTCAGTTCTGAGATATTGTTAATTTAGCTGGGGTTACGTAGCGGTATTTCGTAGTGAGATAGACTTTGAATAGGCTGTTATGATTACAATACAAAACTTGTGAGTAAAGCCAAGAGATTTTTATGAGAAAAAAAGGAAAAATCAATTACAATGATCCAGATTACACCAATTATTTGGATGAATACAATAAACTGAGTAAGGAGTATCTTGCAAAGGAGAGTGAAATCTTTTCGCAGTTAACTGAAGACACTCGTCGCGAGGTGTCAAAGAGCCTGGGGAGATTGAGGAGATGCTTTGCGCACGAGCTTAAGGATTTACAAAATAAGTATTCACATATTTCACTGTTATAGACACAAAAAGTTGTCATCAAGAGAGGCGTTAGAGTACGTGCGTAGAAATGACTTAATGCCGACGAATACCTATTTGGAGAGGTATTCGTAGATTGAGTAAAGAATAGAGGATTGATTATGAGCGGCAGAGGAAGAGTTAACCAAAAACACCCCGACTATCCAAAGTATGTTGATGAATATAAAAAACTGCAGGGTGAGTTGATTCGCAAAGAGGATGAACTTTTAGATCCATTCTTTTCTACAAAAACTCCTCCGAGTAATATTGTGTCAAAACAGATAGGGATGTTGCATAAGCAGTATGGGAAGGATATAAGAGCTTTGCAAGATAGGTACTCATATCTTTTCGAAAAATAATGAACGGACTCGTGCGAATTTCGTGCTGCGGAACTTTACGAAACAAATTCTGAGATAGCAGGGTGTCTTTTGAATGGAAGCATATCATTCAACGAATATGAGTCTTTTGTATAGACTGGTTAAGAGAAGGGTCAGAAAAAATAAAGTAATATGAATGAGCGTCTAGCAACATTGATATTTTGGATAACACTAATGTTCTAGTCCCCGCACATTGACGGCACGGAGGAATACCCGTATAGTTAAGAAAAAGGCTATACGGTTTTTGTTTTATAAGGAGTAATATGCTTAAATCCACTATCAAGCACAAAAATGTCGAATTTACAGAGCTATTTTATGACCTAGTGTTCGTATATGCTATTTCGAAGACGACTGAGCTGATTCATCATCTGCATGATGGCGTTGTGGGCGGTGAGGCGTTCTTTGCCTTTATTATCACGACCTTCGTGCTGGTTGACGCATGGATGCTTCAGACTGTGTTCACTAATCAGTATGGTAAAAATTCATTCCTTAACCTGTCGATAATGTTCATTAAGATGATGATTTTGCTGGTGTTTGCAGGCATGATTGTCGAGGATTGGCACGATCACTTTAACTACCTGTGCTGGACTATCGCATTGCTATCTTTCATACTTTTCGTGCAGTATTTGTACAGTATTACAGCGAGGGGCAGTCAAGAGCAGAGCGCATTTCAATCCGTGGCTTCCTCGGGGTGACGGGGGTAAGAGTGTTCGGTATGCTTGCGGCAAGCCACTTTCCAATAGCGACAGGAATATACATATATCTCGCGACGATTATCGTAACATTCCTTATGCCGATTTATTTCAGAAGGAGGTTTGAGCGTGCCGATATTAATTTCGTGCACCTCGTTGAGAGAATCTCCCTACTTACAATTATAAATCTTGGAGAGATGATTATGGGAATCGCTCCATTTTTCGCACCCAAGACTTTTACGCTCAGTTCAAGCCTGTATTTCACAATAGTCGCATGTCTATTCATGTATTATTTCAGCGTGCTCAACCACAGCATCGACGAGCACACGGATACGAGCGGAATGTTCCTCATGTACAGTCATTATCCGATTTATATCGGACTAATCATGATCACTGTATCGATGAGTTTTATCAGTCACAACAACGCAAACGTGCATTTTGTCACACTTTTCATGTACGCGGGAATTTTCATGTTCCAGTGGGCGGTTATTGCAAATAACATGTACAGTAAGCCTCACCTTAGCTTTGATGCAAAGTATTACGTTGTTCAGCTGTGGATAATCCTCGTCGGTGGTGTTGCTAGTTATAATCTTGCACATAATGACGCGGCAGTTCTCCATATAACGACGGCGGCAATCGTAGCAATCACAGTTCACTCGATAGGGTTCTTTTATATGAGGAATTTGAAAGAGAGAAGGCGTTTAAAGAAGAAAACTATAAAGAGATAGAACGAGCAGGATAAAGATAATGTACCTGAAAAGCATAAAGCGGAGAAATCCGCATAAAAAATGATATAATAAAGCTCAGATGAATGGTTGATATCAAGAGCAGAATGATTATAAGGAGTCTACTATGAGAAAGCTTGTAAAGGGTAACGTAAGTTGGGTTGGATACATGGACTGGGAACTCGAGATGTTCCATGGTGATGAGTATTCTATTTTGAATGGGTCTAGCCAAAATGCATTTTTGATTGAAGAAGAGAAAACGATTCTGATAGATACCGTGTGGCTTCCGCACAGAGATGAGTTCATAGAGAACTTGAAGGCTGAAGGCGTACTCGATAAGATTGATGCGATTATCGTTAATCACGGCGAGCAGGATCACTCAGGTTCGCTGCCAGCGCTGCTCAAAGAGATTCCAGACACACCGCTATACTGCACTGCGGCATGTGTGAAGAGCCTTGAGGGTCAGTACGGACAGCAGGGATGGAACTTCAATGTGGTAAAGACTGGTGACAGTCTCGATATTGGAAACGGCAAACAGCTTATCTTCGTGGAGATGAAGATGCTTCACTGGCCAGACTCCATGGCTACATATATGACTGGTGATAACATCCTGTTCTCGATGGATGCATTCGGACAACACTTTGCAGTTGAGGAGATGTTCAATGACCTTGCGGATCAGGCTCTGCTTGATAAGGAAGCGATGAAGTATTTTGCAAATATCCTTAATCCTTTCGCTCCGTTCGTAACCAAGAAGATTGAGGAAATCGCTAAGCTGAACTTGCCGATTGACATAATCGCTCCGTCGCACGGTGTGGTATGGCGTGACAATCCTGGTCAGATAGTTGAGAAATACGCAGTTTGGGCAGACGCATATCAGGAGAATCAGATTACTGTTGCCTATGATACTATGTGGGAGGGCACGACTAAGCTGGCACACGCAATCGCTGATGAGATTCACAAGCAGTCACCGGATACTGTTGTGAAGGTCTATAACATCGCCAAGGCGGATAAGAACGAAATCATGACTGAGGTATTCAAATCCAAGGCTATTGTCGTGGGTTCTCCGACCTGTGTGAATGATGTTTTGACAAGCGTTGCAGGATGGTTATCGTTCCTCAAGACACTCAAGTTCAAGAACAAGAAGGCTGCTGCATTCGGATGCTACGGCTGGAGCGGTGAGTCGGTTAAGATCCTGCAGGCGAAACTCGCTGAGGCTGGTTTTGAGGTTGTGGAAGGAAATATTCGTTCCTGCTGGAACCCAGATGAAGAGGACTTCGCAAAGATTCCGGCTATGGTTTCAGAGCTTATTAAATAGGTTTGCCTATATGGTAAAACGTGTGTTATAAGACAAATAGAGTTTGGAAAACCGATGCAGTCGTTGAAAATTCAATGACTGCATCGGTTATTTTTGCAATATATGTGGTTGTTTGTAACTTTGATAAGGTTGTGTGTCAATATTATAAATAAATTAATAATAATTTAGCTAATATTACACAGCCTATTACAAAAAAGATTTTATTCGCAAGTTTGCTAGAATAGAAGAGATTCAAGCAAAATCCAGCCTTCATTGGAAATAATAACTTAATTTTTCCTTTGTTAAGAAAATCAAGTAATAGGTGAGAGAAAAAAGCAATTGCAAAAGCTAGTGCCAAAAGTTGGTCGATTAATACAAGTGACAATGTTGATAGTCCTAATGCAAGAAATGAATGTGAGAAACCTCTGTGACTAGAAAATATACATCCAAGTATAACAAGTGCAAAACCAAACAGGCCTATATAAAGCATCGGACCTTTTAAATTCATATAATAATTATAAATTTCTAATCTTTGCTTCATATCAACAAGAGCAACTGCAGCTAAAATAGCCATTACCATAAATCTTCCATAAAGGGCATCAATGGAGTACGTATTAATCCTTACATCAAGATCAGAAGCAATACTGCCAACTGAAGCTGCACCTATAACAACAAGACTCTGAGCTTTGTTGTTAGGATCTACTAGTGCTAAAGAAGCACTCACTCCTATTACAATATGTGTATATGATAACATAACGATTGCCTTTCAAAAGTAAACAAATATAGTTTTGCAGAATTATTTGTGTATTGTTCTTTTTAAATCATCATATAAATCTTTGGAGATTTCCTTATTATCAATTTTTTTCTCAATACATATTTGCAACTCTTCCGTTGCTTGTGAGAGCTCTTCTAAAGTATCTTGAATTTTTATAAATATAGGAAGTTCATCATCTGAAATAATACCATCGGCTGTAATATTAAGAAGTACTCGATGAATATCACTGGAGCGGTATACGGAATCTAAAAGTTTAATTATTATATTTGGCAGATTGCTTTCAGTTATTTCAGGAACATACTCCCTACCTATCTCGCATTCATAATGACAATAATAGTTACACAGCTCTGGTGCACAATATACATCCGACATTGTCAGAACATCTAAAGGATTTGGTGCCTGTTTATTATTTTCTATTCTTTCAAGCTTATCATTGGACATGATTAACTTCTCAGCAGCAAGTTCTCGAGACCAGCCGAGAGCATCTCTTTCCTTGCGATAAATATTGCCATTTTGAGCCGCCATTATGAGATCCTTTCTAACTAAAAGAGTTTTATATCATCCTTTTTAATGTATTATACGCCATACAATAATTACAATGGAAGGATTTACTGATTTTAAGGTAAATATATGCGAAAAATGCGGTAAATAAGGTAAGTTTTACGCGAATGTATCCATGTTAAGCGATGAGTAAAAACCGTATCATAATTACACAAAGAGATATCTCGAGGGGAAAAGGTGAGGGAGAAAAAAGATAATTTTGAAGGAGGAAAAAATGAAAAAAGTAAAAGAAACTAACAATATGGTAAAACAAGTAAAATTTGATATTCCTGTAGATATGTATCAGGGAATCTTAAGTAAACCTGAAGGCATATTAAATAGTAATACTATCACTGAATTAAAAAGTAAAGTTCCCAATCTTGATCCTAAAGGAACTATTGGTGCAATTCCAACAGCAGCCAGTCTAGGTAAAACTCTTAAGAAGCATAAAAAGGAAGCTGCATGCGTAGCTGTTGCAACAACAATTGTAGTTTTAGCAGTGGATAGAATGAAAAAAAGCGGTATCCTGCCAAAATTCTCTAAAGAATTAAAGAAGTATATTGGTGCCATTAGAGGTGGTTGCATGGATCATAAAACTATAAATAGCTTGTATAGACTTGTAAAAAAACTTAGAGAAGATGAAAATTACGGAGATTATTTTCTGACTCTTCAATTATGGGAATTAGATGATTTAATTAATAAATTTCATGAGTATACAAAAAAATTAGCAGATGTTAATTCAGTTATTATCTCTAATGAATTGGTAGAGGGAGATGGGGATTGTATATATCAATTGGAAGAACTTCTACTTATGCAGAAAAGAATTATGCAAGAAGTAAATGATAGATTTTATTTTAATAATAAAAGATAGGAGAAATATAACATGAGTAACTATATTGTATTAGACCTCGAATTTAATCGTTCAAATAACGGATTTGTAAGTGAGAGAAACGGAGTAAAACTTTATAATGAAATAATCCAAATAGGGGCTGTTAAATTGAATGCGGAAAGAGAAGAAATAGATTCATTTTCACGTATAGTAAAGCCATCTGCCTACTTCAAAATAAATAATGAAGTTAAGCAATTAACCGGAATTTCCAAAGAAGATATATTTAATGGAATAGAATTCAAGCGAGCATTATATGAATTCCTAGAATGGTGTGGGGACGATTTCGAACTCATAACTTGGAGTAGTACAGATGCACGTGTTCTAAAAGAGAATATAGCATATCACGGAATCGAACATGTTCAGCTGCCTCCATGTTATGACATACAAGTCATGTTCGATGATCAAGTCAGTATGGATGATAGACCAATGCCATTAAATTATGCTATCTGGAAATTAGGTGTAAAATCCAAGCCTGCGCATAATGCACTAAATGATGCGATTAATACAGCAAAGGTGTTTTGTAAACTTGATTTATCCGATGGATTGAATGAATATGCAGTTTAGTAAGGAGGTAATTATGAGTAATAACATGATAATGATGCTAGCATTTTTATACTGTATAGCACCGATAGATGGAATGCCAGGACCATTTGATGATTGGATAGTTATACTGATAGCATTCATCATTACTAGAAATAATAGTGCGAAAGAAGAATAATATAGAAAGGAGAAAAAATGAGAAAGACAAGGAGTGACTGTACTGTAGGAACGTTTGAAAAAACTCGTGGACTACCAGCAGGTACAATAAGAAATCAAGATGGTCGTGATACACGAAGTGATAAGCTTATTGGAACCATCCGAAAAGAATCAAAATAAGTTCGGGCAGGCATTGCCTGCCCGAACTTATTTGTTTGTTTACATTATCTTGATTTAGTGCTACACTCAAGATAGCACCTAAGTTAACATTCAAGATAATTAAGTCAAAGTGAGCACCAAGATGTACAAACCACCATATAACATAACGGAACCAATGCTCAAGTTAATAAGTGATATCTCTGAGAAAGTCGGTAAGATACAAGGCTACCACACCTTGAGCACCCACCCGAATCTACGGAAAAGCAACAGGATAAGGTCTATTCATTCGTCACTTGCAATCGAAGCAAACTCACTATCTCTTGCTGAGGTCAGAGACGTAATTGATGGCAGAACTGTCATCGGGAACCGTGACGAGATTAAGGAAGTTCAAAATGCATATCGCACTTACGAAGCCATTCAAGAAATCAATCCATTTAATATGGAGGATTTAAAGCGTATGCATGGAGTAATGACCGACGGACTTGTGCCGGAATGTGGCAAATTCAGAAGTGGTGAAGAAGGTGTTTTTGACGGAGATAGATGCATATTCATGGCTCCGCCAGCGAAGCTCGTAACTGGACAGATGAGCGATTTATTTGAATGGATGAACCGAGAGAAAGAAAACGTTCACCCTCTGATTATGTCATCTGTATTTCATTATGAGTTTGTATTCATTCATCCTTTTGCAGATGGAAATGGTAGGATGGCCAGGCTATGGCAGACTGCACTTCTATATGGTTGGCGTGAACTTTTTCAGTATGTGCCACTCGAGAGCCAGATTAAAAATTTTCAGAATGAGTACTATGATGTGATTGCGAGATGTCACAAGAATGGCGGTTCTGATGAGCTCATAATGTTCATGCTGAAGCGACTAGATGCGGTGCTCGGGGAAGTGCTGAGTAAACCAGCTGTACTGTATGAAAATACCACTGCTCAGGTAGAGAGACTAATGGAGACTATGGAATTTGACATGCCGTATACAGCCGTGCAGCTCATGGGCGCACTCGGGCTAAAGTCGAGAAAGTCTTTTAGAGAAAATTACTTGCAGCCTGCGATAGAGGACAAGATTATAGAGATGACGATTCCAGATAAAGCGACTAGCAGGAATCAGCGGTATGTAATGAAGAAGAAATAGTGATGCTGTGATATACTGCTTGTAATTAAATTAAGTTATAGATAAATCGCGCTAGTAGTAAGGCGAAGGATACGTAGCGCTAACTGTTAGAGAGAAACATGGATACACAAAGGGAGAATTCGATGACAGATTATAATAAAGAGCTCATATCGTTTCTAGATAAGTCGCCTACAGCTTTTCATGCGGTAGCTAATATTAAGGCGAGGCTTGAAGCGGAAGGTTATACTGAGCTTGTAGAGTCTGCAAAATGGGAGCTTTTAGAAGGCAGGAAGTACTTCGTGGTCAGAAATGATTCGAGCATAATTGCGTTTAGGACTCCGATTTTTGATTTTACAGGCTTTATGATCAGCGCTGCTCATTCAGATTCACCTGCATTCAAGGTTAAGGAAAATTCTGAAATCGTTGAAAACGGATATGTAAAGCTCAATGTCGAAGGCTACGGTGGCATGCTCATGGCTCCGTGGCTCGATAGACCGCTGAGCGTTGCTGGCAGGATAATCGTAAAAAATGATAACAAGTACGAGGTTAGACTAGTCAACGTGGATAGGGAGTTGCTGCTCATTCCAAATGTTGCAATTCACATGAACCGCGATGCTAACAAAGGCCAGACGTGGAACACACAGGTTGACATGCTCCCAGTTCTCGGCTCGGCAGATGAGGCAAAGGGTTCATTTATGAGAATTTTAGCGGAGTCTGCTAGCGTATCAGATTCCGATATAATCTCGCATGACCTATTCCTATACGTTCGAGATAAGGGTAAGGTATGGGGAGGTAGCGAGGAGTACATCTCGGCGCCACATCTCGACGATTTGCAGTGCGCGTACGGATGCCTTGAGGGCTTCATAGCAGCGAAGAATTCACACAGCGTCCCAGTTCTAGCGGTTTTTGACAATGAAGAGACTGGTTCTCTCACCAAGCAGGGAGCTGATTCTACTTTCCTATATGAGGTGCTGAAGCGCATTTCACTAGCTTCAGGCAAGGATGAAGAGGGACACTATAGGGCAGTTTCTTCAAGCTTCATGGTGAGTGCAGATAACGCGCATGCAGTGCATCCAAATCATCCCGAGAAGGCAGATCCTATAAATAGACCTATGATAAATAAAGGCATAGTAATCAAGTTCAACGCGGCACAGTACTACACGACAGATGCCGTGAGCTGTGCGGTTTTCCGTGACCTCTGCGAGTCGAATGATATACCAGTTCAGGTATTTACAAATAGATCAGACACAAGAGGCGGCAGCACATTGGGAAACGTATCGAATGCTCACGTGTCGCTTAACACTGTAGATATTGGGCTGGCACAGCTGGCGATGCACTCGTGCTACGAGACGGTCGGTGCAAGGGATACGAAGTACCTTGTAGAGGCGATGACTATATTCTACTCGAAGACTTTTAGAGTAGATGCTGGTGGTTCATTTGAGCTATTGGACTAATAGGAGGGACACATGGCTAAGAAAAAGAGAAAGACGTTACCTAGTGACTTTTACGAGATACTGCGTAGAGGCGATATCGAGGAGATAAAGGCGGTATTCGACAAATGCGAGATTACAGCTTATGCAGGCCGCTGTGACCTCAATACTGCTTTGCATCACTACGGAATCCCAGCCGAAATCATACCTTGGCTTGTAGAGCAAGGACTTGATGTCAATACATTGAACTCTTACGGACGCACTCCGCTTAATTTCCATGCTAGAAATAATGCGAAGGTGGTTAAGGTGCTATTTGAACTAGGGGGTGACGTTGCTAAGCCAGACAATTATGGAAACACACCTCTTCACAGCGCTGCATCTGGATACGTACCAGATAATGTAAAGCTGCTCGTCGAGCAAGGAGTTGACCTAAATGCTAGGGATAATATATGGAAACGAACACCACTCGAGGAGGCGCTTATATCATGCCGAGGAATAGATATAGGAAAATGCGCGAAAGTTGCTGAAATTCTAGTAGATGCAGGAGCTGAGGTGATGCCTGCGGTCAAGGAATATGTGAGAAAAATTGGTGAGGATGTAGAATTCCATAGAGGAAGCTTCCACCCAGATTACGTAGATGAGATAGATACGGGGCTTGCCAAGCTTTACAAGCTATTTGATGTAGAGCCAGTAAAGGCTCGCAAGATCCACGACGGTGTATCCCCAATTGTAGTAGAAGGGCACACTTGGAAGGAACAGTTTGCAGAGCTCTGGGAATTATTGATACCATCACATGGTGCAGCAGAGACTCTTCAAGGCGAGGTTGTGAGGATTGCTGGCCGCGTTCAGGATGAGATGAATAGAAATGGAGGATGTAACTGGAACCGAGATTATCGCATGATGCTAGACGATTTCGTTAAGCATGTGGCTACTGGTGCATCACTGCCTGAGGCGGAACTCGAAGAGGCTAAAAACCTGGCTTCAAGCATAAGTCCTAGAGGGGACTTTAATGAGACTTCATTAGATAGACTGTGTGAACTGGCGACTAAGTGGGTGCTGCAGAATCCAGAGCCTGTTAAGTTAGAGGAGCCGAAGTATAAGAGGTAGTGTTGCTCTACAAACATGCAAATTGAAAATATTGAAAAGTGCCGCACTTCCCACTCGGGCAGCGCGGCATTCTCTTATCTAATTTTAATTTACCTACTGTTCATTCTTCGACTTGAAGAAGATTATCGTACCAGCCGTTATGATAATCGCATAGCCGATGAAACTGTAGATATCTGGAATCTCTCCAAACACTATGAAGCCAAGCGAAGTCGTGAAGATAATCTGCGAATAATCATAGATTGAGATTTCCTTAGCTGGTGCATATCGGTATGCCCCAGTGATTGTGAACTGACCGCCAGCAGCGGCAAATCCAGCGCCAAGAAGCATCATAAGCTGGTACATGTTGATTGGCTCGTGGTATTTTACGATAATTAGCGGAACCATGGCGAGGCAGCTGAATGCCGAGAAGCAGAATACAATGACAGCCTTTTGCACTCCATTGGAACCGAGCTTTCGCACCATAGTGTATGCAAGCCCTGCACCAACTCCGCCGATGAGTCCAGCAGCCATTCCTAGCGGATTGCCGGAGAAACCCGGCTTGATTACGAACAGCGCACCAGTCATGGCGAGCATTAGGCAGAAAACCTGGTATCGCTTGGGAACCTCTTTGAGTAGGATGATCGAAAATATAATCGTTGCAAATGGCGATAGTTTATTAAGCATACTGGCATCGGCAACCATGATGTGGCTCACAGCGTAGAAATTTCCGAGAATACCGATGGTTCCCGCAGTTACTCGCACGAGCATCGGTATGTAGTTTTTTCGTCCTATTATAATATGCTGCTTATCCTTGATGAGTACGATTGCGGCGATTATTGCGGCGATTAGGTTTCTAAAAAAAGCTTTCTCAACAGCGGGTAGGTTACCAGCAAGCTTGACAAAAATCCCCATAAGGGCGAAGCAAAATGCCGAGGTGACTATCAGCAGTATGCCTTTGTTTTTATTATGTATTGTTTTTTCCATTCTGTTTATTCCATTCCGTTCAAATATATTTACACGCGTGCACTCGTAAGTACACGGTAAGTGATTGTGCAATTTGCATATCTACTATTCTATTGTATGTCATTAAATCAGTCAAATGCGATATATAGCCAGCGAAGAAGCTTTGTGTTAAAATTTAGATTAGTACATGTATAAAGGAGAAACAAAATGGTCGAGCATATTACGAGAGAGCAGGCTAATGAGCTGCTACACAAATATGTAAAGGGTGAGAACTACATCACGCATTCTTATGCGGTTGAAGCGATAATGAGAGGGCTGGCAAAGAAGCTTGCTCCCGATGAGATAGAGTTCTGGGGAATCTGCGGATTGCTGCATGACCTAGATGAGGAGACCGCTGATTGGCGTACAGATATGTCTACGCATGGACCTGTTTCGACACAGATTCTAAAGGACGAAGGCTATGATGAACCAGTTATGGCACAGGCTATTTGTGCACATAATCCGGAGTCGGGCGTGATTGCGAAGTCGACTCTTGAGATTGCACTCCTTGCAGCAGATCCGATGAGCGGTTTCTGCAAGGCGGTTGCACAGATTTACCCAGATAAGAAGATTGCGAGCGTTAAGCACAAGTCGGTAAATAAGAGATTTAAAGAGACGAGATTTGCAGCAGGCGCGAACAGACAGTACATGGCGGCTATCGAGGAAATCGGTATTAGCTTTGATGAGTTTATCGATATTTCGCTAGAAGCAATGTGTGAGATTGCTGACGAGATAGGACTATAAATGCAAAAGCACTTAGCACCCAGAAATGGGCGTTAAGTGCTTTGTTTCAAGTAAAGTCAAATTATTTGCGAGGAGCCTTCGGCAGCTCTATTTTTACATTCTTAGGATTTCTAGCCCTTCTGTAGAGTACGAAGCGGCGACCGATTGCAGCTACGAATTCAGCGTGGAGCATCTCTGCGAGTTCACTGCACACCTCTGTAGGGTCGAGTAGTGAGCCCTCCTGAATCTGTCCTTTTACAAGCTCATTTGCTGTAAGGTTCTCGTCGATAGAGCGGATGATATTTTCCGTGAGGTCCGCCTTGCCAATATATACTGTAGGCTCAATCTTCTGTGCGAGCCCTTTTAGATAACTTCTTTGCTTGCCTGTGAGCATGTGTTCTCCTTGATATTTCTGAAATGTAATATAGAATTAATATGTGCACTATATTAACACAACACGGCACATTAATCCATAGAGAGGCGGGAGAAACATGGCAGACGGAAGATGGGTCATGACGGAAAATGAGCTAAATAACGTAGTTTCCGGTTTTAAAGAAACGGATATAGAGGCTCTGCCAAATGCAGGTAAGAACATTGCGATAGACGTCCGAGGGGGCTCTGGCGATGCGTGTAGCCGCGAGATAGAGTATAATGAGATATGTGCATTTTGCGGATCGGATAAGATGCGTGTTGGATTTGGTAAATACGGTCAGGGCTTTGGCTGCCGCTCGTCCAAGTGCGAGACCTGCGGAGGCGTGACTGACTTCGTGTATAAGGATGAAGTTGGGAAGTTTTTTAAATAGACTGTAATAGTTTGCGTATAGGAGACAAGATGAATCGCAAGGAAATTAGAGAAATTAAGAAGAGATTTAGTCCAGATATGAATAATTTTGGGCATATTTATGGTTGCTACGTCAATGCTGCGCGAGAGGTTATTACGTACATGGATTCGCCGACGATGCTCATGGAAAATGAAGAGCGTGAGATGTACATGAAGACTCTAAAGAAGGTGCTGTCTGGTGCGCTAGGCAGAAATCTACTAGATGTTGAGTTCTCAACGGCTCAGGTCGAGGATAGCGATGAGCATAGGCTGATTCAGACGCTGAGGACTTCGCATCTCAGTAACGAGACTATGCGCAAGATTCTGTTCCAGAGAATTATTGATAGCGTGGACATGGGTGATACCGGATATGTTATTTTGCTTGCTGCTGATGCTTACGATGTGCCGTACAAGGATAGTGGTAGCGACGAGTGGTCAGAAGAGTCGACGGATCAGTTTGAGTATTTCGTTTGCTGCCTGTGTCCTGTAAAAGACCCGAAGGGTGCACTCAGATACCTTGCCGAGGAGAAGAATTTCCGTGGCGCGTCGACTGGTAGCATCCTCGGTGCACCAGACATGGGCTTCATGTTCCCGACCTTCGATGATAGGATGACTAACATATATCAGGCACTCTATTACACGAGAAGTTCGGCTGACGTTCATAGCGATTTTCTCAAGGCGGTGTTCAACCTAGACAAGCTACCTATGGCTGCAAATACTCAAAAGAACGCATTTGACAGCGCACTGGCCGATTCGCTCAAAGATGAGTGTGATATCGATGTTGTGAAGGCACTTCATAGCCAGATAGGGGAGAAAATCGATATCCTTAAGGAAGCTAAGTCTGATGAGGCGCCGGAGATTCACATCAATGAGCTCGATGAAATTCTCATGAAGAGCGGAACCTCTGACGAGGCAATCGAGAAGTTCCATGATACGTGTAAACAGTATTTTGAAGGGGAAGAGTTCTTCAACCCAGAGAACCTAATTAATCGCAAGCAGTTCAAGATTGAAACACCTGAGGCGAATATCAGTGTGGATCCAGAGCATGCCTTTGGAATCAAGACGGAGGTTATAGATGGACGCAGCTATCTGATGATTCCAATTAGCGAGGGGATCACTGTGAATGGTGTGGATGTGAGTCTGCCCGATGCTGGAGAAGGCGAAATTTCGGAAGGCGAAGAGGCGTAACTGCCGATGTTATGAATTAGCATTGAGATAGCTACAATAAAGGAAATGAAAACAGAGAGCT
Organism: uncultured Mogibacterium sp.; assembly: GCA_916438645.1. Taxonomy (GTDB): domain Bacteria; phylum Bacillota; class Clostridia; order Peptostreptococcales; family Anaerovoracaceae; genus Mogibacterium. The sequence continues at coordinate 1,211,938 of CAKAFC010000002.1, forward strand.
TAGACCGTGGGGGCTGGCTCTCTGTTGTGTTGTATCTTAGTATATTAGAACTAGAATATCTATTCTAACCTTTAAATTTAAAATTTCCAATCCAAAACCTAGGATAGATATCTTCATTTATGTTAGGAAGTTGGACGATATTTTTTGCTTCGAAATTGTATTTAGCTAATAAATTCAAATAATTTTCTAGTGGTCTATGAATATGAGTTGTTTTAAAAGTAGTGTTTTCATTAGTTATTTTAAAATTCGATTCAATTATTATCTCTCTAGAGTAATCAAACCACCGCATATCTTCATACCCCCAGTACTTGGGCCAAAATTGAGGATGTGTTATAGAAAAAATAAAGGTTGAGTTTTTTTGTAATAAATTGCTAATAGATTTAACACATATTTCGAGGTTTATAACATCCATTAAAACCATATTTGATACGGCAATCTCATAATCACAACCTTTAAAATGTTCTATTGCAGATTTATAGAAATGTAAGTTCGGTTTTGAGAAGTTTTTATTTGCTAGTTCGATATTTTTGCTACTAATATCTACTCCGATAGCTTCTTTTACATATGATGAAAGGATATTGGTTAAATATCCAGAACCACATCCTAAATCAATTAGTTTTTTTTCTGATATATTATCAACGAAATTTAGTTGATCTATTATATTTGGGACTAATATCTTGTGGAAACTAATATCAACTTTGTTTTTTATCTGGGTATTTCGCAATAAAAGCAATATTATCCCACTCTTTTTCTATATCAAGATTATTCTTTTTTTATACTTCTTTCATTTATACCAACTTCCTTTAATAGATTAAATAAATCTTCAGCAAGTGCATATTCTATTGCTCCACATTTTTCAAATTCTTTGATTTTATGGAATTCATGATCTTTAAATCCAATTGCAAGTCGAGGATTACCTAAGCCATAGTGTATAAATGTAAATCTTACACTAGGGGTAAAATCTATATTGTTATATTCATATACTTCAGCCCCATGATTCTTTAAGTCTCTTATAATATCTTTAGAATTTGACTATAATAGTCAGTTCATCGTCTTTAGCTTTTTTAAGTAAAATATTGTACACCTCATCATTTTGAGAAACCCATGACATATCGCGACTAACAATAACCGTCCTACTGTTACTATTCAGCCAGTTTTTCATATAGTTTTTTATTCCTTCGCTATCATTGTTATGGAACACATTTTTTGTTTCTATACGTACTAATTTTATTATACGAACGATGCTAAATAAAAATAGAAAAAATAGAATAAAAAAAACGACTGATTTACGAAAAATGCTATAATCCCAATTATAGTTAAGTATAAGAAGAATAAAATCCAAGATAATGATAAGAATTTTTTCAATAAAATCAAAGTTTTTGCAACAGCAAATAATCTTTTTTAAATACATTAGAGTCTCCTTTTTATTTAGGATATAGTGCTTTGTTAAAGAGATGTATTAAATAAGTAGATGATAGCGAACTGATTATATCATAAAAAAATCAAAGCACAGTAATATTTACACTACAGTACTTTGATTAAAGTTGCGATTTAACTATACTATCTATTTTTCACCCTTATAGATCTTGGCATTCTCGAGCTCTACGTACGTGGCGTTCTTATCTTCAGGTAGCGTCTTGAGTGTGAATTTGCCAGATATGACAAATCTTTTTTCTTCGGCAGGGAGCTTCGATGCTTCACCTTTCTTTAGTTTGAAGAGTAGCCCTTGCTGGCAACATTCGGTTGCATCTGGAATCAGGCAGTACGTATAGCGCTCGCCAGTACTTGGATCGATGCTTACGGTGTAGTATCCCTTTACCTTGATAGTTTTTCCTACGTATTTCTTAGGATCTGTCATCATGTTAGACACTTCAGAGTAGATTGCTGTTGCACTCATGGTACTGAGGTCGAGGTCTACGCTTTTATCTGCCTTGGAATTATTGCCCGACACGATATGAAGCGTAATACCTATACATACTGCTACAAAAGCTAGCAGCGTGATTATTATTACGATTAGTTTAGTCTTTTTCTTGTTAGTCATTTTATCATCTTAGCATTCAGTAAAAAATTATCCTCTAGCAGTTGCTTTGCCGATTAGTATAAATATTAGATACATAACTGCATCTACTGTTACAATCGTTGCGCCTACTGGAGTTCCGCCGAGGATTGATATAAACATTCCGGTAAGAGCGGCAACTATCGATAGAATTATCGAGCAGATAGTTACTGCTCTGAAGCTTCCAAATACGCACATTGCCGACAGGGCAGGGAAGATGATGAGAGCTGATATCAAAAGTGAGCCTACCAAGTTCATTCCCAGCACTATTATAACAGCAATGATGATTGCAATGATTAAATTATAAGTTTCCGTCTTGGTGCCTGTCGCCTTAGCGTATTCCTCGTCAAATGTGACAGCAAAAAGTCTGTTGTACAGAAACACGAAGGAAACTATAACTATTGCCGAGATGACTAGGCATAGGATTACGTCTTCGGTCGTCAGTGTCAATATCGATGTGGATCCGAATAGCGTAGTGCATACGTCGCCAGATACGTTTGCTGATGATGAGAATACATTCATCATAAGGTATCCGAAGGCGAGCGATACCACTGATAAAATAGCAAGCTTGGCATCGCCCATAACTTTGCTGTTCTGGCTGCTGCGAAGCAGCAGTATAGCGGCAATTATAGTAATGGGCATAGTCACATAGAGGTTGCTGGAAACGTGCAAAATTGTGCCGACTGTCATCGCACCGAAGGCAACGTGGGATAATCCATCTCCTATAAATGAAAACCTTTTCAGCACTAGTGTTACTCCGACCATAGCTGCGCAGAGGGCGATTGAAACGCCTACGATCAGCGCATATAGGACGAAGGAGTGAGAAAGGTACATGTGTAGTTGTTCTGAAATATTAGACATCTAGAACCTCCTTTCTCTCCGCTTCTGAAGCAAGGTGAGGTTTATCGTTCATAATCAGAAGCTTGTTGGCTGCTGATAGGGCTTTGCTGATGTCGTGCGAGATTGTTATGATTGTTGTTCCGTCCTGATTCAGTCTGTTCAGCAGCTGGTACAGATGGGCAGCGGCCATCGGATCAAGCCCGGTGATCGGCTCGTCCAGAACCAGCACTTTCTTGGAGCCGGCGATGGCGCGTGCCAGGAGCACGCGCTGCCGCTGCCCGCCAGACAGCTCGCGAAAGCTCTCGTTTTTAATATCCTCGAGGTCAAGCTCTCGGATAGCATCAGCGGCAAGCTTTCGCTCCTTATGACCATAAAAAGGTTTGAATCCAAGCATATCAAGACATCCGGATAGCACAACTTCCCATACGGAAGCCGGGAAATCCTTCTGCATCTCACGCTGCTGCGGCAAATAGCCGATATCGCGCCTCACGATATCACCGCGCAGCAAGACCTTGCCATTAATCGCTGGAATCAGACCTACCAAGGTCTTAATCAAGGTCGATTTCCCGGCACCATTTTCCCCTATAATACAAATATAATCCCCGTTATTAATCTCCAGATCGAATTCATCACAGAGGGGCTTGCCTGAATACCCGACAGCAAGCCCCTCGCAAATGATACTAAATGAAGAGTCCTTAGTCTCTCTTACCATTTTGTTCAATTTATACTCCTAGTAATACCTAATTGTTAAGAATCTCCTGCAGAACCTTGAGATTGCTCTCCATAGTCTTGAGGTAAGTCTTATTCTTGAGATCGCCTTTCTGCATAGACTGAAGCGAATCCAGAGTCTTGATATCTCTCTTAGTTCCATCAGCGTTCTTGATTATCGACTTAGCAATCTTCTGGTCAGAGTTCTCAATAGTTACGACATGCTTTATCTTTAGCTGGTTGAGCTTGTTAGATAGGAAGCTTATAGTCTCGAAGCTAGCTTCCGACTCAGCGGAGCATCCTACAAATGCAGCATAGTAGTCAAGTCCATAATCATCTACCATGTAACGGAATGGGAAACGATCTCCGAAGATGAGAGTCTTAACCTTAGCATTTGAAACAGCTTCAGCATACTGACTATCTAGTTTCTCAAGCTTCTTAGTATAAGCATCTAGATTCTTCTTATAAGTATCTGCGTGCTTCTTATCCTTCTCAGCAATGGCCTGCTCAATAGGCTGGCAGAGCTTGATCGCATTCTTGAGAGATAGCCACACATGCTCATCATACTCTACTTCCTCAGCGTTCTCATGATGATGTCCGTCGCCTTCCTCTTCTTCTTCCTCAGCCTGCATGCCTTCCTTAACTTCCTCGGCCTTTTTGCTATCCTTCATCTCGTCCATGAGATTGATTGCAACGAGATCCTTGTTCTTTTTCTTCTTGAGAACATCCTCGACCCATTCATCGGATTCACCGCCAACATAGATGAAAATATCAGCATTTGAAATATCCTTGATATCCTTAGCTGAAGGTTGGAAGCTGTGCAAATCAGTACCATTCTTCTGAAGCAGTTTCAGGTCAACATCTTTGATTCTATCACCAAGAATCTCTCTCTAACCCAGTCATATTCAGCGAATGTAGTAACGACAATCTTAAGCTTCTTGGAGTCTGCTTCCTTCTTACCGCAGCTCGCAAGTGTACCAAGAGAAAGAATTGCAATCATCATAATTGCAAATACCTTAATAAGTTTATTACGTTTCATATAGACCTCCGTGCTATGTAACGTGAAAAATACAGATTTTGTAAAAAATAATATCGGTTACCGCACTTGTTCGAGTAACGCCATTCTCCCATATGCCTGGGTGTGGTGATACAGATGTTGGGGAATAACCGAAATTAAAAATCATTTTCAGTTTACCACTAGCGATTTATCATGTCAATGTAGAAAGCAAGTTTCACAAAACTATCAAAAAATTTTAAAGCCTTGCTGTCAGTGGATTACAACAAAAATTGTGAGGAATTAGCGGGAAAATAAAAGAACATATGTTTGATTTTTGTTTGCACCTCCACTATAATTGGGACAAGCAAAACAGTCAAGCGAAATATTTGTCACCGGTAGGAAGTGGAGATGGATGAGAGGGTATCGATCAACGTATTTAATAATGATGAGGAACTTGAGGGAAGTAGAGCCTATCTATGCATAGACTTGAAGTCCTACTACGCATCTGTTGAATGCGTTGCCAGAGGTCTTAATCCGCTTGAGGCTAGACTTCTAGTTGCAGATTCTAGCAAGATCGGATAACACGATTTGTCTTGCCGTTTCACCTGCACTCAAGGCTCTTGGTGTTCCAGGTAGACCGAGGCTGTTTGAAGCTAAACAGGCTATAAGGCGGGCTGAGATAGAGTGTGGTCATGAGATTAACTATATCTTAGCACCACCGCGAATGGCCGAGTACGTGCGCATATCATCTAATATTTATTCCATATATATGAAGTATATTTCGCCGGAGGATATTCATGTATACAGCATAGATGAGTGCTTTATGGATATCACACATTACCTTCATATGTATAGGGAGGCTGCCATGCGCCACAAGGTTTCAGCTGCCCGAGAGATGGCGATGACTATAATCAAAGCTGTGCTAGCAGAGACAGGAATAGTATCAACTGCGGGAATTGGAACTAATATGTATCTGGCTAAGGTTGGTATGGACATAGTCGCCAAGAAGAGCAAAGCTGATGAGGATGGTGTAAGAGTTGCTGAGCTCAATGAGACTTCGTACAAATATCTTCTTTGGAACCACAGACCAATTACTGATTTCTGGCAAATCGGGCGCGGGAAAGCGAAGAGACTCGCCAAGGTTGGGGCATATACGATGGGCGATATCGCGCGTATATCGCTTCATGAAGAGGAATTACTTTATAGGACGTTTGGCGTAGATGCTGAGATACTGATAGATCATGCATGGGGGAAGGAACCATGTACTATGGAGGATATCAAGTCGTATAGACCAGAGGCACACTCTCTTTCTACAGGGCAGGTGTTACCACGTGCATATGGATATGAAGAAGGACTCAATATATTTATCGAGATGGCGGATAAGCTGTCTATGGATATGGTGAAGAAGAGACTCAAGGCATCACACTTTTCATTTGCAATCAACTTCGATGGACTAAGTCTCGATAGCGGTGAATATACTGGCCCTGTTGTTATTGATTTTTATGGTAGACCAATGCCGAAGGGCGTCTCTGGAAATGTCAGACTTCGTGTGGCAACGAACAGCACTGCCGAAATTATAAGTGGTCTAAAGGGGGCTTTTAATCGCTTGATAGATCCAAAGCTATACATAAGGCGAATCACTATAGCTGCTAATGATATTAAGGGTATGGATGATGAAGCGCAAATCGATATTTTTTCACTATCTGCCTATGATGCAGAAACCTCAATGGAAGGCGAACTTCAGGATGTGATGATAGCAATAAGAGAAAAATACGGTAACAATGCTCTGATAAAGGGTATGAACCTCGAAGAGGGTAGTACATATATAGAAAGAAACAACCAGATAGGAGGTCATAGGGCGTAGATGGGTGTATATGATGAAAGAGTTATAAGGGCAACTAAATTCGAGTATGCCGATATTATCAATAGAGTGCGGCCAGTTCACAAGGCTGATAAATTTTCATATAAGCATCCACGCATGAGTAGTGAGAAGCGCGCCAAGATATTTGCACCTTTTGCAGCACTGTCTGGTTACGAAGATGCTTTAGCGGATAAGGAAGTAATATACGATATTAGAAGGGTGCTTACTGATGATGAATGCTTTGATTTAGACTGTAAGATTGCAGCTATATACGAAAAGTGCAGAAATAGCATCTTAGCTCGGGAGAATAGTGTCAAAGTCAGAATTCTTTATTTTGAACCACTTGCGGGGGAGGAACTACGTGGCAGGTATAAGGAAGTCAGCGGAATGGTTACGAAGGCTAGTCCAGACACTGAAATCATCTCCGTGCTGGATCAGGAAATTGCTCTTAAATCGATATATAAACTAGATATTATAAGTACTAGAAGCTCTGGGCTGTAAAGCAAATAAAAATTCCCTGCTGGCTATAGCAGGGAGTGTGTATTCGATTATGTCTATTTATAAAGCCTATAAAACATATAGAACATATAGGGCAAGATATGCGAAATATCTAAATCCTAAACTCGCGCAATCTGCTCGATTCCTTCAACTGTTCCGAGAAGTTCCATGCCGACAGGTCTCCAGTAATCATAGATGAGGATAGGACCGCTATATTCATACAGAAGTCTTATGACGGTGTTGAAGAATATTGGGTTGTTGATGAACATCTTGACGTTGAAGTTACAATCATACTGCTTGTACTCGGTATACGGATATTTGAAGTTGATAATCTGTGATTCAGGCTCACAGTCGTAGTAGCGCAGCTCAAGCAGCTTATAGCCAGTGAACTTGGACTGATTATCATCAGCATTATCGCGGCAAGCGATTATCTGATTAATATTCGCATCGGTCATAATCTGTACATCACCAGGGTTGTTCTTACATAGTTCATATAGCTCTCTAACAGTATTGAGCTCATGCGGCCTCTTAGCTTCGCTCTCATCTACAGGGACGATTCCTTTGCCGATTAGGTGCTGCAGGAATTCCCCACATGAGAAAGTTTCAAGAGTATAGTCCTCGAGCTTACTGCTGGAAGTACATTCGATGTGCACATTCGAATTGTCGATTTCTTTAAAGTTGATATATGCCATTTTGGTCACCTCTAATCTATATTAGCATTGGTATTATATCACTAGAGCTTGGCGAGGTCATTAACAAATAAATAGAGAAGCAGCACTCCGTTAGAAATGCCGCCTCTTATGTGTGCTTGTATGAACGTATATGCTGTATGGCTTGCTATGTAATATCAGCATTGAACATTAAGAGTACTAAGACTACTTATACTTGTAGAAGCCCTCTCCAGCATTAACCCCAGTCTTACCTTCATCGATGTACTTCTTGAGCATGGCTGCAATCTTGCCAGCGTTTGACTCAGGGTTCTGTGCCTCTGGGTTGCTGGATACGATGTTGTAAGCTGTTGTGAGTCCGACGATATCGAGGATTTGGAAAGGTCCTAGTGGAGATCCAGTTCCAAGCTTCCAAGCACGATCAATATTCTCGTGATCACCGATTTCGTTAGCGAGTAGATACTGCGCGGAGTTTAGGAACGGTACGAGCATCGAGTTAAGTAAATATCCTGGCTGCTCCTTCAGAACCTTAATAGGAACCATGTTTATTGCCTTTGCAAACTCAACGGTCTCGTCGTATACAGCCTGTGAAGTTTCGTTGTGCCCCATGACCTCGCCTATATTGCTTCTCCATATGTTGTTGGCAAAGTGTAGTGCAAGATACCTTTCAGGTCTAGATAAGTCTACCTTGAAAGTACTAGGCAAGAAAGTCGAGGAGTTGGTCAGTACAATCGTATTGTCATCGAGCACCTTGTCAAGATTCTTGTAGAATTCATGCTTTTCATCTGGAATCTCTGCCATGCTCTCGATGTAGTAGTCGCAACCCTTTGCGGAATCTTCGAGAGAGAGTGAAAGCTTAAGATTCTTGTAAGCTGATTCAACTCTTGCTGTCAGTTCATCGAGTTTCACTCGTGAGTTCTTCAGCCTTTACACCGAAGCCACCAGGCACTGGAACACCAGGTTTTCCTAGATTCTGTCTTAGTGTATCAATTTCAGATAGATAAATCTTATAAAGTCTATCTATCTTGGGCTGAGCTCTACCAATAGAACCTTCGCTCCTTAGCCATATCGTTGTATCGAATCCGGAGAAAGCGCTTTGAAAAGCAATCTGGCTGCCGAGTACGCCACCGCCTGCTACTGTAACTTTTTTATTAATCATGGAATTACCTCCTGTATATAAATAACAATTTGTGTTAGTTTTGTATAACTAGATTATACACCTAAAATTTAATAAAGCCATATAATGTTTAATAGCGCACAATTATTTCGCCAAAACAACACAATTAGGAATGATTGCTACTATTGACAGAGCTTAAGATTAGTTCTATTATACTTATTAGTTCTTGGTTTATTACATTTAACTATTAGAGCCAAGAACTGGTAAATATGGTAATTGACTTCAGGGCAGGGTGTAATTCCCTACCGGCGGTATAGCCCGCGAGCCGAGAGGCATGATTCGGTTAGATTCCGAAGCCGACAGTTAAAGTCTGGATGGGAGAAGCTTTTATTCTGAAGGGTACATTAGGTTGTACAGGGATGAATTGCAGGAGCTCTGAGGGGGCTTCTTTTTTAGTGCATATCCATTCTAATTGAACGGGTCAATTGTATATTTATTCGAATGAGGAGAGAGAAATGTCGTTAGAGAGAGCTGATGAACTGATGCTACAAGACAAGGAGTATATGAGCCGAGCTATTGAACTGGCCAAGAAAGGCACGGGATGGGTTAATCCTAACCCAAAGGTCGGTGCTGTAATTGTCAAAGATGGACAGATCATAGGCGAAGGATACCATGTAAAGTGCGGTCAGATGCACGCTGAAAGGAATGCTATAGCATCACTTCGCGATTCTGCAGAGGGTGCTACGATGTACGTAACTATGGAGCCTTGTTGTCATTACGGCAAGACACCGCCGTGTACGGAAGCGATTATTGAAAATGGAATATCTAGAGTTGTGATTGGATCCAAGGACCCTAATCCAAAGGTAGCTGGAAAGGGCGTTCAAGCGCTGAGAGATGCGGGCATTGAAGTAGTAGAAGACTTCATGATGGATAAGTGTGATGCTCTAAATCCGATTTTCTTCCACTATATAACGACTAAGCATCCCTACGTCATGATGAAGTATGCTATGACTGCTGATGGCAAGATTGCGACGAAGACTGGTGCGTCCAGATGGGTGACTGGTCCAGAAGCTATTCATAAGGTACATGAAATGCGCCACGAGTGTATGAGCATCATGGTAGGAGTTGATACGGTTATCGCTGATGATCCGATGCTAAACTGTAGAATTGAAAATGGCAGAAATCCCATAAGAATTATATGTGATAGCAAGTTAAGGATTCCAGGTGAGTGTCAGCTAGTTAGAACGGCAGATGAGTACGACAGTGAAACTATTGTGGTTTGTGCAGTTTCTGGTATGCCTTTAGGTGAAGTGAGGTTTAGCGAGAAAGCTCCATTCTACATGGATGATTATAATGAAAATCCGCTAGCAAAAGCTTTAGGCAAAAAGTTCGGAGGTGGAGACTTCACCAAGAAGGCGATTAAGCTAAATGAAAGAGGTGTTAGGATATTTAACTTCCCTGGTCACGATGGGAAGGTGGATCTCTCTCTTTTGATGGAATACCTAGGAAAGCTAGATATTGACAGCTTACTACTCGAAGGAGGAGGGAATCTCAACGAAAGTGCGCTGAGAGCGGGCATTATCAACGAGATAAGGATATTTATCGCACCTAAGGTATTTGGCGGAAAAGCTAAGAGTCCTATCGAGGGAATCGGAGTAGACCATCCGAATATGGCATATAAATTCTCGTTCGACGATGTTGAGAGAATCGGTTCAGACCTCATGATCACATGCAAGAGAATCGATAATCTCGGAACATATATTCCAGAAGATGGAGAAAACTAATGTTTACAGGAATCATTGAAGAGGTAGGAAAGCTAAAATCACTTGATATATCTGGGGCGACAGGACGCATAGAGCTTGAGGCCTCCAAGGTGCTTGAGGGCACCCACATTGGAGACAGTATCGCTGTAAATGGAGTTTGCCTCACGGTAGTCGAGCTTCATGCTGACGGCTTCACCGCAGATGTCATGCCAGAGACTATATCGAGAACGGGATTCTCACAGCTTAGAGTGGGCAACAAGGTTAATTTGGAGCGCGCGATGGCTGCAAATGGTAGATTTGGCGGGCACATAGTTTCCGGTCATATCGACGGTGTTGGAACTATTGAATCGCTTGAAAATGACGGAATTGCTGTATGGGTAAGCATAAAGGCATCTCTGGAAATCCTGAAGCTCATAGTCGAGAAGGGCTCCATAGCAATCGATGGGATCAGTTTGACTGTTGCATACGTTGATAGTGAACGTTTTAAGGTTTCAATTATACCTCACACTGGTGAGGAAACCACACTGCTGAAGAGACATGCAGGAGATAAGGTTAACCTTGAAAATGATGTAGTGGGCAAATACGTTGAGAAACTACTGGGGCTTGGTAAGCAAACTCTATACGGTAGCGCTAGACAAGATAGCGAGACAGGAAGTGGGCTTACACTTGAGTTTCTGGCGGAAAATGGGTTCTGAAAGGAGATACGATGAGTAATAGAAAACGCGAATATGATTCAATTGAAAGAGCGATTGAGGATCTAAGAGCGGGGAAAATAATTCTTTGCACGGATGATCCAGATAGAGAAAATGAAGGTGATATGATCTGTGCTGCGGAGTTCGCAACACAGGAGAATATCAATATGATGGCAAGCATTGCCAAGGGTCTTATCTGTACTCCGATGAGTATAGAGCTTGCAAGGAAGCTCAACTTCCCAGCGATGGTGTCTGAGAATACTGATAATCACGAAACTGCTTTACAGTTTCAATTGACCATATCGATACAACTACAGGCATTTCTGCGGCAGAACGTGGATTCACGATGAGAAAGTGCGTGGATCCGGATTCGAAGCCTGGTGATTTTAGAAGACCAGGGCACGTATTCCCTCTTGTTGCGAAGAGGGGTGGAGTGCTAGTCAGAAACGGACATACTGAAGCGACGGTGGATTTGCTTAGACTTGCAGGACTCAAGGAGTGTGGTGTATGCTGCGAAATCATGGACGATGATGGCACTATGATGAGGACGCCTAAGCTGTGGGAAATTGCAGAAAAATACGATCTAGCATTTATAACTATTAAACAGCTACAGGATTACCTACGCATCAACGAGTGTCACGTAATCCGTGAGGCGGTAGCGAAGATGCCTACCATGTATGGTGAATTTACCATGTATGGCTATATCAACGATATCACTGGCGAGCATCACGTAGCTCTTGTAAAGGGCGAGATTGGGGATGGAAATGATGTTCTGTGCAGAGTTCATTCTGAGTGCCTTACAGGAGATACGTTCGGTTCTCTGAGATGCGACTGCGGGCTACAGCTAGAGAAGTCACTCGAGATGATAGAGAAGGAAGGTCGCGGAATCCTGCTTTATATGAGGCAGGAAGGGCGTGGAATCGGGCTAATCAACAAGATTAAAGCATATGCTCTTCAGGAAGAGGGTTACGATACAGTAGAAGCTAATGTAAAGCTTGGATTTGCACCAGACCTCAGAGAGTACTGGGTTGGTGCTCAAATTCTGAGAGACCTCGGATGCAAGTCGCTTAGACTTATGACTAACAACCCAGATAAGGTATATGGACTCGGTGATTTTGCTCTCGACATAACGGAGAGAGTTCCGATTGAAATTAAGCCGCAGAAGTTCGACTATATGTATCTCAAGACTAAGAAGAGCAAGATGGGACACATTTTCAACGAAATTGATTTAGATAAGTAGAAAGGAAAAGTCATGAACAACATCAATCTAGTAGAAGGCAAAGTCGTTGCCAAAGAAGGCATGAAGGTAGGAATTGTTGCTGCTCGTTTCAATGAAATCGTTGTAAGCAAGCTGCTCGGTGGTGCAATCGATGGACTTGTACGTCATAATGTTAAGGAAGAAAATATCACAGCTGCTTGGGTTCCTGGCGCATTTGAGCTACCGACAGTTGCGAAGAAGATGGCTGAGTCCGGAAAGTATGATGCAGTTATCGTACTCGGAGCTGTAATCAGAGGGCAGACATCTCATTATGAACTAGTGTGTAATGAGGCTGCAAAGGGCGTGGCTCAGATTTCTATGCAGACAGGTGTACCAACTATGTTTGGAGTAATCACTACTGAGAATATTGAGCAGGCAATCGCTCGTGCGGGAAGCAAGGTTGGAAATAAGGGGTATGACTGTGCACTATCTGCAATCGAGATGGTTAACCTAGTAGACCAGCTATAATCACAGGCCTGTCGCTGAGTTACCGAATTGCGCAAGCAGATAATGAGCAAAGGGAAATCTTGGATTAAAGATATAAGTCGTTCTGATACCTCACTCAGCTAGTGGGTGTTTATAGCAGGACTGCAGAATTTCTAAACTAAATAATCGTAAGGCAGGCTGATTCAGTCTGCCTTGTTTTCAAACGGCGAAAAGGAATTGGTCACATAAATGGACAAGAGTATAGAGAATAAGAGTGGTGAAGTTATAAAATCAGAGGAATTAGATAAGAGTAAGGTGATGCTCGTATTTGACTATGATGGAACTATTCAGGAAACTATGAAAATCTATGCGCCAGCGATTTAGATATCGCAAAAAGGCTGAGAACAATATACGGGGTTCAGGTCGAAAATCCTAGCTATGAGCGCATGGAGAGCTGGCTGGGGCTTCGTAACGATGAGATGTGGGCAGCCTTCGCCCCAGAGCTCCCTGCGGACGCCAGGGCGGCCGCAGCGGCGCGCGTCGGCGCCTACATGCGCATGCTCGTACGTGATGGTGCTGATCCCTGGTATGCTGGCGCCAGAGAAACACTTGATAAATTAAAAGAGCAGGGATATAGAATGATTATTCTAAGCAACTCGGATCGTGAGTATGCAGAATTTAATAGAAGGAGATTTGACACAGACAAGTGGTTTGAGAAATATATAGATTGTGGTTCCTGGGATTGGCAGCCAAAGGCTGATGTGTTAAGCTCTATAATAAGTGATGAACCTGAAATGACATACGTGATGATTGGTGATAGGTTCAACGACCAAGAGGCGGCAGTTAAGAATGATATATTATTTATCGCATGTGACTATGGTTACGCTAAGTCTGGCGAGCTCGATGAGGCAGATGCTAGAGCCAACTCGTTTGTAGAGCTGTCGGATATTATTGCTAGATTAACAGATTATTAGGGGGTTAAGATGAACATTGTATGCTTAGATATGGAAGGCGTATTAGTACCTGAGATTTGGATTGCTTTTGCAGAAGAGACAGGAATCGAAGAACTCAAGAGGACGACAAGAGAAGAACCAGACTACGACAAACTCATGAATTATAGACTCGATATCTTGAGAGAACACGGACTCGGACTTAAGGAAATTCAGGATGTAATAGCTAGAATCGATCCACTGCCAGGAGCAAAGGGATTTCTGGATGAACTTCGAGCTACAACTCAGGTTATAATTCTCAGCGATACATTCTCTCAGTTTGCTCAGCCGCTTATGGCTAAGCTAGGATGGCCTGCGCTATTTTGCAACGAGCTAATCATTGGCGAAGATGGAATGATAGAGGGCTTCAAGATGCGCTGTGAGAAATCAAAGCTCACAACCGTAAGAGCCCTACAGTCATGCGGCTTTGAGACAATTGCAGCAGGAGACAGCTTTAACGACCTAGCTATGATTGAGGCTAGCAAGGCTGGATTCTTATTCAGAAGCACAGAGTCAATTAAGGCCGATTATCCGCAGTTCCCAGCTTTTGACGAGTTCGATGATCTGCTAGATGCGATTAAGAAAGCGCTATAAGGCTATAGAGTTAAAGACTAGATAACTTAAGTTAGCTAGTCAATTACATATTGGATATAAGAAAGCATCGCTATAAATGGCGATGCTTTTTTCATGTCATAAAACTAGTTTTAAAGCAATAGCAAAACTCCGCAATAAAAACAGGTGCGGTTATAGGAATGATTACTCAAACATTCTTACCCAAAAGCCTTGACTTGCCCTTAGGGCAAAAAAGTATCCTACAGATTATAGAAGGGAGTTTTGCATGACTTTGATTAAGATGAAAAATGCAATGATAGAAACAGGTCTAACAAGAAAAGCTCTTCGGTATTACGATGAGAAGAACTTGGTAGTTGCTACGAAAATTACTGTTGGTAAAAATAATGCGTGGTACTACACAGAAAATGACGTGAAGGTGTTAAAAAAGATTAAACTCTATCGAGATTTGGATATTCCAATTGAACAAATAAAGGAAATTCTTACTAGTGAAAATGGGGAGGCTATTTTTAAAGAAAACATTGCTAATCTACTTGCTAGAAGGAAGGATAATCTAAAAAAGCAGACAGAAATTGCAAGAAATATTAGCAATAATAATATTAGCGATATTACGTAAAAAAGCTTACAAATTGGGTACTGAATGACTGGTTGATTATTTCAGAGGTATTTTTTATAGGCGCTCCACAAAGGGCGTAGAGCGTCATTATCAGTGATTGGAGGTCACAAATGGAGAACACAAACAAAAACTCGAATGAGAATTGTACGGGTAATGAAGTTAATGCTGTAAACAATCAAGTGTCTGATATGACACTCGATATAAAAAATTCAACTAAAAAAGCAACTAAAAAGGGTATAGCCGCTTTTTGGGAAAGAAGCATAGCAAACAAAATATTTTTGATATGCGGGAGCATTATGATATTCGTTATTCTATTCTCAGCGATATTGGCGATTTCTTTAGCAAATGAAGAGGAAGAAGCAGAGGTGTGGCCTGATACAGAGATGTCAAGATTGATTCCAGAGCCAAATGGGGAAATAACCTATGTAACCGCAGATGATAAGAGACTGAATGCAACAGTAAAGATGAGTGCTAAAAAAGCCTATACATATCGAACAAAGTGTAAGGAAATGGGGTTTACAAACATCTCAGAAGATGAAAAAGATGAAAGCGATTATACCTTTAAGGCAAAAGATGTAAATAATAATGAGCTAAGTCTTACATACTATGAAGACGATAGAGAGCTTGAAATAGAACTGGAAAAAACTGATGACGCTGAAACTAGTGATAGTACTACCAGTTCAAATACATCAACTACAAGTTCAGATTTTAAATCTATGATGGATAGCTATGAAGCATTTATGAATGAGTACATCTCATTTATGAAGAAATATCAAAATAGTTCTGATACATCAGCTATGCTCAATGACTACTCGAAATACGTGCAGAAGTTCACAGACTTTACAAGCAAGATTGATGCAGTAGATGAAAGCAACCTATCGGCTGCAGATTATAACTATTATATTGAAGTAACTACAAGAGTAAATAAAAAGCTTGCGACAATAGACGAGTAGTAACAAAAAAATAATATTGCACAAATTTTAATACAATGGTAAATTAGAAACATAGTTTACCATTGTTTTTTGATTAATGAAAGGTTATGTGTATGAATGATTTTAAAAGAGGTGCAGTAAGAGTCTTAATAAGGGGAATAATTACAGCAGGTGCACCTAGATATGAGGTAGTGTTCATATAAAGTGCTCTCAGAGGTTATATAAGTTTTTATTTCATTAATAATTATCAATGGTCAAGTAGGCTGTTTTGATTTTAAATTGGATTTACTAAAGCTAACAACAAAAGACGAGAGCCCTAGCTCTCGTCTTTTTAATTATCAATACATATCACAATATTCAGCGAATTACGCTTCTAATAATCTCAATTTATTTCTCTTAGTAGTATCATATATGTAGCCGATTAGAGCACCAACTATAGCAGGTACAACCCAACCAAGTTCTAGCTTAGTGAATGGTAGAAGCTTGATGAAATCGAATGGAAGACCAAACCCGTGTAAAACTGAAAGTAAGCTTGTGAAGAACACAGTGTAAGCAGCTATACCACCAACATATTTACTTGTGATCCACTTATCGAGCAGTGCAAATATTACTAGAACGATCAGTGGTGGATAAAATGCACTGAGGATAGGTGCTGCAAGTGCGATAATTTTATCGAGACCGAGGTTGCTCATGAAGAAGCTAAATCCGATAGTAACGAGCACTACTGTGCGGTAGCTAACTTTTCCGTTTGATAAACCGGCAAAGTAGTCGCCGATTACAGATGATAGTCCAATCGATGTTGTTAAACATGCTAGTAGTATTATAATCGCTAGAGCGATAACCCCCCATCCACCAAGTAGCTTGTTAGTAATAGCAATTAGTAGTGGTGCCTGTGCAAGGCCGTCAAAATGACTATCGCTTGCAGTCGATGCCCCGAGGTAAGATAGCCCTCCGTATACTAGTCCAAGTAGCGTTGCTGAAATAATATCTGCACCAGCTACTAGCTTCTTTACCTCGTTTCTTTCGGTATAGCCATATTTCTTTGCAGCAACTATTAGAATTATGGTTACAGTTACTCCACCAATACCATCAAGTGTCTGATAACCATTAGTAATTCCTGTCTGGAATGGAACAAGATCTTTTGTTGCAATAGGTGCACCAATTGGATTTACAATTCCAAGTACAATTAAAACTATCATTACTAAAGTAAAAGTGGTGTTAGGAACTTACCTATAATATCTACTACTCCAGAAGGATTTAGTGCAAGTACAGCAGTTACTATAAAGAATAAAAGACTGAATGCCCATAGCGGAACACCTGGAAGAAGTCCTTTGATACCCATTTCATAAGTAGTAGCAGATGTTCTTGGAATACAGATGATTGGACCTAGTAGTAATAGAATAATAGATACAAATACCTTACCAGGTATAGCACCGAGCTTATTCGTTACACCGTCCACAGTTCCTTCTCTGTTAGCAACAACAGAGTAAATAGCTAAGGCAGCCAAGCCTACATCCATGATGAAAAATCCCGCAAATCCTATTAGCCAATTGCTCCCTGTTTCACGGCCAAGGAATGGCGGAAATATAAGGTTACCCGCTCCGAACTGAGTTGCGAAAAGAGCGAGTCCCATAGTTATGATAATCGGTCCCTTTGCTTTTGGTTTTGAATTATATTTCATAGTCCCCTCCTAATAATCAAAACAACCATAAAATGTTCATTTATAACTGAAAATATAGGCTTAATATATATTAACTATTAAGGAATCAGTACCGAAATATAATCATATGTCTAGTACATTTTGGAATAACAAGGTTTAATCTACCGAAACGGTGTGTTATAATCGTTGTAATTTCAAGCATATTATAAATTGTGATTAATTTTAGGAAATAGACAAATGGATTTAATTAAACTAAAATATTTTATTTCTGCTGCAGAAGTGTTGAATTTTTCTAAAGCGGCTGAGAATTGCAATATTACACAGACTGCAATAGGTAAGTATATCAATAAACTGGAAAATGAAATTGGATGCACTTTATTTTACCGAACCAATAAAGGTGTCAGTTTGACGGAAGCTGGAGAAAAATTTTATATTGGTGTGAAAGAGATAAGTGAGCAATATGAAAACCTATTAAAACAAATTGTATCGGGGAAAAATGAGTTTCTTAGAATTGGTATTGCAGGCGATTATTTGCCAGTCAATTTTTTAAGTAAATACATCTCGATGAATCAAGATATCTCGCTAGAAGTAGAGTTTGAAGACAAAGCTCAATTAATCGGAATGCTGGATAGGGGAGTAATAGATGCGATGGTTATTCCTGATATTGTCTTGCGTAATGAAAACATAACGGGGATAGAGACGCTTGAAGTCGGAGTTGCGCATGATATATTATGCTGCTCTCAAGAAGTATTGAATAAATATGGAAGTGTGGGAAAAGTCGTTGAAAATTTGCCGCTGATTACTAAATCAGGTGAAGACGAGTATCACGAATACTGCAGAGAAAATCTTAAGAGCATATATAATAGTACCTTTTCTGATGTAAGGGTAGTTGATACAATAGCAAACCAATCTACTTTAATCGCGTTGGGGCAAGGATTTTCGATTGTTCCAAAGGAAGAGTTGACGGTTAGCAATGGTATATATGTTGAGAATTTAGGTGAGCGGTTTACAGAAACTTTACTCCTAGTCTACATGTCCAAAAACAAAAACCGATTGCTCCATAATTTGCTGCAATTTGTAGATATGAGCAATCGTGATGGTGAATCATTATTTGGATAACTTGGAGTTAGTTGAATTACAAAGGGAATATGGGTA
Source organism: uncultured Mogibacterium sp. (assembly GCA_916438645.1). GTDB lineage: Bacteria > Bacillota > Clostridia > Peptostreptococcales > Anaerovoracaceae > Mogibacterium. The sequence goes on from CAKAFC010000002.1 coordinate 1,230,744, forward strand.
CTTTCAATATATTAGAAAAATAAGGTGACCTTGGTGGTGCACGATGCATAACCAAGGCCCCTTTATGCTTGCATTAAAAACTCCGAACCCAATCGGATTCGGAGTTTCATAAGCCTTATGAAATTAACGCTTCGAGAACTGACTAGCTCTTCTAGCTTTCTTGAGACCGTATTTCTTTCTTTCCTTCATACGAGGGTCTCTCGTTAGGAATCCAGCGGCCTTAAGTGCCGGTCTATTAGCCTCAGCATCTACTTCGCAAAGTGCTCTTGAGATACCGTGTCTAAGTGCTCCAGCCTGTCCTGTTGTACCACCACCGTTAACTAGTGCGATTACATCGTACTTTCCAACTGTTCCAGTGATTTCGAAAGGTCTCTTAACTTCATTCTTAAGAACTTCAAGTCCGAAGTAATCTTCGAGGTCTTTCTTATTTACAACGATTCTTCCTGTTCCAGGGAGTAATCTGACTCTAGCAATTGAAGATTTTCTTCTTCCTGTTGCCTGATACATTTCTTTAGCCATCTTCTAATCCTCCCTTCCTAGAATGTCCACTCTTCAGGATTCTGTGCAGCATGTGGATGCTCAGGTCCTGCGTATACCTTTAGCTTCTTGAACATCTGTCTGCCGAGCTTGCCATTAGGCATCATGCCCTTAACAGCGTGACGGATGATCTCCTCTGGCTTCTTAGCACGAAGTTCTGCAAGAGTTGTCTCCTTGAGACCACCTGGATATCCACTGTGGCTCTTGTAAATCTTCTGCTTTCCTTCTTGCCCGTAACTGCAACCTTCTCAGCGTTTACAACAACTACGTAGTCTCCGCAGTCAACGTGAGGTGTGTAGATAGGCTTCTTCTTTCCTCTTAGGATCATTGCAATTTCAGCTGCAATCTTACCTAGAGTCTTGTCTTCTGCATCGATAACGTACCACTTGTGGTCGATATCTGCAGGCTTAGCGATGTAAGACTTCATTTCTCTTCCTTTCTACCTACTCAGATCCGAAGATCGATTTCGGCACTGTCTACTGGGATCCGAGGATCTTGTTCGACATACTAAAAATAACTTAGTGTCGGAGCTGCCGGGCGAACCCTGCTCCATTTGCACAATATGCCTAACGATTATATTACTCAAAGCGTTTAAAGTCAAGCTTTTAAAGCTTTTATTTCGTTCTGTTCTTCCCATTCTTCCACGAGAATTGCTCTGAGCTCCATATCGAAATACTCCTTGCTACGCTTACCTGCTAACTTAAGCAGCCCTTCAGTTCTAAATCCGAGCTTCGTGTACAGGTGCGAAGCGACTGTGTCGTCTGGGAAATGAGAAACGGTAACTCTATGTGTTCCAAGCTCCTCGAAAGCGTGGTGTAATAGTGCCTCAATCGATTCTGTACCATATCCTTTTCCGCGAGCTGACTCGTCAGCAAGGTAGATGATAGCGATATTTAGCGAATCGTTGATAGAGTCGATGTTGGTGATGTCGATTTTGCCAAGAGGCTTTTTGCTTGATTTCTCAACTATTGTTAGCCACTCACGAGTTGGGTCGTGTATGACGGTATGAAATTCGTCTGTAATCGTATCGAGGTCTCGTTTGCCGGTCGTGCAGAAGTGCTCGATGACATTTTCTCGTGACTCCCATTCTGCAAAAAGGTCACAGTCTGCGAAGGATGACTTACGAAGTATAATGTGGTTGGTTTCTATCACGTTGATTCCTCCTCTAGTATCCAATTAATTGACATCTTATTATAACAAAAAATTGTATATCTTATCATACCTAATTGCATATTGTTCACATGCATAAATATGCATGTTATAATCTTTCGAATAAACTGCTTGCATAATGTCGATTCGCAATATGAATTACAAGCATGTTTCAGAAAAAAGTCTATAAATAAGGAAATTATTTAGATAAAGGACAGATATTAAATGAGTAATCAGAACAAGGGGAATGTTGCACTACTGCTTGCTGCAGTAATATGGGGAAGTGGGTTCATCGCACAGAAGATGGGTATGGATACAATTGGTCCGTACTTCTTCAATGGATCAAGGATGCTTATTGCTGGGCTTGCGCTTATGCCACTAGTAGTAAGGATGTCTAAACCAAAAGAGTTTTTTAGTGCAAAAATCAATGGCGAGAATGTTGCAAAGACACGCAGAATGAGTCTGCTTATTGGCAGTATTGTATGTGGAACACTATTATCTGTCGCATCTAGCTTACAGCAGGTTGGACTTACTACTGTGCCAGTTGGAAGAGCAGGCTTTATACTTGTAATTTATATTGTATTAGTACCATTGCTAGGTATATTTACCGGCCATAAGGTGGAGCTTAAGATATGGATTGCAGTACTCCTGGCGATAATTGGATTTGCAATGTTAAGTCTGCACGGAGGTCTTTCAAACCTTGGAACGGGAGATGTGATTACCCTGCTAAGCTCATTATTCTTTGCTATGCAGATAATTGCAGTCTCTAAGCATGTAACTAAAAATAATGCGATTATGCTTTCTGCTGCACAGATGCTTGTGTGTGGAGTGCTTACGCTAATCGTGGCATTTATAGTTGAGCAAACTACTATAGAAATGATAAAAAATTCTCTTGTCGTAACACTGTACTCTGCTCTAATTCCGACGGCCCTTGCTTACACTATGCAGATGATCGGTCAAAAATATACGAACCCAACAGTAGCATCTCTACTGATGAGTCTCGAGTCGGTATTCGCTGCAATCCTAGGAGTGTTTGTCCTAAATGAGCATATGACACTTATGGAGTGGGGTGGCTGTGCAGTGATTTTCGCATCCACAGTAATTGCGCAGGTGCAGTGGAAATCGCCTGAAAAATCAAGACAAGAGGATTAACTGTATACGCTTCATAGGTATATACACAGATATCACCTTTCTTTACAATAGTTAATGTCAATAATAAAAAGTATCAATAGTTGCACACAACGGTATAAACAACAATTATTGTTAACATTTTTACGATTACGATATAATGTGATTAGATTGTGAAGTTATGCTGTTATTCGCTAGATGGGAGCGAATAGTGGTGCAACTTTTGCTATTTTTGCACATAACACTTATTGACTAAAAATGAGGAAAGGACAGTAATGGTTACGAAAAAGAAAGAATTGAAAGCGAAGGTTTCAGGAATTATGCTAACTGCAATCCTGATTCTCACCATGATGCCTTGGTATGTCATGGCTGATGATACTTCCGCTGCAGAGGGCACGGCCGCTGCAAACACCGTAACTGCTGAGAGCGAAGGAGTTTCAAATGAAGCTGCTAGTGCCGCTACAGCGCCGACCGCCCAGGAAACCCCAGCTGCTAACCAGCTACGGCAAGTGAAAAGCCTGCGGCAGCACCTGCAGCTAAGAAGTTAGTTAAAACATCCGTAAAGGTTGTTTACAAGAATGGATCACCTGTTGAAGACGGAACAACTTTTACACTCGAGGATCCAGATAACAACGATCAGAAGGACTACGAAGTTAAGAACGGAAAGCTCGAACTTCAGCTAATCTCTGATAAGCAGTATAGATTAGGTCTCTCATGGGATGATGAGAAGATGGACACTCATAAAGTCGTTGAAGCTGATGCTAATCTTGACACAATTCCCGTTGCGATCTCTGCAACTGGCAAGACTCTAGTATGGTATGACAGACATAACAATAAACTTCTCGAAGATAAGCCAGTAACAACAGTTACTCTTAAGGAAATCGAAGATGATGACGCTACCCCATCAGAGCCAAAGCCTGCCGAGAAGAAGAGAGTAGAAAAAGGTGAGCTAGCTAATGTAAGCGATATCGAAGTAGTTCTAGACGACGGAACCCCAATGCCTGATGGCGTACAGCTAGAGCTTATCGATGTGAGCAGACTCGCTGACTGGTCGTATGAGTTTGAGAAATTCACCGTAAAGGGTGGGAAGATTCACGGCGTTAAGATGAAGGCAGAAACTCAGTATAAGATTGGAATGGATACTGCTAACCCTTCATATTCAGACTATACAATCGTTGGAGCTTACAACAGCAAGCACTTAATGCGTATATATGCAAGATATGAAAACGAATATCCTCTGTACTACGATTATGATGAGGGTATAGATGGAACTGAAAAGCCAATTGCAAAACTTGTATTCCACAAGGTAAAGGAGCAGAGTGAACTAGAGAATCCTAAAGCAACTTCTTCAATCACAGTTCTTAAGGTTTCTGATGGTGGTTATGCTGCAAAGGCAGGTCTACCTTTCAGACTAGTTCGCAAGGATAACGGAAAATCAAAGGTTATCTATAGTGAGCAGGGTGAACTTACAATCAACACCGAAGCAAATGTTCCTTATGAGTTGAAGCTAGATGAGAACGATACCTATGTTATGAAGAACAAGGTGGAGTTCACAATGAAGCAAAACAAGCAGGGCAAGTACAACCCAATTATCGAAGGCTATGATCCTGACGACATCAATGGGTACCTGCAGTGTGGACTCATCGAGCTATCTAGAAAAGATGGCAAAAAGCCTGGAAGCGATGTTGTTAAGCCAGGAGATAACACTGGAGACAATAGTGGTGACGATTGCAACCCTTGCGGTGAATGTGAGGATTGCGCAAAGTATAAGCCTGAGCAGTATGCGAAGATTTATGAGAAGGAAAAGGTAGTTCTCAAGAACATGCCAGTTCTCAAAAAGTCGGGTAACGAATATAAGCCAATCAAGAAGAAGATTACATTCATCTTCTACAATGCTACAACACAGACTGTAGAAACTAAAGTTCAGTCAAGTGATGGAGTTCTACCTGATGTTGAGATGATAAAGGGACACAACTACATCGTATTTGCTGAAGATGGCGATTTTGAAATGCCTAATGCTTACCTCGTTCTAAACAAGACAGGTGAGAAGCCTGTTCCATCGAAGCAGAACGGAAGAAAAGTAGACGCATTTTACCTAACTTTAAGATCAATGTACGTTAGTAACCCTGAAGTTGCTAAGCGTGTAGCTTATACACTTCCAGTTTTCGACAAGGATCACAATCCTATCGACAATGTAAAGATTAAGTTCGTAAGTGAATATGAAGAGGTGACTGCACAGGTTAACGATGGTGTAGTTGAATACTCGTTGATCGAGGATCAGAACTATATGGTATATGTAGACGATCCAAGATATACAATCGATTCATTCCCGATGACTATGAAAGACAAGTCGGAGTGGGGCGCTGCGAAGTATGCATTCAACCACTTCAGTTGCGGTAGCGTTAATGAACTTATACTCAAGCCTAAGAGCGAAGAGGGTAAGAACAACACTCAGCTGATTGATATCGACAATACTACAGCCGTAACTGGTTTGCGCTTCGGAAGTGGAGACTACCTAGTGAGCGTTAGAAAGCTTCCTAAGGAGAGTGTAAAGGGGCTCGAGGGCAAGGACTACGAAGTTCTAGATATCGATATGATCAACATGTATCGTACTGAGCTTTCGAAGCTTGTAAGAGGAAACTTCAAGGTTAGCAGATTAGTTCCAGATGGCAAGGATGTAAAGCAGGTTTACTACGTTGATAAGGATGGAAAGCTTGTAAAGGTTCCATTCAAGCAGATTCTCGCATCTGATGGTGGATACATCGTGGCATTCGATATGTCTTCGATGTCAATGTATAACAATGTTATTGAGTACACTGACCACAAGCCAGCAGAGCCAGAAAAGCCAGTAACACCAGCTGAACCAGAGAAACCTGTTACACCTGTAGAGCCAGAAAAACCGGTTAACCCAGGAAACGACCAGGGAGATAACAATAACAACAACACACAGCCAAACGTACCAACTCCAGGTAACAGCGGAGATGTTACAAATAGTGCATCGGATTACTATGTAGCTAATGGAAATCTCGTTTGGAACAATGACGACAATGGTCTGCTCATAGTTGTAAAGTCCAAGACTGACGACGAAAAGACATTTGAGAGATTTAGAGGCGTTGAGGTTGATGGCATCGTTATAGATTCAAGCAATTACGACGTCGTAAAGGGAAGTGCTAGAATTACACTTCACGCATCGTATCTCAAGTCACTAAAGCCAGGAAAGCACTCTGTAACAGTTCGTTTCAACAACGGTTCTCTAAATTCAGAGTTCACAGTTGCTTCCCACGCTGCTAAGAAGGCTCCAAATGGAAAGATCGTTAAGACTGGTGATTCCATGGGATTTGAGTTTATGTTCGCATTTGTAATTGCAAACCTACTTCTAGGTGTTGTGATCGCTATGAGGAAGAAGTCTGCATAGTGCGCAAGGTGTACTAGGGAACAAAACGTTATCAAATGAGATGGGGTTCTATGCTCCATCTCATTTTTTAAAACTACTTGAAAGAGAGAATATGGGGAATGCAGAAACGCTTATTTAATAATAAGCTGCTAAATATTATTGCGGTTATGATTCTCATTCTTGCTTTAGCTTTAGGTCTTACGAGCTGTGGTTCTAGCAAAGACAAGAAGGGAAAAGAAAAGAAAAAGACGGAAGTTACAAAAGAAAAGACATCTTCTGAAGAATCGGTAGATGAGTCTAGCGCTAATGATGAGAGTACTAGCGAGACTAACGATACTAGCGAATCAGAGAAGAAGGCACGAGATAAAGAAAGAGAAAAGACAAAGGAAAAAGAGCGATCAAAAGCTAAGGAACAGAATGAGAAAAAAAGCAAAAGTGATTCTAGTTCAAACGGCTCAGCTCATTCAAAGAAAAAATGGGTGCCTGCAGTATACAAGACGGTTACACATCCAGCAGTAACGCGTCAGCAGAAATACATTGACTACTATACTTGCCAATGTGGTGCTACTTTCACCACGAATGCTGAATGGCAGGCTCATAGACCCAAGCCTTGAAATAACTTACATACATATGCGGCTCCGCATGTGACGATAAAAACAGTTACCATCAAAGAGGCATACACCGAGCAGGTGCTTGTCAGCGAAGGTCACTGGGAATAAGTTAATACTTTATATTAAAATTCGTGTATACTATAGGGTGATGTATGAAAAGGCAGGTCTATAGTATGAAAGATATTCAAAATATAAAAATTCGTGAGGCGAAGCGTTCCGACATACCTGAAGTTGGACGCATCCTATCTGAAAACTATCACGATACCTACGCAAATATACTAGATAAGAGATATCTAAGCTCTGTGAATCCTGAGAGTGCGGCTGCTAGGTTGGATGCATATTTCCTGACACCAGGAAATGAAATGTTTGTAGCCGAAGCGATAGATGATGAAGCTCACTGCAAGGTTGTCGGTTTCGTAGCTGGAACCCCATCTCCAGATGTACTAGGTGCATTTTGGCTTGAAATGCTTCATATCGAAGCGGCTTACAGAGATTTTGGAATAGGCAAAAGGCTACTATTTACTATGGGCGGAAGAGTTGCTAATAGTGGATATTCGCAGATGGTTATAGATGTATTCGCAGGAAATTCCAAGGCAGAAGAGATATATAAGCACTATGGAGCTAAGCAGATTGATGAGTATTATCAAGATGTTGAGGGCTTTGGCGTGTTCTCGGCACTGCTTAGCTGGGATGACTTATCGATATTCAAAGGATAGGAGGCGCACGTGGATATTTTTATCAAAATGATCACATCGACGCAGTTCATAAGCAGTGCCGTAATAATCGCGATTGCGATTATCATGACATTTGTCATCGAACACGCCCACAAGCTGTATGTCAAGAAGACCAACAACACGATGCAGATGAATGCCATCGTGAAATCGACATTCAGAATGATTAAGACTGTGACATGGATAATTGCGGTTCTAGCAGTTCTTGAGTTCAACAATATCCGAGTTACATCTATTATCGCTGGTGTCGGTGTTGCCGGTGCAATCTTCGGTATGGCTATGCAGGACGTATTTAAAGACGTGCTGATGGGTATGCATATTATCAATGACAAGGCGTTTAAGGTTGGTGATGTAATTAAGCTCGACGATGATGAAGGTATAGTGACGCTTTTCACACTCCAGACCACGCAGTACACGAGTATCAATACTGGAGATCACGTTACAGTTTGTAACCGTAACATCTCTAAGGTGGGTGTATCAACTGGTATCTATGATATCGATATCGGCCTAAGATATGACGAAGATCCTGACCATATTAGGGAAATCCTTACTGATTGTGCCAAGAAAATCAAGGCGATTAAGGGAATCAAGAATGCCGAGTATCTGGCTATTCAGAATTTGAGGCATCATCTGTAACCTATAGGATTAGATATTGGTGCAAGCCAAAGGATAAATGGGTTATGAGAAGGGCTGCGATGGGAGTTTTGCAGAAGTGCATAATTGAATCTGATATAGCACTTCCTTACAGTCAGCTTGATGTTCATGTAATAGATTCTCATGGCAACTAAGAAAGTTAAATCACTGCAGCTAAATAGCTGCAGTGATTTTTTCTTGCGTAATTTCAATAGCAAGGCAAAATTCAATTGTATGTATAGGATAAAGTGCAAATTTTTTGCGGCAATTTTTCGTTGGAATTTCAAGGGGTTAAACAATTGTTAGTGAAATATCACAAAAAATATCAAAAAAATTGTTTAAAATACAAAATATGGTGTTATAATACAACATATTATTCTTTATAGAGTGTTGTAACTATTGCGATTAAAGGTTTATAGAGCTGCTGAGCAGCTTTGTAATATAGGCAATGCAGTAAGGGGTTAGGGTGCTTTGCCAACAGATATTTATAGGATGTTATTTTTTTTAGACAAACAGAAAGGACTAGAGAAACATGGTATTTTACAATGCGCTACTAGCGTTCGTATTGATGGCTATCTGTTATGTCGTTGGTGAGTGGGATCTCCACAGTTACCAAGGCTTGGATACCATCCGTATTCGCATCAGCTATCCTTTATCTATTCGGATATTGGACATTCTTCCCTAAGACAATAGGAACAGATTCGGGACTTGTTCCATTTGCAGCAACAGTTGCTATGATGCTGCTCATCGTACATATCGGTACTATCATCAGTGTTAAGCAGCTACTCGAGCAGTGGAAGACTATCGTTGTATGTCTAGCTGGCCTCGCAGGCATGGTGCTATTCAGCTGGTACCTTGCACCGATGTTCATGGACAAGACTTTGATGATAGCAGGTCTACCTCCTCTAACTGGCGGAATTGTTGCTGCTACAACTATGCAGATGGCGGCTCATGCAAAAGGCCTCGAGGTCGCGGCTACATTTGCAGTAACTATCTATTGCGTGCAGGGATTTGCAGGTTATCCACTTACAGCAGTAATGCTCCACAAGTATGGAAATAAGGAACTTGCTAAGCTAAGAAGTGGAGAAATTGTTCTAACAGAGGAGCAGAAGGAAGCTAACAGACAGATTGGAATGACGGTTGTTAATGATGATTCTAAGGTTAAGAAGCTTCTACCAAAAGTTCCAGACAAGTACAACACACCAGTATTTATGCTTTGCAAACTAGGTCTAATCGCATGGTTTGCATCTCTTGCAGGTCAGCTTAAATTTGGTAGTGTAGCTATTTCACCAGCTATCTGGGCGCTTGTATTCGGTGTAATCTTCTGTGCAGTGGGATTCCTAGATACAAATATCTTGAACAGAGCAAATTCATACTGGATCAGTATGTTTGCACTTATGATGATTGTGTTCGATGGGCTTAAGAATCTAACCCCAGCAATGCTTAAGTCAATCATAGGACCGATGGTTATACTCATCGTTATAGGTGTTGTAGGTATGGCTGTATTCTCGTTCATCATCGCAAAAGTATTCAAGATGTCGTTCTACCTAGCTTTTGCAAATGGTTTAACAGCACTTTATGGATTCCCAGCAGATGCAATCATCTCCGAGTCTACATGTGAGGCTCTATCTGATAATCCAGATGAGGTTAACTACTTGATGAGTAAAATCTTTCCTTCGATGATTGTTGGTGGATTTACTACAGTAACTATCACTTCCGTATTCCTAGCTGGAATCTTCGCTACACTTCTGTAAGCGAGATTGCAAATTACGGAAATTAATATTCAGGTCGCTATAGCGGCCTGATGTTATCTCAGGTTGTGAGAACTTTAAAAGGCTAGAAAAGGCCTGCCAGAGCAGAAAAGTATATAATATATTTAATCATATAGGGGGTAATATCATGGATATGAAAGAAGTAGCAGAAAAATATTCTGATTATCAGGTTGAGATGAGAAGATGGTTCCATCACAATGCTGAAGTAAGTGAAAAAGAATATGAGACAGCGAAGAGAATCAGAGAAGAACTCGATAAAATGGGCATTGAGTGGGAACATTGCGGACTTGAGACTTCGACTTTAGCAACGATTAAAGGCGCAAAGCCAGGTAAGACTGTTCTGCTCAGAGGAGATATTGATGCCCTTTCAGTAACTGAAGAGACAGGCGTTTCTTTTGCATCCAAAAACACAGGTGTCATGCACGCGTGTGGCCACGATTGTCATATTTCGATGCTTCTTACTGCTGCGCGCATTATAAACGATCTGAAAGATGAACTATGTGGAACTGTAAAGCTTGCATGGCAGTCCTCTGAAGAGGTCGCAACTGGTGCGAAGGCTATGGTGGCAGATGGTGCTCTTGATGGAGTAGACGCATGCTTCGCTATGCATGTCTGGGGTGCTATTCCGACTGGTCATGTAAGCTGTGATGCTGGTCCAAGGATGGGTGCGGCAAGAATGTTTGAAATTGACGTTCAGGGGAATTCCGGTCACGGTGCCCAGCCAGATCAGGCTGTTGATGCAGTTGTCGCTGGAGCTGCGATCGTAGGAAGTTTACAGACCATTGTGTCCAGAAAATTAGCTCCTTCCGAGCCGGCGGTTGTAACTGTTGGAACATTTAATGCTGGAGAACGTTGGAATGTAATCTCGGGCTCAGCAAAACTCACGGGTACAACCAGATGCTTCAGCTATGATGTATTTGACAAGCTACCCGAGTATGTGGAACAGGTGGCCAAGGATACAGCTAAAGTATATGGATGCACAGCAGAAGTAAGGGATACTCTTCTTGTACCCCCTACAGTAAATGATGAGGATATGGCGGCACTGGCTAGAGCGGTATCTAAAGAAGTAATTGGAGAAGATGCACCGCTACATGTACCAGCGACTGCTGGCGGAGAAGACTTCGCCTACTTTATGGAAAGGTTCCTGGCTGCGTGCTGCTACTCGGTATTGCAGATGAGGGTTCTGGAGATTGCTATATTCAGCATCATAGCAAATTCATGGTACATGAACCTGCTCTCGTAAAAGGTGCACAGATCTACACTAAGGTTGCTATGGATTTCAATGCAGGTAGAGAAGTTTAGAGAGTGAGAAATAGGTTTAAAGCAAGTACGAACTGAGATTAGATATAAATACATAGAATATGAATATAAAAGTGGTTACGAAACAGATATAAACCGACCACAAGACAGCAAACGAGAAAAAGCACTGCAGCACAAGAGTCGCAGTGCTTTTGCCATTGTATCAAGTGGTGCGCCCGAGCGGATTCGAACCGCTGACCATTTCATTCGGAGTGAACTACTCTATCCCCTGAGCTACGGGCGCGCATAATCCGCAAGCAAGTCCATACATAATCCACTAATTTACACGGTTTTCCTCCGTGCAAATATGTAGAATATTATAACAGAAAATGATATAATATGCGACAATTATAGCGTGTGATAACGCACACAATAATTCTGCAAAATCACTGAAAATTAAACATGCCAGACGATATGTACAAGGTGCATGAGCGATGAGTATGCCTAACTATATGATGAGAAAATAGGGGACTAAGATGGGAAATACGTTATATCTGATTAGACACGGAGATACAGAAGGTACGCTAAAGGATATGTTCTACGGCAGTACTGACTTACCGTTAGTTGAGCAAGGTGTGCAGCAGATTAAGGCGCTGCGTGATAAGGGGGCATACCCTAATCCAGATAGTGCTAAACTCTATACATCTGGAATGCTCAGAACCGAACAGACATTTAAACTCATATTTGGAAATAGAGATCACGAGATTATCCACGACCTCAGGGAGGTTGGAGTAGGTATCTTTGAGATGAAGACTATGGAGGAAGTGCTCCAACATGATGAAGCTCGTGCATGGCTTGAGGGAAAGAAGGAGTATATGGATTTTCCAGAGGGTGAGACCAACGATGGGTTTATCGAAAGAGTGGCTCGTGGACTCGACGTGCTCAAAGACGGTGTTATCGAGTCGGATGTCGTAGGAGTACTACATGGTGCCGTTATTTTTACGTGTATGGAGATGATGTTTCCAGCGGTAAAAGAAAAGGCTTGGCATTGGACTCCGAACCCAGCAAGTGGCTATGCTATTACTTTTGAGAATGAAAAACCTATAGAGTATAGGGAAATAGGATAGAAAAGCAGTTCTCTCGTGCTTCGAGAGAGCTTTTTTCGTTGTTTCATCACTTATTTACTATTTAATGTAGTATAATTAATCGGATATACACAGATATAGGAGGGTTTAGTCAGTTAAATGACGCCGTATATTATAAGCATCGTGTTTTTGCTCGTTTTATCGGGCATTTTCTCCGCTACGGAGACAGCGTTCACCTCGGTGAATAAAATTAAGATGAAGAGTTTGGCGAGCGATGATAATGTGAGTGCAGAACTCGTCCTAGAGATAACTGAGAACTTCGATAAGTTCCTCACCACAATTTTGATTGGTAACAACATTGCAAATATCGCAACGACATCGATTGCGACTGTTATGTTCATCAAGCTGTATGGCCACTACGGTGCGACGATTTCAACGATTGTGGTAACTGTGCTGGTTCTAGTATTTGGAGAGATTTCTCCTAAGAACATAGCTAAGGACAAGGCGGAAGGTATTTCGCTATTTATGGCCCCAGCTGTAAAGGTCCTGATGATTCTATTTACTCCGCTTAATTGGATATTCGGGATGTGGAAACGTATCGTGGATAAGATATTCAAAATTTCAACAGAGCATGGCTACACAGAGGACGAACTCAAGACGATTGTCGAAGAGGCTAAGACCGGAGGTAATATTGGAGAATATCAAAGTGAGCTGATTACCAATGCTATCGAGTTTGAAGACCTCGAGGCAATCGATATAATCACACCGCGAATCGACATAATCGCGATTGAGCTCGGAACACCTAACGAAGAGATAGCAAAACTTTTTAAGAGCACAGGACTTTCTAGACTTCCAGTGTTCGAGGATGACCTCGACAATATAATCGGAATTCTCAACCAGAAGGATTTTCATAACTATGTAGTCGGCGAAGGTAAGATTGTGAACCTCTACATCAAGCCAGTTGCTTATGTAGCCGAATCGATTAAAGCATCGATATTGCTCAAGAAGATGCAGGCAAAGGCGACACATATGGCGATTATCGTCGATGAATATGGTGGAACGACAGGTCTCGTAACGATGGAGGATATTATCGAGGAGCTAGTCGGAAAGATTTACGATGAGCACGATACTGTTGAGATGAGGGAAGTTACCGACCTCATAGATGGCTCTTACTCAGTTGCTGGCGGAGCTAATGTAGAGAAGTTCTTCGAACTACAGGGCGAAGACATCGATATAGATGCGACTACAGTGAACGGATGGGCGATGATTGAGCTTGACCACATTCCTAAAGTGGGAGATGTGTTCGAATATGAATCGAAACGCAAGCTATTCAAGGTGAGAGTTACGAGAGCAGATGCCAAGAGGGCGCTCAGACTACATATTCGCGTTGAAGATAAGCCTGATGAGGACGAGGATGATAACTAAGAGTGCTGATTCAGAAGATAAATAATTATTAAAAAATATATATACGTATTAGCAAGAAGGAAGGGAGCCATTTAAATGGGTTTAGTAGAAAAGATTTTTGGAGATCTCAACAAGAGAGAGGTCAAGAAGATAGAGAAAATTGTAGATGTTATTGAGTCTTACGACGAGCAGATGCAGAAACTCACTGACGAGGAGCTGAGGGCTAAGACAGAAGAATTCAAGAAGCGTCTAGGAACTATCAGAGAAGAGGGTGAGGAAGGACCGTTTGAGACTGTTGATGATATCTTGCCAGAGGCATTTGCCGTATGCCGTGAGGGTGCAGTTAGAAGCCTTGGTATGAAGCATTTCCGAGTTCAGCTCATCGGTGGTGTGGTGCTACACCAGGGAAGAATTGCCGAGATGAAGACTGGTGAAGGTAAGACTCTAGTGGCTACACTTGCAGCGTATCTAAATGCGCTTACAGGCGAGGGAGTTCACGTAGTTACAGTCAATGATTACCTCGCAAAGCGAGATGCTGACTGGATGGGTAAGCTGTATACGTTCCTAGGACTAACAGTTGGATGCGTAATCAATTCGCTTCAGGGAGACGAGCGTAGGGCTGCTTACATGGCAGACATCACATACGGAACTAACAACGAGTTTGGTTTCGACTATCTGCGTGATAACATGGTTACTTATCAGGAAGAGTTGACCCAGCGCGAGCTTAACTTTGCTATAGTTGACGAGGTTGACTCGATTCTTGTCGATGAAGCACGTACACCGCTTATCATTTCTGGTAAAGGTGTTGACTCAAGTGATATGTACCGCACAGCAAACGTTTTCGTTAAGACCCTCATTCGGGACACTACTCGTGATGAAGAGGAGGGTGAGAACGGTGTGCACGGCGATTACACTGTAGATGAGAAGGATAAGCAGGTTGCTCTCAATGAGTCTGGTATCAAGGCTGCTGAAGCATACTTTGGCATCGAGAACTTCTCTGATCCAGATAACATGGAATTAAATCATTATGTAAATCAGGCACTGCATGCTAACTATCTGATGAAGTGTGATGTTGATTATATAGTTCAGGATGGTGAAATCCTCATAGTTGATGAGTTCACTGGCCGTCTCATGTATGGAAGACGCTTTTCAAATGGTCTACACCAGGCTATCGAGGCTAAGGAAGGTGTTTCGGTAAAATCAGAGTCAAAGACTCTCGCAACTATTACCCTTCAGAATTACTTCCGTATGTACAAAAAGCTTTCAGGTATGACGGGTACTGCCAAGACAGAGGAAGATGAATTTAGAGACATCTATAACATGGATGTAGTTGTCATTCCAACCAATAAGCCTATTTCTAGAATTGACCTAGAGGATTCGGTATATGCTCGTCAGTCTGGAAAATACAAGGCTATCGTCGAGAGAGTTGCCGAGGCAAATGCGTCAGGGCAGCCTGTACTAGTAGGTACTATATCTATCGAAATTTCGGAGCTCATCAGTGAGATGCTCAAGAAGAAAGGGGTTAAACACAACGTGCTTAATGCGAAGCACCATGAGAAGGAAGCTGAAATCGTAGCTGAAGCAGGCCGCAAGGGTGCCGTTACAATCGCTACCAACATGGCTGGTCGTGGTACCGACATCATACTCGGTGGTAACCCTGACTTTGAAGCTAGACGTGAGATGAAGAAACTCGAGTACACTCCAGAACAGATTGCTTTTGCAACAGGTTTCGAGAAGTCAAACGATGAGGAACTTAATGCTGCTAGAAGCAAATATCAGGAACTACTAAAGCATTTTACGGCTGAGAGAAAGGACGAGCAGGAAGAAGTTAGAGAGCTCGGTGGACTCTGCATCATCGGTACAGAGAGACACGAATCGAGACGTATAGATAACCAGCTGCGTGGACGTTCCGGACGTCAGGGAGACCCTGGTGTTACACAGTTCTTTATATCCCTTGAAGATGATTTGATGAGACTCTTCGGTGGAGAGAAGATGCAGAGAATCGTTGAGGGTGTTGGTCTTGGCGATGACGATGCTCTTGAGGCTAAGGTGCTTTCAAGAAGGATTGAGAATGCTCAGAAGAAAATCGAAGGTAAGAACTTCGGCATTCGTAAGTACGTTCTTCAGTATGATGATGTAATGAACAGACAAAGAGCTCAGATTTACGAGCAGCGCAAAATGGTTCTCGATGGTGAGAATCTGCGCGACTACATCATGGGTATGGTGGAAGAGCTTGTAAATGGCATCGTTGCACCTATTACCATGGAAAGCCGCTTCTCGGAAGACTGGGATATGGATGAGATTTTCTACGGTTGTGAGCAGATTACACCTGCATTTAAGGGTAGATTGAGCTACACGGAGGAAGAGCTTAGAAATCTAGACGAGGACAAGCTACGCGAAGATATCGTAAATGTCTTTGAGCAGATTTATAGAGAGAAGGAAGAGGAAGTTGGTATCGAGCATATGCGTGAAGTAGAGCGCATGATTATGCTTAGAGTCGTTGATAACCGCTGGATGGATCATATTGACGCGATGGAGCAACTCAAGAACGGAATCGGACTTCGTGGATATGGACAGCAGGACCCTGCAGTCGCGTATGCAAAGGAAGGGTTCGGTATGTTCGAAGAGATGATTGCAGATATTCGTGAGGAGACTGTAAAATACTGCTTCAATGTAACCATTGAAACTCGTACGGAGCGCCGTGCTGTTTCTAAAGATGAGGTTGAGCGTAAGGAAGAATATTATGACGAAGATATCGCGGCTGCACACGGAGATGGACAGAAGTATCACGATAACGGAGACCATGTTCAGGAGCCAGTTCACCGCGATAGCCCTAAGGTTGGCAGAAATGATCCATGCCCATGCGGATCTGGAAAAAAGTATAAGAATTGCTGCGGTAAGTTCCAGTAGAAGATTCTGTAATAAAAAAATATTATTGGAATTCTGCGGTGTTTGCAGGGTTAAGGAGTTTTGCTCAATAGATGCGCGATGCTGCAAGATGCGGCTACGCGCATCTTGCATAGATGAGAGGAATTAAGATGATTGAATTGGATGAGATAAAGCAGGCTTTACCAGGGGAGCTTGAGAAGCTCCGTGAAGTTGGAGACTATCTTTGACCCGAGTGGCTTAAGAGATAAGATTTCAGATATGGAGCAGGAGATGGTAAAACCAGGCTTCTGGGATTCGCCTGACGATGCACAAAAGCTGATGAAGCAGAAGAAACATCTTGAAAATGAGCTCGAGCAGTACAAGAGTCTCTGTAAGGGATTCGAAGACATATCCGATATGATTGAGATTGCTGAAGAGTACGATGATTATTCGGAAGCCAAGAATATCATCAAAGAATATAGAAGGCTCAGTGAAGAGATGGAAGCCCTTGAACTCAGTAGACTTTTGACTGGGAAATACGATGACAGAGATGCAATTTTAAGTATTCATGCTGGAACTGGTGGTGTAGATGCCATGGACTGGGCAGAGATGCTGATGAGAATGTACCTTAGATATGCAGACCAACATGGATTCAAGACTGATGTCGTGGACCTACAGAATGATACGCTTGCTGGTATCAAGAGCTGTACTATCGTTATCAGCGGAATCAATGCATATGGATATCTGCGAAGTGAAACTGGCGTTCATAGACTTGTGCGCATATCACCATTTAACTCTGCAGGCAAGAGACAGACTTCTTTTGCAGCTGTCGAAGTCGTTCCTGATATAGGAGATAGCATCGAGATTAATATAGATCCAAAAGACCTTAAGATTGACACTTATCGGAGCTCGGGAGCTGGTGGTCAGCATGTTAATACGACTGATTCAGCTATACGCATAACCCATCTTCCAACTAACATAGTTGTAACGTGTCAGAATGAACGTTCACAGCTCTATAACAAGGAGATGGCGATGAAGATTCTGGCATCGAGACTTCAGCAGCTCGCTGAGGCAGAGCACAAGGAGAGTCTAGATGAGATTAAGGGAGATATGAGCCAAGTGACTTGGGGTGCACAGATTAGGTCATATGTATTCCAGCCGTATACGATGGTCAAAGATCATAGGACGAGTGCAGAAATTGGAAACATTAGCGCTGTTATGGATGGGGCTCTTGATGAGTTCATCAAGGCGAAGCTTACGCAAGAAGCGAAAGAGAGGAGCGTATAATGAAGAAGTACATAGTGTTTGATTTCGATGGAACTCTTCTCGATACCGATCAGCTTATCATCGATTCATGGCAGGCAGTTTTCCGCAGATTTCGGGGCAAAGAAGCTGATGAGGACCTGATACTGTCTACGTTTGGCGAGACGGTTGCGAACACCGTTAAGGAATTATTTGCAGATAAAAATCTAGAAGATGTTCTGGCGGTATATCGCAGTTATCAGATGGAACATAGCGAAGGTGCCTACAAATTGTATCCAGGCATAATTGAGATCCTCGACGAATTGATAGAGCGCGGCTATTCGTTATCTATAGTGACTTCCAGGCTTGGAAATACAGCAATGCAGTATCTTGATGAGATGGGCATCAATGATAAATTCGATGTCATCATCACAGCAAACGATGTGACAGAGCACAAACCTGAACCTGGTCCGCTTCTGGCGGCGCTCGAGAAACTCGGGGCAAAGAGGGACGAAGCCATAATGCTTGGTGACACAAGATTTGACATAGGCTGCTGTCAGAATGCGGGTGTTGATAGCATCCTGGTCGGATGGGGACGCAGGTGTGGAAAAGCACCGCTCGGCGGGCTTGAGCCGACATACAGAATATATAAACCTGAGGAGTTATTTGAGATAATCGAGGGATAAAATGCTGAACCTATTTATGGCACGTGAGTGCATGAACAAGGAGAAGTTCATATATGAGAATATAAAGGGCAAGACATATGTGCTGGTACCGAACCAGTATACTCTTGTCGCGGAGGAACAGGCGCTTAAATATACGGGCAGTGCCTGTCTTCTTGATATTGAGATTCTCTCTCTAAATAGGCTAGGTCAGAGGTTTATGGCGGAGCAGGGTAAGGAGAATATCGAGATTCTCGACCAGTATGGACGCCATATGCTTCTCTATAAGATTATAAAGTCACATAAAGATGAACTAGAGGTGTTCAAATCAGCAGCTGATCAGAGCGGATTTATCGATATGGTCAATGATTTCATCGCTGATTTTAAGCAACAGAATTGCTCTCTTGATGAACTGATATCGGAGATTGACGTAGATAGTCACAGCGAACTGCTGGCACATAAATTGCGCGAGCTAAAGCTTATAATCGATGAGTATGAGTCTGAGTTAGAAGGTAAATACATAGATTCTGAGGATTACATCTCAATGTATGTCTCGTTAATAGGAGATTCAGAGCTTCTGGATAACCATTCGGTGTGGGTATATGGATTTGACACGCTTGCGCCAAAGTCTATGGATGCTCTTATAGAGATGGCAAAGCGTATTGATGTTAGTCTCATGGTTAATAGCAGCGATTTTAATCTCGATATCAATCTAGTGTCAGCATTGTCCGCTAGGGCGGATTCGGCAGGGGTTAAGATTTTAAAGGAATATGTGCCTGATGAATACAGAGCTTACGGACGAGAGACGCTTGATTATCTAGAGGAAAATCTATTTAGAACAGTCTCTAGCTCTAGTGAAACTACACTTAAGATACCAGATGATAGCACGGTTAACGATGAAGTTAAGCTAGTTGAGTGTGCAAATCCGTTCTACGAAGCGGAAAGTGCGGCTTCATATATATATGAGCTTATTCGTGACAAAGGGTACAAGATGAATGACATCGCAGTAATATGCAATGATGATTCATCTAGGCAGCCGATAATTCGCAGGACTTTTGAAGAGTATGGAATTCCGCTCTTTGTCGACTCGAGAAGGACTATCACCGATTCGATGGCAGCGAGATTTATAGTAAGTCTTCTCGAGTTTGTACTGCACAAATACAGGACTTCAGCTCTGTTCGTAATGCTCAAGACTGAACTTACAAGTATTAGTAGAGAAGACATCGAGAGGCTCGAGAACTACGCACGCAATTATAAGATTCGCGGTAGTATGTGGACTCGTGAGTTTAAATATGGTCATTTTGATTATGCTGATGAAGAGTTTGAAAAGCTTGAGAACACAAGAAGCTATATAATGGAGCAGGTTTCAAAGTTAGTTGATATAAAAGAGCGCTCTGGAACAGTCGCAGAGTTTATCTTTGACCTTATCAAGATTTTGGAAGAGGAATGGGATCTACCAGGTAGGCTACAGGCTGTATCTGAAGCCCAATCTGAAAAGGGGTATAACGAGGAGGCGCAGAATACTGCGCAGAGCTACGAAGCTTGCGTTAAGATTCTTGAGCAGTTAGCCAGCATCCTTGGTGGAGAGACATTCGATAGAGGAGGGGGTATAGAACTGCTGCAGCTGTATAGAAAAGGGCTTGAGTCAGTGGATATCGGAATTATCCCACCTGCGCTTGATGGTATAATCATGGGTTATATGATTAGAACGAGACCAGGACCGCTCAAGGCGATGATTGTACTTGCGGCGAATGAGGGTGTGCTACCTATGGAGCCAGCTTCAGAGGGCATATTCTCTGTAGATGAAAGGAATTCTTTAAGGAACATCATTTCCCGATTGGTCACCTCGATGAACTTAAGATGACGGAAGAGAATGTAGCTATGTATAGGCTGATTTCAAAGCCTTACGAGAGATTATATATCAGCTGGTCTCTGTCTGATTCCGAAGGACAGGACTCTAAGCCGTCTTCGTTAGTAGATGCATTTAGGGCAGCTCTACCGAGTTTGAAACTACACAAGGATATAATCTCAAGCGGCCTAGGAATGAGTGTCATAAACAATCCAAAGACAGCATTGCGACATCTGCTCAACTATCTAAAGGGCAGAAGGTCTCTAGAACATAATGTTGATGAGAAGAAAGCAAAAATCATAACCGACTCGATAATTTCGTGGTATCAGCATAATGAGTCGCAAATTTTCGAGACGGCTATGAAGGCGGCAAGAGATGATAACTCTGCAGCTCCTATCTCGAGTGAGATGGCAGAAAGACTTTTCGCTAGATCAAATGGTGAGTTTTCGTTCTCTCCGACAAGGATTGAGAGCTTCAATCATTGTCCGTTCAAGCATTTTGTATCATATGGACTAAGACCTAGAGAAGACCGAGAATTCAGTGGAGCATCGCGAGAGATAGGAGATATATATCACGAATGCATCATGA
This sequence comes from uncultured Mogibacterium sp., assembly GCA_916438645.1. Taxonomy (GTDB): domain Bacteria; phylum Bacillota; class Clostridia; order Peptostreptococcales; family Anaerovoracaceae; genus Mogibacterium. The sequence goes on from CAKAFC010000002.1 coordinate 1,251,636, forward strand.
AGGTATCCAAGAAGCTTGAAAATGAAGGACTATGGGGCAACATATCCGATGAAGAGATTGATAGTCTAGTGAAATCTACACTGACAGAAATCGCAGGAGACTATCGAGATGGTCTCTTTTCCTCTGATGGCCGTGAGCAGTATAGGCTGGAGAGGGTGGAAAGAGTTTGTTCACGTGTAGCCGAAAACCTTGCAGAACAGATGAGACTAGGCAAGGTCGAAAAGTCCTACTTTGAAGAGGAATTTAAAAGGGGGAAACTATTTTCTCCGATTGAGCTCGAGATAGATGGTAAGAAAATTTTTATCGAGGGTAAGATTGACAGAGTTGATGTGTTTGAAGGTGGAGATATCAGAATTATCGACTACAAGACTGGCTCAGATAAGGTGAACATAGAGCAGATGAGGTGCGGTTATAAGATGCAGCTCATGGTATATATGCAGGGTGCCAAGTCAGAGGATAGGAAACCTGCGGGTGTGTTCTACTACAACATAAAAGATGTTTCTGTAAGTGTGGAAGGCGCGAAGGACGCGGCTGAAGTGGTGGATAGTGAACTCAAGAAAGGCTTGACACTAAATGGTATATGCATAGATGAAAAAGATGTCATAGATGAGATGCCAAGCACGCTTATTGCTAGCAAGAAGATGATCATTGATCGTGATTTATTCGAAAGCATCGAGCAAGATGTGTGTCAGTCGATTCATGATATGAGTGAGCAGATTATCTCGGGTGATGTGAGCATATCACCTACCAAGAAGCGCACCGCTAGTGACAACAAGGGAGAGTGCACATATTGCAGTTATAATTCAATCTGCAGATTTGACGTAACGTATAAAGGAAACAAGTATAGGGAAGTAGATGGGTAAATTAAGGATTGCATCTATCGGTAGCAGCAGCTCCGGTAATGCGTATATTGTTTCAGATGGTAATACGAGACTTCTACTTGATGTTGGGCTGACTGCAAAGCGGATCAAGGAAGGGCTTGCGGAGTGTAGGCTCAGCCCTGAGGATATTCAAGGAATATTTGTCACACATGAACATTTAGATCACGTAAAGAGTATAAGGGCTGTTGCAAAGGCTTGCGGCGATGCGCATGTATACACATCACGCGGAACAGTGAATAACTGTGAGAAGTTTGAATATGTGAAGCCAGAGAAGCTCAAATTCATGGCTGCACAAGATATGGTGAGAGTGGGGGATATCTCTGTAAAGGCATTTTCGCTTTCGCACGATGCCGTTGAGCCACTAGGATTCAGCTTTATAGCTGATGGAGAACAGCTAACGCTAGCGACAGATACTGGAGTGGTGACAGATGAGATTGCTGAGGAAATCTCCAGTGCTGATGCGCTAGTGTTTGAGGCTAATCATGAGGAAAGTATTTTACAAATGGGCGATTACCCATACTCGGTAAAACGCCGAATCCTCGGGGACTGCGGACACTTGTCCAACGTGACGAGCGGAATTGCTCTCGCAAGGGCACTTCTAGCTCGCAAGGAATCGGGGCTACTAGCTGTGAGCAGCGAATCATGCTCGCACATCTTAGTTCACAGAACAATACACCTGATACGGCACTGTTGACGGTAAAGAATATTTTAGATGAAAATGAGCTCTGTCAAGGAAGTGATTTCATACTCAAGGTAGCGGCAAAGGACAAGCTGACAACCCTTTAAGCATAGTGAGGTAAGCAAAATAATTTAGGGAGCTATATGAAGGTAAGGATTATTTGCATAGGAAAACTCAAAGAAAAATATTGGACGGAAGCTGTAGCTGAGTATACTAAGCGAATCTCAGGATATGCTAATATAGAGATTGTGGAGCTCAAAGAAAGCAAGCTTAGAGCAAACCCATCGCCGGCCGATGAGGCTGCCGTACTAGTTCGTGAAGGAGAGACAATTCTTGGGAAAATCAAGGATACCGATTACGTTATAGCGATGGAAGTCGAGGGCAAGCAACTTGATTCTGTAGAGCTATCTAAGAAGCTACAGTCGACTTTCGATACAAATTCATCTACTATAGACTTCATTATCGGTGGCAGTCTCGGACTATCGGATGAAGTGAAGAGGAGAGCGGACTACGGACTGTCATTTTCAAAGCTGACTTTTCCTCATCAAATGGCGAGAGTCATGTTGGTCGAACAGATATATCGTGCCTTCAAGATAAGTAACGGCGAGACTTATCATAAGTGATTTCACGCGGCTATACGCTGGTTTATATCACAGATAACATACAAGAAGACCTCCACGTTTGTGGAGGTCTTCTTGTACTTTTTACTTTATACTTTGCGAACATTATGAGGGTTAGGGATGTCTCGTAATGTCGTAAACGAATTTAATTGCCTGTACTAGGCTTCTTTATTATAGGTGCAATCATAGGAGCAATTGCTGGTATGATTATGCTTATGAGTATGAGTGCTCCTCCGATTAGACCAGTGGTCCCAAGTCTTTCGTTCAAGAATATGTATCCGAGTATAGCAGTAATTAGCGGGTTAAACGCGCAAAACAGTCCTGATATAGCCGCTGATAACTTGCTTTGTGCAACTGGCTGAAGCGTGAAGCCGAAGCAGGTACACACGATTGCGAGGAATATTATTACTCCCCATGCCTTAGGGGCGGTAGGGAAGCTTGCTCCCTCTGCAATCATAGCTACTACAAACGATGAAATGCCTATAAATGCAACCTGTATTATACCGAGCATAAACGGGTCATCTTGCTTTGAAATCTATCAGTCGCTACTACCGCACAAGTATATGCCAGTGCGCTTAGTAAGCATATGAATTCTCCTAAGGAGAGGCCTATATGACCATCCTTGAGAGTTAAAAAACCAACTCCGGCCAGAGCTACAAGTGCACTGATAATTACAGGTGGTTTTGGAATTTTCCTAATCAGTATTGCATCCATTAGCGGCACGAAGATAATCGCAGTATTCTCGAGGAACGAAGTCGTCGAAGAGTTTGTCATCTTTAGTCCAATTAACTCAGTGGTCATCGTCAGTAAGAAGAAAAAACCGATTATCGAACCGTGGATTACAACCTGCCTGTTCACATTTTTAAAATCCTTTCGGAAGATGAAAAGCAGGATTATAGAGGCAAGTGGGAAGCGGTAGCCGTTCAAAGTGAGCGGCCCCATATATGATAAACCTGTAGTCGCGAAAAGGAGCGAGGTTGCACGCAGCGAAATTACTGTAAATAGCAGTATCATCGCGCGATTTCTTCTCTTCGTATCCACCTCGGGTCCCCACTTTCTAATGTAAACTGATGTAAGTAGATTATAGTAAAAAATGTATTTTGATAAAATCGCTAAATAATCAACTTTGTTGTGATAAAATGACAAAGAAGAAAATATGTAAAACTAACTTCAATTACAAGGAGCAAAGTCATGGAAGTAGAGAAGGTTAAAGCGCTGCTCAAGGCGCTTGAACTAGGGAATATGTCTTCGGCAGCCACAGAGCTTGGATATACGCCATCTGGCATAAGTCGTATGATGGTATCGCTAGAAGAAGAAACGGGTGTGAGACTCGTGAATAGAAATAGAAATGGCATATCGCCAACTCATGAGTGCAAACAGCTCCTGCCCAGCTTCACAGCATTGGTAAATTCTGCAAATCATCTAGAGCAGAATATCGCAGAAATCTGTGGCGTCATCACTGGTGAGGTTCGAGTTGCAACTGCATATTCGACTTATTACAAGTTTCTAACGGATTTAATAAAGGATTTCTGTGCAAAATATCCAGGTATAGCCGTTGATCTTACAGCTGGACGAAGCTCAGCACTCATGACAGAGCTTGAACATGATGAACTGGACTTTTGCCTTATCAGCCACCGAAAGGGTTCATGCGAATGGATTCATCTTCTCGATGACCCATTTTATATATGGGTGCCAAATGATCATTCAGCAGTAGCTGACGGTGTTTATGACATACACAGAATCTATGATGATAGTTACATCGACCTTTATCCGGGTAGGGAGAGCGACGGGTCTATGATGTTTAAGTCGTATGACATCAACCCTCCAATAAGGTACAAAACTTCGGATGCTTTTGCCGCATATTCGATGGTTGAGGCAGGGCTAGGTGTAACCACAGTGAATGGAGTCTCTATAAATCAGTGGAATGGTGACGTGACGGCACTACCGATTTCTCCAAGCTATAATGTACCTATAGGTATTGCGGTTCCTAAAACAGGACGTATTTCGCCCGCTGCGAAGAAATTTAGAGATTTTGCGCTTGTATTTTTTTCAGAACACAACCATCAAATGATGGAAATTATTAATGATAGTGATAAAAAATAGTTAAACTTTTATGAGTGTTACCTAGTGTTGCCTAATATGATATATGGCATAATGATTATAGATAATGGAGGAAATATATGGATAAAAAGCGGAATAAGGCTAGAAATACAGAAGATAAGAAGATTTTAAATCACGTATTTAAAGCGGATATACCACATAGAAACCGAAGAGATAAAATGGCGAGAATAATGGCGATTTTAATGATTATCCTCATGGTGGGGTTCTCGTTCATAACGGCAGGTATATTTCTTTTAGATTAGAATATAATTAAATAGATAAAAATTTGTGTAAAAATTGGTTGGATTATATTCCCTGACAAGGCTTTGACAAGTCAAAGCCTTGTTTTTTTGCCCTTTGCTGGTTTGTAAAGGATTTTAATGAGTGATATAATTCATATTAAATCACGTCCTATATGATTTTGGGCCTTTTGGCTGATTTTACAGGACAGAAAGGATATGCTTATGTCGATAGCAGGTATTGAAAAGGTTAGAGAAGCTGAGACGAAAGCAGCGCAGATTAAAAAATCATCTGAAGAAGCTGCAGCTCAGATTATAGCTGACGGCAAGAAAGAATCTAAGATTCTGCTCGAAGACGCTGACAGAAGAGGTAACGAAGTTTATAAAGCTACGATTACATCTGCTGAAGTGAAGGCAGAGGCGCTCTATCAGGAGAAGATAGATGCTGAAACCGCTGCGTGTGAGCAACTTAAGACTGCAGCTAGAGAGAATCTCTCGCAAGCAGCTTCAGCAATCGTCGGAAAGGTAGTGGGTACTTATGGCAACGATTAAAATGAAAAAGTTGTCCGTCATAGGTATGAACGATGAGAAGCAGGCGCTGATTAAAGAGCTCATGGATCTCGGTGTTGTCGAAGTTACTAAGCCGGAAGACAAGCTTCAAAGCGAAGAGTGGACAAAGCTTGTAGTGAAGGATGGTGACGAAACTGCGTTAGCAGAGTTCGACAAGAAAATCTCCGCTGCAGACTCGGCCCTGTCCCTATTAGATAGGTATGACAGCAGCAAGAAACCAATGTTCCCAGCTCGTAGAGTTGTTACAGAGGCAGAGTATGACGAGATTTTAAGTAAAGAGAAAGAGTTTGAGGAGGACGTTAATCGTTTAAACGAGTACGGCAGTGCAATTGCTGATGCTTATAGCAAGGCGAACTCCGCTGAGGCTCTCAAGTTATCACTTGAGCCTTGGAAATCATATGAACTCCCTATTGAGCTCACAGAGACAGGATGTCTAAGCATACGCATAGGACTTATGCCACTGACTACGGACGTTCAGGAGGTTGAGAAGGAACTGGAAGCTGAAGGTTTATCCTCAGTTGTACAGTGCGTTCACAAGGATAAGGAACAGATGTACGTTAGTGCATGGTATTTCAGAGATGATGAAGATGCGGTGCTCGAAATAATCAAGCGCTATGGCTTTACACTCGCTCCGATTGCTGAACTTGAAGGTACGGCAGAGGAGAACATCGCTAGAGCAGAGCAGGCAATTGCAGATGCTAACAGCGAAAGAGAAGCTCTTGAGCTTAAGGTCAAAGATATGGAGGGCTCTAGAGTAAACGTCGAGTGTTACCACGATATCATGGTAATTAACCGCGATAGAGCATTCGTTCGTAGCAGACTTCTCACGACAGAAGAGACGTTCACCTTTGATGGATGGACACCAAAATTCGCTTCCAGTAAGGTTGAGAAATTGCTGGAAAAATACACATGTTGGTACGAACTTACAGAACCCGATGAAGAAGACGACGTGCCGGTGCGCCTACAGAACAAGAAGTTCTTTGCACCAATCGAATTCATCACGGAGATGTACTCGTTACCTAACTGGAAAGAAATTGATCCGACATCGATATTCTCAATTTTCTATATCATATTCTTCGGGATCATGTTCGGAGATGTGGGATATGGAATCATATTATGCGCAATGTCGGTATATGCACTTAAGAAGAACAAGCTGTACGAAGGAGGCGCATATAAGCTTCTGAACGTGCTGTTCTACAGCGGACTCTCCAGTATATTTTGGGGCGTTATGTTCGGAAGTTTCTTCGGAGACCTCATCCCTGTAGTTGCTAAGACGTTCTTCGGCAAGACAGTCATCATTAATCCGCTATGGCTGGATCCAGCCAAATCTCCGATGATATTCCTCGTGTTCTCGTGCGGGCTAGGTGTTATACACCTGTTCGTTGGAATGGGAATCAAGGCGTACCAGCAGATAAAGGATGGAAAGTTCCTTGAAGCATGTAAAGATGTATTTGCATGGTACCTCATCGTTGCGGGAATCATACTGCTGCTATTTGGAACTAAGATTGGTCCTGGAGTACCAGGTATTGGTAAGATAATGGCAATAGTAGGTGTTGTAGCAGCGATAGTCCTTCCGCTCATCACAAATGAGGGCATTACGAAGGGGCTTGGTATCTGGGATATCTACAGTGGGTTAACAGGAAATCTGTCCGATATACTCTCGTATTCGAGACTTCTCGGACTTGGTCTAGCCTCTACATCAATTGCACAGGTATTTAACTTCCTGGCTTCGATGGGAGGCAAAAGTGTAGTCGGAGTGGTTATGTTCCTAGTAATTGGAATTCTAGGACACACACTCAACTTCGGAATCAACGCTCTGGGAGCATTTGTTCACTCCTGCAGACTTCAGTACGTAGAGTTTTTTGGTAGATTCTACGAAGGTGAAGGCAGGGCATTTGAACCGCTAAGCAGGGATACGAAGTATATTAATGTAACTAAGGAGGCAAAATAATGAGTTTAGGTCTAACTTTAGCTGTACTAGGTGCAGCAATTGCGACAATCGCAGGTGTAGGAAGTGCTATTGGTGTTGGTATTGCTGGTGAGGCTGCTGACGGAGTAATGTCTGGTGACAAGGTGAGCTTCGGTTCAACACTTGTACTACAGGCTCTTCCTGGAACACAGGGAATTTACGGAATGGTAATCGCTATCCTGATTCTAACTAAGGTTGGAATCCTAGGTGGTAACCTACTAAACGTTTCAACTACACAGGGACTCGCATTCCTATTTGCAGGAGTTCCAATCGGAGTTGTAGGTATCGTATCTGGATACACACAGGGCAGAGCAGCTGCTGCTGGTATGCAGCTAATCTCCAAGAAGGACGGAGCTCTAGGTAACGCTATTATCTACGCTGTAATGGTAGAGACATATGCTATCCTAGCATTCATCATCTCGTTCCTAATGTACAACGGCGTTCAGATTGGTTAATCGCACACAAATCGTTGTAACTAACTTATAGAAAGGGACGGTAAGAATGAGTATAGAGTCTATAACTGAGCGAATCCTAAAAGAGGCTCAGGCTTATTCCGACAGTCAGAGAAGCGAGGCGGAAGCAGTTAAGGCAGAGACCCTCAAAGAAGCTCAGGCAGAAGCTGATAAGCTGCTGCAGAGATTTGAGGCAGAAGCACAGAATGATGCTGAAGTCCTAGTTAACAGAAGGCAGTCGGTTGCAGATCTCGATGCACGTAAGATGAAGCTCGCTGCTAAGCAGTCTGTTATTGACGAGTGCTACAAAGAAGCAGTTGATATGATTCTTAACCTAGAAACCGGAGAGTATGTTAAGTTTATCTGTAGACAGCTCGGTGCATATCAGCAAGAAGGTGGAGAGGTTCTGCTTAATAAAACAGATAGAGACAGAATAGGTGCTGAACTTGTAAATCTATTCAAAGGTACAGCGCTTACACTAAGTGATGAAACCGTTGATATTGAAGGTGGATGTATACTTAGAAGAGGTAATATCTCATACAATGCTTCTCTAGAGAAGCTGTTATCAAATGCAAGAGAAGAGTTGACTGCAGAGGTTGCTGGAATTCTGTTCAAGTAACCGCTTTAACCAGAAAGGAGGCGTATTTTGGGAACTGATTTCGTATATGCGAGCTCATATGTGAGAAGCCAAGAAAGCAAACTACTCTCAAGTGAGCAGCTCCGCAATATGACAGAGTCTAAAAATATCGACGATATATGCAAAGTTCTGCAAGACGCTGGTTATGGTTCTGAAGGCAACATTTTAACTGCGGCAAATTATCAGGATGTGCTGAAACAAGCAGAGGCGTCTTTCTTCGCTGAGGTAAAGGAACTCAGCAAGAACAGCGCTGCACTCAATATATTCTGCTATCCTGCTGACTACCACAATCTAAAGGTTCTGATAAAAGCAGAATCGCTAGGTGTAGATAGGGACGAGCTCCTCATGGAAAGCGGAACTATCAGCGCTAACGAGATGGCTAAGAGCGTCAAAGAGCGTGCGACTATCGGACTCACAGAGAACATGGCTAGTGCACTCGTTGAAGCTGTAGATGTTCATGCACGTACTAATGATTCACAGATGATTGACTTTGTCTGTGACAAGTACTGTTTTGCAGATATCATCGAAGCAGCTGAAGAATCAAAAACAGCTATGTAAAGGGATATGTAGCCCTTTGGATTGATACCATCAATCTCAAGACCTTTGCGAGAGTTAAGAAGATGGGACAGCCTTGGAAATACTTTGAAAATGTATTTATCCCAGGAGGAACGGTAGATGTACAGGTATTCCTAGGCAGCTATGAAGAGGACTTCAAGCAGGCCACAGAAAAATTCCAGGCTTACAACATCGCAAAAGCAGTAAGCGAGGGAGGAGAGGCAATCGACAGCAGCGGTGACTTTACACTTCTGGAGAAGATTTGCGATAACCTTCTTATGGAATACAGCAGGGAAGCTAAGACCGTGACATTTGGCCTTGAGCCCCTTGTTGCTTACCTTATCGCTAGACAGAATGAGGTTAAGGCTATCCGCATCGTGCTTGCTGGTAAGCTAGCCAAGATGAGCCCAGAATTAATTAGAGAAAGACTGAGGGAGACTTATGAGTAAGATTGGTATTATTGGTGATGCCGATAGTGTGCTAGGCTTCAAGGTCTTTGGGCTTGATGCATTCGCTTGCAGAAACAAGGAAGAAGCTGCAGATAAATTGCATAATATCGTTAAAGATGATTATGGAATCATCTATATCACTGAAAAATATTACAAAGAAATAGGTAATGAAATCGCCAAATATGAAACCCTTCGTATTCCAGCAATCGTTCCAATTCCTGGAAGCGACGGGAGCTATGGCGCAGGCCTTAACAACGTCAAGAGGGCTGTTGAGAAGGCTGTTGGTGCTGACATACTATTCGGCGATAAATAATGGAGGTAATCATGGAACAAGGTAAAATCGTTAAGATATCCGGACCTCTAGTAGTTGCTTCGGGCATGAGCGACGCAGACATGTATGACGTAGTTAAGGTTGGAAATCAGGGCCTTACTGGAGAAATCATCGAGATGCGTGGTGGAAATGCTTCGATTCAGGTATATGAGGAAACCGCTGGTCTACAGCCTGGTGAGCCAGTTTATTCAACTGGAGCTCCACTATCTGTAGAACTCGGACCGGGACTTATTGAGACCATTTACGATGGAATTCAGAGACCGCTGTCTGTGCTTCTTGAGAAGACAGGTACCAATATAGCTAGAGGTGTATCGGAGCCAGCGCTTGACCGTGACAAGAAATGGGATTTCGTTCCAGTTGCAAAGGTTGGAGACGAGGTTTCAGCAGGAGAAGTTCTCGGTACAGTTAAGGAGACTATCGCTGTAACACAGAGAATTATGGTTCCTTACAAGGTTAGCGGCAAGGTTAAGAGTATCGAAAGCGGAAGCTTTACAGTTGATGAGACTGTAGCAGTTATCGAGGATGCTTCTGGAAAAGACATCGAAGTTAAGATGATGCAGAGATGGCCAGTAAGAGTTGAGCGTCCTTACAAGGAAAAGCTTTCACCAGAAGAGCCACTGATCACAGGACAGAGAGTAATCGACACAATGTTCCCAATCGCTAAGGGTGGTGTGGCTGCTGTTCCGGGACCTTTCGGTTCAGGAAAGACTGTAGTACAGCACCAGCTAGCTAAGTGGGCAGATGCTGATATCGTAGTTTATATCGGATGCGGAGAGCGTGGAAACGAAATGACAGATGTACTCAATGAGTTCCCAGAGCTCGTTGACCCTAAGACAGGTGAATCTCTAATGAGAAGAACTGTCCTCATCGCTAACACTTCCGACATGCCGGTAGCTGCGAGAGAGGCATCTGTATATACAGGAATTACAATTGCTGAGTACTTTAGAGATATGGGATACTCAGTAGCTCTAATGGCTGACTCAACATCGAGATGGGCTGAGGCTCTTCGTGAGATGTCTGGTCGTCTGGAGGAAATGCCTGGCGAAGAAGGTTACCCAGCTTACCTAGCATCCAGACTTGCACAGTTCTACGAGAGAGCTGGAAAAGTTGTATGCCTTGGTAACGAAGGAAGAGTTGGAGCTCTATCCGCTATCGGAGCTGTATCACCTCCAGGAGGAGATATATCCGAGCCAGTATCACAGGCTACACTTCGTATCGTAAAGGTATTCTGGGGACTAGATGCCAACTTAGCACACGCTAGACACTTCCCTGCAATCAACTGGCTGAACAGCTATTCGCTATACGCTGATAGACTTAATGTATGGTTTGCAGAGAATGTTAACAAGGAGTTCCCGACTCATAGAGCAAGAGCTCTTAAGCTACTTCAGGAAGAAGATGAGCTGAATGAGATCGTACAGCTAGTCGGAGTAGACGGTCTATCAAAGGAAGACCAGCTCAAGCTTGAAGTCTGCAAGATGATTCGTGAGGACTACCTTCACCAGAATGCGTTCCACGAAGTTGACACATTTACATCTACAAACAAGCAGTTTAAGCTTCTAGACCTAATCCTACGTTTCTATGACGAAGGACTTAAGGGACTTCATGAGCACGCTGACTTTAAGGCAATCGCTTCTCTACCTCTAAGAGAGGATATCGGAAGATTTAAGTATTTTGAAGAGAAGGACGTTGACGCAGAGTACGCTGCACTTGTTAGCAAGCTAGAGGCTTCTATAGAAGAGCTTATTAAGAAGGCAGGTGAACTGAATGATTAGAGAATATAAGACTATTTCTGAAGTAGCCGGCCCTTTGATGGTTGTTAAGGGTGTAGAAGACGTAGGCTACGATGAACTAGGTGAGATTGAGCTTGCAAATGGCGAAATCAGACACTGTAAGGTTCTCGAGCTTAACGGCACTGACGCTGTTGTACAGCTATTTGAAAACTCTGCAGGAATGAACCTCAAAGAGAGTAAAGTAAGATTCCTCGGTCACGGAAATCAGCTAGGTGTATCACTCGATATGCTTGGAAGAGTATTTGACGGAATGGGCAGACCTATAGACGGCGGTGCTGAAATTATTCCTGATGAATACCTCGATATTAACGGACTAGCCATGAATCCGGCTGCAAGAGAGTACCCATCTGAGTTCATTCAGACTGGTGTATCTGCAATCGACGGACTCAACACCCTAGTTAGAGGACAGAAGCTTCCTATCTTCTCTGGATCAGGACTTCCACACGCTAACCTTGCAGCTCAGATTGCAAGACAGGCTAAGGTTCGCGGTACAGACAGCAAGTTCGCTGTAGTGTTCGCAGCTGTAGGTATCACGTACGAAGAAGCTGAGTTCTTTATGACAGACTTCCGAAAGAGTGGAGCTATCGACCGTTCGGTAATGTTCTTAAACCTTGCTAACGACCCTGCTGTAGAGCGCATTGCGACACCTCGTATGGCTTTAACAGCTGCTGAATACTTAGCATTTGAGCAGAACATGCACGTTCTCGTTATCATCACTGATATTACAAACTACGCTGAATCTCTGCGTGAGGTTTCAGCTGCTCGTAAGGAAGTTCCAGGACGTCGTGGTTACCCAGGATATTTATATACTGACCTCGCTACTATGTACGAGAGAGCTGGTAAGAAGAAAGGAATCGACGGTTCTATCACTATGATTCCAATCGTATCGATGCCTGAGGATGACATCACTCACCCAATTCCTGACCTTACAGGATATATCACAGAGGGACAGATTATCCTATCCAGAGATCTCTATAGAAAGGGTGTTACACCGCCAATCGATGTACTTCCTTCGCTATCCCGTCTAAAGGACAAGGGTATCGGTGAAGGTAAGACTCGTAAGGATCACGCAGACGTACTCAACCAGCTTTTTGCTATCTATGCGAGAGGTAAGGAGTGCAAGGAACTCATGGCTATTCTCGGAGAAGCTGCGCTTAGCGATGTTGATAAACTTTACGCACAGTTCGCTGATGAATTTGAGAACAAGTATGTATCACAGGGATACGAGAAGGATAGATCCATTGAGGAAACACTAGATGTTGGCTGGGAGCTTCTCAGAACTATGCCTAGATCAGAGCTCAAGCGTGTAAAGAAAGAGTACCTCGATGAATTTTATGAGCAGAAGTAGCTCAGTAAGAAAGGGATGATCTTATGGCAAGACTAAATGTTAACCCAACTAGAATGGTCATGTCTAAGCTTAAAGGGCAACTCAAGGTGGCTATTAAAGGCCACAAGCTCATGAAGGACAAGAGAGATGAGCTTATGCGAATCTTTCTCGATCTCGCTAGAGAAATCAAGGCACTTCGTGAAGAGGTGGAGCCAATGCTCGAAGAGGTATACGGAAGCTTTTCTGTAGCACGTGCCGTAATGACACCAGAGATGCTAGAAGAAGCACTGATGTATCCTAAGCAGAGCGTAAAGCTCGTTGCATCTGAGAAGAACGTAATGAGTATAGATGTTCCATCCTTTGATTTTGAGCAGGAGAATACACAGACTGGAAGCGTGTATCCATATGGATTTGCGACCACATCTGGTGAACTCGATAAGTCTATTGAGAAACTATCTGTTCTCTTTCCTAAGCTACTTCAGCTTGCGGGTATGGAGAAGGAAGCTATGCTCATAGCTGACGAAATCGAGAAGACCAGAAGACGTGTTAACGCTCTTGAGTACGTAAAGATACCGAACTACAGGGAAACCATCAAGTATATTAAGATGAAGCTTGATGAGAATGAGAGAGGTAACCAGACAAGGCTCATGAAGGTTAAGGACATGATGTTGCAAGAGAGTATCGAGCAGCAGCGTGCCAAGGATGCTGAGATACTCGCCCAGATGGCAGAGTAAGAGACTAGGCATGACAATCTAATAAGAAATCAGTGAGATACAGGTTATCTGTATCTCACTTTTTTATTGTATAAACCAGACCTCATGAAAAATTAATATATGGAAATATTGACAACTGATATTAAAGTGATATCATAATCATATAAATAACGCTGCGATGTATGGGGTAGACCAATTGCTGAATGTAATCGCTTAGGAGGGGCGAATTACAAAATGTAAACATTCTTTGATAAGTAAAGGAGAACACTAATAAGGGTGTTTTGAAAGGAGAATGATATGAAAAAGCTAGTATATAATCTTAAAAATGTTATTCCTCTAAGACAAGTTATCCCATTTATACTGCTCACAATTATGTTCCGTGCAGCGGTGGGTGTCATTTACTCAGATGGGATATATCACTATATGAATACATATATAAATGATAATCTTGAAGTGTATTCATCGGGGCTTAATAAAGTGCTTATAGGTTTTGGTCTATTCATGTATATTTACGCAATAGTTGTATACGCCATCGAAAGAAGGTGCAATTTGCCATTTTGGTATGGAAGGTGCCAGAGCGGTGGATCTAATGCAAATGCTACCTATGAGGCTGCTATTGGTATTTCACTTGTACGTCTATCACCAGTAATGACTGCGTTGGTTATATTTTTTACAGTGCTTATATTTACACTACTAAGTAGTATAGAAGCAAAGCGAAGAGAAGAGTTAAAGAAGAACTATATCGAACATGTTGGCATAGTATTAAATGACTTGAAACTTGTGGGCAAAGTGAATTTTGAAGGACATGTAATACAGGTAATCGCAAGAGAGGTAATCCCTAAAGGTACTCAGGTTAAAGCAATAGGTATAGATGGCTCTAGGCTCGTGGTTGAACCATTTCATGGCTTAAACTAAAAGAGCTCCGAAACGATTCGGAGCTCTTATTGTGTATGTTGTGGAGTTAATCTGAATAAACTATTTTATAATTTTTTAGCCGAGTACGGAAATATCAATACCTTCTCTACCAGTAAGGAAGTCTTTGATTAGAGCAAGTGCGAGTTTCACACCACCTTCGCTAGATGACTCAACATTGAGAGGCATCACAGGGTCGTGAAGGGACTTTCTGAGAAGGAACCATCCTTCGTGGGCATCAAGAATAAAGTTGATGCGGACTCCTTCATAATTAGGAAGTTCGAGTGATAGACCATCAGTTTGTTCAGCCCATGCCTGCATGTTTTCAAGGATTTTATCTCCAACTTCACCAAAGTTATCTGCAGTCAGGTTGAACCTAATCTCTACAGACTCGGCTGGCTCATCAAGATCTGCAATCATGTGCTCGATTCCTTTACCTTCCTTCTTGAGGTTAGCTGCATTGATAATAGTCTGAACAGCTAGGAATGCACCGTCATCCAGATAGTAGTTATCCGAGTAAGCGGCATGCCCCGAAGTTTCAATAGCTAGGAACGCATTTTCTCCTTCCTTTGATAACTCAATGGCCTTGTTTATCACGTTCTTATAGCCTCTCTTGTATCTGAGATGCTTTAAACCAAGCTTATCTTCAAGGAATGTATGTAGTTCATTAGAAGTGATGCTATCTGTAACGACCGTGCCATCAGGATAATCATCTGCACCGATAGCTGATGCAAGCGCAACGATGGCATTTCTGCTGATTGGCTTACCTTCAGATGTTACCGCGGCACTCCTGTCCACGTCAGTGTCAAATATAATTCCGAGGTCAGCTCCTGTCTCGCGTACCTGTTTGCAAATCGACTCCATGGCATCCTTGTTCTCAGGGTTTGGCTGGTGATTCGGGAAAGTGCCGTCTGGATCGAGGAATTGGCTACCGCTGATATCCGCACCGAGAGGGGCTAGAACGTTATTGGCGAAGAAGCCTCCAGCACCATTTCCAGCATCGACAACGATTTTCATATTGCTTAAATCGCCACCAACACCCGTACTAATCATAGAACGAAGGTGAGCTGCGTACATCTGCATGAGGTTCACGCTTTCGGCCTTGTATTCAAATGGAAGTATGTGAGCGCTTGCGGCATATTCCAGTACTTCCTTGATGTCATCTTTGTTGAGTCCGCCTTCAGAAGTGAAGAACTTAAAGCCATTTCTGTTAAAAGGTAGATGGCTCGCTGTAACCATTATAGCTCCGTCAAACTCGTAGTAAGGCATAACTGTCGACATGTACATCGCTGGTGTGGAAGCTAGTCCTGCGTCGCTTACCTGTACTCCTAAGTATGCCATGCCAGACATGAGTGCATCAGCGAGGTCAGGTCCTGTTATGCGAGGGTCTCTACCTACGCAAATCTTGAGGTCGAATGAATTCTTGCCTGTTTTAAAACCTAGCCAATGTGCAAATGCTGCGCCGATTGCAAGAGCGTTATACCGTGTCAGGTTTACGTCTTCTCCTTCAACCCCATTCATGGCAATTCCGCGAATGTCGCTGCCATTTTGAAGCTTTAAAATTTCCTTACCCATTTTCCTACTCTCCATATATAAATGAAAATTAATGTACTACGATATAAATCACAGAACTGACAAAACCAGTGTCTGCAAATTGCTATAATAAAACTTACACTAATATTATTATACAGAATAATGTGATGGATATGTTATGATACTTGCTAATAATTCAGTTCGATTCATGATATTGAGTTCGATATTTCGCAATGATATAATTTAATTTCATGAAGTGTGTTTGTGAGATTAAGAAGAAGGGGAGATACATATGAGAAGTGACAAATATAAAGACATTGAAGCAAGCGGTCAAGTGCATGAGGTGGATACATCACAAGTAGAATCTGCTGAAGATATAAAAACGGCTAATAAAACTAAGAAGGATAAGAATAAAAAGATGAGTAAAAAGACCAAGAAGGTCAAGAAAAATAGCGCTATGGACTGGGCGTTTAGAGTAATTATTTTCTGCCTAGTTTGCGTAATAGGTATAAGTGGATACAAAGTCGGAACTGCACTTTATAAATACCACCACTCAAGAAGCGGATTTAAGCAGGTTGCTAAGGAAGCTAAGGTGGACCCAAATCAGTTTACGGGTGTGGTTGATTTTGAAGCACTTCAGAAGGTGAATCCAGATGTAGTTGGATGGATTTACCAGAAGGATACAATCATTAACTATCCGATTATGCGTGGAAGCGACAACGATCAGTATCTGCACTCCGATATTAATAAGAAATACAGTGTTTCGGGCTCGATTTTTATGGACTATAGAAACAGTGGCGACTTCTCTGATTTCAATACTATTGTCTATGGTCATCACATGCATGACGGCAGCATGTTTAAGTCACTGAGAGGCTACACAAAGGAGACTGATTACTATAAGGATCATAAGACATTTGAGCTTATTACTCCAGATAAGAAATACCATCTTCAGATCGTATCGGCTTTCATCACTCCGGCAACAAGTGAGGCTTATACGTACTCGTTTAATAATATTGCTGACAAGCAGGCATTCCTTAACTATGCTGTAAAGAATTCTAAGATTTCCACAGGAGTTACGGCTACGACTGATGATAAGATTATCACGCTAAGCACATGTGCTTATGATTACGATGAAGCTAGATATGTGGTAATCTGCAAGGCAGTACCGTGGACGAAGAAAGAAATCAAGGCAGGAGAGAAACTGCAGGCGAAGATTGATAAGCAGAAATAATATTAATTTTCGAGTGGAACAAGACAATACATATCCATTTACAATAAGCATAAACCAAAAGACGCTTAACAGAACTGAAATCAATGGCATTAGAGTTTTCAAATGGCACAATTCACTGTTAGGCGTCTCTTTTGTTTATATAATAGTGACTATGCTGAAATTTCAATTAAGACTAGTCTGCATCTATATATGCAGTAATTATTTTGAATTTACATCTTATTCAATATAATATAAGTGTATATGAGATTTATATCTGATATCACTCCGTAATAACTAACATCAATGACACGAGAGGTGACACTATGAGTATCGATAAAACAAAGATTCGTGATGAACTTCTACCCGAGATGCGGAGTTACGCAGATAACACACCGCTTGCAGACGAGAATACTTTAGATTGTAGTCTAGGCATAAATCCCTACGGATTTCCTGATGTAGTTGTGGACATTGTCCATAGCTTTGATGTGAACAGGCTTTATCAATACCCTCATAGTGAAGAAGCGCAGGAAGCTGTCGTCAAGTACTGGCAAGACTATGCTTTCATTGAGCCGGAAAATGTTATCATGACCGACGGAAGTGTTTCGGCATTAAACCTTCTAGTAAATGTTTTTGCAAAACCCGATGCTGAAGCAGTTATGTTTATGCCGACATTTACCGACATGGTCGAGTACTCGCGGATAATGGGCGTGAAAGTGCACGGGATAGCTATGAGCGATGAGAATAATTTTAAAGAAGACGTGGATAGATTGGTTGCTGCGATAGATAGCAATACTTCGTTCGTGTACATTGATAATCCCAACAATCCGACAGGGCAGTTTCTGTCCAATGCTGAACTCGAGCGCATAGTTAGCAAGTGCGAGGAGCTCAAGGTCTATGCGATAATAGATGAAGCCTATGCAGATTTTATCCCGCGTGAAGAATCGGCGGTAATGCTCGGACCAAAATATAATCACATGATCAGTGTTCGTACGTTCTCAAAAGGGTTCGGGCTCGCAGGGGCAAGAGCTGGCTATATTATCACCAACAAAGAGCTTGTCAAATACATCAAGAAGATAAGTAATCCCTATATGATGAATGAGATGAGTCGCGCGATAACAGCTGCAATCCTCAATTACGATGTCCAGCCTGTTGAGCACGGAACGGACTTTGCCATTATCAAGGGTGCACTTCGTGACGCGTGCGGAAGTAAAATAATAATGGCTGAAACAGATGACAGAGTGCCTATTTGTCTATTAAGACATATAGATGAAGGGATGGATCTACAGAAGCTTCTAATGAAAGAGAATATCTTGACGTGCAGTGGCAGCGAGTTCGAGCCGCTCGGTAAGAACTGTGTCAGGTTGCGTGTTCCAACATTAAAGGATGCAGGTAGGCTAATCAAAGCAATTAGGAATATAGTTAGTGCGTGAAATGCGTTCTGTGAGCGATGATTAAGAACCGAATGAAACTATGTGCATGGAGAGGGGGCGAAAATAATGATTAAAGACTTAATTAAGAAAAACAGAAGTGTTAGAGGGTACGATGCTTCAAGAGAAGTAACTAACGAAGAACTCCATGAGATGGTTGACTGTGCCAAGATAAGGTGGAATTGACTGGTAACAAGTTGTGATCGGTTTAAAGAGAAGATGGAGGTACTTATGGCAGAAGATAAAAATCTTGTCATTGCTCAAAACAGAGAAATACAGAGCATGATTTATACATTTAGAGGTAAGCAGGTAATGGTAGATAGTGACCTTGCAGAACTATATAAAGTTACTACCCGGTAATTTAAATAAAGCGATGAAAAGAAATTCATCAAGGTTTCCGGAACATTTTTGTTTTCAATTAACGGAACCTGAATATGAAAACTTGAGATTCCAAAATGGAACCTCAAGTTTAAATAATAATTATGGTGGCAGAAGATATATGCCATATAAAGCCGTAATTAAAGCTGAAGTGTGTCACATTATCACGAATAATACAATCGGAGTACCCTTATGAAAAGGAAAAGTTTGGCTTTCGTTTTTAATTATGGCTTATGTTTATTTCTCTGTTTTTCTGTATTTGTTTCAGGTTGTGCAGTAAAATCATCAAGAGAATACGGAGTTTTTCTAGGTATCAATAGCGAACAGAAAGAACGACTGCGTGACTATCGGATTGTAGTAATCGAACCATCTGAATTTAATGCCGATCAGATAAGTAAGCTTCGTAAATCGGGGAAAAAGGTATATGGATACCTCAATATTGGTGCCATTGAGAAATATCGTCCCTATTATAATCGTTTCAAAGATAAAACGCTCGATTCCTATAAGGAATGGCCTAATGAACGATGGGTGGATGTATCTGATGCGGAGTGGCAGAGATTTGTTGTCGATGAACTCGGTAAAAAGTATTCTGAAATGGGGCTGGACGGTCTTTTTGTAGATAATGCTGATGTTTATCATCACTATCATACTGACAGCACATTTCAAGGGCTTTGTTCAATTCTGAAAGGGCTTAAGTCATATAAACTTTCAATCCTTATAAATGGTGGGGATGTTTTTGTCTCGCAATGTATAGATGAAAAATTATCCCACGCTCTGTTTAATGGCGTTAATCAAGAGACTGTATTCACAGATATAGATTTTGAAAGAAGGAGGTACGGTAGGCAATCGAAGAAAGAAACTCACTATTTTAAAGAATATCTTTCGAGAGTTAAGAAAAACGGGTTATCTGTATATCTGTTAGAATACGGAGCGGATGCTTCGCTTGCAAAAGAAATTGACAATTATTGCAAGAGAAACGGCTTCTGTTGGTACAACGCAAAAAATCTAGAACTTAAATAGTTTATATGTAAATAACAAAATTAATGGATATTAAGCGGGTGTATAGTTTTTCTATACACCCGTTTTCTAAAAAATACTACAAAATGTTTAGCAAACAAGCTTATATAGCACGTCCCCTAGAGTCAAATAGAGGAAGTTTTTCAAGAAAAATTATATCGTCTCTATCTGCAGCCTCGCCCTCTGCTAGGACTGACATCTGGCCGACGATATTTCCTCCAACTGCATTTACCAGCTTGTCGAGCGCAGCAAGCGATTCCCCAGTGCTGATTACATCGTCAACAACAAGGATTCTTTTACCTTCTATAACCTCACGTTCCTCACGTCCTATACAGAGCTTCTGTCGGTGATCTGTGGTTATAGAATCAACACTTACAGTGACAAGATCGTCCATGTAAATCTTAGGACCCTTACGTGCTACGATATAGGGCTTGTTTCCAGCCTGCTTTGCCATCTCATAAGCTAGAGGGATTCCTTTAGATTCAGCAGTGATGATGACATCGAACTCAGGAGCTTTCTTTAAGTAGTTCTCTGGCGCAAGCGACAGTAACTTCAACGTCATTAAACATGATGAAAGCCGCAATATATAAGTCGTCTGAAACCTTGCATAGAGGAAGGTGCCTCTCTAATCCTGCAACATTCAGTAAATAATCCATTTGTTATCCTCCGTGTATTGATATCTATCCTGCATTAGAAGCGGCATAGAAGTCTTTGATTGGATTATTATAGCACCGTCTATGATAGGCTTGCAAACATTGCAATATAACGCAAAAAATGATAAAATCTCATGATACACATTGATAGTATAATTGATAAGTGTGTGCACTTTTCAAAGTATAGATAAAGGGGCATGGGCTAGTAGATATGAATAAAAAGAAATATGAAAATCAGCTATACGAAGTTAACTATGTTGAAACTCTCAAGGAGCTTGTAGACACTTCTGTACAGAAGTTTCCAGATAGATTGGCATACATGTACAAGGACGACCACAAAGAGCCTTTCAAGTCGATGACGTATGCAGAGTTCAAGGAGGAACAGAACGCAATTGGAACAGCTCTCGTAGCTAGAGGTTTCAAAGGTAGTAAAGTTGCGGTAATCGGAGATAACTCGCACAGATGGGCTCTATCATACTATTCGGTGGTATGCGGAGTTGGTGTTATTGTGCCTATTGATAGGAATCTTGAGAAAGGCGAAATTACTAACCTTCTGGAACGTGCCGACGTAGAGGCGGTGTTTGCATCGACTAAGCTAACTGCGACTGTTGCTCCGCTTCTAGAAGAGCTTCCGTTAATAAAAAAGGTTATCATCATGGCGGCTCCTGGAGATGAGGTAGATGAATACCTCGCCGACGATAGATTCATGACCATGGATCAGCTCGTGGCGGAGGGACGAGAAATCGTCACAGAGGGTAACCGCGACTACATAGATGCAGAGATTCATGCAGAGGATCTGTCGACAATACTGTTCACTTCAGGAACAACAGGTCTAGCAAAGGGAGTAATGCTCTCGCATAGGAATCTCTCTCAGAATGTATTTAACATGTCAAAATACGTGCAAATTCCAGACGGAGGCCGCGTACTCGATGTGCTTCCGATGCACCATGTGTATGAGATGACTTGTACGGTTATGACGAGCTTCTATCAGGGTGCGACAGTAGTAATTTGTGAGGGACTCAAATATATACAGCAGAATTTCGTAGAGGCTAAGTGCAACATCATGCTCGGCGTACCACTGATATATGAGAATATATATAGAAAAATCTGGTCGAAAGCAGAGAAGAGCGGCAATGCAGACAAGCTCAAGAGAGCGCTCGGTATGTCGATGAAACTCGACCTTAGAAACAACAGAATGGTTACAAAGAGGCTGTTCAAGGCGGTACACGATATATTTGGTGAAAGCCTATATATTCTCATCGCTGGTGGAGCGGCAATTGATCCAAATGTAATATCGGAGTTTGAAGCTATGGGACTCCCGATGATGCAGGGATACGGTATGACCGAGAATTCACCTATTATCGCAGTTAATCAGGACAGATACGGAAAAGCTGCTTCTGTTGGTAAGCCGATGCCTGGAACAGAGGTTCGCATAGTCGACAAAGACGAGAGCGGAATCGGAGAGGTTATCTGTAAGGGGCCATCAGTGATGATGGGATACTATAAGGATGCTGAGAACACAGCTAAGACTATAAAGGATGGCTGGTTGTATACTGGTGATTATGGATACCTAGATGAGGACGGATTTCTGTATATTACAGGTCGTAAGAAGAACGTAATAGTAACTAAGGGTGGTAAGAACATTTTCCCAGAGGAAGTTGAGTATTACCTATTACTGAGTGAATTCATTAGCGAAGTCATCGTATACGGAAAGCATGAAGAGGTTAAGGATGACTTGATATGTACAGCGATCATGTATCCTGACTATAAAGCCCTTGAAAATGCAGGCTGCATGACTGACGAAGAGAAGTATCGTAAGCTAAAGGAGGCCGTTGATGAAGCGAACTCCAAGATGCCGCCTTTCAAACGAGTTAAGAGAATCGAGATTCGTGAAGACGACTTTATCAAGACGACAACACTTAAGATCAAGAGATTCGAGGAAGAAAACTATGAGTACAAATTCGATGACAGAGACTTCGAGAAAGGACGCAGATTTTAAGGTGGCAGTTAACAGAGATGCTAGAGCGGAGTACCGAGAGATTAAAGCCAGAGAGATGGAAGAAATGCAGGCGATGATGGATTCAATCAATGAGTCCACTGATCCTGCGATCAGATATACATGGCGCCGCGCGGTAACAGACATCAAGAATATATTAGAGACCAGTGCAGAGCTTTATGGTGATAAGCCACTATTCCTCCAGAAGTTTGATAAAAACAAACCGTTTCAAGAGATATCATATAGCAAGGTGCTTGCAGATGTGAATGCACTTGGAACTGCTCTTATTGAACTCGGGCTAAAAGGTAAACATATCGGTGTAATTGGTAAGAATTGCTACGAATGGGCAGAGAGCTATCTCGCTGTAGTAGGTGGGACTGGCGTAGTAGTACCTCTTGACAAGGAGCTTAATGAGGACGAACTATCTCAGCTGACAGCGAGTGGAGAACTATCGGCAGTCATCACAATGGACAAGCACTATGATATCTTCAAGCGAATCAAGGAAAGGGATGACAACAACCTCGAATTTGTAATTAATGCTGGCATGCATAACCATGAGAAGGCTGACAAGGGGCTGCTGTCATGGCATAAACTTAGAGAGCATGGATACGAGCTCGTTGAAGCAGGTGACAGAAACTTCATAGATGCCGAAATCATAAATACGGATATGGCGATAATCCTGTTCACATCGGGAACAACTGGCACATCCAAAGGCGTAATGCTTAATAATAAATATTTGCTCTAACGTAATGGTTGCGCAGACCTTCCTAAATATTGAGGTTGGAGACGTATTCTTCTCTGTGCTCCCGATACATCATACGTACGAGTGTACATGCACATTCATCGAGTCAATGTACTGCGGAGCTACGATGGCATTTTGCCAGGGACTCAAGCATATAGTTAAAGACCTGCAGGAGGTGAAACCGCACCTTATGCTAGCAGTTCCGTTAATCTATGAGAACTTCTACAGCAAAATTACTAGGCAGATTAAGAAGAGTGGCAAGGAGAAGCAGCTTAATACTCTTATCAAGCTCAGCAAGGTTACAAAGCGTGTTGGAATAGATGTGAGTAAGCCTGCAACTAAGAAGATTACGGAGACTTTCGGTGGCCGCATAAAGACAATGATTGTTGGAGGCGCGGCAATCGATGGAGATATCATGGGCTTCTTTAGAGACCTAGGTATCACAGCGATTCAGGGATATGGACTAACAGAGACATCTCCTATGGTGTCACTTAATCCAGAGGATCCAAAGCTAATTGACAATACTTCGGCTGGACACTTACTTCCTTTTGTTGAGTGTATGATTGCGGATAAGGGTGATGACGGAGTTGGTGAGATTTGTTTCCGTGGACCTAATATCATGATGGGTTACTACAAGAATCAAGAGAGCACTGATGAGGTGATCATCGACGGATGGTTCCATACTGGTGACCTCGGATATCTGAGTGATAAGGACTACGTATACATAACAGGACGTAAGAAGAACGTAATAATTGCAGCAAATGGCAAGAACGTTTTCCCTGAGGAACTCGAGTTCTATCTCATGAAAAATGAGTGCATTGAAGAGTGTATGGTTTGGGGAGATGAGGACAACGAGGATTCGCTAAAGCGAGGTATCTATGCGACTATTAGACCTAGCAAGGAGATAATTGCAGAGGAGCTTGGTGAAGATGCGACTGATGAGCAAGTACGTGAGTACATAGAGCGCATCGTGGATAAGCAGAACGAGACGATGCCTCTTTTCAAGAGAATCAATCATGTAATTATACGTGAAAGGGAATTTGACAAGACAACGGGACTAAAGATCAGAAGATTTGTTGAAGACAATAAGTGGTCATAGAAAGTGAGATGATTGAGATGGCAGAATACAAGTATCCAGCGCTGTTTCATGACAGGGCAAAGCTGGTTAATAACATGAAGAAACTCTCGTCCAAATGCGGTGAGCAAGGAATTGAGATTGCTGGTATCATCAAGGCTACGAATGGAACCGTTGCGGCTGCAGAGGATTTTGTAGCAGGTGGAGCTAAACTAATCGGTTCATCGAGGCTTGATCAGCTAAAGCGAGCTAAGGAGAGTGGCATCAAAGTGCCGCTACTTCTAATCAGAATTCCTATGCTATCAGAGATTTCTGAGATGGTCGATGTTGTAGACATAAGTCTTAATAGTGAAATGGTTGTGCTCGAAGCTATCAACAAGGTAGCGCTTGAGAAAGGAACTACGCATAAGGTAATCTTGATGGCCGACCTCGGAGACCTTAGAGAAGGGTTCTTTGACCTCGATGAGCTAGTCGAAACGGCTGTCAAAATAGAGAATGAAATGCTGGGACTCGTGCTAGCGGGTATCGGAACTAACCTGGGCTGCTACGGATCAGTTATTCCGACAGAGGATAAGATGGTAGCTCTTGCCGAGTTAGCTGATAGGGTAGAAGCGAAAATTGGCAGAGGACTAGAATACGTATCTGGAGGAGCCACAACGAGTCTGCTCGGAGTGTACCATGGGTATATGCCAGAGAAGATCAATATGCTTAGACTTGGAGCTGGTCCTTTAATTGGTCCACTCGAAGACGTAAGATTATGTTATAATCTTGAAGCTATGGGTGAATTAGACACACCATTCGTACTAAAGGCAGAAGTTATAGAGCTTAAGGTGAAGGCAAGTTACCCACAAGGAGAACTCGGAGTAGATGCTGCTGGCAAGAAGCGTGAGTACGTAGATAAGGGTATGCGCAAGAGGGCGCTGCTAGCAATCGGTAGAGCTGACTATGGGGATATTGATGATCTAGTTCCTGAGATGAAAGGAACGTCGGTGATAGGCGCATCAGGCGATCACACTATTATTGATGTCGAAGACGCCTCGGAAGATGTAAATCGGCGATATTATGACATTTAAACTGAAGTATTCCGCACTGCTTAACTTGGCAGAAAGCGAAGATGTAAAAAAATACGAGATTTAATAACAGAAGGTTGAAAGGAGTAAGAGACCAATGGCACCACATGATAATGAAATGACTAGAGAGGGTTATGACGCACTTCAGACAGAGCTCGAGCATCTAATTACTGTAACAAGAAAGGAAAATGCCGAAAGACTTAAAGAGGCAATCTCATACGGAGATATTTCCGAGAACTCAGAGTATGATGCAGCAAAGGATGCACAGGCTGAAACTGAAGAGAGAATCACTAACATCGAGGCTATGCTTCGCACAGCAAAGATCGCTGACGATGATGAGATGACTGATGAGGGTGTAATCGCTACTGGTCGCACAGTAACACTTCACGATTTAGTGTACGATGAAGAGGTTACTTACAAAATTGTAGGAAACACAGAGGCAGACCCATTTAATGGCAAGCTTTCAAATGCATCTGCGGTTGGACAGCATCTGCTAGGTGCAAGAGCTGGAGATGTACTAGAGTTCCCAATCATCGATGGAACTGCTAAGTATAAGGTTCTTGACGTAAGAAAATAAAAGCTTTGCGATATGCACCGAATAGAGAAACTGCGGTGTATAACAGTATATTTATATAATTCGTGAGAAAGGATTACGGAATTACAATGAGCAACGATAATGTAAAGACTCCTGAGCAGGAACAGCCGGAGCTTACAGCAGAAGAGATTAGTGAACAGCGACAGATCAGAAGAGACAAGCTTCAGGAACTTCGCGCTATGGGCAGAGACCCATTTGTACAGGAGACATACGATGTAACTGCTCACAGTAAGGATATCAAGGATAACTACGACGCTATGGAAGATCAGGAAGTAGCTGTTGCAGGACGTATCATGAGCAAGAGGATCATGGGTAAGGCTGCATTCTTTGATATTCAGGATAAGCAGGGAAGAATCCAGTGTTACGTGAAGCGCGACGATATTGGAACTGAAGAATATACAGTATTCAAGACTTATGATATCGGTGACCTCGTAGGACTCAAGGGTATCGTATTCAAGACTAAAACGGATGAGATTTCGATTCACGTGCAGGAGCTAACGCTTCAGGCAAAGTCCCTGCAGGTACTTCCTGACAAGTGGAGTGGCCTTGTAGATACTGATCTTAGATATAGACAGCGTTACGTTGACCTTATCGTAAATTCAGACGTTAGGGATACATTCTTAAAGCGTGCAAAGGTAGTTAGCACTATCCGTAGAGTACTCGAGGATGACTATGGCTTCCTTGAGGTTGAAACTCCAGTTCTACAGACAATCGCTGGTGGTGCTAACGCTAGACCGTTTAACACACACCATAACGCACTAGACTTCGATCTTCACCTCAGAATTTCGCTCGAGCTTCCGCTCAAGAGACTGATTGTCGGCGGACTTGATAGAGTGTATGAACTAGGCAAAGTTTTCCGTAACGAGGGTATGGATAAAAATCACAGCCCTGAGTTCACTTCTATGGAGTGCTACATGGCTTACGGAAATCAGGAGAGCATGATGGATCTCATGGAGCAGATTGTCTATAAGTGCGCTATGGAGGTAAATGGTTCACCTATTATCTCCTATGAAGGTAAGACTTTTGACGTTACGCCTCCATGGAATAAGATAGACATGACGGAATCTGTAATTAAGGTTACAGGTATTCCGTTCGATAAGATTGAAGATGATGTAGAAGCTCGTGAGAGAGCAATAGCATACGGAATGGATGCTAAAGAGGTTAGCAATTGGACTCGTGGCAAAATTATAGCTGAGATGTTTGACGAGTACTGCGAAGATATCCCAGGGCTTCTTGATGGACCTGTGTTCCTAACTGGACACCCAGTAGAGGTGTCGCCGCTTGCAAAGAAGGATCCAAAGGACCCTCGCATCACTCGTAGATTTGAAGCCTACATCAATGGATGGGAGCTATCTAATGCGTTTTCAGAGCTTAACGACCCGATAGATCAGTATGAGAGATTCGCTGAGCAGCAGCGTGAGCTAGACCTAGGCCTTGATGACGAAGCTCATCCGATGGACATGGATTTCGTAAATGCGCTCGAGGTTGGAATGCCTCCAACGGGTGGTCTTGGAATCGGAGTTGATAGACTTGTAATGCTTCTTACAGATTCTTCGACTATCAGGGACGTACAGCTATTCCCTGTTATGAAGCCTCTCGGCAAGGGTGGCAGCTCAGAAGAAAAGGCTGAGAGAAAACTCGACCTATCAAAGGTTAAAGTTGAGCCACTGTTTGAGGATGTAGTTGATTTCGATACATTTAGCAAGTCAGACTTCAGAGTAGTTAAGGTTCTGGAGTGTGAGGAAGTTCCAAAGAGCAAGAAACTTCTTAAATTCACTCTTAATGATGGATCAGGTCAGACTAGAACTATTTTGTCTGGTATCAAGGAGACATACTCTGCAGAGGAGTTAGTTGGAAAGACACTGGTTGCTATTACAAATCTACCACCTCGTAAGATGATGGGACTAGAATCATGCGGTATGCTGCTATCTGCCATATGTGATTACGATGGAGAGGAAATCCTCAATCTCGTGATGCTAGATGATTCAATACCAGCAGGATCAAAGCTTTACTAATGTAATAAGAACTATACATAAAATAGGACTCCAGATGGAGTCCTATTTTTTATCTCCTTATAAGTACTACAAAAGATAAATAATACACTGAGATATAAATTGAGCCTATATTTCGCTATGGGTTATAAGTATTTCCATAAATTTTTACTTGATGTTAATCTATGTTTAGCAAACACGAGGGGGTACGTAGAGATGAGCAATGAATTAAAGACACCATTTAGATATGACTATGTAGGAAGTTTTCTTAGACCACAGGCACTAAAGGATGCTAAAGCGCAGCTAAGAAAGAATGAGATTAGTCAGGGCGAGTACGACAAGGTCGTTGAGGAAGAGATTACAAAGCTAGTTGCAAAACAGAAGGAACTCGGATTTCGGGTAATTACAGATGGAGAATTCAGAAGGTCTTTCTGGCATCTCGACTTCATGTGGGGATTTGAGGGCGTTGAACATGAGAATACTGGTGGTGGAATTCAGTTCCATGGCGAGCTCGCATTGCTAGACGATACATACCTTGTAGGCAAGCTAAAAGCTAAGCCTCACCCATTTGTGGAGTATTTTAAATTCTTAAAGCAGTTTGAAGATGAGAATACTGTTGCTAAGTACACGATTCCTGCACCTGCACAGACATTCCAGCAGTTCATTATCCCGGATAACCTCGAGAGCACTAGAAAGTTCTACGAGACAAATGAAGAACTGATTCATGATATTGCCAATGCTTATCGTGAGGTAATTAAACAGTTCTACGAAGCAGGATGTCGTAACCTTCAGCTAGATGACTGCACATGGGGAGCAGTTGTAGGAGATGCTGCAAAATTAAGATATAAGGCACTTGGCATTGATTTAGAAACTGTCAAGGCTCAGCTGCTTGAGGTAAATAACCTAGCGCTTGAAGGAAAACCTAAAGATCTAGTTATCACTTCACACATCTGCAGAGGAAATTATAATTCGACATACTTCTCAAGTGGAGCATACGATTCAGTTGCCGATTACGTATTCGCAAAGGAGAACGTAAATGCGCTACTACTCGAGTATGATGATGAGCGTTCAGGTAGCTTTGAGGCACTTGCAAAAGTTTCTCCTGACAAGAAGGTGGTTCTCGGTCTTATCACTACGAAGTCGCCTAAGTTAGAAGATAAAGAAGCAGTTATTGCAAGAATTAAGGAAGCAAGTAAATACGTACCTCTTGAGAGACTGTGTCTCAGTCCTCAGTGCGGATTCGCATCTTGCGAGATAGGAAACAAGCTAACTGAAGAAGAGCAGTGGGCTAAGCTAAGATTAGTTAAAGAGATTGCAGAAGAAGTTTGGGGATAGACTCTGCTAAGAAAGACTAGAGGTAAGAGATGAGCAATTTAAAGACACCATTTAGATATGATTTTGTAGGAAGTTTTTTAAGACCAGAGAGACTTAAGGAAGCGAGAAAAGCTTTTGATAACGGTGATATCGGCTACGATGAGCTGAAGAAGGTTGAAGACGAGACAATTACTGAGCTCGTATCCAAACTCAAGGAGCTAGGATATCACGTGATCACAGACGGTGAGTTCAGAAGAGCGACTTGGTATCTTGACTTCATGTGGGCACTTGACGGTGTAGGACATAAGCCAACCAAGACTGGACTGCCATTTCATGGAGAGGATGCAATTGTAGATGATACATACCTAGTTGGTAAATTAAAGCTATCGGGAGAGCATCCATTCGTAGAACACTTTAGATTCGTAAAGCAGTTTGAGGATGAGAATACAGTTGCGAAGCAGACAATACCTTCACCAGCGCAGTTCCTCGCACAGTTCCTATTCCCGTTCAATCTGGAGTCAACCTTTGTTCAGTATGAGAGCGAAGAAGCATTTATCGATGATGTAGTAGAAGTATACAATGAGTTCATCAGGCAGCTATATGATGCAGGCTGTAGAAACCTTCAGCTAGATGACTGCACATGGGGAATGTTCACAAACAAGTCCGGCTCCATTCTGTTCGGAACAACTAAGGAAGGTACAGTTGAAGTTCAGAATAAGTACAAGGACGTTAACAATAGAGTAATCGATGCAGCACCTGATGACCTAGTGGTTACTACACACGTGTGCCGTGGAAACTACCACTCAACATATATCAGCAGCGGCCCATACGATGCAGTTGCAGATGTTCTGCTCGGAGAAGAGAATGTCTCTGCGTTCTTCTTAGAATTTGATGACGAGAGATCTGGAGGATTTGAGCCACTTGCAAAGGTACCTGAGGACAAGAAGGTAGTTCTCGGACTAGTTACTACCAAGAGACCGGAGCTCGAAGATAAGGCGGTTCTTCATGCGAGAATCAAAGAGGCAAGTAAGTATGTGCCTCTTGAGAGGCTTTATCTCAGCCCTCAGTGCGGATTCGCATCTTGCGAGATAGGAAACAAGCTAACTGAAGAAGAGCAGTGGGCTAAGTTAAGACTCGTCAAGGAAGTAGCGGAAGAAGTTTGGGGACAGAACTAAAACTCTGTTAGATAGACTAAAGCATGTGATTGATAATAATTCATTAAAGGGCAGCCCGAGGGCTGCCTTTTTCTTTAAATAAAGCATTGAAAAAATTGCTACAGTGTATATAATTAAATTGCACACAAGCTATATGGCGGATTCAGATATATGGAATAGATTATGCGCTTTCGCCGATAAGGAGAAAAACAATGAGTAAGAATATATATTTTGCCGGTGGTTGCTTTTGGGGCACTGAGAGGGTGTTCAAGGAGATCCCAGGAGTTATAGAGACGACTGTGGGGTATGCGAATGGAAGAGTTGAGAACCCTTCGTATGAGCAGGTTTGCAGAGGTGATACTGGCCATAGGGAGACTGTTAAAGTCACATATAATCCTGAGAGACTATCACTCGAGAAGTTAACGTATGTTTTCTTTATGGTCATCGATCCAACTGTTCAGAATAGACAAGGACCTGATATTGGGACGCAGTATCAGACGGGTGTGTATTACGAAGATGAGCAAGATTTGCCGATATTAGAGAAGGTATTCGGACAGCAGAGAGATATTAATGAAGAGTTCTACGTAGAACTAGAGCCACTTGGTTCATTCTATGCTGCTGAGGATTACCATCAGGACTATCTCGATAAGAACCCAGGTGGATACTGTCACATTACAAACTATGAGATTGAAGAAGTTAGAGCGCTGTTCGCTGCAGAAGCTGCCGCGGCTGGTCAGGGGATAAAGGATGATCTCTATCCGTCGGATGAGACCGAGGAGGAGCTATTTACCGCATTGGACCACAGGCGTATAACGTCGTTAGAAAGTCGGGGACAGAGAGAGCTTTTTCTGGTGAATACGATGACTTCTTTGAAAAGGGCATCTATGTAGACGTCGTGAGCGGTGAACCGCTGTTCGTATCGACGGATAAATTCAACTCTGGCTGCGGATGGCCTGCATTTACAAGGCCTATAAGTGAGGAACATGTGGTCTATCTGCGAGACAATACGTTCGGCATGGAGCGTGTTGAGGTTAGAAGCAAGGGTGCAAATTCTCATCTGGGACACGTATTTCAGGATGGACCAGCAGAAGATGGGGGAATGAGATACTGCATCAATTCGGTAGCTCTAAAATTTATACCAGTTGAAGACATGCTAGAGGCAGGTTATGGCGACCTGATTGAACTTGTAAAGTAAGAGGGAGGATGAATATGAAAGTTCTATTTAATGAGTATCCAAAATGCAGCACATGCAAGAAGGCTAAGAAGTGGCTCGATGACAATGGTGTCGCTTACGATGACAGACATATAGTTGAAAATAATCCGACTAAAGAAGAGCTAAGGGACTGGTTATCTAGAAGTGACAAGCCGGTGAGAAAGTTCTTTAACACAAGCGGAATGCTCTATAGAGAAATGGAACTCAAGGATAAGCTAGACGCGATGAGCGAAGATGAGCAGCTCGAGGTTCTAGCATCTAATGGAATGCTTGTAAAGAGACCGCTAGTCGTTGGTGATGACTTCGTGATCGGTGGCTTCAGGGAGAAGGAGTGGGAAGAGAAACTATTAGGCTAATAATAAAAACTTTTAGAAAGTTATATATGCTTTTAAAAAAGAGCCCGGGGGGCTCTTTTTTAATATGCGCGGAATGTAATGTTTGGTTGACTGTGATTTTAGTAATTGAGTTCAATATGGTTTCATAAAAGTATGTTACAATAGGGTAATTTATATTGGTGCATGTAAAGGGGTACTAAAATGTCCGAAAGCTATACAGGTAAAATCAATCGAAAATTGCAGAGCAAGCAGAAGGTTATAAGAGCTGCTGCGGGGAAGTGCAAAGCAGATTTGGTTCTTAAGAACGCAACATATGTGAGTGTATTCTCAGGTGAACTACGGAATGCTGATATTGCGGTTACGAATGGATTGATAGCTGGAATTGGTGAGTATGATGGTGAAAAGGAAGTGGATGTGACGGGGAAAATCGTGTGTCCGGGATTTCTAGATGCACACATCCATCTCGAAAGCGCTCTGGTTACACCTACTGAATTTGTGAGAGCAGTACTTCCTCACGGCACGACCACCGTGGTTACTGACCCTCATGAGATTGCAAATGTCATGGGTACAGATGGAATTGAATACATGCTCCAGGCTACCGAAGGGCTTCCGATAGATGTGCGCTTTATGTTACCTTCATGCGTTCCTGCAACTCCGCTTGACGAGTCTGGTGCAATGCTCGATTACAGAGCGATTGATAGTTTCTACGAACATCCTAGAGTGCAAGGCCTCGCAGAGATGATGAATTACGTCGGTACAGTCGCTGCAGATGAGCAGGTTGTAGAAAAGATAGTCGCTGCACAGGCACACCACAAGAAGATAGATGGCCATGCACCAGGGGTGAAGGGTAAAGCGCTTAATGCATACATCGCTGCTGGCGTGTACTCCGATCATGAATGCGCTACGGCTAGTGAGGCTATAGAGAAACTCGAGCTCGGGCAGGTGATTATGATTAGAGAGGGTACAGCAGCCCACAACCTGGAGGCTCTGATGCCGCTTCTAACGGATAAATACGCAGATAGGTGTATGTTCTGCACGGATGATAAGCATCCGTCAGACCTACTGGAGAAAGGGCATATAGATTATATAATTAAGAAAGCTATCTCTATGGGAGCAGATCCGATATTGGCTATTAAGGTTGCGAGCACCAACGCAGCTAGATACTTCAGATTGAATAACCGCGGCGCAATTGCACTCGGGTATCTTGCTGATTTCGTAATCATTGATAGTTTTGAGGAATTTACAGTTGAACAAGTTTATAAAGGGCAAGCTGATGTACAGCGGCGGAAATCTCAAGGACTTCAACGCTCCGCCTGTAGATGAGTTCCTGACAGAGAGGGCACATAGTACATTTAAGGTCGATAGGTTAAAACCTGAAGCATTTAAGATAGATAGACCTAGAGGTGTGCTTGGCATGGTTCCTGGTGAGCTGATGACCACAGATGAGGGGTACGCAACTGGTGTGGATGTTGCCGAAGATATCCTCAAAATCGCTGTAGTGGAGAGACATAACTATACGGGTCATATTGGAATCGGATACATCAAGGGTTACGGTCTCAGAAGTGGAGCAGTTGCTACCAGTATCTCGCACGATTCTCACAATATAATAGTTGTTGGCACTAATGACGAAGATATGGCAGCTGCTGTAAATCATATTGCGGAAAATGGCGGGGGAATAACGGTATTTGACGGCGGTAGATGCATCGGAGATGTGAAGCTGGGGATTGCCGGCCTAATGAGTGATGCTCCGCTTATTGACGTGAATAGAAATCTTGAAGATGCAAAGGCGAGAGCTTTTGAACTCGGTGTTAGTAATCTGATAGATCCGTTTATGACACTATCCTTCATGAGCCTACCTGTTATTCCTAAGCTTAGGCTCACGACGCGCGGAGTGTTCGACGTTGAGAGCCAGAGCTATGTGTAAGAAGTTGATAGATGAATAAGCTAGATAAAGAGATAATTGAAAAGTTAGCCGACAGGGTAGCAGAGCTTGGAGGGCGTGCGTACATGGTAGGCGGAGCCGTTCGTGACGAGATTATGAAACGGCCCATAAAGGACGTTGATATTGAAGTACATGGAATCTCAGAGGCAGTTCTAGAAGCGGTGCTAAAGGAGCTTGGAAAGCCGCTGCGATTCGGCTCTGCTTTTGGCGTATACTCGCTTGCTGGTCATCAGATAGACATTGCTTTACCGCGTTCAGAGCGGAAGGCGGGGAATGGGCATCGTGATTTTGAAATTGAAATCGATCCGTTTATCGGAATCAAAGAGGCAGCACGTAGGCGCGATTTCACTATGAATGCGCTTCTCAAGGATATTCTGAGCGGTGAAATCGCGGATCCGTATGGAGGCACGGAGGATATCAAAAACCGAATAATCCGTCACATAGACGATAAGAAATTCGGTGAGGATCCACTCCGTGCCCTCCGTGCTGCCCAGTTCAGATCTAGGTTCGGATTCCAGATCGCGCCTTCCACGATTTCAATCTGTAGGGCGCTTGACCTCAGGAATCTTTCGGCCGAGCGCATCGAGATAGAGATGAAGAAGGCGCTCCTGGAATCCCACCGGCCATCCGAATTCTTTGAATGCCTGCGGGAAATGGGCCAGCTTGGATACTGGTTCAAGGAACTCGAACAGCTGATCGGGCTAGAGCAGAACCCGGAATTCCATCCTGAAGGCGATGTCTGGACTCACACTATGATGGTTCTGGATAGGGCGGCACAGTTCCGATCTTATGCGAGTGACCCATACGCGTTTATGCTTCTGGCTCTCACTCATGATTTCGGCAAGATTACGACGACTGAATTCGTAAATGGCGCAATTCACGCGTACGGTCACGAGATACAAGGAGCAGAAATCGCGGAGCGATTTCTGGACCGCGTATGTCATGGTAGCGATATAAAAAAGTATATCGCTAATATGATTCCTAATCACATGCGCCCAAATAAAATTGCAGAATCAAGATCTGCAGTCAAAAAGACGAATCACCTATTTGATAATGTCTTGGCTCCGTCGGATTTAATCTACTTTGCGATCTGTGACAAACCTAAGCTTCCCTATGTTTTGCAATCTCAAGATAAGGATAGTATTAAAGTAGAGATGGACAAGGGTATTGAAAAAGAGTTATTTACAACGACTGAAAATGAAAGAGAACAGGAACGTATAGACTTTTTATTTGATAGACTTGAGGTGTATAGAGAGACGATGGCGAAACCTTATGTTACCGGAAAGGATTTAATTATTAATGGAGTTATGCCAGGTGAGGATTTCGGAATGATTCTAGAATATGCGCATAAGTTAAGACTTGCAGGTATTCCTAAAGATAATGCGCTTAGGCAGACGATATCATACGCAATTAAGTTGAGAAAAAAATAATAAATTATAAAAGCGGGACGTAAGTCCCGCTTTTTAGCTCAATATTGTTACCAAAGTTCTTTTGGATATTTCCCCTCATCCTTCATCTCGGAAAACTTCGCGGCAACCTCGTCTTTGTCTTCTTTGTAGGTAACACCGAACCATTTATCGCTCGACTGAAGAACAGCAACAGTTCCTCTACCAGCTTTTACCTCGGTGTCAATGCAGTATGGCAGAAAGTATTCTCCCTTTAGCGGATTCTCTTCCATTATACTATCGAGAGCGGCAGGGAAGCCATCTTTCATGATGCCTAGGAATTCAGTACCAAAGCCCCATAGGTTCATAGAAACTGAATGACCATCTGGTACATCGTGTCTAATTCCCTTAGAGTTAGTAGCACGAATTATGCCATCCTCCTCACGAATTACATCCGAGTGTTCTTCAATATCTGACAAAAATCCGTCCGTAACTTCGCAAAGCCCACGAGCAACGGAACCATTTAAAGAGAGTGTGTTCTCAATTTTGAAACCTACCATGCAGTGGTGTGTGGCATCAGCCGATGAGCTTAGGAATTTATAAATCTTCTCAAATGCTTCCTGACCATAGTAGTCATCAGCGTTTATAACTGCAAAAGGTGCATCGATGTAATCCCTTGCGGATAGGACAGCGTGACCAGTTCCCCAAGGCTTCGTTCTTCCTTCTGGAACGGAGTAGCCTGCAGGTAGGTCGTGAATGTCCTGAATTGCGTAGTGCGTTTCAAAAAGTTTTCCAGCTCGGCCTTCGATGTGGGCCTTGAAGTCCTTTTCAAAATCTTCCTTGATTATAAAAGCGACTCTTCTGAAACCAGCCTGGTAAGCATCGTAGAGGGAGAAATCCATGATTATATCACCCTCGGAAGTAATCGGGTCAATCTGCTTTGGACCGCCGTAGCGACTTCCCATTCCTGCAGCCATGATAACTAGAATTGGTTCCATTTTATTTCTCCTCTTCTATCATTCGGTTAATCCTGTCTCTAACCATATCTTCGCCCATAATCTGCTGAATTGCCCATACGTCAGGTGATTGTGCACGACCAACGAGAGATAGCCTAATAACAGTGCTTACGTGTCCTACATGTCCCTTGTAGTCATCAGGATTCTTTTTATAGTCCTTAGGCTTTGCAGCATAACCTAGGTTAGTTGCAATTTCTCTTATCTTATTGAACCATTCTTCCTGTGTATCGGCATGATTATAAGATGATAGGTATTCCTCGAGAATCTTTACCTTATCGGCTTCAGCTTCGGCAGGGACTTCATCAATGACTTTAAAACTCTGATCATAGAAGTAGCTTATGAATTCCATTATCTGTCTAGCGTATACTAGGTCCTTGCGTGGCTTCTTTTCATCTCTTCCAAGGTCTAGAATCTCAACGAGTAAATCCATATCCTCAAATACATATCCGTACTCAGGTGCGAACTCGAGAGACCAAGCCTTTAGAAATTCAGCGATTTCAGTTGCAGGAATATGTAGCATGGCTTCCTTACTCACGTCGTTAAGCTTGTCGAGATCGAAAAGTGCACCAGAGTTACTCATTTTCTCCGTAGTGAATTTGAATTCATCAATATCTGCCTCTGGATTCTCCATACGCCATTCCTCGTAGTTTGAGTTGAGAATGGTAAGCAGATATTCTCTAACTGCAGCAGGATGATAACCCTGATCTCTATAATAATCCAGTGAAAGTTCTGGGTCCTTACGCTTCGATAGCTTCCTCTTGTTGCCATCTTCTCCTATTTTCATCAGTTGAGCGGTGTGGCAATATACTGGAAGTTCAAATCCAAGCTTTCCAAAAAGCTCGACGTGAATTGGAAGTGAAGGTAGCCATTCTTCTCCGCGAATGACGTGAGTCGTTCTCATCAGGTGGTCGTCAACGGCATGTGCAAAATGATAAGTCGGAATTCCTGTAGTCTTAATTATTACGACGTCCTGAAAGTTTTCCGGCATATCAAGTGCGCCCCTTATTCCATCAACGACTTTGTTTCTCTTGATATCCTCACCGGTAGCGTTAGGGGTACCGTCTGACTTTAATCTTATTACAAATGGGTCACCGGCTTTGATGTGATCAGCAACGAGTTTTTCGGTCTCTGGATCTTTGTCCCAATCCCTATACTTTGACCATCCTGCATAGATTCCAGGAGCAATCTTTTCCTTTTCTTGCTTCTCTCTAATCTCGCTGATCTCTTCTTCTGTTAGGAAACAAGGGTATGCCTTGCCTTCAGCGAGCAATTTCTTGGCATAAAATCTGTATATTTCACCGCGGTGGCTCTGTGTATAGTCACCATAGTTTCCAATATCGCCATTCTCAGTAACGCCTTCATCAAACTTGATTCCGAAGAACGCGAGAGATGAGATGATTGTTTCTACAGCATTTTCGACAAATCTCTTATCGTCAGTATCCTCGATTCTGAGGTAAAAAACACCGTTGCTCTGGTGAGCGAGCCTCTCGTCTACAAAAGCTCCGTAAAGGTTGCCGAGATGGATAAAACCAGTAGGGCTTGGGCCGAGTCTTGTGACCTTAGCACCTTCCGGGAGATTACGCTTAGGGTACTTGGCCTCGTAGTCAGTATCGCATGCAATCTCAGGATAGATGAGTTCGCTGAGTTCGATTGAATTCATATTGATCCTCCTGCGTTTAAATCTAATTAACTAATTAAGTTTACCATATTAACGACTTCAGTTGTAGAGTAGCAGACGCACATAGCCATAACTTATTTTGATAAGAATAGAAGTATAAGCAATGCTGTCACGGTTTATTCATGTTTTTGCCAAAAAGACGCTTTATGAAAACTGTATCTTCCCTCATCTTATGGTATAATACACTCTGTATAAATGTGAAATTATGATGCACAAAGTGTGGGAAGGAAGGCCGTATGATATTGTTCAAATACATATTGGCTCTGCTACTAACTATACCGATGGCAGTTCTTGGAAGGTATCTGCTCGCAGATTACTTTTCGACAGTGAGCGGTAAGAAGCAGGCAAAGCAGGCTGCTGAGAAGCGAGATGCAGCCGAGCGCAAAAAAACTAGAGAAAAGGGATTTACAATTCACATACCAGATCCGATAGAACAATCTGATAGAAGTACACATAGATAGGTGGTGGCATGGTGCCAAAGGGAATATTTATTACGCTTGAAGGGCCAGATGGCGCAGGTAAAAGCACACAAGTTGAAAATATAAAGTCGTATTTTGAAAATGCAGGCAGGGAAGTCGTAGTGTCCCGAGAGCCCGGTGGAACACCGATTAGCGAAAAGCTCCGCAATATCGTTTTGGATAATGGCAACGCTGAGATGGACGACATCACTGAGATGTTCGTGTACGCGGCAGCGAGAGCCCAGCACGTCTCAGAGAAGATAAGACCGGCACTTGACAAGGGGTCGGTTGTAGTATGCGATAGATTTGTGGATTCCAGCATCGCATATCAGGGATATGGTAGAAATCTTGGAGATCAAGTGGGTGAGGTAAACAGATATGCGACTGGCGGACTTGAACCAGATGTTACTTTCTTCATGGATCTTGACCCTGAAATTGGTAGATCGAGAATCGGTAAGGATGCAAGGGATAGGTTAGAACAGCAGAAACTAGATTTTCACTACCGTGTGTATGAGGGATATAAGGCGATATGCGAAAAGTATCCAGAGCGAGTAGTTAGAATCGATGCGACTAGAACTATAGACGAGATCAAAGAAGATATATATTCAAAGCTAGAGGATCTATAGATATAAAAGAATCTAACGGTAGATAGCTGCAGGAATTGCAACTGTCAGAGGATATGGGAGAGATATGGCACGGGAATACGCACATGCATATATATTAGAAGGGCGAAGCGGTGAAGCGCGGGATGAATATATTAGAAGTTTTGCAAAAGATATAATTTGCCCTAACACCGATATCTCTGGACATGCATGTGGTAGATGCCCAGCGTGTATCAGGGTTAATGGAGGTACTCACGAAGACTTGTTCTTCATGAATCAGAGCGGCAAAGAGACATATAAGACTATTGATGCAGCAGCCATGATAGAGCGACTGGGGATGAGGCCGTATGGAGAGCGTAATGTCGGGGTTATCGACAATGCTGAGAGACTAAGTGAGATAGTTCAGAATAAGCTTCTTAAGACCTTGGAAGAACCTTATCCTGGGACAGTTATAATTCTAGCAACTGATAACAAAGAGTCGCTGCTTCCGACGGTTAGTCCAGATGCGTTGAGCTTAGGGTCAATGAGGAAGCACAAGATAACATGAATTCTGATAACGTTGAAGCGCTGATGAAGGAGTGGCTTGGGAAGACGTATTTCTTCAAGGTGCGCGGTATTGTTAAAAAGAATTTTAGAAGCAATGAAGAGGCGTTTAAGTTTCTCGATGCGCTAGAAGAGAATTTGCACGAGAGACTGATAGGAGGTGGCAACTTGCCACCGAACGCTGGGGCGATACTTCAGATGATAGATCAAGTTGAAGATACGAGGATTAACATCAAGCGAGGGATGGCTCCAGATTATGCGCTAAATGCATTATTTCTTAGCAGAAACAAACGATAAAAGTAACTAATTCGGATACGCTGTATTCGGTTTTAAATAGATAAGAAGGGAAATTGATAGATGGTAGAAATTATAGGCGTAGGTTTTATGAAAGCCAGCAAGACATATTACTTCGACCCAGCGGGTGTGAGTTACGAACTCGGTGATCTTGTAATCGTGGAGACGGCAAGAGGTATGGAGCTTGGACATATTTCGATAGCTAACTGCGAGATTGATGAGAGTGAACTTGTAGCTCCTCTCAAGGGCGTAGAACGCAAGGCTTCTAAGGAAGACATTCAGAGATACAAGGATAATCTAGCCAAGAGAGATGAGGCTATGAAGGTCTGCGATGAGAAAATCTTGCAGCACAAGCTGGACATGAAGCTTGTAGATGCTGAGTTTACAATCGATGGGACTAAGGTGATATTCTACTTCTCGGCAGATGGCAGAATTGACTTTAGAGGGCTTGTAAAAGACTTAGCATCTGAGTTTAAGATGAGAATAGAGCTCCGTCAAATCGGTGTTAGAGATGAGGCAAAGATGCTTGGCGGTATCGGTATATGTGGTAGACCACTTTGCTGTAGCAAGTGGCTTAATGACTTCCAGCCGGTATCTATCAAGATGGCAAAGCAGCAGAATCTATCGCTCAACCCATCAAAGATATCTGGTACTTGCGGCAGACTTATGTGCTGCTTAAACTTCGAGAACAAGACGTATCAGGAACTTCGCAAGGGAATGCCTAACGAGGGAGAGCGTATTGAAACACCGGATGGAGTAGCGAAGGTTATAAACGTAGACCTATTTAACGGCAAGGTTACAGCTAGATTGATTGTTGAGGACAAGGAAACTGGTGAAGATACACTTGGACCTGATTACAATATCTACTTCAAGAAAGAAATCAAACGTTTAGATAAGAAACATCGCCATAAGAAGAACGACGACTTAGGCGATCTCGATGAAGAGACTTTGAAGGAAATCAAGGAGCTGACACGCGACTAGTTCGGTAATTTAATTTGGCATAAAGCAAAGGCTAGAGATATATGGAGAAAAATCAGAGCGAATCGATGAGATAGGTATGGGCGGGTTAAAGGTCGTGCAGGGAGATGGCTTTAGCTATGGTGTCGATGCTGTGCTACTAGCGGCTTTTGCTAGCGGAGAGACTGGTGCGAAACCTATCAAGAGTCGTCATAAAATGTGCATAGCTGACCTCGGAACTGGTAATGGTATAATTCCATTTATACTAGCGCACAAACTTCCACTATCCGAAGTCGTTGGCTTTGAAAAGAATCCAGTGTCGTTAGGTAGAGCTGAAAGGGGCTGTGCGATGAATGGGCTAAATGATCGCATAAGCTTCGTTCTGACTGATATATCTGAGTTCGAAGAGTATGAAAATGAATTTGATGCAGTAGTCTCAAACCCGCCATACTTTAGGCGTGGTTCTGGGATTCCAAATGAAGATAATGCGAAATTTGTAGCTCGTCACGAGACGACGGCAAGTATCGATGAATTTGCTAAGTGTGCCAACCGACTTCTGAAGTCCGGCGGCGACTTCTACATGATCCATAGACCGTCGCGCCTGCCGGACATCAGCGAAGCGCTACGAGCAGCAGCACTAGAACCTAAGGAGCTGCAGCTCGTCGTACCGATTAGCGGAGAACCAGCTAATCTGGTTCTAATCCATGCAGTAGCAGGGGCGAAGCCTGACCTCAAGATGCTACCTGAGATAGCAGTATACAACCCTGATGGGGATGACTACACCGAACTGATTAAACGAATATACCAGTAGGCCTATATGTATAGACCGAATGACCACATATATTTATAAGATTGAACATACAATATGCCTAAGGTATAATTTAGGTACTACCAATTGAGTAGGAGGAGGGAATGATGAGAGTCTCATTAGACATCAAGCAGGCTGCAATACTGCTAGTGCTGATTGCACTATTTATACTCATAGTTTTCTTGATTAGATTAGCTATCAAGTTAGCTGACACGCTTAGAAACGTGGATGAGTTGCTAGCTGATACCAAGAGAATGACGACGATTGCTGCAGCTAGAACAGAGCAGGTGGACGAGCAGATTGATAATGCAATCGATATGTTTGCGAGCGTAAGTAGTAAGATCAACGAGAACCGTTCCATTATCAAGACTGCAGGCAATGTTGGAACCGCTGCTGGTGCGCTCAAGTCATTTAGTAAGAAGTCAAAGAAGCGTGCTAATAGATACGAGATGGACGATGTTAGCTACGAACGTCCTAATAAAATTCGTAAGAAAAGACGCAGATAACGAATATAAGGCAATTACTAAGAGATGCTTTACAGCATCTCTATCACTATTTATCAAGGAGAAATTTTAGTGGCAAAGATACTAGTTAACAATAGCGGTCCTTTAGAGGGAGAGGTTAAAATTAGCGGTGCGAAGAACGCAGTTCTTCCACTGATGGCAGCGACTCTGCTGACACCAGATACATGTGTTATTGATGATGTTCCAGAATTATCAGATGTAAAGGTTATGCGCAAGATGCTCGAGAGCTTTGGTGCTGTCGTATCTATGCCTAATCCAGGCAGGCTCTCGGTTAGTGCAGCTGAGATTACTACTGTAGAAGGAGATGCAGAGCTGGTATCTCAGATGAGAGCTTCTACAATGGCTATGGGACCATTGCTAGCTAGATGCGGCAAGGTAGTTATGCCTCTCCCTGGTGGATGCACAATCGGAAAGAGACCAATTGACCTTCATCTAAAGGGGTTCAAAGCTCTTGGTGCGACAGTTACAGAGGATCTTGAAAATTCATGTATCGTAATTGAGGCTCCAGAAGGAGGTCTGATTGGTGATGCTATATACCTTGACTTCCCAAGCGTTGGAGCAACTGAGAATATCCTCATGGCAGCAGCACTTGCTAAAGGGCCAACAATTCTTGAGAATGCGGCTAAAGAGCCAGAGATAGTCGATTTAGCTAATATGCTCAATAAGATGGGTGCTAAGATCAAGGGTGCTGGCACAGATACTATTCGTATAACAGGCGTTGATGGACTTTCTGGTGCGATTCATACAGTAATTCCAGATAGA
This sequence comes from uncultured Mogibacterium sp., assembly GCA_916438645.1. GTDB lineage: Bacteria > Bacillota > Clostridia > Peptostreptococcales > Anaerovoracaceae > Mogibacterium. The sequence goes on from CAKAFC010000002.1 coordinate 1,294,532, forward strand.
ATTGAGTGTGGAACATTCATGCTTGCCGCGGCTATCACCAGAGGAAAGGTTTTGATCAAGAACGGAATCCCTGGCCACGTTAGACCAATAATCGCTAAGCTCAAGGAGTGTGGCGTGACAGTCAACGTTGAGGATGATGGCATGGTCATAGATGCAACTGCTGGAAACCTCGTTTCGACAGATATCAAGACGCTTCCATACCCAGGTTTCCCAACCGATATTCAGTCACCGTTTATGGCTTTCCTTACTACCGTTGAGGGAACAAGCGTGGTAAGAGAAACAGTTTTTGAAAATAGATTTATGCATGTAGTTGAGCTCAATCGTATGGGTGCAGATATTTCTGCAGATAACAGCAGAGAGGCGACAATACCTGGGGGTAAGCAGCTACATGGGGCAAAGGTTAGATCGACAGACCTACGTGCAGGTGCAGCGATGGTTCTTGCGGGACTCGTAGCAACTGGAACAACTGAGGTCAGCGAGATTTATCATATCGAAAGAGGGTATGAAGACTTTGTAGGCAAATTCAAGAGTCTAGGTGCAGACCTCATGAGAGTGGAGGAACACGATGTCTAACAACAAGTATCTCGAGATGCTAGCTCAGAAATATCCGAATCATCGCTCTGTAAATGCTGAGATTGTTAATCTAAGAGCGATTCTTGCTCTGCCGAAAGGTACGGAATACTTCCTGAGCGATCTTCACGGTGAATACGATGCGTTTCAGTATTTGTGCGCAGTGCATCCGGAACTATCAAAATGAAAATCGATGAGAATTTCGGAACTATACTGAGTGCAACTGATAGAGAGCAGCTGGCTGCCCTTATCTACGATCCTATAAATGAACTTAAGAGACGCGAGGCAAATGAAGATGATTTCAATGCTTGGTGCTCTGCGGCTATTTATAGACTTATCATCATCTGTAGAGCGGTTTCTAACAAATACACTAGATCAAAGGTTAGAAGAATCCTACCTGATAACACCGGCTACATCATGGATGAGCTGATGTTCGCGGATGATGATGATAATAGACAGAAATATTATCAAGAGATTATCGATTCTGTAATTGAGTTCAGAATTGCTAAGACGCTTATTACAGAAATTGCTAATACGATAAGTGAACTGGCAGTCGATCACCTGCATATCATCGGAGATATTTTTGACAGAGGTCCTAAGCCTCACAAGATTATGGATTTCCTGATGTCACGTCGCAGTGTTGATATCCAGTGGGGAAACCATGATATCGTATGGATGGGTGCAGCTTGTGGAAATAGACCGTGCATTGCAAATATAATCCGTATGAATGTCAGCTATAATAACTTCGATATGCTTGAGTACGGATATGGCATTAACCTTCGTCCGCTAGCGACTCGTGCTCAGCAGATTTATGGAGACGACCCGTGCACAGGCTTCATGCCTCATGTGCTTGAGAAGAATAGATTTGACCCTATTCCAGAGGATCTAGCTGCTAAGATGCACAAGATGATTGCAATTATCCAGTTCAAGGTTGAGGGTCAGACGATTATGAACCATCCAGAGTTCAATATGAATCATAGACTGCTGCTCGACAAAATTGATCTTGAGAAGGGAACTGTTGAGTGCTATGGCGAGACTTATCCTATTAAGGATACGAACCTACCGACTATTGATCCGGCTGATCCATACAAGCTTAGCCCTGAAGAGGAAGAGGTTATGGTAGCTCTCGAAGCATCCATCGTAAACTCCAGAAAGCTTCAGGAGCATATTAACTTCCTGTACACTCACGGAGCTCTATTTACCACTTATAACGGAAACCTGCTGTTCCACGGATGCATTCCCTTTACAGAGGAAGGCGATTTCATGGAAGTTACAATTGCTGGCAAGACTAACCATGGAGCAGCTCTCATGAGACAGCTGGACCAGGAACTCAGAGAGGTATACTTTAATCCTAGATGTGAACTTGACAAGGCTGATGCAGCTAATCTCATGTGGTATCTATGGCTCGGCCCAGACTCGCCACTATTCGGTAAGGATAAGATGACGACCTTCGAGAGATTGTTTATAGATGATAAAGCTACACACAAGGAGCGCACTGTTCCGTACTATAAATTGATTAAAGAGAAGGATATCTGTATCAAGATTATTCGCGACTTTGACCTAGATCCATCGAGAGCTATCATTCTGAATGGCCACGTGCCAGTTAAAATCAAAGACGGAGAAAGCCCGATTAAAGGTGAGGGCAAGCTTATAGTGATAGATGGCGGTATTTCTAAGGCGTACCAGAAGACGACAGGAATTGCAGGATATACATTCATCTTTAACTCTTGGTTTATGGCGCTATCGGAACATGAACCATATCATCCGCTGCAGCCAGATGGAACACAGGAATTCAACAATCCTAATATCGTGACGACTCACACGCTACCAGAACGCATGCTGATAATTGACACAGATATAGGCAAAGTTCTGCAGTCTCAGATCGATGACCTACAGCAGCTAAATGCTGAATTCCGCAAGGGAACCATCAAGGAAGTTTATCCTAAGAGGGGTAAGTATTACTCAAAGAACTAGGAGCTTTATAGTACGTATTATTAATATAAATTGAAAAATACTATATTACATATACTATATGGTAAGTTTTAATGATAAATTTAACCGAAAGAAGGTGCTATTATGATTCGTATAGCAAGCGTTGTGCTCGGCGGAGTTTTATTCGCACTCTGCATCTACTATTTCATGTTGTTATACAAGAACAATAGGAGAAATAGACTATAATGAACACGCAGATAATTAGTATTCCAAATAAGAAGTCCGCTAGCCCAGCTAGTGGACTTGCGTGTATAACCGGTGCTAGCTCAGGTATCGGAGCTGAATTTGCACGCCAGCTCGCAGCAGAGGGGTATTCAGTTATCCTAGTTGCTAGGCGACAGGATAGGCTCATTGATTTAGGTCAAGAGCTTGCGAGTGACTATCATGTCGAATGCGAGTGCATCACGGCTGATTTATCAGATTTAAATGAGTGCGAGAATCTAGTTTCGCATCTCAAATCAAAGCGCGAGATGCCACTAGACATACTTATCAATAATGCTGGCTTCGGAGCAGTGGGCAGGTTTGACCAAAACGATATTTCAAACGATTTAAATATGATTGATGTAAATATCAAGGCGCTTCACTATATCGCCCATCAGATGATGCCTTATTTTATCGAGCGTAATCATGGACACATCATCAATGTCGGTTCTGTCGCTGGACTCATGCCTGGGGGACCTTATATGGCTACGTACTATGCAACTAAGTCGTATGTAGTTTCTCTTACAAATGCTTTAGCTGAAGAATTGAAGCGCTTGGGCAGCCATGCTCAGGTTCATGCGCTGTGCCCTGGACCTGTAAACACTGAGTTCAACGACGTTGCAAATGTAAAATTTTCGCTCAAAGGCATCTCTGCGAGAGAATGCGTGTCATATTGCATTGATGAAGCTGATAGGGGTAAGATAATTATAATTCCAAATATGATGGTCAAGGTAGCTGCAGTTGCCTCGAAACTTGTTCCAAAGGAAATCGTGCTTGGAATCGTAGCGCGTAGCCAGAAAAGTAAAATCGAAAGATAAAACGATTGAACCATTGGATTCACTTGACAAGAACGCTATATCATGATAAATTATTATAGCGTTTTGAGCGCCTATAGCGCAATTGGATAGAGCGTCACACTACGAATGTGAAGGTTCGGGGTTCGAGTCCCTGTGGGCGCACCATACAAAATACCGCAACTTAATCGAGTTGCGGTATTTTGCTTTTTGCTTAGAATTAACATAAACACCCAATCAAAGTGAAGATTTTAAAGTATTAAACAGAAAAATAAATCTACTGTCATATAGATTATTTCTATGATGAATCTCCAATAATAGAACATACTAAAATAGATTTTACCAATAGGCAAATCTATTGAGATTATTGCGCTTAGATGATAATCTCATTACCGTAATAAAAATGAAAATTTATGGAGGTGTATTGTAATGTCGATTACAGCTGAAACAGCGCAAGCGCATAAGAATGACCCTGCGGTTCTATGCTGCAGAGCAGAGGAGGGAACTGAACTAACTCCGGCTAACTTTGAGGATCCGGCAATTTTCCCAGACCTAATTGATACTGGGCTACTCAGCATAGATGGAGCACTTAAGATTGGACAGGTGCTTAACGGATCAAAACTGACCAAAACAGTTGATTCGCTAACTCCTATCACTCCCGATATTGTTGATAAATATGACGATGACGTTGATGAGGTAGCTGAGGAACCTGAAGAAGTAGCTGAATCAGGTTCGCTAGCTGAACCGTCAATCGGTGGACAAGTACAGAATGTTAACATGTCAGTTGTTGGCGGCGTTGTTAAGCTCTATATCGGGGAGGGCAAAGACATCGCAATTGAATTCCCAGTTTAGAACTATTAGTTTTTTTACCGCATATATAGATTGATCGACTCCTTTTGAGCCAGGCTTTGCCTGGCTCGTTCCTTTGATAATAAAAAACTACGGGACTGACATCTGTCAGTCCCGTAGTCGTTATGAAAAAAGATTGTATTATGTAGCTTATTTAGGAACTACGAATCCCTTTCCTAGAGCATCGTCCGGATCGATGAACCAAGTAGCTTCTCCGCAGAGGTAGCCACCACCTCTAACCTGAGGAACGATTGCATCAAACTCGCCAACCTTTGTCTCGCTCTGAATCATACCGTAGAACTTAGTTCCGATAAATGACTCGTAAACGAATTCCTTACCAACTGGAAGCTCTCCAAGTGCGTGGAGTAGGGACATCTTAGCTGATGTACCAGTCCCGCATGGGGATCTATCAAGCTGAGGATCTGCAGGATCTCCGAATACTACGAGGTTACGTAGGTCAGCATCTGGAGTATCTGTTGTTGAGTAGTTCTCAACCAAGTCAACAGATGTGATGTCTAGCTCTGGGTGCTGTACAGAAACAGTCTCATTAACCTTCTGAAGCATGAAGCTAGAGAATCTAGTTAAGAAACCAGCTGTATCAGGACCAACCTTGATGCCAAAGTTCTTCTCTGTATCAACTAGAGCGAAGAAAGAACCACCGAAGCAGATGTCGTATACAACATCTTTGCCTTCGAATTCAACGTGAAGGTCCTTCTTATATCTGAATGAAGGAACGTTAGTTAGAGTTACACCAGTAACCTTTCCGTCCTTAACGTCAGCAACTGTCTTAATGATTCCAGCAGGAGCTTCTAGAATAACCTCTGTCTGAGGCTCCTTCATCTCCATTAGACCACCCTCAAGGATTGCAGTTACAACACCGATTGTGCAGTGTCCACACATGTTGAGGTATCCGCCTCCATCCATGAAGAATACTCCGAAATCAGCTTCCTTGTTGCAAGGCTCTACAACGAAAGCACCGAACATGTCATGGTGTCCACGAGGTTCGAACATAAGAGCAGTTCTTAAATAATCATAATGCTCTTCGAGATAGTGCTTTCTCTCGATCATTGTGTTACCTTTTGTCTCTGGGCAATCGAGAGCTACTCTGCAGTATTCACCTTCAGTGTGAGCTTCGATAGTTCTGATAGCGTCAGTATACTTCTTGTAATCAATCTTAGTAGTTAGTGCCATTGTCATGTACCTCCTTAGGTTACATAAGTATGAAATAAATAATTGCCACCTAAGTAAACTATAGAGCAGTAAATATTAAAAGTCAATAATATAACAAATGCGTATTATTAAAATTAATACATTATTTTAGTGGGTAGTTTAATATAAGCGCTGTAATCAATACACTTTAGCTAAAATGTTGTGAATCAGTTATCAAGAAAATACAATTATGTTTTCATATTGATAGAAATTACTGATTAAAATACATGACAAAATTGGGTGTGTAGTGTATAAATAAAAACGTCGCTTGACAGAAAATTATCTATTGAAAAACTCTATAGATAATCTAGCAATTATCGTTGAAATAAATAAATCGTTATGTTATCATCAATCTAGAAAAGAGTGCGCATTACCTTTATTTGCGTGGCTTTTCGAACGATATACATTAATGATTTGTAGATTCAAAATATTTAAGGAGAGACTGTGTCATGGAAAATTTGCAGATTTTGTTGAGACAGCATGTAGGTAAGCCTTGTGCTCCAATTGTTAAAGTTGGTGACAAAGTTAAGAAGGGTACCCTCATCGCAGAACCAACAGGTCTCGGCGCAAATATCTTCTCCAGCGCTTACGGCGTTGTTGAAGAAATAACAGACGAGATGATTGTTATTAAGCCTGATGAAGAGCAGAAGGACGAGTTCGTTCCTATCGAAGAAGGAACTCCTCTTGAGATGGTTAGGGCTGCTGGAGTTGTAGGAATGGGCGGAGCTGGATTCCCTACTGCAGTTAAGCTAGATGCTCATTTTGAGGATGGTGGTTACATCCTTGTAAATGCTTCTGAGTGCGAGCCTGGACTAAAGCACAACATTCAGCAGATTGAAGAAGAGCCAGAGAAGGTTATCCGTGGAGTAAAGCTCTGCATGGAAATCTCTGGAGCAGATAAGGCAATTATTGCTATTAAGAAGAAGAATCGCAAGGCTGTTGAAATCCTTGACGAATGTCTCAAGGATGAGCCAAATATCACGAGACACCTTCTACCAGACATCTACCCAATGGGTGAAGAAAGAGCTGTAGTAAGAGAATGTCTAGGTATTGAGCTAGAGCCAAGCCAGCTTCCATCAGCTGCAAAGTCCGTTGTTATCAACAGTGAGACTTGCGCTAGAGTAGCTGAGGCTGTAGATGAGAGAAAACCATCATTCCTAAAGCACCTCACAGTAAGAGGTAAGCTCAACGGAGGACACGACGCTCACGTATTCATGGATGTTCCAGTTGGAACAAGCGTTGGCGCTCTGATTGAGAGAGCTGGTGGAATTGATGGTGAGTATGGTGAAATCGTAATGGGTGGTGCCTTCACTGGTAAGTCAACAACATTAGATGCACCTATCACTAAGACAACGGGAGCTATCCTAGTTTCTATGCCATTCATGGATTTACACGGAGCAAACATGGGAATCCTCGTTTGCGCATGTGGTGGTAACTATGAGAGAATGCAGGAACTTTGCAAGAAGTACAACGCAAAGGAAGTTTCTCTCTGCTACTGCAAGCAGGCACAGGAGATGCCTAACGGCACAAGAAAGTGCGAGAGACCAGGAAACTGCCCAGGTCAGGTATCAAACAACCTACAGTTTAAGAAGGATAAGTGCGAGTACGTAATCATCGGAAACTGTTCAGATTGTTCGAACACTGTAATGGCTTCTGGACCTAAGATGGGACTTAAGGTTCTACACCAGACAGACCACATCATGAGAGCGGTTGATCACCCACTATACAGAACTCTAAGAGTTTCTAAGCAGGTTGATCAGGATCTTAACGTAGTAGACAACGTTGAGAATAACTAGTTGATATTTAATCCGAGTGCTTCATGTGCCCGATCACATGAAGCATAGTCGGAGTAAATATATAAAATTTTGCATTTGCAAAGGCAATATTTTTCAAGGAGGAAGATCGATATGTCAATCACAGCTGAAACAGCTAAACAACATGCGAACGACCCAGCGGTACTATGCTGCAGAGCAGAAGAAGGAACTGTTCTTGAGCCAGCTAACTTCGAAGATCCAGCAATTTTCCCAGATCTAATTGATTCTGGTCTGCTGAATACTGACGGAGCGCTCAAGATTGGTCAGGTACTAAACGGATCGAAACTAACTAAAACTGTTGATTCTTTAACTCCAATCACAGCAGACATCGTTGATAAGTACGATGCTGATGAGGTTGCAGAGGAAGAGGCTCCAGTTGCTGAGGTAGAGGAAGCTCCAGTTGCAGTAGCAGCTCCAGTAGCTCCAGTAGCAGCAGCAACAGGAACAATTAAGCTACACATCGGAGAGGGAAAGAACATCGACATCGAGCTCCCAGCAGGACTTGGTGGCGGCGTTGTAGCTCCAGCTCAGACAGTGGCAACTACAGCAGCTCCAGCAGCAGTAGCAGCAGCTCCAGTTGAAGAGCACACTGAGACTGTTATAAGAGAGATGACAAGAAAGCACTACAAGATCAACAAGGTTGTTCTTGGAGACGAGACTAAGATTGAGGGAGATACTCTCTACGTTCGTAAGAGCGCGGCTACAGAGGGTGCAGCAGAGCAGAAACTTGTTCAGTCCCTAGAACTTAGCATAATTACACCAGACAATTACCACGTTTATACAGAGACTGTAATGGATATCCAGCCAATCGCTACAAAGGCAGATACAGATATGGATCTCGGTGAGGGAGTTACTCAGGTTCTCGATGGCGTTGTAATGGTAGTAACTGGTGTTACAGAAGAAGGTGTTCAGGTTGGTGAGTTCGGTTCATCCGAAGGTTACATCGACGAGAACATGATGTGGGGTCGTCCAGGTGCTGTTGATAAGGGTGAGATCATGATCGTTGCTCACGCTGTTATCGATAACCTAAAGAACATGGAGAGACCAGGACCTATCGCAGTTCACACTGCAGTAGACCACGTAGTTTCTGAAATCAGAGAAGCTATGAAGAGAGACCTTAAGGACGTTGCTCCAACAGAAGAGCAGGTTCTAAAGCAGACAAGACACCCTGGAAAGAAGAAGGTTGTTATTGTTAAGGAAATCATGGGACAGGGTGCTATGCACGACAACTTCCTATTCCCTAACGATCCTGTAGGCGTACTAGGAGCTAAGCCAAACGTTGACCTTGGTAACGTTCCAGTAATGGCTAACCCACTCGAGGTACTCGATGGTTGTATCCACGCTCTAACTTGTATCGGACCTGCTTCAAAGGAAATGTCTAGACACTACTGGAGAGAGCCACTAGTTGTAGAGGCTGTTCACGATGAAGACATCGACGTAGTAGGTGTTATCTTCGTTGGATCCCCACAGGCTAACTCCGACAAGTTCTACGTATCAAGAAGACTTGGTCAGATGGTTGAGTCAATGGGCGTAGATGGTGCATTCGTAACAACAGAAGGATTCGGAAATAACCACGTTGACTTCACTTCCCACATCGAGCAGATTGGTAAGAGAGGTATTCCAGTTGTTGGATTCTCATTCTGTGCTGTACAGGGTGCTCTCGTAACAGGAAACAAGTACTGTGACGCAATGATCGACAACAACAAGTCCATGTCCGGAATCGAGAACGAAGTTCTTGCTTGCAACACACTCTGCACAGAGGATGCTATCCGTGGACTTGCTATGCTGAAGGCTAAGATGGCTGGCGAAGAGGTTAAGGCTCCAGAAAGAGCATACAACGTAAACGTAAAGAACAACAACGTTGAGCTCATCGAGAAGGCTACTGGCGCTAAGATTGAACTCGTTGAGAACGAGCAGTCACTTCCAATCAGTGAAAAGAGAAAGGAAAAGTACGACTAATCTTAACTTAGAAAGGTAGATATTACAGATGAATTACGGGGATAAGATAATCAAAGTAGAGGGAGTCATTACAGAGGTTCATGATGGGGGCATCTGCGTAGACATTAAAGGTCGTTTAGGTGAACTCAAGGTACCTATGAGAATGGTAATCTCAGATTATCCACTACAGGTTGGACAGACGGTCGCATGGAATATGAGCTTCATAGAACAAGAGGGACCAGAAGTTAACGAAAAGTACGTAAGTAATATCGATATTCTAAACAGACGTCGTGCTGAATACGCTGAAAAGCACAAATAACTAAGGAGGAAAAGACAAATGAGTATGACAGTTGTAAAAGGCTTACAATCTGAAATATTTGTTCCTATTACACCTAAGTCAGTATACACACCAGTAACTAAGCCTCTCAATGAGATGACAGTTGCTCTTGCTACTGCTGCAGGTGTACACGTAAAGACAGATAAGAGATTTAACCTCGCTGGAGACTTCACTTGGAGAAAGGTTCCAGATGATATTCCATCAAGCGAGCTAATGGTAACACACGGTGGATACGACAACTCTGACGTAAACAAGGACATCAACTGCATGTTCCCTATCGACAGACTTCACGAGCTAAGAGACGCTGGTTTCATTAAGGCTTGTGCACCTACACATGCTGGATTCATGGGTGGTGGTGGAAACATCGAAAAGTTCACTAACGAGACAGGTCCAGAAATTGCTCAGATGCTTAAGGATGAAGGCGCTGATGCTGCAATCCTAACAGCTGGATGAGGAACTTGCCACCGCTCTGCAACAATCGTGCAGAGAGCAATCGAGGAAGCAGGAATTCCTACAGTAATTATCGCGGCACTTCCACCAGTTGTAAGACAGGCTGGATCTCCACGTGCAGCAGCTCCTATCGTACCTATGGGCGCTAACGCAGGTGCTCCTAACGACGTAGAGATGCAGACAGCTATCGTTAAGGCTACACTAGAGCTTCTCGAGACAATCGAAACTCCAGGAAAGATCGTTCCACTGCCTTACGAGTATCACGCTGTAATCTAGTTCTAAATTTAATAGGACATCGGAAACGAAGACGGGGCAGATTTATATCTGCCCCTTTTTTCTAAAGTATATTCGAGAAATTCTTAACACATTATGCCACCTACCTATAAGAATAATCGAATTACTAGGAATTATTACGTAATTTTACAAAAGCTAAAGTATTGAGGTATGCATATGAGTGTACAGGAAATTGATTTGAGAAGACTTGTCATTAAGGCTTTTCATATAAATGAGGTTGAAATGGGCGACCAGAGTAACGTTGGATATAACGGTGTTATGACTGTGTCCAAAGAACTTATCCCATCACTTCTAAAAAAGTATGAAACAATTGACAGTATTGATATTCAGATAATTAAACCAGGAGAGCATGATAGATGGACTAACACTATTATGGACATCATCCCTATCTCTGCAAAGGTTCTTGGAAAGTGCGGAGAGGGTATCACTCATACATTAACAGGTGTATATGTGATGCTTACTGGTGTTGATACTGAAGGAAAGCAGACTCACGAGTTTGGTTCTTCAGAGGGACAGCTTAACGAGCAGCTAGTGCTTGGCAGAGCAGGAACACCTGGTGAAGATGACTATATTATCTCTTTTGATATTACATTCAAAAAAGATATGGGTCAGGAGAGACACGGCTGTCTAGAGGCTCATCAGGCTTGCGATGATTTTATTCAGGTATACAGAGAGCTGATGAAGAAATTCGATGGCAACAAAGCTACAGAGCGTCATGAGTATCATGACATCGCTAGACCAGGACAGAAGAAAGTACTGATTATCAGACAGGTTGCTGGTCAGGGCGCTATGTACGACACATATCTGTTCCCAGATGAGCCATCAGGTGCTCATGGTGGGCGTTCTATAATAGAGATGAACAATATGCCTGTCTTCTTAACTCCTAATGAGTATAGAGACGGTGCAATCCGTTCAATGCAGTAAGGAGGTGCTGATATGGGAATTGGTCCTTCAACAAAAGAAACAAGCTTGCATCATTTTAGAGATCCACTAGTTGATATTGTTGGTGCAGATTCAGGTATCGACCTGATGGGAGTTCTTCTATTTGGAACATCCGATGATAATAAGGAAAAACTCAGAAACAGTAAGCGTGCTGCTATTATGGCTGAAGGCATGAGAGCAGATGGAGTAATCCTTACATCTGACGGATGGGGAAATAGTGACGTAGATTATACGAACTGCGTTGAGGAGCTTGGAGAAATGGGCATTCCAATGTCCGGACTAAACTTCAGCGGAACAATGGCTACATTCGTAGTAGAGAATGAGTATTTGCAGAATAACATCGTAGATATTAACAAGAACCCAGATGGGCTCGAATCTAATATCGTAGGCGAGAATAACATGACTGCTGAAGATGTTAAGAGAGCTCTGATGATTCTGAAAATCCGCATGAAGGAAAAAGAACTCAAGAATAGATAATGTAAGCGGTATTGTCAATGATTATGATATAATACCAGTAAGGGATGACGGGTAATTCCGACATCCCTTATTTTATGAATGAGAATGGCTGCAGGATACTAAATTTCCTCCAGCACTGAATTATTTAAATGATAAGGAGGATTTGTGCGGTAGCGTGGTAACGAGGTTGTATCGCACGATATGAGGCATATGAGGAATCCTAATAGACAAGCAGCAAAGAGACGTGCAGTTGAATCAGAAGGTTCAGATACTATACTGATATATAATTCTAGCAATGGTACTACTGAGAAGTATGCGCAGTGGATAGCTGAAGCGCTGGACTGCGATGTTATGAAGTACTCGCGTGCAAAGCTCGGGTATGCATCGATGTATAAGAATATAATATTTGGCAGCTGGCTGAGAGGTGGAGAGATTACGAGGTTTAACATGCTTCGCGCTAACCTTTCTCACTTTGGTATAGATAACAATAATTTGATCGTATTTGCGACTGGTATAATTGAGCCGACTGATGAGTACAGAGCTTTCGTAAAAGGTCTTAACGGCTGCAAACAGTTACCCGATGACTGCTTCTATATGCTGCCTGGAAAGTATGATTCTAGAGAGTGTAAGAGTGCAGATAAGCTTGCTCTTAAGGCTATGGGAGAAAAGATATTTGCTCCCATAGCAGAGAGTCAAGTAGATGAAGCTAAAGCCAGATTTGAAAATGGATACGATGGAGTAGATGTGAAGTCTATCCAGCCTATTATCAAGAAAATTTTGGATTTCAGACAGTAAGAAGAGTGTAGAATTATTTACCCTTTGTTAGTACAACCTTTGTTATGGTCATGCGTGCCCATTAAATGTTACAAATAAAATGCAAAAGAAAAAGGTCTCCGATTGGAGACCTTTTGTAATATCGTATTATACTTACTGATTAAGCTTTCTTCTTATCAGCGAGAGCATCCTTACCAAACATAAATGCTGTGAAGTATACTACTACGATAACGATCTTCATTAGAACGTCAAGTGGTAGGCTCTTTACTAGGAAGTAAGCGATGCAAACTCCGATAACTCCACCAATCATCTGGCAAAGTGTGCAAACCATGTCGAATCTGTTTTCCTTGATGAACTTAGGACCATTTCCGAATGCCATCAGGTATGCGCAAGATCCCATCATGATAGGGAATGCAGCACCGATGTTTAGTCCAAGAACAGCTACTAGAGCCATACAAGGTGCGTATAGTCCTACACCGATGTTCATAAGAGCACCGAGGAAGAAGTTAACAACTACAGCGATGATTAGCTTAATGCCCTTTAGACCAAGAGCAGTTCCTGCTAGACCGAAAGGTCCAATTCCTGCAGCCTTGCAAGCCATTACAGTACCTAGGATAAGAAGACCAACGCACATTCCAACACGAACCATGTGCTGATCCCACTTTGTAACGATTCCAGCTCCTACGAACGCACCGAGTACAGCAGCGATGAGCATGGATATAAGTGTTAGAGTGTCGATTTCAACAAAACCGAAGAATAGGAATGCCTCTAGAAGTACAGGGAGAGTATCTCCAACATTTAGAGTACCAGGGATGTAGATGTCCTTGATGGATCCTCTAATCTTAAAGAGTGCACAAGATGTAGCGTACGAACCGATACCTAGAGTATCGAAGAAGTTAGCAACAACACCGACCATAGCGTTCCAAGGTGCAAATTTCTTCTGCTCAGCCCATTCAGCTCTGCCTTCTTCAGTTGCTAGGTTAGACTTTACCTTTAGTAGTGTTAGCGAAATACAGAGGACCATTCCGATTACGCAAAGACCTTTTAATGCAATTAACATAATAACCTCCATACGTTTAAAAAACGATGTAAAAAAGATAATTCCTACAGACTCCCGATCGTCTGTTCTTGAGTTCATTATATGGGTTTGATATATGTTTGTCAATAAATATAAAGAGAATATGATATTATTGTGAATATATTGATATTTAGCTATTTTAGGGTACTTTATGATACAATTTACTAACTGAATGAAAAATATTTTTAATTTTTTATTTATTAATTACTATATTTATTAGTAAAGAGGTATAGATGGCATTTACACATTTACATGTTCACTCCGAATATAGTTTGCTGGATGGCATGTCTAAAATCAGCAAAGCACCTGAATATGTGAAGAGCCAGGGAATGGATTCGCTGGCGATTACAGATCACGGTGTTATGTTTGGCATTATTGATTTTTATAAATCATGCAAAAAACATGGCATTAAACCTATTATCGGATGTGAAGTTTACGTTGCACCGAGAACGCGCTTCGATAAGGATCCAGACCGTGATAGGAGCATGAATCACCTCATATTACTAGCGGAAAATATGACGGGGTATAAGAATCTGACGAAGCTCGTATCAGCTGCATTTACAGAGGGATTTTACTTTAAGCCGCGAGTAGACAAGGATTTGCTACGTGAACATAGCGAGGGAATCATCTGTCTATCTGCATGTCTAGCTGGTGCTATTCCAAGAAAGATACTAAACGGTGATTATTCTGGAGCGAAGGCGGAGGCTATTGAGCTATGTGAAATATTTGGAAAAGATAATTTCTTCCTTGAGATACAGAATCACTTCCTCGATGATGATAAACCTGCCATTGAGGGATTAACTAAGCTTTCCGAAGATATAGGAGCACCACTTGTTGCTACCAATGATGCTCACTACATCAAGAGAAGCGATGCCAAAGCTCATGACGTACTTCTTGCAATCCAGACGGGTGCAACGGTAGATGACGAAAACCGCATGAGATTTGCCAATGATGAGTTCTATCTTAAGAGTGAAGCCGAGATGCTCGAGTTGTTCCCAGAACATCCTGAGGCTATTGAGAACTCACACAAGATTGCAGAACGTTGCGACGTGGAGTTCGAGTTTGGCGAATATCACTTGCCCGGAATTTATACCTCCTGAGGGTATGAATAACAACGAGTACCTAAGAGAATTATGCTATAAGGGACTAGAGAGAAGGTATGGAAATGAAGCTCTTAATGAAGGCTCTGTATATAGGGAAAGACTAGAGAGTGAGCTCGAAGTAATCGAGAAAATTGGCTACGTCGAGTATTTTCTCATAGTATGGGACTTTATTCATTATGCAAAGAGTAATGATATACCTGTAGGTCCTGGAAGAGGGTCAGCAGCAGGGAGTATCGTAGCGTATAGCCTTGCTATCACTGAGATAGAACCGATCAAGTACAGCTTGATTTTTGAGAGATTTCTTAATCCTGAGCGTGTCAGCATGCCGGATATAGACGTTGATTTCTGTATAGATAGAAGGCAGGAAGTAATTGACTATGTAGTTGGAAAGTACGGCAAGGAAAAAGTATCTCAGATTATAACTTTCGGAACACTCAAGGCGAAAGCAGCTGTGCGTGATGTAGGTAGAGCCCTTAATGCGAGCTATGCTGAGGCTGATTCCATTGCAAAGGCAATACCTGCAGAGCTGGGTATGACTATCGGCAAGGCTCTAGATATCAATCGTGATTTGAGAGCGAGATATGAAACTGAGCCTCTTGTAAAAAATATCCTCGACATGTCGATGGCAGTTGAGGGCATGCCGCGCCATTCGTCAACACACGCTGCTGGAATCGTAATTAGTAAGATGCCACTCGATGAGTACGTTCCATTATATATGTCGGATAAAGGTCTAGCGACTCAGTTTAACATGACGACCATCGAGGAGCTGGGGCTTCTTAAGATGGATTTCTTAGGGCTTAGAAACCTAACTATGATTAACGAGGCAATTCAGCTGATTAAGGAAAATCATGGTGTAGAGATTGACTTCAGCAAGATGGATTACGATGATTCAGCTGTATATGAGATGATTTCCAAGGGCAATACACAGGGCATCTTTCAGCTTGAAAGTGCAGGCATGACCGAGTTTATGAAGAATTTAAATCCATCATGCTTTGAAGATATCGTAGCCGGGAATCTCGCTTTATAGGCCTGGTCCGATGGATTCGATTCCTAAGTATATAGATAATAAGAAGAATCCTGAAAATGTTAAGTATGTAGATCCACATTTGGAACCAATACTTAATGTCACATACGGGTGCATGGTATATCAGGAACAGGTAATGCAGATTGTGCGTGAGCTTGGCGGATATTCATTTGGTAGATCCGACCTCGTGCGTCGTGCGATGTCCAAAAAGAAGATGAGTGTCATGTTGGAGGAGAAGAAATACTTTATCCACGGCAAGGATGATTCTGACGGAACACCAGCAATTGCAGGTTGCGTGGCAAACGGTATACCTGAGAGGGCAGCTGAGGCTATATTTGACGATATGGTCAGCTTTGCTGAGTATGCATTTAACAAATCGCATGCTGCAGCATATGCAGTTATATCGTATGAGACTGCATACCTTAAGGCGCACTATCCAGTTGAATTTATGGCGGCTTTGATGTCCAGCGTAATGGGTGAAGCGAGACACATCGCCGCTTACATAAGGAACTGCAAAGAACTCGGAATTGAAGTGTTACCACCATCAGTTCTACATAGCAGAAGGAAGTTTATCGCCAAGGATGGCAAGATTCGCTTTGGTCTCCTCGCTATCAAGAATGTTGGAAGCGGCATAGTTGATGCGATAGTAGAAGGCAGGAAAGGACGCGATATAGATAATCTATATGATTTCATAAAGTCAATCGATTCTGCGGAGCTTAACAAAAAGGCGATTGAGTGCCTTATCAAAGCAGGTGCAATGGATGAATTTACGCCAAATAGAGCTGCGCTTCTCGCTATAAGTGACGATGCCGTCGGAGCAGCACAGAGCAGTGCTCGTAAGATATCTAAGGACCAGATTTCACTGTTCCAGCTTGATTCTAATCTTATGGAAGATGTTAAGACTGCACCAGAGCTACCTAATATACAGAATTTCGACATGGCGCATCTATTAGCTATGGAAAAGGAAATGATGGGAGTGTACCTATCAGGTCATCCGCTCGATAAGTACCGCGAATTGATAGATGAGAATATCACTGCAAATACTGCTGAAATCTTCGATTCTGATTCAAATGGTGATGAAAATGGTTCGGAGTTCATTGGTGAAAACTCAAAGGGAAGCTTCCAGGATGGTGACAGTGTCATCATGGCAGGTATGGTCGGTGACCTACGCCGCATGATTACTAAGTCTAATCAGGAAATGGCAAGGCTTACTATTGAAGATTACTATGGTGTGATTACTGCCATTGTATTTCCAAGAGATTATGCAAAGGCTAAGTACACACTTGAGAATGATGCTATTGTAGCTATCAAGGGCACACTGAGCTTTAAAGAGGATTCAGATCCTGAGATACTTGTCAATAAAGTAACTGAAATAGAACGTATCAGTGAATTTAAAGGTCAGAACGGAAATGACTATCAGCAGGATAGCATGAGAGGTTATTCTAGAATCAATGCGAAATCTGAAATGCAACGGGACAAGAAATACCTCAAGCTTAGGGTTACTCAGGAGCTATTAGAGCAGCTTGGAAATGAAGAGATTCAGCAGAGGATACTCGGAACAGCCTCGGCACACAGAGGGTATACTGAGATGCTCATATATTTGCCAGGTCAAAAGCCTCTTAAATCCGCAAATGGTGTAAGCATCGATGAGAATTTGATGATTGAGCTAGAGCAGCTACTCGGGAAAGAGAACGTGAAGTATTAAATAGAATTGTGAGGAGGAGTTTTGGTTAAAAAAGCGATAGTTATATACAATTCAAAACGCGGCTCTACGAAGCAGTATGCAGAGTGGATTGCTGATGACCTTGAATGCACCGCGGTACCTCTACAGAATTTTGACTACGGCTCGCTTAGCCAGTTTGATGTAGTGATCTTTGGTGGCTGGCTCAGAGGGAGTGGCATAGTTGGTTTCGATAAATTTAGAAAGCATATCGCAGCACATACTGATAAGCTAATAATATTTGTGACTGGAATTTCTGAGTATAATCCGCAGAACTATCAGCAGATTTGTGAAATCAATTTCACCGAGGAAATAAATATGCAGAATACACTACTCTATTTCTGCCCAGGTAAATATGTGCCGAGTGAAGTTACGGGACTTGATAAATTCCTTATGGCTGTATCTAAGAAGGTTCTTATATCAGGGGCTACAGATAAGGAGTCGTCTTCTGCAGCAAACACGATGGTTGATGCAATCGTAAACGGAGTGGATAACGTAGATAGGAGATATACAGAGCAGGTGCTTCGTGCAGCACGAAAGAAACTAAAGGATGAGTCGTAAGGCTCATCCTTTAGTTTCTTATAAATACTTTTACTAAATCCGATATCTTAACGATGAAAGTTCCTCGTGAGGTTACTTCATAATATCGGTCTGACGCTTACAGCTCGCAGATATTATCGCTTTGTATATATCTTCGTTTAGATCAGCAAGTTCGCTGCTAGAAAGGGATCGTATCCTCTTCAGAAGTGATGCTTCTCTATTTGAATCTACAACCTCGATGTTGTGTTCCTTCTTGTATACCGCAACTGATTCAGCAATTCTTAGTCGCTGCTCAATCAAGGCGAGTAGCCGTATGTCTATCTCATCAATCGATGATCTGAGTGAAGATAAGTCTGATGTATCTGATTGATTTTTCGAAATTTCCTCTGTCAAAACCATATCGGCAATCACTACCGCTGCTGCTGCCTCCACGCAAGGAACCGCTCTAGGTACTATGCACGGATCATGCCTACCGTGAATCTCAATTTCTGTTTCTTCACATTTATCATAGAATATTGTTCTCTGAGATCTTGCAATTGAAGGTGTTGGCTTAATTGCAATGCGGAACACTATGTCCATGCCATCGCTGATTCCACCTAGAATACCACCGCAGTTGTTCGTACGTGTTCGCACATTTCCACAATCGTCGTAGTAAAACTCATCGTTATTTTCACTGCCATACGTGAGGGTCGATTCAAAGCCAGCACCAAACTCTATGCCTTTGACAGCAGGTATAGCATATATAGCTTCTGCAATTCGCCCCTCGATTCCGTCAAATAATGGTCCACCATATCCCGCAGCTAATCCGCTGATAGTGCAGGAAATCGTTCCGCCGACGGAGTCTCGGAGCACCTGCGCTTTTTTAATCTCAGATAGGGGGTCGATCTTATTTCCATGAATATCATAGATTAAAGCATTTATATAAATGCCTCTCTCTTCAAGTAGCTGCTTGCAAATTCCACCCGCTATGCATAGCGGTGCAGTCATGCGTCCAGAGAATGCACCACCGCCTCGTGAGTCTTCCATTCCACCATACTTTACGTGAGCAGTATAATCGGCATGACCAGGTCTAGGGGTATTAGATAGCCTTGAATAATCCGAGGATTTAACATCCTTGTTGTGGATAATAGCTTTTATCTTAGAACCATCAGTTATCATTTCCTCTGAGTCGCTGCTTCCAGAAGCGATACCGCTTATGAATTCAGGTAAGTCGGGCTCTTTGCGGCTAGTTGAAAGTGGACTGTTTCCAGGTGCTCTTCTCGCCATAAATTCTGCGAGTACAGAGTAATTAATTTTTTGACCCGCAGGAAAACCATTAAGCATCATACCAATTGATGGTCCGTGTGAGGTTCCGAATATTGATAATGTAAGTGTATGACCTTTATAAATAGTCATTTGTCCTCCTCTCACATATTGTGTTTATACGAGTATAACGTTGCCTGCAAGTCCGAGTTTGTTTAGAACTTTGAAGAAGTTCGGGTAAGATTTTGCGACTGCCGCAGAATCATGGATTATAATTATTCCATCTGATATTAGGGATGAAACTGCGAGCATCATTATTATTCGATGATCACCGTAGGCATTACCTTCATATGAGCCATGGAGTCTATCTGTTCCTTCTATGATTAGCCCATCTTTAGTTTCGGTTATATTTGCGCCTAGTCTCCTAAGAACACCGCATGTGCTGGCGATTCTATCGCTTTCCTTATATCTAAGACGTTCTGCATTTTTTATAATTGTAGTACCATTAGCGAGGCTTGCAATCAGTGCGATGATAGGCACAAGATCAGGGCAGCCAGAAGCATCGATGCTTGGGATCGCAATTAGCTTTTTACAAGGAAATACATCTACGGTGCCAGCATTCATATCCATTATATTTGTATAACGGTTTACCGTTACACCAAAATCCTCAAGTAAATCGAGTATCTTCATATCGCCCTGTATAGACGAAAGTGGTAAGCTGCGCACCCTTATCGGGCTTTTTCCAAGTGCTCCGAGTGCTAGCAAAAATGCGGCATTTGACCAGTCGCCCTCTGGATCTGGAGCATGAGCTGAATGAGAATATTTCTGATTACCAGGTATGTTAAATATCCACTCTCTATCATTCCGCATATAATTTACCTTGATACCGTATTTATCAAGCACAGCGAGCGTCATAACGACGTATGCCGATGACTCAAGGTTATTGTGTACATGGATTGCGCTGTCTCCGTTTAGCAGAGGTAGGGCAAATAAAAGTCCGCTTATATACTGCGATGATTCGGGGTTCGCAAAGTTAAACGCTCCAGGAGTTATGTGACTATCGCTGGTTGAGATTGTGATGTTTCCGGACTCGCCTATATCTATATTTGCGCCATGGTTCTCCAATTGACTGATTAGCTGCTGCATAGGGCGTTCTCTTAACCTGCCAGCAAGCTTGAATTCAGTCTCTATTCCTAGTGCTGCTACTATTGGGAGCAGAAATCTAAGTGTTGATCCGCTCTCTTTGCAGTCAAGTGAGAGTTTTTCACTAACAGAGCTTGCATTATAATCATGGCTCCCGAATGTCGTGCTATTAATATATTTTGAAATCGTCTTTGTCGCTTCATATGTAGCAATTATGTCTTCAGAAGCCTCTCCTGCATCCAGCACGAACTTCTGTCCCGACAGCATCGCTACGATAATCTCTCTGTGAAGATATGACTTTGACGGTGGGGCAGAAACCACTAACTGTGGCGCAAAAAGAGGTGCACCACGGTGCGATACTGCTGAACTATTAGGGCATATTTCGTTATATGTAGCTAGTATCTTTCCGAGCTGTGCCAAAGGAATGAGCTTAATGTCAGCCTGACCGATAGCACTACTAGTAATAAATTTAATACCGTCACCTGATCTCTTCTTATCACTTGCCATTGCTTCTGCGACATCACGAGGCGAGAATCCGATAGATAAATCATACCCGAAACTCCTGAGCAGAGCGTGTATGCGGTCTCGGCAATCTACGCCACACCACCCTAGATCGTATGAAAGGCTTGCTGTAAAGGCTATACCCTTTGCAACAGCATGGCCATGACCAATCTCGTAGCTACTTAGTTTCTCTAGTGCGTGTGCTAGTGTGTGACCGTAGTTAAGGAGGTGTCTAATTCCAGAGTCGTTTTCATCGTTTTCGACATAATAGGTCTTCACTGCAACGCATTCATCTATTATTTCTTGAATGTCATACCTACCAGATTCAAGCTTCTTGAATAATTTATCGTTTCGAGAAATGCAAGCGGTCTTGATAATCTCCGCATAACCATCTAGTCGGACGTAGTCACTCTCTGAGCCGAGTAGTGACGCATCCTGAAGTGCAAATTTTGCCTTGTGAAAAGCACCTACTAGGTTTTTGCCTGCACTTGTATTTATTGCGGATTTGCCACCGACCGACGAGTCTACTGCAGCTAGCAGGGTGGTTGGAACCTGATAAAAGTTAATCCCCCTCATATATGTTGCTGCTACAAAACCAGCGATATCTCCGACCATGCCGCCACCGAGTGCAACGATTCCGTCAGTTCTAGTAAGAGGTATCTGAGAGCTGTAGTCGATTATTTTGCCATAAGTATCAAATGATTTTGAATCCTCGCCAGCAGGAATAACGTAACTTTCGCAGGCGAGTCCGCATGTTTCGATGCTGGAAATTGCTATATTCAGATAGAGCGGAGCAACGTTAGTATCCGTTATTACGAGTACAGTTCCTTGCTTCTGATATTCATATATAAGTTCTCCAAGTTGGGATAATTTCATCGCTTACCTCAAAAATAGAATAATATTACAATATAATATATTATTTTATGGTGAACCCGATTGCACAAATATTGCCTCGGAATCAATCACTTAATGCTATGCAGTAATTGTAACAGTTACAGGCTTAAGGGGCAAATATTAGAATAATTAAAATATACATTTATTTTTAATTATATCCCTTGATACTATCATGTAGAATTGCATGTGATATAATACAATTACAAATGAGATGTTAATCGCATATGGCTATTCAATTGGAAAGGAGTTAATTTATGATTAACGAAAAATATCACGGACTAGGAACTGCTCCATCCGTAATCAGAGAGCTTTTTGCATATGGTCTACAGCAGGCTAAGGTAGTAGGTAAGGAGAATGTATTCGATTACTCACTAGGTAATCCAAGCATTCCAGCACCTGCTAAGGTTAATGAAACAATCAAGAACCTCATTGATAACACAGATTCTATTCAGCTTCACGGTTACTCGATGGCCCCTGGATTTGAGAACGTTCGTCAGGCAATAGCTGACAATCTCAACGCTAGATTTAACTGCAACGCTAAGGCTAGCGAGCTCTTCATGACTTGTGGATGCGCTCCAGCTCTAGTATCTGTTGCTCACGCACTAACAACATCCCCAGAGGACGAGTTTATCGCAATCGCACCATACTTCCCAGAATACGACGTATTCTTTACTTGTGCAGGTGCTAAGCTAGCAGTAGTTCCAGCTGATACTGTTCACTTCCAGATTGACATGGAAGCACTTGAGAAGACAATCAATGAGCACTCCGTTGCTGTAGTAATAAACTCACCTAACAACCCATCAGGTGTTGTTTATACAGAGGAGACTCTTAAGAAGATTGCTGAGCTTCTTGAAAGAAAGAGCAAGGAGTATGGACACCCAATTTACATCGTTGCTGATGAGCCATACAGAGAGCTTGTATACGATGGAGTTAAGGTTACATTCATCCCTAACGTATATGACAACACAATCGTATGCTACTCATGGTCAAAGTCTCTATCATTACCAGGAGAGAGAATCGGATACGTATACGTACCTGAGAAGTGTGAAGATGCTAAGGCTGTATATGACACAGTATCTGGTGCTGCTCGTGAGATTGGTTCAGTTTGCCCTCCAACACTAACTCAGAAGGTTATCGGAGAGTGCGTTGGCGAGATGCCTGACCTTGCAGCTTATGAAGAGAATAGAAACCTTCTCTACAACACTCTAACAGAGTACGGATATGAGTGCGCTAAGCCAGATGGTGCGTTCTACCTCTTCGTAAAGGCTCCAAACGGCGATGCTGTTGCATACTCCGAGAAGGCTAAGCTAGATCACAACCTACTAGTAGTTCCTGGAGATGGATTTGCTTGCCCTGGATACTTCAGACTATCGTACTGCGTAAGCAACGATATGATTAAGAGATCGCTGCCTGCATTCAAGGCTATGATCGAAGCTTACAAGTAAGTCTGACTAGCTTCATACATAAGCGAATATTTAGATTTAACGGTGATGGGTGGGACTTTACGTCTCGCCTACACCTTTTTGTAGAGGAAATAATCTTATGGAAGCCAAGACTATTATAACTTTCATTAAAGCGGCAGAGCTCGGCAGTTTCTCACGCACTGCAAGTGCACTAGGATACTCACAGGCCGCTGTAACGGTTCAAATCAAGCAACTTGAGGATGAACTTGGCACAAAATTATTCGACAGAATGGGAAAAGGAATTCAGCTCACCTCAAGTGGAGAGCGGTTTCTTCCTTATGCACAGCAAATTCTTAAAGCCAATGAGCAGGCACGCAAGTTTATGCAGCAGGATGATGAGCTTCGTGGTACTATCAGAATAGGCACTACATCCTCTATGGCGAATGCATATTTTCCTACACTTTTACGTGAGTTTAGCGAGACTTATCCACATATAAAGCTCATGCTTAAGACTTCAGATTACTTCGATAATCTGTACGAAAAGCTGAAACAAAACGAGATAGACTTTGCGTTATTCATCGATAGAAAGATGGTCTACAAGGACTGCAATACGGTAGTTGACCATCCGGAAGATATGATTTTTATCGCTTCTCCAGACAACCCTCTTGCAGGTCGCAAGGAAATTCCAATTAGAGAGGTTGTAAAAAATGGATTTATCACGTCTGATCAAGAGGTAAGCTACCCTAGATTCCTAGATGATTACTGCAAAGATAACGGTATAGAATATGACCCAATCATGGAAGTCAGCTCAATTATTGCAATAAGTGAGATTGTTGCGAATAGTAATTCAGTTTCATTTATCCCTAAGTCGTCGATAGTACGAGCGCTCGAGCAGGGAAGAGTAGTTATCCTTGATGTTGAGAAAGATTTCAAGTGCCGCATGTACTCACAGATTGTGTATAGGAGAGAAAAGTGGATTGAACCTCATCTCGAGCTATTCATGGATTTGTAAGAAACAGGATTAAACGAATCTATGAGACAGAAGTTGACGAGTAGATTTATTATTTTGTATTAGCTAGAAAGTAAGTGAGATGAAGATAAGCAAAAATGGTATTATCGATTTTATTTTAATCACAGTCGGCACGATTATTTGTGGTGCAGCTACGTATTTCTTCATGGTTCCTAGTAACCTTGCGATTGCTAGTGTTTCAGGAGTCGCGATTTTGATAGGTAAATTCATCCCTATGTCAAAAGCGATGCTAATCCTTATCCTTAACTTGGTACTGCTCGTAATTTCGTGGTTCTTTGTCGGGCGCGAGTTTACTATCAAGTCCATATATCCATCAGTCGGACTGCCGGTAGTTATGATGATACTCGGACATTTCACTCCGAACTATCACGGCGTGATGAATGACCAGTTTCTAGATATGATTTGCTACTTGTTCCTCTGCGACCTTGGAATTGCACTCATGTTCGTGAGAAATGCATCGTCTGGTGGACTAGATGTGCTGTATAAGATGGCAAATAAATATCTGCAAATAGATTTTGGTGTAGCGACATCTGTAATCGGACTATTTATATCCGCACCTGCGATATTTATTTACAATCCCAAAACGGGAGTTCTCAGTATTCTCGGTACTTATGTTACTGGAATTATTATAGACCATTATGTATTCGGCATGACGACCAAGCTAAAGGTATGTATCCTATCTAAGAAGAATGATGAGATATGCGAGTACATCATCGAAGAGCTTCATAGCGGAGTTACTAGGTATGAGGCTTCAGGTGGATTTACAGGTGATAAGTTTGACGAGATCAACGTAATCGTAAATAGAAACGAGTACTCAAAGCTGATGAAACATCTGCGTGAAGTGGATCCAGATGCATTTGCGACAGTGACCAATATTCACGATGTAATGTACAGGCCAAAGCGAATTGCTAAGGAGCACACTTCAAAGTAGAAACTGAAAAATAGGGTTATAGGACAAAACGTGTTGGTAAAAACCGCTGCGGTCGTTGAAATTTCAACGGCTACAGCGGTTATATCTTTTTTTGAAAGAAGATACAGGGTGGACAAAACGTGTTGGTAAAATCGTCTAAAACACTTGAAATTTCAAGGCGTATTAGGGTTATATCTTCCTTAGAAATAGTATTCTAGGAGGATTGTAAAATGAAGCGTGTTATTTGCCCTGTTTGTGGTAGGTGTTGCTCGAAATATGGTAAGACAAATGCAGGAACACAGAGGTGGTTTTGTTGTAATTGTAAGATGGCGTTTTCCCCTAAAATAGACAATCTAACCAAGCAGCTTAATATATTTCTTAAGTGGCTTTTTAGCAAAGATATTCAAAAGTATATGCCTGGAGGTGGTCGTACATTTAGGCGAAAAACATCCAAATTTTGGGATATATGGACATTACCACCAGTTGTAGAAGAAAAGCATTCAGTAGTATTCGTAGATGGAATTTACCTGTGCCGTAATGCTTGTGTTTTAATTTGCTGTGACAGAAACCATGTGCTAGGTTGGTACTTATGCCGCTATGAGCATGCAAATGCATGGATCTCATTAATGTCTAGGATTACTGAACCTGCACTTGTAGTTTCGGATGGAGGAAAAGGATTTAATAAAGCTTTGAGAAAGGTATGGCCTCATGCAAAGCACCAGAGATGCCTTTTTCATGTGTTTTCTCAAGTAAGAAGATATACTACAACAAGACCTAAAACCCTTGCAGGGGCTGAATTATATGCTCTTGCTAAAAGACTACTACACCTAGAAACTAGATCTGAAGCAGATAAATGGGTAGATGAATTCTTAGATTGGATGAGAAAACACAACAAGTTTCTGAGCCAAAGGTCACTAGATGAAAACGGCAATTGGAGAGCAACGCATGAAAGACTTTTAAAGGCACAGAGATCTCTTTCTAGGTTGGTAAAAGAAGGCACTCTATTCACTTATTTGGATGAAGATTTAATAGCTAAGATAGGCAAGGCTCCATCTACAAATAACCAGATAGAAGGCGGTATAAATGCAAGGCTAAGAGCCTTGCTAAGGAATCACCGTGGACTATCTGTTGAAAGAAGAATAAAAGCGGTCTTCTGGTGGTGCTATGTGCACTCACCAAGACCGCTTTCTGTTTCTGAGCTATTAAAAGTAATGCCAACGGACAAAAGTATTGCAGCGATATACCAGAAGATTTCAGAGTTAGATAAACGCACTTCATCTATCCCTACATGGGGAGATGCGGTGGTCTGGGGAGAGCTGCATAAGTCATCTGAATTTCAGAATTATTGGGACTAGCGACCAACACGTTTTGTCCTATAACCCGAAAAATAAAAGCTCGCCATGTGGCGAGCTTTTGTATTTCATAGAATAGCTCGTAAGTATAACGAGAAAAAAAGAACGAAGGGAGACACTCCTTCGTTCTGGCGTATTTTTAACTTATACGCTGCACGTTTATGTGCTGTGGGGACGGGTGAGATTTACTTACTCTCCTTGAGATCGTTAAGTCTCTTTGCGAGTCTCGAAACTGTTCTCGAAACGGTATTCTTGTGGAAAGTACCCTTAGCAGCAGCCTGCATAAACTTCTTTTCAGCGTGCTTAAATGCCTTCTCTGCCTCTGCAACGTCACCAGCCTTAACAGCAGCTAGGAAAGCCTTCTCAGCTTCACTAACGTGATTCTTAACTCTGATGTTACGAGCAGTCTTCTTCTCGATAGTTCTGATTCTCTTCTTTGCGGATTTAATGTTTGCCATTTAATTTACCCACTTTTCTTTTAAATAGTTATAATTCGCCTAGCCATTATAACTCAACGGCTTTGAAATTTCAAGATGTGAGTGTGGTTTATTAATACGTACATGCCAAGTTACTCGAGAGCTGCCAGCTCTTCTCGAAGATACTTTGCGATAAGCTTATGCCCCTCAGCATTAGGATGCATACCGTCAGTACATATATAGTCGCCATAGTCATTGAGCTCAAGGAACGGCTTTCGGATGTCGAAGATCTGGATACCATACTCATCAGCTAATTCGAGAATCATCTCGTTATATGAGCTATGCCAATTCTCTATGAAAATAGTGCTTCCGCCCATGTACTTCATGATATTATCCTTATTAAGATCTCGCGATACCCACTCGAAGAATCTGTTCCTCTCAAGCGGTGGTAATGTGAGCAGAATAGGACGACTACCAGCGTACATCGTCTTCTCGATTATATCCTCGTAGGTAGCTTTAAACTCGTATAGCGGAGTCTTGGCGAGATGCTCCGCATTAGGCGTAACTGAGATCTGCTCCCAGTTGAAGTTGCAATCGTTTCCGCCAAATTCAATCAAAGTGTATTTATGTGACTTAATACTCGAGTAGCGCTCTTCAAATATTCTAAGCCCTTCGTAATAGTCGCTCCAAATGAAGCGAAGTTCTTTATCTTAGTGCCGAACTCCCTCTGTAGCAAAGAGATAAAGTTGTCGTTAAGCACAGCATATCTCTCTTTTAAATCGTCAAAAACTATTCCCTTAGAGATGGAATCTCCCAATACGCATATATCTGTCACTTTGGTCACCTCCATGTGATTACATACCAATAGCTATATCATTGTCTAGATATACTTGAGTGATATAATAAGCATTATGTCTTAATATAGTATTCAATATTATATTAAATAATTATAAAAATTGCAATATATCAATATGAAGATTTTCTGAATGAAAGCTGTTATTTGTGTATGTGATTAAGTATAATAGAATGTATAAATTTGAGAGAGGTGTACACATGTCGGAACGAATTAACGAACTCGTCTCAAGACTTGAGAATTCCAGGCCGGAGAGCTGGGATAAGATTCCGGATATCGACCTATATATGGACCAAGTCATCGGATACATGAAGAGGCAGCACATAGGGCTTGAGTGTGAAGGTGAGGAAACTTCTCACGCCAGCCATGATTAACAACTACATGAAGAGTTCGCTCCTACCGAGAGCGCATGGCAAGAAGTACGACCGTGAGCATATAGGGTATCTAACAGCCATTTGCTTGTTCAAGCAGGTCATGAGTGTCAAGGAAGCTGGTCTTTTGCTCGGTTCGGAAATGGAGCACATGGATGTAGAGCATTTCTATGATGAGTACTGCAGGACTATAGATGTTGAATACTTGCGAGTAGCGGATAAAATTAAAGGCTGCAAAGACAAAGAAACTGCTACGAAGCTGGCGCTTGAACTGGCTGTGGCAGGGTATGCGAATATGCTCGCTTGTAAGGAGCTCATAGCCTCTATTGCAGAGACGGATGAAGGTAAATAAGAATTAATATAAATTGAGATAAGGACGAATATGGATTACTTAAAGAAAATTAGAAATTTCAGCATCATCGCTCACATCGACCACGGTAAGTCGACTCTTGCTGACAGGCTGATTGAGAAAACTGGACTCGTCGCATCGAGGGATATGAAAGAGCAGTTCCTCGACAATATGGATATCGAGAGAGAGCGAGGCATTACCATAAAACTGCAGACGACGAGGCTCTCATACAAGGCGAAGGATGGAGAGGAGTACGTACTAAACCTGATCGACACTCCTGGACACGTGGACTTCAACTATGAGGTATCGCGTTCTTTGGCTGCCTGTGATGGTGCCGTACTGGTAGTGGATGCCACTCAGGGCGTAGAGGCGCAGACGCTCGGCAACGTATATCTAGCTCTAGATGAAGACCTCGAGATACTTCCAGTTCTCAACAAGATGGATTTGGATAGTGCAAGACCTGAAGAGGCAAAGGCTGAAATCGAAGAAATTATTGGAATTGATGCTGAAGAGGCACCGCAGATTTCTGCCAAACAGGTCTCGGCATAGACGATATGCTCGAGAAGCTCGTTGAGGTTATTCCGCCGCCAGAGGGGAATCCTGATGAGCGACTCAAGGGGCTAATTTTCGACTCATACTACGATAGCTATAAGGGTGTAGTTATATATACGAGAATTTTTGACGGTAGAGTCAAGAAGGGCGATTTCATCCGCATGATGAACACCGGCAAGGACTACGAAGTAACCGAGGTAGGCTACTGTATACCGAGCATGGTTCCCTCTAAGGAACTAAAGGCAGGAGAGGTGGGCTACATCTGTGCCAGCATCAAGCAGGTTGCCGATGCCAGAGTAGGAGATACAATTACTCTGACTAAATCGCCGACAGAACATCCGCTCAAGGGATATAAGAAAGCACAGTCAATGGTGTACTGCGGAGTATATCCGGCAGAGGGTGAGAAGTATGAGAATGTAAAGGACGCACTCGAGAAGCTACAGGTAAACGATGCGGCGTTCAATTTTGAGTCTGAAAATTCAGCTGCACTCGGATTCGGTTATCGCTGCGGATTCCTCGGGCTACTCCACATGGACGTAATCATCGAAAGACTCGAGAGAGAATTCGACCTTAATGTTATTACGACTTTGCCAAGCGTTATCTATAAGGTAGTGATGAAGGATGGTTCAGAAATTATGGTCCAGAATCCTTCGAATCTACCAGATCCGACTGATATTCAGCATATTGAGGAGCCAATCGTTTCGGCTGAAATCATGACACCTAAGGATTACGTCGGAACTATCATGACACTGTGCCAGAGCAGACGTGGCAACATGGTGAATATGGAGTATCTCACGGAGACGAGAGTGCAGCTGCATTATGAGATTCCGCTCAACGAGGTAATCTATGATTTCTTTGATGCGCTCAAGTCCAAGACGAAGGGCTATGCATCACTCGACTATGAATTTAAGGAGTATAGAGCTGCTAAGCTAGTGAAACTCGATATACTGCTCAACAAGGAACTAATAGACGCCTTCAGCACTATCGTTCCTGAAGAGGCTGCATATGCAAAGGGCCGTACGATCTGTGCAAAGCTCAAGAAGTTAATTCCTATGCACCAGTTTGAAGTCCCAATTCAGGCTGCAATCGGGCAGAAAGTAATTGCGCGTGAGACCGTAAGAGCTTACCGTAAGGACGTAATTGCGAAGTGCTACGGAGGAGACATCTCGCGTAAGAAGAAGCTGCTCGAGAAGCAGAAGGAAGGTAAGAAGCGCATGAGACAGTTCGGAAGAGTTGAGGTGCCTCAGGAGGCATTCACAGAGGTTCTGAAGTTCGATGACGACAAATAAGAACCCTGGTATATACGTTCATATTCCGTTCTGCGTAAGGAAATGCAACTACTGTGCGTTCCTATCTGGAGCTTCGGATGAAGCCCTGAGAGAACGCTACGTGAAGGCGCTGTGCGAAGAAATCCGTATTAGAGCAAGGCTTATGAGTGACCATGCACATGGAGTCTTCGATACCATCTTCTTTGGCGGTGGAACTCCATCGCTACTAAGTAGCGACCAGGTTGCAAGGATAATTAGTGAGCTAAAGGCGAATTTCAACATAGATGATGAAGCGGAGATCACCCTTGAATCTAATCCTGCTACACTGTCCATGGAAAGCCTGAGAGGTTACAAGCAGTCTGGCGTTAACCGCTTATCTATGGGCGTTCAGAGTATGAACGATGAGATACTGAAGAGGCTTGGTAGGATTCATACAGCTCGTGATGTGATAAGAGATGTGCAGAATGCTAGAGAAGCAGGATTTGATAATATCAATCTCGATCTCATGTTTGCAGTGCCAGGTAGCTCGCTAGACACTACTATCTCCGACATAGAGGCAGTAACGAGTCTAGGACCAGAGCACATATCTTTTTACAGTTTGCAGCTTGAGGAAGGTACAGCCTTCTTCAAGGAGTTTGAAATGGGAAAGCTTACTGAAATTACTGATGAAATCGATAGAGCTATGTATCACGCTGGAACTAAGCTCCTCAAAGAGAAGGGATATGAGCACTATGAGATTTCTAACTTCGCTAAGCGTGGCTATGAATCTAGACATAATCTCAAGTACTGGGAGATGGCTCCTTATCTGGGGCTTGGTCTCGGAGCATCATCGTTCATCGATAACAGCAGGGTTATGAATGTCTGCTCGCTCGATGAATATTTTAACCTCACTGGTAAAGGTCTTGCGCCTTCCGCTGAAGTACACGAGAACTCGGAGCATGACAACGTGGCGGAGGCTGTTTTTACAGGGCTTAGGAAGGTAGAAGGAATTAGATACGAGGATGTGCTGGGTAGTTACGAGAAATTCTGGGAATATTACAGTGATGTCTTTGAAGAAGCTCGCGAGTATGAGGGAGAAGGAAACTCGTAATTGGTGAAGATGGCATGAGGCTTACGGACGAAGGCATAGATATAAGCAACATTATTATGGCGCTATTTGTATAGCATAGATAGGAGGCTGTGATGGGCGAATACATCATGACACTCGACGAAGGAACGACGAGTGCGAGGTGCATAATCTACGATAGAGTGGGAAATGCGGTAAGTGTTGGACAGAGGGAGTTTAAGCAGATTTTTCCTAATGATGGATGGGTTGAGCACGATGCGATGGAGATATATTCCACACAGATGGCGGTTGCTCAGGAGGCGCTGCTCAAGGCTAGTCTTACCTATAGGGATATCGACTCTATCGGCATAACCAATCAGCGTGAGACTACTATTGTCTGGGACAAAGAGACCGGAAGGCCGATTTACAATGCGATTGTGTGGCAATGCAGAAGGACTGCAGACACCGCTGAATGGCTTAGAGATCAGGGATATTCCGACATGATCAGGGAGAAGACTGGTCTTATCATAGATGCGTATTTCAGTGCTACTAAGCTAAAGTGGATTCTCGACCACGTAGATGGGGCGAGGGAAAAAGCAGGGCGTGGTGAGCTGCTGTTCGGAACGGTTGAGACCTGGCTTATCTGGAAGATGACTGGTGGCGCTAAGCATCTCACTGACTATTCAAATGCAGCCAGAACAATGATGTTCAATATCAATACGCTTGACTGGGATGATGAGATCCTATCTATCCTAGATATACCGCGTGCGATGCTCCCGAAGCCAGTGCCATGTGCTGGTGACTTTGGAGAGACTATTTTCGAATTATTTGGCGGTAAGCTACCTATCACTGGAGCTGCAGGAGATCAGCAGGCTGCACTCTTTGGTGAGGCTTGCTTTAACGAAGGTGAGATTAAGAGCACGTATGGAACGGGAAATTTCCTACTTCTGAACACTGGTAATAAGCCCGTATATAGCAGCAGCGGTCTACTCACGACTATCGCTTGGGGGCTAAATGGTGAGGTTAAGTACGCGCTCGAAGGCTCCGTGTTCGTGTGTGGTGCTGCTATTCAGTGGCTACGCGATAACCTTCAGATAATTAAGAAATCGAGTATCTCGGAAAACTTCGCGAGCAAGGTGCCAGATAGTGATGGAGTTGTCGTCGTGCCTGCATTTACAGGGCTTGGAGCACCTTACTGGGAGCCAGATGCGAGGGGAGCGATTCTCGGTATAAAGAGGTCTACCAAGAAGGAGCACATAGTTAGAGCGACACTTGAGTCAATTGCTTTTCAGAGTGATGATCTGATTAAGGCTATGGAGAAGGATCTTGGAAGAAAAATCACTGATCTCAAAGTAGACGGAGGTGCTTCGCTTAATAACTTCCTGATGCAGAATCAGGCAGATATCTCGGATATCCATATAGTTCGTCATAAGTCGATTGAATCGACTTCACTTGGAGCTGCATATCTAGCAGGACTTGCTTCAGGGTATTACAAGTCAATTGAAGACATCATTGAGATCAAGGATGTAGATAAGGAATTCTATCCAGCGATTGAAGATGAGGAGAGACAGCGTGCTAAGACTAAGTGGCATAGGGCTGTTGAGGCTGTGCTTGCGCTGGCAGAGGATGAGGAATTCTAGTGAATGTGCACTTATGATTCAAGATAATAGGTCTGTGTTACAAGTTTTTAATAGAAACTTCTTTTAAAATACGATAAAAAGTGAATTTTTTATTGAAATGGGAAATCAAAAATATGATCTTGATAAAATTAATAAATATGATTTTGAACAGTAATTATTTTCCAACAGTCATCGGCGTTATCATTGGTAGTTTATTAACCTTTGTAAACGGCCAATATAGTTTTAAGAAGGCTGAGGAAAAAGAACAAATTCGTAATACAAGCACTTTTTACTACTTGATGCTTTTAAAATTACAACTGATAAAATCATTTGTTGAAGCGCAAAACAATAAACACTCTGTAATTTTTCATGAACCATTCATAACTACGGAAGAATATATTATGTTTATGAGTAAAATTAATAGTGTGTATTGTATTATAGGAGATTCTGATGTAAGAGAATTAGTATCTTTCATATCTAATATTAGTCAGCTAGAAGCAGTGCGCAAAAACTGTTTTACAGATTTGCAAGAATCAAATCAGCTTAGAAAAGATAATGCGGATTCTATCGATAAGATAATAAAATTATTATCCAAAGATAATGAAAATGAAAAATCTCAAATAAACAGGGTTATTGAAATTTTAGATAAGTTGGAAAGCAAACTTATAATTAAAAAGTAAATAACATAAAAATAACATTTGACTGTAAGAAAAGATTAAACTCGCTACATTCATTGAATTTGAGTGAATGTAGCGAGTTGCTATTTATATGGTTCATTTATCTTCATGATATCGTTAATGCCAACTGATTCATTATCAGAATTCATTTTTTTATATAGCCAGCCTGTGAAGCCTGCTCCGATGAAGGTCGGGATATGACTCCTATACATCCTGCCCGAATAAGCCTCGTGGGGAATATTTATGAAGTGCGGTAAATTACCATTTTCATCTCTCGTCAGAATTCGTCTATAGATAGGATCTGCGATTACGCATTTTGCATCCTTTAGCACCTTCTCTATGTCAGCTTCGTCGCGCACCATAACATCGCCCTCTCTAAGCATGTGAGCATCTACCTGAGTAGGGCATAGTATGTGAACTTCAGTAATTCCAAGGTCGTGTTCCAGCGTATAGCGTATGCCTGCTGCATTAATCGCTTCTCCGATAATCCAGGTACCACCCTTGGCTCTATCTCTAAGTGTGAAGCTAGACTTTGCGTGTTCAAGTGGGGGGATGCAGGTTATCTCATCGGCTGAGCCGAGCAGACGTGATTTACCGTCAGATGCCGACTGCTTAATAAGCTGTTCGAGCTCACAGCAAGCAGTCTTTCCCATAGGTAGTCCCAGAACTGCAGGTGTTCCGTACTTATCATTGAGTATTCTCGCACCGTCAAGTGCCAGAGATGAGCAGACGACATTGACATCAGCTTTATAAGCCTCTGCCATTTCAGAAAGAGTGCAGCCCATAGTCATGCAGCAATTAACCTCGATACCGCAATCTTTAAAATACTCCTTTAGAGCCTCAACGTTTCCGACTATCGAGAAGTCGAGCGGAGTTACGCCGAGGAGATTTACGGATATGGAAGGTGAATCAGATGTAGCTTGGCTACCATCAGGGGTAGGGCAGAATCTGTCTAGGAATTCACGGTATACCATGTTACCGCCTAGCACATAAGTATCCATCGCATTAGTCGTAAATCCAAATGTCGGTATCCCCGTGCGCTTTTCGATGATGCGGGCGATTCCCTTCATATCCGTGCTCATAAAGAGTGGAATCAGCGCAGCGGAGATAGCGATGAATTTAGGATTAGTTTCCTGTGCAGCCTCAATTACATCGCCTATGAGCTTCTCGTCGTTTCCGAGAATTACGTCATTTTCAATGAGCCCAGATATGTAAATCATGCTCTCTATATCATACCAACGCGGCTCATCGT
Source organism: uncultured Mogibacterium sp. (assembly GCA_916438645.1). GTDB lineage: Bacteria > Bacillota > Clostridia > Peptostreptococcales > Anaerovoracaceae > Mogibacterium. The sequence goes on from CAKAFC010000002.1 coordinate 1,329,494, forward strand.
GCGTGTTGTATGTTGAATTACAGCCGGATGCATCGTGCATTACAACGAGACCGCCCAGCTCATAGAGGACGGAGCAGATGCCGAATAGGTCAGCTGAATAGGTGGATAAAACTCTTGCTACTTGTTTCATGCCGAGCACCCCCAAGCTTTAACCTGAATTATGGACTTAGTGTCTTTCGTTGTTAAACGCATCGATCATTTCTGATGCGAGCTTTTTAATGGCATCATATCCATACCAGCCGTTATTGGCGATTAGATTTACAAAGTGGTTAGTGCCAGTAAAATACGCAGCTTTCTGGCCTATTGCAAGCAGCTTGCCACCCTCAGCTTCGTCTCTTGGATAGAAGCGTGCACGAAAATCTTGAGTTGCAATCAGCGGAATGTCTGGATAATTCTGCTGAAACCACTCGAGATCAGTTTTGCTATCTGGCGTTAGAACATCTCCATAAATCTCAGTTACGTTGAAGCCGCGTGAGAGCAGGAGCTTTGCAAGGCTCAAAAAGCGCGGCGTGCTCATGAAGTCTATAGCAATCTGTGCATCTCCGATAACAGAAAGTGCATCTCTTAGAGCTTCATCAGCTTCTGCCCTTAGTGATGCAAAATCAGGAGTAGGAGCTCCGATAATCTTAGAAAGCGCACTCATATCACGGTCAATCTCATCGTAGTCGTAAGTGTACGGCATGTACAGGCTCTTCTGACCGAGCCTCTCCTCAAGGCATTCAGTGGACCACTTCGCGATAGGGAGGGAGTAGATATTGAGAAAACTCTCGCCCATAGCCTTGTACTCATCGTAATCATCGATTGAAGCGAGATCATGAGTACGGAAACCGTTATCATGCAGCAGCTTCATATGATCGCCAGACTTATCGATTGGAAAACTATCGCCGATGAAATTAACGACTTTATCATTAAGCGGTTGTTCCTCGATGCACAGATACATCGAGCGGCACATGTCCTCTTCAGGTGTGTGATCGTTTATCTTCATAGTCGGTGTCATCTGCGAAGAGATGAAGTCGATATCTGGAAAGCGAGCCGAAAGTTCGTCATATATATATTCGATATCCGTGGCTAAGAAGTAGTGAATGCAGCCTGTAAAAGGGAGCACGCACGTAGGTTTCTGATCAAAGCTTATTCAGTATGTCAGTAACGCCCTCGATAAAAAGCTCTTCCATGTTGCCACTCAGAATATCCTTTTCCTCAATGAGCACCATCGAAAATCTATCAAGTCCCTCATACTCGGCAGCAGAGAGAACTACGCCACGTAGACAGGCTGACGCTCCGATGTATATCATGTGCGAGCCAGGAATAATCATCGGTGTATGCGCGATAGTCCAGCCACCGCGCGAAGGACATGAGTATTCAAGTTTGCGCGGAAAAGGAGTCAGAGTATCGAGGTCCCCAAGCTTCACCTTCGCTTTATTAATCTCGGGTTTGTGTAAATCAATCAGCATATTAGTCCCTATTTATAATCTCCATCGCTATCTTAGTATATACGTCAACCATCGGGTCATTGGGAAAAGCTTCGGCGACAGTGAGGGCATCGTCAGATGCTCTTTTTACCACCATGCTGTGCTCTATAGTTCCGACTATCGGACACTCGAGGTCTTCGCTGAGTGTCTGAAGCTTCTCGTCTTCACCGTTGACATTGCGCTTGTTGGCAATTATTCCAGAGAGTCCGTTGTGACCTCTGCGTTTAAAATTTTCCATTGCTAGACCGAGGTTCATCGCCGCATATATCGCCATCTGCTCCCCAGAAGAGATGACATATACGTTGTCCGCATAATTCTTGCGAAGTGGCATCGAGAAACCGCCACATACTACGTCTCCAAGCACATCGTAGAAGACGACATCGGGATGGAGCACTTCTTCGAAATTCTTTTGCTTTAGCAGATCTAGCGCCTTAGCAACGCCTCGTCCAGCGCAGCCAATGCCTGGAGTTGGACCACCAGCTTCCACGCAGATAACACCGTTATAGCCGATGGTATACATATCTTCAAGCTGAATGTCTTTGATCTTATCCCTGTAAGTATCGAGAACTGGAGTGAGATTCCTTCCTTGACGAAGACTAATCGTGGAATCAGCCTTCGGATCGCACCCAATCTGCATGACCTTATATCCTTTTCCGGCGAGTGCCGCGGACATATTAGAGACGGTAGTGGATTTTCCAATTCCGCCTTTTCCGTATATTGCAATTCTTTTCATTGAGAAATACTTCCTAAAAAATAAATTTCACCTCATCAATTCACACCTTTTTAATAGGTATAAAGATATAAAATGTATTTAAAATATTTTATCAGCACCTCAAAAAAATGTAAACGATTGTGATTAAAATACCTTTTATTGCGTACAATCTGTTACGATAGTATAATTTTAATTAATTAAATGAAGACCAACCACAAGGTGTCCCGAGTGGTATGAATTTGTTTTCGGAGACTTCTACCTGTGTGGTTTGAAGTCTTTTTGTGTAGGGGGATAAATGATTAAGGTAGCAATATATGGTAAGGGTGGTATCGGAAAGTCGACAGTGACTGCGAATCTCGCAGCAGCCTTTGCAGTTAAGGGATATAAGGTGGTTCAGATTGGATGCGATCCAAAGGCCGACTCGACTATCAATCTTCTCGGCGGCAATCCGCTGATTCCAGTTATGAACTTCATGAGAGATAACGACGATGAACCGACTATCGACGAGATGGTCAAAACTGGATTTGGAGGAGTTGAATGTATCGAGACTGGTGGCCCAACACCTGGCATCGGATGCGCGGGTAGAGGTATTATCTCGACTTTTAATCTAATAGATGATCTAGATGTTTTTGGCAGATTCAATCCCGATGTAGTCCTATATGACGTGCTCGGTGACGTAGTCTGTGGAGGATTTGCTGCGCCTATCAGAGAGGGCTTTGCAGAGGATATACTCATCGTAACTTCGGGTGAAAAGATGGCTCTCTATGCGGCGAATAATATTAAGACGGCTGTAGATAATTTTGCGGACCGAGGCTATGCCAAGGTGAAGGGCGTGGTGCTCAATCACCGTAACGTCGAGAATGAGACGGAGAAGGTGCAGGCATTTGCAGATGAGGCTGGAATACCAATCGTAGGAGAGATCCCTCGCAGTCAGGAGATCATAGACTGGGAGGATCAGGGTAAGACCGTAATCGAGGGTAATCCCGAGTCGGATATCGCAAAGAGGTTCTTTGCACTGGCAGACTACCTGATTAAGGAGAATTCGTAATGGCGAGAGACACTTATTTCACGACAATAGGAGCGCTCGCTGAGGCTGGCAGTATCCCGACCGAACTAGTGAGCAACGAGCATCTCGTGTATAGCTCACCGGCAACCTTGATGTACAATTCACCAGGTGCGCAGGGATTTGGCGTTAAGAGAGCAGGAGTAGTAATACCAGAATCGGTAATGCTCGTGGTTGCACCAGCTTGTTGTGGCCGCAATACCACGATTTTAGCGGATGAAGGCGGATATAGTGAGAGGATGTTTTTCCTTCAGATGAGTGAAAATGACCTCGTCACAGGTAGACATCTATCCGATATACCAGAGGCTATCGAGGAGATTTATGAAGTCTGTGAAGTGAAGCCTAAGGTTGTGGTTATCTGCATCACATGCGTCGATGCGCTTCTCGGAACTGACCTAGAGCGTGTCTGTAGAAAGGCTGAGGAACGCACGGGAATTCATGTCGTTCCTACATATATGTATGCGCTTATGCGCGAGGGCAAGAACCCACCGATGGTAGCTGTAAGAGAAGCGATTTACTCGCTGCTTGAGAAGAGAAAGCCTACAGGTGGGACCGTTAATTTGCTCGGTAATTTTACACATCTCGAGGACGATTCTGACCTTTATGACATCCTCGGTCAGATGGGAATCAAGACCATACATGAGGTAGGGAGAAAAGAAACCCTCGAAGAATACATGGAGATGGGCGGAGCAGATTTCAATATCATACTTCATCCAGAGGCTAGGAAAGCAGCATTCACACTTGAGTCAAAGCTCGGAATCCCTTATGTGGAGCTGACTAGAGTATATGAATTAGATAGAATCAAGCGTCAATATGCGCTGTTCGCCTCGGCGCTCGGAGTAGAAATCGATGATTCGGAATACTTCCGTGAGGCTAGCGATGCATGCTTAAGACTTCAGAAGCTGTGTGAAGGAAAGACATTTGCAATAGGACAGGTTGTAAACGGAAACTCAATAGAGATGGCGCTAGCGCTCGAGAAGCTGAGATTACGCGTTAAGTCGGTGTTTGCGAATATAAGCGAAGATGACTTCCCTTTTATCAGAGAACTCGCTAGCTATAACCCAGGCCTCAAGGTGTACTCGACTATGTCGCCGACAATGATGAACTATGATGGTTCGGAAAAAGTTAATATTTCAATCGGTATAGATGCACAGTTCTACTATCCAGGGTCGATAAATGTGCACTGGAATAACGAGATTCAGCCGTTTGGATACAAGGGACTAGTGCATTTTGTAGAGGCTATAGAGAGGAGGCTCGCTAATGAAAGGGCTTAGAAAATATCTATCGCCGTTTACGCCAGACCAGTCTGGAGCGGTCTCTGTGCTGTTTCACTACGGCGGTATGCTGATAATCATGGATGCTGGCGGATGCGTTGGAAATATCTGCGGATACGATGAGCCACGTTGGGATAAGAAAAAGAGTGCGATATTTAGCGCAGCTCTTCGTGACCTAGATGCGATTCTCGGCCGTGATGAGCTTCTCATCCAGAAGACCAAGGAAGCACTCGGAGATATAGATGCTAAATTCGTCGGGCTAATCGGGACACCTGTGCCAGCAGTTATCGCTACTGACTATAGAGCGTTAAAGCGCCTCATGGAGACCGACTACGAGGTGCCAGTTGTGCCTGTTGAGACTAATGGAATTGACATGTATGACGAAGGTGTTAGTAGAGCGTTTCTGCAGATATTTAAGAACTACTTGTATGACGAAGGTGGATCAGGAGCAAGGTTCATCGCAAATGGCAGTCTTGAGCTAAAATCCATTAGCTTGGAAGAGCTAGGAAAACTGGGCAAGTTAGGTAAGTTAGGTAAGATTGATAAGAGTAACGCTTCCGAGAGAGTTGGAGTAATAGGCTTTACGCCGCTCGACACTCCTGGAAGCGGTGACTACGAAGATATGGTGACTGCACTTAGCAAGCAGGGCGTGGATAACCCAGTTATCTATGGCATGAATGATACGCTAGAAGATGTGGCTGCTGCTGCACATGTGGATAGAAATATCGTCGTATCTCCTGGCGGTGTAAAGCCCGCGAGATGGTTATCGGACAAGTACGGCGTACCATATGAGATATGTTATCCTCTGCCGCAGGATCGTGCGGATGAGTTCGCTCGCAAGGTCATGGGGCACGAGCCTCGGAAGGTGCTGATAGTGCATCAGCAGGTTTTTGCAAATTCGCTTAGAGACGTACTTATAGGTGCTTCCGAGGATAAGCTACTAGAACGCGTAGATGTTGCGAGCTGGTTCATGATGAGCAAAGAGGTTCGTCAGGAGCATGATACTAAGTTAAATGAAGAGGATGAGCTCATGAAGCTCGTAGATGCTGAGGGATACGATATGGTGATCGGTGATCCCCTTATCAAGAGAGCACTTCCAGGGTGGAAGGGTACTTTCCTCAGTCTCCCTCACTTTGCAATCTCGGCTTCTCTGTACTCTTCGAGCTCAGATGAAGAATACTGGCAGAAAGCTGGAGATGTAGTGAAATAGATAGATGTTGGTGATTGCAATTGGTATGTAGATTAATTAGGATTTATGGAATAGTTCAGGGCGTTGGCTTTAGACCTTTGTGAGCAGACTTGCGGATAGATATGGCATATCTGGAAGTGTCTGTAACAAGGGCTCTTACGTTGAGATAATAGCGCGGGCAGATGAGTCCGTAATCAGCAATTTTGTACATGCCATAGAAGTAGAAGCGCCGGAGCGGTCTGCAATCGTCAAGGTTAAGGTAATGGATGATCCTTTGGATATAGAAGCTGAATCTGGCTTCGAGATTGCAGAGAGCAAGCATGAGGATGGGCAGATATTCGTATCGCCTGACATAGCAACTTGCCCTGACTGTGCAAAAGAGCTATTTGATAAAAATGATAGGAGATACCTCCATCCGTTTATAAACTGCACTCAGTGTGGTCCTCGTTTAACTATACTAGATTCTATGCCTTACGATAGGGTGAAAACCAGCATGGCTAGTTTTCCGATGTGCGAGGCCTGCAGTGATGAATATACCGATATGAATTCAAGGCGTTATCATGCTCAGCCTGTATGCTGTAATGACTGCGGGCCGGAGCTCTACACCCTCGTGGGAGGGGCAGATGGTTCTGCTACGCAAGATGTAGGAGCAGAATCGGGACGCCGTGGTGCTAGATGTAGTGAGGCGGATTCAGACAGGTCTTCTGATCCAGGCTGCCATAACTCTAGATATAGCACGGCGAGCTCAGATGAGATTCCTGATACTGAGCGCCCCGAGGGTGCATATGGCGCGGCGGCGCTTCTAGAAACCAGGGCTGTTATCAGGAATGGCGGCATCGCCGCCATCAAGGGAATCGGCGGTTTCCACCTCTGCTGCGACGCCGCGAACGAAGCAGCGGTCCAGCGCCTCAGACAGCTGAAGGCGCGCCCGATGAAGCCGTTTGCTGTGATGATGCGGGACCTCGAGGTGGTCGGGCGCGAGTGCAAGCTGGAGCCAGAGATGGAGCCGCTGCTTACCGGCCCGCAAAAGCCGATAATACTGATTCCTAGACATACTGGCTCAGCAGATTCAAAAAGCGCTGATTCCAGAATCGCAGCATCCGTAGCTCCTGACAATCCTAATTTAGGCGTGATGCTGCCATATACACCGGTTCATATGCTTCTCTTCGATTATCATGATGATGAGCCAATATCAGATGTGCTGGTGATGACTAGCGGAAATCCATCTGGAGCTCCAATATGCATGAACGATGAGGAAGCGCTTAAGTATCTATCGCCGATGTGCGATATCATACTTTCTAACTCTAGGGACATACGGATAAGAGCGGATGATACGGTGATGGCATTTTACAGAAGCAAGCCTTATATGATTAGGAGGTCGAGAGGGTATTCCCCGCTTCCAATAGTAGCGAAGAGTGAAAGCTCCCATGCGGTGCTCGGAATAGGTGGAGAGTTAAAGAATGCATTTTGCCTAGGCGATAAGGGGCTTTTTTATCCATCACCATACATAGGCGATATGGCGGATATGCGAAGTGTGAGAGCGCTTGAAGCGGCTACAACTCGCATGGAAAGGCTACTGGAGATTCATCCAGATATAATAGTGGGAGATATGCACCCAGGCTATAACACGAGTGAGATGGCTAGGGTGATTGCAGAGAGAGAAGGTGTTCCGGTTATGGAAGTGCAGCATCATCATGCACACATGGTATCGTGCATGGCAGAGAATGAATACGAGGGGAACAGCTCTGGGAGTGACTTTTGACGGAAATGGATATGGACCTGATGGAACTATCTGGGGCGGTGAATTCCTGCTTGGAGATGAGAGCGGATACGAGCGTGTTGGCAGTATTGCACCGTTTATACATGCTGGTGGAGATATCGCCTCTAGGGAGGGATGGCGAATCGCATACTCCATGATTAGCACAGCGCTCGGAAGCGAGGCGGCGAACCGCATAGGAGAGACACTCGGACTCGGAGACGAGAAGGGCAGGCAGAGCATCGACTTCATGCTAGGCAATAATATAAATACAGTGAAGTCTACAAGCGCAGGACGCCTCTTCGATGCAGCAAGCGCAGTGCTCGGCATAAAGTCAGCCAGCACCTTCGAAGGCGAGGCCTCGATGGCGCTCCAGTTTGCAGCTGAACGCGCCGAAGCACAAGGAATAAGCCTAGCGCCTTACGAGGGCAGGCTGATGAATATCGACGAAGAGCAGTTCGAACTGTGCACAGACACCTTGCTCATGGAACTAGCTGCAAGGAGTCTGGCAAGATCAAGATACTGACCAGCTGGCATACTTCTTTCATAAAGCGCTGGCAGACATGATCGTTATCGCTTGCTGCTACCAGCGTACGAGGTGCGAAGTGAACGTTGTTGCACTATCGGGAGGAGTGTTTCAAAACCTACTACTTCTAAGACTAGTTGATGACGGGCTTGAACGAGAAGGCTTTAAGGTACTGAAGCACGGAGTTGTGCCGACTAATGATGGTGGCATAGCGCTCGGCCAGGCAGCTACAGGAATAGCGGCGCTTCGGGATGAAGAACAAAATGAAGAATAATAAAACAATAAGAAGAACAATAAATAGTACAGTCACATGACTGAACATGGGTATAGAATATATAGAGATTAGAAAATGACGGAGGTGCACATATGTGCGTGGGATTGAGAGCAAAGGTTGCTAATATAGAGAATAATATGGCTGTCATCGATGCTGGTGGCGTTAAGAGAAAGGTTTCTGCGGAGCTGATTTCAGACTAGCCCCTGGAGATTATGTGATGGTGCACGCAGGTCTTGCCATTGCAAGAGTTGCAGCAGATGAGGCGGCAGAAGCAGATAAGGTCATGGAGGAGCTAAATGACAATTAACGAGAGTACAAAGAAAGCTCGCGACATTGTCACCTCTTACGACGGCCTGAAGCTTAGAATCATGGAAGTCTGTGGAACTCATACGCATGAGATTTTTAGACTTGGAATCAGGAGACTTCTACCCGACAGTATCGAGCTGATTTCAGGACCAGGATGTCCAGTCTGTGTTACGCCAGTTTCATATATCGACGAGGCGGTCATGCTGGCGCTGGATAAGAAAGCGACCATAACGACTTTCGGAGACCTGATTAGAGTTCCCGGAACGGAGATGAGCCTTGCAGGGGCTCGCAGCAAGGGGGGCGAATGTAAGTGTTGTATACTCGCCGCTCGACTCGCTAGAGTATGCCAAGGAGCATCCAGATGAGCAGGTCGTATTTCTTGCGGTTGGATTTGAGACGACAACGCCTGGGAGCGTGATGGCGGTTCGTGAAGCGAAGGCACAGGGCATCGAAAATTTCTCGATACTGACAGCCAACAAGACGATGTATAACGCTTATCTTGCGCTCAAGGGCAGTGCGGATGCATTTCTATATCCAGGTCACGTGAGCACGATGACTGGCATGGAGGAATACTATAAACTCCGTGATGAACACGGAATATCTGGAGTGGTCGCTGGTTTCTCGGGATCCGAGGTGCTGACGGCACTTGCGGTGATCATCAAGAAGATAGAAGAAAACAAACCTTTCGCAGTAAATTGCTATCCAGCAGTGGTAACTGAAGAGGGAAGTCCTGCAGCTAGAAAGCTCGTCGAGACAGTCATGGAGCCTTGCGATTCAGAGTGGAGAGGACTCGGCGTTATAGAGAAATCAGGTGTTGAGCTTAGGCCAGAATATCGCGATTATGATGCCAGGTACAAGTTCAATCTTCCAGAGATAGAAGGTAAGCCAAATCCAGCGTGTAGATGCGGAGAGGTGCTACTCGGCAAATGCAAGCCTTACGACTGCAAGGTATTCGGTAAGGGGTGTACGCCAGAGCATCCGATAGGAGCGTGTATGGTTTCTAGCGAAGGCGCATGTTCGGCGTTTTATAAATACGGAGGCGACATATGGAAAAAACAATAACCCTCGCGCACGGTGCAGGCGGAAAGCAGACGAATGACCTGATAGGTGGGATTTTCAAGAAATATTTCGACAACAAGTACCTAACAGCGGACGATGCGGCAGTGCTGCCACCTCCAAATGGAAGGATGGCGATGTCCACGGACGGATTTATCGTATCTCCTGCAGAATTCCCTGGCGGTAACATCGGAAAGCTCTCGATATGCGGTACGGTAAATGACCTCGCGTGCATGGGCGCAAAGCCACTCTACATATCTTGTGCATTTGTAATAGAAGAAGGCTTCCCCGTTGAGAAACTGGACCGCATAGCTAAGGCGATGGCTGAGACGGCTCATGAGGTAGGTGTTTCAATCGTATCTGGCGATACCAAGGTTGCTGGCAAAGGTCAGGTGGATGGCGTATTTATTACGACTACTGGTGTAGGCGAGATACTGGAAGGCGTTAATCCAGCTGGTGCAAATGCTGAACCTGGCGACAAGATCATCGTGACTGGAGACGTTGGCCGTCACGGCTGTACGATTCTACTCGAGAGGGACAGATTCGGTATGGAGGCAAATGTGACGAGTGATTGTGCGCCACTCTGGAATGCTGTAAATGCTGCATTTGAAGCGGCACCAGACATCCACGTTATAAGGGATGCGACGCGCGGCGGAGTTGGGACTGTACTCTATGAGATTGCTGACCAGAGTGATGTCGGAATCAAGCTCGATACTGAGTCCATTCCTGTAAATCCTGAAGTCGCTGGTGTCACGGGTATGCTCGGGCTAGAACCGCTTTATCTTGCTTGCGAGGGTAGACTGGTTATGTTCGTCCCTGCAAAATCTGCTGACGCTGTACTCGCGGCACTGCACAGCTCCGAACATACAGAGGGTGCGGTGGTAATAGGCGAGGTGACTAAAGAGATGCCTGGTCACGTTGTGATGACAACGGAAATAGGCACTGAAACGCTACTGCCACCTCCAAGCGGAGAGCTGCTGCCGAGGATTTGTTAGTGAAGTCTGGAAAATAGTGAAACTAAAAAATCCTAGTTAAACGAAAAAAGTACTAGACAAGTTCTGAGATATTATGTATACTAATTCGTGTCGCACTCGTGACACGAATATATGCCGCATTGGTCAAGAGGTTAAGACGCAGCCCTCTCACGGCTGAATCTCGGGTTCGATTCCCGGATGCGGTACCAATATAAACAGAGAAAAAACTTGTAACTATTGAAGTTGCAAGTTTTTTCTTTGTAAGCATACGGTGGGGAGAAATATTATGCCAGAAAAGACTAAATCTATAGAGCTTGAAGAACAGCAAATTTTAAATGAATACCTTGCATCTGACTCAAACTTAAGTATAGAGGAGTACTTACTCGTATACGGTTCAGATGAATTAAATCATACTATTTGGCTACAAAAAAATATAAAGAGGCAGAATATGCAAAGGGAGTTATAGTAAATTAATTGACTTATATGACCATTTATCATACAATACAGCCAATAAGAAACGGTTTAGAGGTTGAAAAGTATCCCGCTCCAACGCGCCGTATTTATGACGGGCCGAGAAATGTGGGCGACTGCGGGTCCCACCTAAACCGTTTTTGCTTCACTTAAATTAAGGTTTATAGGACAAAAAGAGCTGCTAAAAACCGCTGTAGTCACTGAAATTTCAACGACTATAGCGGTTATTTTTTTGAAAGAAGATACAAGGTGGACAAACGCACTTATAGGACAAAACGGAGTTATAGGACAAAAAGAGTTGGTAAAAACTATCTGAATGCCTTAAAATTTCAAGCCGTATGATGGTTATATCTTCTTCAGAAATAGCTTCATATGAGGATTATAAAAGCATTATCTGCTCACTGGCGTTTATAGCGATATGAAAATTTTATATGAGCAGCATGATACTTACCTTTAGATTCGGCATTCAATAGATTATCAAATTCATATTGTGGAACATCAAAGTAATCGTAGACACTTTCTTTGAACATTACTCGCAGTATTTGAGTTTCAGAGTCATAGCCGATAGCCTCAAGATTGCTAGATACTACAGGAATCATTTGCATACATAACACCCCCTCTATTAGTGTGAGTATATCATAAGAAATTACCTCTCAAGAGTATAAACTGTAACGAAATATAGGAAATATATTAAATTGTATTTGCCGCACAAATATTTCTGTAGCGCACATATTTACTGGTATTCTTTTTATACCCTTACACATCCAATCCACATGTTGTATCATTAAGTTATTCTATAAGAGTTATATAAAAGAGGAGATAATGATAATGGAACTAAAGGAGATGCGTAAGCTCCTCGGCTTATCGCAAGTGGCATTTGGAGAGAAATATAACATCCCAGTAAGAACTATTGAGCAATGGGAGAGTGGGCGCAGGCAAGCTCCCGTATACGTTCTTGAGCTACTAGAGCGAGCTGTGATTGAAGATTCCAAAGCTGAAGTGAATTAATAGCATACTCGCATTTTATAGGCAGTTTAACCTCATGATTTCATGTTGGTTATTAATCCTTTAAACAATAACAACAGGAATAACTTATGGACAAAAAACGAAACGACCGCATAGCAACTATTGTATCTATCGGCTTACTAGCTACAATATGGCTGATTTCAGGCCTGACAAGATATTTCAGTTCAGGGGGAAGTCGACACGGGTACTGGATATTCTACCCTCAGCTACAATGTGACTGTGGATGTTAGAAATGACTATTCATACGTAGTCGTAGAGAAGATTAAGGTGAATTTCACCGACCCAAAGCACGGTATAGTTAGAAACATTCCTTTCGGCAAGGGTTACAAGATCAAAGATGTATCCGTAGATGGAGATAAATACAAGATTAAGAATCTGTATAAAGCTAACCAAATGCAGATTAAAATCGGTGATAAAAAGAAGACGGTTACTGGCGTTAAAGATTACACCATCATCTATACTCTTGCTAATTACGAGCGCAAGAATAATCCTAACGACATATATGTGGATGTGCTTCCATCGGAATGGGCAACAGATATCAAGTCGGCATCAGTTTCTGTGTGCTTGCCGCAGCATTTTCCGTACAGCGGTATGAAAGGGTATAGTGGCCCTCACAAGAGCAAGTATAATATTTACGGTACATGGACCTACGACAAGAATCAAAATATAATCGAATATAGCGTTCAGAATTTGCCAGCGAATAATGGTGCGACATTGCTCGTAGATACTCCAAAAGGCTACTGGTATAAAGCACCTAGCAAGTACTGGGTTAACTATGCGACCGTAATAGTAGCAATTCTCGGCGTCATTGTACTTATCGTGCTTAGGGTTTTGAACGAAAAAGAGCACCTGATTGTTGCGCCCGTTACTTTCAAGCCACCAAAAGGTGTTCCGCCTGGAGAAATCGGATATCTGGTCGACGAAGAAGTAAATAAGAGGGATATCACGTCGATGTTCTTTTATTTGGCATCGAAAGGCTATATCTCGATTGAGGAATACAAGAAGGGAAAATATCAATTCGAGAGCCTCAGGATTCCCGACGTATATGACGAGCCCCCGATTACCGTTACTTTTTACAAAACTATATTTGGAAGCACGAAGAAGGGCACACTTGGTAAGGTTGTGAGCCTAGAGGAAGCGAGCAAACGCATAGGCAAAGAATGTGAACTTATTAGAAAGGTAATAGTTGAAGAGTACACAGACAACAAATCGATATTCTCTAAGAAATCGCAGAAAAATGAGAAGATTGCAGCTATCACCAGCTGCATTATAGGAGGTATGCTAATCGCACTTTCTATGTATAGAGAGTTCTACATACCCGGCTGGCGAATTTTGATATTCGTATATGGTGGCTCGGTAATCCTTGATGCATTTTGGAGATTGCCTGTTAAGAGGATGTGTAGAGAGTATCATTTTCATAGGACGAGAAGCGGTCTAAGGAGCTTTACTTCCTTTGCATTCTGGGGAATTATCTACCTGGCGATATCATCATTTATGTTATTGTTTTTGCACAAGATTGCAGGCGGTGAGATGACGATTTATTCTCTAGCCGCAATAGCTGTATATGCATTGGCTGTACCGTTAATTCTGCTAGGGTTTCTCAAGAGAACTAAGGATAGCGCCAAGCTTTATGGTGAGATTATCGGCTTCAAAGAATTTATCGCTACAGCAGAGGTGGATAGGATAAATGCCCTTGTTGAAGAAGACCCAGCGTATTTCTACGATGTGCTTCCGTATGCCTATGTATTTGGGCTTACCGATACTTGGGCGAAGAAGTTTGAACCTAAGACTCTAGCTGAACATATTGGATACAGTGCGTTAGGCGGAGACATGTACGACCTTATAAATATGGATATTATGATTCATCATGTTCAATCTAGTGCGTTTTCTAGAGTATCATCGGCATTGTACGCAGATGTCAGCGGCGGTCTAAGCTCTGGTGGCGGCGGATCTGTCGGTGGCGGCTCAGGCGGCGGCGGAGGCGGTGGCTGGTAGATACTGCTTTCCAATATATACGCACTACACCTAAATCGATTATTCCTAAGTTACAGAATGACGATTCGAAACGGCTTGAACTAATAATACTAATATACTAAAGGAGCAGCAATGCAGCAGTACTTTATATACGGCAGCCCTAGCGCTGAAACTATTGAGATAACGGACAAGGATACCATCAAGCACATGTTCCAGGTTATGAGACTTAGGGCTGGCGATGAGGTAGTTCTCGTGTTCCAAGATGGCATCAAGAGACGTGCAGAGGTTGTAAATGCAGAGAGCAGAACTATGCGCATCGTAGAAGAGCTAGACGAAAATGTTGAATTGCCAGTTCAAGTTACTATCGCATGCGGTTTTCCTAAGGGCGATAAGTTTGCGACCATAGCGCAGAAGGCGACGGAGCTCGGGGCAGCTGAGATATGCGGCTTTCCAGCAGATAGATCAGTAGTGAAATGGGACGATAAGAAGCTCACCAAGCTAGCCGAAAGCTTGAAAAGGTAGTGCAGGGAGCTGCCGAGCAGAGCAAGCGCAATATCGTTCCTAGCATAAATCTTGTTGCTAACAAGAAGAGCTTTGTAGATAGCTTTGCTGAGTACGACAAGGTTTTCGTAGCCTACGAGGAAGCGGCAAAGGAAGGCGAGAAATCTGCTCTTACAAAGGCGCTTTTGGAAGTTTCAGCAGGAGAGAAGCTGCTCTTTGTATTCGGGCCAGAGGGCGGAATTACTGACAAGGAAATAGAAGCGTTTACAGAGGCTGGAGCGGTATGCATAGGTCTTGGACCACGCATCATGAGAGCCGAAACGGCACCTATGTACGCGCTGTCTGCTGTGAGCTATGCGCTAGAACTCAGTAAATAGAAGCGATTTGCGATTTGCGTGAAGCTTTCGATAATGCGTTAAAAAAATTTTTTGCAAAAAATTTTAATTTGCCTCTAGACAAACTGGATAAGTGTGCTAGAATACTTAAGGTTTAAAATATTGAAGCACATATAACAGAAAGAGGCAGAGAGATGAAGAAGCGAATGTTTCGCGACTCGTATCTTGAATATAGCAACGTAGATTAGGACTTCGACATTGGAATTGTTATTCCAGTGATCGAAGTCTTTTTTTAAAATTAACGTAGATGTGGAACAGGAAAGGTGGAAAAAAATGGCAAAAAGAAGTGACATCAAGAAGATTCTAGTTATCGGTTCAGGACCTATCGTAATCGGTCAGGCGGCTGAGTTCGACTACGCGGGCACACAGGCATGTATCGCACTTAGAGAAGAAGGGTATGAGGTAGTGCTCTGCAACTCTAATCCAGCAACCATCATGACGGACACATCTATGGCAGACAAGGTGTACATGGAGCCACTTACTCTCGAGTATCTAGCTAGGATAATCAGATATGAGAGACCTGATGCGATTCTGCCAGGCATCGGCGGACAGACTGGTCTTAACCTCGCTATGCAGCTCGAGAAGAAGGGCGTACTCAAGGAGTGCCGCGTAGAACTTCTCGGAACTAGGAGTAGCAGCATCGAGCGTGCTGAGGATAGAGAGCTTTTCAAGGAGCTTTGCGAAGAGCTCGGTGAGCCAGTAATCCAGTCGGACATTGCAAATAGTGAAGAGCACGGACTAGAGATTGCAAAAGAGATAGGCTTTCCAGTAGTTCTCAGGCCAGCGTTCACTCTCGGTGGTACAGGCGGTGGATTTGCATATGATGAAGATGAATTTAAAGAGCTTATAAAGCGTGCGTTATCCATCTCGCCAACTCATCAGGTACTAATCGAGAAGAGTATCAAGGGCTTCAAGGAGATAGAGTACGAGGTAATGAGAGATGGCACTGATAAAGCAATCGCAGTCTGCGATATGGAAAACCTCGACCCAGTTGGAGTACACACAGGCGACTCGATAGTAATCTGCCCAACCCAGACCGTAAGCAAAGAAGATAACGAGATGCTTAAGACTAGTGCGCTTAAGATCATCCGTGCACTTCAGATAGAAGGTGGCTGCAACGTGCAGTTTGCGCTAAATCCAGAATCATCGGAGTACTACCTAATCGAGGTAAACCCACGAGTTTCTCGTTCATCTGCGCTTGCATCTAAGGCGAGTGGATACCCAATCGCTAGAATCACAGCCAAGATTGCAGTTGGCATGACACTAGATGAAATCGAGATTATAGACCAGCCCGCTTCGGTAGAGCCTGCCGTTGACTATGTTGTGAGCAAGGTGTCTAGGTTCCCGTTCGACAAGTTTGCAGATGCAGATAACAAGCTAGGAACGCAGATGAAGGCTACTGGAGAAGTTATGAGTATCGGTATGAATCTCGAAGAGAGCATACTTAAAGCCGTTCGCTCCCTTGAAATAGGTGTTTCCCACATATACATGGAGAAGTTCGATACTTGGGATACTGATGATATGAAGAAGTACATAACTGAGGGTCGTGACGATAGAATATTTGCCATTGCAGAGCTCCTGAGAAGAGGAGTGAGCAAGGAGGAGATATGTGAACTGACAGCAATAAATGAGTATTTCATAGGGATGTTTGAGAATATCATATCTATCGAGAACGAGCTAAAGGATAACAAAAACGATGTCGCAAGACTTAGGATAGCAAAGCAGCATGGGTTTTCAGATGTTGAAATTGCAAGGCTTTGGAACGTAACGGAAGAGCAGGTGTGGAAGCTTCGCGAGGCAGTGTCCCTCTTCCCAGAGTACAAGATGATAGATTCTTGTGCAGGATCTAAGGATGCATATGTGCCATATTTCTATTCGACATTTGACGGAAGTGAGACCAAGAAGACTAAGGATTCAGGCAAGAGAAAAGTCGTAGTTCTTGGTTCAGGACCAATTAGAATCGGACAGGGTGTTGAGTTCGATTACTCGACAGTTCAGGCGGTAAGGACTCTCCGCAGTCAAGGCTGCGAAGCTATAATCATAAATAATAACCCTGAGACAGTTTCTACAGATTATACTACGGCAGATAAGCTATACTTCGAGCCACTCTGCATCGAGGATGTTATGAACATCCTTAGACTAGAGAAACCGGATGGAGTAATTGTTTCACTCGGAGGACAGACCGCTGTAAACCTTGCAAATGCACTCGACGAGAGAGGTGTAAAGATCATCGGAACCGACTGCGCGGCAATTAACGCTGCCGAGGATAGAGACGAGTTCGACAAATTGCTCCAGAAGCTAGGTATCGCTAAGCCAGAAGGAAAAGCGGTAACAGATATAGAGGAGGGCTGTGCTGTTGCTAAGGAGATCGGCTATCCAGTGCTCGTTAGACCAAGTTTCGTGCTCGGCGGTAGAGCGATGAGAATTGTTGCGGATGAGGCTCAGCTCAGGCAGTACCTGAGGACAGCCGTGGAAATCGACGAAGATAAACCAGTTCTAGTTGACCACTATATCCGCGGAAAGGAAATCGAGGTGGATGCAATCTGCGATGGTACAGATGTATTTATCCCAGGCATCATGGAACTAGTTGAGCGTACAGGCGTGCACTCTGGAGACTCGATTAGTATCTATCCTCCATGCTCCATCTCAGACAAGGTTAAGGAGACTATTAGAGAGTATACAGAGAAGCTGGGTCTCGGGATAGGCATTTGCGGACTATTCAATATACAGTTTATCGTCGATGCTTCTGAAAATGTATATATAATCGAGGTAAATCCAAGATCCTCGAGAACCGTTCCGTTCCTATCAAAGGCCGCCGGATACAATCTCGCAGACATCGCATCCAAGGTAATGCTCGGCATCAGCCTAGAGGAGCAGGGATTCAAGGGGGTAAATCCACTCGAGAAGAAGAGGTGGTACGTAAAGGTGCCGGCATTCTCATTTGCAAAGCTATCAGGAATGGATATAAGACTATCGCCTGAGATGAAATCTACTGGCGAAGCCATCGGGTATGACGATGATATGATGCGAGCTTTTTACAAGGCTATGCAGGCAGCAGGTATGAGAATGCAGAATTACGGAACGGTATTTGCATCGATCAATGACGAATCTAAGGAGGATGCACTGCCACTAATCAGAGGTTTCTACGACCTTGGTTTCAACATCGAGGCGACAGAGGGTACGGCGCAGTTCCTTAAGAATAATGGCGTAAAGACCAGAAGCTTCAAGCACACTGATAATAGCCTGGATGCAGTAATGGATGAGTTCAGACAGGGTTATGTGACATACGTGATCAACATCGGAGACATCAGATCCGTAGATGCGAATTCTATGGGTAGCCGCATCAGAAAGTGTGCAGCTGAAAATAACGTGACTACGCTCACCTCACTCGATACTGTGAGAGTCCTTCTAAAAGCGCTCGATGATATAACATTTAAGGTGTCCACAATCGACGCTTAGTGTTATAATTAAATATTATTCAACTAGAGGAGGGGGCTATGAACATCAGAGAGTGTGTGAACATGCGACATTCTGTGCGAGCCTACGAAGATAGGCCTATCGATACGAAGGTGGCGGAAGACCTCAAGGTTATGATTCAGCAGTGTAACCGCGAGGGAGATATGCATTTTCAGCTTATACAAAATGAGCCAAAGGCATTCTCGAGTCTACTTGCAAAATACGGCAAATTCTCAAACGTCAAAAACTACATCGCTGTTGTCGGTAGAAAACGTGACGACCTCGATGACAAGGCGGGATACTATGGTGAGAAGCTAGTAATCCGCTGTGTACAGCATGGGCTCAGCACTTGCTGGGTAGGGGGAACCTATAAGAAGGTTAAGGACGCTATAGATGTTGGTCACGATGAGAAGATCGTTGCCGTAATTGCCCTAGGTTATGGACGCACGACGGGAGCTAGCAGGAAGTCTAAGAAGCCAGAAGATGTCTTCGATGGCAAATCTTCGAGGATTTCAAGCTACGAGGACACTCCTGAGTGGTTCAAGAAGGGCGTTGAGATGGCGCTCCTAGCACCGACAGCTATGAATCAGCAGAAGTTTACCTTTGCGATAAGCGGAGATAGAATCAAAATAAAGCCTGGCTTTGGACCATTTACTAAGCTAGATGCTGGCATCGTCAAGTACCATTTTGAGATAGGTTCTTCGCCAAAGGAGTTCGTATGGGCGTAGTACTACGCTTAATTGATCTAGGTCGACTTAGAAGTGAGCATTTCTAAGCGTAAGCTTCTAATAAGATGATACATCGATCAGGTATAGGACAGGAAGATGAAAGATATACATGAGATTTGCCAGATTGCCGTCATGAGATCAGCCTTCAAGCAGAAGTACGGTATACCGAGGCAGCCGAGGCTCGTACAGGGCCTTAAGTCGGAGATAGTCTTCGGCGACGAATTTAATAATCCTGACGTTGTGAGAGGACTCGAAGAGTTCTCTCACATTTGGCTAATTTGGGGATTTTCGGACACTAAGATAGATATGACCGAGGAGCATCCAGCGTGGAAGCCTACCGTGAGACCACCTCGCCTCGGCGGGGATATACGAAAGGGCGTATTTGCTACGAGGTCGCCATATAGGCCGAACTCACTTGGCATGTCTGCAGTCAAGCTCCTCGAGATACGAGATGATAATGGTCAGCTCAGACTCATCGTCGAAGGGGCAGATCTACTTGATGGCACGCCGATATACGACATCAAGCCGTATATCCCATATAGTGATATCATCACAGAGGCAGATGAAGGATTTGCAAAGAGCATTGATACTTCTATTGATGTAGAATTTCCAGATGACCTACTTGCAAAGTTGATGAAGAGTTTCGCGCGCCACTCATAAGGATTCTTGAGCTTGATCCAAGGGATGCCTATGATAGGGATTCTGTAAAGCCATGCAAGATGGCGTTTGCGAACGTAGATATAGAGTTCGTGCTTAGGGACGGAAGATTGGTTGTCACAGCGGTGAACGAGCTTTAAGGCTGATAACAGAATCAGGTAAGGCTTGATTTAAAAAACAGCATAATATTTGAACAGGAAAGAAATGGATAACGACAAGATTATTACAGCGAGAATAGAGGATAAGCTCGAGCAGGCTGAGCGTGGTAGCTATATTACTGCAACAGGCTTTCTTAACATGCACGAACAGTCGCTAGCCATGCGCATCGTGAGAGGGAGAAGCGACGTCAAATCTTTTTTCTACGGCGGATATGAAGATGCAGAGAGACGGATTATCATGCTCGTTCCAGACGGATACGCAGATACTCTCGAGGAAGCGCTAGAGATTATTTCACCACTTTCGGTGCTTCA
The DNA here is from genome assembly GCA_916438645.1 of uncultured Mogibacterium sp. Taxonomy (GTDB): domain Bacteria; phylum Bacillota; class Clostridia; order Peptostreptococcales; family Anaerovoracaceae; genus Mogibacterium. The sequence goes on from CAKAFC010000002.1 coordinate 1,349,771, forward strand.
CATCAAGGTGGCGCCTGGCGGCAGAAAGCTCACGCATAGGGATTATCTCGGTTCTGTGCTCTCGCTTGGACTTGATAGGTCTGTAATAGGGGATATCCTGGTCAATGAAAAGGGAGCCGACATGATTGTGAATTCTGAAATTGTGGATTTCCTTCTAGCCGAATTTCACAGTGCCGGTCATACAAATCTCCAGATTACAGCCTCTGATATAGGCGAACTGGAAGTGCCCGAGCAAAGAGTGAAAGCAGTCAGAGATACGCTCTCTTCACCAAGACTAGACAATGTGGTGTCAGCAGCTTTTCATGTCTCGCGGAGCGAAGCGGTGAGAGCCATCAAAGGAGGCATCGTTTTTGTAAATCACGAGGAAGTTACCAAGATAGACAAGCGTATCAATGAAGGTGATACGATAGTGCTCCGTGGTAAGGGAAAAGCCGTGCTCACAGAGCTTTCGGGGCTCTCCAAGAAGGGAAGAATATGGGCTGAGTTTAAGGTGTTCATTTAACAGTGTTCAAGGTGTTCAGTTCATATAAGATAAGGAAATCATCTCTGCACCATAGCTCTAGCTTCGCTAGCTACACTTCTCAGCGGAAAATCAGCAGAAGTGGTGCCGCAACCTCTTCATAACAGTTTGAACTGGTTGTGCCCTGGTGTTACAATCAAAGTGTAATAAATATTTCTCTATATAATTACATCGGAGGTAGACGAATGTTTGAATATACTGATATTAAGACTGCACCTGCAGCTCTAGGACCATACTCACAGGCAGTGATGGCGGGAAATACACTTTACGCTTCTGGCGCAATAGGAATCGACCCTGAGACAGGGAAGTTCGCAGGCGAGGATGTGCAGAGTCAGTGCGAGCAGGCTTGCAAAAATGTAGGCGAGATCCTCAAGGCTAACGGCATGACTTACGATAACGTAGTTAAGACCACTTGCTACATCTAGATATGGCAGAGTTCAAGGATTTCAACGAAGTGTATGCTAAGTATTTCACTTCAAAGCCAGCTAGATCATGCGTTGCAATCACAGCGCTTCCAGCAGGAGCACTCTGCGAAGTTGAAATTATTGCAGTGAAGTAAAACTCGCAATCAATAAAACTGTGAAGCAAAACTGCATATTAAATCAGTTAATAAAACACTGTGACGAAAACCTGTATTGAAATTTTCAATAGCGAAAAATGCACTAATTTCGGAGTAGTAACTATGATAATCGACTGATTTTGCATAGCTGTAACATAAGTGACCGCCTGTAGAAGCCTTCTGGCGGTCTTTTTATTTTGAACTCCAATAAATCATTACGGAAAATTCATGTATAATAGCCATTATGAAAGGTAGGGGTTATGAACGACATTAAGGTTATTAGATTTGATAATTTACATGATATAGAGCTACCTCACGTGTTCGAGTGTGGTCAGTGCTTTCGCTGGAATGAATGTGAGGATGGCTCATACATAGGTGTTGCAGGAGGTCATGCGGCACACGTTTCGCTCGAGCATGATGGCGATTCGTGCTCGCTTATCATCGAGTGCACGGGCGGTAGTGAGGAGTACTGGCACAGCTACTTCGATTTAGATACCGACTACGGAGCTATGAAGAGGACGCTGCTAGAGGGTGAGCCTAAGCTAGCGAAATCTATAGATGTATGCTACGGCATCAGGATACTCAATCAGGACTACTGGGAGGTGCTCATATCCTTCATAGTCTCGCAGAACAACAACATACCTAGGATTAAGAAGTGCATCGAGTCGCTAGCCAAGAACTATGGCACGGAGATAGGTGAATTCATGGGCGAGGTGAGATATGCATTTCCTATGCCTGAGCAGCTATCTAAGGCCACACTTGAAGAGCTGTCGGACTTAAAGCTAGGATATAGAAACGCATACCTAGTATCAGCTCCTAAGCATTTCGCTGAGCACGGAGTGCCTACAGGAACGACGGAAGAGAAACAAAAGGCTCTATTATCTTATCTTGGTGTTGGACCTAAAGTCGCAAACTGCATACTTCTATTCGGTCTTAGAGACTTTACGGCATTTCCGATTGATATCTGGATGAAGAAGATAATGGTAGATTTATACGGCTTGACATAAAGGATATCAAGGGTATGCAGGAGTTTGCTGATGAGCACTTCGGCGAACTAGGCGGCATAGCACAGCAGTATCTGTTCTATTACTATAGAAGCATGCAGTGAAGATATTTTCACATTTAATTCATAGTGCTGTGTTGACAACATCTGAGGGGCTGAGTAAAATTATGTTATGTAGTTTAGCACTCTAGATATTTGAGTGCTAATAAGAAAAGAGATTTGGAGGTTACAAATGAGTATAGGAATAAAGCCACTAGGCGCAAGAGTCGTGATTAAGCGTAGCGAAGCACTAGAGAAGACTGAAGGAGGACTCATCCTATCAGCAAGTGCTAAGGAGAAGCCACAGGAGGCTGAGGTTCTCGCAGTAGGTCCAGGAACTGAGGACGAGAAGATGGAAGTAAAGGTAGGAGATAAGGTTATATTCTCGAAGTACGGCGGCACAGAGCTCAAGTATGGTGGCGAGGATTATATCATCATGAGCCAGAGGGATATCTTGGCAGTAATCGAGTAATTGATTAGCCTCGATAGAGATATAGCGGCATTACTAAGAGAGGCAGATATACATATAACTGTAAAGTCAGTAGTTTAAATTTAATCACGCACCATGATTGGTGCATATATATAGGAGGAAATTAAAATGGCAAAAGATTTACATTACGGAGAGGAGTCCAGAAGAAAACTCCTCGCAGGCGTAGATAAGCTTGCAGATACAGTTAAGATTACACTTGGACCTAAGGGTAGAAACGTTCTTATTGAGAGAGCGTATGGATCTCCGCTAATTACTAATGACGGAGTTTCAATCGCTAAGGAAATCGAGCTCGAGGACCAGGTAGAGAACATGGGAGCTCAGCTAGTTAAGGAAGTTGCTACGAAGACTAACGACGTAGCAGGTGACGGAACTACTACAGCTACACTTCTAACGCAGGCAATCGTTCGCGAAGGATTCAAGAACGTAACTGCTGGAGCTAATCCAATGGTTCTCAAGAAGGGAATCAGCGGTGCTGTAGAGGTCGCAGTTGAGTACCTCAAGAACAGCGCAGTTAAGGTAGATGATAAGGAGAGCGTAGCTCAGGTTGCATCTGTATCTGCTGGAGATAGAGAGATTGGAGAACTCATCTCCGAGGCTATGGAGAAGGTAGGAACTGACGGCGTAATCACAGTTGAGGAGTCGAGATCACTCGGAACTACACTAGACGTGGTTGAGGGCATGCAGTTCGACAGAGGATATCTATCACCATATATGGCAGCTAATTCTGAGAAGATGGAAGCAGTTCTTGATAACCCATACATCCTTCTTACAGACAAGAAGATTTCCAACATTCAGGACCTAGTACCACTTCTTGAGGACATCATGAAGTCAGGCAAGAAGCTGCTCATCGTTGCAGATGATGTAGATGGTGAGGCTCTCGCAACACTCGTAGTTAACAAGCTAAGGGGAACACTTGACGTAGTAGCTGTAAAGGCACCTGGATTTGGAGACAGAAGAAAGGCTATGATGGAGGATATTGCAATCCTCACAGGCGGTACTGTAATCAGCGAGGAGCTAGGATATGAGCTCAAGGAAGCTACAGTAGATATGCTCGGTAAGGCTGGAACAGTTAAGGTTAACAAGGACCACACAGTAATCGTTAACGGTGCTGGTGAGAAAGCTGAGATTGAGGAGAGAGTAGAAAAGATCAAGGGTGAAATCGAAGAGTCGACCTCTGATTTCGATAGGGAGAAACTACAGGAGAGACTTGCTAAGCTGCTAGGAGGAGTTGCAGTAATTAACGCTGGTGCTGCTACTGAGACAGAGCTCAAGGATAAGAAGCTTAGACTCGAGGACGCTCTAAATGCTACTAGAGCTGCAGTTGAAGAAGGCATCGTTGCTGGTGGTGGTACATCGCTTATCTGTGCAATCGATAAGGTATCTGAGTATGCTGAGAGCCTTGACGGAGATATGAAGACTGGTGCAAGAATCGTAGTTAGAGCACTAGAGGAGCCAGTTAGACAGATTGCTGAGAACGCAGGATATGAAGGCAGCGTAATCGTTGCTAAGGTTAAGGAGTCCAAGAAGGGCGTTGGATTTAACGCAGCAACAGAGGAGTATGTAGACATGATCGAAGCTGGTATCGTTGACCCAGTTAAGGTTACAAGATCTGCACTTCAGAATGCTTCGAGTGTAGCAGGTATGCTTCTCACTACTGAGGCTGGAATTTCAGAGATTAAGGAAGACTTGCCAGCTGCACCTGCTATGCCTGCAGGCGGCGGAATGGGCATGATGTAATAGGCGAGGGATATGGCAGCAAGAGCATCATCAAAGACGGATAGAGTAATAGCTGAACGCCTCATGGTGAGCCCGCTTTTTGAGAATATGACGGTAGATGACGTGCACAACTGCTTTACATGCAGTGGTGCGCTCTGCCTATCATTCAAGAAGGGGGATATGATATTCACTGAAGAGGATGAACCAACTAAGCTCCACATCCTCCTAGAGGGTGGAGTGAGGATCGGTTATGATTCCTTTGACGGCAACAGGAGGATTATCGGAAACTTCACAGATACGGGAGAGGTATTCGGAGATATACTGCTATTTCTCGGCAAAGAGAAGTACGGAGTATTCTCTCAGGCCACTTGCGACACCAAGGTCATTGCGCTACCACGCGAGTTCATGTCTGGGACATGTGCGAACGGATGTGACTATCATAATCATCTGATCAATAACATGCTTATGAGCTTTGCGAGAAATGCCTACGCGCTAAATATGAGGCTCAGGATTCTATCTTGTCCGACTCTCCGCCAGAAGATCGCCAAGATGCTGCTAGTATATAACGACAGGGATATGAGCAAGCCGATAAATATGACGAGAGAAGGGCTAGCTGAATTCCTGGGAGTGACTAGACCATCAGTTTCGAGAGAGCTGATGAAGATGCAGGACGATGGTTTAATCGAGATAAAGGGGCGCAAGATATACGTCCTTGACCCTGCAGAAATCGAGGCACTCAACTGATATTGCAGCAAGCATTGACACATAATTAATACATATAAGGCATAGTTAGTGCAGATAAATGCATTAATTCAAAAACTAAAATAAAAAGATGGAATTGTAACATTAGTTACAGATTCCATCTTTTTTTAATGATATGCTTGTGGCACAAACTTAAAGCAAACATTAATTAAAGCAAAAAACAAAAGGACGTTATATAAAAGTTGAAAGGAGAAAACAGATGGAAAACCGTATGTTTTGTTATCAGTGTCAGGAGACCGCAAAGGGCACAGGATGTACTATGAGAGGAGTTTGCGGTAAGCTTCCAGAGACAGCAGCACTACAGGATCTGCTCGTATACGTAACTAAGGGACTTTCTGCAGTGACTACACAGCTAAGAGCTGAGGGTAAGGAAGTAAGTGAGCAGGTAAACCACCTAGTATCGCTTAACCTATTCACAACTATCACAAATGCTAACTTTGACGACGATGCAATCTCAGCTAAGATCGTTGAGACACTTACATGTAAGGAGCAGCTAATCAAGCAGCTTGACGATGCAAGCAAGCTTCCAGAAGCTGCAAAGTGGAACGGATGCGTAGGTGAGTTTGCTACAAAGGCTGTTAGCCCAGAGGTTGGCGTACTCGCTACAGAGAACGAGGACGTAAGATCTCTAAGAGAGCTTATCACTTACGGACTAAAGGGACTTTCCGCATACAGCAAGCACGCAAACGCTCTACTTAAGGACAACGTAGAGGTTGATACATTTATGCAGAAGGCTCTAGCACTTACACTAGATGATTCTCTATCCGTAGATGACCTAGTTGCACTTACACTAGAGACAGGTAAGTATGGTGTAGATGGAATGGCTCTACTCGACGAGGCAAATACATCTGCTTACGGCCACCCAGAGATTACAAAGGTAGACCTCGGCGTTAGAAAGAACCCAGGAATCCTAATTTCAGGACATGACCTAAGAGACCTCGAGATGCTTCTAGAGCAGACAGAGGGAACAGGCGTAGACGTATACACACACTCCGAGATGCTCGCAGGTCAGTACTACCCAGCATTCAAGAAGTACGAGCACTTCGCTGGTAACTACGGAAATGCATGGTGGAAGCAGAAGGAAGAGTTCGAGAGCTTCAACGGACCAATCCTGATGACAACAAACTGCATCGTGCCACCAGCAGATAGCTACAAGGACAAGATCTTTACAACAGGTGCAGCTGGATTCCCAGGATGCAAGCACATCAAGGGCGGATATGGTGAGACTAAGGACTTCTCCGAAATCATCGAGCTAGCTAAGAAGTGCCCAGCACCAACAGAGATTGAGACAGGTGAAATTATCGGTGGATTTGCACACGAGCAGGTATTTGCGCTAGCAGATACAGTAGTTGAGGCAGTTAAGTCTGGAGCAATCAAGAAGTTCTTCGTAATGGCTGGCTGCGACGGCAGAATGAAGTCAAGAGACTACTACACAGAGTTTGCAAAGGCTCTACCTAAGGATACAGTAATCCTCACAGCAGGATGCGCTAAGTACAAGTACAACAAGCTAGACCTTGGAGATATCGGTGGAATTCCACGTGTACTCGACGCAGGACAGTGTAACGATTCATACTCACTAGCACTTATCGCGCTCAAGCTTAAGGAAGTATTTGGACTAGACGACGTTAACGAGCTACCAATCGCTTACAACATCGCTTGGTATGAGCAGAAGGCTGTAATCGTACTTCTCGCACTTCTATACCTCGGTGTTAAGAACATCCACCTAGGACCAACACTACCAGGATTCCTCTCGCCAAACGTTGCAAACGTACTTGTTGAGAACTTCGGAATTGCAGGAATCGGATCAGTAGACGACGATATCAAGCTATTCCTCGGAAACTAGGAGGTAACTATGAGTTTATTTCTAGGACCTATACATCAGTGGCTATATGACAAAATCATATTTCAGGAAGACCTCACAGATGCTCTGATCGATGCCGGAAGGGCAGAGGGATGGAGCGAGCTGACAGATGAGCTTGCAAATGAGTGTCATAGCTACGATAGACGTCCGCTTGAAGAGGCGGTTGACCCTGACAACATTCACGGCAGCCTTCAGGCAAGAATTGCAGATGCAGAGAGCAGATATGCGAAGCTAGTTCAGACTATCGCAGCAGCAAACCCTGCAAGAGTAGAGGACTTAAAGCAGGCAGCTAGACGCTTCGGCGAGCTAAATGCGGTGCCAACTGGTACTAAGGCAGATGTAGCTTTCGGATACCTCAATAACACACTGCTCGACGGTATGCCATGCGACAATGTAAATGAAATGATTGGTCAGACAGACGACTCCATAACATGGAGACGTAATATGGACATTCACGCTCAGCACTGGGCTAATGAAGAGGATGAACTCTACTACGTGCTCAGAACAGAAATCGTAAAGGGAATGTTCGAGCCTGCAGGTCTATCATACGATGAGCCTCAAGAAGGAACATACGAGATTAGAGCGTAGTTCAAGGGGATACAAAAGGGCACACAAGACTAGAGTGTAGCCACAAATAGGGGATATACTAGATTAGAACTTAGTTTCTAAAAAGGGTATACGAGATTAGATAGTCACAAATAGAAAGTTAATGAACCAAAATCATAACCGAAGCTAGTGATTACATAAAAATTAAATTATATGGTTGTGGCTGGGCGATTCGCTCGGCCACAGCTTTTTTATTATATTTTCCGCTCCAACCACTACCGAAAACCACCCTATTGTGCTATAATTTTCAATTAATATCTTAACTTACAATTTGATTTTCATATATAGAAAGAGAGAGGTGCAAAATGGCAATCGTTCTAACAGAACCATCAAGAACATTTAGCGAGTACCTTCTAGTGCCTGGATATTCTAGCGCAGATGCTAGGCCTGAGAATGTGTCGCTCGCGACTCCGATTACTAAATTCAAGAAAGGCGAGGAGCCTAAGATAAAGGCAAATATTCCACTTGTTTCCGCAGTAATGCAGGCTGTTTCTGATGACGGGATGGCGGTTGCATTAGCGAAGGAGGGTGGAATTTCTTTCATCTTCGGTTCTCAGTCAATCGAGAGCCAAGCGGCAATGGTCAAGAAGGTTAAGTCCTACAAGGCGGGCTTCGTACCAAGTGATACCAATGTAAAGCCTGACAGCACACTTGCTGACGTTCTCGCAATCAAAAAGAACTCTGGACACTCGACAGTAGCGGTTACAGATGACGGTACAGGACACGGCAAGCTAGTCGGCCTCGTTACAAGCAAGGACTACAGAATTAGCAGACTCAGCACAGATACTAAGGTTTCTGAGTTCATGACACCTCTCGAGAACATCGTGTATGGCAATGCTGGAATCACTCTGTCCGAGGCAAACGACATCATCTGGGATAACAAAGTAAACCAGCTGCCAATCGTGGACAAGGACGGATGCCTAGTAGCATTTGTATTTAGAAAAGACTACGACTCTCACAAGCAGAATCCAAACGAGCTTCTCGACGACAACAAGAGCTTCATCGTAGGTGCAGGAATCAACACTCGTGACTACGAGGAGAGAATCCCAGCGCTCGTAGAGGCAGGCGTAGACGTGCTCACAATAGACTCATCAGAGGGATATTCTGAGTGGCAGGCTAGAACTCTCAAGTGGGTTAAGGAAAAGTACGGCGACACAGTTAAAATCGGTGCTGGTAACGTCGTAGATAAGGAAGGCTTCGACTTCCTAGCTAAGAGCGGCGCAGACTTCATCAAGGTCGGAATCGGCGGTGGATCCATCTGCATCACTAGAGAGCAGAAGGGAATCGGACGCGGACAGGCATCTGCAGTGCTCGAGGTTGCAGCAGCAAGAGACGAGTGGTTCGAGAAGACAGGTGAGTACATTCCAATCTGCTCCGACGGCGGAATCGTGTATGACTACCACATGACGCTAGCACTCGCTATGGGCGCGGACTTCATCATGCTAGGCAGATACTTTGCAAGATTTGACGAGTCACCATCCGCTAAGGTTATGGTAAATGGCAACTACATGAAGGAGTACTGGGGCGAAGGTTCTGCGAGAGCTCGTAACTGGCAGAGATACGACCTCGGCGGCGATAGTAAACTCAAGTTTGAGGAAGGTGTTGACTCCTATGTTCCATATGCAGGATCGCTGCACGACAACGTAAACCTCTCTCTAGACAAGGTTAAGTCGACAATGTGCAACTGCGGAGTTCTATCTATTCCAGAGCTACAGCAGAATGCAAAGCTCACACTCGTATCGGCGACAAGTATCATCGAGGGTGGAGCACATGACGTTGTACTCAAGGACAATAGCGTAGCAACAGTAAGACGTTAGGAGCGATAATGGCTAACAAGATATTAATTATTGATTTTGGCGGACAGTACAACCAGCTCATCGCCCGCAGGGTTCGTGAGCTCGGCGTGTACTCGGAAGTTCATAATTTTGAAAGCATAACAGTTGATAAGGTCAAGGAATTCGACCCATGCGGCATCATATTTACAGGTGGACCGCAGTCAGCATACGGTGAGGGCGCCCCATCTATAGATAGAGGCGTGTTCGAGCTAGGGCTACCGATACTAGGCATCTGCTACGGCGCACAGCTGATGGCGCACGTGCTAGGTGGTAAGATCGGAACAGCTCCGACGAGCGAGTACGGCCGCACCGATACTGTGGTTGACTGCAAGGAAGGCCTCTTTGCAGGACTTAGCGACGAGACAGTAACATGGATGAGTCACACTGACTACATCAGCGAGGTTCCAGAAGGCTTCAAGATTACGGCGCATACAGAAAACTGCCCAGTTGCAGGAATGGAAGACAGGGAGAGGGGCTACTACGCAGTGCAGTTCCACCCAGAGGTAAATCATACGGCAGAGGGCACGGAGCTACTTAGCAACTTCATACTAGGTGTGTGTAGGTGCGAGCAGGACTGGAAGATGGATTCCTTCGCAGAGAAGGAAATCGCAGAGATCCGCGAGAAGGTGGGAGACGGCAAGGTGCTACTTGCGCTCTCTGGCGGCGTTGATTCCAGCGTAGTTGCGGCACTTCTGGCAAAGGCAATCGGAAAGCAGCTGACCTGCGTGTTCGTGGACCACGGACTACTCCGTAAGGATGAGGGCGACCAGGTCGAAGAGATATTTGGCAGCAAGGGTGAGTACGACCTCAACTTCGTGCGTGTAAATGCACAGGAGAGATACTACGCAAAGCTCGCTGGCGTGACAGATCCAGAGACGAAGCGTAAGATCATCGGTGAGGAATTCATCAGAGTGTTCGAAGAGGAAGCGAAGAAGATCGGTGCAGTTGATTTCCTCGCTCAGGGAACGATATACGCAGATATCATCGAGAGCGGCCTCGGCAAGTCGGCAGTTATTAAGTCGCACCACAATGTGGGCGGACTGCCAGACCACGTTGATTTTAAGGAAATAATCGAGCCACTCCGCATGCTGTTCAAGGACGAAGTGCGTGCACTAGGAAGAGAGCTCGGTCTCCCAGACTATCTGGTGGACCGTCAGCCATTCCCAGGACCAGGCCTCGGCATCAGAATCATCGGAGAAGTTACAGCTGAAAAGGTTAAGATCGTGCAGGAAGCTGATGCAATCTACCGCGAGGAGATAGCAAAGGCGGGCCTTGAAGGCTCAATCAGTCAGTACTTCGCAGCTCTAACTAATATGAGATCAGTCGGCGTAATGGGCGACTTCCGTACTTACGACTATGCGGTTGCGATCCGTGCGGTCGAGACAGTTGACTTCATGACAGCAGAGGCGGTGGAAATCCCATGGGCAGTGCTGCAGAAGGTGATGAATAGAATAATAAATGAGGTGGATCACGTGAATAGGGTGTTCTACGATCTGACCTCTAAGCCACCGGGGACGGTGGAGTTTGAATGATGGAACTACACGAAAAAGGGGACAATGCACGTAATGTGCATTGTCCCCTTTTTCGGGTTATAGGACAAAACGTGTTGGTAAAAACCGCTGCGGTCGTTGAAATTTCAACGGCTACAGCGGTTATATCTTTTTTTGAAAGAAGATACAGGGTGGACAAAACGTGTTGGTAAAATCGTCTAAAACACTTGAAATTTCAAGGCGTATTAGGGTTATATCTTCCTTAGAAATAGTATTCTAGGAGGATTGTAAAATGAAGCGTGTTATTTGCCCTGTTTGTGGTAGGTGTTGCTCGAAATATGGTAAGACAAATGCAGGAACACAGAGGTGGTTTTGTTGTAATTGTAAGATGGCGTTTTCCCCTAAAATAGACAATCTAACCAAGCAGCTTAATATATTTCTTAAGTGGCTTTTTAGCAAAGATATTCAAAAGTATATGCCTGGAGGTGGTCGTACATTTAGGCGAAAAACATCCAAATTTTGGGATATATGGACATTACCACCAGTTGTAGAAGAAAAGCATTCAGTAGTATTCGTAGATGGAATTTACCTGTGCCGTAATGCTTGTGTTTTAATTTGCTGTGACAGAAACCATGTGCTAGGTTGGTACTTATGCCGCTATGAGCATGCAAATGCATGGATCTCATTAATGTCTAGGATTACTGAACCTGCACTTGTAGTTTCGGATGGAGGAAAAGGATTTAATAAAGCTTTGAGAAAGGTATGGCCTCATGCAAAGCACCAGAGATGCCTTTTTCATGTGTTTTCTCAAGTAAGAAGATATACTACAACAAGACCTAAAACCCTTGCAGGGGCTGAATTATATGCTCTTGCTAAAAGACTACTACACCTAGAAACTAGATCTGAAGCAGATAAATGGGTAGATGAATTCTTAGATTGGATGAGAAAACACAACAAGTTTCTGAGCCAAAGGTCACTAGATGAAAACGGCAATTGGAGAGCAACGCATGAAAGACTTTTAAAGGCACAGAGATCTCTTTCTAGGTTGGTAAAAGAAGGCACTCTATTCACTTATTTGGATGAAGATTTAATAGCTAAGATAGGCAAGGCTCCATCTACAAATAACCAGATAGAAGGCGGTATAAATGCAAGGCTAAGAGCCTTGCTAAGGAATCACCGTGGACTATCTGTTGAAAGAAGAATAAAAGCGGTCTTCTGGTGGTGCTATGTGCACTCACCAAGACCGCTTTCTGTTTCTGAGCTATTAAAAGTAATGCCAACGGACAAAAGTATTGCAGCGATATACCAGAAGATTTCAGAGTTAGATAAACGCACTTCATCTATCCCTACATGGGGAGATGCGGTGGTCTGGGGAGAGCTGCATAAGTCATCTGAATTTCAGAATTATTGGGACTAGCGACCAACACGTTTTGTCCTATAACCCCCTTTTTCGATGTAGTTCCTCCGCCAGGATTTCCCAAGAGGTGAACCAAAGGTGAAGCGATTGGAAGAAATCTACGGCGTGTCAGTGGTTTGATGTAGTTGCTCCGCTAGGACTGTCCAAGAAGCGCGCGATGGCGAAGTTGATTGGGAACAGTCTACGGCGTGTCAGTAGTTTGATGTAGGACTCAACCAGGACTGCTCACGAAAAAAGCACAACGTGCACAGTTGAGTGATTGCAGTCGATGGTGAATCTAGAGGTTGATGCGTATCATCACTGGGAATGTCCAAGAAATAAGCAATAGCGACGCATATGGATGTATTAGGAGATATTGTAATTTTTGAGAAAGGCAAAATCATCTAAAGTAAAGTTATGGAGATTTATAATTAATAAATTTTGTTTATTGTCTAAAAACTCATTTTGTTATAAGGAGAGACTGGTGTTTACTATATTAGTTACAATGATTTTTCTGGTTGAAATATTTTTTTCAAAATGCATCTTGTAGGTTTGTTAAAATATACTACGAGAGAAATTATTATAAATATTAAAAAGCCTATCAACACCTCTATACAGATATTTTTATCAATCCCAGGTATGAACAAATAGTTTCATTTTTTTATTTTTCGAATAAATATATAAAATATAATATTTGTTTTTCCGTAACTTTCATAACCATATACATTACTGTAATTAGAATGTATATGATTACTTTTTGTGCTATAAATTTACCCTTTAGTTCATCACTTGTTAATTTACCCTCTATGTTTTTGGTTCCATATAAATTTATTTCCTATTCCTTTTCTCTCTAAGAATGAAATAAAAGCTGTGTCTATCATCTATTGATACAATAGTGTTTAAGATTATAGATAAAAATACTGATTAATAAAAAGTTCTCGAAGATTAAACCACCCTAATAAAGTTATTATTGAAAAATAAAATTATTGTTGACGAATATGTTATTTTCATTAATTTTTTTATGATTATATGAAGACAGTTTAAAAACTAAAAAGTAATATAATCAGATTCAATATAAAAATCAATTCTTCTGGTATTAAGTTTGGAGCAAATGAAATAAGAAAGCAAATATATATTAAAAATAGATTGATATTATGTTAAATAGATCTAAAAAAATTTCTATGATAGAGTCCATATTATTATTTGGAACTTTAAGTAGTTTGCATTTTAATACAGTTGAGATAAATGTAAATATAATAGGAATTAAGAAAAAAATTGATACTCTAATCCAATAATAATTAATGTGTTTTTAATATAAACTCATCTATAAATAAATACCAAGCAATGGTTAGTGTACTGAAAATAGCGCAAAAATACTTTTTATGATATTTTTTTCGATTCATAGACACTCCTAGTAGTAAAGTATTGTCTCTTATTATATGCCATAAACTCTAATAAAACTTGATTTAAATTAATTCTATAATTTATGATTGTTGTATATCCGATTGCTGTTCTTTTATATGTATGCAAGTCATATTATTTAATTCTATAACTCTAATTTACCTAATTTGTTATCACAATTCAAGCATTAAACAAATAGGAAGATTAACTACGTGTGTAGCTTTACAATATACAAATTGTAGAATTCAAGATTGTACATTAGTCAATGATGCGAGACCTAATCTGTAACAAAGAAAAAAGGTCATATGATATCATAGAATGGATTTTACCAAAGTGAGTGATAACGTTATTCGAAAAAGTTATGATTGCAGTTGAAAGCGTCTTTCAATGGGAGATATCCAACCAAGTACAGCCATGGGAATCCTATTGGAACGACGCATATATCTATACATCTGCACTTTCAAATCCTCGAAGGAATAGAAACTTAGAAAGTTGTAGAAACGCTCTTGATCGTTCCTGTGACTTCGTTCTACTTTGCCATTGTGCCAAGGTGTTCTAGGGCGAATCAACTTGTGCTGTATTTCTAATTGATTACAGAATATATCAAAAGAATGAGTGCGTTTGTAATCCTAGGGATAAGTAAATTCAAAACCGTTATCCGTTTGAATCGTTTCAGGAGAATATCTGAAATAGTTGATTGCACGTTTTACAAAATCAATGGTGCTGTAACCACTTTGTTCGCGATAGGGATAAATGAATCGTTCTCTTGAAGCCTCGTCAATCATGGTATATTGGTAGAATTTATCAGGGATTCACCGACATAGCAGGTAGAGGGAACATACTTGACATCCAATTGCCATTTAACCCCAAGTTGCGTAGGTGTGTCATACTTTTGAGGGTTTCTCTTTTTCTTTGTTGAAGGTGCTTTTGAAGAGAAACCGAGTGTTTTATATATCCTGTAAAGTGAGCCGAGGTGCCTACAGTAGCCCTTTTGGGAACGAAGTTTGCCATACATTTTGCATATGGAGATATGAGGATTAAGACGATGGAGATTAGTGATCCACTTAAGCTCAGTCGGTGTATGTGCATTGGGATGAGGTGAAAGAGGTCTGTGAGAACCGTCAGCAAGAGATTGACGTGTACCGTCGAATTTCTTGTTCCACCGCATTAAGGATGCTTTGGATATATGATATCTGCGGCAGACAAAACGCACGGAACATCCACTACAGTATAGCTTTACAGCATAAAATCTTGTTTCAATAGTATGTGGGAGATATCGTTGAGAATGTGTTATACTGTTCATAGCGATTGAATGTCCTTTCGTTAGTGGAGTTTGTGGTAAAAATCATTCTAACGGACTCAATCGCTTTTTTCCTACCCTTGAGGTCTCACATCTATTGTAAAGCTACAGTTGATAAATATTATAGAAATATTTATACTGCAAATAAGGTCAATTTTAGAATATCTTGAAAAAACTAATAATATAAGGAGCAAAATTTAAATGGTATTTAAAACAACTAAAAATGAGTCATTTAATTATTCTAGTCCGCAGGAAATGTATCAAGATAATAAACTAAAAAAAATTATGGGCACTTTAGATTACCAATCTGAAATGCTTAATTTGTATATTGAAAATGAGAAAAATAATTCGATAGCACTTGAATTACCTACAGGAAGTGGAAAAACCCTAGTAGGGTTACTTATTGGGGAATATAGAAGAAGAAAAAATAAAGAAAAAATTTTATTTTTGTGTCCAACAAATCAGCTAGTAAACCAAGTTGTTGAACAATCTGAAAATAAATATGGGATAAAAGCGATTGCATTTTGTGGCAAACAGAAGGATTATCTTCCTAAAGATAAGACGGCATTTTCGATGGCTAAGTCTATAGGTGTTACAACATATAGCTCCTTTTTTTCAGGTGGATCGCTATTCTCTGATGTAGATATATTAATCATGGATGATGTGCATTCTTGTGAAGAGTATATAATATCAAATTGGACAATTCAGTTAAATAATGACAGTGATACATTTTATGACATAGCTGAAATTTTGAGACAGCATATAGACGAAAATGATTATATAAATTTGACTGAGCGTAGTGATGATAGAAGGGACGCGCATTTTTGTAACATGGTACCAATGCAATTGATGGAAAGTGAAATTTGTAATCTACATAGAAAATTGAAAGATAAACTTGAAGAAGGATCATCTAATTATTATGCTTTTTTAAGACTTACTGACAATTTTAGAGAGTGTAACATATATATAGCGCATAATGAAATTATGATAAGACCGTGGATAGCACCAACAATGAGTTTTAAGCCGTTTGAAAAAGTGAAACAAAGGATTTTGATGTCTGCAACTCTTGGTAAAAGTGGGGAATTAGAAAGAATTACTGGATTAAAAAACATATATAGACTACCTACTGTTAATGACTGGGATAAAAAGGGACTAGGGAGAAAGTTCTTTATTTTTCCGAATTTATCATTTGACAAAAACGATTGCTTCAAGATAGTTCTTAGACTACAGGAAGTATGTAAAAAGAGTGTTTTCTTAGTACCAGATTTAATTACATTGCGTAGAATAAGCGACTTTTTCAAGTCCAATATGAACAATGTTAAAATATTTAATTCAACTGATATCATAAAAACAAAAAGTGATTTCTTGAATGAAAATGAAGCAACATTGCTTTTGGCAAATAGATTCGATGGTATAGATTTTCCAGATGATGAAAGCAGACTATTATTTATCTATAATCTTCCAAGAATGACAAATTTACAGGAAGTTTTTTTAAATAATAAAATGTGCGCTTCAAAACTTTATGAAGAAAGAATTAGAACAAGAATTGTTCAATCCGTTGGACGATGTTCTAGAAATGCTAGTGATTTTTCAATAGTTTGTATTATTGGGGATTTTGTTCATAATGATCTTACAAAAGAAGAAAAACTCAAGAAGTTTTCACCAGAGTTAAGAGCAGAAATAAAATTTGGACAAATCAATTCAGAAGATTATAAAAACGTTGATGAACCTCTAGAGCAAGCAATAGAATTTCTAAATAGGAGTAGCGCATGGGATGACGCAGAGAATGATATTGTTGAGTTAAGAAATGATTATTTTGATGAAGAAAATGTAGATGAAAAACAACTTAACGAAAAATTATTAAACTCAGCAAAAGAAGAGGTGATGTGTCAGTATGCCTTATGGAAAAAAGATTATGAAAATGCATATATTTATGCAAAAAACGCAATTGAATTTTTAGATGCACCCTCACTTAAAGGATATAAGTGTTTCTGGCACTATATGGCTTCTCGAATTGCATATTATTTATATCTAGAAGGACGTAAAGAATATAAAGAATGCTGTAAGCGAGAGTTGCAATATGCTTCTCAAATTACTACAGCTGTAAGATGGATGTCAGGATTGTCTCAAAAGTTATTTTCAAACAAAGGGTTATTTTTACATGAAGATGATTATTTTGACGATTGTATTGAGAGGATAGAAAATAAATTTGCTTCAATTCCAAACATGAAGAAACTAGATAGTAAAATTGATAATATTTTAGAAGCGTTACATTCAAATGATGGGGAAAAATTTGAAAAGGGTCATGAACTACTAGGCGATATGCTAGGGTATATTTCTGTAAATTCCAAAGAAGCTAGCTCACCAGACCCATACTGGATTATAAATACTGAAAGAGTAATCGTATCCGAAGATAAAATATATGAAGAGACTAATGACAAGGAAATAAAAAAAATTCCTGCAAACCATGTAAGGCAAGCAAAAGCTCATAAAGACTGGATTGAAGAAAAAGAAAAAAGAATTTCTAAAAGTGCAAAAATCTATACAGTCATGGTGACTAATTCATATAATATTGAAGAGGATGCTAAAACTTTTGCTGGAGATATTTTTTACATAAATAGAAAGGAATTTGTTAAATGGGCTGAGAAAGCATGTAAAACGATACGTGATATATATATAAATTTTAGTGGAGAAGGTAATATAGAATGGAGGAACAAGCCCATGATAAATTCAAAAAAATAAAATTACTCCTACAGATTATATTAATCTAGTTTCGTCTGTTATGTTAAAAAGAAATATGATATATTCTAAACGAGAGTATTTACAGAATTGAATTAGGTTATTTACATATAATTAAAATATTAAAATTATGAAAATCATGTTTTTGGAATACACATAAAAATTGTGGAATAAATAAATATATAGCAAGTCTTATCATAGATAATTCCGTTGATATTACAGTATTAGCAGAATATGAGGATGAAGAGCAAGAACTCCTTAATTTAGTTACATATAATAAGAAGCTTTATAAAAAGTATATAACTACGGGATGTGATAGAATAAAAATTTATGGTAACTTAAGAGGCGTGGAACCTGCTATACAGGATAAATTTTACTCCATACAAATTATTGATAAAGAATTTATACTATGTGGTATACATCTTCCATCTGATTTCCATGGTGATATGGGTAATGAAAGAAAGCAAATTATTCGAACAATTATGCATGATATTAGAGAACATGAAAAGAATCTATGTTCAGAGAAGACTATTATTGTAGGTGATTTTAATGAAATGCCGTATAGTAGTGGATGTATGAGTGCAGATTGTTTTCATGGAATGCAGTACTTTCAATGCAATCAAAAGCCAACACGTGAGGTACTAGGAGAAGAGTATCGCAAATACTATAATCCGATGTGGAATTATTTTGGGGATTTTAATGGACCGCCAGGAACATATTATTATCATAAGTCTACATTATATTCTCCAATGTGGTATATGTATGATCAATTTATCCTTGGTAGTGGATTAGCTCATAAATTGGATCATGATAAACTTAGAATTATTACATCTTGTAGCATAGGAGATTTATCAACAAATAAGGGTATACCTAATTGCAAAATTAGTGATCATTTTCCTATATTATGTGATATAGAAGTATGAAAGGTGGAGTCTAGAATGGATAAAAATACATTTACTTTTAATATAGCGGATAAATTAGCACCAGACCAGGTGATAAGAAATAAAATAGAATTAATTTCAGAGTATACAAAAAATTACGTTTTAGGGAATATAGCTGAATATGAAGGTCCGATTTGTTCATATACTAAATTCAATCCAATATATACGTTATCATCGTCTTTACAATCGCATGATGTGGATATTCAAGATGAGTTAGGAGAACAAGGTGGAACTGTTCATAAATATGAAGTATTTTTAAGTGCAAAAAATTTAGAAAAATATAAATATAGAATTATGCTTCTAGAATTTGGAGAACTATCATATCCTGTAACAATAGTAATGAATTCTAAGCTTGCACATGAGTGCTTCAATGACCTTAAAGATACGTTTGAAATAAAATCAATGACTGAATTGGATAATTTGCTTGACGTAATTTAACAGTAAGCATTTACTAGAAATTATTCAAAGTATAATTAACGAATCAATAAGAAGAAATAGCTATGATAAATTAGAAGAATGATAAATTTAATAATCATATCATGACAATACTGTTACCAATTAAGAAATCAATTTTTTCTATTAGTAAATATAATATTTCATCAATAGATTTTGGAAAATTTGGAGATGACAAGAAAAGTGCATTCTCTAAAACCTTAAAATTGATTTAAGTCGTCAGAGCTTCGTCGAGCAACATCCTTCTATATTCTTACGGAGGAAGCCGCTCAGATTAGACGTATATATCTGTAAGTAGCTTGGTATATGGCTTAGCTGAGGAGAAGTCCTGCCGGATCAGGTTTTACTTCTCCTGAATCTCGGTTGTAGCTTTGGTCAGACCCTCAGGTCTGCGCTTTCGTTCATGGATTAGTCCAATTTTGAGCATGATCCGTCTGAACTTGCGTATACCGACCTTTTGCCCTCTTAGCGCAAGAGCCATCTGCATGCGGGGAACTCCATAGTTGTCATTGAATACAGACTCATCAATGATGGACTGTATAGCTGCCGAAAGAACAGCATCCTTGTCAGGCTTACCAAGATTCTTAAGATACCTGTAGTAGCCTGACTCACTCACTTACAGTAACTGACACATAGATTTTACAGGCCCTTTGCCTTCTCTGGTGTGAATGAATTCATAGCGATGATGCGCTTTTACTTCTTTCGGCTTTCTGCGAAAAAACCGAGTGCAGCCTTGAGTATCTCATTTGCTCGCTTGGTTTCACGCAGTTCGGCTTCAAGCTCCTGTATCCGACGATCTTTCTCGTCGATAGGTTTACGTTTGTAACCACTGCCTACAAAATATGAAGAACCTTGATGCTTTCGGATATATCTCCAATCAGCAAGTGTGTAATATGGAACGCCATGCTGCTCTGCCGTCTTTCTGACACCTATCTCGTCTGAAAGTTCGAGGGCTTCCTGCTTGAATGAATTGTCGTATTGCACAGTCTCACCAATCCTTTCATTGATATACTAGCATGAGAATTTGGTGGATTTACTGACTCTGATTAAATATTTGAAGTTGTGGAGGAGTTGTAAAATATGAGATTCTGGATATTTATGTTCATCATCACATTATTAATACCTGCTGCGTTATTATTAACTTGGTATTTATGTCTGAAGCTCAAAACGATTAATAATGCAAGTGGGTATAGATCGAAAAGGTCTCTGATAAATCAAGATACATGGGATTTTGCGCAAAAACATTGTGCAAAAATATCGCTATATATGTTTTTTCCTTCGTTAATATTGGCAATTGCAATTATGCCTAGAGTTATTAATATGTCAGTGGATAGGATAGGCTGGATAGGGCTTGGTATTACAATAATTCAAATGATAAGTTTTGTTGTAATTATTATATCTACTGAAAAATCATTAAAGAATACCTTTGATGAAAGTGGAAACAGAGTGTAAAGAACTACCTATTTACAGGGAGAGATCAATCCCAGTTGCGTTTAGATTATCGAACAGTATAAAAGACAAAGCACATGACTTTAAGATAATAAAATAGGACATCAAAGTTTTTAAGGTCTGGTTTTATTGTCTTACGAAAAATGTTCGCAGAAGCCTTCCAGCATTTTGGGTTGTCTTTTGTAGAAAAGTAGAGATATAAAAAAAGCTTTTAGGAGGCACAGCATGCTAACGATAAATGATATTCTGAATGACAACTTTGAATGGGATGAAGTTATAATTGATGAAGATGAGTTTGAGGAATTAAGTACAGAGCTTATTATTGATTATCTTAAGAAAAATACCCCGAAAGAAAGACAGCTAGTAGCAATAAGTTGGAACTTTGATAATTCTAAAAAAGTAATCCAGTGGATTGTTGAACAACCGGATACTGACAAAGGTACAATCCTTTATTTGTACTGGTACATGACACCTAGTTTTTTAAAAGAGAACTGTGCAGATAGAAAAGAGTGCGAAGAAAACTATTCATGGGCTTTAGAAGATTATGACATCATAAGTACAATTGAGAAAAACTATCTTTCGGATTTCTATAATGAACAAATTTACGCATTTAATCCTGCTAACGATTTATATTCTGATGGATATGATTGGACAAAAGAATATGACGAAAGTAAAGCAAAAGTAAAGATACCTGATGCAATGTTTAAGGCATTAGAAGGTGAAATTCTTGAAAATCCAGGTTGGGATGAAGGAATTCCAACTGATCTTTCTGAAATTATGGACAAACTTTACAGCGCTTTGGATGAATAGAATAATTCCAATTTATCTAGCTCATTCGAAATATGCTTACAGAAGCCTTCCATCATTTTGGTGGGAGGCTTTTAGGTAATAGTGGATGATATATAAGTAGCTGTAGAGGAATAAAATGAAACCTTGGAGTAAACTTCAAATACAAATATTATATTAAAGCTCAAGCGAGGGATTATGGAAACATATAAAATTGCACATTTTGGAACTTTTGATGCATCTCAGTTGGACTTGGAAATAATAGCAATTTATAACAACGATTTAGAAGCATTGAAAAAATTGCTCGGGAAAAGAATTAATAAGATTATTAAAATAAATGGAGCATATCCCGAGCCTTTTACTCCGCTTGAAGTAGCACTGTACTTGAACAAAAAAGATATAATCAAATATTTATTTGATAACAATGCATCACACAAAGGGAAATTCCATCCGAAGCCGATTGAAATTGCGGTAAGGTGTTGTGATGCCGAAACAGTGCGGATGTTTCAAAATGATTTGGAAAGTTTGGACGAAGAGAAAAAAGCTGAGCTTTTAAAAACGGCTTTTTGGGGAGATCATACGGCTGAAAATATAGACGCTTTAGAGAGTCTCGGTATCACCATAGCCAAATACGGCGGACTTATGCTAAGATATTCAGCTTTTAATAATGATATTGAAACGGTGAGACTTTTCTTAGAAAAGGGCGCCGATGTAAATTATCACAAAGCGGACTCGGTATTTAACGATACAAGTACATCAATATTGGAAGCTGTGAAATGCAGTAACCTTGAAATTGTTCGTTTGCTTGTCGAGCATGGAGCGGACACAAATATCAAAAATAAGTGCGGAGAAAGACCATATTCTCTTGCCGTTAAAAATGGTAACAGAGAGATAATAGAGTTATTAGCAAAATACGAATCAAAAGATTTACATAATATAGATAGTAAGAATACAGAACTACAAAAGTATAACTTACCGAATAGTCTGGTCGATTTTCTTAAAGACGACAAACTCACGATAAAATTTACCAATGACAAGTATTGCAAGTTTATACGTTTTTACTCATATCTCGATACTGTAGAAAAGAAATGGAAAAGAAAAAAAGTGCTGTCATTGGTTGCGGAAGTAGACAATTACAGCGCTGTGGATATCGTTTGGCAACCTAATAAACAAATGATTTGTGCTATTGACGAGGAACATTGTACCTTTACTCCACTTGCCTCTTGGGAGGATTTTTATATGAATATGGAAAGATATATTTTGGCATACTTGAATGGAGAATATGAATAATGACATCAATTTATTTTAATGCATATAAAAAGTGATAAATATACCATCCTAATAATTTAAAATAGCAAATTTATGGAGACAGCCAATGACCACCACAACCCAAGAAAAATACGAACTAACCATCACGGCCGACAACTTAATTTCAACGGATACAAGGTTTGATGAAGACAACCTAAACCTAGGTGACAAATATGAACCTATAGATGCATATTTCGTTTCCACTGATAATGAGAAGATTTATAGGCAGAGAAACAAAGGAGAGATGCGAATTTCTAACCAAACTCTTCCTCGTCTTGCTTGCCAGATTTTTGAAAGACAGATTTTTGATTTATCAGACTTAGATAAAAAAGAATTTCCTGTATGCAAATATAGTCCTAAACAAACCTTGATTCGTGGTATTTTTCCAGATAAAGAAGCATATAGGGATTATAAGAAATCTATGGAGTTCCTGATATACAGGAGAGATGGTGGTCCGCAGTTTGTTATTTATTCATGGAATATTTTTTCAACACTTGTATTCGTGCAAGAATGTTTAAAACGATTTGGAAAACCTGAAGATAAGTTTGTTCTTATATATAAAGAGAAATCCGAGAATGTTACACCTCCAGTTGTTATCGTTGGTGGGAACTCTGATCTGGATTATAAAATACCATATTCCAAATTACTGCTCGAATCGAAAAACCTCATCTTCAGAGGGGCACCAGGCACTGGCAAATCCTATCTTGCCAAGCAGATTGCCGCCGACATAATAAGCAACGGATACACAGATAAATGGGCTGATCTAACAGAAGAGCAGAGAAGACAAGTCGAGTTTGTACAGTTCCATCCAAGCTATGATTATTCAGATTTCGTTGAAGGTCTAAGACCTAAAATGAATGAAGATGGAAGCATGGGTTTTGAGCTACAAGACGGTATATTTAAAAGCTTTGTAGATAGAGCAAGACGAAACTTCGAGGATTCTCAGAAGCCTAAAGAGGTAAGGGAGAAAGAAATATCTTCAAGCACCGCTCTCGAGGAATTCTTTGCAGATATTGAGTTCGGAGAAGAAGAATTTAAAACTATAAAGGGAAATAAATTTACTATCACCAATATGGATGATAAGCATATTTACCTTGCAATACCAGGAAATGAAACAGTAAATATGCTAAGCCTGAATATCGATGAATTGCGAAAGATGCTTGAGTCTGGACTTAACTTCAATAAAGTAAGCGATATTACGAAGTTTTTCGGTAAGCAATTCGGCACGCAGAATTATTCATACGATTTTGCTCTATTTAAAGCCATTAAAGCAGCAGGAAAAGCCAACCGAAAGGCAAAAGTCGAAGAAGAACCTTTAAAGAAATACATCTTCATCATCGATGAGATAAATCGCGGAGAGATTTCAAAAATCCTCGGTGAGTTATTCTTTGCGATTGATCCAGGATACCGTGGTCAGGCTGGTGAAGTGGCAACCCAATACTCAAATATGCACATTAACCCAGATGAGAAGTTCTATATCCCTGAAAACGTATATATCATAGGCACTATGAACGATATCGACAGGTCCGTAGATAGCTTCGATTTTGCGATGCGTAGAAGGTTCAGGTTCGTTGAGGTGAGAGCTGAATCTACACAGGATATGCTCGACACAATAGCCGATGAAGATATTAAGAATGAAGCAATTGCAAGGATGGATAGGCTAAATGCTGAGATTCTCAAAGCAGAGGGTCTAAACGAGAACTATCAGATTGGTGCTTCGTATTTCCTTAAGCTAAAGTATCTGGATTTCGATGACTTTTGGACTGACTACCTTGAGCCACTACTGCAAGAATATGTGCGTGGTCTCTATGACGAAAAGGGCATCATGAAGAGGTTTGCTAGAGCATATGGATATTCTGCCCTAGATGAAGGTGCTACAGATGAAGCAGCTCAAAATTAAGGATAATCAATACCTGCCAAAAGAGGATTTTTATCAAGTAAAATCCATAGTCTCGCACGTTTCCGACAAGACATTAGAACAGTTAGAGCGAGAGGGCGTATTCGTATTTCCTGAGATAATCAAGGATGCGGAAGACATAACCAAGGATCAGATGATTCTACAAAGCTGTAACGATATGTATTGTTCTGGAAACGTCATGGGATTCCTCGGATCGGGCGATGAACGCCTGGTAATCGAATCTAGATTTAGCCGTGGCGATAATGACTATTTCTTCCAGTACCTATTAGAAAAGGTACTGGATTTTCCTAATTTTATAAATCTTGATACCAATGCTAATCAGGAGGAGCAGATGTTTAATCTGCTTCTATTTCTATTTCCACATTATCTCAAAGCCGCTGCTAGAAAAGGTGCGTTCAAGACATATATCAATAATAAATATAACGATGGCAACGTAAGAGGAACGATAGATATTGCAAGGCATATCAAGAGGAATATTCCATTTGTAGGTGATATCGCATATAACCAGAGGGAATACTCATTTGATAATTATCTCATGGAGCTAACAAGGCACACTATCGAGTACATCAAGAGTAAATCATACGGCTACAATCTTCTTAACAAAGTAAAGGATGAGGTAAAGCTCGTTATAGACTCCACTCCTAAATACAAGGCGACAGATAGGAGGCGAGTTCTCGAAGCAAACAGGAAGAACACAATTCGCCATGTGTACTATCACGAATATAGGGAGCTGCAGAGGCTTTGTATATTGATCCTTCAAAATCAGAAGCACAAGTTCGGTGACGGACAACGAAAAGTATACGGCATACTGTTCGATGGTGCGTGGCTATGGGAGGAATATATTAATTCCCTTATCGGCGATATGTTCTATCATCCAATGAATAAATCGGGTACCGGCGCAGAGAGGCTATTTGGCGGCGGTACTGGCTCGATATATCCAGACTTCATAGGGAAGAATCCAGCTGATAGAGTCATTGCCGATGCTAAATATAAGCCAATTGATAATATAGGGAACAAAGACTACCTGCAGGTACTCGCCTATATGTTCAGGTTCGATTCTAAACGCGGATATTATATCTATCCAAATTCAATTGAGTCGGGCAGTAAATGCCTAATGATGAATGAAGGTTCAACGTACGAAGGAAATGTGTCAGCTAGAACAGATATCTGCATAACCAAGCTGGGACTGAGGGTTCCGAGTGAATCAAGAAGTTATAAAGAGTTTAAGGAGCAGATAGAGGTTAGTGAGATAACCTTAAGGAAATCAATCGAGGAGACCATTTAACATTCACTAGCTGATTTTTGGCAATAATTGTAATGAGATTCAACCGAGTTAATCTATTGCTTGGGAACAGCGTAAGTTTGACTACGTATTTGATTTTGCTATACCTAACAATGCTTTATCTCGTGCAGAACTTAATTAAGAATATGGATCTGTAAAAAGTATTCACTATGGAGATTTCCCTATAAAGTATGGTGCTATTATTGACGTAAAAATAGATTATGTTCCGTTTGTTACAGGTAAAAGCAGTAAAAAATTAAAGAAAATATTGTAATTGCTGGTACTACAGAGGATGAAACAACTGAGAAGGCTGATGTAGATATTCGTACCGTATTGTAGTAAGTGAGTACATATTTGAAGATCCAGGACTTTACTTCTGACATCTTCATTCTGTATGTCGGGATACGATACAGGAGTTTTTTCTTCAAAGTAGCGAAGAAGCTCTCCATTCTGGCATTGTCATAACAGTGATCAATACCGCTCAGACTTTGTTGTATGTTATTTGCTGCCAGTATAGCTCTGAAATCTTCGCTTGTATATTGGCTTCCTCTGTCTGAATGCAGGGTCGCACCACTGATTGGTTATCTAATCCGTGCAGCTTTTAGAGTATCTATACATAATTCTTTCTTCATGTTATCACGCATGATGAGCGATAGGATTTCCCCATTAAAGCAGTCGATGATCGGAGAAATGTACAGTTTCCCATCGATGCATTGGATCTGAGATATATTTGTAAGTAGCTTGGTATATGGCCTATCTGCGGAGAAGTCCTGCCGAATCTGGTTTCTTTCTCCTGAATCTCGGTTGTAGCTTTGGTCAGACCCTTAGGTCTGTGCTTTCGTTCATGGATTAGTCCCATTTTGAGCATAATCCATCTGAGCTTGCGCATACCGACCTTTTGTCCTCTTAGCGCAAGAACCATCTTCATACGGAAAACTCCATAGTTGCCATTGAATACAGACTCATCAATGATAGATTGTATAGCTGCCGAAAGAACCGCATCCTTGTCAGGCTTACCAAGATTCTTAAGATACATGTAGTAGCCTGAATCATTCACTTCCAGTAAATGGCACATAGATTTTGCAGGCCATATGCCTTCTCTGGAGTGTATGAATTCATACCGATGATGCGCTTTTACTTCTTTCGGCTTTCTGCGAAAAAGCCGAGGGCATCATTGAGTCTTTCATTGGCTCGATTGGTTTCACGCAGTTCGGCTTGAAGCTCCTGTATCCGACAATCTTTCTCGTCGATAGGTTTACGTTTGTAACAACTGCCTACAAAATATGAAGAAACTTGATGCTTTCGGATATATCGTCAATCAGCAAGTGTGTAATATGGAATACGAAGCTACTATGCAGTCTTTCTGACACCGATCTCGTCTGAAAGTTCGAGGGCTTCTTGCTTGAATGAATTGTCGTATTATATAGTCGCACCAATCCTTTCATTGATATACTACCATGAGAATTTGGTGGATTTACAGACTCTACTTAAATGTTACAACTCCAATTAACAAAAAGAAAATAATTTATATTAAATTATTATTTAAATGATAGACAATATTGAAGTGCGTTGTACATATAAAATACAACTAACTTAATTGGATTATGAATATTCATATGATAAATTTACAATATAAGTTAATGATTTACAGGGTCTGTTGGATCGAAATAATGAAGCATTGATTAGTATTAAATACTACTATAAGCATGTTATTAATAAGCAACTAAATTTTGACATTTAAGAAGTAGATTTAAGAAGAAATTACAAAAGAAAAGAAAATTCAATGCAATTTGAATGTTTAATTAAACTTGATTGAAGATTATCGGTCATTAAGTTTGAATAAATGGAGTAAAAAATGAAGTATATAGCTCATATAAATAGTGAGAATAGAGTACAATCTTGCGAGCAACATTCAAGAAATGTTGCTAATTATGCGAAGGAATGCTTAAAGGTCGTTAATCTAGAGAAGACCGGATACCTTGCAGGATTGCTTCATGATTGTGGAAAATTTACGGATGCATTTTCTAGGTATATAAAAAAAAGTGCAAAAGGAGAATCAGTACGAAAAGGGGAAGTTATACATTCTTTTGCTGGCGTATACTACATACTAAAGAAATATCATTCAAACGAGAAACCGACGACATGTAATAATCTGAGTGCAGAGCTGATAGCTTATGCTATCGGCAGTCACCATAACATGTTTGATATTGTGGATATAGATGATAAGAAAAATGGATTTGACCATAGGATGGAGCATCAGCCTCAGTATGAAGAGGTAGGCTGAGTTATAGAATTAAGTTGCAAAAAGAATTGCGGCTTAATTCTTTTTTATTGGAATTCCAATGTGTTCAGCGCTTGCCAAATGTGCATGCTGATAGGTTGAGATTCAAAAGTACAAGTATAACGGACATTGTCCGACCATATACTATTACTATAACTATTACTATAAAGAAAGAAATATATATAAAGTAACTATATATATTAATAGAGCCGCAAACATCACAAGAAAAAATAAAAATAGAGAGGTGCGGCAAGATGGATAAGACAAAACGAGGAAGAAAAATTGTATGGACTATGGATTCTAAGATTTATCTTCTTTTTTTATTAAAAGAGAAGGGTTTAACAATTCAGGAAATTGCTAATGAGCTTGGAGTGTCAAAGCCAACTATTAGTGCTGAAATTGAAAATGGTGTAGATAAGACAAATTTCTCTAGAATTACGAGAGGTGCAGCAAATACATATAGTCCACTTAGATCTACCGTCAATTCAGCGATTAAAGCGATTGACGAAGATGGGCTTAAAGCATTGCTTGAAAGCCCTGATGAAGTTATTGGACTTATAGAGACACTTAAAGAGGGTGAAGTTAATGAGTAGATCTAATATCGTCAATTGGTACGTCAAATTGGTCTGTGACTTCTTTGATGATATACAGATTAAAAATGTTAGAGACAGCTCATCTGGCGAGCATGGATACGTAAGAGTTGTTATTCTTTTAGAGCTTATTGCTAAAGCTGGGATAACTGGTGGAGTGATTAGACTGGATGACTGCGAGCCATATAGTGTTCCCACTAGATTAGGGAGAATACTTGGCGAAGATGATAAGAATATGTCGGATGCTCTAAATTATTTTAAGGATAGTGAGTTCCTTGAAATTGTTTACGGAAATTCTTACGGAGATTCCTGGGCAGAAATTCATGTTCCTTATGCGAAGGAAAATACTAGATCTATTAAAGAAGATTCAATAAAGAAACAGGAAAGAAGGTTAAAGGCTAGAGCTGAAGTTGCTGGACTTTTTAGAAAGCCAACCATCTGAAACAAAAACAATATGGTTATTACAAGAACATTTCGTTATCTACAGAAGAATATGAATATATTAAACAGTATGAAAAAGTGGGATGTTGCAATCGACCGTGCTGGTTTAAAAGAAACATTTAGATATTAATGCTTTTTAACGATAAATTCAATTCGGATTTTTGAAGCTTGTAAGCATTATCTAGCTGTAAACAGAGAAGATAGTGGTGCGTATTTAGTATAAAGATATAAAAAGTGAGGTGACTTCAGTGGATAGCAAGAGAGAAAAAGGCATATTACCGAAAAATGCTATAAACAGCCAAAAAGGCTACTATACACTTAGTCCAACTATCTATAAAGAGGTTGTTTCAATTATAGAAAGATACCCTGAAGAAGTAAGGACTATAACTTTAATAGAAAAATAAGAATGAACTGGATATTACAGAAAAGGATATTGCTGACAAGGTTGTTTGTGAACGCAATATAAAGACATTAAAAGATACCTTAAAAAGAATGGGTTGCTGAAGAACATAGAGCAAACGATCTGGGGAAAAACATTGAAAAAATTGTACATGGGATTACTTAGCCTATAAACATCATGTACATCCGTCAACAGCTAAAACTAATTTGGAAGAAATACCTGTATGGACTATGGATTCTAAGATTTATCTTCTTTTTTTATTAAAAGAGAAGGGTTTAACAATTCAGGAAATTGCTAATGAGCTTGGAGTGTCAAAGCCAACTATTAGTGCTGAAATTGAAAATGGTGTAGATAAGACAAATTTCTCTAGAATTACGAGAGGTGCAGCAAATACATATAGTCCACTTAGATCTACCGTCAATTCAGCGATTAAAGCGATTGGCGAAGATGGGCTTAAAGCATTGCTTGAAAGCCCTGATGAAGTTATTGGACTTATAGAGACACTTAAAGAGGGTGAAGTTAATGAGTAGATCTAATATCGTCAATTGGTACGTCAAATTGGTCTGTGACTTCTTTGATGATATACAGATTAAAAATGTTAGAGACAGCTCATCTGGCGAGCATGGATACGTAAGAGTTGTTATTCTTTTAGAGCTTATTGCTAAAGCTGGGATAACTGGTGGAGTGATTAGACTGGATGACTGCGAGCCATATAGTGTTCCCACTAGATTAGGGAGAATACTTGGCGAAGATGATAAGAATATGTCGGATGCTCTAAATTATTTTAAGGATAGTGAGTTCCTTGAAATTGTTTACGGAAATTCTTACGGAGATTCCTGGGCAGAAATTCATGTTCCTTATGCGAAGGAAAATACTAGATCTATTAAAGAAGATTCAATAAAGAAACAGGAAAGAAGGTTAAAGGCTAGAGCTGAAGTTGCTGGACTTTTAGAAAGCCAACCATCTGAAACAAAACAATATGGTTATTACAAGAACATTTCGTTATCTACAGAAGAATATGAATATATTAAACAGTATGAAAAGTGGGATGTTGCAATCGACCGTGCTGGTTTAAAGAAACATTTAGATATTAATGCTTTTAACGATAAATTCAATTCGGATTTTGAAGCTTGTAAGCATTATCTAGCTGTAAACAGAGAAGATAGTGGTGCGTATTTAGTATAAAGATATAAAAGTGAGGTGACTTCAGTGGATAGCAAGAGAGAAAAGGCATATTACCGAAAATGCTATAAACAGCCAAAAGGCTACTATACACTTAGTCCAACTATCTATAAAGAGGTTGTTTCAATTATAGAAAGATACCCTGAAGAAGTAAGGACTATAACTTTAATAGAAAAATAAGAATGAACTGGATATTACAGAAAAGGATATTGCTGACAAGGTTGTTTTGTGAACGCAATATAAAGACATTAAAAAGATACCTTAAAAAGAATGGGTTGCTGAAGAACATAGAGCAAACGATCTGGGGAAAACATTGAAAAAAATTGTACATGGGATTACTTAGCCTATAAACATCATGTACATCCGTCAACAGCTAAACTAATTTGGAAGAAATACCTGTATGGACTACATATAAATTTAGGACTAGATTATTTACACTAATGAGCATATTAAAAGAAAGGAATACAGTGTTATGAAAGTTATATCGCTAGTGAATCACAAAGGCGGAGTTGGTAAAACTACAATCACATTTAATCTTGCTGTTAATCTAACCAAGCTAGGATATAAAGTTCTGGTTATAGATTTTGATAGCCAAGGGAATTTAAGTAAGACCGTAGGAATTGAGCAGAAATATGATATTGAAAATAAATCATACAAGATTGGTACTGCTCTTGAAGAAATAATGAGAGACTTAGAAACAAAGCTTGAACTAGATAAATATATTCACGCTTCTAGCAAATATAGTGATCTGGATATTATCCCTTGCGATCTGTCTTTTGCTGAAACTAAGCTAAGACTTAATGCAGCTACTGAAAGATGCTTTGTGCTTAATATCTTGATTAACCAGATTAAGGAAGAAAGAGATTATGACTTCATACTTATAGACAATGCTCCGTCTATAGATGTAGATTTTCAGAACTCTTTAGTAGCGAGTGATTACGCACTAATTGTTACTGAAGCTGATGACTACTCAGTAGATGGAATTATCAGGCTCATTACGCAGCTTGGAAAGATAAAGAAGTTCTATAATCCTAATTTACAGATTGCTGGAATAGTAATTAATAAAGCAAATATGAGAACTAAACTTGCTAAAGCTATGACTAATCAGATTTCAAAGATATTCGGTGATGTTCATATCAACGTTTATAACTCTGTTATTCCTCAGAGTGTAAAGATTGGTGAAAGTAAGATGATGGAAAAGAGCATTGGCGAATATGACAGCAAGAATCCTGTAACGAAAGCTTTAGAAAGTTTCACAGAGGAATTTGTAAAGAGCGTAATGTAAAGAGGTGTAAAATGGCATTTAAGATTAAAGACAGAGAGACATTAGAAAAGGATATACTAGCAGCTGAAGGCTCAGAACCTAAAACTGTAAAAGATGATTTTACTGCTAAGCTTATAAATGAAGATGCTGCTAAAGAAGCTGCCCTCAATTTTTCTCTTTATGGAGAAGCAGAGAAAGAATATGAAGAAAAACGGAAGGCTCTTGATGACGGTAAAATGTACGTTGAGATAAAACTAGATAGTCTCACCGCATCCCCTATGAACCATTTTTAGAAAAACTAGATGGTGAAAACTGGGAAGAATTTTTAGCTAGTATTAAGGCTCATGGAATCCTTAACCCTATTACAGTTAGACCTATTGCTAGAGATAAATATGAAATTCTAGCTGGTCATAACCGTGTTAGAGCTGCTAAGGAAGCTGGACTTGAAACCATCCCAGCTAACATCAAAGATGTTGATGATGTTGAAGCAAGTATAATTATTGCAGATACTAACCTTCAGAGAGAAACAGTAACCGACCTTGAAAAAGGTTGGGCTTATAGAAATATCTTTGAAGCAATTAATAGGAAAGGCAAAAACCAGTACACAAGTGCTTCTGGTCAGAATGACCAAAAGCAAAATGGTTCAGAAGAAGGTGCTTCTGGTCAGAGTGACCAAAAGCAAAATAGCAAGTATTCTTCTGAAATAATTGCTGAAAAATATGGTGTTGGTGAAAAAACTGTAAGAAGAAAAATAAGGCTCACCTACCTTCTACCACCTATCTACGGATTATATGAGCAAAAAGAAAAATTACACAGGAAATGGCTGAACAGATTTCATATTTAAGAAGTTCAGAGCAAGCTCTACTTGACGGATTAATTACTATGGCGAAGATGGAATTTACTGTGATCAGTTAAAGGCAATCCGAAAAAGCAAGCGAATCTTCTGAAAAAGGCTCTTTGATGACATCGCTATTATGGATGCTTCTGGAAACGGAAAGCCAGAATATGAAATGCAGAAGAAAGAAGCTAGACCTAAGAAATATAAGATAGATGAAGATCTATTCCCACAGGATTTAAAAAAAGGCATGAGAGAGGATTATCTAATCAAGGTACTGACATACATCAGGGAGAATGGAATTGAGGTGTAAGATGAAAAACAATGATATGCCTATAATCCCAGACGGAGACAAAAAACTTGTTCTTGGGAAAATGGAGAACGCTGGATACAGAAGATGTTTTTTAAAAGAAGAATTTGACATAAGAAAAATGCCAAATGGATTATATGTATTAATAATTACCAATAAAGATGTAATTTATTGGCAAGTGGAATGTATCAAAGCTTGAAAAGGAATTTTTTTCTAAGGAATCCTTTTTCTATAGCTTCAGATATGTATGCATTATACAAATATAAATTACAACACACTTTTAAATACATTTTCTGAACAACTATTCATTGCCACACAGTGTTGATAAGGAGTAAGTATAACGGCTTTCATAAATTTTCTTTTAAGCTTATATGATGTAACAATTCTATGATTTCCGTCCACTGGAATAAACTTTTTATAAAGGAATGGGGCAGCAGCTAAAATAATCGGAGAGTTGTTATACTTAAATAATTCAGAATCTAGAATGTTATCCTTGTCAACAAGTTTATATGCAAAAGAGGTTTCTACAAAACTTTGAGGACAATGTTCAGCAATATTGATTAGCTTTTCTGTATCCCAATAAAGAGTGAAACTTGAATTAAAATATGAAAGTGTACGTTGATATAAATAAGTTGGTTGAAAATTATCGTTTAGACATTGATGCAAAATAGTCTTGTAATAATCTAACATATTATCAGAATTAGGTAATTTATAAAGAATATGACGAGCATTATTAATTAAAGTATTAGCATTTTCTTTAGATATAACTTGCATAGTAAATTCCTCTCTTTCTTTAATATGAATCTTGGTTGCACATTAATTATAACAGAGAGAGAGAAATTGCTATATATAACTAACGTGTGAGATGGCAATGAAAATTAAAGAAAGGTGGTAATATAACTATGAAATATAGATCTCGCAAATTTGAAATTTTGGATATGCTGCTTGTTTCTGTACCTATACCTTTAAGCGGTATATTAGGGGTATATCTAGCATATAAAAATTTGCGAATTGAGATATGCTTAGGGCTGGTGGTACTTGGATTAGGGATATCTGCTATTTGGACTATTTGGACTTGTGCAGAAGATAGAAAAATAGAAGATAGATTTAAAAAAGTATATGAAGAAAAAGAAAAAATTAGAAAAAAAGCAGAAGTTCTACAAGAAGCCAATGTATATCTTAAACTTAGATTAGATGATAAAGAGCGTGAGTTTAAAGAACTTAAAAGACAGAACGACTATTTGTTGAGGTGTATAAAAAATGAATAATAAAACTACAAAAAATGCATTTCCGCTTAAATGCCCTCACTGTGGTAATGAAGAGTTCTTTTATCAAAGAATGGGCTATTCTGGAGAGTGTTGGTTTGAGGTAAATAATCAAGGAGACTGCGATGAAACTTGTTATAACGCAGATATGTATCAAGATGCGACATATAAATTAAAAAGTATTTACTACTTTTGTGAAGATTGTCACTGTAAAGTTGCGAAAATTCCAGAGGATAAAAGATATTAAATAAGGGGATGTTTAATATGCAAATAGTACAAGTGTTGTTACACGTGTTGATGGCAACTATAGTGATTCTAGTGATAATGTTGATTTTGATATATCATTTTAAGCTTTGATATGTAACTGAATGAAGGAACAAAATATTTAAGGTAGTATAACAAAAGTTTCTGATAGAATGAAAGTGCTTAAAGTTAAGCGATATTACTTTCAAGCAAAGATGCGAACTGTTTTCTGCTATCCACTGAGGCAGTCTCGCATCTTTTTTTATAAAACAGAAAATTAAGACTTTGCGGAATTTTACATGTGATATTATGATAATATCGAAGAAGGTATAATTAATTGCACGCAATTAATTGATGTGAGTAAGCGAGGATAAGAACATGAAAAAAAGAAATTTGAGAATAGGAGTTCTAATCACATTATTGCTAGTTCTAGCGGTTGCTTTTACTGGATGCAGTAAGTCAGTTAAAGACGAAGCTCTAGAGAAAGTAAAGGCTGTGGATTTAAAGGCATATATGCAAGAGGATAGGGATGCTGTTAAAGAGTTTAAATCAGCATATGAAAAGGATTTAAAGAAAGCAAAAGATGATAAGGCTGCGGAAAAGATTATGAAGCAGTTTAAGAAAGATCTCAAAACCTTTGCAACAAAGAAAAAAAAAATAGAAACATATACAAAGCTTGTAAAAGAGCAAATTAAAGCTCTTCCTGAAGATAAACAGAAAGAAGCTAATAAAGTCTTAGATAGTTACAAAGACAAGCTTAATAAGCTTGATAGCAACAAAGACTTCGATGCTTTAACAACAGAAATTAATGGAAAGATAACAGAAATATCTGGAACAACTGTTGAGGTTACTGCTTCGCAAGTAGAAACTTCAACACCAGCAGCTAAGCAAGTTATTAAACAGCAAACAGCGGCTTCATCAAGTAGTAATAGTAAAACTGCAAAGTCAAGTTCTAGCAGTTCAGCATCAACAAGCAAGGCAAAACAGCGTGTTTGGGTAGTGGATAAAGCTGCTTGGACTGAAACTAAGTACAGGACTGAAACATATCAATATACCGTGTATATTTGCAACGGCAGAGAATTTGCAGATTATAATTCTGGATATGCTTATTATTGTGAACTTGATGATGCTGGAACACCTTCAAGACTATATCCAAGACAAAAACAGGAACGAGACAAGTGCCATATACTGTAAGTCATCCAGAGCAAGGACATTGGGAATATAGATAGCAATTAAAGGAGCGTTATGCTCCTTTTTTAATTACTGATATAAGTAGCAAGAATGCTATTTATAAATAGATGTATGAAATAAAAGGGGAAAGGGGGAGAAAGAAATATGATATTGATTGAATAACAATGAATTTATAAATTGAGATATTTAAGAGTGCATATACGCACTCTTTTTTATTGCACTAAACAGGTTATAACAAATGGTTTTAAAGAAAGGACGAGAAGTTGAGAAAGTTTAAAAAACTGAAGGTGAGAAAATTTAAAAAAACTGTCAGCTGTTTTGGTAATCTTGATGATAATAGCAATGACGATTCCTAGTACATTTGCGGAAACTGGAGCTACAGATAATGGAGATAGTAGTGGCACAGCAAATATACAAAAACAAGATAATAAGTCAGATGAAGGTGCTTCAAATGAACCATCTACACCAAAGACTACAAATGTTTCAAGTAAGAAGGATGATAAAGGCTCTGTTAATGTAAGGTTTTCAGATAGTGGAAATGGATCTTTCAATTACAGATTAAGTGCCGCTGCTGAAGAAACAAGCAAAGAGGTGTACGCTGGAAAAACATCCATACTTGCAGCCCATATTGATGATGAAATTGAAATTTCTACATATGCTTTAGATGGCAATAAGACCAATATAGGTGTAAAGGATGCAGAAATCACAAAAGAAATTTCATATGGAAATAACTGCAAGCTTGTGTACGTTAAGATTACAGGTAATAATCCTAGCGTAGATATTAACTTTGCTGGTGGTGAATCATTAGGAGTTCCAAGTCAACAAAGATGGCTATGGCTCGTGGAGTGGGCTTTTTCAGAGCACCAGCATCCAGTATGAGCGTATATGTAAATTTGTCCAAATATCAATTTGGATATAAATCAGGTGGGAGTAGGTATTATCCTAATAAATATGGACTATTTACATCTGGTACATCTGGAGTATATGGCGGTGCAGTGTTCTGCTCAGAACATGATAGAACCCCTACAATGGGAAGTATGACTGGATATGTAATGAATGATAGTACGATTCGTAAGATACTTTATTACGGTTATAAAGGTCCAGCTCAGTGGAGTGGTTTTTCTAGTTCGTCATACAATGGTTCATATAAAGTATGGGGCAGTAATACGAACAGAATTGAAATTGCTGGTACTGTTATAACCTCACAGGCACTATCTAATAGATTTAATTCTTTAGGTGGACGAGGAACCGCTACTAATCCAGCTGGATTAAGTGCATTTATGTCTTATGTAAATTCACAACCTGATCCAGGATCAACATATACTGCATATAAGGCTACTGCTTCTGGACAGGATATGATGTGGGGTGTATATAATCCAAAAGGCAAATTGCAGCTTGTGAAGGAAGTTAAGAGTAATAAGACACTAACTGAACAGTGCAAGAATATGTACAGTCTTGCTGGAGCTGAATATTATGTTTCAAAAAATCGTGACGGATCTGGTTATGTTGGAATGTTTGCTACTAAAGAAGATGGTTCTACAGATCCAATAGAGCTAGATGCTGGAAGATACTATGTAAAAGAGGTTAAAGCCCCTAAGGGATATGCACTTGATACAGAGATTTATAGCGTAAATGTATCATCTGGAAATACCTCTTGGGTAACATCTAAAGACGAACCTTTATTTGACCCTGTAGCAATTATGCTATTTAAAACATCTGATGGTGAAAGCTACCTAAATACCGAAAAGGATATGTCAGGTGCAGAGTTTGAAATCTCATATTATGATGAAATGTTTGATAATGCTGATGAAGCAGCTAATAAAACACCTGTAAGAAAATGGGTTCTTCAGACACAGAAGAACGCTAATACAAACAAATATCAAGCATCATTAAGAGATAAACATAAAGTGGCTGGAGATGATTTCTTTAAAAACGAGCAAGGTGCAATTGTCATCCCAAGAGGAACAATTACCATTAGAGAGATTAAAGCTCCAAAAGGATTTAAAGTTGATCCTAGTATATATGTAACCCATGTCGATAATAATCTACATTCAAATGAAAAGCTAGTGTATAACTTTGGAAATGCACCAGAGCAGCCAAATAAACCGCTTGTGCCTAAGATTGGTACAACTGCTTTAGATGCTGCCACGACAGACAATGTAGGTTCACATGGTAAAAAGGTTAAACTTGTAGATAAGGTTTCTTATAAGCAGCTTTCTGAAGGCGAAACATACACAGTAAAAGGTAAGCTGATAGACAAGGCTACAGGGCAGCCACTAATAGTTAATGGCAAGGAAGTAACTGCTGAAAAAACCTTTACTGTAACAAAGAATAACTCTACCATTACCGGAGACGGTGCAAGTGGCAGCGTTGACCTTGAATATGAGGTAGACAGCACTGTCCTTGCTGGTAAGACAACTGTTGTTTTTGAACATTTATATTATGATGGCAAGGAAATTGCTACACATGCAGATATAGATGATGAAGGGCAGTCTGTACATTTCCCAAAGGTTGGAACAACTGCTAAATCGAGAGAAACAAATAGCAATCTAGGTATGCCACGAGCAAATGAAACTATTGTAGATACCGTTAAATATGAGAATCTTGTTATTGGCAAGGTATATACAGTTAAGGGTATGCTTATGGATAAGGCTACAAAGCAGCCAATAAAAGATGAACATGGAAACGAAATCACAGCATCTAAAACATTTACTGCTACATCAAAGAATGGAAGCGTGGATCTTGAATACACATACAACTCACTTAATAGACAGGGTAAGACAACTGTTGTCTTTGAAGATATGTATCACAATGACAAATTAGTTGCTACTCATAGCGATATAACCGACATCAATCAGTCTATTGACTATCCAAACATTCATACAAAAGCAGATGTTAAGCAGATTGGTAAACTTAAAGATGGTAATATCACTATAGTTGATAAAGTATTTTACAGAAACCTAACTATTGGCAAGGTTTACACGGTAAAAGGTAAGCTCATGGATAAGGCTACAGGACAGCCGCTTCTTGTCAATGGTAGAGAGGTTACTGCTGAAAAGACATTTACTGCTACACATAATACTGGAAGCATTGAAGTGGAGTTTACGCTGCCAGCAAAGGTTCTTCAGGGTAAGACAACTGTTGTCTTTGAAGATATGTATAATGAAGGTGTTAAGATTGCTACTCATAGCGATATAACCGACATCAATCAGTCTATTGCAATTGGAAGATTAGATGTAAACTTCCCTTATGGTGGATATGGTTTAGTTAAGACCGGCGATCCACTTGCACTAGGTTTAACACTAATGATACTAGGAATTTCATCTATGCTTCTTGTAGTTGTGATTAGAGCTAAAAAGAGAGCAAACGAAAATGAATAGGTTTTTAAGGGATGCTTACTAGCATCCCTTTTATCTTTTAGAAAGGATAGATAAAGGTATGAAATCAAAAGCGAATAAGATTATTTCTCTTTCTTTTGCAGCTATCATGGTTTTCTCTAGTGCAGCTATAAGTTATGGAACTAGTAAAGATATTACTAAAGCAAACATCTTTTACAGCAAAACTAAGAACTATGAATATGCGGCACAAAAGGAAATCCAGCAAGATGGCAAAACATACAAGCTTAAAGATATTAAGTATAAGCTTGTAGCAGATAAGGGAGCGGAAACTAAAAATGTTAAACTAGAGAATTTAACTGAAGAAAAAGCTCCAGCTACCAAGAGCTTTGAGATTGATGGGAAAAAGGTTACTTTTACTCTAGATAAAGATGCTACAAAGTTTGAAAAGAATAAAAAGGAAGGCACATATGTATATACTGCCAGAGATCCAAAGAGCTTTAGAGCAGATCAGACTAGAGCTGTTAAGGATCAAAATGGTAATACATTTACAGGAAAGCTAGAATCAGTAACCAAGGGTGCTATCTACAGAAAGCCTATAACCATAGATGGAGAGTTTAGGGGTGCTGTTGGAACGCAGTATTTCTATTTTGCAAATACTGGTACGCTTTGGCCTTATAATGCGAACGCACCAGTATGGAATGGTTATCAATCAGATATACTTACTTATCTCAATCTTGATGCAAGTGCATATAGAATTACTGGCGGTAGCTGGACTAGCTCTAGAGTTAGCGGTAACACGCTAATAAGAACAGCGAGATTTACAGGAACATCTAATGTTTGTGACTATACTGCAAAATATGTAGATGGTTCAGATTCTGATGGATATACCGCAAATGCAGTTTATCTAAGTCCTTACAAAGTAAAAGCAATTGCAACATATGAGCAAGCTGGATTAACAACAGTGCAGAAAGTTCTTATTGGAGCTGGTATCTTGATACTTGCAATCGTTATTGCTTTAATCCTATATTTCCTCAAAAGAAAGAAAAGAGAGGAAGAAGAAGGAGCGTAGATATGACACTTTCAGATGATACAAGGCAATTTATAAAAGAGCATGAAGCTGAAGAAAGCATCACAGTTTTTGTTGATGACGAAAACTTATCTCCAGAAGATCTAGAAGGTGACGAGAATGGCAAGTAATCAGACTAAAGAGTTTAGAAAGTCAGTAGCGGATATGTTTGTTAAAGGACTTTCTGAAGAAGGCTTAAATTGGAACAAGGATGGGCTACTACTGGAGAATTAAGAAATGCGGTAAGTAATCGTCATTATAAGGGATTAAATAAATTCTATTTAAAGCTTGTTTCAATGGTACATGATTATAAAGACCCTAGATGGATGACTTTTAATCAGATTAGGGATGAAGGCTATCACCTTGAAAAAGGGTCAAAGGGTGCAAAAGTTGAATACTGGTTTCCTTTTGATTTAATAAGGAAAAAGGGAATTTCATTTGAAGAAAAGGACAGATTAATTAAGGAAGGAGAGAGGAAGAAAGAAGATTTTTCCTTAGTAGCCAAATATTATACCGTCTTTAATGGTGATAATATTTCTGGACTTCCAGAAATTAAGCTACCTAAAAATGAAATAGAGCCAAGTGTTGTTTTAGAACAGATATCCAGAGGAATGAATGTAGAAATCCATAATGATGGTGGAAATGAAGCGTTTTACAGACCTAGTACAGATGATATTCATCTTCCGCTTCCTGAAGTTTTCAGTAGTGATAACGAATACAATGCTGTGGCATTTCATGAATTAGGTCATGCAACAGGTCATGAATCTAGGCTTAACAGGGGATCAGAGTGGAACTTTTGGAACATCAGCCTATGCAAAAGAAGAATTAGTAGCCGAAATTACTTCGGCTTTCATGGCTGAAACTACAGGGATTAGTCCAGAAGATATGAATATGGAGAATCATAAAGCATATGTTAATGGATGGATTGTAGGCATTGAAGATGATCCAGAATATCTTATGAAAGCAATATCGCAAGCCAATGATGCTGCGGATTATATGCAACAGTTTGTGACAGAAAAGGAGCATGAACAAATGATACTATATGCAGTAACAACTACATTCCCAGGAGCGGACGGAGCATCAACATTTTATTTGACACTATGGGAAAAGCACAAGCTTATTTAGATGATCAACTAAATGGCGAAATCACAAAATTTGAGGTTAAGGGCGATGTTAATTATCATGACGAATGCACTTATAACGACTTATCCCTTGGTGGTGAGATAGATATAGAATTTAAGGAGAAAGTAATGGAAGAAAAACATCCAGATATTTATACTTTTGGTACACTACCTAGACAATTTTCTCCGCTATCAGATACATTTCCTGAGACTTCATTAAGTATTAATAAAGCTCTTGCTATGGCATATAATCAAACAAATATAGCTAATGGCTTATGGAAGTTAAATCTTCCTTCAGAAATTAATCCTTGGCTTAAAGACACTTATGAGTGTAAAGGCTTCGTTGAAGCAGATGGTTATCAAGAAAAGAAAGATGGCAAAGTAGAAGATATTTACTCACCATGCGTTTATAAGATGAAATGGGATGAATCAGAAGATACATATAAGATTTCTGAAGAAGTTGGAGCATTTACAAGAATCCCTACTTATAACGAGTTTAAAGAAATGTATAACCTATCTGATGATGACTATATTGCACTTGCAAGAGAAGTCTCTGATATTGAAATATCTAGTAGTCCAGAAGAACTAAATCAGATAGGGTTTAATTAAAAACCAGGTAATAAAGAGTATCTTAATAGCATAAGTAATATATATCTAAAGTGTATAGAGGAAAAGGGCTTTGTTTCTGTTCCAGAAAGAACTTACGAAAGCTTTGACACTATTAATGCTAGTAATGTTCATATAGCATATGGGGATAATGAATTTGATATAGAAGTAGACAAAAATACACCTATTTATGTTACAGATGATACTTCTTTAGAAAGCACTAAAGGATTAGAGTTTATTGGTTCAACGTGCTATGAAGAATCTGCTTCTTGTAGATTAGATAAGTATGAACTGTTTAATTCGGATTTATCAGGTAATCCTATTGGTGCAAATTTCTTTAAAACAGAGAATAATGAGCTTGTCATTGAGCTAATCTCAGATGATTGCTCTATGAAGGGATTTTATCCTAATAATCCGTTTTACAAGGATAATAATATTGAGAAAGGAGAGCTACACAACTTATATAACAAACAAGGTGGAACGCTTAAATTAGCAGAAATGGGAGCAAATAAAACTCACTCAAAAGCTGCTAGTTTAAACAAAGACACTGGTTCGGAAATTTAATTTGGAATATGTAAAGGAGTATTACATGATAACAAAAACAGATTTTATTAATAAGATTGCAGAAGAACATTCGCTATCTAAAGCAGCTGCTGGGCGAATCTTTGATGATATTTTTAATACCATTGAAGATGAGGTTGCAAAGGAAGGTAAGTGCAGCATTTCAGGATTTGGAACTTTTGAAGCTAGAAAGAGAACTAGCAGAACAGGGAGAAATCCTAGGACTGGAGAAACTATCGAAATTGCAGCGAGCGTAGGTATTGGTTTTAAAGCTGGAAAAGCTTTTAAGGAAAGACTGAATAAATAGTCTTTCTTTTTTATTGATTAATTTAAGAAAGAAAAGAGGTTAAAAATGGGAGTATTAGCAGCAAAGATAATAGCTTTTGTAGTAGGGGCTAGACAAATAATTATAGCCCTTGTAGCGGTTGCTCTTTTTATAAACGGAGCAGCGTTAATATATCCGTCAGAACGTGGAAAGGAAAGAGCTAAAGATGCTCTTCCTTGGGTGGTAGGTGGATGTGCTCTCGCTCTTAGTGCGGTAGCTATTGCACAATCTATTGCAAGTGGATTTTAATGTTCATAGGAAGGGCGGTAGTAACCGCCTTTCCTATTTAAAAAATGAAATGGATATTTTATGTTTTGATAATAGATTCAATACCTTGTATAATTAACTAGAATAAATTTGATTTAAGAGAGAGTACATATTATGATGTTTGATCCGTATTTAGACTTTAAACCATCAAGTGGTTTTGATAAAAAATATAATATGACACCTGAAGAAAATACACTTCTTGCCAAAAGAAATGTTGTGGATAGCATATGGAAAAGTGCTAAGCTCGAAGGTGCTAATGTTACATTCCCAGATACATATACCATATATGAGAATGGGGTTATTTCAAACGTATCTGTAGAAGATATTTTAACTGTTATAAATCTTAAACATGGTTGGGAGTATGTACTGTCTGAAATAGGAAAGCCTACTACACTAGAAACCTTATGCAATATACAAGCTCGTGTGGCACGAGATCAAGCACTTACAACAGGAGTTTTAAGAACAGGTAAGGTTGGAATTTCTGGTACTTCATACATTCCTGAAATTCCTAAAAGAGAAGATGTAGAAAATCAACTAGATTTTATTTTAGATAATCCTAATCCGATAGATAAGGCACTAAATATGATGTGTTGGTGTATGAAGTCGCAGCTATTCTTTGATGGAAACAAAAGAACAGCTATGCTTGCAGCCAATAAAATTATGATTGAAAATGGCTGCGGGGTTATATCTATTTCCGTTGATGATATACAGAAATTTAGTATGCTGCTTTCGGATTACTATACAAATGGAAATATAAATGAATTTAAAAGATTCATTTATGATAATTGCATAGACGGAATTATATATGAGAAAGATGCAGCTAAGGCGGCATTTCCTGAAGTTAAAGAAGATAATAATAAAACCAACAATATTAATAAAAGGTTTTATAGACATAAAGATTTTGATGACGAAATATAGAGAGAAAAGGGTAATTCATTATGACTGATAAACTAAAAATCAAGAAATTTTCAAGTAATGATGTTAGTTTAAAAGAAATAGGTGATAGGCTTGAGAGCCTAGGGGATGATGAATTGATTTTAGTAGACTTTTTAGAGGACGAAAATGATATGAACAAGGAAATAGGTGATGAAACAGAAAATTAAGCTTGTTGAAACAAGACTAAAGAAAGACATTGAAAAACCAATACATG
The DNA here is from genome assembly GCA_916438645.1 of uncultured Mogibacterium sp. Classification (GTDB taxonomy): domain Bacteria; phylum Bacillota; class Clostridia; order Peptostreptococcales; family Anaerovoracaceae; genus Mogibacterium. Next base: position 1,394,061 of record CAKAFC010000002.1, read on the forward strand.
AAATTAAAGGTTCTGAGGAATTAATTGAAGCTACAGCTGCACAGGTTTTATCTAGAAAAACCGATAGTGCAGCTTTTGTTTATGTTAATCCTCAATTAAGAGTTGTTACTATGCAGATTTCATCTATTAAAACACTTGAAAGGCATAAAGAAGAAATGCTTGCTATCGCAATTTCTCATAATGTGGGAGCAGTATTCATTACAAGTAATATAAAGTATGAATATGGAAATTTAAAGGCTTTAGAGTTTCTAGATAACTGGCAACAAGCCTTTTTTAATGCTGGAGTACCTGTTTTGGAACATGTCCAAACTTGGATAGATGAAAATGGAGATCTACAATCATATTCATTTAGGAATGAAGGATTAATTGGAGAATTTGATATTGGAGAAGTGGGAGATCTAAAAGGTGCGATTTCGGCTATAGCGGAGGATATTTCTACAAGAGATAAAGAACATGCATATGTTTTATCTGTGGATGAAAATAATAATCCGATAAATGTAAGTATAGTAGCTGTTGGCAGTCTTACTGAGGTAGATTCTGGTAGTCAATTAGTGTTTAGAGTACCAATTCTTTCAGATGCTAAAGGAATATATTTTATTCATAATCATCCATCAGGAGATACTAAACCAAGTTATAATGATGCTATAGTTTTAAGCAGACTTATGGCTAGTGGCGAAGAACTTGGTATAGAGGTTGTTGATGGCTTGATTGTTAGCTGTTATAACGCAGATGTACGTTCTATGAAAGATAACGCCCTTATTGATGATAGTTACTATAACAACGTGATAGCAACATCTTTAAATGAAGAAGTTTTTCAATATCAAGCAAAGGAGAACACTATGAAAAATCAGTTAGAACAGTATGCAAATGAAAATTACTAAGGATTCATAAAAGATCTAATAAGCCTTGAAAAAGGAATTAAAGATGAAGATACACTTAATCAGATATATCAAGAGTATATGAAGCAAGATAATATACCCCTTCTGAGCAAAGAGCTTGATGAGTTAGTCGATAAGACAGCCGAGGTAGAAAAATCTCAAAAGGTTTATCTTAATGTTCATAACTCTTTCGCCAAACTGAATGTGGAAAGTAAGTATGAACAAGGCAAAACATACAATGTGGTTAGACTTCCTGAAGGCAGCGTTATAGGAGATAAAGACTATAGCGGTGCTTCTTTTTATCCGCTGGATAAGTATATTTATCCTAATAAATTTAACGAGAATTTAACCACTGTTCAGTTTAAGTCTGGTCAAGATATTAAACTTTACTTCAAGGATAGAAAGCCTGAAACAGTTGAAGTTGAGGATATTTGTAAGGCTGTAGATAGTGCAAATAAAAAATATCTTGAGCAGAAAACTGAAAAAGAGAGTGGCGATAAAGAAAAGAAACCTAATGAAATTTCAAAGCAAAGAAAGAGACAAAAGGGTTTAGGCGAGGAATTATAAATGGATAGATTAAAAAGGTATATCAGCCTTAATTATAGAGGAGCTTTAAAGTCGGATAACATAAACGATACTATGAAGCTGAATAGATTTTTGGCTAATCCGTTAAATGTGCTGCTATTCATTATAGTGATGGATATACTTGCCATATTTGTTTTTAGCTTCGTAATCAATGCACTATCTCATTTTGGAGATATGATAAAAGATCCAGTTAATATGAAAAGTTATATCAATTGGACTTTAATATTCCCATCAATCACAGGAAGATCGTATTTAACAAAGATGTGTGATGCTTTCTTTCTTTTTTTATTGATTGTCATTGATATAAAACAGGCTTATACCCTTAGAGTTTCATACAGCGGTGAAGATATAAATAAAGGTACAGCTGGTACATCAAGATGGACTACCATTAATGAAGCCATAGATGAATATAAAGAGATTGAAATGAATCCTTCTACATATACCCTTGAAGCTGCTAAAGAGGGTATAGATTATGAAGTAAATAGAAACGGTGATTTTATACCAATCAATAAAGAGCTTCCAGCGGAAGGTGGATCTTATATAGACGAGATTGTTCTGAATCAGGAGACTGTAAAGAAAAAGGTGAAAACACCGAACTGGTATCTTGGGGCTGGTGGAGTACCAGTAATAAGATGGCGAGATAAGTTATACATAGATTCTCAGCTAACAAATAACTTATTTCTTGGTACAACAAGATCTGGTAAAGGTGAAATGTTCGTTTTCCCTTTGATAGATCTCTTATCGAGAGCATACGCTATGGCAAATAGACCTTCTATGATAATTTTTGACTCTAAGCTGGAGCTGTATAAGGGTTCAAAGCATACTCTTGAAGCAAGAGGATATATAGTAAGACTACTTAATCTTGATAATCCTAAAAAAATCTGCCGGATATAATCCGCTATCGATAATTGCGGAGTTTTATGCAGATGGGAAAAGGGATGAAGCTCAGCAACTTGCTAAGTCTTTTGCTTTTTCTATTTTCAATTCAGATAGGAATCAGGAAGCAATCTGGAGAAACACATCTACTGATTTATTTACAGCACTTATTATAGCTGTAGTTAGTGACTGTATTAGGGATGATGACAAGCTTAATTCAGAACGTAGAAAGGTATTAAAGGTACGAAAAGAAATCTTTGAGGATATAGACGATAAAGAAGAAGCTAGAAAGGTATTTTATAATGCTTTGAAAAATTTACCTGAGAATGAGGATATATTGAGTGGTGACGAAATGAATTTTGCTATACCACCAGAATATGAATTTGAACCTGTATATCCAAATAGAAAGAATATCAATTGCTTTTCAGTAATTAACTTCTTTAGGGAACTATGTGATGTAAATTCTGAAAGCATTGGTCAGGATCCTGAAGCTGGAGCAAAGAAAGCGGAGACTGCTTTAGATGACTATTTCAATAATAGACCGCCACTAGATTTTGCAGCTGGACTTTATGCTTCTATAAAGTCTGCTGGAGATAGAACCAAAGGATCTATCTATGTAAATATGCAGTCAGCACTAACTATTTTCAGTATGGATTCGATTGCAAGAATGACTGCTGAAAGCAATATAAACTTTAAAGAGATTGGTTTTGGTGAAAAACCAGTAGCTATCTTCTTAGGACTGCCTACTGAGGACAAGTCTAATCACTTTTTAGCCCTTAATTTTGTAACACAGGTGTTCCAGTATCTATTCAAGGTTGCAAAGGCTGGAAATGGGAAATTAGAGCGTAATGTAAGGTTCATATTAGACGAGTTTGGAAATATGCCAGTTTTAGATAACTTTGGCGGCATGGTTACAAATTGCCTTGGTGTTGGATTCAGCTTTGATATATTCATACAGTCATATAATCAGCTTCACACCAACTATGAAATGGAAATGGACACCATAAAGGACAACTTTGCTAACCAATTCTACATCATGGCACTTGGTAACGAAACAGCAAATGAATTTTCAGAGCAGCTTGGAAACAAGACGGTAATAGAGCTTCAGCGTACAGGAACGAGATTCGGAAGGAACAAAACCTTTATGGAAAGCTCTAAAGAAAGACCGTTGTTATTCCCAAAAGAGCTTAAAGAATTTAGGCAAGGGGAGTATGCAATGATTAGAGGTGCAAAGAGAACAGACTTAGCTGGAGCTGGGATAAAGCACTATCCAATACTTGGTGAGTATATGGATAACATTAGCTTTATAAAGAAGCTGCAAATACGCAGCGTGGTAAAGAAAAGAAGGAAAGCTGGTGGAGCTATGAGGAATAGAGATACAGGCGAACTGTTATCTTACAGGCAGGAGCTTAACTATGAGCTTTCTGAAACTGCTAGAAAGTTAGGAACTGCATTTCTATTTAGGTATCAATATGCTACAGATGATTTTCCTAATCCAAATGAAATATACCTGGATCAGATTTGCACCGAAAGTAGAGAGCGTGTCAATTATACAGAATATGTCTATGATCCTAATATTGCTTTAGGGAAAAAGGAAAATGCTCATTTAGAGCCTAAGAAAAAGATTCTTAGTGAGCTTTCAGACTATTACAGTTTGGAAACTGTACTTTATGCTTGCTTCGGAGATAACTATGAAGATGAGCTTGGGCTTAATTCAAATACAAGTGTAGATCAGGCTATGATGATAATATCCGCAGCTTGTGATAGAGAGGGTATTAAAGAGAAAATGGCGGCACAGATGAAAAGCATCTTAATGAGAGGATAGATAGTATGCCTTGCATTAAAAAAGTCGCTTAAATCGAAGATATGAAGCTCTGTTTTTAAGAAAGGAGAGTAGATTTGAAAAACAAACCACAATTAAATAAAAGAAGTTGGAAGAAGCGTATTTTTGTTTTTTTCAGCTTCTTTTTTGTAGGGCTAATACTTGCTAGTCCTGTTTTTGCGGATGAAGGGGATAAATACCTATCATTCTATAAAAACAACGCAGATATACTAAAAACAAACACACTATTTTTAGATGCACTTAGAGGAATTTTATGGTATGGAGTAATAGCTTTAGTTAAGCTAGGGCAAGAAGTACAGAAGCTTTATGATACAGCATTTGGATTCATTGACTTAACTACAAATAGTGAGGTAACAGCGTTTGTAAATCAGTTTAAGCCTGTATTTATAGCTCTAACAGCAGTTGCTCTTGTATATCTAGGAATTATCCTAATATTACACCATGACAAAAAGCCGAATGTTGTTACAAATATTGTTATTGCTGCTCTTTGTGTATCATGCAGCACCTTTATTTTTAGCTCGTTTAATTCGCTTTTGGTATCATTTAAAGATGGTGTAAACAATACATCTATAAAGAGTGATCAAGAAGTTTATACGATTGTTAATAATAACAGCTTCGATGTCCTGAAGCTTTATAACAAATATGGCACTGGTCTTAATAAAGGCAAATATGCTAATGGCAAAGCTGGAATAAATAAAGAAAACTTTGGATATTTTAATATCAACGAAGTTATTAATTACAAAAGCAAACTTCTAGCTTCAGAGGAAAATCCATTTAAGTATAGGATAGGCTACATAATGGATGGCAAAGCTGGTACGGTAGAAAATTCCAATGGATGGGGAATCAATGAAAATGATGATGCGGATTTTGGTAACGAGTTTTACTATCGTTACTCATTTCAATTCCTTGTTGCATATATCCAGCTAATAGCACTCATAGTTGTATATCTTGCAATGTCATATAAGGTTGTTAGAGTAGCCTTTGAACTTGTAGTAGCAAGGCTACTGGCTTACCTATATTCAGCAGAGTTATCTGGTGGAGAGAAAATAAAGAAGATATTAGCCTTTATAAAAGATAGCTATATATTACTCGCTGTATCGATCGTGTGTATAAAAGTGTATGTAATCTTTACAACCTTTATAACAAAGACTGCTGGAACTGGTTTTACAGCTGCTATTTTTTCTCTTTTTCTAGCTTTTACGGTCATAGATGGACCGAATCTAGTTGAAAGGGTACTAGGTATGGATGCTGGATTAAAATCATCTACAGCGAGAATGATGGCTATTGGCGGTATGGTTATTGCTGGTACTAGAGCAGTAACCAATCTAGGTAAAGGAGTAGGAAGAAAGATTGGTGGAACGCTGAAGAACGCAAGCGATAAAAAGGCTGCGGAAATGGCAAAAGCTGGAATGCTACTGGTGCAGCTCTTGGAGCAGCAGACGATAAAGAGAAAAAAATACTAACTTTGGAAAGGGCAGTGCTGGCGGCACTTCAGAAACATCAGGAATTAGTAAAGGAAGTAATACAGAAACTGGTTCTTCAGGAAGCTCTTTTGATAAAGATGTATCTTCTAGTCTATCTACCGAAGGAGCTGCATCAAGCAGCCTTGCAGATAGAATGGATAGTGCATTAAGTGATAAGCACGAAAAATAGAAATTTAGGATCTGAACTACAGAAGAGAGACCACCATTCAAAAAGCTGGTTCTGAAAGCTTTTAATAGTAGGGTAAATAACCCTAGATAGACAGCAGACTAGAAAGAATACGGTTGTGACAAGTTCTAAGCCCTAGAACTATAACTAGATCAAAGAGTAAGTTCATGGATAAGGGAGATAAGAAGTAATGGCAAGAACAGTAACTACGGATTCAATAGAAAGTAGAACTAGCGTAGCATTTGGATATGATGTATGGGATCTCTTTTTCTCATGTTTTACATTGCTCTTATATACTCGCTAAGAATATTTGTGCATCCTAAACTAAGGATTGTATACATCATATTTTCAGTATTAGTGGCTATATTTTTTTAACCACAAGAAGCACGCTCAATAAAAAGAAGAAAAAAATTATGAGAGTTTATACTTCTTAATTTCAAAAGATATATCCACTTATAGACCGTTCTATAGCAGAAAGGATAAATAGATGTTTTCTAGAAAGAAAGAAAAAGAACCTAAAGAGAAGAAAAAAGGAAATAATAAAAAGAAACACTAAGCGTCTTGCCTATCAGAAACTATGATGAAGGTATAGATGCTTTTTTTCTTTAGAAGATGGCACATACTTAGATTTACTAGAAATCGTTACAAGAGACAGAGAAAACCTACAGGATGATGTTGTAAGGTTTGATATGTTTACGCTAACTAAATTTGAAAGGCTTTACTCTGGAGATCATAAGATTGTTGGGCTTAATTTTCCAATAAATACTTTATCTCAAAGAAAATACCTAGATAGGAAGCTAAAAAGACAGCTGATCCAATCAGAAAAGAATGGCTAATGCGAGAATGGGATGAACTCGACAGGCTGGAGAGCATGATAGACCGTAAAGAGTTCTATTTGTTTTTCTTTGGGAAAAACAAAGGACGAACTTGAAAAGAATCGTGGAAACATCCTTGGATGGATAGGGTATGGAAGTTCTAAATTAGTTAAGTCTATGGGTAAAGAGAAGAAGATACAGATTATAAGAAAGCTCTGCAATATGAACGCATTAATACTTGCAGATGATTTAGTAGAGGATGAAGAATATGAGTAAGTTCGGTAAAAAGAAAAAGGGGAAATTTAAGACTGAAATTCCGTTAGACGAAGAACTTTTTGAGTATATCCAACCAGCTGGTGGAATTACATTTAAAGATCCTAATTATATAACTACAGGGGATGGATATATAAGATGTTTACACCTTTATCAGCTTCCTAAATTGCTTGATGATTTTTGGCTAGATAACTTCTTTAAGCTAGAGGACTGTATATCTGTAATGGATATACATGCTAAAGATAATGCAGAAGTTAAAAAGAATATTAACCGTTCTTTGAAGGAAGAATTTGCCAGGGCTAGAACTGCTAAAGACTACATGGAGCTTTATGATGCAAAGCTTAGACAAGAGCAGCTTCAAGGGATGTATGATGAACTAACATCCCTGGGAGAAGTTGTAAAGGATGTAGATATAAGAACCTTTGTAAGTGGAAGAAATCTAGTAGAGCTAGATGATAGATGTAAAGAGATTATCTCTAGCCTTGAAGCAGATAGCTATATGACTGCAACAATGCTAAATGAGGGCAAGAGGGAATGGCAAGCTATTTTTGAGCCTTACCAGACACAGCACAGCAAGATTTTTTCAATGAAAGCACATCCGCTAATGAGTGAACAGGTTGCTATGGGAAATCCATTCTCATATAGTGAGCTTATAGATGATCATGGAGATCTACTTGGATTTACACCAGTTAGTGGTGCAGTTATATTTAACGAGTTCCATAAAACAGCAACAAGGAAGCACTACAACTCACTTGTATGCGGAGATATGGGAAGTGGGAAATCAACATTCCTGAAGAAAAGGTTTAAGGCTAATGCTGCTAAAGGAAATTTTATAAGAACCTTTGACATTACAGGGGAGTTTGAAAAGCTAACTAGAGAATTTGGTGGCAAGATTATTAAGTGTAATGGTGAAGATGGTATGCTTAATCCTTTAGAAATTCTGAAGGCTGGCGAAGATGATTTTACTTCATATAGTAAACACATCTCAAAAGTAGCAACATTCTTCAGATGTATTTTGCCACAGACTGATGATCAAATAGTAACCAACCTAGAAATCTTGCTAAGAGATTTTTATGAGTTATATAAGCTAGTGCCAGCTGAAGGTAGAAGCATTACAGGGCAGCCAGCTAAGAACTATCCAACCTTCTCAAATTTTCTTTCTTTCTTGGATGATCAAATTGAGATTGAAAAAACTAAGGAATTTACTAGCAGCGTAGATGCTGGACTTTCTCAACACAAAGCTTTAATTGTTAGTCAGATTAGGGATGCCGTATCAACAATTGTTGGTAACTATGGATCTATGTTTGACGGACATACCAGCGTAGATAATCTTGTAGATGAAAAGATTGTTACCTTTGATATTTCAGATATTAAAGATTTAGGCAATGTGTTTGTTGCTCAAATGTTTAACATGGTTTCGCTCTGCTGGGATAACGCTGTTAATAACGGTAGCATCATGAAATCCATGTGGGAAAATAAAGAGATAGAACTTGAAGATGTTACGTGCTTCTTAATCCTTATCGATGAGAGCCATAGATGGGTAAATACAAAGATGGTTCAGATACTGGAGCTTCTCATCCAGTATTTAAGAGAAGCTAGAAAATTCTTTGCTGGAATTACTTTTGCTTCTCAGTCAGTAAGAGACTTCGCTCCGCAAGGTGCATCCGATCCACATATTGATAAAATACGTGTCTTATTTGAGCTAACACAGTATAAGTTTATGTTCAAACAAGACAGCTCTACACTTCCACTTATTAATGATGTTTTTGGAAGTGCGTTGTCATTCTCTCAAGTCGAGAGAATACCATTTCTTGGTATGGGTGACACCATTCTTTCAATCTCAGGAGATAGAAGCCTTGAATTTAAAGTTTACCTAAATAAACAGTACGAAGAAAGCATCTTCTCAGGTGGAAGATAATGAACCTAAAAAAGCATTTAAAGAAGATTCTCATTGGTTCTGTTATATCTGTTTTATCATTCATGATAATTCTATCAGCAATTGTTGTTGTAGTTACTAGCACTATGCAAAGTGCTGGTGGTGCTTGGTATAAGCTTAAACAAACAAATGAGAATACAGAAACTGAAGAAACAGAAAGCGGAGACATTCAGGCTGGTGTAATCAAAGGTAAAAGAACTTCATATCCTTCAGGAGATAACCTCTTTTACTTTGGTGCAAATCTTAATCCTTGGGTTAGCATGGGTGCAAGACCAGGATATCATAATTGTACCTGGTATGCTTTTGGAAGGTTCGGAGAAATCCTGGGAAAAAGACCGGCACTGCCTACAGGAAATGCTAATATGTGGTATAGTCATTGTACAGCATACAAAAAGGGTAAAACACCTAAAGTTGGAGCTGTTATATGCTGGGATTATACTAATCATGACTGCGGTCATGTTGCCATTGTGGAAGAAGTAAAATCTAATGGAGATATAGTCGTTTCTCAATCTGGATGGCGAGGTGGTAAGTTCTGGATGACAAATATTACAAAGGCGAGTGGTTACAGACCGCAAGGACGGTATGTATTTCAAGGCTTTATTTACCAACCGTAGGAGATAATTATGAGGAAACTTAAAGAACTTAATTCAAGACAAGTATTAATACTTGTAGGAATTATAATCATGCTTGGTGTGACAGCTTTTGCTGGAGTGCAGTCCTTTATTGTAAAAAAACAGCAGAAAAGTCTAAGTGAAGTGAGAAAAGAGCTATCTAATACCGTTTGGCTAGAAGAAACGTCAAATGGAACTAATGTTGTTTATTTCAGTCCTTTTGGAGATATTCTACTTGGAACGAAAAACAAGAAAGGAAAGCTGAACTTAAACACTGTATATCTAACTTATGAGGTTACAAAGCCAAATAATTTATATATCTCAAATCAAGCTGGAAATGATAAAGGAAAAAGCTGGTTTGGAGATCATAAGATAGAGGTAAATGATAATACATTGAAGCTTGATAATAAGTATTATAAGAAGGGGAAGGATGCCACAGGGTGGTATGACTACTCACAAGATCCAGCTAATTGGGAAAGCTTCACCGAGGAAGATATATATGAAATGGATCATCCAAACAAGACAGATGAAAATGAATAGAGTTTTAAGTACCAGGATAAACCTGGTACTTTTTCTTTGGTTCTGCTTTAGCAGTGGATTTGCCGAGCGATAGTGAGGTGAATCAACAAACCACCGGCTATGCCGGTGTGATTAGTATAGCTTTAGCTTCAAGAAAAATACCTCCAATGTTATCATGATGTTGGTTCGCCAACCACATCAAATAACAAAGGAGGTTGCCATCATGGATGACAAAAATACTCTAGCACACACAAGCTGGAGATGTAAATATCATATAGTATTTGCGCCTAAATATAGAAGAAAAGAAATATATGGTAAGTACCGAGTGGAAATAGGAAAGATGATAAGAATCCTATGCCAAAGAAAAGGAATCAACATTGTTGAGGCTGAGCTATGCCCTGACCATATACATATGCTTGTAGAAATACCACCAAAGTATTCTGTGTCGCAATAGTAGGATATTTGAAAGGGAAAAGTTCTCTTATGATATTCGATAAATTTGCAAATTTAAAATACAGATACGGAAATAGACACTTTTGGTGCAGAGGTTACTATGTTGATACAGTAGGGAAAAACGAAAAAAAGATAGCTGAATACATACGTACACAACTCCAGAGTGACATAGTTGATGATCAAATGACGCTAAAGGAGTATATTGATCCATTCACAGGAAGGAAGATGAAATAGTCCTTTAGGACTTGTAGGAAAGTACGTGCGGTTGGCGAATCTTTTCAACGCATCTTAAGATGCAGCAGGTAAAAGGCCCTTATAGGGCCAAAACAAACCACCGGCTAAGCCGGTGGTTATGATTTTACTGAAAGTAATGGTGAATCGTTATGAACATGAGGAAAGTATATTTGCTTAGCAAGGCTAAAGAAAAGGAAAAGTATAAGAAAAAGATTCGTGATAAATATAGAGCTATCTTTTTAGAGGATGATGTTGATGCGGATCTAGTTATTCTCCCAATTGAGGAAGAAGGAATAACTATGGAACAGCAAATGTATATAGACGAATTAAAAGAAGAAGCATCCTTAACAATGCTGAGTTCTAAAGATATTCTTGATGATAATTTTGAACGAGTATTAGATAAAGAACTTGAAAGGGAAAAATCTCTAGAAAAGTCAAGGAAACAGATTAATGATGACTTAGATTATGGATTGGAGATATAGATGGAAAATGCAAGAGAGTTAGAATTAATTGAAAAAAGAGAGAAATTAGAGAGGACAGGAAATAGAATTCTGAAAGGCTTTTTAATAATTTTCTTTCTTGGTTATGCTGTATTTTTCACATCCAGATTATGGCTTCCAACACCATATGAAGGAGTTGCAATAACACCAATTGGAAAGTCAGTAACCGTTGAAGATAGGACTTTGACTATTGATAGCTGGAAATACTCGAAAGAGCAGCGAGAAATGGAGATTATAGTCGAAGTGAATAAAACTTCTCTTGATAGTGTAAATACCTACAATTGGAGTGTTGCTACTGCCACAGGAAAACTTGATACAAAAGCAGTTCATGAAAGTAAAGATATAGTGGTTCTTAAAGTAACTAATGTTCCTAGAAGATGGACTGAACTTGCTTTAAATATGAGCTTAAAGCAAGAAGATATGAATAAAGGTTTAGAATTTTCTTCTCTAAAGGTATATACAAATGACAAGCATGTTGATTTTGTAAAGAAAATCAAGCACAAGTCAACAAAAGGATATTTAAGAGAAGCTTATCTATCTAAAATAGAAGGTTATAAAATACAGCTTAAAACTTTAAGGAAAGAAAGAGCTGCTATTAAAACTAAAATTACAAATGCTGATAAGATGATAAAGGATCTAACTGATAAAATGCAGTATCAGACACCTAGCGATCAGCAAAAAACTGGTGATGAAATATCTAATATTTCATCTGAACGAGATAGCCTTAATGATAGATTGAAGGAAAAGGATGCTGAAATTAAGGAAATGCAGCAGAGGATTGATATACAAAAAGAGCTTTTAAAAAAGCTCTAAAATGTACATTACCTTGTAATGATGTGATTGTATTTCTTCATATTCTCTGTGCTGTTATTTTATGCGTTATATAGCTTCTGCAAGTGGCAAGCGGTTGTAAAAAGCTATGCTTTTTCTCCACCGTCTAGTAAGACCACTTGCTTTACGCTTTATATAACGCTTTTTTTACAGCTAACAGAGAACAACAAAGAATTGTTCATCTGAAGAAAGTTAAATGGTTTCTTGAAAGGAGAAAACAATGGATAAATTTAAAGAAATTATTGCAGTAGAACAAAATAGTTTCGCTGATGAGAGGTTTAGCCGTAATGGTGGTGGCTACTTACAGCCTCATATCGTATATGATTATCAAGGTGAAAAAGTTGAGTTATTTGATAATAACATCGGTGAATATGGGAATGAATACACCGTTGTATATGATGGCTGTGAATTTTGGTATAGCACAAAAGGAAAAGACGAAGAAGTTTCAACAAGCTTTGCAGAAAAGCATAATCAGTTTATTAATGATTGGAATGAGGCTTTTGGACGTAATTATCCTATATGGAACAGTCATGAAGAAATTGTACGTCCTATCAGGGAAGAAATTCTATATCAATCTTCAAATTCAACACCAGAACCAGGTGCATTTGCAACATATGCCATAGAGGATGGTGATGGTGGATATGTTTCTACAAGTGTTTCAGAAGAGGATTTTATGGAAGCAATGGGGTATGAAACAATAGAAGATTATCAAGATGATGACTATGATGAGTTTCTATGGACAGACAAGGGTTATGAAATTTTAGATACCCTTGCAAGAAAAAGACATTTACTATAGCTTAATGTTTCTGTGAGGATTATTCCTCACAGAAATTTTTGAAACACTAAGTGAAAAAAGGATAGTAAAATATGGCAGACCTTGAAAAACTTAAAGATATAAGCATAGTAGATTATGCTAGACAAATAGGATTTACACCAATTAAAGTTGGCAGATACTATAGCTTAAAAGAGCATGATTCAGTGCGAATTGACACTAGTCGAAACGTGTTCTTTAGAAATTCAACAGGAGAAAAGGGCAGCATTATAGACTTTGTAATGGCTATGCGAGGGATTAGTCTAGGTGCTGCAATTAAGGAATTGAATGGCAATTTAGGCAGCTTAGAGCCTATAGAGAAAAGAGAAATTAATTATCCTGAAAAGGATAAGCCTACTTCATTACAACTTCCTAATAAGGCTTCAGCTATGAAGAATGTATTTGCATACTTAGTTAAAACAAGATGTATCAGTCAGAAACTTGTACAGGAACTTGTAGATAGAGATATGTTGTACCAGGACGATAGAAATAATTGTGTCTTTGTATCAAGAAATGAAGAAAATATTGCTGTTTTTGCTACAGTTCGAGGAACAAATACATATAAGCGTTGGGTAGGGGATGTATATGGATGTGACTATTCCCATTCTTTCTTTATAGATAATGGAGCTGATAAGCTTGTTGTAGCTGAAAGTGTCATTGATGCGTTATCTTTCATGGATGTAATGAACCAAAGAGGGAATAATCATCTTAACTATAACTACCTTGCTTTATCAGGTACAGGAAAGGCTAAAGAAGCTATAGAGTACCATCTAGAAAAGGGAAAATATGGGGAAGTTTTACTAGCACTAGATAGTGATACTGCTGGTAAAAGAATGACTGCTGAAATGGTTTCACATATTAATGAGATTAGACCAGAAATTAATGTGTCAGATTATAACCCTGAAATATATAAAGATTGGAATGAAGCTCTTGTAGCTATGAAACAGATTAAAAAAGAGAGAATAAAAGAGAGGGATGCTGAAATATGAGGATACTATATATTGGAGATAGGGGGCAGAGGTGTATTTATAGAAGAAGTTTGTAAATCAAATGCTAATGATGGATGGGTATTTGATTTTATAGAAGCTTCAGGACATTTAAAAAAACCTATGAGCCTGAGCTACTTAGTAAGCTTGCTGGATATAACTATGTTGTATATGATACAGAGCCATACATAGATGATGCTGAAGATTTAGCTGCAATAATTGAGAGTATATATAAAGCAAATGCTGTAACTCCTATAGTTATGGTAAATACTATAAATCCAACTAATACTATGGTTAAGGCTTGCCTTAATAGAGGTATAAAGAGCTTTATTAATCTTGGAGTAGGTTCCGTTTCCGACTTAAAGGAGCAACTTGTAAAAAATATAAGCAATTATTATGAAGCTAACGGTAGAGAAGAAGTAAACCAGGTTAAAGAAACGATTGAGGAAGAAAAGGCTAATATCTCTAGGTTTACTTCAATAGCTGTTGTGGGTACTGAACACAGGATAGGCACAACTACGCAAGCTATTCAGATTGTAAAGTTTAAACTCACAAGGTTTTAGAGCTTGCTATGTTGAAATTAATGATAACAAATATACTAATCGCTACTTATCACAGGAAAGTAAAGACCAGCTTTCGTATGTTGAAAAGCTGAAGCTTATGGTTGGTGGAGAGGTAGAAGATAGCGAAAGAGGATATTTAAGGACAGACGGTGTAGATATGTTCTATAAGCAAGATAAGCTTGCAGATCTCTTTAAAGAAGATTATGACTATTTAGTTTATGATTATGGAATGTATCGATCTGCTGGATTCAATAAAACTGCTTTTCTTAAAGATGACATAAAGCTCATATGCACTTGTGCAAATGTTATAGAATTTGATGGAGCAATTGAAATTGCGACAAATCCATCATATAATTCTGCTAAGCTAATATGTTCATTTTCGGCACAGAAGGATAGAGAAGATGTAAAAGAGATATTTGCAGAATATAATGCGGATAACAGGCTGTATTTTACAGACTATACCCCTGATCCATATATTCTAACGAATATTACACTGTACAAGGAGCTTCTAAAAACAGAAGCTGAAGAACCTATTCCTGAAGAACCAGAAAAGAAAAAATGGAAGTTTTTTAAGAGGTGATTGCAATGAATGATGACTTTACAAAGCGCTTGGCTGTGATAAAAACCTTACTATTTTTTAGACCGATAGTTAGGTTTATATGCAAACCACTTCTAATATTATTCGGAATAGGTGTAGCAGCATGGATATTTAATATTGCAAAATTCAGAGCTGGCGAGATAATCCCAATACTGATTGTATTTGTTACACTCGCATCTACGTTATTAGGGTATGACACCTTAATATTCAAATTAGCTAAAGATGATATAGATGTACGTTTATAATAAGCGATTAAGAGAGCCTACAAGCTCTCTTTTTTATTTGGAGAATCAATGAATGAATAAATACGCAAAGATGAAAGAAGTGGCTAACAGAGAAACAGAATTCAGAAATGAACAAGCAGCCCTTCATGAAAAGCACAAAGATATAGATCAAAATAAGGTTATAGTAGAAAAGAGTATGGCAGTTAAGCATACATATTCCTTTATAAAAAGTATATGCAGAACAATAGTAGGAGTTCTATTTATACTACTTGCTGCAATAGGGGTAATTACACTTATTTACCCTGAACTTAGGACGGAGCTTATATCCATACTATCAACAATTTATAATGAAATATCCAGTATGATTTAGAGGGTAGAAATCAATGATTAATGTAGGGAAACCTGAACTGAAGAAGTTTGTACATGAATATATTAAAGAGAACAGCAGCCGATTAGAAAAAGAAGAAATAAAGGAAGCTCTTAATAACAATATATATTCGCCACAAATGGAAGCTGAACTTGATAAGCTAAAGGAAGAATTTAGCTTATATGTAGCTGATAACGATTATGAAATTATCAGTCTTAATGCAGATAGTTTAGATCGCATTAAGAGAGTTGCAAAACGATATGTAGATGTTGACCTCGAAGATGATCTGATTAATGAGTATCTTCAAGGCATTTTGGAAAGGATAAACTGTAATGAGTAGAAGCCTAGTAATTCTTGCTGAAAAGGCAAATGCTGCGGAAGCATATGCTGAAGCTATAGGTGTTAAGAATTTACATAAGAATAGAGATGGTTTTTTTAGAAGGGGAAGTAAGTTTTTTCAATTGGCTCTAGAGAAGAACCAGTACACGTTGAAATTGTACATTCCCAAGGTCATTGTCTAAGACTTTTTAGATCCAGAAGAAATTGATGAAAAATTATAAGAAGTGGGATATTGCAATGCTGCCTATTCCATTTGATGACAAAAAAATCTAAAAAGCTATAGATGAATATAAACAGAGAAAGCTTAATGCTATTAAGAAAGCTCTTGGAGCTGCGGATTATATCATTAATGCTGGTGATTCTGGAAGGGAAGGTGAATTAATACAGCGTTGGATATTGAAAGAAGCTGGAAAAGAAAAAAATATATATCGTCTATGGACTAGCAGCTTAACTGTAGCAGCTATAAAAAAGGCATATGATAATCTGCTAAATGATCCGACTTCTAAAGAAATGCTTGATAACCTATATGCTTCTGGTAAAGCAAGAGCAATTATGGATAAGTATATTGGATTTAATTATTCAAGGCTTATATCTTTAACAAAGACTGCCGGTGTAACTGTTAATTATGGTAGATGCAAATCTCCATTAACTCACGCTATTATTGAGCGAGATTTAGAAATTGAGAATTTTGTTAAAAGACCATTCTCTTATATAAAGCTTAAATTGGGTAATGATATTACATTTAATGGGGTGCTAATTTCTGATAACGGAGAAAAGCTAGAGTTCGATAATCATGTTGCCGCTGCGGAAGTTTTAGAAAAACTGCAACATGAAGCGAAGGTTATATCTGTAAAAAAGGAAAATGGTGTAGATAATCCACCAAAACCATTTGATATACTTACTATTCAAAAGGAAATGAGTAAGAAATATGACTATGATGCAGATGTTACACTTTCTATTTGTCAAGATCTTTATGATAAGCACAAGATACTATCTTATCCAAGGACTGATTCTAGATATTTAACAGCTGATCTAAAAGAGGAACTTAAAGAAACAGTAAAAGCTCTTGCATTTGGAGAATTTAAACAGTATGTATCAAGCTGCTGTATGAGAGAGATTCCAAACAGGTATTTTAATGATAAGAAGGTCATAGATCATCATGGACTAATCCCTGTAGTTCCACAAGGTGGAATTGAAGCAAAGTATGAAAAACTTAATGAAGCTGAAAAGAATGTATATGATGCGATTATTAAGAATTTCATTTCTCTTTTTATGGAAAGTTCCAGGTACGAACAGACGGAAATAATATCTGAAACAGCTGGTTATAAGATAAAATCAAAGCTTAAAAACGTAACTGAGACTGGATATAAGGCACTATATAAGGATGATGCTGTAGAAACAGATGATATTGATATACTATCGATAGGCAGCATCGATGAAGGGGAGCTTATTTCAATTAATGAAAAAGAAGTGGTTGATACTGAAACAAAACCGAAGCAGCATTTTACAACAGCTTCACTTCTTGATTTTATGAAAATTCATAATATTGGAACTGGTGCGACCAGGGATGGGCTTATAAAAGAACTTACAGAGAAAAAAGGACATAATGTTTCTAGCACTGTTAAGAAAGAAGGTAAATACTTTATATCTACAGCATTTGGACGATCAATGGATGCTGTTATACCAGATAGGTTAAAGTCTATTGAATTTTTATCTGAAGTAGATGGGAAACTGGCAGATGTAGAAAATGGCAAATTATCTTTTTCTGATTTTATGGCTGATGTACAAGCAAAATTCAAAGCAGATTTAATTGAAATGGCAAGCAATACAGAAGTCTTGATGGAAAATAAAAGAGAAGAAAAAGCAATATTTGATTGTCCTTGCTGCGGAAATAAGCTTGTAGATAAAGGTTGGGGATATGCTTGTAAAGGATGGAAAAAAGACGGATCAGGCTGCAACTTCAATTTGCCTAAAAAGATTAGCGGTAAAACTCTATCTGATAAAGTTCTTTTGGAGCTTTTGACATATAAGACTACAAAGAAAGAAATCAAAGGTTTTAAAAGTCAGAAGTCAGGAAAAAAATATAATGCTAGACTGAAGCTTGATATTGTAGATGGTAAATCTAAAATATCTTACATCTTTAATAATTAGAGTAATTTATGAAAGAGCATTTTGCTTTTTCTTTTTTTATTGAAGTGAAAGGAGAGAAATATATGAATATTTCGGAAACACAGAAAGTTAAAGTTTTTAAAGTTAATGAACACGAGAAAAGAAAAAACACCATGCAAGTGCATATATCTTCCTATGAAGGAAAAGATAAAAATGGTGAAGCTGTATATAGCTCTTGGTTTGCTAACTTTGTCGGTACTGCATACACAAAAGCAAAAGATGGGCTTAAAGAGGGTGACTACATACAATTAACTAATGGTAAGATTGAAAACATTTACAATAAGGAGAAAGGGAAAGCTTTTCTTGAAGTAATTGTTTTCGATTTTGATATTTTGCCAGAGAAGGATGGGAACAACTAATGTTCTTAACTGAACAAGATTAAAGGAACGTTATAATAATTTTAGGTTTAGGAGAGGAAAGCCCTCTCTTTTTTATGGAAAGGAATGTATGAAAGATTTACCAGTTTTTATAGACTTTCAAGGTGGTTTTTCTGATTGGACGGGTGAAAAGCTTTTAGATCCAGACCCTGGAAGTATTTCATTACGTGAAACCTTGTTTTATTTAAAAGAATATGATTATGGTAAAATCATTGATTTATTAAGGTTTGCGATTGTGCATAGCGAAGAATCACCTCAATGCTTCTTCCGTGATCATGATGATAATAAATATTTAACTTATGAAATTTCTTATTGGGATAAAGGAGGAAAAGAGTTTTTTTATAAAGTTCTTAGGAAGTTAAGCGATATTACTGAAGTATATGTTGAAGATTATTTGGCAGACCGATTGTGTAGTATAGATATTTCATATCCGAAATTATGGGAAGATAACAAACCTGAACTTTGGAAGAAAGTTTATGCGGAATAATATTCTTATATTTACCAAACACCAGCGTTTCAATTTCCTTGGAAACACATGGATTTAGCATTTATAAGATTATCACTTTTTGCAAATAAGTAGATTTGATTTAGAAAAAGGAAGATGAATAATGTTTCTTACAGAAATGGAACTTAAGGAAAAGTTTTGGGAGAACTATAATTATTCTGGACGAGCTATAAGGTATCAATTTGAAAGCAGTATAAGAGAAGGCAATGCTGATCTGGTGACAGTAGAAATGTTCCAGAATAATGTTCAGTTTAATTCTTTTGAATTTAAACTATCGGATATTAAGAAAGCTATAGTGCAAGCTGAACACAATTCAAAGTATGTTCATAAGTCATGGATCGTTATTCCTGAAGAAAAGAAAAAACTAATTCAAGACAAGTACACGAACATACTAAATGAAATTAAATATGTGGGAGTAATCACTGTAGAAGAAGGTGGTAAATGGACGATGATACACCGTCCATTTTATAGAAATAAGGTAGAACTTAATCAGGAAATTTTGAAGCTCATGCTTCTAAAATTTTAGTAAAGGTGGGATGTTAGGGCTTAGCCCTCATCCCTTTTTTATTTTTCGCTCTGCGAATAAATAAAGAGCATAAGGGAAAACTGATAGCACTGAGCGTGCTACGTTGGCAGTGCCAACGGTTTTATATGCTTGCATAAATTATTATAAATACGGTTTAGAACCGTATGAAATTATAACGAATTTATGACAATACGGTTTAGAACCGTATCATTTTATGCGGTAGAAATCTATATAAAGGAGAAGGAAATGGCAAGAAAAGAATACAATTTACCAGAGCAAACAATAGATATTATCCATGAGGTAATGAAAGAAACTGGTTTTAAATATGAGGTGGATGCAGTCATCTTCATGATAAACGAATATAAAAATAGGGAAGCTGTAGCAGATACAGTTGTTCAAAAACTAGACAAGCATTTTACCAGACTTAGACTAGGAGTAAGAACAGCCGAACAGAACTCTATAATTATGAAAGACATAACTAATACTCTTTTGTTTAAACTTTTACCATCTAAAAATGAAATGCTAATGCCAGCTGAAGGCAGGTTTAAACATACCGTGTTAGTAGAAGCTGAAGATAATCTATCTGAAAAGATAGCAAAGGCGAAACAAGAAAAAGACAATCTGAAGGCTCAGAGAGGTATTGAGTAATGAGAAGTGAAGTATTATATGTAAGAGGGGTTCCTGAATATACAAAAATAACTCTTGAAAAGATAGCTAGGACTAAGGGAATAAGCACAAATGAGCTTGTAAATAAAATACTTGCTGATTACGTGAAAGCCCCAGAGCTTAGAAATTTAGATAATAAGTATATAGAGCTAACAGACAAGATGATAGCCTTATATAAGGTACAGGCAGATAGATTAGCCGAAACTTTAGCCGAACAGAGCGAACTTATAAGAGAACTACTGGATAGACAAGATATTTAAACCACTTTAAAAAGAAAGAGGAAAATCCTATGGTTGGAATTGTTGCAGTGACAAGATTTTGTACTTCAGGAAGTAAAGCTTTTTCTGAGTATATTAATTACATAGATAGAGATAATGCGACCAGAAAAGACAAGATGGATCAATACAACCTATTTGAAGAATATCTAGGTTATATGGAAAACGAAGAAAAAACGGTGGTAGATGATTATAAAAATAATACTACTGAAGAAGTCAGTGCTTTATTTACCAGAGATAAAGACTATCTTTCGCTGGATGAAAAACAAAAATTAAAGACTTATTTAAAACTGCACAGAGCAATGAATCCAATATGTGGCAAACCGTTATATCTTTCGATAATCAGTATTTAGAGCAGATTGGTGTATATAAGGACAATATCTTAGACGAAAAGAAGCTAATAACATCTAGTAGAGCTGCCATTGATGCCATGCTACATAAAGAAGGACTAGATAACGCTGTATGGACTGCTTCTTTTCATTACAATACAGACAATATACATATCCATATTGCAACTATTGAACCAACTCCAATGAGAGAAAAGAAAATATATCGTGAGTGGGTTAGAAACCCTGATGGAAGAATTAAAATGCAGCGTAATCAAGATACAGGCAAGCTGGAAAAAGTTCCGTTGCTCGATGAAAATGGTAATCAGGTAGTGAAAGAGCAGTATAAAGGCACTTTTAAACAGTCAAGTATAGAAACACTAAAAAGTACAATGGTTAGTGAACTTGAAACAGACAAGGAGCAGATGATTGAAATATCCAATATGCTCAGAGATATTATAAAAGACAAGAAAGATACTTCTTTGCTAAATAACGACAAGTTTAAAGAGCGATTAATTAATCTGTACAAAGAAATAAAGGCTACAGGAACGGAAAGAAGGTATTGGAACTATAATCAGAAAACACTACACCATTTAAAGGGCGAAATTGACGATTTAAGCGACTTTTTTATATCTTCCTACCACCAAGACGAATTCAAGCAAATAGTGTCTGAAATCGAAGATTTACAGGCAAAATTTGCTAATACATATGGTGGCAACAACTCATATTTAGAAAACAAACTATATAATCCCAAAGATGGACTATATCCAAGACTAGGGAACGCAATACTCAAAGAACTGCAAACATATGATAGGGCAAGATCTAACCAGCTAAAAACGGTCAGCGAAGCGATAGAAATGCTTGATAAGACAAGTTCAAAATACGATCCTAAGACTGCAATATTTAAGCTGGAGAAAGCATCTGAAATGGGAAATTCTTTTGCTCAAAATAGATTAGGGCTTATGTATCTAAAGGGTGAGTTTGTTAAAAAGGATAAGGTGCGTGCTATGAATTACTTTAATCGATCTGCCGCTAACGGAAACAGGTTTGGCTCTATGATGTTAAGCAAGAAAGAGGTTTATAGCACTAAAGACTATGGAAGAAATTATCACGTCAGCAGATACATTGAAAGATCCACCAACAGACTAAGAAGAAACCTAGAGCAGAATTATGAATCGTGGAAAAATAAAGCTGCTTATGAGGAATTACAGCGTGATATAAGCAAGAGAACAGATGACTATGAATTATCTTAAAGGATTGATATGGGAGAAAAATTTAAGCACCTAACTTATAGTGACCGACTAACAATAGAACGGATGCTCTTAAAGAACTTTTCAAAGAAAGACATAGCAGCGGCTATAGGCTGTAGCCTTAGGACAATCTATTATGAAATTAAAAGAGCAACTTATGTGCATACAAATACAGATTTAACTACTGAAATTAGGTATGCTCCAGAAATTGCTCATGCCAATTACAGGAATACATTAAAAGCAAAAGGAAGAACGCCTAAACTCATATCTGATCTTGAATTTAAAAAATATGTTGAAACAATGATAGTACAGTATAAATATAGCCCTGAAGCCGTACTTCTTGGTATTAAGGAAGATGGGCTATATTTTGATGATATGGTTTATTCTCATACAACTCTATATACAGGTATAAAAAGAGGGTACTTCGATAATCTCAGCATGGTTGATTTACCTAGACATGGTAAAAGCAACAAAAGAAAGAAAAAGAAAGTTGTCCAAAAACGGATTGCTCCTGGTACATCCATCGAAAAGAGAGATAGAATTGTACTTGGTAGAGAGACCTTTGGAAACTGGGAAATGGACTCCGTAGTTGGAAAATCCACCAACAAGAAAACAGCACTTGCTCTAACAGAACGAAAAACACGATATGAAATTATTGAAGTTCTGAAATCTCACACTGCGGATGAAGTGGCTAAAGCACTTAACCGAATAGAAAAACGGCTTGGTACTAGTTTTTATTCGGTTTTTCAAACAATTACTGTGGATAACGGATCTGAATTTAAGGACTTTGAAGCTCTTGAAAAAAAGCGATAAATCGTGTTGGAAATAGAACAAAAGGTATATTATTGCCATGCCAGATCACCACAGGAACGTGGCTCTAATGAAAATGCAAATTTATTAATTAGAAGATGGCTACCGAAAGGAGCAGATTTCGACAAGATACTTACCAGAGACAAAGTTAAGAAAGTGGAAGAATGGATAAACTTCTACCCAAGACGATTGTTTAAAGGCAGAGTGTTCGTTCGTATTATTTCAAGAAGAATTAGCATTATTATGATATCTACAAAGTTATCCACAATTACACATTCCTATTCAAATATAAGGAGATATTGCCAATAATATCCCCTTAATTTCTGTTTGTTGATTTATATTTTTTTAATTCTATGACATTAGATATTCTAGTTTCTACTATATATATTAATGTTTAGTATATTTAATATTTACCCTATATTCATATATAATTGACTTAATTTTTAATATTTTTTTAATTTATTTGGAAATTAAC